>NZ_JBIVTU010000007.1:11972-422650 GCF_044756845.1 Streptomyces sp. NPDC091416
GGCGGGGGCGGCGCCGGCCGGCGGGGGGGGCGGGGGGGGGGGGGGCCGCCCCCCCCCCCCCCCCGGCGCGCCCCCCCCCCCCCGGGGGGGGGGGGGGGCCCCCCCCCCCGGGGGCCCCCCCCCCGCCCTCTTCGTGTCCCGGTGCGCTCAGCGCATCTTTCCGCCGCGCGGCATCCGCATGCCCTTCGGCATGGGGCCCTTTGGCAGGGGCATGTTACTCATCAGGTCGCCCATGGCGCGCAGCCGGTCGTTGGCGGCCGTCACCTGCGGGCCGGTCAGGACGCGCGGCAGCTTCAGCATCGTGGTGCGCACCTTCTTCAGCGGCACCTGACCCTCGCCGTTGCCGACGATGATGTCGTGCACGGGTACGTCGACCACGATGCGGGCCATCTTCTTCTTCTCGGCCGCGAGAAGGCTCTTCACCCGGTTCGGGTTGCCCTCCGCCACCAGCACGATGCCCGCCTTGCCCACGGCGCGGTGGACGACGTCCTGGCTGCGGTTCATCGCGACCGCCGGCGTCGTGCTCCAGCCGCGGCCCACGCGGTCCAGCACGGCCGCCGCGGCGCCCGGCTGTCCCTCCATCTGCCCGAAGGCGGCCCGCTCGGCACGTCGCCCGAAGACGATCGCCATCGCGAGGAGGGCGAGCACGAAGCCCAGAATGCCCAGGTAGATCGGGTGGTCGATCAAGAAACCGATCGCGAGGAGGACACCGAAGGTGACGATTCCCACACCCGCGACGACAAGCCCGACCTTGGAGTCGGACCGCCTGGTCATCTTGTAGGTCAGGGCGATCTGCTTGAGCCGCCCCGCGTTCTCGGCGCTGTCCGCGCCTTCAGTGGTTTTTGCCTTCCTCGCCATGCAATGAAGTTTACGTGGCCTAGGAACGGTGGTCGGCCACGGCCTCCAGTACGTACTCGGACTCGACCCGGTCCTTGGCCCGGCGGCGGTCCTCGAGGACCGCCGTCCAGGCGTTTCGGCGGGCGGTCCGCTGGCCGCTGCTCAGCAGCAGCGACTCGACGGCGCGGAGGGCGTCGGTGACGGACGGAAGGGCGGTGGCGCGTACCGGCACGGCCTGCATCGTGGAAGTCCCCTCGGAACGGGTGCGCTCACCGGGCGGTGCCCGGCGGGCGGAGTGTGCTGCGCGGACTGGATACGGGGCGCAGGAGCGACGCGGCCGCGAGAACCGCTGCGCTGCCTGTATCCAGGGTCACTGCCTGGTGTTACCAGTGCGTGACCGGTCGGTCAAACACCAATGAAACCTTGATACGGGCGTCGCGCACGCCGACGCGGCCCATCCGCGCCTCGGACCTGCGAGGAGCGGACGGGCCGCGTCGAATCAGTGGCTACCGATCAGTAGTCTCTTGTGCTCGGATTCACACGAGCGCCGCTACGCGGTCGGTGCCGGAGCCACCGCACCGCGCCGCTCCATCGCCTGCTGGAACAGCCGGCCCGCGCGGTACGAGGAGCGGACCAGCGGTCCGGACATCACGCCGGAGTAGCCGATCGCCTCGGCCTCCTCCTGGAGCTCCACGAACTCGTGCGGCTTCACCCAGCGCTCGACCGGGTGGTGGCGCGGGGTCGGCCGCAGGTACTGCGTGATCGTGATGAGCTCGGTGCCCGCGTCGTGCAGGTCCTTCAGCGCCTGACTGACTTCCTCGCGGGTCTCGCCCATGCCGAGGATCAGGTTGGACTTGGTCACCAGACCGGCCTCGCGGGCGCGGGTGATGACCTCCAGGGAGCGCTCGTAACGGAAGCCGGGGCGGATCCGCTTGAAGATCCGCGGCACCGTCTCTACGTTGTGGCCCAGTACCTCGGGACGCGAGGAGAAGACCTCGGCGAGCTGCCCGGGCTCCGCGTTGAAGTCGGGAATCAGCAGCTCCACCTTGGTGTAGCCGCCCTCCCGCTCCGCCGTCTGCGCGTGGATCTGGCGGACGGTCTCCGCGTACAGCCAGGCGCCGCCGTCCTCCAGGTCGTCGCGCGCGACGCCCGTGATGGTGGCGTAGTTCAGGTCCATCGTGACGACCGACTCGCCGACGCGGCGGGGTTCGTCCCGGTCCAGCGCCTGCGGCTTGCCCGTGTCGATCTGACAGAAGTCACAGCGCCGGGTGCACTGGTCGCCGCCGATGAGGAACGTGGCCTCGCGGTCCTCCCAGCACTCGAAGATGTTGGGGCAGCCGGCCTCCTGGCACACCGTGTGCAGACCCTCGCCCTTGACGAGCTTCTGCAGCTGCTTGTACTCGGGGCCCATCTTCGCCCGGGTTTTGATCCACTCGGGCTTGCGCTCGATGGGGGTCTGGCTGTTCCGGACCTCAAGGCGCAGCATCTTGCGCCCGTCGGGTGCGACAGCGGACACTCCGGCACTCCCCTTTGCTTTCGCTGCATTGGATTCTTCGGCGAACACCAGGGTACGCCCGTTGTTCAAACGGCTTTACGTCTGCCCAACCTGTGGCCGGCAGGGCCTATTCCCGCGGAGGTGTTCCGAGGGTCAGGCCGTGGCCACGACATCGTTCGTACGCTCGATGGTGCGCGGCGCGAGCTCGGCGTTCTCCAGGACGTCCCGGAGGTGTTTCTCGGCGACCGGGAGCACCTCGGCGATGGTGAGGTCGCGGCCCAGTTCGTACGCGAGCGAGGTGACGCCCGCGTCCCGGATGCCGCAGGGCACGATCCGGTCGAACCAGGTGTTGTCCGGGTTCACGTTGAAGGAGAAGCCGTGCATGGTGACGCCCTTGGCGACCCGGATGCCGATCGCGGCGAGCTTGCGGTCCTCGCGGCGCTGGCCGGCGTTGGACGGGGCGTACTCGGGTCCGTTCAGCCGGGCGTCGAACTCCTCGTCCTGCAGCCGGGGGTCGAAGTCGAGCGACAGGCCGCCGATCGCCGGGCGCTGCTCGACCGGGTCGCCCAGGACCCAGACACCGCTGCGGCCCTCGACCCGGCTGGTCGCCACGCCGAACTCGGCGGCCGTAAGGATCAGCGCCTCCTCCAGCCGGCGGACGTGTGCGACGACGTCCACGGGGCGCGGCAGCTTCTGGATCGGGTAGCCGACCAGCTGGCCCGGGCCGTGCCAGGTGATCTTGCCGCCGCGGTCCACGTCGATGACCGGGGTGCCGTCCAGCGGGCGCTCGCTTTCGGCGGTGCGCCGGCCGGCCGTGTAGACGGGCGGGTGCTCCAGCAGCAGGCAGGTGTCGGGGACGGTGTCCTCGAACCGCGCCGCGTGCACCTCGCGCTGCTTCTGCCAGGCCTCCTGGTAGTCGACGGCTTCCTCGCCGAATCCCAGACGGACGAACCGAAGCTCAGTCACGACAGCAGCCTCTCTACTTGCGGTGCCGGGGCCGGGGGTGTCCCGTCGTGCCCGTCACCATGCACGGAATCGCGCCTCCGGCCACTGTACGACCGGCGCCGGAGCGGGGGTCCGGCAGGTGGTTACCGTCAGCGCCGCCCTCAATCCTCACACGATCGGATGAATGTGGGGCGAAGGTGGCCGGGGTTGCCCCGGAGGCCGCTAAATTCGCGCCGTTCCCTCGGGCCCGGCCCAGCACCGCGAAGCCGCGGGGAGAACACAGAACAGTCCCTGAGGGGCTGCCCGCCCGGCCCCGTAGGCAGGAGACCGTACAGCTGATGTCGGAACGACCTCCGCAGCGCACCCCCAACCGCCGACTCGCCTCGCTCATCACCGAAGCCGGGTTCTCCAACGCCGGCCTCGCCCGCCGGGTGGACCAGCTCGGACTCGAACACGGCCTCGACCTGCGGTACGACAAGACCTCCGTGACCCGTTGGCTGCGCGGACAGCAGCCGCGCGGCACCACGCCCGCGCTGATCGCGGAGGTCTTCACCAGGCGGCTCGGCCGCCGGCTCTCCGCGCAGGACCTGGGGCTGGACGCCTGCGCGCCCGTCTACGCGGGTCTGGAGTTCGCGGCCACGCCCGCCGAGGCGGTCGACATCGTCAGCGGGCTGTGGCGCAAGGACTCCGGCAGTCATGTGGAGCTGCGGAAGATCGCCTTCACCCCGGCGGGTCTGGTCGTCCCCAGCCGGGACTGGCTGATCGGCCGGGCGGACGAATGGGTGGGACGGGCCGGAGAGGGCGCCGCCGTCACGGGCGGGGCCGCCAGGGCGCACGGGACCGCGGCGCACGCCGGGCCACGCCCGGCGCCCGGCGCCCTCGGGACGCCGGGCGCCGGGAGCGCTCCCGGCGGGGGCTTCGTGCCCGGGGTGCCCGAACAGGGCGGCGCGCCCGGACCCGGTGTCCGGCACAGCCTGCGCGGGCCCACCCCGTCCCGGCCCGCCGGTCCGCACGGGCCGGGCGGCTCCCCGGCCGCCCCCGGCGCCGGGCCCGTCGGCGTCCCCAGGCAGCGGCAGACCGAACGGGGCTCCGGGCAGAAGGTCAGCAGCGGCGACGTCGCCGCCCTGCGCTCGGTCGCCGAACTCTTCCGCACCCTGGACAACGCCTACGGCGGCGGCCACGCCCGGCAGGCCCTCGTCCGGTACCTGGAGCACGAGACGGAGCCGATGCTGCGCGGCACGTACGGGGAGGCCACCGGGCGCCGGCTCTTCGCAGCCGCCGCCGATCTGACCCGGCTCGCGGGCTGGACCTCGTACGACATCGCGGCCCACGGGCTCGCCCAGCGCTATTTCGTCCAGGCGTTACGGCTGGCCCAGGCCGCCGGTGACCGGGCCTACGGCAGCTTCGTCCTGATCACGATGAGCCGGCAGGCCGTCTACCTCGGGCACGGCCGGGAGGCGGTCCAGCTGGCCCGGGTGGCCCAGCAGGGCGTCGGCTCGGCCGCGCCGCAGGCCGTGCTGGCCCTGCTGCACGCGGTCGAGGCACGTGGGCACGGGGTCCTCGGCGAGGCCAAGGCGTGCGCGGCCTCGCTCACCCGGGCGGAACGCGCGCTGGAGGCCTCCCGGCCCGGCGACGAGGTGCCGTACTGGGCGCGGTACTTCGACGAGGCCCAGCTCGCCGACGAGTTCGGGCACTGCCATCGCGACCTCCAGCAGTACCGGACCGCCGCACAGCACGCGGAGCGCTCGCTCCAGCTGCGCGCCCCCGCGTACGCCCGCAGCCGGCTGTTCTGCCGGGTGGTACTGGCCTCCGCCCGGCTCGGGCTCGGCGAGCTTGACCAGGCCTGCCGGCTGGGTGCGGAAGCCGCGCAGCAGGCCGCCGAGATGCGGTCGGTGCGCGCCACGGAGTACGTACGGGACTTCGAGCGGCGCCTCGAACCCTTCCGGGACGCCGCCGCGGTCCGCGGCTACCGCGAGCGGGTCGCCGCACTGGGATGAGGCGGGGCGTCAGGCCGCCTCCGGGAGTGCCGCGGTGTTTCCGGCCGGTCGCACCCCCAGGTCGCCGAGGATCGCCCCGGCCGCGCGCCGGCCGGAGGACAGGGCTCCCTGCACCGAGCCGGTGTCGCGGTGGTCGCCGCACACGTACAGCCCCGTGAGCAGCCGGACCGGGCGCTGCGGGTCGTGCGGGGGCTCCATGGCGGGCACCGCCTCCGGATCGTGGTGGGCCGCCAGCAGCTCCCAGTCGTCGGTGGGCGTGCCGTAGAGCGCCGCGAGATGCGTGCGGACCGTGCGGTCCAGATCGGGCGGCGGCGTGCCGAGCACCGTCGAGCTGATCAGGACCCGGCCGCGCGGGGCCCGCGACGGATCGACCTCGCTCATCACCGCGGTGTGCGCGACCGGACCCGAGCGGTCGGCGTCCAGGAGCAGCGAGGCGCCGGTCGGCGGGGGAGCGGGGGCGGTGTGGTGGAGCACGGTCACCGGGTGGAAGGGCGGCACGCGCAGACCGGGCAGCAGCTCGGCCGCGGCGCCCGCGCCGGTCGCCAGCAGCAGGGAGCGGCAGCCGATCTCGCCGTGTTCCTTGGTGCGGACCGCGGTGATGTCCGCCGAGGTGACGTGCACGCCGGTGCGTACGGTGCCGGGCGGCAGCGCTGCCGCGAGCAGGTCGGGCAGCGTGGCCGAACCGCCCGACGGTACGCAGAGCCTGCCGCTCGCGTAGCCGCGCAGCGCGAGGTCGGCGCACCGGCTCGACGTGGTGAGCGCGGGGTCGCTGAGCAGCGCCGTGAGCAGGGGGCGCACGAAGCCGTTCAGCGTCCGGGCGGACAGGCCGCGGCCGGCCAGTGCGTCGAGCGCGGCCCGTTCGGGCCGGGCCAGGACGCGGGCCCGGGGGGTGGCCGCGAGCCGGGCCAGCGCCACTCCGAGCCGGGCCTGGTCGATCGCCCCGCCCATGGCCCCGGTGAGGCTGCCGCTCAGAGGGGCCCGGGGGGCGCTCGCGAGGGCGCGCGCTGCCTTGAGCGCGCCCCGTGCGCTGCGTGAGCCCCGGGGGCCCGGTGTCTCTCCGGTCCGGTACCGGCGGCCCTCGCTGTGGACGAGTACGCCGGGATCGAAGTTCCGCAGGACGAGTCCTTCGAGTCCGGGCGTCGCGTACAGCTCCGGATACGAGGTGATGAGAAGCGGTCCTATGTGGTCGAGCCGGAACCCGTCCACCTCGTCGGTCATCATCCGGCCGCCGACCCGTGGGCCGGCCTCCAGGACGCTGACGCTCACTCCCGCACTGGTCAGTTGGTGGGCCGCTGACAGGCCTGCGACCCCGGCCCCGATGATGACGACGTCCGCGTGGTGTGCCGTGCTGAGCACGTGCCCCTCCCCGAGTCGGCGCAACTGGTGGGAGGCTCTTGCCCTCAACCGGCCTCCGGAATGCGCGCGTTCGGCATGAGGCTAGGAGGGTGGCGGGATTCCGCGCAGTCGCGCGCGGGCCGGGGCACCGGTGCACGGGGTCGCACGTCCGTCCGAATGGACCGGCGGAGGACGGTTTCCGGTCGGCGGGGTCAGCGCAGAGCCGCCCGGATGGCGGCGTCGATCCCGGGGAACGCGAACGCGAACCCGGAGTCCAGCAGCCGTGCCGGCAGCACCCGCTGACTGCCCAGCACATCCTCGGCGAAGTCGCCCAGGGCGATGCGGAGCGCAGGCGCGGGAGCGGTGAACAAGGTGGGCCGGCGCAGCACCCGGCCCATCGCCGCCGTGACCTCGCCGTTGGTGACCGGGGCCGGGCCGGTCAGATTGACCGGTCCGGACAGCTCCGGTGTGTCCAGGATGTGCCGCAGGGCCGCGATGTGATCGTGCAGTGCGATGAAGCTCCAGTACTGCCGGCCGTTGCCGAGCCGGCCGCCGAGCCCCGCGCGGAACAGCGGGAAGAGCCGGCCCCAGGCACCACCCTCCCGGGCGACGACCAGTCCGGTACGCGTGTGCACGGTCCGCACCCCGGCCTCCTCCGCGGCGGCCGTGGCTTCCTCCCACTCCACACACAGCGACGGCAGGAACCCGTCGCCGGGCGGCGCGCCCTCGTCCACCGAGCGGTCCCCGGTGTCGCCGTAGAAGCCGATCGCGGACCCGGACAGCAGTACCTTCGGCGGGACGTCCAGCGAGGCGACGGCCTCGGCGATCGCGGCCGTGCCCAGCACCCGGCTGTCCCGGATCTCCCGCTTGTACGCCTCGGTCCAGCGGTGGTCGCCGACCCCGGCCCCGGCGAGATGGACGACGGCGTCGCAGCCCACCAGACCGGCCACGTCCACGTAACCGCGCTGGGGATCCCATTCCACCTCGTCGCCCGACCGCGCGGGGCGCCGGACGAGCCGGACCACCTCGTGCCCGTCGGACCGCAGCGAGCGCACCAGCGCCGCTCCGATGAGTCCGGTCGATCCGGTGACGGCGATACGGGAGTGCGGCATGGGGCCATCCTGCCCCATGCGCCTTCGGCAGCGCGTGTCACAGTGACGCCCATGGCCGAGTCCTTCACCCCTCCCGCACCGTTCGTCCGACCCGCCGTCCTCGAGGACGGCCCCGCCCTCGCGGAGCTCGACCGGAGTACCTGGTCGACGCTGCACGCCGTGACACCGCGGCCGCAGCCGCCGTACGCACCGTTCTTCGACGACCGGCACCTGGCGCGGGACATCCTGGTGGCCGAGGCGGTGAACCCGGCGGGCGGGACGGCCGTCGCCGGGTACGTCCGCCTCGTGCCGCCGACCCCGCTGGCCTGCAACGCGCACGTCCGGCAGATACAGGGCCTCGCCGTGGCCGGCTGGGCGCGGGGCCGCGGCATGGGCCGCACGCTGATACGCGCCGCGTGCGGGGCCGCCCGCAGCCAGGGCGCCAACCGGATCACCCTGCGGGTGCTGGGGCACAACGCGCCCGCCCGCGCGCTGTACGCGTCGGAGGGGTTCGCCGTCGAGGGCGTCCTGCCCGGTGAGTTCTTCCTGGGCGGGCGCTACGTGGACGACGTGATGATGGGCCGGCCGCTCGGCCCGTGACCGGCCCCGGGCCGGCCGCGTCTCACCCGGCGCCGAACCGCTGCCACAGCTCGGGCAGCCGCCCCGCCAGGACCGCGTCGTCCTCGAAGCCGAACGGGGTGCCCTCCGGCTCGGCCGGCTGCGGCGGCAGTCCGAGATCCGGCGCGACCACACCGGTGAGCTGCTCGTACGCCTCGTCGGCGGCGTAACCCAGCTCCTCGGCGTCCCCGTCCAGCTCCCCGTCGAAGTCGTCGAGGAGCTCGGCCAGAGCGTCCGGATCGTGCACCGCGCCCTCGAAGACCTCCCGGCCCTGGCCGATCAGCCAGCAGCGGAAGTAGTCGAAGGCGTCGTCGCTCGCCCCGCCGAGCAGGACGGCGGCGGCCGCCCACAGGTCCCAGCGGTACGCCCGGTTGTAGCGGGCCTCGAAGTGCCGCGCGAAGTCCAGCACGGAATCGGGATCGAGCTGTACCAGCCGTTCGACGAGCAGGTCGGCATGGTCCTCGGGGTCGCCGTCGGCGGCCTCGCGGGTGCTGTCGATGAGCTCCCAGAATTCCGTCTCGTCCATCACGGGTCCAGCATCTGCCCCGGAGACGGCCGATGCACGCCCAGACGCCGAAATGAAGCCTTACGGCCTCACATAGAGCCCGTGCAGCGCCTCGGCGGCTGCCGAGAACCTGTCGCGCAGCGCGGCCGGCTCCAGCACTTCCAACTCCGGCCCCAGGGCCAGCAGCTGACCGAACGCGACGTCCAGGGACTCGACCGGCACGGTGACCGTGACCCATCCGTCGGTCCCGGGCGCACCGGCTCCCGCCAGCGCGTCCCGGGCCGCGATGCGGTCCACGGCGTGCGGCAGCCGGCGCACACCGGCCTCCGAGAGCCGCAGCGTCACCTCGGTCCGCAGGAGCGACCGGGCGAACTGGGCCGCGCGTGCGTCCCAGAACGCGGGCAGGTCGAAGTCCTCGTCCCGGACGAACCGGGTGTCCGACACGGTCACCGCCGTGAAGCGGTCGATCCGGTAGACGCGGAAGTCGTCCTCCGCGCGGGCGCAGAGGTACCAGACACCGGCCTTCAGGACGAGGCCGTACGGGGCCAGCTCACGCACCACCTCGGTCTCCCGGCCGGCCCGCCGGTAGTGGGCGCGGACCGTCCGGTCGTCCCACACCGCCTCGGCCACGGCGGGCAGGAGCTCCGGCGTGGCGGGTTCCTGGTACCAGCCGGGTGCGTCCAGGTGGAAGCGCCGGGCGGCGCCGGCGGAGGCGTCCCGCAAGGAGGGCAGGAGGGCCGCCGACACCTTGAGCCGGGCGGCGGACGCGGCGTCGGCGAGCCCCATCTCGCGCAGGGCGGCGGGCAGGCCGGAGAGGAAGAGGGCCTCGGCCTCGTCACGGGCCAGCCCGGTGAGCCCGGTGCGGTACCCGCCGACGAGCCGGTACCCGCCCGCACGGCCCCGTTCCGCGTAGACGGGGATCCCGGCCTCGGACAGCGCCTGGGCGTCCCGGGTGACGGTCCGTTCCGACACCTGGAGCTCCTGGGCGAGCTGGGCGGCCGTCATGGCGGGGCGGGACTGCAGGAGCAGCACCATTCTGATGAGCCGGGCAGCACGCATGCGGCCATTGTGGCCGCGGGCGGGCGCTGCGTGTGGCCCGGCCCCGCGAGCCTCGGCCTCAGGTGCCGGCCGGGCTGGGTGTGGCCTCAAGCGCCGGCCGGGCTCAAAAGATGTCCTCAATCGCCGGACGGGCTCGAACGTGCGCCCGGCCGGGCTGGGACGTGCGGCTCGACCGGGCTGTCATGCGAGCAGTGGGGCCACACGGCAGCGCATCGGCGTGCAGATCGAGCCCGTCCGGCGATTGCGGACGGGCCCGTGCCGATGATGGCGGTGCTCCGGCGGGGATGCCGAGCCCGTCCGGCGGTGGAGGGCGGAGCGTGGAGGGCAGCCGGGCGCGGGCAGCGCTCCGGCGTGCAGATCGAGCCCGTCCGGCGATTGCGGACGGAGCCGGTGCCGGAGCGGGGCCGACGCATGCGGAGGGCGGGGCGCGGGGAAGTCCCGTGCCCCGCCCTCCGGGACGTCAGAGCCCGTACCGCTCGCGGGCTTCCTTGACCGCCGACGCCGGCACCTCGCCGCGGCGGGCCAGCTGGGCCAGGGCCGCGACCGTGATCGACTGCGGGTCGACGCCGAAGTGGCGGCGGGCCGCGTCACGGGTGTCGGACAGGCCGAAGCCGTCCGTGCCGAGCGAGGTCCAGTCCTGCTCCACCCACTGGCTGATCTGGTCCGGCACCTGGCGCATCCAGTCGCTGACCGCGAGGACCGGACCCGGTGCGCCTTCCAGCGCCTGGGTCACGTACGGCACCCGTACCTCACCGCGGAGCAGCGCCTCGTCGCACTCCAGCGCGTCGCGGCGCAGCTCGCCCCACGAGGTGGCGGACCAGACGTCGGCCGTGACACCCCAGTCCGCGGCCAGCAGCTCCTGGGCCTCCAGGGCCCAGTGGATCGCCGTACCCGAGGCCAGCAGCTGGGCGCGCGGTGCGTCCGCCTTCGCGGGCGCGCCCTCCTTGAACCGGTAGAGGCCCTTGAGGATGCCCTCCTCGATGCCTTCCGGCATTGCCGGCTGCGCCTTCGGCTCGTTGTAGACCGTCAGGTAGTAGAAGACGTTCTCCGCGTCGGGGCCGTACATCCGGCGCAGACCGTCCTGGACGATCACCGCGATCTCGTACGCGAACGCCGGGTCGTAGTTGAGCGACGCCGGGTTCGTGGAGGCGATCAGGTGCGAGTGGCCGTCCGCGTGCTGGAGGCCCTCGCCCGTCAGCGTCGTGCGGCCCGCCGTGGCGCCGACCACGAAGCCGCGGCCGAGCTGGTCGCCGAGCTGCCAGAACTGGTCGCCCGTGCGCTGCCAGCCGAACATCGAGTAGAAGATGTAGAACGGGATCATCGGCTCGCCGTGCGTCGCGTACGACGTGGACGCGGCGATGAAGTCGGCCATCGCGCCGGCCTCGGTGATGCCCTCGTTGAGGACCTGGCCGTCCTTGGCTTCCTTGTAGTACATCAGCTGGTCGCGGTCGACCGGGTCGTACGTCTGGCCCAGCGGCGAGTAGATGCCGGCCGACGGGAACAGCGCCTCCATGCCGAAGGTTCGGGCCTCGTCGGGGACGATCGGAACCCAGCGCTTGCCGGTCTCCTTGTCCCGCATCAGGTCCTTGGCCAGGCGGACGAACGCCATCGTGGTGGCCAGTTCCTGCTTGCCGGAGCCCTTCTTCAGCGCGGCGAACGCGCGCTCCTCGGGCGCGGGCAGCGCCACCGCGTGCACCCGGCGGGCCGGGGCGGGGCCGCCGAGGGCGGCACGGCGTTCCTGGAGGTAGCGGACCTCGACGGAGTCGGCGCCCGGGTGTCCGTACGGCACCAGGCCCTCGTCCAGCTTCGAGTCCGGGATCGGCAGGTCCAGCAGGTCGCGCATGGCGCGGAACTGCTTGCCGTCCAGCTTCTTCATCTGGTGGTTGGCGTTGCGCGACTCGAAGCCCGGGCCGAGCGTGTAGCCCTTCACCGTCTGCGCCAGGATCACGGTCGGCGCGCCCTTGTGCTCCAGGGCCGCCCGGTAGGCCGCGTACACCTTGCGGGCCTCGTGGCCGCCGCGCGAGGTGTGGAAGCACTCGGCGATCTTCGCGTCGGTGAGCAGCTTCGCCAGCTCGGCGAGCGCCGGCTCGGTGCCGAAGAAGTGCTGGCGGATGTAGGCGACGTCGCGCGTGGCGTACGTCTGGAACTGCGCGTCCGGGACCTCACGGAGCCGGCGCACCAGCGCACCCGTGGTGTCGAGCTGGAAGAGCTCGTCCCAGGCGGTGCCCCAGAGCGTCTTGACGACGTTCCAGCCGGCGCCGCGGAAGGCGCCCTCCAGCTCCTGCACCACGCGGAAGTTGGCGCGGACCGGACCGTCGAGGCGCTGCAGGTTGCAGTTGATGACGAAGGTCAGGTTGTCGAGCTGCTCACGCGCCGCGAGGGCGAGGGCGGCGGTCGACTCGGGCTCGTCCATCTCGCCGTCGCCCAGGAAGGCCCAGACGTGCGAGTTCGACGTGTCCTTGATGTTGCGGTTGGTCAGGTAGCGGTTGAAGCGCGCCTGGTAGATGGCCGAGAGCGGGCCGAGGCCCATCGACACGGTGGGGAACTCCCACAGCCAGGGCAGCCGCCGCGGGTGCGGGTAGGACGGCAGACCGTCGCCGCCCGCCTCCTGGCGGAAGTTGTCGAGCTGCTGCTCGCTGAGCCGGCCGTCGAGGAAGGCACGGGCGTAGATGCCGGGGGAGGCGTGGCCCTGGATGTAGAGCTGGTCGCCGGAGCCGTCCCCCTCCTTGCCGCGGAAGAAGTGGTTGAAGCCGGTCTCGTACAGCCAGGCCGCCGAGGCGAAGGTCGCGATGTGGCCGCCGACGCCGAAGCGGGAGCCACGGGTGACCATCGCGGCCGCGTTCCAGCGGTTCCACGCGGTGATCCGCGATTCCATCTCCAGGTCGCCGTCGAAGGCGGGCTCCGCGGCGGTGGGGATGGAGTTGACGTAATCGGTCTCCAGCAGCTTGGGCAGCGCGAGACCGGCGCCCTCGGCGTGCTGGAGCGAGCGGCGCATCAGATACGCGGCACGGTGCGGGCCCGCGGCCTTGGTGACGGCATCCAGGGAGGCCGCCCATTCAGCGGTCTCCTCCGGGTCGCGGTCCGGGAGCTGGTCGAGCTCGCTCGGAAGCTTTCCTACGGGGTCGGTCATGATCGCCGCCTTCCGGTGAGGAGGGGGGTGGAGAAGTCCCTGACTGGCAGGACAGGGCGATGGGGCCGGTGGGCCCGCGGAGTGAACTGTAAGGCTCCGATCGATGATCGATCAAAGGATGAAAGGCAAAACTTCTCGATATGAAGAAAGTGGCATGGGGTGCCGCGAAATGGGGCACGGAGTGACGGGATTTATCGGACTAATCGGTCGCTCGTCCGCACAGGCGAGCGCCTCCCGCTACACATGCGCACCGCGGTGCGCGCAGGCCTCACGCGGGCCGGCCCCGGCCTTGGGCGCGCGCAGTCTCGACCTCCGTGGGGCCTGCCGTGCGGAGCCTCGACCTCGGGCGCACACGGGCCCCGGCCTCAGGCGCGCGGCGCGCAGCCGAGTACGTGGGCCTTGACCAGCACCCCGATGTCCGGGTCCTTCCGCAGGAACGCCTCGATGAGCGCCTCGTGCTCCTCGGCGTACGACTTCTGCACCGTGCCCAGCCAGCGGATCGAGAGCGCCGTGAAAACCTCGATGCCCAGCCCCTCCCAGGTGTGCAGCAGGACCGCGTTGCCGGCCGCCCTGACCATCTCCCGGTGGAAGCCCACCGTGTGGCGCACCTGCGCCTCGCCGTCGGCCAGGCGGTCCGCCGCGTACAGCGCCGTCACGTGCGGGGCGAGCCGTGAGCAGTCCTCGCCGAGCCCCGGGGCCGCCAGTGCGGCGGCGATCTGCTCCAGGCCGGCCCGTACCGGGTAGCTCTCCTCCAGATCGGCAGCCGTGAGGTTGCGGACCCGGACGCCCTTGTTGGGCGCCGACTCGATCAGCCGGAGCGTCTCCAGCTCGCGCAGCGCCTCGCGCACGGGGGTCTGGCTGACCTCCAGTTCGGTGGCGATGCGCCGCTCCACGATCCGCTCACCCGGCTTCCATCGCCCGCTGACGATCCCGTCCACGATGTGCTCGCGGATCTGTTCGCGCAGCGAGTGGACGACGGGCGGGGTCATGAGTGGCTCCTTCGGGGCAAACCGGTGCTGCCTGCACCAACTCGGCGGCCGGAGCGACCGGTGGTGCCTAGACAATACGGCGGCGCCCCCGCCCGGGAGTGTTCCGGACGGGGGCGCCGCTGGTGAGGCTGGTTACAGCCGCGGTGTTCAGAGGCCGAGCTCGACCTCGAACTCACCGGCCTCCAGGATCGCCTTGACCGAGGTCAGGTAGCGGGCGGCGTCCGCGCCGTCCACCAGACGGTGGTCGTAGGAGAGCGAGAGGTACGTCATGTCGCGGACGCCGATGACGGTGCCCTCCTCGGTCTCGATGACCGCGGGACGCTTGACGGTGGCGCCGATGCCCAGGATGGCTGCCTGGTTCGGCGGCACGATGACGGTGTCGAACAGCGCACCGCGCGAGCCGGTGTTGCTGATGGTGAAGGTGGCACCGGACATGTCGTCCGGAGTCAGGCCGCCACCGCGGGCCTTGCCGGCCAGCTCGGCGGTCTTCTTCGAGATGCCGGCGATGTTGAGGTCGCCCGCTCCCTTGATGACCGGGGTCATCAGACCCTTCTCGGCGTCCACGGCGATGCCGATGTTCTCCGAGTCGAAGTACGTGATCGTGCCTTCGTCCTCGTTGATCCGGGCGTTGACGACCGGGTGGGCCTTCAGCGCCTGGGCGGCGGCCTTGACGTAGAACGGCATCGGGGAGAGCTTGACGCCCTCACGGGCCGCGAACGCGTCCTTCGCCTTGTTGCGCAGCTTCATCAGCTTGGTGACGTCGACCTCGACGACCGAGGTCAGCTGGGCCTGCGAGTGCAGCGCCTTCATCATGTTGTCGCCGATGACCTTGCGCATGCGGGTCATCTTGACCGTCTGACCGCGCAGCGGGGACGCCTCGAGCTTCGGCGCGGCCTTGGCCGCCGGGGCGGCGGCGGCCGGAGCCGGAGCGGCAGCGGCGGCCTTGGCGGCCTCCGCGGCGGCGACGACGTCCTGCTTGCGGATACGGCCACCGACACCGGTGCCCTTGACCGCGCCCAGGTCGACGCCGTTCTCGGCGGCGAGCTTGCGGACCAGCGGCGTGACGTACGCGCCGTCGTCACCGGAGGTCGCGGCCGGAGCGGCCGGGGTGACCGGAGCCGCGGCCACGGGTGCCGGAGCGGCCGGGGCCGGGGCGGCGGCGGGCGCGGCGGGAGCCACCGGAGCCGGAGCCGGGGCCGGGGTGGCCGGTGCGGGGGCGGCCGGAGCCGGAGCGGCCGGAGCCGCGGCGGGTGCCGGGGCGGCGGCCGGGGCCGGAGCGGCAGCGGCCGGAGCGGCGGCCGGGGCGGCACCGGGAGCACCGATGACGGCCAGCTTGGCGCCGACCTCGGCGGTCTCGTCCTCGGCGACGACGATCTCCAGCAGCACGCCGGAGACCGGCGCCGGGATCTCGGTGTCGACCTTGTCCGTGGAGACCTCGAGCAGGGGCTCGTCCTCCGTGACCTCCTCGCCGACCTCCTTCAGCCAGCGGGTGACGGTGCCCTCGGTGACGCTCTCGCCGAGCGCCGGGAGGGTGACGTCGGTGCCGGAGGCACCGCCGGCCGGGGCGGCGGCCGGAGCCTCGGCCGCGGGGGCCGGTGCCGGTGCCGCGGGGGCCTCGGCGGCGGGCGCCGGGGCCGGGGCGGCCTCGGGCTCGGCGGCCGGAGCCGCGGCGGGTGCCGGGGCGCCGGTGCCGTCGTCGATGACGGCCAGCTCGGCGCCGACCTCGACGGTCTCGTCCTCGGCGACCTTGATGGAGGCCAGGATGCCGGAGGCGGGGGCCGGGATCTCGGTGTCGACCTTGTCGGTCGATACCTCGAGCAGCGGCTCGTCGGCCTCGACGCGCTCGCCCTCAGCCTTCAGCCAGCGGGTGACGGTGCCCTCGGTGACGCTCTCGCCGAGCGCCGGAAGGGTTACGGAAACCGACATGGTTTCAGTTGCTCCTAACGAAAATGCGGAAGTGGTCGGTCGTCGCGCCCGGTCGACTGATCAGTCGTGGGAGTGCAGGGGCTTGCCGGCGAGGGCCAGGTGGGCCTCGCCCATCGCCTCGTTCTGCGTCGGGTGGGCGTGGATGAGCTGCGCGACCTCGGCCGGCAGCGCCTCCCAGTTGTAGATCAGCTGGGCTTCGCCGACCTGCTCGCCCATACGGTCACCCACCATGTGGACGCCGACCACGGCACCGTCCTTGACCTGGACGAGCTTGATCTCGCCCGCGGTCTTGAGGATCTTGCTCTTGCCGTTGCCCGCGAGGTTGTACTTCAGCGCCACGACCTTGTCCGCGCCGTAGAGCTCCTTGGCCTTGGCCTCGGTGATGCCCACGGAGGCGACCTCGGGGTGGCAGTACGTCACCTTCGGGACACCGTCGTAGTCGATCGGGACGGTCTTCATGCCGGCCAGACGCTCCGCCACGAGGATGCCCTCGGCGAAGCCGACGTGCGCCAGCTGAAGGGTCGGGACCAGGTCGCCCACGGCCGAGATCGTCGGCACGTTCGTCTGCATGTACTCGTCGACGAGGACGTAGCCGCGGTCCATCGCGACGCCCGCCTCCTCGTAACCGAGGCCCTGCGAGACCGGGCCGCGGCCGATCGCGACGAGCAGCAGCTCCGCCTCGAAGGTCTTGCCGTCGGCGAGGGTCACCCGGACGCCGTCCTGGGTGTACTCGACACCCTGGAAGAACGTGCCGAGGTTGAACTTGATGCCGCGCTTGCGGAACGCGCGCTCAAGGAGCTTCGAGCTGTTCTCGTCCTCGACCGGGACCAGGTGCTTCAGGCCCTCGACGATGGTGACGTCGGTGCCGAAGGACTTCCACGCCGAGGCGAACTCGACGCCGATGACGCCGCCGCCCAGCACGATCGCGGACTTCGGGACGCGGTCCAGCTTCAGCGCGTGGTCCGAGGAGATGACGCGGTTGCCGTCGATCTCCAGGCCCGGGAGCGACTTCGGCACGGAGCCGGTCGCCAGGAGCACGTGGCGGCCCTGGATGCGCTGGCCGTTCACGTCCACCGAGGTGGGGGAGGAGAGCCGTCCCTCACCCTCGATGTAGTGCACCTTGCGGGAGGCGATGAGCCCCTGCAGACCCTTGTACAGGCCCGAGATCACGTCGTCCTTGTACTTGTGGACGGCCGCCATGTCGATGCCCTCGAAGGTGGCCTTGACACCGAACTGGTCGGCCTCGCGCGCCTGGTCCGCGATCTCACCGGCGTGCAGCAGGGCCTTCGTGGGGATACAGCCGTTGTGCAGGCAGGTGCCGCCGACCTTGCCCTTCTCGATCAGAGCGACGTCCAGGCCCAGCTGCGCTCCGCGCAGGGCCGCGGCATAACCGCCGCTACCACCGCCGAGGATCACTAGGTCGAAAACGGTGCTGGCGTCGTTCGCCACGTCACGTCCTCCATGCATGTGCGCCGTATGCCGGGCCCCGTCATCGGGGTGTGACCGGCCGGTCGGCTGGTGTTCGGCCGCTTTTGTCATTCGGCCCTGTGGTGGGGGCCCTGTCCTGCCGAGAACCCATCTTCGCACTTGTTGACGGTGGGCGGGACGCGGGGCCCGTGTCTGAGACGGATGATCGTCCGTCCCAGTGGGTTACCGCTGCGTAGGGACAGGCCGATTCCGTCGGGTTTCGTCGAGAGCGAAACCGCCCGGGCCCTGCCGCGGTGCCGTGGGTGCAACACGTACGGCCCCGGACGTATGCCCGGGGCCGTACATCAGCGTCGAGCTCAGCCGAGGTCTCCGGCCGCGGTGCGCTCCGCCAGCTTCACCAGGGTGCGGACCGCGGATCCGGTCCCGCCCTTCGGCGTGTAGCCGTACGGCGCGCCCTCGTGGAAGGCCGGACCGGCGATGTCCAGGTGCGCCCAGGCGATGCCCTCGCCCACGAACTCCTGAAGGAACAGACCGGCCACCAGACCGCCGCCCATCCGCTCGCCCATGTTGGCGATGTCGGCGGTCGGGGAGTCCATGCCCTTGCGCAGGTCGGCCGGGAGCGGCATCGGCCAGGAGGCCTCACCGACCTCGTCGGCGATCTCGTGGATCGACGTACGGAACGCGTCGTCGTTCGCCATGATGCCGAAGGTGCGGTTGCCCAGGGCCAGCACCATCGCGCCGGTCAGGGTCGCCACGTCGACGATCGCGTCCGGGTTCTCCTCGGAGGCGCGGGTCAGCGCGTCGGCGAGGACGAGCCGGCCCTCGGCGTCCGTGTTGAGGACCTCGACGGTCTTGCCGCTGTACATGTGGAGCACGTCACCGGGACGGGTGGCGTTGCCCGACGGCATGTTCTCGGCCAGCGCCAGCCAGCCGGTGACGTTGACCCGCAGGCCCAGACGGGCGGCCGCGACGACGGCCGCGAACACGGCGGCCGCGCCGGCCATGTCGCACTTCATCGTCTCGTTGTGACCGGCGGGCTTCAGCGAGATGCCGCCCGAGTCGTAGGTGATGCCCTTGCCCACCAGGGCCAGGGTCTTCTCCGCCTTCGGGTGCGTGTAGGCGAGCTTCACCAGGCGCGGGCCGCGGGCCGCGCCCTGGCCGACGCCGAGCAGACCGCCGTAGCCGCCCTTGACGAGCGCCTTCTCGTCGAGGACCTGCACCTTGATGCCGTGCTCCTTGCCGGCGGCCGTGGCCACGGCGGCGAAGGACTCGGGGTACAGGTCGTTCGGCGGGGTGTTGATCAGGTCGCGGGCGCGGTTGATCTCCTCGACCAGCGCGACGGCGCGCTCGGCGGCGGCCTTGAAGGCCTTGTCGCGCGGCTTGGCGCCGAGGACGGCGACCTCGGCGAGCGGCAGCTTCGGGCCGTCGGCCTTGGCGCCCTTGGGGGCGAGCTTGTTCTCGCCGCCCTGGTAGGCGGTGAAGGCGTACGCGCCCAGCAGGGCGCCCTCCGCGATGGCCTCGGCGTCCTCGACGGAGGCGATGGGCAGTGCGAAGCCGGCCTTCTTCGAGCCGCTGAGCGAGCGTGCGGCGGAGCCCGCGGCCCGGCGCAGCGTCTCGGTGTCGTACGCGCCGTCCTTCTCCGGGACCGGGCCGAGTCCGGCCGCGATGACGACCGGGACCTTCAGGCCGTCGGGTGCGGGGAGCTTGGTCAGTTCGCCCTCGGCACCGGAGGCGCCCAGGGTCGCCAGGACGGTGGCGAGCTTTCCGCCGAACGCCTTGTCCACGGCCTCGGCGCCCGGAGCCAGGACCAGGTCCCCGGACTTGGAGCCGCCCTTGGCGACGCCGACGACGAGCGCGTCGGCGCGCAGCGTCGCCGCACCGGCAGTGCTGAGAGTGAGAGCAGTCACGGTGGTGAAATCTCGCTTCCGTTGAGTTCTTTTTCGGCCTGTGCCGGTCGAGGGGGTGGCCGACCGTGCCCGGCGCATCGTAGACGCCGCCCGCGATGTGCCGGGAATGAGCCTACGCGCGCCTTTGCTGCCCGATTACGGCGGCGGGGCGTCAGCGCTCCGTGGCGGCCGTACGGTTGTCATACCGGGATGATCTTCCCGGCGGAACGGACCGCGACCGCACAGGCGTTGACGGACGTCCTGCGCATGGACCCAGGGGGAACGATGGACGACCGGATGGCCGCCCGGGCGAGCGGCCGGCCGAGGGCGCTGCCCGCCACCGTACTGATTCTGTTGCTGATGCTGGCCGGCTGCACCTCGGCGCCCGGCTCCGCCCCGCCGCCCGCCTCCTCCGGCCGGTCCGCGCCGGCGCGCTGGCAGCCGGAGCCGGGCACCGACTGGCAGTGGCAGCTCTCCGGCCGGCTGGACACCTCCGTGGACGCCCCGGTCTACGACATCGACGGCTTCGACCACAAAGCGGCGCGCGTGGCCGAGCTGCACCGCAAGGGGCGCAAGGTCATCTGCTACCTCTCCACGGGAGCCTGGGAGGAGTTCCGCCCGGACGCGGCGAGGTTCCCCACCGCGGTCCTCGGCAAGGGCAACGGCTGGAAGGGGGAGCGGTGGCTCGACATCCGGCGCACCGACGTCCTGGAGCCGCTGATGGAGAGCCGGATCGCCATGTGCGCGAAGAAGGGCTTCGACGCGGTCGAGCCCGACAACATGGACGGCTACCGCAATCCGAGCGGCTTCCCGCTGACCGCCGCCGACCAGCTGCGCTACAACCGGCTCATCGCCCGCATCGCCCACCGCCACCACCTCGCCGTCGGCCTGAAGAACGACCTGCCCCAGATCCCCGAGCTGGTGGGCGACTTCGACTTCGCGGTCAACGAACAGTGCGCCCAGTACGAGGAGTGCGAGGAACTCTCCCCGTTCATCGAGGCCGGGAAGGCGGTCTTCCACGTGGAGTACGAGCTGCCCGTGGCACGCTTCTGCGGGGAGTCCCGGCGGCTGGGGCTGAGCTCGCTGCTGAAGAAGTACGAGCTCGGCGTCTGGCGGGAGCAGTGCCCGGCGGCGGGCGCCTGACCGAAGGTCCAGGGGCTCAGCCGAGCGCCAGCCCCACGAGCGTCACCGTCGCCGCCGTCTCCGCCAGCGCGCCGAACACATCGCCGGTCACCCCGCCGAAGCGCCGCACACAGTGCCGCAGCAGCAGCTGGGCAACCACGAGCGCGGCCGGGACGGCGAGGGCGTACCGCAGTGCCCCGTACCCGCCGAGCAGCGCCCCGGCGCCCGCGCAGACCGCCACGGTCAAGGCCGCGGCCGCCGCCGCGCCGGCCGCGGGGACCGTGCCCGCGACCGCGGCGCCCAGTCCTTCCGGCCGGGCCGCGGGGACGCCGCGCCGGGAGGCCAGGGTGAGCGCGAGCCGGGCGACGGCACCGGACACGGCGGCCGCCACCGCGCCCTGCGCCCAGCCCTGTGCGTACAGCTGCTGAAGGACCGCCACCTGGGCGAGCAGGACGAACAGCAGGGTGATCACACCGAACGGCCCAATGTCCGACTGCTTCATGATCCGCAGCGCGTCGTCGGCCGGCTTGCCGCTGCCCAGCCCGTCGGCGGTGTCCGCGAGACCGTCCAGATGCAGCCCCCGGGTGAGGGCCGCCGGGACGGCTGCCGAGGCCACCGCGGCGAGCAGCGGCCCCGAGCCCAGCAGCAGCAACAGGCTGCCGGGCACCGCCGCGAGCACCCCCACGACGAGGCCCGCCAGTGGGGCGCAGAGCATTCCGGCCCGGGCGGTCTCGCGGTCCCAGCGGGTGACGCGGACGGGGAGCACGGTGAGGGTGCCGAAGGCGAAACGCAGGCCGTGGCTGTTCAGGGAGGTCACGGCGCGCAGGCTAATCGGTGGGCGGGGCCGATAGATTGTCCGGAACGCAATGAAGCGGGGCAGAAGCGACTTATCGGGAGTGGGTGGGATGGGTCACTGGTTCGATCGGAACATCATCGAGCCGGGGAAGCTGCCCCTGCTCCTGTCCCTGACCGCCTTCGTGCTGACGTTCGCGATCACCCGGGTCATCACCCGGATGATCCGGGCCGGCAAGGGGCCGTTCGGCAACATCACGCCCGGCGGGGTCCATGTCCACCACGTGGTGCCGGGTGTCGTGCTGAGCGTGGTGGGCGGGTTCGGCGCGGTGGCGAGCGGAAAGCACGGCTTCGCGGCCGGGGCCTGCGCGGTCGTCTTCGGCATGGGCGCGGGGCTGGTGCTGGACGAGTTCGCGCTGATCCTGCACCTGGACGACGTGTACTGGACCGAGGAGGGCCGTCAGAGCGTGGAGGTGGTGGTCCTCACCGCCGCCCTCGTCCTGCTGGTGCTCGGCGGGTTCTCGCCGCTCGGCGTGGACGATCTGAGCGACGATCAGCAACAGGGCCGGCTCGGCGTCGTCCTCACGCTCGTCGTCAACTTCTGCTTCGTGCTGATCGCCCTGTTCAAGGGCAAGGCGCGGATGGCGGTGGTCGGCACCCTGATCCCGTTCGTCGCCCTGATCGGCGCCGTCCGCCTCGCCCGGCCGACCTCGATGTGGGCCAAGCGGTTCTACCGCAACCGGCACCGGGCCCGGTCCCGTTCGGTCCTGCGCGCCTACCACCACGACGTGCGCTGGGCCGGGCCGCGGCGCAGGTTCCAGGACCTGATCGGCGGCGCACCCGACCGCGTCCCGGCCCCCACCTCCAAACCCTGACGGCACCGCCCCGCGCGCAGGGCCGGTACCGCGCACAGCGCGAGTGCCGCCGCGACGGCCACCAGGTGCTCCCTGCCCGCCAGGTTGTCCTTCACCGCGACCTCCACCACCATCGCCACGACGACCAGCCCGCCGGTGAACCAGGCGCGGTGGGCGAAGCAGACGCAGACGGCCAGGGCGACCACGGCCGCCGACGGCCCGGTGTCGACGACCCGGGCGTCGGAGCCGGGCAGGCCCAGGAACCCGTCGGGGCCGACCGCGACGCCGATCCGTGCGTACAGCGTCCCGGCCGGCGTCGCGACGTACGCGATCAGCAGCGTCCGCCACCGGCCCAGGCAGATCTCGGCGGTCCCGAACACCAGCAGCACCTGCGCCAGGGCGCCCCAGACCGGCAGGTCGAGCGCCGGGACGAACAGGGACAGCGGGGTACGCAGCAGCGCCGCCGGGAGCGGATCCTCGGCCCGTACGGCCCCGAGCGCCTGCACCGGCCCATAGCCCCAGGAACTGTTCTGCACCATCTGGAGCAGTGCCGTCAGACAGACCGCGGCCAGGGTCATCGGGACGGCCCGCAGCCGCTCGGTGGCGACCGCCGTGCGTACGGCCGCCCACAGCGGACCCCACTCCCGGCGGGCCGCCCGCCCGAGCGGCCGCATCCGTCTCATGCGCGCGGTCCGAGCTTCGAGCGGTGCAGCCACTTGGGCAGTCCCGGCGCCTCCAGGAAGCCTTCGGCGCGCCCCGCGGCGATGCCGATGCGGGGCAGGTCCGCACTCTTCTCGAAGAGCAGGTAGCGCGGTTCCCAGATCGGCCGGTACTTGGCGTTGGCGCGGTAGAGCGACTCGATCTGCCACCACCGCGAGAAGAAGCTGAGGAGCGAACGCCACAGCCGGAGCACCGGCCCGGCGCCGAGCCGTGATCCGCGCTCGAAGACGGATCGGAACATCGCGAAGTTCAGCGACACCTGGGTGACGCCGATCTTCTCGGCACGTTGCAGGAGTTCGATGACCATGAACTCCATCAGGCCGTTCTCGGCGTCCCGGTCACGGCGCATCAGGTCCAGCGAGAGGCCGTGCGGGCCCCAGGGGACGAAGCTGAGCACGGCGCGCAGCGCACCGGCTCCGCCGCCCCCGGCCGTGGCCGCGCCGGTGTCGCGGCATTCGAGCATGACGCACTGTCCGTCGGCCGGGTCGCCGAGCCGGCCCAGCGCCATGGAGAAGCCGCGTTCGGTCGCGCCGTCCCGCCAGTCGTCGGCCCGGCGCACCAGTTCGGCCATCTCGGCCGCGGGAATGTCCTCGTGCCGGCGCACCGTCACCTCGTAACCGGCCCGTCTCACCCGGTTGTACGCCTGGCGGACGGTCCGCATCGCCCGGCCCTCCAGGGTGAACTCGGACGTCTCCACGATCGCCTCGTCGCCCAGCTCCAGGGCGTCGAGACCGTGCCGGGCGTAGATCGTGCCGCCCTCCTCGCTGACCCCCATTGCCGCCGGGATCCAGCCGTGTGCGCGTGCTTCGGCGAGCCAGGGGCCGATCGCCCCGGGCCAGGCCTCGGGGTCGCCGATCGGGTCGCCGGAGGCCAGCGAGACGCCGCCGACCACCCGGTAGGCGACGGCGGCCTTCCCGGTCGGGGACCAGACGACGCTCTTCTCGCGGCGCAGCGCGAAGTAGCCGAGCGAGTCCCGCTCGCCGTGCCGGGCGAGCAGGGCGCGCAGCGCCGCCTCGTCCTCGGGAGTGATCGGGTCGACCGCGCGGCGGGCCCGGAAGGCCGCGTACACGACCGCGACGAGCAGCAGCGTGGAAAGGATGTTGATGACGACGTTCACCCAGCCCGGCGTGGTGATGCCGGGATACCGCGAGTCGTCGGCGGCGACGGAGACCAGACGCAGCGCGCCGTAGCGCCAGCGGTCGAGGAACGTCGAACGGTAGTCGTCGTGCGCGGTGTTGGTGAGCGTGACCAGGCCTGCGGCGATGAGCGAGGTGACCAGCAGTCCGCCGACCGCCACCAGCGCGGCCAGCTTCGGATTGGACCGGTCGCCCTTCGCGTAGAACTCCCGCCGGCCGAGGACGAGCGCGAGGACGAACGCGGCGGTCAGGGCGAGCGAGATCCAGTTCTGCGGATACCGCCGCACCTCCGGGAAGCCGATCACCGATGCGAAGAGCAGCAGGGTGAGGCCGCTCAGCACCGTGTTGACGATCCACGCGGCCCGTTTGCGCCGTCTCATCGTGACCGCGAGGAACAGGGCGACGACGCCGGAGGAGAAGCCCGCGGTGAGCAGGTAGGGCGTGAAGTAGTTCTCGGTGTTGTGGCGTCGGAGGTCCTGGCCGAAGGTGACCCAGACGGCGCTGAGGAAATTGACGAACGACACGACGCGCAGATACCAGATGGCGAAGGCCGCGCCCCGCCGCGACCGGCCGGTGCTCTGCGGACGGACGGCAGTCCGGGCGGATTCCTCGCTGGCCAAGCAGACCTCTCCCATGAAAAGCGATCATATGGGGCATCGCGTTTCATGAAAGGGGCCGCGCTGCGCAGGTGTCCGGACGGCCGCAGTCCCGTCGGTCAGCCGCCGCTCGTCACTCCCCGGCCGGGGAGCCCGCGCCGTCGGACGTCGCGCCCTCGTCCTTCACGTCGTCCTTCATGCCGTCCTCCGCGTCGTCCTGCGCTCCGTCCTGCGCTTCGTCCTCGTCGGTTTCCGGCGTACGCTCGGGCAGTTCGGCCGCCAGCGCGGCCGCGGCCTGGACGAACGGGAGCGCGAGCAGCGCCCCGCTTCCCTCGCCGACGACGACGCCGTGGTCCAGCAGCGGATTGAGCGCCATCCGGTCCAGCGCCTTCGCCTGCGCCGGCTCCCCGCTCAACTGCCCCGCCAGCCACCAGTCCGGCGCCCGGAACGCGGACCGCTGTCCGACCAGCGCACACGCCGCGGAGACCACCCCGTCCAGGATCACCGGGAGCCGGCGCACCGCGCACTGCAGCAGGAAGCCGGTCATCGCGGCCAGATCCGCGCCGCCCACCGTGGCCAGCAGCTCCAACTGGTCGCCCAGCACCGGCCTGGCCCGGCGCAGCGCGTCACGGACCGCCGCGCACTTACGCATCCAGGCCAGGTCGTCGATGCCCGCACCGCCGCGCCCGGTGACCACCGAGGCGTCGGTGCCGCACAGCGCCGCGATCAGTGTGGCCGCGGCCGTCGTACCGCCCACGCTCAGATCGCCGAGCACCACCAGATCGGTGCCCGAGTCGGCCTCCTCGTCGGCGATCGCCATGCCGAGGCGCACCGCCTGCTCGGCCTCCTCGGACGTCATCGCGTTCTCGACGTCGATCCGGCCGCTGCCGCGCCGCACCCGGGTCCGGACGACCGCTTCCGGAAGCAGGTCCGGCTCGCAGTCCAGCCCGGCGTCGACGATCCGCACCGGCACGGAGAACCGGCGGGCCAGCACGGCGAGCGGCGTCGCGCCGTCCAGCGTGGCGCGCACCAGCTCGTGCGCGGTGCCGGCCGCGCGGCCGGACACGTCCAGCTGCGCGACCCCGTGATCACCGGCGAACAGCACCACGCGGGCCTGTTCGATCGCTCGGACCGGCACGGCCTGCTGGGCGGCCGAGAGCCATTCGCCCAGCTCGTCGAGGCGGCCGAGGGCACCCGGCGGCACGATGAACCGCTCCCGGCGTTCCTCGGCATCGCGCCGTACACCCCCGTCGGGGCGTTCGATCAGGTCGGAGAAGTCGTCCAGATTCACGGGGGTCTGCCTCGCGGTTCGATACGTGGTGTGGGCCGGGGAGCCGGGCTCCCCGCCGAACAGTACCTGCCGCGATTTCCGGCCCCCCTCAGTGCGGCGTGCGGTCCTCGAACCGGAGTTGGGTGATCGCGGGCGTGAGGGTCCGCAGCCCGGGGAGCCGGTTCTGGATCCGGATCAGCTCGCCCATCGCGCCCCGTCCGCGCGGCAGGTGCAGGGCCCGCACCTCGGTGATCCCCGGATGCGCGCCGCGCAGCTTGCCGCGCTCACCGGGGTCCATCGCCCACCGCATCGGCGGGATGGTCATGGCACCCACCTTCGAGGTGCCCGCCACCGTGCCCCTGGCGAGCCACCGGGCCATGGAGTCCAGGACGAGGATCCCGCCGGGCAGCCGTTCGGCGCAGGCCGCCAGGATCGCGCGTACCTCGGGGGGCCGCAGGTACATGAGCAGACCCTGCGTCGTGACGACCACGCCCCGGCCCTCCGGGTCCTCGATCCCGTCCAGCCAGGAGAGGTCCGTGGCCGAACCGGACAGCGTCCGCAGCCGGTCCGAGGGCGGCAGCAGGGTGCGGCGCAGGGCGGCGACCTCCGGCAGCTCCACGCTCAGCCAGTTCAGCCGCCCGTTGTCGACCCGCCAGAAGCCGGTCTCCAGACCGTCGCCGAGCGCGACCACGGTGGCCTCCGGACGGTCGGCGAGATACTCCTGCACGGCCAGGTCGAAGCAGCGTGAGCGCAGCGCCTGAGCCTGGGAGTGGAAGGCGCCCGGCACCCCGAACCGCTCCTCGAACGGGTAGTCCAGGTTCGCCAGCAGCTGGAGCGCCATCGGGTCGTCCAGCACCGGATAGCGGCGGCCCGCCTCGAACGCCCGGTTGTGCAGCGTCCACAGCAGGGTCTCCGGAACCCCGTCCAGCATCGGCCGTACACGTGCCATGTCCCGCTTCTCCTGTTCCGTTCGGCGGCGGCTCCTTCAGCCGCGCAGCGTCAGCGCCTGCCCGGCCACCACCAGCAGTACCTGCTCGCACTCGTCGGCGAACGCGGCGTTCAGCCGGCCCAGCTCGTCCCGGAAACGCCGCCCGGCCGCGGTCGCCGGCACCACGCCCGAGCCGGTCTCGTTGGTCACCGCGACGACGGTGCGCCGCGTCCCGCGGACGGCGGCGACGAGCTCGGCGGTCCGCTCCCGCAGCGCGCTCTCGCCGCCGTTCGCCCAGACCGCGTCGTCCCAGGCGTTCACCCGGTCCATCGCGTCCGTCAGCCAGAGCGCGAGGCAGTCGATCAGCAGCGGCGGTCCGTCCGAGGCCAGCGGCTCCACCAGCTCGCAGGTCTCCTCGGTGCGCCAGGCCGCCGGTCTGCGCTCCCGGTGCAGTCCGATCCGGGCCGCCCACTCCGTGTCGCCCTCCCGGCTGCCACCGGTCGCCACGTACACGACCTCGGGGTAGGTCTCCAGCCGCCGTTCGGCCTCGACCGACTTACCGGACCGGGCGCCGCCGGTGATCAGGGTGCGCCGGGGGATGGCGGGTTCGGCGCGGTATCCGCCGACCGTCAGCGTCGTCCCGTCGGGAACGGCCCGGGCCCCGCCCGCGGCGAGCCGGCGGTCGAGCTCGGGGCCCGGCGGTGCGTCGTGGTCCAGATGGACGGCGATCACCTCGGTGGCCGGCCCGACCGCCTCGACCGCCCGCAGCCGGGCGACGGCGTCGGGCCGTCCCACGACGTCCCCGACGACCATGTCGTACGGCTGCGCCATCCGGTCGGCGAGACCGGCCGGTGCGGCGCCCGGCGGCAGGTAGAGCAGCCGTTCACCGTCCGGTGAGGTGACCTCGTACCCGGTGCCGGGCGCGTCCATCGGTACGGCCCGGACCCGGTGTCCGCTGATCAGCGTCAGCACCCGCCCGTCCGGAACGCGGCCCGCCGGGGGCAGTCCGGCGGGCAGTTCGAGGGCGGGCCCGTCGTGCGGATGGGTGAGCAGCACCTGCCGTACGCCGGTGAGCGAATGGCCCGCGCGGGCGGCGGCGAACACCGCTCCGGGGGTCAGGTCGAGCAGCAGGGCGTCGTCGACCAGCAGGGCGGTCGCGGCCCGCGCCCGCGCCCCGCGGGCGGTGGCGCAGGCGGCGCAGGGGCAGTCGGGCCGCGGCAGCCCGTCGGGGGCTCCGGTGCCGAGCAGAGTTAGTTCCACGCTCCGATCCTCCCGCGTCCCCGCACCCGGTGCGCGACGTGGGGGTGGCCGGACGCGCGCGGGCCCCTTCCCGCCCTGGTCATAAGCACTAGGCTGCGGACGGAACAAAGTGACCCAGGAGGCGGACATGGCGTGGACGTGGCGGTTCGAGAAGTCCGACGGTACGGAGACGGAGCCGGCCCTGCAGCCGGAGGAATTCACGACACAGGGCGACGCGGAATCCTGGATCGGCGAGTACTGGAAGGAACTCCTCGACGGCGGGGCGGACCAGGTGACGCTCTTCGACGACACGACGAAGATCTACGGCCCGATGAGCCTCCGGGCCGAGCAGGGTGAGCAGAGCGAGCCGAGCGAGCCGAGCGAGGCGGCCGCCGGCGAGGCCTGAGCCGCGACGGCCGCCGGGCGGACCCGCGACGGCCGCCGGGCGGACCCGTGAGGGCCCGCCCGGCGGACCGGGCCGTCGCCGTGGCGGCGGCCCAGGTGCTCAGATCTCGCCCAGCGTGACCTCCGCCGTCTTCTCCGCCTCGCCGCGCTGATACGTCACGGTGACCTTCTCACCCGGCTTGTCCGAGGCCAGGGCCTCCGACAGGGACGTGATGGTCGTGACGGAGGCGTCACCGACCTTGGTGATGATGTCGCCGGCCCGCAGCCCCGCCTTCTGCGCCGCGCCGCCCTGCTCCGCACTGACGATCGCGACCCCGGCGGGCTTGTAGCTGTCGTCGACGACCGTGCGGCCGGTGATGTCCAGGGCCGCCCGGCCGGAGTCGGTGACCTTGCCGCTCTTGATGATCTGGTCGGCGACCGTCTTCACCATCGAGACGGGGATCGCGAAGCCGATGCCGGGCGCCGCGCTGTCACCCATCTGGGGATCCGTCGCCGCCAGCGTCGGGATGCCGATGACCTCGCTGTTCAGGTTCACCAGCGCGCCCCCGCTGTTGCCCGGGTTGATCGCCGCCGAGGTCTGCACCATGTTCGCGATGGTCGCGCCCGTGCCGCCGCCCGCACGGCTCTCGCTCACGGTCCGGCCGAGAGCCGAGACGATGCCCTGCGTGACGCTGCTGGACAGTCCGAGCGGCGAGCCCATGGCCAGTACGATCTGGCCGACCTCGACCTTCTCCGAGTCGCCGAACTTCGCGGGCTTCAGCCCGTCCGGGACGTCGTCCAGCTTGATGACGGCCAGGTCCTGTTGGGGGTAGGCGGCCACCAGCTTGGCGCTCATCACCTTCCCGCCGTTGGCGACGGTGACCTTGAAGGTCTTCTCGTCACCGACGACGTGTGCGTTGGTGACGATGTGGCCCTTGGCGTCGTAGACGATGCCCGAGCCCAGACTGTCGGAGGCGTCGATCTGCACCACCGAGGGAAGCACGTCGTTGATGACGCTCTGGTAGTCGTCCTGCAGGTCGCCGGTGGCCTTCGAGGCGGAGCCCTGCTGGGCCGAACCGGACTTCGTCGCGGCGGCGTTCGAGGCGTTGGAGTTCGAGTCGGAGCAACCGCTCACCAGCGCGATCGCACAGACACTCGCGGACAGAGGCAGCAGCAGCCGGCGGACACGGCTTCGGGAGTGAATGGCATCCATGTCCGGATTATCACTTTTAACCCGGTTGGCGGCCTGTTGAGTTCGCCCGGCAGGGCGACCCCGGCCGAGGAGGCGTCCGGCCGGGCGGTCCGGCTTCCCGTGGCATCCGTCCGGCGGTTCGGCCTCGCGGGGTGTCCGGCCGAGCGGTTCGGCCTCCCGTGTCCGGCCGAGCGGTTTGGTCCCGCGGGGTTCCGGCCGGCCGGGCTCGGCCCTGTGGATGTCCCAACGGGCCGGTTCAGCCCCCTGGGCGTCCCGCCGGGCGGTTCAGCGTCGGTGTCCCGCCGGGCGGTTCAGCCCCGCACCCCGCACAGGTGGAGCAACGCGGCCACCCCGCGGTACGGATCCGTACGTCCCGCCCGGTCCTCCGCCGCGAGCACCCGCTCCAGCTCCGCCGCCGACGGCAGTTCCGCGTCGTTGCCCACATGGTCCGTGAAGACCCGCACCCCGTACCAGGCGTGCAGTGGTGCCGCGATCCCGGCGAGCGTGGCGGTGAGGGCGTCGAGCCGGTCCGCCCGTACGGAGAGCCCGAGGCGGTTGGTGTACCGGTCCGTGTCGAACGCGGCCAGGGCCGCGTCCCAGTCCCCGGCCGTCCCGGCCCGCATCGCCAGGGCGTCGGCGTTCCGCACGAGCAGCGAGAGCAGGCCGCCCGGCGCGAGCATCCTGGCCAGACCGGCCACCATGGCGTCGGGTTCCTGGACATACATCAGCACGCCGTGGCAGAGCACGACGTCGAAGCTGCCGGGCAGGAAGTGGACGCCGGTGTCCTGGCCGTTGCCCTCGATGAGACGGACCCGCTCGCGGATGCCCGCCGGCTCGCCGCCCAGCGCCTCGCGGGCGACCCGCAGCATCTCGGCGTCGGACTCCAGACCCGTGACGGTGTGGCCGGCCCGGGCGAGGCGCAGCGCCTGGGTGCCCTGGCCCATGCCGACATCCAGGATCCGCAGCCGCTGCCCGACGGGGAAGCGCGCCGCGATCTGTTCGTCCAGCTGTCGGGCGACCAGCTCCTGGCGCACGGTGTTGCGCAGTCCGCCGAGCCCCTTCAGCCAGACGGACGAGGCCCCGGAGAAACCGGAGACCGCATCGGCCGGCCGGCCCGCGGACACGCCGCCGGCCGGACCGGCGGAAACCGTACTCAGGGCCGCTCTCCGCGCTTGACCTGCGGCTTCGGCAGCCTGAGCCGACGCATCTGGAGCGTACGCATCAGCCCGTAGGCCACCGCGCCGCGCTTGGGCGTATCGGGGAAGCGCTCGTTCAGCTGCTTGCGCAGGCGGAACGTGAGCCCGATCGAGTCGACGACGATCAGCACGATCACGCCGAGCCAGAGCAGCAGCGAGATGTTCTGGATGCCCTGCACCTGGATCACGCTGAGAATCAGGATGACCACGGCGAGCGGCAGGAAGAACTCCGCGATGCAGAAGCGCGAGTCCACGAAGTCGCGGACGAAGCGGCGCACCGGGCCCTTGTCGCGCGCCGGCAGATAGCGCTCGTCGCCACTGGCGAGCGCCTCGCGCTGCTTGGCCATGTCGACGCGCCGCGCTTCGCGCTGGCGCTTCATGGCCTCCTTGCGGTCGAGCGGCGCACCACTGGAGGCGCGACGGCGCTGCGACTGGGCGTCGCTTCGCTTGGGGGTGGGGCGACCCTTGGGAGCCTGCGGGTCGCGGGACGTCTTGGAGAGGTCCGCCGTCACCTTGTCGGTGGGGGCCTTCTCTTCCTTGGAGCGGCTACGGAACACAAGGCCCAAGGGTACGGGGTCGATCGCCACGACCCCAGGCCGGCCGGGAACGATCCGGCAACGGCCTGCGTCCTTGCTGGTGTCCGAGCCGGACGATACGGGCGTCATCGGCTGTTTCCCCGACCGTCACCTACTCCCTGGGCTGGAGCGGTCACCGGCGGCAGTCGTCCTTGGGGAGGACCCCATCGCTGCTCGAACAGTGCGGTAATAGAGACAGGGCCCGTACTGTGGGTTCTGTCGGAGTGCTGGTGACTGGTTGAGTCAGAAGGGGGCGCGCGAAGCCCATGAGCGGTGTCATGAAGCGTATGGGGATGATCTTCCGCGCGAAGGCAAACAAGGCCCTTGACCGGGCCGAGGATCCGCGCGAGACCCTCGATTACTCGTACCAGAAGCAGCTGGAGCTGCTTCAGAAGGTGCGCCGCGGCGTCGCCGATGTGGCGACTTCGCGCAAGCGCCTGGAACTGCAGCTGAACCAGCTGCAGGGCCAGACGTCCAAGCTGGAGGACCAGGGCCGCAAGGCGCTCGCGCTCGGCCGCGAGGACCTGGCCCGCGAGGCGCTGTCCCGCCGCGCGGCCCTCCAGCAGCAGGTCACCGACCTGGAGACGCAGCACACCACGCTGCAGGGCGAGGAGGAGAAGCTCACCCTGGCGGCCCAGCGGCTGCAGGCCAAGGTCGACGCCTTCCGTACGAAGAAGGAGACCATCAAGGCCACCTACACGGCGGCCCAGGCCCAGACCCGGATCGGCGAGGCCTTCTCGGGCATCTCCGAGGAGATGGGCGACGTCGGCCTGGCCATCCAGCGGGCCGAGGACAAGACCCAGCAGCTGCAGGCGCGGGCCGGCGCCATCGACGAACTGCTCGCCTCCGGAGCCCTGGACGACCCGACCGGCACGGCGAAGGACGACATCGCCGCCGAGCTGGACCGGATCTCGGGTGGTACGGATGTGGAGCTGGAGCTGCAGCGCATGAAGGCCGAACTGGCCGGCGGCTCCACCTCGAAGCAGGCCATCGAGGGCGGCCCTCAGGACGCCGCGCAGCAGCAGGACCGATCCCGGTCCCCGCACAAGTTCGACAAGGAGTAAGGCGGCGTCATGATCGTACGGATCATGGGGGAGGGCCAGGCGGTTCTGGCCGACAGCCATCTCGCCGAGCTCGACAAGCTCGACGACGAACTGCTCGCCGAGATGGAGCGCGGCGACGGTCCCGGATTCCGCTCCACGCTCCACGCGCTCCTCGCCAGGGTGCGCGAACTCGGCACACCCTTGCCGGACGACTCCCTGGAGCCGTCCGAGCTGATCCTGCCGTCGCCCGACGCGACCCTCGAAGAGGTCCGCGCCATGCTCAGCGGCGACGGTCTGATTCCCGGCTGACCGGCTGACGGCCGGCAGCTCCGGCACCCGCACCCTGTGCCCCGCCACCGGCCCCCGGCCGGTCGTGGGGCACCGTGCTGCGAGGTCCCGCCCGTTCTCGGGCCGAGCGTCCCGGAATCCTCGCGACACGCCGTAACGTAGCTTGACGTGACCACCCTCGGAACCGGGGTTCTGCGCCTGCGGAACTGGCTGCGCGACCATCCCCTCGCGCTGGACGGCGCGCTCGCCCTGGCCGTGTACGTGGCCATGGTCGTCGGATCGTTCGTCGACCCGGGCTCGCATCCCCGGCCCACCTTCGGCACCCGCGCGCCCGCGGCCGGCAGTGTGCTGCTGATGGCGCTCGGAGCCCTCGCCCTGGTCTGGCGCCGCCGCCGGCCGATGGCGGTGCTCGGCGCCACCGGTGTCCTCGCCGTCGTCGAGCTGCTGACCGCCGATCCGCCGGCCCCCGTCGTGATGAGCACCGTCATCGCGCTGTACACCGTCGCCGCCCGCACCGACCGGCCGACGACCTGGCGGGTCGGGCTGCTCACCATGGGCGTGCTCACCGCGGCCGCGATGCTCTTCGGGGCGGCGCCCTGGTACAGCCAGGAGAACCTCGGGATCTTCGCCTGGACCGGGATGGCGGGCGCGGCGGGGGACGCGGTCCGCTCCCGGCGGGCGTTCGTCGACGCGATCAGGGAGCGCGCCGAACGGGCCGAGCGGACCCGTGAGGAGGAGGCCCGGCGCCGGGTCGCGGAGGAGCGCCTGCGGATCGCCCGTGACCTGCACGACGTCGTCGCCCATCACATCGCCCTGGTCAACGTGCAGGCCGGGGTCGCCGCCCACGTCATGGACCGGCGCCCCGACCAGGCCAAGGAGGCGCTCGCCCATGTCCGGGAGGCGAGCCGCTCCGCGCTCAACGAGCTGCGGATCACCGTGGGGCTGCTGCGCCAGTCCGGCGATCCGGCCGCACCGACCGAACCCGCCCCCGGCCTCGCCGTCCTCGACGAGCTCGTGGAGACCGTGCGGCGGGCCGGGCTGCCCGTCGAGGTCGCCTGCGCGGCGAAGGAGGGCCCGCCGCTGCCCGCCGCCGTGGACCTGGCCGCGTACCGGGTGATCCAGGAGGCGCTGACCAACGTGGGCAAGCACGCGGGCCCCGGGGCGAAGGCCGAGATCAGCGTCGTACGGGTCGGGGCCACTGCCGAGGTCATGGTGCTGGACAACGGCCGCGGCACGACCGCCGGCACGGCCGGCGACACGGTCCGCGGCGGCCACGGCCTCCTCGGCATGAGGGAGCGGGTCACCGCGCTGGGCGGCACCCTCACCGCCGGGCCCCGTTACGGCGGCGGCTTCAGGGTCCATGCGATCCTGCCCCTCCAGGCCCGCGAGCGGGAGCCGGACCGTCCGGGCGCGGCGGGGCCGACGGGGGAGAACGCATGACACCGGCCATCAGGGTCCTGCTCGTCGACGACCAGGCGCTGCTGCGCAGCGCGTTCCGGGTGCTGGTCGACTCCGAACCCGACATGCAGGTGGTCGGCGAGGCCGCGGACGGGGCGCAGGCGGTGGACCTGGCCCGCTCGACGCGCGCCGACGTGGTGCTGATGGACATCCGGATGCCGGGCACGGACGGACTCACCGCGACCCGGATGATCAGCGCCGATCCGGAACTCGCGGACGTCCGCGTGGTCATGCTCACCACCTTCGAGGTCGACGAGTACGTGGTGCAGTCGCTGCGGGCCGGCGCCTCGGGCTTCCTCGGAAAGGGAGCGGAACCGGAGGAACTCCTCAACGCCATCCGGATCGCCGCGGGCGGCGAGGCGCTGCTGTCGCCCGCCGCGACCAAGGGGCTGATCGCCACGTTCCTCGCGCAGGGCGCCGGCGCGGGCGGGGACGGACCGGGCGCCGCCGAGTACTCCGCGCGCCTGGAGGCCCTGACCGCCCGGGAGCGCGAGGTGCTGGTGCTGGTCGCGGGCGGGCTGTCCAACGACGAGATCGCCGAGCGGCTGGTGGTCAGCCCGCTGACCGTCAAGACCCATGTGAACAGGGCGATGGCGAAGCTGGGGGCGCGGGACAGGGCCCAACTCGTTGTGATTGCGTACGAATCGGGCCTGGTCCGCCCTCGGGTGGAGTGAGGGTGCAGCCGCGGCGTACTCCACCTGCGGTATGCGCGGGATAAGGAAAGCGACCTGCGACCGACGATTCCGGCCCGGGCGGTGAGCGATCGTATAAGGGCCGACCGGTATACCGGTCGGCCCGGGCCGGGTCTGTCCCCGAGTTACCCGCCCACCTGCCGCGTAAGCCACAGAAGAGAGACCTAACCCATGTCCTGGCTGTCCAGATTCAGCCTCGCGCAAAGGGCCCTGATCGGGCTGATGTCGATCGTCGCGCTCGTATTCGGAGCGATCGCGATCCCGCAGCTCAAGCAGCAGCTGCTGCCCACCATCGAACTCCCGATGGTGTCGGTGCTCGCCCCGTACCAGGGTGCGTCCCCCGATGTGGTCGAGAAGCAGGTCGTCGAACCGCTCGAGAATTCGATCAAGGCCGTCGACGGCGTCACCGGAGTCACCTCCACCGCCAGCGAGGGCAACGCCGTCATCATGGCGACGTTCGACTTCGGCGACGAGGGCACCAAGCAGCTCGTCGCGGACATCCAGCAGGCGGTGAACCGCTCCCGCGCCCAGCTGCCCGAGGACGTGGACCCGCAGGTCATCGCGGGCTCGACCGACGACATCCCGACCGTCGTCCTCGCCGTCACCTCCGACAAGGACCAGCAGGCGCTGGCCGACCAGCTGGACCGCACCGTCGTCCCCGCGCTGGAGGACATCGACGGCGTCGGCCAGGTCGCCGTCGACGGTGTGCAGGACCTCCAGGTCTCCGTCACGCCCGACGACGCGAAGCTCGCGGCGGCCGGACTGAACGCCGGTACGCTCGCGCAGGCGCTCCAGGCCGGTGGCGCGACCGTCCCGGCGGGTTCCTTCTCCGAGTCGGGCAAGAGCCGCACCGTCCAGGTCGGCGGCGCCTTCACCACCCTGAAGCAGATCGAGGACCTGCGGGTCACCGGGCAGAACCCGGCGACCGGCAAGCCCGGCAAGCCGGTCCGGGTCGGTGACATCGCGACGGTGAAGCAGGAGCCCTCCACCGCGGTCTCCATCACGCGGACGAACGGCAAGCCGAGCCTCGCCGTCATGGCGACGATGGACAAGGACGGCAGCGCCGTCGCCATCTCCGACGCCGTCAAGGACAAGCTCCCCGACCTGCGCAAGGACCTCGGCGCCGGCGCCGAGCTGACCGTCGTGTCCGACCAGGGCCCCGCCGTCTCCAAGGCGATCTCCGGCCTGACCACCGAAGGCGCGCTCGGCCTGCTCTTCGCGGTCATCGTGATCCTGGTCTTCCTGGCCTCGCTGCGCTCGACCCTGGTCACCGCGGTGTCCATCCCGCTCTCCGTGGTCCTCGCGCTGATCGTGCTCTGGACCCGCGACCTGTCGCTCAACATGCTCACCCTGGGCGCGCTGACCATCGCGATCGGCCGGGTCGTCGACGACTCGATCGTCGTCCTGGAGAACATCAAGCGTCACCTCGGCTACGGCGAGGAGCGCCAGTCCGCGATCATCACCGCGGTGAAGGAAGTGGCCGGGGCGGTCACCGCGTCGACCCTCACCACGGTCGCCGTCTTCCTGCCCATCGGCCTGGTCGGCGGCATGGTCGGCCAGCTCTTCGGCTCCTTCTCGCTGACCGTCACCGCGGCCCTGCTGGCCTCCCTGCTGGTCTCGCTGACCGTGGTCCCCGTCCTGTCGTACTGGTTCCTGCGCGCCCCCAAGGGCAGCGCCGAGGACCCGGACAAGGCGCGCCGCGAGGCCGAGGAGAAGGAGGCCCGCAGCAAGCTCCAGAAGCTGTACGTCTCGGTGCTGCGCTTCGCCACCCGTCGCCGCATCACCAGCATCGTCATCGCCGTCGCCGTGCTGTTCGGCACCTTCGGCATGGTCCCGCTCCTGAAGACCAACTTCTTCGACCAGGGCGAGCAGGAAGTCCTGTCCATCAAGCAGGAGCTCACCCCGGGCACCAGCCTGGCCGCCGCCGACGAGGCGGCCCAGAAGGTCGAGAAGGTCCTCGCCGAGGACAAGGGCGTCAAGGACTACCAGGTCACCGTCGGCTCGTCCGGCTTCATGGCGGCCTTCGGCGGCGGCACGGGAGCCAACCAGGCCTCCTACCAGGTCACCCTGAAGGACTCCGGGGACTACGAGGCGGCCCAGGACCGCATCGACGAGGCCCTCGCCAAGCTCGATGGCATCGGTGACACCACCATCGCCGCGGGCGACGGCTTCGGCAGCCAGGACCTGAGCGTCGTGGTCAAGGCCGCCGACGCGGACACCCTGAAGAAGGCCTCCGAAGAGGTACGTGCCGAGGTCGCGAAGCTCAAGGACGTCACCGACGTCCAGAGCGACCTGGCGCAGAGCATCCCGCGGATCTCGGTCACGGCCAACGCCAAGGCCGCCGACGCGGGCTTCAGCCAGGCCACGCTGGGCGCCGCCGTCGCCGGTGCGGTGCGCGGCACGCCCTCCGGCAAGGCGATCATGGACGACACCGAGCGTGACGTCGTCATCAAGTCCGCCCACCCGGCCACCACGATGGAGGAGCTGAAGAACCTCCCGCTCGGCCCGGTCAAGCTGGGCGCGATCGCCGACGTGAAGCTGGTCCCCGGCCCGGTCTCCATGACCCGGATCGACGGCCAGCGCGCCGCGACGATCACCGCCAAGCCCATCGGCGACAACACCGGTGCGGTCGGCACCGACCTCCAGTCCAAGATCAAGGCACTGGACCTCCCGGACGGCGCCACCGCCACCATCGGCGGCGTCACCGAGGACCAGACCGACGCCTTCGTGAAGCTGGGTCTGGCCATGCTGGCGGCCATCGCGATCGTCTTCATGCTGCTGGTCGCCACCTTCCGCTCGCTCATCCAGCCGCTGATCCTGCTGGTCTCCATCCCGTTCGCGGCCACCGGAGCGATCGGCCTGCTCCTCGTCACCGGTACCCCGATGGGCGTCGCGGCGATGATCGGCATGCTGATGCTCATCGGCATCGTGGTGACGAACGCGATCGTGCTGATCGACCTGATCAACCAGTACCGGGCGCAGGGCAAGGGCGTCATCGAGGCGGTCGTCGAGGGTGGCCGCCACCGTCTGCGCCCGATCCTGATGACGGCACTGGCGACGATCTTCGCTCTCCTGCCGATGGCGCTCGGCGTCACCGGCGAGGGCGGGTTCATCTCGCAGCCGCTGGCCGTCGTGGTCATCGGCGGCCTGGTCACCTCGACGCTGCTGACGCTGCTCCTGGTGCCCACGCTGTACACGATGGTGGAGCTCTTCAAGGAGCGCCGCGCGGCCAAGAAGGCCGCGAAGCGGGCCAGGAAGGCCGGCATCCCGGCCCCGGCCGCCTCGGAGGAGTCCTCCTCCGAGGAGCCGGAGCCCGCGAAGGCCTGACCGGTCATGACAGGAAGGCCCCGGCACCCTCGGATCGAGGGTGCCGGGGCCTTCCCGCGTACGGGTACCGGGCCTTCCCGCGTACGGCTGCCTACGGCAGCGCCAGCATCCGCTCCAGCGCGAGCTTGGCGTACTTCTCCGTCTCCGGGTCGACCTCGATCCGGTTGACCAGGTTTCCCTCGGCCAGCGACTCCAGCGTCCACACCAGGTGCGGCAGGTCGATCCGGTTCATCGTCGAGCAGAAGCAGACCGTCTTGTCGAGGAAGACGATCTCCTTGTCCTCCGCGGCGAACCGGTTGGCCAGGCGGCGCACCAGGTTCAGCTCGGTGCCGATCGCCCACTTCGAGCCGGCCGGGGCCGCCTCCAGCGCCTTGATGATGTACTCCGTCGAGCCGACGTAGTCCGCCGCCGCGACGACCTCGTGCTTGCACTCCGGGTGCACCAGCACGTTGACGCCGGGTATCCGCGCCCGCACGTCGTTGACGGACTCCACCGAGAAGCGCCCGTGCACGGAGCAGTGCCCGCGCCACAGGATCATCTTCGCGTTGCGCAGCTCCTCGGCGGTGAGACCGCCGTTCGGCTTGTGCGGGTTGTAGAGGACGCAGTCCTCCAGCGTCATGCCCATGTCCCGGACGGCCGTGTTGCGGCCCAGGTGCTGGTCGGGCAGGAACAGGATCTTCTCGCCCTGCTCGAAGGCCCACTCCAGGGCGCGCTTCGCGTTCGATGAGGTGCAGATCGTGCCGCCGTGGCGGCCGGTGAAGGCCTTGATGTCCGCGGAGGAGTTCATGTACGAGACGGGCACGACCTGCTCGGCGACGCCGGCCTCGGTCAGCACGTCCCAGCACTCGGCGACCTGCTCGGCGGTGGCCATGTCGGCCATCGAGCAGCCCGCCGCGAGGTCCGGCAGTACCACCTTCTGGTCGTCGGTGGTCAGGATGTCCGCGGACTCCGCCATGAAGTGCACGCCACAGAAGACGATGTACTCGGCCTCCGGACGGGCCGCCGCATCACGGGCGAGCTTGAACGAGTCTCCGGTCACATCCGCGAACTGGATGACCTCGTCGCGCTGGTAGTGGTGCCCGAGGACGAAGACCTTCTCGCCCAGCTTCTCCTTGGCCGCGCGGGCGCGCTCCACCAGGTCCGGGTCGGACGGGGAGGGCAGGTCGCCGGGGCATTCGACCCCGCGCTCGCTCCTGGGGTCCGCTTCGCGGCCCAGCAGGAGCAGGGCGAGGGGCGTCGGCTGGACATCGAGTTCCTGGACGGGGTGGGCCGTGGTCACGTCACGCACCCTTTCTTCTCTGCGGAGGAAGCCTTTTCGTCGAATTGACGCTATCTATCATAACTGCTTCACGTCACTTTGACGATGCCGATAGCGTCGATGTGACGCATCCGCGCGCAGGACCGGTGTGCGAGCATGAAGGGAACAGGCAAGCGCTCGGCCCGGAATGAATCCGCGGCCTCGACGGTTGCAACGTCGGCAAGCAGTCTCCGTACAACCCGGGAGAGAAGCAGATGTCCGTATCGGACGAGACCACCACCGTGAGCGACGGCATCCTCCTGTCCGACGCCGCCGCAGCCAAGGTCAAGGGCCTGCTGGAGCAGGAGGGCCGCGACGATCTGGCGCTGCGCGTCGCCGTTCAGCCCGGCGGCTGCTCGGGCCTGCGTTACCAGCTCTTCTTCGACGAGCGTTCGCTGGACGGCGACGTCGTGAAGGACTTCGACGGCGTGAAGGTCGTCACCGACCGGATGAGCGCCCCGTACCTGGGCGGCGCCTCCGTCGACTTCGTCGACACGATCGAGAAGCAGGGCTTCACGATCGACAACCCGAACGCCACGGGTTCCTGCGCCTGCGGCGACTCCTTCAGCTAGAGCGCGCGGCAGTAGCGACGGTACGGCGGCGGCCCCGGGATCCTGATCCCGGGGCCGCCGCCGTCGTGTGTGTCCGTGTGTCCGCGGGTGTCAGCCGCGCGGCACCAAGGTGCCCGACGCCGCGTCGACCACGTTCCGCTCACCGAGCGGCTGGTCCAGCGTGACCGTACGGGTCAGCTCCTTGGCGATCATGATGCAGGCCTTGCCCTTCTCCGGCTTCGTCTCCGTCACGGACACCCGCACCGTCGAGCCGTCCTCGCTCGCGCTCGCCGCGTACGTACTGCAGGCGCCGCCCCAGAACGTCACCGAGAGCGTCCGCCCGTCGGCCTCGTACGACAGGATCGCGCGCCCCGACTCCGTCGTCCCGTCGCCCGGGGTCTTCTCCGCGGGGGCGTCCTTCGTCAGATACGCCGGATCCACCGCGACCTGCGTGACGGTGTCACCCGTACCGCCGGCACCCGGACGGACCGTGAAGATCCACGACGGTACGAGCAGCTGCTTCCCGTCCACGTACTGGGCCGCCAGGCCGAAGGCCGCCTTGTCGACCGTCACCGTGGTCGTGGGCGGCTCCGCGCCGGTCCGCGTGCCGCAGCTCATGCCGGACGGCTTCTCGCCGTTGCCCAGGGGCGCGGGAGTGGCGCAGTCGCCCGACTTCGGGCCGCTCGGCGGCTGCGCGGTGTTCAGCTGCTTCAGCGCCTCGGCCGCGCCGATCACCGGGTACTCGGCGCCCTTCTCCAGGCCCTTCAACTGCCCGCTTCCGCCGACCACTTCGCCTTCGGGGCCGACCTGGACCCCGGTCGCCCAGCCGTACGTCGGCAGTCCGTCCACCACCGGGTCGGCGTTCACCACCCGGACCGAACCCATCAACTGGCGGGCGTCGAGGGCGGCGTCGTCCTGGCCGACCGCCTTCAGTACCGGCACCGCGGCGGCCTTCGCGGCCTTCTCGCTCACCGGCGTCCCCGATCCACCCGGCCCCACGTGCTTGCTCGAACAGACCGTGACGCTCTCGCAGTTGTCCGTGCCGCCGGAACCGTACCGGGCGAACGTCCAGGTCCCGGGCGCCTGCTTGGCCACCCGCAGCACCGGTCCCGAGCCGTCCCCGTCGGAGCCCACCTTCCACGACGTGCCCTCGGCCCGCGGTGTGCCCTGCACGCCCAGCGCCTTGGCCAGCCGGGAGACCTCGGACGCCGAAACCGTTCCGGCGGGGCGCTGCACGGCGGCCTTGCCGGGCCCGTCCGGCAGGGCGCCGGACGCACGGTAGACCAGCCGGCCGCCGTGCGGATCGGGCTCACCCGGCGCGATGCCCTCCGTCGGGGCCGAGGGCCGGGGGGAGGGGGTGGCCGGTCCACCCGGCCGCTCGTCCAGGGAGAGCGGCCGGGGAGTGGCGGCGGAATCGTCCGACGCGCTGTACTCGCCGCCGCCGTGGCCGTCCGCCGCCATCGCCCAGTACGCGCCGCCGCCACCGGCCAGCAGTACGGCCGCCGCCACCGAGGCCACGGCGAGGGGAGACCGCCGCCGGGGGCGGGTCACATCGTTGTCGGGTCGCTCGGTGCTCACCGGTTCGCTCCTTCGCCGTCGTACGCCAGGGCCCTGCCGGGCCCGTCCCGTTGGTACGGAACACCGTTGGGACGAGGCGCGGGCGCACACGGTTCCCTCCCGGGGCCGCCGGCGCGGCGAGGAGCGCGGTGACTCAGGCGCCGTACTCCGCCGTCGCGTCGATCAGCCGGGCCGAGGCGGGTGGCACGTTCACGCCGTGAATCAGGGAGGGGGCCACAGGGGTGGGGGCGGTCCTCACGGGTACGACCCAGTGCGGGGCCATCCGTGCGCAGTCCCCGCGCAGCTCGGCCAGGGTGGTCTCGGACTCGCGCGGGGCGATGTTGTTCGACATATCGGCACCGTAGGCACCACCGAGCTCAGGAGGAAAGCCCTACTATCGGGTAGTTTTCCCTGCTTCGCCTGGTTGCCGGAACCCGGTAGCGTGGGGTGGCCCGCAGGCACCGTTCCCCTCGACCTCCGCAGGAGCAGTCTCCCCGTGCGTATCGCAGTCACCGGCTCCATCGCCACCGACCACCTCATGACCTTCCCCGGCCGATTCGCCGACCAGCTGGTCGCCGATCAGCTGCACACGGTCTCGCTCTCCTTCCTGGTCGACAACCTGGACGTGCGCCGGGGAGGTGTCGCCGCCAACATCTGCTTCGGCATGGGCCTGCTCGGCACCCGTCCGATCCTGGTCGGCGCCGCGGGCTCGGACTTCGACGAGTACCGGGCCTGGCTCGACCGCCACGGCGTCGACACCGGCTCGGTCCGGATCTCCGAGGTCCTGCACACCGCCCGCTTCGTCTGCACGACGGACGCCGACCACAACCAGATCGGCTCCTTCTACACGGGCGCCATGAGCGAGGCCCGCCTGATCGAGCTGAAGGCCGTCGCCAACCGCGTGGGCGGCCTCGACCTCGTCTCCATCGGCGCCGACGACCCCGAGGGCATGCTCCGCCACACCGAGGAGTGCCGCTCCCGCGGCATCCCGTTCGCCGCGGACTTCTCGCAGCAGATCGCGCGGATGGACGGCGACGAGATCCGCATCCTGCTCGACGGTGCCACGTACCTCTTCTCCAACGAGTACGAGAAGGGCCTCATCGAGTCCAAGACCGGCTGGACCGACGCCGAGATCCTCGCCAGGGTCGGCCACCGGGTCACCACGCTCGGCGCCCAGGGCGTGCGGATCGAGCGCGTCGGCGAGGAGCCGATCGAGGTCGGCTGCCCGGAGGAGAACGTCAAGGCCGACCCGACCGGCGTCGGCGACGCGTTCCGCGCCGGTTTCCTCTCCGGTCTCGCCTGGGGCGTCGGCCTGGAGCGCGCCGCCCAGGTCGGCTGCATGCTAGCCACCCTGGTCATCGAGACGGTCGGCACCCAGGAGTACACCCTGCACCGCAACCACTTCATGGACCGCTTCACCAAGGCGTACGGGCACGATGCCGCCGCCGAGGTGCGCACGCACCTCGCGTAAGAGGCTTCAGGAGAGCCGGCGGACCACATAGGCCGAGCCCCGGTCCGCCGGCTCCTCACCCACGTACTCCTGCTCCCGCATCGCGCACCAGGCCGGGATGTCGAGGCGCGCCGCCTCGTCGTCGGACAGCACCGTCACCGTCCCGCCCACCGGTACCTCCCCGATCACCTTTGCGAGCTCGATCACCGGAATCGGGCAGCGCCGCCCGAGCGCGTCGACGACCAGCGAGGCCGCCGGGGCGGGGGAGGGGGCCGTCGCGGCCGGGGCACCCAGCTTCTCCCGCACGCCCGCCACCGCCGGGGGCAGCACCTCCAGGAAACGGTCGACGTCCTCCTCGGACGTGCCGGACGGCAGCGAGACGCGGACGTTGCCCTCCGAGAGCACCCCCATCGCCCTGAGCACATGGCTCGGCGTCAGCGTGCTGCTCGTGCAGGACGAACCGGACGACACGGAGAAGCCGGACCGGTCCAGCTCATGGAGCAGGGTCTCCCCATCGACATAGAGACAGGAGAAGGTGACCAGATGCGGCAGCCGCCGCACCGGATCGCCCACCACCTCCACATCGGGCACCAGGACCGGCACCCGGGCCCGGATCCGGTCGACCAGCGCCCCCAGCCGCACCGACTCCGCGGCCGCCTCCGCCCGTACCGCCCGCAGCGACGCCGCCGCGGCCACGATCGCCGGAATGTCCTCGAAGCCGGCGGCCCGCCCCGACTCCCGCTCGTCGACGGGTCCTTGGGCCGCGAACCGCACCCCCTTGCGCACGGCGAGGAGCCCGACCCCGGCAGGCCCGCCCCATTTGTGCGCGCTCGCCGTCAGCAGTGACCAGCCGGCCGGCACCGGCGCCCACCCGAGCGACTGCGCGGCATCCACCAGCAGCGGCACGCCCGCGGCCCGGCAGACCTCGGCCACCTCGGCCACCGGCTGCTCGGTGCCCACCTCGTGATTGGCGGACTGCAGGCAGGCCAGCGCGGTGTCCGCGCGCAGCACGTTCGCGTACTCCTGCGCGCCCACCGCGCCCGTCACGTCGACGGGCACCTCGGTGACCGATCCGCCGGCGCTCTCGTGGGTGGCGGCCGAATGGAGCACCGACGAGTGTTCGACGGCCGACACCACCAGATGACGGCCGACACGCCGACGCCCCGCGAGGGCTCCGGAAATTCCGGAATGGACCGCGCGCGTGCCCGACGAGGTGAACGTCAGCTCGTCGGGGCGGCAGCCGACGGCCTCCGCGGCCGCCTCCCTGGCCGCGTCCAGCAGCAGCCGGGCGCGCCGCCCTTCACGGTGCAGGCGGGCCGGGTCGGCCCAGCCCTCGTCCAGCGCGGCAAGCAGCGCCTGACGGGCGACGGGGTGGAGGGGGGCGGCGGACGCGGCGTCGAAGTAGGGCACCCGGCCACGCTAGCCGGGTCCCGGCCGCCGCCCGGGACCCGGCTGCCCGTACGAGGGGGAGAGGGGGCGTCAGATGGCGGCCGGAGCCCTGGATTCCACCCCTTCGGGGAGTCGGGCGGCGCGTTGGGCACCCTCCCCGCGCGACCCCAAATAGCGTCCAGTAGGGTTTGGTCCGCATAAACATCCAAACCCCTGCCCGCGTCAGGGCCGGCGACCGACCAGCGAGACGGGCGCGCCGACCGTGCGGGCGAGACTCTCGGGAAGGCGCTACGTGAGTCCCAACGGCTCCGACCGCTTGTCGCGGCGCCCGATGCGGCGGAAGCTGCCGCAGGTGCTGACTGCGGGCCTGGTCCTGGCGACGGCCTCCGGTTGTTCATACAACTGGGAGGATTTCCCCCGCCTCGGTATGCCCACCCCGGTAACGGAAGAGGCTCCTCGGATCCTTTCCCTCTGGCAGGGCTCGTGGGCGGCAGCGCTCGCCACGGGCGTCCTTGTCTGGGGACTGATCATCTGGAGCGTCATCTTCCACCGGCGTAGCCGGACCAAGGTGGAGGTACCTCCGCAGACCAGGTACAACATGCCCATCGAGGCGCTGTACACCGTGGTCCCTCTGATCATCGTCTCGGTGTTGTTCTACTTCACCGCGCGCGATGAGACGAAGCTCCTCGAGCTCACCCCGAAGCCCGCCCACACCGTCAACGTGGTCGGCTTCCAGTGGAGCTGGGGCTTCAACTACATCGAGAACGTGGACGGCGAGACCGCCACGGGCAACGAGGTCCCCAAGGAGCTCGACGCCATCCCGGACAGGTTCCTCAAGGACTTCCCCAAGGGTGCGGAAGGCGTCTACGACGTCGGCGTCCCGGGGACCCGGAACCCGCAGACCGGCAACCCCGGCCCGACCCTGTGGCTGCCCAAGGGGGAGAAGGTCCGTTTCATCCTGACTTCGCGTGACGTCATCCACTCCTTCTGGGTGGTGCCGTTCCTCATGAAGCAGGACGTCATTCCGGGCCACACCAACTCCTTCGAGGTGACTCCCAACCAGGAGGGCACCTTCCTGGGCAAGTGCGCCGAGCTCTGCGGTGCCGACCACTCCCGGATGCTCTTCAACGTCAAGGTCGTCTCCCCGGAGCGCTACCAGGCGCACCTGAAGGAGCTGGCGAAGCAGGGCCAGACGGGCTACGTGCCGGCCGGCATCGAGCAGACCGACCCGGCCAGGAATGCGGAGACGAACAAACTGTGAGCATCCTCAACGAACCTCAGGGTGCCGCGGCAGCAGACGACTCGTACGAGGACGAGCTGCCGGTCCGGCGCAAGCAGCCGGGAAACGTCGTCGTCAAGTGGATGACCACCACTGACCACAAGACGATCGGCACGATGTACCTGGTCACGTCGTTCGCGTTCTTCTGCATCGGTGGACTGATGGCGCTCTTCATGCGCGCCGAGCTGGCCCGTCCGGGTACGCAGATCATGTCGAACGAGCAGTTCAACCAGGCGTTCACGATGCACGGCACGATCATGCTGCTGATGTTCGCGACGCCGCTGTTCGCCGGATTCGCGAACTGGATCATGCCGCTGCAGATCGGCGCGCCCGACGTGGCGTTCCCGCGGCTGAACATGTTCGCGTACTGGCTGTACCTCTTCGGCTCGATCCTCGCGGTGGCCGGCTTCCTCACCCCTCAGGGTGCGGCCGACTTCGGCTGGTTCGCCTACTCCCCGCTGTCGGACGCGGTCCGTTCGCCGGGTGTCGGCGCCGACATGTGGATCATGGGTCTGGCCTTCTCCGGCTTCGGCACGATCCTCGGCTCGGTCAACTTCATCACCACGATCATCTGCATGCGCGCGCCCGGCATGACGATGTTCCGCATGCCGATCTTCGTCTGGAACGTCCTGCTGACCGGTGTGCTGGTCCTGCTGGCCTTCCCGGTGCTGGCGGCGGCGCTCTTCGCGCTGGAGGCGGACCGTAAATTCGGTGCGCATATCTTCGACGCGTCCAACGGCGGAGCATTGCTCTGGCAACACCTCTTCTGGTTCTTCGGCCATCCAGAGGTGTACATCATCGCTTTGCCCTTCTTCGGGATCATTTCAGAAGTGATCCCGGTGTTCAGCCGCAAGCCGATGTTCGGTTACATCGGCCTCGTGGCCGCGACGATCTCCATCGCCGGCCTCTCCGTGACCGTGTGGGCGCACCACATGTACGTCACCGGAGGCGTGCTCCTGCCGTTCTTCTCCTTCATGACGTTCCTCATCGCGGTGCCCACCGGGGTGAAGTTCTTCAACTGGATCGGCACGATGTGGAAGGGCTCACTGTCCTTCGAGACACCGATGCTCTGGGCGATCGGCTTCCTGATCACCTTCACCTTCGGTGGTCTGACCGGTGTCATCCTGGCCTCGCCGCCGATGGACTTCCACGTCTCGGACTCGTACTTCGTGGTCGCGCACTTCCACTACGTCGTCTTCGGCACCGTGGTGTTCGCGATGTTCTCCGGATTCCACTTCTGGTGGCCGAAGTTCACCGGCAAGATGCTGGACGAGCGGCTCGGGAAGATCACCTTCTGGACGCTGTTCATCGGCTTCCACGGCACGTTCCTGGTGCAGCACTGGCTGGGTGCGGAAGGCATGCCGCGTCGTTACGCGGACTACCTGGCCGCGGACGGCTTCACCGCGCTGAACACGATCTCGACGATCTCCTCGTTCCTGCTCGGACTGTCGATCCTGCCGTTCTTCTACAACGTGTGGAAGACCGCCAAGTACGGCAAGAAGATCGAGGTCGACGACCCGTGGGGCTACGGCCGTTCGCTGGAGTGGGCGACCTCCTGCCCGCCGCCGCGGCACAACTTCCTCACGCTGCCCCGGATCCGTTCCGAGTCCCCGGCGTTCGACCTGCACCACCCGGAGATCGCGGCGCTCGAACAGCTTGAGCACCACTCCGAGGGTGACAAGGCCCTCGCCGGCGGCAAGGAGGCGGGCAAGTGAAGGTCCAGGGCAAGATGTTCCTCGGTCTGGCGCTGTTCATCCTCGTCATGGCCATCACCTACGGCGTGTGGTCCAAGGAGCCGGTCGGCACCACCGCCCTCGTCCTGGCCTTCGGCCTGAGCGTCATGATCGGCTTCTACCTGGCCTTCACGGCCCGGCGGGTCGACGCGCTGGCGCAGGACAACAAGGAAGCCGATGTGGCGGACGAGGCCGGCGATGTGGGGTTCTTCTCCCCGCACAGCTGGCAGCCGCTCTCACTGGCGGTCGGCGGCGCACTCGCCTTCATGGGAGTCGTCTTCGGCTGGTGGCTGCTCTACTTCTCGGCCCCGATGCTCCTGATCGGTCTGTTCGGCTGGGTCTTCGAGTACTACCGCGGCGAGAACCGCACCCAGTGACACCGCTCCACCCGTGACACCGCTCCACCCGACGGGGGGGCCCGCACTTCCACGAGAAGTGCGGGCCCCCCGTTTGCAGTCACCCGGCGCGCTGAAACGGATGAATCTTCTTAGCGTGGGTTCATGAACCACACGCCGCGTATCCGTCCCGTCATCAGCTGCGCTCTGCTGGCCGCGACCCTGGTCGCAGGGGCGGCAGCCTGTGGGGAGTCCGACGACCATCCGCTCTCGGCGCAGCCGTTCGACGCGGCGGACGAGATCTCCTCCAACACCCCCGACGGCGGCGAGAAGGTCGATCCGGACAAGCCCCTCGAAGTCAGCGTCGACAGTGACGACGGCCGCATCACCGATGTGACGGCCGTGGACACCGAAGGACGCCATCTGGCGGGCGAACTCGAAGCCGACGGGCACCGCTGGCACTCCACGGCCCCGCTCGCCGCAGGTACCCGCTACACCGTCAAGGTCAGCATGGAGGACGACGACGGCGCCCCAGGCAGCCGTACGCTCTCCTTCGAGACCGCGGCGGCCCAGAAGTTCCTGAAGGTCACCTTCGGCCCGCAGGCGGGCACCTACGGCGTCGGACAGCCCATTACGGCGCAACTCAGCGCCCCGGTCGCGGACAGAGCGGCCCGGGCCACCGTGGAACGCGCCCTGCGGGTGCGCTCCACACCCGCGGTGACGGGCTCCTGGTACTGGGTCGACGACAAGACGCTCCACTACCGGCCGCGGGACTACTGGCCGGCGAAGGCCACCATCGAGGTCAGCAGCAGCCTGACGGGCATCAAGGTGACCAACGCGCTGTACGGCGCGCCCACGAAAGCGCTGAAGATCACTACCGGCGACCGTATCGAGGCCATCACCGACGCCTCGGAGCACTCCATGACGGTCAAGCGCAACGGAGAAGTGATCAACACCATCCCGGTGACCACCGGCAAGCCCGGCTTCTCCACCCGCAACGGCGTCAAGGTCGTGCTGGGCAAGGAGTACTACGTACGTATGCGCGGGGAGTCCATCGGCATCGCCGAGGGTTCCTCGGACTCCTACGACCTCGACGTCTACTACGCCACGCGGGTCACCTGGAGCGGCGAGTACGTGCACGCGGCCCCGTGGTCCACCGGATCACAGGGGTCCGCGAACGTCAGCCACGGCTGCACCGGCATGAGCACCAGCGAGGCCGAGTGGTTCTTCAACACCGTCCGCGAGGGTGACATCGTCACCGTCGTCGGCAGTGAGGGCGAGACCATGACGCCGTTCGACAACGGCTACGGAGACTGGAACCTGTCCTGGGCCAAATGGCAGAAGGGCAGCGCCCTGAGCAACGACGCCACGCCGGACCGCGTCGACACGGTCCGGGCGGCGCGGCTGCGCCCCGGAGTCTGACTCCGGAGTGCGCCGCGCCCCGGAGCGACGGCGGAAGGGCGGGGGCTCAGGCCCCCACGGACAGCCTGCTGCGCAGCAGGGCGGCCAGGGCGTCCGCGAACTCGACCGGCTCGACCGGGAGGGTCACCGCGGCGTCCGCGCGGCTCCAGGTGGCCAGCCAGGCGTCCTGGGGGCGGCCCATCAGGAGCAGGACCGGCGGGCAGTGGAAGATCTCGTCCTTGATCTGCCGGCAGACGCCCATGCCGCCCACAGGGGCCGTCTCGCCGTCCAACACGCAGACGTCGACACCCCCGTGGTCCAGTGCGTCCAGGACGGCGGGCAGGGTGGCGCACTCCAGGAACTCGACCTGCGGCACGTCCGCCGCGGGCCTGCGCCCGGCCGCCAGCCTCACCTGCTCACGGGTGTGTGCGTTGTCGCTGTAGACCAGGACCGTGGCGGTCGGCTGCATTGTTCCTCCGTGACGTCTGTGTCTTCGGGGCATGGGGGACCGATGCGCGGATCGTACTCCGCCCGACAGGCTGTCAGCACCGGTCCGGGCGGCGGATCCATGGGCCGTTCGGGGAGGACACACCCCTCTGACACACCGAACGGCACCCCCCGGAGTGAGGGCGGGATAAGCGACCGACATAATGTCGGTCGTGGCGACAGCAACGACAGTAGAAACCGGGCACGCGCACCCGTCGGTCAATCGGCCGAACCTCACCAGCGTCGGAACCATCATCTGGTTGAGTTCCGAGCTGATGTTCTTCGCGGCCCTCTTCGCGATGTACTTCACCCTGCGATCGGTGACCGGAGCGGATCACTGGAAGGAAATGGCGTCAGCCCTGAACTTCCCGTTCTCGGCGACGAACACCACGATCCTGGTGCTCTCCTCACTCACCTGCCAGCTCGGCGTCTTCGCCGCGGAGCGGGGCGATGTGAAGAAGCTCCGTACCTGGTTCGTGATCACCTTCGTGATGGGTTCGATCTTCATCGGAGGCCAGGTCTTCGAGTACACCGAGCTGGTGAAGAAGGACGGCCTCTCGCTGTCCTCGGACCCGTACGGCTCGGTGTTCTACCTGACCACCGGCTTCCACGGTCTGCACGTGACAGGCGGTCTCATCGCCTTCCTGCTCGTTCTGGGCAGGACGTACGCGGCCAAGAGGTTCACCCATGAGCAGGCGACCGCAGCCATCGTCGTGTCCTATTACTGGCACTTCGTCGATGTCGTGTGGATCGGCCTGTTCGCCACGATCTACATGATCAAGTAACCGGGCTCGCACCCGACCCATCATCGACGCAGAAGATCCTGACACCGGGGTAATCCGTGAAAAAGCTCTCCGCACGACGACGCCATCCGTTGGCGGCGGTCGTCGTACTACTCCTCGCGCTTGCGGCTACTGGGGGGCTGTACGCCGCGTTTGCGCCCGCGAGTAAGGCGCAGGCCGACGAAACCGCCCAGTCCCTCGCCATCGACGAGGGCAAGAAGCTGTACTCCGTCGGTTGCGCCAGCTGCCACGGAACCGGCGGTCAGGGCACCACCGACGGGCCCCAGCTTGTCGGCGTGGGCTCGGCCGCCGTCGACTTCCAGGTCGGTACCGGCCGTATGCCGGCGCAGCAGCCGGGCGCCCAGGTACCGAAGAAGAAGGTCATCTACACCCAGGCCGAGATCGACCAGCTCGCGGCGTACGTCGCGTCGCTCGGCGCCGGTCCGATCGTCCCGACCAAGAGCCAGGTCAGCCCCGAAGGCGCGGACGTCGCCAAGGGCGGCGACCTGTTCCGCACCAACTGCGCGCAGTGTCACAACTTCACGGGTGAGGGCGGTGCCCTGACGAACGGCAAGTACGCCCCCAGCCTTGAAGGCGTGAACCCGAAGCACATCTACGAGGCCATGCAGACCGGCCCGCAGAGCATGCCGTCCTTCCCTGACTCGACGATGCCCGAGCAGCAGAAGAAGGACATCATCGCGTACATCAAGACGGTGAACGGCTCGGACTCGGCCAGCCCCGGCGGCCTCAGCCTGGGCGGACTCGGTCCGGTCAGCGAGGGCCTGTTCGGCTGGATCTTCGGTCTGGGCGCACTGATCGCAGTTGCCATCTGGGTCGCGGCCCACACCGCTAAGGCCAAGAAGTCATGAGTAGCCAAGAGATTCCAGAAGAGAACCTGCCCGCAGAGCAGGACGCCGCGCACGGCGCGGTGGAGGGTGCCGGCGATCCGTTCGCCGACCCGGGGCTGCCGGCCCACAAGCCGCGCATCCAGGACATCGACGAACGGGCCGCCAACCGGTCCGAGCGCGCGGTCGCGTTCATGTTCACGCTGTCGATGCTGGCGACGGTCGGCTTCATCGCCTCCTACGTCATCTTCCCGGTCGACAAGATCGTCTACATCTTCCCGTTCGGTCATGTGAGCGCGCTCAACTTCTCCCTGGGTCTGACCCTGGGAGTCGCGCTCTTCGCGATCGGCGCGGGCGCCGTCCACTGGGCGCGCACCCTGATGTCGGACGTCGAGGTCGCGGACGAGCGTCACGCGATCGCGGCCGAGCCCGAGGTCAAGGCGAAGGTTCTCGCCGACTTCGCGGCCGGCGCCGAGGAGTCCGCGTTCGGTAGGCGCAAGCTGATCCGTAACACCATGTTCGGCGCGCTGGCCCTGGTGCCGCTCGCCGGTGTGGTGCTGCTGCGCGACCTCGGTCCGCTGCCGGAGAAGAAGCTCCGCTCGACGCTGTGGGCCAAGGGCAAGCAGCTCGTCAACATGAACACGATGGAGCCGCTGCGTCCCGAGGACGTCGTCGTCGGTTCGCTGACCTTCGCCATGCCCGAGGGCCTGGAGGAGGACGCGCACGACTTCCAGAAGCAGATCGCCAAGGCTGCCCTGATGATCGTCCGCATCGAGCCGGACAACATCAAGGACAAGCGCGAGCGCGAGTGGGCCCACGAGGGAATCGTGGCCTTCTCGAAGATCTGCACCCACGTGGGCTGCCCGATCAGCCTGTACGAGCAGCAGACGCACCACGTGCTCTGCCCGTGCCACCAGTCCACCTTCGACCTCTCCGACGGCGCCCGCGTCATCTTCGGTCCGGCCGGTCACGCTCTTCCGCAGCTGCGGATCGGCGTGAACAGCGAGGGCAACCTCGAGGCGCTCGGTGACTTCGAAGAGCCCGTCGGTCCTGCATTCTGGGAGCGCGGATGAGTACTGCGACCGATACGAAGCGCAAGGCGCCCGCCGGCGAGAAGGTGGCCGACTGGGCGGACGGCCGGCTCGGGATCTACTCCCTGGCCAAGGCCAACATGCGCAAGATCTTCCCGGACCACTGGTCCTTCATGCTCGGTGAGATCTGCCTCTACAGCTTCATCATCATCATCCTCACGGGTGTGTACCTGACGCTGTTCTTCCACCCGAGCATGAACGAGGTCGTGTACCACGGCCCGTACGAGCCCATGCAGGGCATCCGGATGTCCGAGGCCTACGCCTCGACCCTGAACATCAGCTTCGACGTCCGTGGCGGTCTGCTGGTCCGGCAGATCCACCACTGGGCGGCGCTGATCTTCCTGGCCGGCATGTTCGTGCACATGATGCGCGTCTTCTTCACGGGTGCGTTCCGCAAGCCCCGTGAGATCAACTGGCTGTTCGGCTTCCTGCTGTTCGTCCTGGGCATGTTCACCGGTTTCACCGGCTACTCGCTCCCTGACGACCTGCTCTCCGGCACCGGTGTCCGCTTCATGGAGGGCGCGATCCTGTCCGTACCGATCGTCGGTACGTACCTGTCGATGTTCCTCTTCGGCGGGGAGTTCCCGGGCGGTGACTTCGTCGCCAGGTTCTACTCGGTGCACATCCTGCTGCTGCCGGGCATCATGCTCGGGCTGCTGGTGGCCCACCTGATCCTGGTCTTCTACCACAAGCACACGCAGTTCGCGGGCCCCGGCCGGACGAACAAGAACGTCGTCGGCATGCCGCTGCTGCCGGTGTACATGGCGAAGGCGGGCGGCTTCTTCTTCCTCGTCTTCGGTGTGATCGCGATCATCGCGGGCATCGCCTCGATCAACCCCATCTGGGCCATCGGGCCCTACCGCCCGGACCAGGTGTCCACCGGCGCGCAGCCCGACTGGTACATGGGCTTCTCCGAGGGCCTGATCCGTGTCATGCCGGGCTGGGAGATCAACCTCTGGGGCCACACGCTGGTCCTGGGCGTGTTCGTCCCGCTGGTGATCTTCCCGCTGGTCCTGGCCGCGATCGCGGTCTACCCGTTCATCGAGTCCTGGGTCACCGGGGACAAGCGCGAGCACCACATCCTGGACCGTCCGCGCAACGTGCCGACCCGCACCGCCTTCGGCGTCGCGTGGATCACCTGGTACCTGGTGCTGCTCATGGGTGGCGGCAACGACCTCTGGGCCACGCACTTCCATCTGTCGATCAACTCGATCACCTGGTTCGTCCGGATCGCGTTCTTCGTCGCCCCGGTCGTCGCGTTCATCATCACCAAGCGGATCTGCCTCGGCCTTCAGCGCCGGGACAAGGAGAAGGTGCTGCACGGGCGCGAGTCCGGGCTCATCAAGCGCCTGCCGCACGGTGAGTTCGTCGAGGTCCACGAGCCGCTGGCGCCCGCTCAGCTGCACACGCTCACCGCGCACGAGCAGTACAAGCCGGTCGAGATCGGCCCGCTGGTCGACGAGAACGGTGTCAAGCGCAAGGTGTCCGTGGTGCAGAAGCTGCGGGCCAAGCTCAGCAAGGGCTACTACGGCGAGAACAACCAGATCGCCAAGCCCACCGCCGAGGAGTACAAGGAGATCACCAGCGGCCACGGCCACCACTGATCACCTGAACTGATCGCCACAGCAGGAGCCCCGTCCATTCGATGGACGGGGCTCTTCGCTGTCCGCGGGGCTCGATAGGGTGGACCCATCCCCTTTACCGGCTGTGGACCCCAGGAGCGGACCATGAACGTTGTGACCCCGGCAGGCGGCGACAGCGTGGCGGCTCGTTCCTGGCCCGGCGTGCTGACCCCCCTGCTGCGCGGCCAGGACCTGACCGAGGACGACACCGCCTGGGCGATGGACCGCATCATGAGCGGCGAGGCGACCGATGTGCAGATCGCCGGTTTCGCGGTGGCGCTGCGGGCCAAGGGCGAGACCGTCACGGAGGTCGCCGGCCTGGTCCGTGCGATGTACGAGCACGCCACGACCATTCACGTGCCGGGCCGCACGGTCGACATCGTGGGCACCGGCGGCGACATGGCCAAGACGGTCAACATCTCCACCATGTCGGCGATCGTGGTGGCGGGCACCGGTGCCAAGGTCGTCAAGCACGGCAACCGCGCCTCGTCGTCGGCCAGCGGCTCCTCCGACGTCCTGGGCAAGCTCGGCGTCAACCTGGATCTGCCGCCGCAGCGGGTCGTCGAGGTCGCCGAGGAAGCGGGCATCACGTTCTGCTTCGCCGTCAAGTTCCACCCAGCCCTGCGGTACGCGGCAAAGGCCCGGGCGGAGCTCGGCGCGCCGACCACCTTCAACATCCTCGGTCCGCTGACCAACCCGGCCAAGGTGCGCGCGCAGGCGATCGGCGTCGCCGATCTGCGGATGGCGCCCATCGTCGCGGGCGTCCTCGCCGGACGCGGCAACTCCTCGCTGGTCTTCCGGGGCGACGACGGTCTGGACGAGCTGACCACCACCGCGACCTCCCGCGTCTGGATCGCCAGGAACGGCACGGTGCGCGAGGAGGCCTTCGACCCGCGCGACGTCGGCCTGGACCTGGTCCCGGTGGACGCCCTGCGCGGCGCGGACGCCTCGTACAACGCGGATGTGGCCCGCCGGCTGCTCGCCGGCGAGACGGGCCCCGTACGGGACGCGGTCCTGCTCAACTCGGCGGCGGCGCTCGTTGCGCTGGACCCGGGCGAGGGCACGCTCAACGAGCAGCTCACGGCGGGGATCGCGAAGGCCGCCGAGTCCATCGACTCGGGCGCGGCCGGCCGGGCGCTGGAGAGATGGATCGTGGCCAGCAACGCCTGAGAGGGCTCCGGGCACGGATGTGAGGCAGGGCGCAGTCCAGATCATGGACTGCGCCCTTGCGCGTTCGGGCACGTATGGCAAGATGCTGAGCAGGTCATGAGTGACAGCGACTACGGCCCCGGCCCGCTGTCCGGCAACCCTCCGTCCGTGGCGGGGTGCCCCGGGTGAAGACCAGGCCGCAGGCAGCGAGGTCTGCGGCAAGCGCGGACCCCTCGACATCGTGAGATGTCCACCCGTGGGGTCCTGGTCCTCAGGGAGCCTCTTGTGAGCAAGCGAATGCGATAGGGCTTTTCGGCCCTTCTCCGCACACCCTCTTTTCTTCCCTCCGTGCTGCCGCGTATCCGCAGGCACGCGGAATTCGCCTGCCTGTTACGGGAGTTCGTCATGTCTGTCCTCACTGCTGCCACCGACCAGTCGATTTGTGCCCCGCTGCCGGTTCTGGGCAAGGATGTGACGGTTCCGCTGGTCACGGGCGGCGAGGTCACCTACGCCGCGCTGGACTACGCCGCCAGCGCTCCGGCCCTTCAGCGGGTCTGGGACGACGTGGCCGCGTACGCGCCGTACTACGGCAGCGTCCACCGCGGTGCCGGCTACCTCTCGCAGCTGTCCACGGACCTCTTCGAGTCCAGCCGCGAGACCGTCGCGGAGTTCCTCGGCTGCCGCGCCGAGGACCAGGTGATCTTCACCCGGTCCACCACCGACTCGCTCAACCTGCTCGCCGCGGTCCTGCCCGCCGACTGCCAGGTGTTCGTCTTCGAGACCGAGCACCACGCCTCGCTGCTGCCCTGGCGCGACGCCCGGGTGACCTACCTGAACGCCCCGCGCACCCCGGCGCAGGCCGTCGAGACCCTGGAGCGCGCGCTCGCCGACCGTGACCCCTACGGCCCCGCGCTCGTCTGTGTCACCGGCGCCTCCAACGTCACCGGCGAGCTGTGGCCGGTCAAGGAGCTCGCCGCCGCCGCGCACGCCCACGGCGCCCGGATCGTCCTCGACGCCGCGCAGCTCGCCCCGCACCACCCCGTCGACATCGCCGAGCTGGACGTCGACTGGGTCGCCTTCTCCGGCCACAAGCTGTACGCGCCGTTCGGCTCGGGCGTCCTCGCCGGCCGCTCCGACTGGCTGACCGCCGCCGAGCCCTACCTGGCCGGCGGCGGCGCCTCCCGCCAGGTCGCCCGGCGCGCCGACGGCGGGGTGGACGTCGAATGGCACACCACCGCGGCCCGCCACGAGGCCGGCTCGCCCAATGTCATCGGCGTCTACTCCATCGCCTCCGCCTGCAAGGCGCTGACCGAGGCCGGGTTCGACAGCCTGGTCGCCCGGGAGCAGCGGCTCGTCGCCGAGGTCCGTGCCGGTCTCGCCGAGGTCCCCGAGGTCAAGGTGCTCTCGCTGTTCGGCGACGACGCCCCGCGGGTCGGCGTCATCTCCTTCGTGGTGGAGGGCTGGAACAGCTCGCACTTCGCCGCGGCGCTCTCCGCCGAGTACGGCATCGGGGTGCGCGACGGACTGTTCTGCGCCCACCCCCTGGTGCGCACCCTGCTCGGCAGCGACCCGCAGGACGTCGGCGAGTGCGGCGCGCCGGAGGCGGAGCCGGGCCAGAAGTCCCTCAACGCGATCCGGGTCAGCTTCGGCGCCGGTACGCCGGACGAGCACGTCGAGCGCTTCCTGCGGGCGGTCAAGGAGCTCGTGAGCGAGGGCGCCCAGTGGAAGTACCGCACCGAGGACGGCCGTTGCGTCCCGGACCGGGGTACCGCCACCCAGGTCTGAGGCCCTCAGTACGTGAGGCCGGGTACGGACAGCTGTCCGTACCCGGCCTCACGTACTGATGCGGCTACGCGTCCAGCCCGATGGCGAACGCCGCCTCCAGGTCGTGCTGGGAGTACGTGCGGAACGCGACGTGGGTGTCGGTCCCCTCGACACCGGGGATCTTGCTGATCCGGCCGGGGATGACGTCGGCGAGGTCGTCATGCTTGGACACCCGGACCATGGCGATCAGATCGTAGGTGCCGGTGACCGAGAAGACCTCGCTGACGCTGTCGAGCGCGGCGATGGCCTCGGCGATCTCGGGAATCCGGTCCACGCTGGTTTTGATGAGCACGATCGCGGTGATCACGGCTGGCTTTCTCCCTCGGTGGCCGTGGCTGGGGACTTCACTCTAGAGCCTTGCGCCGGGAGCGGACCGCGGCGTCGCTCCGGTAGCGCCCCCAGGCATAGAGGAAGCCGGTGGCGAAGCCGACCACATGGGCGAGGTAGGCCACGCCGGGCCCGCTGCCCGCGCCCTCGGCGGCCAGCCACTGCAGGACGAACCAGAAGACGAGCACGATCCAGGCGGGGAAGCGCAGCGGCAGGAACAGCAGGAACGGGAACAGGCTGGTGACCCGCGCCCGGGGGAAGAGGTAGAGGAAGGCTCCCAGGACCGCGGAGATCGCCCCCGACGCGCCGACGAGCGTCTGGTCGGACGTGGAGTGCGCGGCCGCATAGGCGAGCAGGGCGAGATATCCGCAGCCGAGATAGAAGAACGCGAACTCGGTATGGCCCATGCGTTCCTCGGCCATCGCCCCGAACACGTACAGGAACAGTATGTTGCCGAGCAGATGCAGCCAGCTGCCGTGCACGAACAGTGCGGTGAGCGGGGTGAGGACGGCGTGCGCGGAGCCGTCCCACAGTTCGCTCGGGATCACGCCCCAGCGTTCGAAGTAGCCGGCCTGGGCGGCGAGCAGCGCGTCCGCGGTGCCGTAGGCCGGGTTGAACCCCGACAGCGGGCTGATCACGAAGACCACGCAGCACAGGGTGATGAGGGTGTACGTCACCGGCGGCCCGCCCGAGGTGGCCGCCCGCAGGATTCTGCCGGCCGCAGCCCGCCGATCGATCATGAACAGAGCATGACGCACATGGAGGGAACGGGACAGACCGCCTCGCCGTGCCGGTGGGAAGCGCCGAGGCCGTAGGGTTACTGGAGGACATCCGCAGTTCGACGGCGCACCGCGAGATCCTGGTCCGGCAGCTCACGGCTCGAGATAAGAGGACGCAACGATGACGACGGTTCCCCAGCCGACCGACGGGACCCGCTGGCGCTGCACGCTCTGCGGAAATCTGACGAGGTTCGACGTGACGCGTTCGTCCAAGGTGGTCGAGTACGTTCACCTCGACCTGGCCGGTGAGTCCAGCGTCGAGGAACGCGAGGTGGTCAGTGAGACCATCGAGTCGGTGCGCTGTCGTTGGTGCAACGCGGTGGACCAGATCGAACTAGTCGACAGGCCGGGTGCCGACTCCTGACGGGGCCGTGCGGACATAAAAAATGAGGTGACGGAAGGTGGAGCAGCCCGCTGGCGACGCCACGCCGGCCGATGCGGCCGGCGACGCCGTGGAGGTGCTCGACCGCCCGCTGCCCGAGGGCGTGCGGCGTCGCGTCGTCGCGCTGGTCTCGGACGCGTTCGGCGGCCTCACGGTCTCCGAACTCCCGGCCCAGCTCCGACAGTACGCGCGCTTCACGCCCACCCGGCGCGCCAAGTTCGCGGGGAACGCGATGGCGGCCGCGCTGGAGGGCGACCCGCCCTTCCGCCGTCGCATCGGTGAACGGCTGAAGGAGAGCCAGCCGGAGCTGGCCGCCGCGCTGGTGGCGGGCTCCCCGCCCGCCGCCGCGGATCCCGTCGACGTGGCCGCGGCCGCCTATGTGCTGCGCCCGGCCGGCTGGGTCAAGCTCGTCGCCGCGGCGGGCGAGGAGGCCGAACGGGCCGGTGCCGAGCGGGCCGACGAGGAGATCCGGCTCGAACTGGAACGGCTGCGCGAGGAACTCGCCCGGGCCCGCGCCCAGACGAAGACCGACACCGAACGCCTCCGAGCCGAACTGGACGCCGCCCGCAAGGAGGCCGACTCGCTCCAGCGCAAGCTGCGCAGCGCGGCCAACGAGGTCAAGCGCGGCGAGGCGGCACTGCGCCGCGGCAGGGCCGAGAGCGACGCCCTGCGGGCCGAGACGGCCGCCCAGGTGTCCGCGGCCGAGAGCGAGACCCGGAGGCTGCGGACGAGGCTGGGCGAGGCGGAGGCCTCCGTCGAGGCGGGCCGCAGGGCCGCCAGGGAAGGGCGCTCGGTCGAGGACATGCGGCTGCGGCTGCTGCTCGACACGGTGCTGGAGGCGGCCGGCGGGCTGCGGCGCGAACTGGCGCTGCCGCCCTCCTCGATGCGTCCCGCGGACAGTGTGGACGCGGTGGAGCCCGGACGGATGTCACCCAAGGACATTGCGGCCAGAGCCCTTTCGGAGACCGACCCGGCGCTCCTCGACCAACTGCTCGCGCTGCCGCAGGCCCATCTGATCGTGGACGGCTACAACGTCACCAAGACCGGCTATCCGCAGATGCCGCTGGAGAAGCAGCGGCTGCGGCTGCTGGGCGGTCTGTCGGTGCTCGCGGCCCAGACGGGCGCCGAGATGACCTGTGTCTTCGACGGAGCGGAACTGGCCGCCCCGGTGCTGCTCGCGCCGCCGCGCGGGGTGCGGGTCCTGTTCAGCAAGCCGGGCGTCACGGCGGACGAGGTCATCCGTCAACTGGCGCGTGCCGAACCGCCCGGGCGGCCTGTCGTGGTGGTCTCCACCGACCGTGAAGTGGCCGACGGAGTGGCGAAGGCGGGAGCCAGGCCCGTCGCGTCCGTCTTGCTCCTGAAGCGGCTTTCGCGCGTCTAGTGTGCGTTGATGTGACTTGCCGGAAATCAGGGAACGGACCGTCAAGTCACCGCTACACCCTGTGGGGTGTGGGTAAAGAAGTACCTCCTGTGACGAGATTTTTCCTGGGAGGATTTGAACTGATCACAGGATGGTCACTAAGGTCGGGCCTCGAACCTTCGCACGGTTGATCACCCATCCGGGGTGGCAGTGAAGGAACCGCCGAGGCCGTGACGTGCACGGAGCTGGGGGATCTCATCCCCCGGAGCCCGGTAGGCGGCTCGAGGAAGAAGGAGCTCGCCTTCGTGGGGTCCCACCGTCGTCCCAAGCAACCGAGCCGCACCCGCGTGACCGTGCTCGGCGTGACTGCCGCCGCGGCCGTTGCCCTGACCTCCCAGGCGGCCCACGCCGACCCGAAGCCGACCAAGGGTGAGGTCAAGGAGAAGGTCGACAAGCTCTACGAAGAGGCGGAGAAGGCCACCGAGCAGCACAGCCTGGCCAAGGAGAAGCAGGACAAGCTCCAGAAGCAGATCGACGCGATCCAGGACAAGGTGGCGCGCGGTCAGCAGGAGCTCAACAACCTCCGCTCCGGCCTCGGTTCCCTCGCCGCCGCGCAGTACCGCTCCGGAGGCATCGACCCCTCCGTCCAGCTCTTCCTCGCCTCGGACCCGGACAGCTTCCTGGACCAGGCCTCCGCGCTCGACCAGCTGACGGCCAAGCAGGCCGAGTCGCTGGCCAAGGTGCAGGAGAAGCAGCGGTCCCTCGCGCAGGAGCGCAAGGAGGCCCAGGACAAGCTGAGCGACCTCGCGGAGGTCCGCAAGACGCTCGGTGAGAAGAAGAAGCAGCAGCAGGCCAAGCTCTCCGAGGCGCGTCAGCTGCTCAACACGCTCACGCAGGCCGAGCGCGACAAGATGCGTGCGGACGACCAGCGCGCCAGCCGCGCCGCCAGCGACCGGATCGACCTCGGCAACGAGGCCCCCGCCTCGGGCCTGGGTGGCCTCGCGCTCCAGGCCGCCGCCACCCAGATCAACAAGCCGTACTCGCCCGGCCAGGCCGGCCCCAGCTCCTACGACTGCTCGGGTCTGACCATGTGGGCCTACGCCCAGGCCGGCGCCAACATCACCCGCACCACGTACACCCAGATCAACCAGGGCACCCGGATCGGGCGCAGCCAGCTGAAGCCGGGCGACCTGGTCTTCTTCAACGGCAACCAGCACGTGGGCCTCTACGCGGGCAACAACACCGTGCTGCACGCCCCGCGCTCGGGCACGTTCGTCCGCTACGAGTCGATGAACACCATCGGCAGCTTCTACGGCGCGGTACGCATCTGACCGCGCCCGAACGGGCGAATTCCCGCGCCCCGTACTGACAGCCGCCCCGCCGGAGACCCAGGTCACCGGCGGGGCGTCACTGTGTGTGCCCGCCCTCCGCCCGGCGCGGTCTTTGTCCGCTCCGTGATCACGCGACTACTGTCTGCCTGCTGTGCAGCTCCCGTACGTCGGTCCGCCCGCCCCGGGTGGCAGGGGCTGCGCACGTCTGCGTACAGCGGAAGGGAGTGCGGCGTCCTGTGGTGTCCCATCGCCGTTCCACACAGCCCGGCGCGAGCCGGAGCGTCCGGGTGACCGTCCTGTCGGCTGCGGCGGCGACCGCCGCGGCGGCCCTCGGGGGAGCCACCGCGAACGCCGAGCCGCAGGACACACCGCGGACCGCCGGTGCCCGGGTCGACCGCCTCTTCACCGAGGCCGAGCAGGCGACCGAGCACTACAACAAGGCCGGCGAGAACGTCGCCCGGCTGCGCGGAGAGGTCCGCAGGGCCCAGGACCGGGCGGCCCGGGGCCAGGAGCGCATCAACCGGATGCGTACGGAGATCGGTTCGGCCGCCCGCGAGCAGTACCGGGCAGGCCGCATCGACCCCGCGCTCGTGCTGCTGCTCTCCTCCGACCCCGACAGCTATCTGGACCGGGCCGCCACCCTGGACCGGGTCGACGTCCGGCGGGCCACCGCCCTGGCCGGTCTGCGCAAGGCCCAGCAGGCACTGGCCCAGACCCACGCGGAGGCCGCCCGCTCGCTCGCCGGTCTGGAGCGCAACCGGGCGGCCCTCAGCCGGCACAAACGCACCGTCGAGCACAAGCTCCGCCAGGCCAGGGAGCTGCTGGAGAAACTGCCCGGGGACGGGCGGGACGCCTTCGAGCGGGCCTCGCGCACCGGCCGCGACGGCGGGGCCGCAGGACCGGTGGACGGTCTGCCCGCCGGGTCGGCCCGGGCGGCGGCCGCCGTCATGGCCGTCCAGCGGGCACTGGGCCTGCCGTACGTCTGGGGCGCGAGCGGACCCTCCGGATTCGACTGCTCCGGGCTGATGCAGTGGGCGTACGCCCAGGCCGGGGTGAGCCTTCCGCGGACCTCGCAGGCCCAGCGGTACGCCGGCCGGATGGTGCCCCTCGCCCAGGCCCGCCCCGGAGACCTCGTCGCCTACCGCGCGGACGCCAGCCACATCGGGATGTACGTGGGGAACGGCCAGGTGATCCACGCTCCCTACCCCGGCGCCCCGGTCCGCTACGACCCCGTCGGCATGATGCCCGTCTCCTCCGTCACCCGCGTCTGACCGTACCCTCGGTCATGTGGCTGATCAGGGGCGTACCGCGGGGCGGGCGCGCGGAGGACGGCGGCGGGCGGCGGGCGCCGTGCTCGCCGCCCTGCTGTGCGCGGCCGCCTGCACGGCTCAGCCCGGCAGGGCGCCCGACACCACCGCCCGGGACATCCGCGCCACGCTGGACCGCCGGGCCGCCGCCGTGCTGCACCGCGACGCGGACGCCTACGTAGCCGTCGTGGCCCCGGACGCCACGGCACTGCGGGGCGCGCAGCGCAAGGAGTTCGGCCATCTCGCGGACGTGCCGCTGGGCAGCTGGACGTACCGGGTGACGGACCTCGCCGCACACGGGGCCGACCGGGCCACCGCCGATGTACGGCTCGGCTACCGGATCGAGGGCTACGACAGTGCTCCGGTCTCCGTCGACCGGGTGATCGACCTGGAGCGCGACCCGGCCGACGGCCGCTGGTACCTGACCGCGGACCGGGCCGCCGACGGCGGGAGCGAGCAGCTCTGGGAGCAGGGCGACGTCGAGGCGGTGCGCGGCGCGTACAGCCTGGTGCTGGGCGTCGGCCGGTCCCGGGACGAGCTGAAGGCGATCGCGGCGACCGCCGACCGGGCCGTGCCCGAGGTGTCCGCCGCCTGGCCGGAGCACTGGGCGGGGCGTGTGGTGGTGCTGGTGCCCGGCACCGTGACGGACATGGCGGAGCTGCTCGGCTCGCCCGCCGCGAACTACCGGGGCATAGCGGCCGTGACGACCGGCGAGACGGGCGGATCGGGGAAGGCGCCCGCCGACCGGGTGATCGTCAACCCGGAGGCGTACGCCATGCTCGGCGCCTTCGGGCAGCGAGTCGTCCTCACCCACGAGACCACCCATGTGGCCACCCGTACCGACACTTCGGCGGCCACCCCGGCCTGGCTCTCCGAGGGTTTCGCGGACTGGACCGCCTACCGGGACGGGCGGCGCACCGCCGCCGAGATCGCCCCCGAACTGAGCGACGCCGTCACCAGCGGCGACGTGCCCGCCGCACTGCCCACGGACGAGGACTTCGGCTTCGCCGGGGACGCGGACCGGCTGGCGAGGGCGTACGAGGGCGGCTGGATGGCCTGCGAGCTCATCGCCGAGCAGTGGGGCGAGGAGAAGCTGTTCGCCTTCTACCGGGCCGTCGGAGGGCACGCGGGGCGGGACGGAGCGGTGGAGCAGGCCCTGCACGAGGTGCTCGGCACCACTCCGCAGGACTTCACGGTGCGCTGGCGGGAGTATCTGGAGAGCCGGTTCGGCTGAGCGCGGGCGCGGCCGGTTCCGCGGCGCGGACACGCCCGGCCGGGGCGCGCACGGTGTCCCGCCACAGCCGCGCGCACGCCAGCAGGCACGCGGCGACCAGCAGCCCGTTGCGTACGAACATCAGGGTCACGCCCGTCGCGTCGCTGGTCACCACATGGCCGAAGCCCAGCGGGAACTCCAGCTGGGTCACCCCGGTCGCCACCAGCACCAGCCCCGCCGGCCAGGCCATCCGGCTCTCCCGGAAGACCAGGCACACCGCGGCCAGACCGACCAGCCACAGCATGTACTGCGGGCTGATCACCCGGCTCGTGGTCGTGAACAGCAGCACCGCGGTGAACGCCGCGTCCGCCGTCGTACTCACCCCGAACGTGCGCGCCCGCAGCCGCCACACCAGCAGCCAGCCGAACGCGACGACGCTCAGCCCCAGGGAGAGCGTGCTCACCAGCGGCACGTGCGGCCCCAGGAACTCCAGCGAGCCGTAGTGCAGCTCCACCCGGCCCTGCCAGCCGAACTGCCGCGCCACATGGAAGACCAGCGCCCCCAGCGACTCGACCTCGGTACCCCGGTCCCGCTGGAAGCCCAGGAACGCCAGCGCGCCCGGCGCCGCCGCCGTGCACAGCACCAGCAGCCCGAGTGCCACCGCGGCCGCCGTCGTCCACGCCAGACGGGTCCGCCGGCCTCGCGCGGTACCGGCGAGCACCAGCACCGGCCACACCTTCAGCAGCGCCCCGAACGCCGCCAGCGCCCCCAGCACCCGCGGATGCCGGACCCCCGCCAGCAGCGCCGCCACCGCGACGGCCGTCACCATCACGTCGTACCGCGCGTACGCCGTCGTCCCCAGCAGCGGCACCCCCGCCACCCACACCCAGGCCCCGGCGGTCCGCCGGGCGGCGCCCCGGCCCGCGTACAGCAGCAGACCCAGCACCAGCGCGTCGCACAGGAAGGCCAGGACGAAGAAGGCCGACGCGTAGTCCAGGAAGGGCAGCAGGCCGGGGGAGAGGATGGCGAGCGCCGCGGCCGGCGGGTACTGCCAGGTGACGTCGGACTCCGGATAGCTGCCCGACCTCAGCACGTCGTACCAGCCGTGGTAGATCACCGACACATCGCTCGTCACGTCCGGGCCCGGCACCGTGATCACCTTGATGACGCAGAGCAGGAGCAGGCATCTGGTGAGCGCCCACACCGCGAACGCCGCCGGCCGTGTGCCGCTCGAACCCGTCATGTCCCGCCTCACCGTTCCCCTGCCGTTGCCGTAAGAGGTGCCATGATGCCTGCCGCCGCTGTGCGGAACCCGCAGGGCCGGGCCCGGGACCGCCCGTGGCGCCGCGGGGGCCGGCCCGCCCGGTACTGTCGGCGGCGATGGACAAGACCTTGATCGTGACCAATGACTTTCCGCCCCGCCCCGGTGGCATCCAGGCGTTCCTGCACAACATGGCGCTCCGCCTGGACCCGGAACAGGTCGTCGTCTACGCCTCCACCTGGAAGCGCGGCGCCGAGGGTGCGGCGGCCACCGCCGCCTTCGACGCCGAGCAGCCCTTCACCGTGGTCCGCGACCGTACGACGATGCTGCTGCCGACCCCGCGGGTGACCCGGCGCGCGGTGGAGCTGCTGCGCACCCACGGCTGCTCGTCCGTCTGGTTCGGCGCCGCCGCGCCGCTCGGTCTGATGGCACCGGCGCTGCGCCGGGCCGGCGCCCGCCGGCTGGTCGCCACCACGCACGGGCACGAGGCCGGCTGGGCCCAGCTGCCGGCGTCCCGGCAGCTGCTGCGGCGGATCGGCGACGGCACGGACACCCTCACCTACCTCGGCGAGTACACCCGCTCGCGGATCGCCGCCGCGCTCACCCCGGCCGCCGCCGCACGCATGGTGCAGCTGCCGCCGGGAGTCGACGAGAAGACCTTCCACCCGGACTCCGGCGGCGACCGCGTCCGGGCCCGGCTCGGGCTCACCGACCGGCCGGTCGTCGTCTGCGTGTCCCGGCTGGTGCCCCGCAAGGGCCAGGACACCCTGATTCTCGCGATGCCCGCGATCCTGGCCGAGGTGCCCGACGCCGTCCTGCTGATCGTCGGCGGCGGACCGTACGCCGGCGAGCTGAGGAAGCTGGCGGCGGAGACCGGGGTGCAGGACTCCGTGCGGTTCACCGGTCCGGTGCCGTGGGAGGAGCTGCCCGCGCACTACGGGGCCGGGGACGTCTTCGCGATGCCGTGCCGCACCCGGCGCGGCGGCCTCGACGTGGAGGGCCTCGGCATCGTCTACCTGGAGGCGTCCGCGACGGGGCTGCCGGTCGTGGCGGGCGACTCGGGCGGTGCGCCGGACGCCGTGCTCGACGGCGAGAGCGGGTGGGTGGTGCGCGGCGGGTCGGCCGAGGAGTCGGCGGAGCGGATCGCCCTGCTGCTCGGCGACGCGGAGCTGCGGCGGCGGATGGGGGAGCGGGGCCGTGCCTGGGTCGAGGAGAAGTGGCGCTGGGACCTGCTGGCGGAGAAGCTCCGGGAACTGCTCTGAGCGACCGGACACGCGGAAGGGGCCCGTCCTGCGGGCCCCTTCCGGTTGCGCGGCATCAGCCGCGGTAGATGGACTCCACCTCGTCCGCGAAGTCCTTCGCCACCACGTTCCGCTTCAGCTTCAGCGACGGCGTGATGTGGCCCGCCTCCTCGGTGAACTGGGCAGCCAGGATCCGGAACTTGCGCACCGACTCGGCCTTGGACACCGCGGCGTTGCCGTCGTCGATCGCGCGCTGCACCTCGGCCAGCAGCTCCGGGTCCTCGCGCAGCGACAGGGCCGTCGAGCCGACGGGCTTGCCGTGCTCCTCGGCCCAGTGGCCCAGGAACTCCTCGTCCAGCGTCACCAGCGCGCCCACGAACGGGCGGCCGTCGCCGACGACCATGCACTCCGCGACCAGGGCGTGCCCGCGGATGCGGTCCTCGATGACGGCGGGAGCGACGTTCTTGCCGCCCGCCGTGACGATGATCTCCTTCTTGCGGCCGGTGATCGCGAGATAGCCGTCCTCGTCGAGGGTGCCGATGTCGCCGGTGTGGAACCAGCCGTCGGCCAGCGCCTCGGCCGTCGCCGTCTCGTTGTTCCAGTAGCCGGAGAACAGGTGCTCGCCGTGGAGCATCACCTCGCCGTCGTCGGCGATGCGGACGACGGAGCCGGGCAGCGGCTGGCCGACCGTACCGATCTTCTGGCGGTCCCACGGGTTGAAGGCGGTGGCCGCGCACGACTCCGTCAGGCCGTAGCCCTCCAGGACGGTGAAGCCGATACCGCGGTAGAAGTGGCCGAGCCGCTCGCCGAGCGGAGCGCCGCCGGAGATCGCGTGCTCACCGCGGCCGCCGAGCACGGCGCGCAGCTTGCTGTAGACCAGCCGGTCGAAGACCTTGTGCTTGAACCTCAGGCCCACCGACGGCCCCTGCGGCGTGCCCAGCGCACGGCTGTAGGCGATCGCCGTGCTCGCGGCCCGGTCGAAGATCTTGCCCTTGCCGTCGGCCTGCGCCTTGGCCCGGGCCGAGTTGTAGACCTTCTCGAAGACCCGCGGCACCCCGAGGATCAGGGTCGGCCGGAACGCGGCCAGCTCATCGGTGAGGTTCTTGATGTCCGGTACGCAGCCGAGCTTGATCGGCGCCATCACGGAGGCGACCTCGACCAGCCGGCCGAAGACGTGCGCGGCGGGAAGGAAGAGCAGGACGGAGCACTCACCGGTCCGGAACAGCGGCTTCAGCCGTTCCACCACGTTGCCGCACTCCGCGAAGAAGCTGCGGTGCGTCAGCACACAGCCCTTGGGACGGCCGGTGGTGCCCGAGGTGTACACGATCGTCGCCGGGTCGTCGGCCCCGGCGCTCGCGCTGCGCAGGTCCACGGTCTCCTCCGGGACCTCCGCACCCGACGCGATCAGCTCGTCGACCCCGCCCTTGTCGATCTGCCACACATGGTGCAGCGCCGGCAGCCGGTCGCGCACCGAGGCCACGGCCTCCGCGTGGGCGTCGCTCTCCACCAGGACGGCGACCGCGCCCGAGTCGCCGAGGATCCACTGGACCTGCTCGGGGGAGCTCGTCTCGTACACGGGCACGGTGACGGCGCCCGCGCTCCAGATCGCGAAGTCCAGCTGCACCCACTCGTAACGGGTGCGGGACATCAGGGCGACCCGGTCGCCGGGCTCGACACCGGCGGCGATCAGTCCCTTGGCCGCCGCTCTGACCTCGGCCAGGAACCTGGTGGCCGTCACGTCCGTCCAGACGCCGGCCACCTTGCGGCTCATCACCGCGACGTCGGCATGCTGAGCGGCATTGCGGCGGATGAGATCCGTCAGGTTGCCGTCCGAGGGGACCTCGTACAGGGCCGGAAGGCTGAACTCGCGCAAGACTGCTGCTCCTCATCGGGCTCCGGTGCCACGACTCTGTGTGACGCACCGGCTGCGGTCCAAGATCGGGGGTGCTCAGTGGGGTGAGCACGACTGGACTGACCCGGACGTTACCCACCGGTACTCGGTTCCGGATAGGGGGTTCAGGCCAGATGTCTTATGCGTCACACATATCGGTGGTCCTCATCCGCACACTAATGCACCTCGCTCAACACTCGGGGGTAACCGCAGGTCCGGCCGCCTCTACCCACTTCGGCACCGGGGTCCTAGGGTGATCGTCATGCGAGCAGGACCGAACAGCCGGAGCGCGTCCGCCGGACGTCGCACCCGCGTCCATGTGGTCAGCGACGTCCACGGCAACACCGAGGCGCTGGCCCGCGCCGGGGACGGCGCGGACGCTCTCGTCTGCCTGGGTGACCTGGTGCTCTTCCTCGACTACGCGGACCACTCGCGCGGCATCTTCCCCGATCTCTTCGGCGTCGAGAACGCCGACCGGATCGTCGCCCTGCGCACCGAACGCCGTTTCGAGGAGGCCCGGGACTTCGGCCGCGAGCTCTGGGCGGGACTGGACCGCAACGCCGCGATCGTCGCCGCCGTCCGCAAGCAGTACGCCGAGATGTTCGCCGCCCTGCCCACTCCGACGTACGCCACCTACGGCAACGTCGACATCCCCGGCCTGTGGCCCGAATACGCGGGACCCGGTACCACCGTCCTGGACGGCGACCGCGTCGAGATCGGCGGCCGCGTCTTCGGCTTCGTCGGCGGCGGACTGCGCACCCCGATGCGCACCCCGTACGAGATCAGTGACGAGGAGTACGCGGCCAAGATCGAGGCGGTCGGTCCGGTCGACGTGCTCTGCACGCACATTCCGCCCGAGGTCCCGGAGCTGACGTACGACACGGTGGCCCGACGCTTCGAGCGCGGCAGCCGGGCCCTGCTCGACGCCATCCGCCGCACCCGCCCCCGCTACGCCCTGTTCGGCCACGTCCACCAGCCGCTGGCCCGCCGGATGCGGATCGGCGACACCGAGTGCGTGAACGTCGGCCACTTCGCCTCGACCGGCCGGCCCTGGGCGCTGGAATGGTGACCGCTCGCCCCGTCCGAACCGGCCGGGCCCTGGAACGAGGCGCAGCGCTCACGCGATAGCCTTCTGGCGGCAGGCCTCTGCCGATCGACCGGTACACCGCACTGGAGGGCCACAGCGATGGCTGAACACACCAGCTCGAGCATCACGATCGAGGCGGCACCGGCCGACGTCATGGGTGTGATCGCCGACTTCGACCGCTATCCGGAATGGACCGGCGAGGTCAAGGAGGCCGAGGTGCTCGGCACCGACGACCGCGGCCGCGCCGAGAAGGTCCGCCTCGTCCTGGACGCCGGAGCGATCAAGGACGACCACACCCTCGCCTACACCTGGATCGGCGACTACGAGGTCAGCTGGACCCTGGTCAAGTCCCAGATGCTGCGCGCCATCGACGGCTCGTACGCGCTCGCGCCGCTCGGCGACGGCGACCGCACCGAGGTCACCTACCGGCTGACCGTCGACGTCAAGATCCCGATGCTCGGGATGATCAAGCGCAAGGCCGAGAAGGTCATCATCGATCGCGCCCTGGCCGGTCTCAAGAAGCGTGTCGAGTCCGTCCCGAAGGCCTGATCCGGTGCGTACGGTCCTGGTCACCGGCCCCGGCGGCGGCGGCCGTACCACCGTAGCGGCGGCCACCGCACTGGCCGGCGCCCGCGACGGCGCCCGCACCCTGCTGATCTCCGCCGACGCCGTACCCGGCTTTCCCGCGGCCACCGAACCGACCGCGGTGACCGGCGGCCTGTGGTCCGTCCGGATCGACTCCGGTGCGCACTTCCGCAGCGAACTCCTCACGCTCCAGGACCAGTTGTCCGGCGTGCTCGATCTGCTCGGCGGCAACCGTCTGGACGGCGAGGAGCTCACCGAACTCCCCGGCAGCGACGAACTCGCCCTCCTGCACACCCTGCGCCGCGCCGCGCAGGGCGACTGGTCCCGCGACGGCTACGACCTCCTCGTCGTCGATCTGCCGCCGTTGCGCGAGGCCCTCGCCCTGCTGGCCCTGCCCGGGCAGCTGCGCCGCTACCTGCGCAGGCTGCTGCCCCAGGAGCGTCAGGCCGCCCGCGCCCTGCGCCCCATGCTCGCGCAACTCGCCGGTGTGCCCATGCCCGCCCAGTGGCTGTACGAGGCCGCGGCCCGGCGCGATGCCGAGCTGGCCGGGGTCCAGGCGCTGATCGAGGACCGCGCGACGACGCTCCGGCTGGTCGCGGAGCCCGGCCCGGCCGCCGAGGACGCCCTGCACACCGCCCGCACCGGGCTCGCCCTGCACGGGCTGCGGGTCGACGCCCTGGTCGCCAACCGGGTGCTGCCGCGCCACTCGTCCGACCCGTGGTTCGCCGCGCTCTCCGCACAGCAGGACAAGTGCCTCGACCACTGGCACGAGGAGCGGCCCGCCGAGGCCCCGCTGCTGCGGCTGCCCCACCTCGGCCGCGATCCGCAGGGCCCCGGCGACCTCACCGCTCTCGTGGACGACACGCCGGCGCTGGCCCCGGACGGCCGCGAGGGCGGGCGCGCCGAGGACGCCTGGTGGATCGAGGAGGCCGGAGCCCCCGAAGGACAGGACGGCGCCGACGGCATACTCGTCTGGTGCCTGCGCCTGCCCGGCGCCGTCAAGAAGGACCTCCAGCTCGTCCGGCGGGGCAGCGAACTGCTGCTCACCGTCGGACCCTTCCACCGCATCGTGCCCCTGGAGTCCGCCCTGCGCCGCTGCACCGTCTCCGGCGCCGCCCTCACCGACGGCGTGCTGCGGGTCCGCTTCACACCGGACCCCGCACTGTGGCCGAGGACGAGCTGAACGGCGTACCACCGTTCGGGTACCGTCGTTGGTAGAAGCCCCGGCTGCCGGCCGCCGGTCACCACGTCGCAGGAGTCCGCCATGAGCGAAGCCACCGATCGTCCCGTCGACGACGACGCGTGGGCGCAGGCCTGCGCCGAGGACCTCGCCGCCGAGAAGGCCCGCCGCCGCGCCGAGTACGGCCCGCCGCCCGGCTCCGCGGCCGAGGAGCTGCGCAAGCTGGTCGACGCCGTGGCCGACAAGCTCGGCTCCCTCCAGACACCCCTGTTCGGCGTGGCCGCCCAGGGCGCCGTCCAGCAGGTCATCAAGCAGGCGAAGTCCGCGGTCGAGCCCGTCATCGAACGTAATCCAGACGTTTTCGATCACATTGCGGCAGCCGGCAGCGAACTGCTGGCCGCCTACCGCTCGGCGGTCGAAGGACAGGAACGCCGCTGGACCCAGGGTGCGGGGGACCCCGCAGGCACAGAAAAGAAGGCGGACGACCCCACCGACCCCCGCGATGAGGGGCCCGGGGCCGGCGAACACATCGACCTGGACTGACCGGCGCCGACAGGACGGGGCCCGGCCTCGGGTACGGTTGCCCCAGCGGGGCTCGACCGAAACTGAGGGATTCATGGGACTCACCATCGGCGTCGATATCGGCGGCACGAAGATCGCAGCAGGTGTGGTGGACGAAGAGGGCCACATCCTCTCGACCTTCAAGGTGTCGACCCCGCCGACGGCCGAAGGCATCGTGGACGCCATCGCGGCGGCGGTGTCCGGCGCGAGCGACGGACACCCGGTCGAGGCGGTCGGCATCGGTGCGGCCGGATACGTCGACGACAAGCGGGCCACGGTGCTGTTCGCGCCGAACATCAACTGGCGCCACGAGCCGCTCAAGGACAAGGTCGAGCAGCGCGTCGGCCTTCCGGTGGTCGTCGAGAACGACGCCAACGCGGCCGCCTGGGGCGAGTACCGCTTCGGCGCCGGCCAGGGCCACGACGACGTCATCTGCATCACGCTGGGCACGGGCCTCGGCGGCGGCATCATCATCGGCAACAAGCTGCGCCGCGGACGCTTCGGCGTGGCCGCCGAGTTCGGCCACATCCGGGTCGTCCCGGACGGGCTGCTCTGCGGCTGCGGCAGCCAGGGCTGCTGGGAGCAGTACGCCTCGGGCCGCGCTCTCGTGCGGTACGCCAAGCAGCGCGCGAACGCCACGCCCGAGAACGCCACGATCCTGCTGGCGCTCGGCGACGGCACGGTCGAGGGCATCGAGGGCAAGCACATCAGCGAGGCCGCCCGGCAGGGCTGCCCGGTGGCCGTCGACTCGTTCCGCGAGCTGGCCCGTTGGGCCGGCGCCGGACTGGCCGACCTCGCCTCGCTCTTCGACCCGTCCGCCTTCATCGTCGGCGGCGGCGTCTCGGACGAGGGCGAACTGGTCCTCGACCCGATCCGCAAGTCGTTCCGACGCTGGCTGATCGGCGGCGAATGGCGCCCGCACGCCCAGGTTCTCGCGGCCCAACTGGGCGGTAAGGCCGGACTCGTGGGCGCGGCGGACCTGGCCCGGCAGGGCTGATCCGACCGGACACGGACACACCGGACGCCCGTCGCGCCCTTCTCGGGGAGTGGCGGGCGTCCGCCGTATCGTGAACCGCATGGCCATGATGTCGCTGCCCGACTCCCGCACCGAGCAGGACGGCTCGGCCGTCGTCAGGGTGCTCAGCTACAACATCCGGTCGATGCGCGACGACTTCGCGGCCCTGGTCCGCGTCATCCGCGCCTGCGCACCCGATCTGGTCCTCATCCAGGAGGCGCCGCGCTTCTTCCGCTGGCGCAAGGCCGCCGCCCGGCTGGCAGCCCGCACCGACCTGGTGATCCTCGGCGGCGGTGGCACCGCGGCGGGCACCCTGCTGCTCTGCTCGCTGCGCGCCACGGTGGAACGCACCGAGGACATCCTGCTGCCGCTCACCCCGGGCCTGCACCGAAGGGGCTTCGCCACCGCGGTGGTCCGGATCGCCGGCACCAGGATCGGGGTGCTGAGCTGCCATCTGAGCCTCGACCGCACGGAACGCCTCGCCCAGGCCGGGCGCCTGCTGGAGACGGTCGACGCGATGGGCGTGGAGAACGTGATCGTCGGCGGCGACCTCAACGACGTACCGGGCGGACCGGCCTTCGGCCTGCTCGCCGGCCGGCTCCAGGACTGCTGGGCGGTACGGCCCCGGGGCGGCGAGCACACCTTCCCGCCGCACGACCCGCACAAACGGCTCGACGCGGTCTTCGCGACCGGCTCCATCGAGGTGCTGGGCTGCGGGGTCCCGGCGGGGCTGCCCGGGGTGTGGCGGCCCGACCTGCTGGCCGCCACCGACCACCTGCCGGTACTGGCCGCGCTGCGGGTGCCGCCCGGGCGGGATGCGGGTTGATCCGGCGGGCCGGTTCCGTCCTCAATCGCCGGACGGGCTTGAGATGTGCCGGTCTCCCCGTCGGGCTCCGCCCGCTCACACCCGGTGGGAGGGGCCCCGGACCTCCACCACCGGCATGGGCGCACCCGCAGCCCCGCGGAGCGACCCGCACCAACCCAAGCCCGTCCGGCGCTTGAGGACGGAACCCTCAGCGCCGGACCGGGACGAGGCCAAAGCCCCCACTGCCGCCCGCCCAAGGGCCCCGCACCCCGGACCGGGGCAGGGTCAGACCACCGCGCCGCGGCCGGGGTCGTCCCCGTCCTCGTCGTCGTGCTCCATGCGCGCCACCAGCGTCGCGAAACCGCCCAGGAAGCCGCCGACGCAGACCGTGGTCAGCCACCAGGTCATCTCCCACTGGAGCAGCACCGCCAGCAGCAGCAGGACGGGGCCGCCGATCACCGCGAGCCAGGCGAACTTCGCCGTGACGTCGGCCTCCGGCAGCGGCGGCGGCTCCGGCGGCACGAAGTGCCCCTCGCCGCTGTCGTCATCGTCGTCGATGTCGCCCTCGGCGGACTCCGCCGGCTCGTAGTCGCGCGGACCGCCGACGCCCGGGGCGAAGACCACCGAGCTGCCGAGCGGCTTCTCCGGCGGCTTGGGCCGGCTCTTGCCGAGGCCCTTGTCCGGGTCCGGGGCGACGGAGTCCTCCTCCGGGAGCGCGAGGTCCTCGACGGACCGGAAGGGCCTGGCACCCGGCGGGTCCGGCGGCTCCTCCCCGTACCCCTCGACGATCGCCCTCCAGACGGCGTCCTCGTCGACCGGGCGTTCACCCTCCGCCCCGGCGGGCGCGGGCACGTTCTCCGGCGCCGGCGCACCGCCCTCCTCGTCGGGGACGGCCGTCCCCCCGGCGGGGAGGGGTTCGCGCTCCTCCTCGCTGCCTGTGCGCTCCGCGTCGTGCTCAGCCACCGGACGTGCTCCCCTTCATTCCGACGCTCGGGGCGAGGCGGCCGATGAACGAGAAGCTCTCGTCGAAGATCCGCTCCGCATCGTGGTCCAACGTCGCAACGTGGTAGCTCTGTTCCAGCAGGATCTCCTCGACGTCCGTCGACGACACCCGGCTCAGGATCCGGGCGGTGTCGACCGGCGGCACGACATGGTCCTGCGGGCTGTGCAGGACCAGGATCGGCTGGGTCACCTGGGGCAGTTCGGCGTCGACCAGCCGGAAGAACTTCCGCAGCGAGTGCGCCGAGTGCAGCGGCACCCGGTCGTAACCCACCTCGTGCGAACCCTCCAGGGCGATGTCGCTCACCAGCCCCTTCGTCGTCGGCACCAGATGGCGGACGACCGGAAGGGCGTGCGCCGCGAGACCGTGCACCTTGTTGGCCGGGTTGACCAGCACGAGACCCCGGACGGCGTCGCCGTGCTTGGCCGCGAGCCGCAGCGACAGCGCGCCGCCCATGGAGAGCCCGAACACGAAGACCTGCGTGCACCGCTCCAGCAGCGCCCGCAGCTCCCGGTCCACCTCCGCGTACCAGTCCTGCCAGCCGGTGACCTGCATGTCCTCCCAGCGCGTGCCGTGCCCGGGCAGCAGCGGCAGCGAGACCGTGAGCCCGCGCTCCGCCAGATGGTCGGCCCAGGGGCGCAGTGACTGCGGGGAGCCGGTGAATCCGTGACAGAGGAGGACGCCGACCTCTCCGCCCTCGTGGCGGAACGGCTCGGCTCCAGGAAGGACCGGCACCGGGGTCTCCTGTTCGTGAGGCTCGAAAGGGAGCGAAAGGGGGGAGTGCAGAAGGATTACTTCACCGTACGCGACCGGGCCGACACCGACCAGGGCCGTCACCGGCCGGGGCCGGGGACACCCCGCCCGTGCCGGGCGGGGGCCGGGACGGCCACATGCCTTAAGGTCTGTCGGACAGCACACAGGAGGCACCCGAGTTGATCTACGGCGCTATGAAGTTCTCCATCGGCGGGTCTCTGAAGCTCGCCTTCAGGCCGTGGGTGGAGGGCCTGGAGAACATCCCCGCACAGGGGCCCGCGATCCTCGCCAGCAACCATCTGTCGTTCTCCGACTCCTTCTTCCTGCCCGCTGTCCTGGACCGCAAGGTCACCTTCATCGCCAAGTCCGAGTACTTCACCGCGCCCGGGGTCAAGGGAAAGCTCACCGCCGCCTTCTTCAAGGGCGTCGGACAGCTCCCGGTGGATCGCTCGGGCGCCCGCGGGGCCGGTGAGGCGGCGATCAAGGCCGGTATCGAGGTCATCGAGAGCGGCGGCCTGTTCGGTATCTACCCGGAAGGCACCCGGTCGCCCGACGGCCGCCTCTACCGGGGCAAGCCCGGCGGCCTCGCCCGGGTGGCACTCGCCACCGGCGCGCCGGTCATCCCCGTCGCGATGATCGACACGGAGAAGATCCAGCCGCCCGGCCAGGTGATGCCGAAGCTGATGCGTCCGGGGATCAGGATCGGCAAGCCGCTCGACTTCAGCCGCTACCACGGCATGGAGGGCGACCGCTTCATCCTGCGCTCGGTCACCGACGAGGTGATGTACGAGATCATGAAGCTCTCGGGCCAGGAGTACGTCGACATCTACGCGACCGCCGCCAAGCGGCAGCTCGCCGACGAGGCGAAGCGACGGGCCGAGGCTGCGAAGAAGGCGCCGTCGGGCGCGGAAGCGGACCGCGACGACGCCTGAGGGCGCGGCGGTCCGGCGGGGGCGGGGGAGAACAGCATGGCCAAGCGGGTACGCGTGGTGCGGATGTCGGTCGAGCAGCCGCTGTGGCGTGCCCTGACCGCGTACCGCATCCTGACGATGCTCTACGCGATCCTGCTCGCCGTCTTCGGGCGCGAGAAGTACGACCGGCCGTGGGTGGCCGTCGCCTTCCTGGCCGTCATGACCGTCTGGACGCTCGCCACCCTGCCGAAGGTCGCGGGCGCCGCGGCCTGCACCAAGCGCTTCCTGGGCGCCGACCTCACGCTCGCGCTCGTCGGCATCCTCGTCACCCCGCTCGCCGACTTCCAGGCCCAGCACGTCGACGGCCCGACCCTGCCGTCCATCTGGACCGCCGGATCCGTCCTGGCCTTCGCGATCAAGGGCGGCTGGCGGTGGGCGGCCTTCGCCTCCACCTTCGTCGCCGTCGCCAATCTGATCGAGCGCGCCGAACCCAGCCGCGACACCCTGCACAACGTCCTCCTGGTCTGGGTCGCCTCCATCGCCATCGGGTACGTCGTCGAGGTCGCCCGCGCCAGTGAGCGCACCCTCGCCCGCGCCCTGGAGATCGAGGCCGCCACCCGGGAGCGGGAGCGTCTCGCCCGCGACATCCACGACAGCGTGCTCCAGGTCCTCGCCATGGTGCAGCGCCGGGGCACCGCGATCGGCGGCGAGGCCGCCGAGCTGGGCCGGATGGCCGGGGAGCAGGAGGTCGCCCTGCGCACCCTGGTCTCCAGCGGACTGGTGCCTCCCACCCGCGTCTCCGAGGACGCGGCCGAGGGCGCCGTGGTGCGGACCGTAGAGACGGACGACGACGAGACCGGGGTCCCGGCCGAGACCGACCTGCGCGCCCTGCTCGCCCCGCACGCCGGATCCCGGGTCACCTTCGCGGAACCCGGCGCACCGGTGCTGCTCACGCCCGCGGCCGCCGGGGAGCTGGCGGCGGCCGTCGGTGCGGCCCTGGACAATGTCCGGGTGCATGCGGGTGAGAGCGCCCAGGCGTGGATCCTGGTCGAGGACTGGCCGGACGAGGTGATCGTCACGGTGCGGGACGACGGGCCGGGCATCCCGGAGGGCCGGCTCGCCCAGGCCGAGGGCGAAGGACGCCTCGGCGTCGCCCTCTCCATCCGTGGGCGGCTGCGCGATCTGGGCGGTACGGCAGAGCTGATCTCGGTGCCCGGCCAGGGCACCGAGGTCGAATTGAAGGTTCCGAAGGTTTCACGGGGGAAGGCGGGTTCGGTCCGATGAGCGGAGCACACGAAGAGGGCGCGGGGCAGCAGCGGCCCATCAGGGTGATGGTCGTCGACGACCACCCGATGTGGCGCGACGCCGTCGCCCGCGACCTGGCCGAGTCGGGCTTCGACGTGGTGGCGACCGCGGGAGACGGCCCGCAGGCCGTCCGCCGGGCCGGCGCCGTCACCCCCGACGTCCTCGTCCTCGACCTCAACCTGCCGGGGATGCCCGGCGTCCAGGTCTGCAAGGAACTCGTGGGATCCCAGCCCGGACTGCGCGTCCTGGTGCTCTCCGCGAGCGGCGAGCACGCCGACGTACTGGAAGCGGTCAAGTCGGGTGCCACCGGCTATCTGCTGAAGTCGGCGAGCACACAGGAGCTGACCGACGCGGTCCGCTCCACCGCCGTCGGCGACCCGGTCTTCACCCCCGGCCTGGCCGGACTCGTCCTGGGCGAATACCGCAGGCTGGCCTCCGAACCCGCGCCCGTCGCGTCGAACGAGCCGAAGGCCCCGGAGCTCACCGACCGGGAGACCGAGGTACTGCGGCTGGTGGCCAAGGGACTCTCGTACAAGCAGATCGCCGAGCGGCTGGTCATCTCGCACCGCACCGTCCAGAACCACGTCCAGAACACCCTGGGCAAGCTCCAGCTGCACAACAGGGTGGAGCTCGTGCGGTACGCCATCGAACGCGGCCTCGACGACGTCTGAGATCAACACCCGCACATTGCGAGGGAATTGACCGTACGACCCATCCCATTGTGACCTGGATCACCCCTAGCTTGGAGTGGAGTGAGCTCACTTCGGCGAAGGGATGCTTCATGCGGGTCGGAGTACTGACCGGGGGCGGCGACTGCCCCGGGCTCAACGCGGTCATCCGCGCCATCGTCCGCAAGGGCGTGCAGGAGTACGGCTACGACTTCATCGGGTTCCGGGACGGCTGGCGCGGAGCGCTGGAGGGCGAGACGGTCCCGCTCTCCATCCCGGCCGTGCGCGGCATCCTGCCGCGCGGCGGCACCATCATCGGGTCCTCGCGCACCAACCCGCTCAATGACGAGCAGGGCGTCCGCCGGGTGCGCGAGACCCTCGCCAAGTACGAGGTCGACGCACTCGTCACGATCGGCGGCGAGGACACCCTCGGCGTGGCGGCCACCCTGTCCGACACGTACGGCGTCCCCTGTGTCGGCGTACCCAAGACCATCGACAACGACCTGTCCGCCACCGACTACACCTTCGGCTTCGACACCGCCGTCAACATCGCGACCGAGGCCATCGACCGGCTGCACACCACGGCCGAATCCCATATGCGGGTCCTCGTCGTCGAGGTGATGGGCCGCCATGCGGGCTGGATCGCCCTCCACTCGGGGCTGGCCGGCGGCGCCAACGTCATCCTCGTCCCGGAGCAGCGCTTCGACATCGACCAGGTCTGTGCCTGGGTGACCTCGCGGTTCCGGGCGAGCTACGCACCGATCGTGGTGGTCGCCGAGGGCGCGATGCCCGCCCACGGCGAGATGGTCCTCAAGGACGGATCGCACGACTCCTTCGGCCATGTCCGGCTCTCCGGCGTCGGCGAGTGGCTGGCCAAGGAGATCGAGAGCCGTACCGGCAAGGAGGCCAGGACCACCGTGCTCGGCCATGTCCAGCGCGGCGGCACCCCCAGCGCCTTCGACCGCTGGCTGGCCACCCGCTTCGGGCTGCACGCCATCGAGGCCGTGCGCGACGGCGACTTCGGGAAGATGGTCGCCCTGCGCGGCACGGACATCGTGCGGGTGCCGATCGCGGAGGCCACCGCCCGCCTCAAGACGGTCGATCCGGCGCTCTACGCGGAGGCGGGGGTCTTCTTCGGCTGAGCGGCGAGCCGGAGGAACGGGCCGTATATTCGCGATGACCGGCCCCGCGGGTCCCGCTTCCGCGGCGGGCCCCGCACCTGGGGTCCTTCGCCCGGACCGGACGAAGGACCCCAGCCCGCATCAGTCACGGGAGACGTTTCGTGGAAATCCTGGCCTTCGGTGTGCAGTCCGACGAGAAGCCCCTGATCGAGAAGGCGTTCGCCGGAAAGCACGAGGTGCGCTGCCTGGACGTCTTCCTGAACCAGGACACCGCCCCCATCGCGGCGGGCTACGAGGCCATCTCCACCAGCGTCAACGCCGACCTGGGCGGCAAGGTCCTGCAGACCCTCGCGGCCGGCGGCACCCAGATGATCGCCCAGCGCTCCACCGGCTTCAACAACATCGATCTGGACGTCGCCGAGCGCCTCGCCCTGCGGGTCGCCCGGGTCTCCTGGTACTCGCCCTACTCGGTCGCCGAGTTCGCCTGGACCCTCGCCATGGCGGTCAACCGCCGCGTCGTCCGCGCCACGATCCGCACCCGGGACTTCGACTTCCGGCTCGACGGCCTCCTCGGCCGGGACATGCACGGCCGCACGGCCGGCATCATCGGCACCGGCAAGATCGGCGAGGCGTTCACCCGTATCGCCCACGGCTTCGGCATGAATCTGCTCGGCTGGGACGTCGCCGAGAACCCGGCCTGCGTCGAGCTCGGCATGCGCTACGTCGACAAGGAACAGCTCCTCGCCGAGTCCGACCTGATCAGCCTGCACGTTCCGCTGCTGCCCGCCACCCACCACATCATCGGCAGGGACGCCCTGGCCCTGATGAAGCACGACGCGATCCTGGTCAACTCCAGCCGCGGCGGACTCATCGACACCGAGGCCCTGGTCGGGCAGTTGCGGGCGGGCCGGCTCCTGGGGGTCGGACTCGACGTGTACGAGGCGGAGGCCGGGCTCTTCTTCCTCGACAAGTCCCTGGAGGGCGTCGACGACGACACCCTGGCCCGGCTCGTCACCTTCCCGAACGTCCTCGTGACCTCGCACCAGGCGTACTACACCGAGGACGCCCTGGGCCAGATCATCGCGGCCACCGTCCAGAACGTCGACGACTACCTCGCCGGCCGCCGCAGCGAGAACGTCCTGGTGCCGGCGCCGCCCGGACCCTGAGAACCTCTCCGGGGCCGGGCGGCGGCAGCGTCAGCCGCGTACCGGAAGACCTGCCAGCAGCTCGCTCACGATCGTCGACCCGCGCAGCGTCAGCACCGACTCCGGGTGGAACTGCACCGAGGCGAAACCCTCCCCGCGCAACGCGTGCAGCTCCCCGGTCGCCGGGTCCAGACTCGCCTCGATGCCGTGCGCCGCCAGTTCGGTGGCCGTCGCGTCGTCGCAGCGCGCCGTGAAGCTGTTGTAGAAGCCGACGATCTCCGGGCGGCCGAACAGATCGATCCTGGTCTGCGCACCCTGGTACGGGACGGTCTTGCGGACGATGTCCAGCCCCAGCTCCGCCGCGATCAGTTCATGCCCCAGGCAGACCCCGAGCAGCCCGTGCCGGTGATCGCGTACGAGCTCCGCGGCCAGCGCGCGCAGCAGCCGCATCTTCGGGTCCGCCGCGTCCCCCGGATCCCCGGGGCCGGGGCCCAGGACGACGGGCCCCTCGTGCGCCCGGACGGCCTCGCGCAGCCCCGGCTCGTCGTAGCGGCGTACCGACACATCGAGACCCGAGGCACGCAGCAGATGCCCCAGCATCGAGGTGAACGTGTCCTCGCCGTCGACCACCAGCGCGTGACCGGACAGCGTGTCGGTGCGCTCCTGCATCCGCAGCCAGAACGGCGCCAGCCCTTCCCGCCGGGCATCGAGCGCCGCCCGTACCCGGGGGTCGTCCGCCAGGCGCGGCCTCGCGTCCTCGGCCTTCGGCCGCCCCGGCCGCACCCCCAGCGCGGTCAGCACACCGGCCGCCTTGGCGTGGGTCTCGGCGACCTCGCTCTCCGCGTCGGAGTGGCGCACCAGCGTCGCCCCGACCGGCACCCGCAGCTCGCCCCGGGCCGAGATGTCGGCGGTCCGGATCAGGATCGGCGAGTCCAGCGTCTGCGTACCGTCGGGCCCTTGCCGCAGCAGGGCCAGCGCGCCCGCGTAGTAGCCGCGCCCGCCGGACTCGTACCGCTCGATGACCCGGCAGGCGTTCTGCACGGGGGAGCCGGTGACCGTCGCGGCGAACATCGTCTCCTTCAGGACCTCCCGCACGTCCAGTGAGGAACGGCCGCGCAACTCGTACTCCGTGTGCGCGAGATGGGCCATCTCCTTGAGCCGCGGCCCGATCACCACCCCGCCCATGTCGCCCACGGTGCACATCATCTTGAGCTCCTCGTCGACCACCATGGAGAGCTCCTCGGTCTCCTTGCGGTCGCCGAGGAAGGCCAGCAGGTTCTCGGCGGTCGGACCCTCGGCGGGGTAGCGGTAGGTGCCGCTGATCGGATTCATCACGACCGTCCCGCCGGACATCCGCACATGCACCTCGGGGCTCGCGCCGACCAGGGTCCGCCCGCCCGTCGCCCCACCGGTGTGCACGACGAACGTCCAGTACGCCCCCCGCTCACCGTCCAGCAGCCGCCGGAACAGGGCCAGCGCGTCCGCCCGCCCGAAGCCCGGGATCTCGCCCCGGAAGGTCCGCCGGATGACGAAGTTTGCGCCCTCGCCCCGGCCGATCTCGTCCTCGATGACCCGCCGCACCGTGCCCGCGTACTCCTCGTCGGACACGTCGAAGGCGCCGCCCTCGACCCGCACCGCATGGGCGGGAAGCGCGTCCAGGGTGTCGGCGAGGGGAAGTTCGTATGTCTCGTCCGCGACCAGCACGGTCAGCGGTGTGCCGTCGTCGCGGACGTCGAAGCCGCGCTCGGCGATCTGCCGGAACGGCACCAGGGCCAGCGTGGGTTGCTCACCCACGGGGAGGTCGGCGAGCCGGTCCGCCTCGTGGACCCGGCCGATCAGCACCTCGACGGTGTCGTGGTCGTGGCCGGGAGTGCGCCTGCGCAGCAGGGCGAAGGGCGGGCAGTCGTCGCCGAGGAGCCTCTGGACGATCGTGTGCGATGCGGTGTGCGGTGACATCTGCGGTGTTCCTTCCACTGGGATCAGCTGGGAGGAACGGCCCCTGGACACGGGAAAGGCCGCCCCTCGGGCGGCCTCTGCGTCGGTGTGTACGCGCGATCAGTGGGCCGCTGGATGAGCGGTCCACCACCAGTTACGGGTCGAGTGCGCGAACATGCCCGAACCATAACCCATGGAGCACGCGCGAAGGGGCCCGTTCCGCCGGATGGGCGGAACGGACCCCTTCGGATCCGGTCCGAGGACGATCAGACCAGCGAGTTGTAGATGCCCCAGCCGCCGCCGACCTTCGCCATCGGAGCGAACGGCTTCGTCATGTCTCCCGTGGACCGGTAGAACCAGAGCACACCCGCGCTGTCCCGGGCGATCAGGTCCGGGATGCCGTCACGGTTCAGGTCGCTCGGGCCCAGGAGGTCCTTGAAGACGCCCCAGCCCTTGCCGACCTGGGTGCGCGCGGCGTACGGCACGGTCGGGCTGCCGGTGCCCTTGTAGAGCCACAGCACCCCGGCCTTGTCCCGGGCGACCAGGTCCGCCTTGCCGTCCCCGGTCAGGTCACCGGTGGAGACCAGCGTGTTGTAGACACCCCAGCCGCCGCCCACCCGTGCCTTCGTCGCGAACGGCTTCGCCGGGTCGCCGGTGCCCTGGTAGAACCAGAGGACGTTGGAGGCGTCGCGGGCGATCAGATCGCCCTTGCCGTCACCGTTGAGATCGCGGGCACCCCACATGCCGTTGTAGACACCCCAGCCGCCGCCCACCTTGAGGCGGGCCTTGAACGGCTGGTCCGGGTTGCTGCTGCCCTGGTAGTACCAGAGGTAGCCGCTCTTGTCGCGGGCCACCATGTCGCCCGTGCCGTCGGCCCGCAGGGCCGTCATCGCGGTGATCATGTTGTAGCCCTGCCAGCCCGGACCCACCCGGTATCGGGCGTAGAACGGCGTCGTGGGGCTGCCCGTGCCCTGGTACTGCCAGAGCACACCGGCCGCGTCACGGCCCAGGATGTTGTAGCGGTTCGTCCCCGCGTCCGGCGCGACGCTCGTGCTGACCTGGACGTCGCTCGACTTCACCCACGCCAGGCGGTGGTTGTAGCGGATCGGGATGTAGGCGGTGGCGCCCACGACGTCCTTCTGGACGGAGCCGAACCAGTCGTCGCCCTTCACCTCGGCGCCGGCCTGTGCGTAGGCCTGGCCCGCCGGGAGGGAGTACTTCGTCAGGTAGTCCGGGCTGTCCGTCGGAGCCTCCAGGCCCGCGGCGGTGTAGGCGGCGGTCTCCGGGTAGGAACGCCCGTAGATCTTGACCGTCACGCCTGCCTTGGCCTTCACCAGGCTGGGGGAGGAGGCGAGCGGCACGGTGTACTGGCCGCCGGGGTTGTAGAACCAGGCCTTCTTCCCGCCGTACCAGATCGCGGTCCAGTTGGTCCGCGCCTCGGCGACGACGTACGTACTGCCCGCACGGACCTTGTTGGACCAGTTCGAGCCCTCGCTCCACAGAGCCGTGAAGTACGGGTCGCTCAGCGTGGTCGCGGTCGTCGACGGCGAGGTGTAGAGGTAGCCGAAGTTGGCCGGCCGGGTGCTGACCGCCTTGGTGCCGTACGTCAGCTTCGGCTGGTTGGCCGTGGTGAACGGCGGCACCACACGAACCACCTGGCCCGCCTGGACGGGGCCGCCGGCGCCACCAGCGCCCGTCGGGGCGCCCATCAGCGTCATGAAGTGGTTCCAGTCCCAGAACGGTCCCGGGTCCCAGTGGGTCTGCGAGCTGTTGCGGTCGAGCTGTACGGGCACCTCGTCGTGGCCGATGATGTGCTCACGGTCCAGCGGAATGCCGTACTTGCCCGCCAGGAACTTCACCAGGGCCGAGGTGGACTCGTACTGCGACTCGCTGTACCAGCTGCTCTCCTTGATGGCGTAGCCCTCGTGCTCCACGCCGATGGAGTGCATGTTCAGGGTCCAGTTGCCCGCGTGCCACGCCAGGTTCTTGTTCTCGACCATCTGGGTGACCAGACCGTCCGAGGCGCGCACGAGGTAGTTCGCGCTGGCGAGCGTGGCCGGGTTCGTGAGCGTGCTGAGCGAACCGTCGTAGTCACCCTCGGTGTCGTGGATCACGATCCGGCGGATGTCGACGCCCAGATCGGGCCGCTGGGCGAGCGAGTAGGAGCGCTGGCCCGTGCTCGACGTCTTGGCGGGAACGAAGTTGCAGTTCAGGCCGGACGGGCACTCGGGCGTGGGGGTCGCGGAGGTGCTCGCGAAGGTGGCGGCGAGCGGCACGTTCGACGGCTTGACCGGCTCGACCGAGGGGTCGGCGGGAAGCGTGACCTGCTGGCCGTCCTGGGTGAGCGCGCGCTCACCCGTCCTGATCGACTCGAAGACGCGCTTCGCGAAGAGGTCGGCGCCCTTCTTGTCCGGGGACTGGCTGAAGCGCGCCACGGCCGGATACCAGTGGGCCGCGTCGTCCGGCAGTGAGTCCGTGGCCTCGCGCTGGTACTCGGCGAGCAGCGCCGCGCCCGCGCGGATGCTCTCCTCGGTGTCGTTGCGGACCGTGTCCGTGCCGGAGTCGATGAGATCGGCGGCCTTGTCCAGCGTGTGCAGCCGCGGGTCGGAGGTGTCGACACTCTTCTTCGGCAGGCTGCGCAGCACCTTGGCGGCGTCGAAGGTCTTCTCGATCTCCGGCCGGCCGCTCAGGTTCATGTGGGCCAGACGTTCCTTGTCGTCCGGCTGCTCCACGTCGTCGGGCGACACACTGGTCAGCCCCATCACGTTGTACGCGCCGCTGGTGCTCGGCTCGCCGTCGTGGCTCTCCCAGCGCGTCTGGCGGTACGAGACCGCCATCAGCACGCTCTGCGGTACGTCGAACTCGGACGCCGCGTCCGCGAACTGCTTCTGGAGCTCGGCGGAGGCCGGAACCGACTTCCCGTCGGTGGTCGCGGTGTCCTGCGAGGCCATGGCCAGAGTGCCGATGGTCGCCGTCGCCACGACCGCGGCGCCGACGCCGTACATCAGGCGTCTCTTCTTGAGGTCCCTGCGGTGATTCCGCTTCAAAGCCCCACCCCTGTGGTCCACTTGTTCAATTCAGAAAGGTTTGACGCTAGCAGGCCCGATTGTGCTCCCCGTCACTGGCCGTGCCGTGTGTCCGTCTCATCCGTTGGGCACCCGGAAGAACAGTGGGCGCGACCCCGTAATGTGGGAGCCGTGACCGTGAACGCCAATACCTCCGTCGCCGGTGGCCACACCTGGCGAGACCTTCCCGCGGCGCAGCAGCCCGAGTACCCCGACTCCGAGGCGCTGCGCGATGTACTCGCGGACCTCGCGTCGTATCCGCCGCTCGTCTTCGCCGGCGAGTGCGACCAGCTGCGTGCCCGCATGGGAGCCGTCGCCAAGGGCGAGGCGTTCCTGCTGCAGGGCGGTGACTGCGCCGAGGCCTTCGACGCCGTGTCGGCCGAGCACATCCGCGCCAAGCTGAAGACGCTGCTCCAGATGAGCGCCGTCCTCACCTACGCGGCCTCCGTGCCCGTCGTCAAGGTCGGCCGGATCGCCGGGCAGTACTCGAAGCCGCGCTCCAAGCCGACCGAGACCCGCGACGGCGTGACGCTGCCCACCTACCGCGGCGACTCCGTCAACGGCTTCGCCTTCACCGAGGCCGAGCGCGTCCCGGATCCGGAGCGGCTGAAGCGGATGTACCACGCATCCGCCTCCACGCTGAACCTGGTCCGCGCCTTCACCACCGGTGGTTACGCGGACCTGCGCCAGGTGCACGCCTGGAACCAGGACTTCGTGAAGTCGTCCCCGTCGGGCCAGCGCTACGAGGCCCTGGCCCGCGAGATCGACAACGCGCTGAACTTCATGAAGGCGTGCGGTACGGACCCGGCGGAGTTCAAGGCCGTCGAGTTCTACGCCTCGCACGAGGCCCTGCTGCTGGACTACGAGTCGTCGCTGACCCGCGTCGACTCGCGGACCGGCCGGCTGTACGACACCTCGGCCCACATGGTGTGGATCGGTGAGCGCACCCGCCAGATGGACGGCGCGCACATCGAGTTCGCCTCGAAGATCCGCAACCCCATCGGCATCAAGCTCGGCCCGACGTCCACCGTCGACGAGGCCCTCGGCTACATCGAGCGCCTCGACCCCGAGCGCGAGCCCGGCCGGCTGACCTTCGTCGTCCGGATGGGCGCCGACAAGGTCCGCGACAAGCTCCCGGAGCTGGTCGAGAAGGTCACCGCCTCCGGCGCGACCGTGGCCTGGGTGACCGACCCGATGCACGGCAACACCTTCGAGGCCGCCTCCGGCCACAAGACCCGTCGCTTCGACGACGTCCTGGACGAGGTCAAGGGCTTCTTCGAGGTGCACAAGGGCCTCGGCACGCACCCGGGCGGTATCCACGTCGAGCTCACCGGTGACGATGTCACCGAGTGCGTCGGCGGCGGCCACGAGATCTTCGTGGACGACCTCCACCAGCGTTACGAGACGGCCTGCGACCCGCGGCTCAACCGCAGTCAGTCGCTGGACCTCGCGTTCCTGGTCGCCGAGATGTACCGGGACCAGTAACCCGGGACCGGCGGGCGTCACCGAACGCAGCGTACGTACGACTGTGGGGCACGGATCCATGTGATCCGTGCCCCACAGGGCGTTCCGGGACTTTTACCGGCCTTGAGCGCCGGGTAAGGTTAGGTTAGCCTCACCGATTATCGGGGCGGCACCCACGATCCATCCCGCCGGGAGGTGAACCGCATGTACGTCTGCTCGTGCTTCGGCGTTACGGAGCAGCAGGTCAAGAAGCATGCGGAAGACGGCGCCTGTACACCCCGCCAGATAGCCTCCGCCTGCAAGGCGGGGACCGACTGCGGCAGCTGCGTCCGCACCATCCAGGCCATGCTCGGCCGCGGCTCCTGCCCGCGTCGTGACCTGCTCGGCCAGAAGTCGGCGCCCGGCACCGCGGACCGTGTCACGGCCGGCGCCGCTCCCGATGCCGATCAGCGCATCGCCCCCGGCGTCGGCCCCGTTCCGGCGCCGGCCGCTTTCCCCGACGCTGCCTGAGCCCGCGCCGCCCGGGCCGCCGGTGCGGACGCCCCGTTCCCGTCAGCTTTCGGGCTGCTCGATCAGCTGCGCGATGTAGAGCGGTTCACCGAGCTTCTCGACCAGTTCCAGCTGCGTGTCGAGGTAGTCGATGTGGTGTTCCTCGTCCGCCAGGATCGACTCAAAGATATTTGCGGAAGTGATGTCACCCTTGGTGCGCATGAGCTCGATGCCGCGCTTGAGGCGGTCGATCGCCTCCACCTCGACCTGACGGTCCGCCTGGAACATCTCGGTGACGGTCTGGCCGACCCGCACATGGAAGAGCCGCTGGTAGTTCGGCAGTCCGTCCAGGAAGAGGATGCGGTCGGTCAGGATTTCGGCGTGCTTCATCTCGTCGAAGGACTCGGAGCGCGTGTACTTCGCGAGCTTCGTCCAGCCGAAGTTGTCCTGCATCTTTGCATGCAAGAAGTACTGGTTGATGGCAGTCAATTCGGCGGTCAGCTGTTCGTTCAGGAACTCGAGGACCTCGGGGTCGCCCTGCATCGCAGAGGCTCCTTCCAACCGGTGAACTGGGCAAGATGGCCGCATCCTCGCATCGCACCCCGTGGTCGTCCAGTAAGTGCATGCTTAGTAGGAGTTGCCCGAATCGCCTCTGCCCTGGTCATGACCACCCCTGCCTGTCTGTCACCATGGAGTCATGGGTCAGCCGGAAAGCCGGGAACACCGCGCATCAGAGCAGTCCGAGCTTCCGCCGGGACAGCGACTGCAGCGCGGGTGGCCGGTTACCCACTACGGGCCGGTGCCCAAGTTCAAGCCCGACCGCTGGGAGTTCCGGGTCTTCGGCGCCACGGCCGACGGCGAGAAGCACTGCTGGAACCATCAGGAGTTCTCCGCGCTGCCGTTCTCCTCGGTCGTCGCCGATCTGCACTGCGTGACCAAGTTCAGCATGCTGGGCGCCGAATGGGGCGGGGTCCTCGCCCGTGACGTCGTGGCGCTGGCGCCCCCGGCGCCGCAGGTCACCCATGTGATGGTCTGGGCCGAGTACGGCTTCAGCTCGAACCTCCGGCTCGACGACTTCACCTCCGAGCGGGCCCTGTTCGCCACCCACAAGGGCGGCGAACTGCTCACCGCCGAACACGGCTTCCCGCTCCGGCTCGTCGTGCCGCACCTGTACGCCTGGAAGGGCCCCAAGTGGGTCCGGGGCATCGAGTACATGAGCGCCGACCGCCGCGGCTTCTGGGAGGAGCGCGGCTACCACAACATCGGCGACCCGTGGAAGGAACAGCGCTACTCCTACCAGGAGGAGCCCGGGGACGGCCCCGAGCTCTGATCCGGCCGTTCCTCCCGTGCTGCCTCAGTGGTGGTACCGGTGCACCACCGCGTGCCCCTTGCCGCGCCCGATCATCCACTTGTTCACCGGTGTGGTGACGACGAAGGCGACGGCGAGCGAGATCGCGAGGGCTCCCCAGAAAAGGACGTCCGACAGCATGGCGTCCATGGCACCCGGCCACAGGACGATCACCCCGTTGTCGATCAGTTCCATCACCGCGATGGAGAGCGTGTCGGCCGCGAGCGCGATCCGGAACGCCGTCCTGAAGTCGACGCCCGACTTCAGGACGGACCGCAGCGTCAGGGTGTAGCCGAAGAAGAACGCCAGGACGATCGCGAGGGCCATCGTCGGCACGTTGCCCCAGCCGAGCGCCGTGCCGATCACCATGCCGAGGATCTCGCCGATGGCGCATCCGGTGAGGCAGTGGAGCGTGGCGCGCGCCGCCATCGCCCAGCTTGCGCCGCCTGCGGAGTGGCCGGTGTGGCCGTCGTCGTGGCCGGAGTGGTGGGCGTGCTGCGCGTGGTCTGTGTGGTCCTGCATGGTGAACCCCCAAGGCCGAGGAGCGGTTCCTGCCGACAGCGAGAACCGTATACCCCCATGGGGTATTCCTCAACGGATGTTCCACCGGGTCAGCCCAGGTCGCGCAGCTCCTTCAGCCGGGCCACGTCCGCCGCGTGGCCCTCCTTGCCGCCCGGTGTCTCGATGACCAGCGGAACGCCCTCGGTGGCCGGGTGGGAGAACAGCTGCCGGAACGGTTCCTCGCCGATGTGGCCGGCGCCGATGTTCTCGTGCCGGTCCTTGTGGGCCCCGGCCACGTCCTTGGAGTCATTGGCGTGGATCAGCTTCAGCCGGCCCTCGCCGACCGTCTCCACCAGCAGGTCCAGCGTCTCCTTCATGCCCGCCGGGCCGGCCAGATCGTGTCCCGCCGCGAAGATGTGGCAGGTGTCGAGGCAGACACCGAGCTTCGGATGGGCGTCGAGAGCGTCGAAGTACGGACCGAAGTCCCAGGTGCGTGAGCAGAGCGAGAAGCCCTGTCCCGCGGTCGACTCCAGCAGCAGGAACGGGTCGTCGTCATGCGTCAGCTCGTCCAGCAGCGGGAGCATATGGGTGCGTACCTGCGCCAGCGCCTCTTCCCGCGGCCGGCCGTTGGTCGCCGAACCGGTGTGCACCACGACGCCCAGGGCCCCGATCCGGCGCGCCCGGCGCAGGGAGTGGCGCAGGGACTCCACGGACCTCTCCACGGTCGCCGGGGTGTGCGAGCCGAAATTGATCAGATACGGGGCGTGGACGTACGCGGGCAGGGACTCTGCGGCGCACTCGGTACGGAACAGCTCGTCCTGCACCGGGTTGCCGGCCGGGGTCGCCCAGCCGCGCGGATTGGCCACGAAGACCTGGACGGCCTCCGCACCCATCTCGCGTGCGTAGGCCAGACCGACCTTGGAGAGGCCGCCGGCCACCGGGATGTGGCCGCCGACAGGGTTGCGCATCGGAATCGGGACTCCAGACAGGACCTAGAGTCCCTTGGTCTTGATGGTGATGGTGCTGCCCTCGGGGGCCTGGTCGCCGCCGTCGACGGACTGGCTCGCGACGGTGTCGCTGAAGGAGAGGAACGGGCGGTCGACCTTGACCTCGAAGCCCGCGTCCTCCAGTTTGCCGCGGGCGTCGTCGACGTCCTGGCCGGTGACGTCCGGGACGTCGATCATCTGCGGGCCCTTGGAGACCGTGAGCGTGATGGTGTCGCCCTCCGCCGCCTCCGCGCCCTCCTCGATCGACTGGCGGGCGACGTTGCCCTCGTCCTCCGGGGAGTTGACCCGGCCGGGCGCGACGACGACCTCGAGGCCGGCGTCCTCCAGCTCCGCCGTGGCGTCGTCGACCGACTGTCCGGTGACGTCGGGGACGTCGACCGGGCTGCCCTTGGAGACCACGATCGCGACCGCGGAGTCCGGGTGGCGCTCGGAGCCCGCCTCGGGGTCCGTGCGCACCACCTCACCCGCGGCGACGTCGTCGTTGAACTCCTTGGTGATCATGCCGGGTGTCAGGCCGCGCTTCTCCAGCTGCCGTCTGGCCTCGGCGAGTGCGACGCCCTGGAGGTCGGGCACGGTGACGATCTCGGGACCGCGCGAGACGACCAGCGACACCGAGTCGTTGCCCCGGATCCGGGCGCCCGGCTTCGGGTCGCTGCTGATCACCGTGCCGCGGTCGACGGTGTCGCTGTAGGCCCGCCGTACGCCCTTCAGCTCCAGGCCGCTGTCCGAGAGCCGTTTCTCGGCCGCCTTCTGGCTCTGGCCCAGCAGTGAGGGGACCCGGGTGAACTGCCCGGAGTTGATGTACCAGACACCGCCGCCGACGCCCAGGACCAGCAGGACGGCGAGGACTGCCGCGATGACACCGCGGGGCGGCTTCCGGCGACCCGTCCCCGCGCGCCGGGCGGGCGGGCGCGGGGGCTGCTGCGACGGCATCTCCAGCCGGCTCGTGTGATGGGCGGTGCCCTGGCCCGGCGGCAGCACCCGCGGGATCACGCTCGTGCGGTCCTCCGCGCCGTCGCGGACTTCGGCCAGGGCCTGCGGCGGCACGGCGTCCAGCTGGGCGTCGGTGAGGCCGGCCCGGGCCACGCGGGACTCCGCGAGCAGGGCCACCGCGTCGGACGGGCGGACCTCGGGGTCACGGGCGGTGGCGCTCGCCACCAGCGCGTCCAGTCCGGCCGCGAGGCCCGGGACGGCGTCGGACGGGGCCGGGACGTCCTCGTTGAGGTGCTGGTAGATGACCTGGGCGGGGGATTCCCCGGTGTGCGGCTTGGTACCCGTCAGCATTTCGTACAGCACGACACCGCACGCGTACACATCGGCGCGGGTGTCCGCGGTGCCGTGCTCGATCTGTTCGGGGGCGAGATACGAGACCGTCCCCAGGATGGACCCGGTGGTGCTGGTGACCGATCCCACGGCCCGGACCAGGCCGAAGTCGGCGACCTTGACCCTGCCGTCGTCGCCTATCAGCACGTTCTCCGGCTTCATGTCCCGGTGGACGAAGCCCGCCCGGTGGGCGGCGCCCAACGCGGCGAGCACCGGCTCCAGGATGTCCAGTGCGGCCCGCGGCTGGAGGGCGCCCCGCTCGCGCAGCACGTCGCGCAGCGTGCACCCCGCCACGTACTCCATCGCGAGGTAGACGTACTGCCCCTGGGCACCCTGATCGAAGACCGCGACCACGTTGGGGTGCGCGAGCCGGGCCACCGACTTGGCCTCACGGATGAAGCGCTCGACGAACGAGGCGTCGGCCGCGAGGGCCGGATGCATCACTTTGAGCGCGAGCACCCGGTCGAGCCGGGTGTCCATGGCCCGGTAGACCGTGGCCATGCCGCCCACGGCGATGCGGGCATCGACGCGGTAGCGGCCGTCGAGCAGCTGCCCGACGAGAGGGTCCTGGAGGGTCGTATCCACGCAGCCGAGTCTACGAGCCGCCGCCGACACGGCCGACTGGCCGGAGCGATCCCGGGGCCCAACTGCAGCCGAGCCGTGACAGGGACATGCGATCCACTGCCGGGGAACGCGGGTGGCCCCGGGATCGGCGGGGGTCCTGGCAGGGACATGAGATCCACCACATGAGCCGCCGGGCCCCGGAATCAGAACGCGGGACGCTCCGGATCCAGCACGGCCCGGCCCGCCACCGGCGACGAGGCCTCGGCGAAGTGGCGACGCGGGATCCGCCCCGCGCGGTACGCGAGCCGCCCGCCCTCCACGGCATGGCGCATCGCCCCGGCCATCAGCTCGGGCTCCTGGGCCCGGGTCACCGCGGACGCCAGCATCACGGCCGCGCATCCCAGCTCCATGGCCAGCGCCGCGTCCGAAGCCGTCCCGGCGCCCGCGTCCAGGATCACCGGTACCCGCGCCTGCTCGACGATCAGCTGGAAGTTGTGCGGATTGCGGATGCCCAGGCCGGAACCGATGGGGGAGCCGAGCGGCATGACGGCCGCGCACCCCACGTCCTCCAGCTTCCGGGCCAGCACCGGGTCGTCGTTCGTGTACGGCAGCACGGTGAACCCGTCGTCCACCAGCGTCTCCGCGGCGTCCAGCAGCTCGACGGGGTCCGGCAGCAGGGTGCGCTCGTCCGCCACCACCTCCAGCTTGACCCAGTCGGTGCCGAGCGCCTCGCGGGCGAGGCGGGCGGTGAGCACGGCCTCGCCCGCGGTGAAGCAGCCGGCCGTGTTCGGCAGCACGCGGATGGAGAGCCGCTCCAGCACGGAGAGCACGGAGCCCTGCACGGTCGGATCGAGGCGGCGCATCGCCACGGTCGTCAGCTCGGTGCCGGACGCGGTCAGCGACCGCTCCAGCACGTCGAGGCTGGGCGCCCCGCCCGTTCCCATGATCAGCCGGGAGCCGAACACGGTGTCCCCGAGGGTGAAGAGGTCGTCGGACATGGTCAGCCTCCCTGGACCGCGGTGAGGACCTCGACCCGGTCGCCGTCGGCGAGCCCGGCCGCGGACCACTGGCCACGCGGTACGACGGTCTCGTTCAGGGCGGCCGCGACGCCGGACGCCGCGCCGGTCAGCGACGCGACCAGGACGTCCAGAGTGGTGCCGGGCGCGAGGGTGACGGCCTCGCCGTTCACGGAGACGGCCAGGGAATCGGGGAGGGCGGCGGGCTCGGTCATGCGGGCTGCTCCTGACGTACGGGGGCGGCGGGTGAGAAACGACTGGGGGAGAAGGGGCGTGCCACCTCGGGCAGTTCGCCATCGGCCAGCAGCTGCGCCATGGCGTCCCCGGTGACGGGCGTGAGCAGCACGCCGTTGCGATGGTGGCCGGTGGCGAGGTGGAGGCCGGGCAGTGCGGTGCGGCCCAGCAGCGGGGCGTTGTCGGGGGAGGCGGGGCGCAGGCCGGCGAGGGTCTCGGTGAGCGGCAGCTCGGTGATGCCCGGCATCAGTTCGTGAGCGTCGCGCAGCAGCTCGTACACACCGCCCGCCGTGACCGTGGTGTCCCAGCCCATTTCCTCGCTGGTGGCGCCGATGACCAGTTCGCCGTTCTCGCGCGGTACGAGATAGACGTGGCTGCCCCGGACCACGGCCCGCACGGTGCGGGAGAGGAACGGGGCGTAAGCGGGGGGCACGGCCAGCCGCAGGACCTGGCCCTTCACCGGGCGGACCGGCGGCAGGACGTGCTCCGGCACTCCCGCGAGCCGGCCGCTGAGGCTGCCCGCGGCGAGAACGACCTGATCGGCCACCGGCTGTGTCCCGTCGGCCAGTACGGCTCCCGTGGCCCGGCCGCCCGTGACCGTGAGCCGCTCGGCCCGGTGGCGGTGGAAGACGACGCCGGCCCGTTCGCACGCCGCGACCAGTGCGGCGGCCAGCCGTCGCGGGTCGACCTGGTGGTCGCCGTCGACCCGCAGCCCGCCGCGCACGCCGGGTGCGAGCATCGGTTCCAGGCGGCGGCACTCGCGGCCGGTGAGCCACTCCGACTCCAGTCCCGAGCGGCGTTGCAGGGCGTGGAGTTCGCGCAGATGGGCCCGGTCGTCCGCGTCGAGCGCGACCGCGAGGGTGCCGCAGGCGCGGAAGCCGATGTCCTGTCCGCTCGCCGCCTCCAGCTCCGCCGCGAACGCCGGATAACGCGCGGCGGAGGCGACGTTGAGGCCGAGCAGCATCTCCTCGCCGTAGTGGAGTTCGGTGACTGCGGCCAGCATCCCGGCCGCGACCCGGGCGGCGCCGCCGCCCGGTGCGGGATCGACGACCGCGGTGGCCAGGCCGCGCTGAGCGGCCCGCCAGGCGGTCACCAGGCCGATGATGCCGCCTCCGATGACGAGGACGTCGGACCCGTTCGTACCGTGCATACGCATGGGCGTCCAGCCCCTCCCTTCGCCGGCATGACCCGGATCAGGTTCGTACGGTCGGAGGCCGTCCAGCCTCCCTCTCAGCCCGGTGCGTCCGGGCTCCCGCGAGTGATGTGCACGGCCACCCTAATCCCCTGGCCCACGGCCCCGGCAAGGGAGCCTCCGACGCCGCGGACGCGGACACGGGAAGGCGATCCGGCGGCCGCATCACGGGAACCGACTTCCTGACGACCCGTCAGGTGTTTAAGGTGGACAGGTGGACGAGCAGACCGGACAGCAGCAGCAAGGGCCGCGGCACCGCCGCCGCGTCGTGATCGCCGGAGCGGGCATGGCGGGCGTGCAGACCGCCGTGGCCCTGCGGGAACAGGGCTTCACCGGCCCCGTCACGCTGATCGGCGCCGAACCCCACCAGCCGTACGACCGGCCCCCGCTGTCGAAGGCGGTCCTGCTGGGCAAGGCCGAGGACTCGGCCTTCGACATCGACTTCGAGGCGCTGGACATCACCCTGCGGCTCGGCCTGGACGTGACCGCGCTGCGCCCGGCCGAACACGAACTGGACACCCGGAACGGGCCCGTCCCCTACGACGTCCTGGTCGTCGCCACCGGCGCCGAGCCCCTGGTGCTCCCCGGCTCCGAGGGCGTCCCGGGCGTCCACCTCCTGCGCACCCTGGACGACGCCGCCCGGCTGCGCCCGGTCCTGGAGCGGCAGCACGACGTCGTGGTCGTGGGCGCGGGCTGGATCGGCGCCGAGTTCGCCACCGCCGCCCGCGCGGCCGGCTGCGCGGTCACCGTCGTCGAGGCCGCCGACCGCCCGCTCGCCGGCGCGCTGCCCGCCGAGGTCGCCGCCCCCATGGCCGGCTGGTACGAGGAGAGCGGCGCCGCACTCCTCACCGGCGCCCGGGTCGCCCGCATCGAACCCGGCCGCGTGGTCCTGGCCGACGGCCGCACCCTCCCGGCGGACGCGGTCGTCGTCGGCATCGGCGCCCGGCCCGCGACCGGCTGGCTCGCCGGATCGGGGATCGAACTCGGCCCGGACCGGTCGGTGACCGCCGACGCGTCCCTGCGCACCTCGCTCCCCGACGTGTACGCGGTCGGGGACTGCGCCTCCTTCCCCTCCGCCCGCTACGGCGAGCGCCTGCTCGTCCACCACTGGGACAACGCGCTCCAGGGCCCCCGCACCGTCGCCGCCGCCATCACCGCCCCGGAAGGCGACGGGCGGTCCCCGGCCTACGACCCCGTGCCCTACTTCTGGTCCGAGCAGTTCGGCCGCTTCGTCCAGTACGCGGGCCACCACACGGGGGCCGACACCCTGGTGTGGCGCGGCGATCCGGCCGAGCCGTCGTGGACGGTGTGCTGGCTGCGCGACGGCGCGCTCGTCGCCGTACTGGCGGTCGGCCGTCCGCGCGATCTGGCGCAGGGGCGCAAACTCGTCGAATCGGGGGCGGAACTCCTGCCGGACCGGGTCGCCGACCCTTCCGTGCCCCTGAAATCGGCCACGCGCTGACGGCCCGGACGGCGCCCGTACGGTCGGCCCGGGTACCGACTGTCGGTCCGGGATGGCACGCTTGTCCCCGTGACCGAGATTGACGCAAAGATCGATGCTCTCGTCCCTGCCTGGCTCCACCTTCCCGACATCGCCGAAATGTTCGGTGTCGAGGTGACGCGTGTACGCCAGCTGGTCAAGGAGGGCCAGCTCATCGCCGTACGACGTGGTGAGAACCGGGCGCTTCAGGTGCCTGCCGCCTTCATCGACGGCGACAAGGTGGTCAAGGGCCTTTCGGGGACCCTGACGCTCCTGAAGGACGACGGCTACTCCGACGCGGAGATGCTGGAATGGCTCTTCACCCCCGACCCGAGCCTGCCGGGCACGCCCGCGCAGGCGCTGAGTGAGAATCGCGGCACGGAGGTGAAGCGCCGCGCCCAGGCGCTCGCCGTCTGACCCGTTGCCGCACAGCTTCCGACCCGCTGCCGCGCGGGGGATGCGGGCCGCTCGGCGCGGCCCGCATCCGCCGCGGCGCCACCGAACCGACCGCCGTCGCCATTCCCCGGGGGGAACCGCACCATGTCCACGCCTCGCGCGCTGCTGTCCGACGCCCGGCTCTACCTGTGCACGGACGCCCGCCGGCGCCAGGGCGACCTTCCCGCGTTCCTCGACGCGGTCCTGACCAGCGGCGTGGACATCATCCAGCTGCGCGACAAGGGCATGGAAGCGGCCGAGGAGCTCGAACACCTCGCGCTCTTCGCCGACGCCTGCAAGCGCCACGGCAAGCTCCTCGCGGTCAACGACCGGGCCGACGTCGCCCACGCCATCGGCTCCGATGTGCTGCACCTGGGCCAGGGCGACCTGCCGGTCCCGGCCGCCCGCGCGATCATCGGCCGGGACGTGGTCATCGGCCGCTCCACGCATGCCGGGTCCGAGGTCGACGCGGCCGTCGTCGAGCCCGGCGTCGACTACTTCTGCACCGGTCCCTGCTGGCCCACCCCGACCAAGCCCGGCCGGCACGCCCCGGGCCTGGACCTCGTCCGCTACACCGCCTCGCTCGCCCCCGTCCGTCCGTGGTTCGCCATCGGCGGGATCGACGCGGGCAACCTCGACGAGGTCCTGGACGCCGGAGCGCGCCGGGTCGTCGTCGTGCGGGCCATCACCGAGGCATCCGATCCGGCTGCCGCCGCCGCCGCGCTGGCGGGAAGGGTCCGGGACCGCGCGGCCGTGTGACGGGGCGGGCCGTGAGGCCGTTTCGGGACAGGAGTGTCCGAAGCGTGGACAAAGAATCGGGCAATCAAGTCAAATCGCCCCAGTTCGGTTGGGAGCCCGCCGCGCCCTGGTTAACCTGCCGGTATGGCCCTTGGCACACCCTCCACCAGGACAGATCACGCGCGCACCGTGCGTGAGATGCTCGCTACCGGCAAGACCTCGTACTCGTTCGAGTTCTGGGCGCCCAAGACCGAGAAGGGCGAGCGGAACCTCTGGAACGCGCTGCGCCGGGTCGAGGCGGTGGGACCGAGCTTCGTCTCCGTGACGTACGGGGCCGGCGGATCCACCCGGGCCGGGACGGTGAAGGCGACCCAGGACATCGCCGCCGAGTCCACGCTCACCCCGGTCGCGCACCTCACGGCGGTCAACCACTCCGTCGCGGAGCTGCGCAACATGGTGGGCCAGTACGCGGACGCCGGTATCCGGAACATCCTCGCCGTGCGCGGCGACCCGCCGGGCGACCCGATGGGTCCGTGGGTCGAACACCCGCAGGGCGTGCGGTACGCGGCGGACCTCGTCCGGCTGATCAAGGAATCCGGCGACTTCTGTGTCGGCGTCGCCGCATTTCCCGAACGGCATCCGCGCTCTGCCGACTGGGACACCGACATCCGGCATTTCGTGGACAAGTGCCGCGCCGGTGCGGACTATGCGATCACGCAGATGTTCTTCGATCCGGACGCCTATCTCCGGATGCGTGACCGGGTGGTCGCTGCGGGTTGCGAAACCCCGATCATCCCCGAGGTGATGCCCCTGACGAGCGTCCGGCAATTGGAGCGATTCGCGCAGCTCAGCAACGCGACGCTGCCCGCGGACCTGAAAGAACGGATCCTCGCCGCCAAGGACGATCCCGCCGCTGTACGCTCCATTGGCATCGACTTCGCAACGCGGTTCTGCGCGAAGCTGCTCTCCGAGGGTGTCCCCGGACTGCACTTCATCACGCTGAACAACTCGACGGCGACGCTCGAAATCTACGAGAATCTCGGACTGCACAAGCAGTCGTGACCGGCCGTACCCGCCGCGACCCGGGGCGGTGGCCGTAGAAGGGGGCGGGCATGGGCTGGACGGTCCTCTACATCGCGTTCGGCATCGTTGCGCTGTGGCTGCTCGGTGAAGTGCTGCTGCAGTACAAGGCACGCCTGCGCTGGCGTCTGCTCGCCTTCACCGGCTTCGCCGGTGTCGTCGTCGGTGTGCTGATGCCGTCCGTGTTCGTCATCGCCCTCGGCGCGGTCGCGTTCGCGACAGGCCAGACGTACGTCACGCTCTCCTTCCGCCGCGGCTTCTCGACGGGCTGGGCCATAGGCGGCAGTCCCGGCGAGAGCCGGCGGCGCCGCGGCGCCGTGGCCGACCGCGAACCCACGCTCCAGGTCTCCGACCTGGAGATGGAGTACGACCACGAGGCGGCGCAGCAGCCGGAAGCCGCACCGCAGACCGGGCCGGCCGCGGTCTACGCCCCGGAGCCGCTCCCGGACGACACCGGGCAGTACGGCATCTACACCGACCACCGCCCGCAGCAGGGGCAGCACCAGGAACCCCAGCAGCCGCAGTACGCGGCGTACGACCCGTACAACGACCCCGCCGGGTACCCGGCACAGGGGCAGGACACGTACGGCGGCCAGGACACCTACGCGGCAGCCGGACCGTACGACTACGGCACGGACCAGCAGCAGTACGCCGCGTACTCCGACCCGTACATCGGCACCACCGCGAGCACACCGCAGTACGGCACGTACGGGAACGACGGCGGTTACGACAGTTACGGCAGCGGCCAGCAGTTCGCCGACCCGTACGCCCCGTCCCAGCCGTACGCCTCCGAGACGCCGCCGGGCGGCGTCTGGGTGCCGCAGCAGCGTGAGGGCGAGCAGTACCCGCCGATGCCCCCGGAGCAGCCCGCCCAGCCGACGCCGTACCCGAACGGCTACGACACGGGCTACAACGAGCAGTACCGCTACTGAGGCCGGCCGGTCACGGCCGTCACTGCGACCCGCGGAACCCGTCGCCCTCGACGATGATCCCCGCGACCAGCGCCCCGGACATCCCCGCGTGCGCAGGTCCGCCGCCCGGATGCGACCAGCCGCCCGCCAGCAACAGCCCCGGCAAGCGGGTGCGGTTGCCCGCGTGGAGCCAGCCTCCCCCCGCGCCCGCCAGCGCGGGCGCGGGGACCGCGCCGCCGGGCGCGCCCGTCTCGGCCTCGGACTCCGCGGGCGTCCGCACCGCGCTGTGCAGGATGCGGTTCCGCAGGCCGGGCACGGCCGCGTCGGCGGTGTCGATCAGGAGGTCCGCGTACCGCGCGCGCAGCGCCTCGTCCGTCCAGTCCACCGGGCCGTGCGGGGCGACGGTCGCCGTCAGTGTCACCGCCTCGTGGGCCTCGTCGGGGCGGGTCGACGGATCGTCCGGACGCAGCACCGTCACCGTGGGGTGCGTGGCGAGCCGGCCGCCGGACACCGCCTCGCGCTCCGCCGCCCCGTCCGCCGGATGCACCAGCGTCCGGTGCACGGCGTCCGCCGACCGCGCGCCGCGCAGCGACAGCAGAACCACGAACCGGCCCGTCGGCGCTGAGCCCTCCGGCCGGGGCTGCACCGTCACGTCCCCGTCCTGCCAGAGCTCTTGAGCGGGCATCAGTCCCGGGTGCGGCCGGGCCCCCAGCACCACGTGCGCGGCCTCCGCGACCGTGCCGTCCGCCAGCTCCACGCCTGCCGCGCGGCCGTCCTTCTCCAGGACCCGGGCCACCTCCGCGCCGAAGACGAACTCCACCTTCCGGGCCAGGCACCGCTCGTACACGGCCTGCGCGAGCGCCCGCATGCCGCCCAGGACGTACCAGCTGCCGAACGTCTCCTCCATGTACGGCAGCAGGGCCGTGCTCGCCGGGGCACGCTGCGGATCGAGCCCGTACGACAGCGCGTACCCGTCCAGCAGGGCGGCCAGCCGGGGGTCCGCCAGCTCCCAGGACCCGATCTCCGCCACCGTGCCGGCCCGGAGGGAGGGGCGCAGCAGCCGCCGCCGCACGGGCGCCGGATACGGGTCGCGGGTCAGGACCTGCCAGTCGGGGCGCAGCGGTTCCTCCAGGAGCGGCCGCCTCGAACGGTCCCACGCTTCCCCGGCCCGGTCGAGGAACGCCCCCCAGCTGCCGCCCGCGCCCTTGCCGAGCGCGGCGTCCAGCGCCGCGACGACCCCGGCCCGCGAGGCGTTCGGCAGGGAGACGTCCGTGCCGTCCGCGAAGACGTGACGGCTCGCCGGATCGACCTGGGACAGGGTGACGCACCGCTCCAGCGGCTCCTTGCCGGTCTTCACGAACAGGTCGCGGTAGACGGCCGGAAGATGGAGCAGACCGGGGCCCGTGTCGAACGCGAAACCGTGCAGGGCGTGGCGCCCGACCGATCCGCCGAACGTCTCCGACCGCTCGTACACCGTCACCCGGTGCCCCGCCACGGCCAGCCGGGCCGCCGCCGACATCGCGCCCAAGCCGGCGCCGATCACCGCAATACGTGCCATGCCGGCGACTCTAACGGCCGCCGCTGACACGTCAGCCGTCAGGCTGGTGGGAGACGGCCTCCGTCAGGCGCTTCTCCTCGCGCCGTTGCGCTCTGCGGCGCAGGAAGCGACGGATCCGGGAGGCCAGGAAGACCAGTATCACCAGGCCGCACGCCAGCAGCGCCGCAGCGATGGAGGCCGCGATCCACGGGTGGAATATGGCGAAGGTGACGACACCGGCGACCCCGAGGTCCTCGGCGATGCTCACCGCGATATTGCTGAAGGGCTCGGGGGAGGTGTTGACCGCCATCCGGGTGCCCGCCTTCACCAGATGGCTCATCAGCGCGGTGGACCCGCCGACGGCCCCCGCCGCGAGCTCCGGCAGCGAACCGCTCTCGCCCGCCAGCAGCGCCGCCACGACCGCCCCGGCGAGCGGCCGGATGACCGTGTGCGCCGTGTCCCAGACCGAGTCCACGTACGGGATCTTGTCCGCCACCACCTCGCACAGGAAGAGCACACCGGCCACGACGAGGACATCGGTGCGCTGCAGCGACGCCGGCACCTCGTCGGTGACACCGGTCGCGCCGAAGACGCCGAGGAGGAGGACCACCGCGTAGGCGTTGATCCCGCTCGCCCAGCCACTCGTGAACACCAGGGGGAGTACGGACACGGGGGTGATCGTAGCCAGGCGGTGCGCAGGTGCGGGAGGGCGCAGGTGCGCAGGGCTGAGTACTCGTACCTAGGACGCGAGATGAGTAGCGGCGCGGATGGGGCGCGACCTGCGGGGACGGCAGAGTGGGGACCACGGAAGGGGCGCTGCGCCGGTACCGCCGGCACGGGGCGGCGGAGCGGGTGCGGCACTCCTTTCCGAACGGGGGTGCACGGCGGAGGACTCGGGGCCACGGGGGACAACGGGGTCACGGGGGAAGGTTCTCCGGCAGCACGAAGGACGCCGGTCGGGCGGGGCTCGGGGGGATCGAGCTCCGCCGGGCCGGCGTCCTCGTACGTTCGGGACTCCCGCCGGGCCGGGGTCAGCGTCCGCTGACCCGCCCGTGCAGCAGCAGGGACAGCGCGGAGTGCACGTCGTCGATCGACCGCTCCGGCTGGAACGCCTGCCAGTCCAGCGCCGCCACCAGCACCATGCCGACCAGGGCGGCCGCCGTCAGCGGGATGTCGATCTCCTCGCTGAGCTCGCCGCCCGCCACACCCTCCCTGAGGACGCCCTCGACCACCGCGACGGCCTCCTGACGCACCACCAGCAGGGTGGCCTGCCAGGCGCGGTTGGTGCGCCACAGCTCGGCCACGTACAGCTGGGTGAAGGCCGGGTAGCGGTCGATGAAGACCAGACCGGCCCGGATCATGGCGTCCAGGGCCTCGACGCGGCTGCCGCCGCGCTCGTCGGTCTCCTCCGCCGCCGTACGCAGCGAGGAGGTGAGCAGGCCGACACCGTGGCGCAGCAGCTCCTCGAAGAGCTCGGTCTTGCTCTTGAAGTTGTAGTACACCGTGCCCTTGGCAACCCCGGCACGCTCGGCGATCTCGTCCACCGTGGTCGCCGAGAACCCCTTCTCGGCGATGAGGGTCACGGCCGCTTCGTAGAGCTTCTGCCGGGTGGCCCGGCGGCGCGTGGCGCTGCTGCTTTCCATGCTCCTGATTCTCACAGGTCCCGGAGCGCTCACAGACTCAGCTCCGGATGCAGCCGGTCCAGGGTCCACACTTGCTTGCGGCGCGCGGACACGGCGGTCAGCGCGAGCGCGCCGGCGGTGAAGGCCAGCAGCACCGCACAGCCCTGCCACACCGGGCCGAGTCCGCCGCCCGTGATCAGCCGGCGCAGGCCCTCGACGATGTAACTCATCGGCAGGTACGGATGGATCGCGTTGAAGAAGCCCGGACTCGTCTGTACGGGGTACGTGCCGCCGGCCGAGGTCAGCTGGAGCATCAGCACCGCGAGGACGAGAATGCGGCCGGCCGCGCCGAACCGGGCGTTCAGCCACTGCACGATCGCGCCGAAGCAGCAGGTGACCAGAGCCAGGAAACCGATGGTCCCGGCGGTGTGGGCCATCTGCAGACCGAGCCCCCAGTGCAGTACGGACATCAGCGCGGCCACCTGGAGGAGGCCGATCGCGGCCACGGGAAGCCAGCCCGCGAAGGCGATCCGCCAGGCGGGTGCCCCGGCGGCCAGGGCCCGCCGGTTCAGCGGCTGGATGAGCATGTACGCCACCATCGCGCCGACCCACAGGGAGAGCGGGATGAAGTAGGGAGCGAAGCCGGTGCCGTAATTGGGGGCCGCGTGGAGCGACTGGGAGGCGAGCCGTACGGGGTCGGCCATGACCTCGGTACGGGCGTCGCGGTCCTTCTTGCCGTAGTCCGGGATCCTGCCGACGCCGTCCTCGAGTCCCTCGGCCAGCGTCGCCGAGCCGTCGCCCAGCCGGATCAGGCCGCTGTCCAGGCTCGTCGCGCCCTTCTTGAGGTCGCCGATCCCGGTGTTCAGCCCGGCGGAGCCCGTCCTGGCCGTGGCCAGCCCGGTGTGCAGCCGGTCCGCCCCCTTGGCGACCTTGTGGGCGCCGGTGTTGAGCGCGTTGATCTTCTTGACCGCGCTCTCCAGGTCCTCGTCCAGACGCGGCGCGCGCTCGGCGAGGGCGTTCGCCTGCTTCTGCAGGGTGGTCAGCTGACCGCGGAGCGCCTTGAGGTCCCCGTTCTGGTTCTTGACCAGGACATTGACGTCGTCGGCCACGGCGGCGACGTCGGCCGCCGCCGTCACGGCCCGCTTCAGCGGTGCGCAGACGGCTGCATCGGGGAGCGGCTGCTCCTCGCACCGGGTGCGGTGGACCCCGGCGAGGCCGTCGGAGGCCGTGTGGGCGGCCGTGGCGGCGGTGGGCGCCGCCTTCACCAGCAGGTCGAGGTTGTCCCGCACGGTCTGCGAGGAGTCGGCGACGAGGCGGGCCGTGTCGCCGATCGCCCTGCCGTTGTCCTTGAGGAACGGACGGACGTCGGCGGCCACCCCGTTGACCTTGTCGGCGAGCAGCTGGGTGCCGTCCGCGACCTGGCGCGAGCCGGTCTCCAGGTCGCCCGCGCCCTTGTCCAGCCGCACGATGCCGCCGGCCAGCCGGCCGCTGCCGGCCTTCGCGTCCTTCAGCCCGTCCGCGAGGTCCTTCGAGCCCTTCTTCGCCTTGCCGATCCCGGTCTCGAGGTCGGTGGCGCCCTTGGCCGCCTTCGCCGTCGCGTCGTGGAGACCGGAGAAGTTGATGAAGATCCGGTCGAGGAAACCCCGGGAGGCGTTGGCCGACGCGGCGGTGCGGACCTCGGAGAACACCGTCCGGGAGATCTGCCCGACGATGTAGTTGTTCGCGTCGTTGGTGCGGACCTGGAGCGCGCCCGTCTCGGGGGAGTCGCCGGCGCTGGAGGCGATGCGCCTGCTGAAGTCCGCGGGCATGGTCAGCGAGAGGTAGTACGTGCCGTCCTCGACGCCCCGGCCGGCCTCGGCGGCGCTCACCTTGTGCCACTCGAAGACCTTGGAGTCCAGGAGCTTGCCGGTGATCTCGTCCCCGGCCTCGATGCGCTTGCCGGCGGCGGTGGCGCCCTTGTCGTCGTTGACCAGTGCGACAGGGATGCGGTCCAGGCGGCCGTAGGGGTCCCAGAAGGACCACAGGTACAGGGCGCCGTAGAGCAGGGGCAGCAGTAGGAGGGCGGCCAGTGCGGCGCGGGGCAGCTTCCCCCGGCCGAAGCGCCGGAGCTCAAGCGCGGCCAGTCTCGGCGAACGCATCCGCCGTCCCTTCGTCGTGTGCGGAGGCCGTCGGCGACAGGCGCTCCCCGGTGTTGTCGGCGCGGGCGGTGGTTCCGGTCGTGCCGGTGCGTACGGTGACGGCGTCCTCGGGGGCCTGGCTGCACACGGCCAGCACGGTCGTGCCGGCGGCGGCGAGGTGGCGCAGCAGCTCCCAGGCCTCGGCGCGTTCCGCGTCGGACAGCTTGAGGTCGGTGTCGTCCACCGCGAGCAGCCCCGGCCGGCCGATCAGCGCGAGGGCGATGGAGAGCCGCAGCGCCTCCAGCCGTTCCAGATCCCTTACGGAGGTCCGCCCGGCCTTGGGCAGCGTGGCGGTGTCGAGTCCGGCCGCCTTCAGGGCGGCGTCGATCCGGTCCCCGGCCGTGGCGACGCGTTCCCGGCGCGGCCGCAGCAGGGCTCGGAGCGAGCCGTCGAAGCGGCGCTGCAGCAGGGCGCGTTCACGAAGATGCTCGGCGACCGTGAACGCCGGGTCGAGCTCGCTGACCCCGGGCACCGGTCCCAGTGCCGCGACACGGCGTACGGCGGCGGCCCGGCGCGGCAGGCTCAGGCCGCCGGTCGAGGCCGCTCCCTCGGTGGAGCGCATCCGGCCGGTGAGGGCGAGCAGCAGGCAGGTGCGTCCCGAGCCGGACGGGCCCTCGACCGCGATCAGGGACCCGGGGGCGGCGCTGAACGTCACGTCCCGGAAAGCCCATCCGCGCGGCCCCTTGAGGCCGAGACCCTCGGCGGTGACGGCTGCCCCGTGCGGGCTGTCCACAGACCCTCCCCTGTCCCATATTTGTACTGACTGGTCAGTGCAAAAAGGTAGCCCGAACTCGCGATCGAGGCAAAAGGCCAGGTCAAGGACTGATTCGCGTCGATTGTCAGTGGGGGCCGTCACGATGGATACAGACGGCCACGAAGCCGTTACGAGACAGGAGGTTCTGTCATGGCCCACTCGTCCGCAGCAGCCGCCCCGCGACGCCGCGCAGACGGCCCTGCCCCCTCACCGACCGGCCCGGCGCACGACGTCCACCCCGTACTCCGGCGCAACACGGCGCCGCCCGCCGCCCTCGATCTCCTCGCCCAGGCCCGCGCCGGCCTCGAAGAGGCAGCTGTTCTCGACGTGCCGAACGAGCGCTACGCCACCGCTCATCTCGCCGCGCTGCGCACCGCGGCCGCGGTGCTCGCCGTCCGCGGCCGCCCCGAGACCTCACGGCGGCGCCGGGAGCGGATCCGCAGTGCCTGGGAGGTCCTGCCGGAGATCGCCCCCGAGCTCACCGAATGGAGCGCGCTCTTCGCCTCCGGTGCCCGCCGCCGGGCCCGGGCGGAAGCGGGCATACCCGGTGCGGCGGGCCGGCGCGACGCGGACGACCTGCTGCGCGACGCGGCGATGTTCCTTCGCCTGGTGGAGCGGCTGCTGGTCCTCCAGCCGGTCCTGCCGCAACCCCGCGCGGAGCGGTCCGATGCGGGATGACGGTGACGGCGGCGCGAGGCCATAGGGTGGACAGGACCTATCACCTGCGCTGTTCACGCTCCGCCCTCAGCGGCGGCACCGTGCCGAGGAGTCAACTGCCGTGTCGGACCAGCTGCGCCCCCGTGCCTCCCTCCGTACCGCTGTGGTCTGGGAGGTCCTCAAAGAGGCTCTCGAAGGCCAGGTCAAGGCGACCGGCAGGGACGTCCTGGACGTTCTGGACACGGGCGGCGGTACGGGAAACTTCGCCGTTCCCGTCGCACGCCTGGGCCACCGGGTCACCGTGGTCGACCCGAGCCCCAACGCGCTGTTCGCGCTGGAGCGCCGTGCCGCCGAGGCCGGGGTCGCCGACCGGGTCAACGGGGTCCAGGGAGACATCCTCGGCCTGTTCGACGTGGTCGGGCGCGGGGGATACGACGCGGTGCTCTGCCACGGAGTCCTGGAGTACGTGGACGATCCCGCCGAGGGTGTGCGGCACGCGGTGGAGGCGCTCCGCCCGTCCGGAGCGCTCAGCCTGCTCGCCGCCGGACTCGGCGGCGCGGTCCTGGCCCGGGCGCTCGCCGGCCACTTCACCGAGGCGCGCCACGCGCTCAGCGACCCGGACGGCCGCTGGGGCGAGGGCGACCCGGTGCCCCGGCGGTACACGGCGGAGCAGCTCACCGAGCTCGTCGAGGGAGCGGACGTCGAGGTCGGCGCGGTGCACGGGGTACGGGTCTTCGCCGACCTGGTGCCGGGGGTCCTGGTGGACACCGAGCCCGGCGCGATGGAGGCCCTGCTCAAGCTGGAGGCGGCTGCCGCCGAGCTGGCCGCGTTCCACTCGGTGGCCACCCAGCTGCACGTCCTGGGCACCAAGCGCGCCTGAGGGTCTGTCCCGCCACCGGCCGGATCGCGACGGCAGTGTGGCTGATCAGCAACGCAGCTGCAGACGGAGTACGCCCCAGCAGCCCCGATCAGGCCCTTGGCCCCGTATGATCGGGGGACACCATCCGGCATGACGGATCGGAGGTTGGGGAATCAACGCCTCAGCAGCTGAGCCGTCGTGGCGGCCCGGACTGGCTGATTGGCAATGAGGGCGGGTTTCACGGGGGCGATTCCCTGCCTATCCTGGAAGGGCCGCATACCGGCCGCCCCCCGCGGCCGACGACGAGGAGGACTCCGTGCCGCTCTCGGAGCACGAGCAGCGAATGCTCGAGCAAATGGAGCGAGCGCTGTACGCCGAAGATCCCAAGTTCGCGACAGCGCTCGAGGGAAGTGGGCTGCGTACATACACCCGGCGACGGGTCTACCAGGCAGTTGCTGGCTTCCTGGTGGGAATCGCGCTCCTCATGGCCGGAATGGTCGCCCAGCAGATCTGGATCAGCGTGGTGGGGTTCCTCGTCATGCTGGGCTGCGCGGTGCTCGCGGTAACGGGTTGGCGCAAGGCGCCCAAGCCGGGCGAGCAACAGGCAGTCCGCGCGGGTGGCGCGGAGCCGCGCCGACAGCCCAAACAGCGCAGGTCCGTGATGAACCGGATCGAACAGCGGTGGCAGCGCCGCCGTGACGAGCAGGGCCAGTAAGCGCTCGGAACACGTATGGGTGAGGGGCGGTCGCATTTCTGCGACCGCCCCTCACCCGTGCGCCCGGACGGACGCCCGCAGACCCGACGCCCGCGGTACCCGTTGCCCCGGCTTGATGGTCCCGACCCGGGAAGGGCGCCTGATGCCTTGGGCCTGATGTCCCGGAGATCCCGGGACCGGCCCGATGCCCCGGGACCGGCCCGATGCCCCGGGACCGGCCCGATGCCCCGGGCCCTGACCGCGGTCAGGCCAGTGGGCGGGGCCGGGCTCAGGTCGGGGCCGCAGGAGGGGCCTGATGCTCCGGCCGGATCCTGATGCCCGGCCTCGGAACCGCATGACGGCCCGGATACTCCGGGCCTCCGAGCCGCACGACGGCCCGGATGTCCCCGGCCCCGGACCCCGGTCAGGCCCGCAGGGCGGGGCTGACCGGGGTCGTGCGCGTCAGCCCTGCTGGCGGGACGGGCGGCGGAGCCACGTCGGCCGTTGCGGTGCCCGCCACCGGCCGGCCAGGGCCGCCCGGCGCTCCGAGACCGCCCACACCACCCGTACGGCCGAGCGCGGTGCCACGACCGCGCGGAACCGGGCGAACCGGCCGACGGAGCCGCGCAGACCTGCCCGTACCGTCTGCGTGTCCTCCGCGAGCCCCGACACCGGCCCCGGCTCCGGCGCGTACAGCACCTGCTCCACCGCGCCCGCCACCCGGTGCACCGCCTCGGCCACCTCCGCGTCCAGCTCTCCCGCCCGAACCACCCGGGCCGCGGCCTTCCGCGGGGTCAGCGACGCGTCCGGGTCGATGCCGTGGTCCCAGGCGGTGTCGGTGATCTCCTGCCAGGCCGCCAGCGTCCTCGCTGTCGCGTCCGCAGGCGTGCGCCCGGTGGAGGAGCCCAGCCGGCGGGCCCGTACCCGCATGCGCCAGAACATGGGCAGCAGCGGGAGCGAGAGCACGAGGAGGGCCACCAGGGCCACTCCGAGCACGGCGCCCGCCGACGTCCCCGTGTCCGTGGGCGCGGCGGCACCCGGAAGGGCCGAGCCGGCGCAGTCGCCCTGCCCGCCCGTCTGCGCCGGGCAGCTGTCCGAGGCGGACGGCGCAGCCGGCACCGCCGCCGAGGCCTCCGTCTCCGGCCGGGCCGGATCGGCGGAGTCACCGGACGGAGTGTCCGGCAGGGTGTACGACGGCAGGGAGCCCCGCGTCGGAGTGGGCTCGAACCGGGTCCACCCGATGCCCTCGAAATACAGCTCCGGCCAGGCATGCGCATCGCGCAGACCGACCGACATCGAACCGTCCGACTGCACCGTGCCGGGCGTGAAGCCGACGGCGACCCGGGCCGGGATGCCCAGCGTCCGGGCCATCGCCGCCATGGTGAACGAGAAGTGGACGCAAAAGCCCCGCCGGTCCTTCAGGAAGCGGCCGATCGCCGCGCTGCCGGTACCCGAGTTCACCGAGGTGTCGTACGTGAAGCCACCCTCGGAGGCGAAGTAGTTCTGCAGCTTCACCGCCTTCTCGTAGGAGTTGGCGGAGCCCTTCGTCACCTCGTCGGCCGTCTCCCGGACCACCTTGGGCAGCGAGCCGGGCACCTGGGTGTACTCACGGAGCAGGGCCGGCGCGACCTCGCCCGCGCCCGCGAGCTGTCCGGCCGTCGGCTGCACGATCAGGCTGGAGACCCCGTACTGCGCACCACCGGTCGTCTCGCCGTCGTCCCCGACCAGGGTGCGGCCCTCGGGCTCGAACCGCCAGCGTCCGTCGACCCTCACCTCGGTCGCCGGGTAGGGGAGTGGCAGGTAGGTCTGCTTGTACGAGGGCGACGCGGAGATGTTCGTACTGATCTCCGTCACGGCGACGTCCGGCGACAGACCGGGCGGGTTCGGGAGTCGTTTCGGCACGTCCTTCAGCCGGCGGGTCGAGGCCCGCCATTCGTTCCCGTTGAACTGGTCCAGGGCCAGGATGCGGAGGTAGAAGTCCTGCGCACCGGTCGCGTTGGTGCGGTACGACATCACCTCCCGGTTCTCCGGCTGGTTGAGGTCGTTCTGCAGGGAGACCAGCGGGTTCACGGCGGAGATGGTGCCGCCACCGCTCCCCTTGCCGTTGCCGCCTCCCGTACCGGCCAGCAGCCCGCCGTCGAGCGCGGGCAGGGCCGCGGGCACGACCAGCGCGATGCCCAGGGCGAAGGCGCCGATGCGGCGCCCGGTGCGCACCGGAGCGAGCGCCCCGCCGCCCGGGGCACCGATGCCGGAGGCATGACTTCTGCCCCGGGCCGCGGCGGCCCCGGCGAAGACCCGCCCCCACTGGGAGAGCCGGTCACGTCCCTCGGCCAGCAGGAGCAGCAGATAGCCGCAGGCGGCCAGCAGGAACCACAGCCAGTCCGCGCCGCCGTCGGAGAGACCGGCGGCGACGGAGTAGAGGGCCAGCAGGGGCAGCCCGGCCGGCGCGGCGCTGCGGAACGTGACCGCCAGCGCGTCCACCATGAGCCCGACCAGCAGCACGCCGCCCACCAGCATCAGCCGGATGCCCGCCGTGTCCGGTGCCGGGATCGCGTACCGCCCGACGTCGTCCGCACCGATGGTGAGCAGGTCGGCGAGCCGCTGCACCGACTGCGGCCCGGGCAGGAAGCCCGCCGCCGCCTCCTGACGGGCGAACGCCACGGTCAGCAGCACCACCAGGACCAGCGCCTGGGCGGCGACCGTCGCCGCTCGCGGCAGCGGCACCCGCCGGCCGAGCGCGCCCACACCGCACTGGATGGCCAGCAGGAACGCGGCCTGCACGATCCAGGCGTAGGGGTCGACCAGCGGCAGCATCGAACAAGCCGCCATCAGCGTCGCCGCATAGGCGCACAGCGCCAGCCGACCACGACCGCTCATGACCGTCCTCTCATGACCAACCACCGGTGAATCCCGTCGTGCCGCCCGTCGCGGCGGATCCGGTCAGCGAACCCTGATGGCTCGCCTGCTGCCACAGCCGGGCCAGATCCGTGCCCGGGCCCACCGGCACGGCGGTCCAGCCCGACTCGCGCAGCAGCCGGAGCCGCTGATCGCGGGCCGCGTCGGAGGCGGGCGACGCGCCGTGCACCCAGTCGGCGCTGTCCAGGACGAAGGCCACGGCCCCGCCGCCGCGCTGCCGCATCCGGGCCGCGACCGCGGTCTGCTCGTCGTCCAGATCGCCGAGGAACGCGATCAGCAGGCCCTCGTCACCGCCGCGGAGCATGTCGTACGCCCGGGCGAGTCCGTCGCCGTCGGAATGGTCGACGACAGCGAGCGTGTCCATCATCAGTCCGGCCGATTCGGCCGAATCCTGGGTGGAGCCCGAGAAGCCGCCGGCGCCCGGTACCTCCGTGCCGTCGTCCGTCATCAGCCGGACCGCGAAGCCCCGTTCCAGCATGTGCACCAGCGCGGACGCCGCGCCGGAGACGGCCCACTCGAACGCCGAGTCGGGCCCGGTGCCCTGGAAGGCGATCCGGCGCGTGTCCAGGAGTACCGTGCATCTGGCCCGCTGCGGCTGCTCCTCGCGGCGCACCATCAACTCGCCGTAGCGGGCGGTGGAGCGCCAGTGGACGCGGCGGAGATCGTCGCCGTGCCGGTAGCCGCGCGGGATGATGTCGTCCTCACCCGCCAGCGCCAGGGAACGCTGCCGTCCCTCGCCGTAACCGGAGGTCTCGCCCGCCAGCCGCACCGGGGGCAGTGGTTCGGTCCGCGGGATGACGACGAGCGTGTCGTACGCGCTGAACGAACGCGTCAGCTCGCACATCCCGAACGGATCGCTCAGCCGAAGTTGCAGGGGGCCGAGCGGGTAGCGCCCGCGCAGATCCGACCGCACCCGGTACGAGACCTCGCGTCGTCCGCCCGCCTCCACGCGGTCCAGGACGAACCGGGGCCGCGGCCCGAGCACGTACGGCACCCGGTCCTGGAGCATGAGCAGGCCCGTGGGCAGCCGCGAGACGTTGTCCATCCGCAGATGGACGCGCGCCTCGGAGCCCGCGGGCACCCGGGACGGGGAGAGCCGGCGGGTGCCGGCGACCTGGTAGCGGGTCCGGAACAGCACCGTCACACAGACCAGCGGCAGCACGGCGAGCAGCAGGCCGACCCGCAGCAGATCCCCCTGGCCCAGCACGTAGGCGCAGACGGCGGCGGCCACCCCGGCCGCGAGGAAGGACCGGCCGCGCGTCGTCAGGCCGCCCAGAGCCGCCCGCAGACCGCCCTTGTCGTCGCTGTCGTCGCTCGCGGGCGGCCCCCCGGCAGCCATCAGAGCCGCCGTGCGCCGGGCTGCTGCCGGCCGCCGTACACCGCGCCCGGCTGGTGCTGGGGCGCCGGGACGGCCGCTCCGCCGGACGCGGTCGGCACGGGTGTCTGCTGAAGGATCTCCAGGACCACCTGTTCGGCGGTGCGGCGGTTCAGCTGGGCCTGGGCGGTGGGCAGCAGCCGGTGGGCGAGCACGGCGACGGCGAGGGCCTGCACATCGTCCGGCAGGCAGTAGTCCCGCCCGCTCAGCGCGGCGGAGGCCTTGGCGGCCCGCAGCAGGTGCAGGGTGGCCCGAGGCGATGCGCCGAGCCTGAGGTCGGGGTGGTTCCGGGTGGACCCGACGAGCTGCACCGCGTACCGCCGGACGGCCTCGGCCACGTGGACCGCGCGGACCGCCTCGATCAGCTTGACGATGTCATGGGCGTGCGCCACCGGCTGGAGGTCGTCGAGCGGCGAGACACCGCCGTGCACGTCGAGCATCTGCAGTTCGGCCTCGGCGCTGGGATAGCCGATCGACACCCTGGCCATGAACCGGTCGCGCTGGGCCTCGGGCAGCGGATACGTGCCCTCCATCTCCACCGGGTTCTGGGTGGCCACGACCATGAACGGGTCGGGCAGCTCGTAGGTGTGCCCATCGATGGTGACCTGGCGCTCCTCCATCGACTCCAGCAGCGCGGACTGTGTCTTGGGCGAGGCGCGGTTGATCTCGTCGCCGATCACGATCTGGGCGAAGATCGCGCCCGGTTTGAACTCGAATTCGCGGCGCTGCTGATCGAAGATCGACACACCGGTGATGTCCGAGGGCAGCAGGTCCGGCGTGAACTGGATGCGCCGCACGGAGCAGTCGATGGACCGTGCCAGCGCCTTGGCCAGCATGGTCTTGCCCACGCCGGGGACGTCCTCGATCAGGAGATGGCCCTCCGCGAGCAGCACGGTCAGCGAAAGGCGTACGACCTCGGGCTTGCCCTCGATCACACCTTCCACCGACCTGCGTACCCGCTCCACTGTGGTGGTCAGATCTGTGAGGCTCGCTCGATCGTCATAGGTCGTCACCCGGCCCTCCTCGGCCCTGCCCCACGCTCACCAGGAGCACGGGAATCCCCAGTCACGGGCCGGTGCCCCAGTGCGGCCCGGCCCACCCCGAAATACGGACACCGCGCCGGACGGGGTCCGGCGGGGTGTCACACCCGCATTCTTGTTGCCGTTACCGCTTCGTGTCACTCGCCTGTGGATAACCGGGGCCGAAATGTCGGGCTGATGGGGATTTTCGCTGCAGGAACGCGCCCGTCCTGCTCTCCCGGGCCGGGCGGGTCAGGAAGCCGGAAGGATCTCGCGCAGCAGACCGGTGGTCACGTCGAAGACGAATCCGCGCACGTCGTCGGTGTGCAGCAGGAACGGCGAGGTGCGGACCCGCTGCATCGACTGCCGCACGTCCTGGTCGGCGTCGGTGTACGCCTCCACCGCCCAGGCCGGCCGCTGGCCGACCTCCATCTCCAGATCCCGGCGGAACTCCTCGGTGATCGACTCCATGCCGCAGTTGGTGTGGTGGATCAGCACCACGCTGCGCGTGCCGAGGGCCCGCTGGCTGATCGAGAGGGAGCGGATGACGTCGTCGGTGACCACGCCGCCCGCGTTGCGGACGGTGTGGCAGTCGCCGAGCGCCAGGCCGAGCGCCTTGTGCAGGTCGAGCCGGGCGTCCATGCAGGCGACGACGGCGACGCGCAGCACGGGCTTCGCGTCCATGCCGGGATCGCTGAACTCGGAGGCGTACTGGACGTTCGCCTCGACCAGACGGTCGGTGACGGTGTCACCGGTGCGGGCCTGGTCCATGGCGGGGGAGTGCGCAGAAGTCGACATGCTCTAGACGTTAGCTCTCGAGGTGACCACCGGCGTGGTGTCGAAGCGGACAAAGAACGTCAACGTCGCTTGTTGTGAGGTAACCCACAAGCCTCACACCCGGTCACCCGGCCGGGTGAACAAAGCGAGGGCCGACGCGCTGCCGGGTTGATTGATCGGGAATCGATCGAATGGCAGGGTGGACTAAAGTGACGGGAAGTTACCGACACCCTGCACATTCCGATGTTTTCCCCGTGTGCGCGGCGTACGTACGGCCCGGCCCTCTCCCGCTCGCCGGTCGGCTGACGCCCCTTCCCCGGCGCCGGCGGACCTCCCCTTCGCGAGCGGGCGGGGACCAGGCCGTACGTGCAGCGCCCCGGGACCTGAGCCTGAGAGGGCGCATGAGCCAGACCCGACACGTCCCGGTGATGCTCCAGCGGTGCCTGGACCTGTTGGCCCCGGCTCTGGAGGCACCCGGACCGCAGCCGCCCGTGGTCGTCGACTGCACCCTGGGCCTCGGCGGACACAGCGAGGCGCTGCTCTCCGCCTTCCCCACGGCCCGGCTGATCGCCCTCGACCGGGACAAGGAGGCGCTGCGGCTCTCCGGCGAGCGGCTCGCCCCGTACGGCGACCGCGCCACGCTGGTGCACGCCGTCTACGACGAACTGCCCGAGGTACTCGACCGGCTCGGCGTCCCCAAGGTCCAGGGCATCCTGTTCGACCTCGGCGTGTCCTCCATGCAACTGGACGAGGCCGACCGCGGATTCGCGTACGCCCAGGACGCCCCGCTCGACATGCGCATGGACCAGACGACCGGCATCGGCGCGGCCGAGGTGCTCAACACCTACCCGCCGGGCGAGCTGGTCAGGATCCTGCGCGCGTACGGCGAGGAGAAGCAGGCCAAGCGGATCGTCTCCGCCGTCGTACGCGAACGTGAGAAGGAGCCGTTCAGCAACAGCGCCCGGCTCGTCGAGCTGATCCGCGACTCACTGCCCCAGGCCGCCAAGCGCACCGGCGGCAACCCGGCCAAGCGCACCTTCCAGGCGCTGCGCATCGAGGTCAACGGCGAGCTCAGCGTGCTGGAACAGGCCATCCCGGCCGCGGTCCGGAGCCTCGCCGTCGGTGGACGCGTCGCCGTCCTCTCGTACCACTCGCTCGAGGACCGCCTGGTCAAGCAGGTGTTCGCGGCGGGGGCCGCGAACACCGCCCCGCCCGGCCTGCCGGTCGTCCCCGAGCGCTACCAGCCACGGCTCAAGCTGCTGACCCGCGGCGCCGAACTGCCCACCGAGGAGGAGGTCGCCGAGAACCGGCGCGCCGCCCCCGCCCGGCTGCGCGGAGCCCAGCGCATCCGCGAGGAGGAGCGATGAGCAGCCGGCACCCGGAGTCCTCGCGGACCCGGCCCGGGGACGGAGCGGCGCGGTGAGCAACGCGGCCGGCGGGCTGAAGGGCCGCGCCGCGCGGCTCAGCCGGCTGATGCCGGCCGGACCGAGCAACGCGGCCCGGACCCCCTTCGTCCTGCTGGTCGTCCTCCTCCTGGGCGGCGGCCTGATCACCCTGCTCCTGCTGAACTCCGCGCTCAACGAAGGATCGTTCCGGCTGAGCGAGCTCAAGAAGCGGACCACGGAACTCACCGACGACCAGCAGGCCCTCCAGCGCGACGTCGACAGCGCATCCGAACCGGACGCCCTGGCTCGGCGCGCACGGGAACTGGGCATGGTCCCCGGCGGCAGCCCCGCCTTCCTCGGCCCGGACGGCAAGGTCCGCGGCGTGCCCTCCGCCGCGAGTGCCGCCCCGGCCACCGCGTCGCCGAAGCCCGAAACCGCCGAACCGCCCCCCGCGGCCGCCCCGTCGTCCTCGTCGCGCTCCACCCCCTCGCCCGCCGCGTCGGGCACACCGGCGGCGAAGCCCGGCGCCTCCGCGACGGCGACCGGCACCGCCCCGGCGAAGCCGAGCACCTCCGCGAACGCGCGTACCCCGGCAGAACAGACCTCCACGAGCCCCGGCAGGTGACGCAGTGCCCTCCCAGGAACCACCGCGCCGACGGGTACCCGGCCCCGCCCGCCCGCGTAACGCGGCGGGCCGCTCCGGCCGCCCCCGGCCCGCCGCCCGCCCCGAGCCGCGACGCCGGCCCCCGTCCGCCGCGCCCCGCGGACGGGCCCCCCGCTCCCGTACCGCCCGGCCGCTGCGCCTCGGCAGCCCGAGGCCGCGGCTGCGGCTGGTCAGCCTGGCGCTGACCCTCGTCATGATCGCGTTCGTCGTCCGGCTCCTCCAGGTGCAGGCCGTCGACGCCAGCGCGTACGCGGCCAAGGCCGAGAAGAACCGCTACCTCAGCTACACCGTCGCCGCCGAGCGCGGCGAGATCACCGACCGCGGCGGCATCGCGCTGGCCACCAGCGTCGACGCGTACGACATCACCGCCGACCCCAAGATGTTCACTCCCGAGGACAGCAAGGCACCCGACGCGCCCCAGCAGGCCGCCGCGCTCCTCGCACCGATCCTCGGCGTCGACGCTGCGGAACTGACCGGGAAGCTGTCCAAGCCCAAGAGCCGGTACACGGTGCTGGCCCGCAGGCAGACCCCGCAGGTCTGGACGCAGATCAAGGACCTCAAGTCCGTCTTCGCCGAGAAGGCCGCGAAGGACAGGGCGGCCGGCGGGCCCGGAGCCAATGTGCTGGCCGGTGTCTTCCAGGAGTCGACCACCAAGCGCGTCTACCCCAACGGGGGTCTCGCCGCCGGGATACTGGGTTACGTCAACGCCGAGGGCAAGGGCGCGGGCGGCCTCGAATCGCAGCTGGACAAGGAGCTCGCGGGCGAGGACGGCACGATCAAGTACGCCCAGTCCGGCGGTCGCCGGGTGCCCACCGCGGGCACCAAGGAGGTACCTGCCGTCGCCGGCTCCGACATCGAGCTGACCATCGACCGCGACATCCAGTGGGCGGCCCAGAAGGCCATCTCCGACCAGGTGGCGAAGTCCAAGGCGGACCGCGGCTATGTCGTCGTGCAGAACACCCGCACCGGCGAGGTCCTCGCCATGGCCAACGCGCCGGGCTTCGACCCCAACGACCTCTCGCAGGCCGATGCCGCCTCGCTGGGCAACGCGGCGCTCCAGGACGTGTACGAGCCCGGCTCCACCAGCAAGGTCATGTCGATGGCCGCCGTGCTGGAGGAGGGTGTCGCCACTCCGGGCACCCATGTCACGGTCCCCAACCGCCTGCACCGCGGCGACCGGCTCTTCAAGGACGACATCGACCACCCGACCTGGTACCTCACGCTCAACGGCGTACTCGCCAAGTCCAGCAACATCGGCACCATCCTGGCCACCGGACAGCTGGGGAAGACCCAGGCCGCGTCCAACAAGGTCCTCTACGACTACCTGCGCAAGTTCGGCATCGGTTCACCGACCGGACTCGGCTACCCGGGCGAGACCGCCGGCATTCTCGCCAAGCCGCAGGACTGGTCGACGTCGCAGCAGTACACGATCCCGTTCGGCCAGGGCCTCTCGCTCAACGCCATGCAGGCGGCCTCCATCTACTCGACGATCGCCAACGGCGGGGTCCGCGTGGCGCCGACCCTCGTCCGCGGCACCAAGGGCGCCGACGGCCGCTTCACCCCCGCCGAGGCACCCGAACAGACCCGGGTGGTCAGCGAGAAGACGGCCAGGACGCTCGCCACCATGCTGGAGTCGGTCGTCGGGGACGAGGAGGGCACCGGCACGAAGGCCAAGATCCCCGGCTACCGCGTCGCGGGCAAGACCGGTACGGCCAACCGGGTCGATCCGGTACGCGGCGGTTACCACGGCTACACCGCCTCCTTCGCCGGGTTCGCCCCCGCCGACAACCCCCAGATCACCGTCTACTGCGCCATCCAGAACCCCACCAAGGGCAGCTACTTCGGCGGCCAGATCTGCGGACCCATTTACAAGCAGGTCATGGAATTCGCGCTGAAGACGCTGCAGACGGCACCCACCGGCAGCACGCCGGCCCGGCTGCCGGTGTCCTTCAAACCCGGCGAGTGAACTCGGGGAGACCACCAGTGACAACCATCACCCCCGATCCAGGGAACCGGAACGGGAACCACCGCACCCCCGCCCCCTCACTTCGCGAGAGGCCGGGTGCGCCCGGTACGCTCACCGCCGTGCCCCACGCTGAACAGTCCCGAACCACCCAGAAGGACGCCCCTGTGAACTACCCGGGAGCGCCCCGCCCGGATCGGCTGCGGCCGACATCCCTGGTCACGCTGGCGGCCCGGCTGGGAGTCGAACCGCCGGGCAACGGCGAAGTCACCGGCATCACCCACGACTCCCGGGCCGTACGTCCCGGGGACGTCTACGCGGCCCTGCCCGGTGCCCGCCTGCACGGCGCCGACTTCACCGCCCAGGCCGCCGGTCTCGGCGCCGCCGCGATCCTCACCGACCCGGCGGGCGCCGAACGCTCCGCCGCCACCGGACTCCCGGTGCTGGTCACCGAGGACCCGCGCGGCCGGATGGGCGAACTCGCCACCGAGATCTACGGCCACCCCGGTGCCGACCTGCTCCAGATCGGCATCACCGGAACGTCGGGCAAGACCACGACCGCGTACCTCGTCGAGGGCGGATTCCGCGGAGCCGGACGCGACACCGGACTCATCGGCACCGTGGAGATGCGGATCGGCGACGAACGCATCAAGTCCGAGCGCACCACGCCCGAAGCCACCGATCTGCAGGCCCTGTTCGCCGTCATGCGCGAACGCGGCGTCGAAGCGGTGACGATGGAGGTATCCAGCCACGCCCTGATGCTCGGGCGGGTCGACGGCTGCGTCTTCGACGTCGCGGTCTTCAACAACCTCAGCCCGGAGCACATGGAGTTCCACTCCGGCATGGAGGACTACTTCCAGGCCAAGGCGCGGCTCTTCACCTCGCAGCGCAGCAGGCAGGGTGTCGTCAACTACGACGACGAGTACGGCCGCAGGCTCATCACCGAGGCCTCCGTCCCCATCACCACGTTCTCCGCCGAGGGCCACCCGGACGCCGACTGGCGCGCCGAGGACGTCGAGGTGGGCCAGCTCGGCTCCACCTTCACCGTCGTCGGCCCCAAGGGCGAACGGGCCGCGGCCCGGGCCCCGCTGCCCGGACCGTTCAACGTCGCCAACACCCTCGCCGCGATCGTCACCCTCGCCGTCGCCGGCATCGACCCGCAGACCGCGGCCGACGGCGTCGCCGCGGTGCCCGGGGTGCCGGGCCGGCTGGAGCGGGTCGACGCCGGACAGCCGTACCTCGCACTGGTCGACTACGCGCACAAGACCGACGCCGTCGAGTCGGTACTGCGCTCCCTGCGGAAGGTCACCGAGGGCAAGGTGCACATCGTCCTCGGCTGCGGCGGCGACCGCGACACCACCAAACGCGGCCCGATGGGCGCCGCCGCGGCCCGGCTCGCCGACACCGCCGTACTGACCTCGGACAACCCCCGCTCCGAGGACCCCCTCGGCATCCTCGCCGCCATGCTCGCGGGCGCCGCCGAAGTGCCCGTGCACGAACGCGGTGACGTCCTGGTCGACGCCGACCGGGCCGCCGCCATCGCGGCCGCCGTCGGACGGGCCGGCCCCGGGGACACCGTGCTGATCGCCGGCAAGGGCCACGAGCAGGGCCAGGACGTCCACGGAGTGGTGCGCCCCTTCGACGACCGGGTGGTCCTGCGCACGGCCATCGAGCGGTCCCTGGGACACGAGAACGCCACCCACCGTGCCCCCACCCACGAGAACAACAGTCAGGGATGACCAAGTGATCGCCCTTTCCCTCGCCGAGATCGCCGAAATCGTCGGCGGGCAGTCGTACGACATACCGGATCCGGCCGTAACCGTCAGCGGGCCCGTCGTGATCGACTCCCGGGAGGTGAAGCAAGGCAGCCTCTTCGTCGCGTTCGCCGGCGAACGCGTCGACGGCCACGACTACGCCCGGCGCGCCGTCGAGGCGGGCGCGGCAGTCGTCCTGGCCTCCCGTCCCGTCGGCGTTCCCGCGATCGTCGTGGACGACGTGGTGGCGGCGCTCGGCGCGCTCGCCCGCACCGTCGTCGGCCGCCTCGGCACCACCGTCGTCGCCCTCACCGGGTCCGCCGGCAAGACCTCCACCAAGGACCTGATCGCCCAGCTCCTGGAGCGCAAGGGCCCCACCGTCTACCCGGCGGGCAACCTCAACAACGAGATCGGTCTGCCGCTCACCGCCCTGCGCGCGACCGAGGAGACCCAGCACCTGGTCCTCGAAATGGGTGCCCGCTACATCGGCGACATCTGCTACCTCACCGGGCTCGTCCCGCCGCGCATCGGCCTCGTCCTCAACGTCGGCAGCGCCCACATCGGGGAGTTCGGCGGGAAGGAGCAGATCGCCCAGGCCAAGGGCGAGATGGTCGAGTCCCTCCCCGAGGACGGCCTCGCCGTACTCAACGCCGACGACCCGCTCGTACGCGCCATGACGTCCCGGACCAAGGCCCGGGTGCTGCTCTTCGGCGAAGCCGCGGATGCGGACGTACGGGGCGAGAACGTGCGTCTCACCGAGGACGGCCGGCCCTCGTTCAGGCTTCACACACCCACCGGGTGCAGTGATGTGACCATGCGCCTGTACGGTGAGCATCACGTGTCGAACGCGCTCGCCGCGGCCGCCGTCGCCCATGAGCTGGGCCTGTCCGCAGACGAGATCGCCATGGCGCTCTCCGAGTCGGGCACCCTCTCCCGCTGGCGCATGGAGGTCACCGAGCGTCCGGACGGCGTGACGTTCGTCAATGACGCCTACAACGCCAACCCCGAATCCATGAAGGCCGCGCTGCGCGCGCTGGCCGCCATGGGGAAGGGGCGTCGTACGTGGGCGGTGCTCGGCCAGATGGCCGAGCTCGGCGACGCCTCGCTCACCGAGCACGACGCGGTCGGACGGCTTGTCGTCCGGCTCAACGTCAGCAAGCTCGTCGCGGTCGGGGGCAGAGAGGCCTCCTGGCTGCAACTGGGCGCATACAACGAGGGTTCGTGGGGTGAGGAGTCGGTGCATGTGTCCGACGCACAGGCTGCCGTCGACCTGTTGCGCAGTGAACTGCGCCCGGGAGACGTCGTGCTGGTGAAGGCGTCCCGGTCGGTCGGCCTGGAGCAGGTCGTTACGGCACTGCTGGAGAACGCGACCGAGGGCGAGGTCGCCGGCCGATGAGGCAGATCCTGTTCGCGGGGGCCATCGGGCTCTTCCTGACCCTGGTCGGTACCCCGCTGCTGATCAAGCTGCTGGCCCGCAAGGGATACGGGCAGTTCATCCGGGACGACGGCCCGCGCAGCCACGGATCGAAGAAGGGCACGCCCACCATGGGCGGCATCGCCTTCATCCTGGCGACGATCATCGCGTACGTCCTGGCCAAGGTGATCACCGGCGAGGACATGCGCTTCTCCGGTGTGCTGGTCCTCTTCCTGATGGCCGGCATGGGACTCGTCGGCTTCCTCGACGACTACATCAAGATCGTCAAGCAGCGTTCGCTGGGTCTGCGGGCCAAGGCCAAGATGGCGGGCCAGCTGATCGTGGGCATCGCCTTCGCGGTGCTCTCGCTCCAGTTCGCCGATGCCCGCGGCAACACCCCGGCCTCCGACAAGCTCTCGTTCGTCGAGGACTTCGGCTGGTCGATCGGCCCGGTGCTCTTCGTGCTCTGGGCGCTCTTCATGATTCTCGCCATGTCCAACGGCGTGAACCTGACGGACGGTCTGGACGGCCTGGCCACCGGCGCGTCGGTGATGGTCTTCGGTGCGTACACGTTCATCGGCCTCTGGCAGTTCCAGGAGTCCTGCGCCAACGCCGCCACGCTCACCAACCCGAGCGCCTGCTTCGAAGTGCGAGATCCGCTCGACCTCGCGGTCGTGGCCTCCGCCCTCATGGGTTCCTGCTTCGGCTTCCTGTGGTGGAACACCTCGCCCGCCAAGATCTTCATGGGTGACACCGGTTCACTGGCCCTCGGCGGCGCGCTCGCCGGACTGGCGATCTGCTCCCGCACCGAGTTCCTGATGGCGGTGCTCGGCGGCCTCTTCGTGATGATCACGATGTCCGTCGTCATCCAGGTCGGCTCGTTCAAGATGACCGGCAAGCGCGTCTTCCGGATGGCACCGCTCCAGCACCACTTCGAACTCAAGGGGTGGTCCGAAGTCCTTGTCGTGGTCCGGTTCTGGATCATCCAGGGCATGTGCGTGATCGTCGGCCTCGGCCTCTTCTACGCAGGATGGGCAGCCAAGAAGTGAGCAACGTGGACTGGCAGGGCAAGCACGTCACGGTCGCCGGACTCGGAGTCTCCGGGATCCCGGCGGCCCGGGTGCTGCACGGTCTCGGCGCCGTCGTCACCGTCGTCAACGACGGGGACGACGAGCGCTCCCGCACGCAGGCCGCGGAGCTGGAGGCGCAGGGCATCACCGTGCGCCTCGGCGACGGGGCCACCCTGCCGAAGTCCACCGAGCTCATCGTCACCACGCCGGGCTGGAAGCCCGACAAGCCGCTGTTCACCGCGGCCGCCGAGGCGGGCGTCCCGGTCTGGGGCGACGTCGAACTCGCCTGGCGGCTGCGGGGGCGGGGCGGCCGGGAACCGGCGCCCTGGCTCGCGGTCACCGGCACCAACGGCAAGACCACGACCGTCCGGATGCTCGCCTCGATCCTGGAGGCCGCCGGGCTGCGCACCGCCGCAGTCGGAAACATCGGGGTCTCGCTCCTGGACGCGGTCCTCGGCGAGGAGACGTACGACGTCCTGGCCGTCGAGCTCTCCAGCTACCAGCTGCACTGGTCGCCCTCGCTGCGCGCCCACTCCGCGGCCGTCCTCAACCTGGCCCCCGACCACCTCGACTGGCACGGCTCCATGGAGGCGTACGTCGCCGACAAGGGCCGGATCTACGAGGGCAACACCGTCGCCTGTGTCTACAACGTGGCGGACCCCGCCACCGAGGACCTGGTGCGCGAGGCGGACGTCGAGGAGGGCTGCCGGGCGATCGGCTTCACCCTCGGCACTCCCGGGCCCTCCCAGCTCGGTGTCGTCGACGGCATCCTCGTCGACCGGGCCTTCGTGACGAACCGGCAGAAGCAGGCCCAGGAGCTCGCCGAGGTCGCGGACGTGAACCCGCCCGTCCCGCACAACATCGCCAACGCGCTGGCCGCCGCGGCACTGGCCCGGGCCTTCGGCGTGGAGCCCGCCGCGGTCCGCGACGGGCTGCGCGCCTTCCGCCCCGACCCGCACCGCATCGAGCACGTCGCGGACGTCGCCGGGGTGGCGTACATCGACGACTCCAAGGCCACCAACACCCACGCCGCCGAGGCCTCCCTGGCGTCCTACGACCCGATCGTCTGGATCGCCGGCGGACTGGCCAAGGGCGCCACGTTCGACGAGCTGGTGACCGGGTGCGCGGGGCGTCTGCGGGGCGTCGTCCTGATGGGCGCCGACCGGGCCCTCATCCGCGAAGCCCTCACGCGACACGCGCCCGAGGTCCCGGTGACCGAGCTCGACCGGACCGACACTGGGGCGATGTCCGAGGCGGTCCGCGAGGCGGCACGGCTCGCCCGGCCGGGAGACACCGTACTGATGGCTCCCGCCTGTGCCTCGATGGACATGTTCGTCAATTACAACAAGCGGGGCGAGGCCTTCGCGGACGCCGTCCGCACGCTCGCCGCCGAGAGCGCCTGACGGGCCCGGCCTCCGCGCCGTACGGTCCCGGAGCATCCGGGTACGTACGGGCTGTACCGGGGGCCCGGGCCCCTGGCGCGAAGCCCCGGGCACGAGCAGTGGAGGGGACAGGGACCATGCCGGCCGAAGAGAGCTCTGCCGCACGCCGCGGAGACCGCTCGCGGGCGAGCTCGGCGATCAGCCGGGCGCTCCGTCCGCCTCTCCTCGCGGCCGGGGGCGCACCGCTCCCCGCAGGCCTCGCCCTGCGCGTGAGGCCCGCCGCGGGCACCCGGAAGCCGCCGACGGCACGCTCCAGGACCTCCGGCGGGCCCCGCTCGCCCCGGGGCGGCGGGGCACGGAGGCTGTACGAGCAGGCACGCAGGGCGTGGGACCGCCCGCTGACCGCCTACTACCTGATCCTGGGCGCCGGGCTGCTGATCACCGTCCTCGGCCTCGTGATGGTCTACTCCGCCTCGATGATCAAGGCGCTGGAGCTCGACAAGCCGGGTACGTACTTCTTCCGCAAGCAGTTCCTCGCCGCCGTCATCGGGGCCGGACTGATGGCGGCCGCCGCCCGGATGCCCGTGAAGCTGCACCGGGCCCTGTCCTACCCGCTGCTGATGGGCGCCGTCTTCCTGATGGTGCTGGTGCAGGTGCCGGGGATAGGGATGTCGGTCAACGGCAACCGGAACTGGCTCTACCTGGGCGGCCCCTTCCAACTCCAGCCCAGTGAGTTCGGCAAGCTGGCCCTGGTCCTGTGGGGGGCCGACCTGCTCGCCCGCAAACAGGACAAACGACTGCTGAACCAGTGGAAGCACATGCTCGTGCCCCTGGTTCCGGTCGCCTTCATGCTGCTCGGGCTGATCATGCTCGGCGGTGACATGGGCACTGCGATCATTCTCACGGCCATCCTGTTCGGACTGCTCTGGCTGGCCGGAGCCCCGACCCGGCTGTTCGCGGGAGTGCTCGCCTCCGCAGGCCTGATCGCCTTCCTGCTGATCAAGACCAGCCCGAACCGGATGTCGCGCCTGGACTGCATGGGGGCCAGCGAACCGGGACCCGGCGGCTCGTGCTGGCAGGCCGTGCACGGTATCTACGCTCTGGCGTCCGGCGGATGGTTCGGATCCGGGCTTGGTGCAAGTGTGGAAAAATGGGGCCAACTGCCCGAACCGCACACCGACTTCATCTTCGCCATCACCGGGGAGGAACTGGGGTTGGCGGGGACGCTGTCGGTACTCGCCCTGTTCGCGGCTCTAGGCTATGCGGGTATCCGCGTGGCCGGACGCACGGAGGACCCCTTCGTGAGGTACGCAGCGGGAGGTGTGACCACCTGGATCACGGCCCAGGCCGTGATCAACATCGGTGCGGTGCTCGGCCTGCTGCCGATCGCCGGTGTCCCGCTCCCGCTGTTCTCCTACGGGGGTTCGGCCCTGCTGCCGACCATGTTCGCCGTCGGGCTGCTGATCGCGTTCGCGCGAGCGGATCCGGCGGCGAAGGCGGCCCTGGCCGTGCGGAGGCCCGGGGTGAGATGGAAGACGATGAGACGGCGCGTCAAGAAGCGTCCGTCCGGAGAGCGGTGAATTTCGGTGCATGTCGTACTCGCCGGTGGGGGGACCGCCGGCCACATCGAGCCCGCGCTTGCCCTCGCGGACGCACTGCGGAGGCAGGACCCGAGCGTGGGAATCACCGCTCTCGGCACGGAGCGCGGACTCGAGACCAGGCTCGTACCCGAGCGGGGGTACGAACTCGCCCTGATCCCGGCCGTACCGCTGCCGCGCAAGCCCACCCCTGAACTCATCACCGTCCCGGGCAGGCTGCGCGGCACCATCAAGGCCGCCGAGCAGATCCTGGAACGCACCAAGGCGGACTGCGTGGTCGGCTTCGGCGGCTACGTGGCGCTGCCCGGCTACCTGGCCGCCAAGCGCGCCGGAGTGCCGATCGTGGTCCACGAGGCCAACGCCCGCCCCGGCCTGGCCAACAAGATCGGCTCGCGTTACGCGCACGGCGTCGCCGTCTCGACCCCCGACAGCAAGCTCCGCGGCGCCCGCTACATCGGCATCCCGCTGCGCCGCACCATCGCGACCCTGGACCGGGCCCGGGTCCGTCCCGAGGCGCGTGCCGCCTTCGGCCTCGACCCCAACCTGCCGACGCTGCTGGTCTCCGGCGGCTCGCAGGGCGCCCGCCGCCTCAACGAGGTGGTCCAGCGGGTCGCACCGCTGCTCCAGCGCTCCGGGATCCAGATCCTGCACGTGGTCGGCCCGAAGAACGAAATGCCGCGCGTCGACAACATGCCCGGGATGCCGCCCTACATCCCGGTACCGTACGTGGACCGGATGGACCTCGCGTACGCCGCGGCCGACATGATGCTCTGCCGCGCGGGCGCGATGACCGTCGCCGAACTCTCCGCCGTCGGGCTGCCCGCCGCCTACGTCCCGCTGCCGATCGGCAACGGCGAACAGCGGCTCAACGCCCAGCCGGTGGTCAACGCCGGCGGCGGACTGCTGGTGGACGACGCGGCGCTCACCCCCGAGTGGGTGCAGGGCAACGTCCTCCCGGTGCTGTCGGATCCGCACCGGCTGTACGAAATGTCCCGCGCCGCCGCGGAGTTCGGCCGCCGGGACGCCGACGATCTGCTGGTCGGCATGGTGTACGAGGCGATCGCCGCACGCCGAGGCGCGTGAGGCGGACGGGTCCGGGGGCGGCGCCCCCGGACCCGTCATAAGGAGCGAGCGTGGCCGGACCGACGACCGCCCAGCGCGGTGCAGGGCAGCAGAAGGAGACCCGGGACAGCTCGCCGCGCCCCGGGGCCCAGGGACGCCGGATGTCCCGGCGCACCCTCCTGATCGTGATCGCCGCGGCCGTGCTGCTGCTCGGCTCCGGGGCCGTCTGGGCGCTCTACGGCTCCTCCTGGCTCCGCACCGAGCAGGTCCGGATCACCGGCGTCGACGTGCTGTCACCCGCCGAGGTGGAGGCCGCCGCGGCGGTGCCGATGGGCGCCCCGCTGATCTCCGTGGACACCGGCGCCGTCGCGGAACGGTTGCGCCAGAAGTTGCCTCGTATCGACTCGGTGGATGTCGTACGGTCATGGCCGCACGGCATCGGACTTAAAGTGACCGAACGGCAGCCGGTTCTGTTGGTTGAGAAGGGTGCGAAGTTCATCGAAGTGGACGCCGAAGGCGTGCGGTTCGCGACGGTGGACAAGGCTCCCGGGCAGGTACCCCTGCTGGAACTGACGCCTGGCCGGTCCGCGAGCCGGCTCCGCTTCGACAGTGAGCGACTGGTGCGTGAAGCGGTCCGGGTCGCGGGCGATCTTCCCGACGCGGTCGCCGGGGAGACCCGGGTCGTGCGAGTCATCTCGTACGATTCGGTCTCCCTGGGACTCACCGGGAACCGCACGGTGATCTGGGGGAGCAGTGAAGAAGGTGTGGTGAAGGCGAAAGTCCTCACCGCTCTCATGAAAGCTGCTCCCAAAGCAGGACACTTCGACGTGAGTGCGCCCACCGCTCCGGCGGTGTCGGGTAGTTGACGCACATTTGGCCTGGCCAGCACCCTGGTTGGTCAGCGCTACGGGTGATCACATAGGGTGAAAAGAAAAACGGGAGGTTCGGCGTGTTCGTTGAACGTGCGCCACTTGTCGACTTAGTGTCCTGTTCGGAAGAGTCCATGAAGCAGACACACTGGTAACCCTAAACTTCAACGTTAGGGTTCGGGTCGGCGTCCGGACCGTCCCAATCGGCATCCGTCGTCGCGGCGGGACTACCGCCAAGCGACGACACGTAACTCGAGGCGAGAGGCCTTCGACGTGGCAGCACCGCAGAACTACCTCGCAGTCATCAAGGTCATCGGTGTCGGCGGCGGTGGTGTCAATGCCATCAACCGAATGATCGAGGTCGGCCTCAAGGGCGTCGAGTTCATCGCGATCAACACGGATGCGCAAGCCCTGTTGATGAGCGACGCCGACGTCAAGCTCGACGTCGGCCGTGAACTCACCCGTGGCCTCGGCGCCGGGGCGAACCCGGCCGTCGGTCGTAAGGCGGCAGAGGATCACCGTGAGGAGATCGAGGAGGTCCTCAAGGGGGCCGACATGGTCTTCGTCACCGCAGGAGAAGGCGGCGGCACCGGCACCGGTGGCGCACCCGTCGTCGCCAACATCGCGCGCTCGCTCGGCGCCCTGACGATCGGTGTGGTCACCCGGCCGTTCACCTTCGAGGGCCGGCGCCGCGCGAACCAGGCGGAGGACGGCATCGCCGAGCTCCGCGAAGAGGTCGACACCCTCATCGTCATCCCCAACGACCGGTTGCTGTCCATCTCGGACCGCCAGGTCAGCGTGCTCGACGCGTTCAAGTCGGCCGACCAGGTGCTGCTCTCGGGTGTCCAGGGCATCACCGACCTCATCACGACCCCGGGTCTGATCAACCTCGACTTCGCCGACGTCAAGTCGGTCATGTCCGAGGCCGGATCGGCGCTCATGGGCATCGGCTCGGCCCGCGGCGACGACCGCGCGGTGGCCGCTGCGGAGATGGCGATCTCCTCGCCGCTCCTGGAGGCGTCCATCGACGGCGCCCGCGGTGTCCTGCTCTCCATCTCCGGCGGCAGCGACCTCGGTCTCTTCGAGATCAACGAGGCCGCCCAGCTGGTGAGCGAGGCGGCACATCCCGAGGCCAACATCATCTTCGGCGCGGTCATCGACGACGCGCTGGGCGACGAGGTCAGGGTCACCGTGATCGCGGCGGGCTTCGACGGCGGACAGCCCCCGGCCCGCCGGGAGAACGTCCTGGGTGCGAACTCGACCAAGCGCGAGGAGCCGGCCCCGCCGGCCCGGGCAGCCGAGCCCGTGCGCCAGAACAGCGGACTGGGTTCCGTACCCACCCGCGAGGAACCCCCGGTCCAGGCCGAGCCGGTTCCGGTGGCGCACGAGAGCCACATTCCGCCGGTCGCTCCGCCGCACGTCCCGCCGGCCCGTCCCTACCAGGACTCCCAGGCCGAAGAGCTGGACGTTCCGGACTTCTTGAAGTGATAGGTCCGCACCACTCAGTGAGTCACAAGGATTCTGTTTCTTCGGACGGCGGCGCTCACTTCTCCTTCACCGACAGGTGGGGCGGGGTGAGCGCCGCTCCGTACGCGGAGCTCAACCTCGGCGGCGCGGTCGGTGACGACCCCGCCGCCGTCCTGGCCAACCGGGAGCGGGCCGCCCGCGCCCGCGGACTCGATCCGGCGCAGGTCGTCTGGATGAACCAGGTGCACGGCCGGGACGTGGCCGTCGTCGACGGACCCTGGGGCGACAGCCGCGAGATTCCCGCCGTGGACGCGGTGGTGACCGCGCGGCGCGGACTTCCGCTCGCCGTCCTCACCGCCGACTGCACCCCGGTACTGCTCGCCGATCCGGTCGCCGGAATCGTCGCAGCAGCACACGCGGGCCGTCCGGGCCTGGTCGCCGGAGTCGTACCCGCCGCGGTCGCGGCCATGACCGGGCTCGGCGCGGAGCCCTCCCGGATCATCGCCCGCACCGGGCCGGCCGTCTGCGGCCGGTGCTACGAGGTGCCGGCCGGAATGCGGGACGAGGTCGCGGCGGTCGTCCCCGCCTCGTGGTCCGAGACCAGTTGGGGCACCCCGGCGGTGGACGTCACCGCCGGAGTCCACGCGCAACTGGCGGACCTCGGCGTGACCGACCGGCAGGCCTCGCCCTTCTGCACCCTCGAATCGGGCGATCACTTCTCGTACCGACGCGACCGCACCACCGGGCGGCTCGCCGGATATGTCTGGCTGGACGGATAGGGCATGACGGACCGTAAGGAACAACTCACGGCAAATCTCGCACGGGTGGAGGAACGCATTGTTTCCGCCTGTGCGGCCGCCGGTCGCAAACGGGAAGAGGTGACCCTCATCGTGGTCACCAAGACCTACCCCGCGAGCGATGTGCGGATCCTGCATCAACTCGGTGTGCGCCATGTCGCGGAGAATCGTGACCAGGATGCCGCCCCCAAGGCCACCGAATGTGCGGATCTGTCCCTCACATGGCACTTTGTCGGTCAATTGCAGACGAACAAGGTCCGATCCGTGGCGAGTTATGCCGATGTCGTGCAGTCGGTGGACCGTACGAAGCTGGTGACCGCCCTCTCCGCCGCGGCCGGCCGCGGCGGGCGCGAGCTCGGGTGTCTCATCCAGGTCGCGCTCGACGCGGAGAGCGGTGAGCGGGGGGAGCGGGGCGGTGTCGCGCCCGACGGGATCGAGGAGTTGGCCGACGCGGTCGCGTCGGCACCCGGGCTCCGGCTGGACGGTCTGATGACCGTCGCGCCACTCGCCGGACCGTTCGCCGGAAGGCAACGTGCCGCTTTCGACCGGCTGATGGAATTCTCATCCCGGCTGCGCGGGAACCATCCGGCTGCGAACATGGTCTCTGCAGGAATGAGTGCGGACCTCGAGGACGCGGTTGCGGCCGGAGCGACACATGTGCGCGTCGGTACTGCGGTACTCGGAGTCCGACCCGGGCTCGGGTAACGTCGCCAAGCAGTCGGACCACAGCAGAAAATATGGTCATTACCGCCTCTGGCGGGCAGGGCCACAGTGGATCGCGGGCACTTGGTGACAGATGCCGATCCACCACAGAGCGGAGGACTCAGAGCATGGCCGGCGCGATGCGCAAGATGGCGGTCTACCTCGGCCTCGTGGAGGACGATGGGTACGACGGTCCGGGGTTCGACCCCGACGACGAATTCGAACCCGAGCCGGAGCCCGAGCGCGACCGGCGCCGGCACCAGCCCGCGCATCAGGTGGAGCGGGAACGGGACGAACCTGTACGAGTGGTACAGCCTCCGGCGCAGCGGGAGCCGGTTCAGATTCCGGCGGAGAGAGAGCGACCCGCCCGAATCGCCCCCGTGGCATCCATCACACCTGAACGCCCGAACATGGAGAAGAACGCACCGGTGATCATGCCCAAGGTCGTGTCCGAGCGGGAGCCGTACCGCATCACCACGCTGCACCCCAGGACCTACAACGAGGCCCGTACCATCGGGGAACACTTCCGTGAGGGCACTCCGGTGATCATGAATCTCACGGAGATGGACGATACGGACGCGAAGCGACTTGTCGACTTTGCCGCGGGACTCGTCTTCGGCCTCCATGGCAGCATTGAACGCGTGACGCAGAAGGTGTTCCTGTTGTCGCCTGCTAACGTCGATGTCACGGCGGAGGACAAGGCCCGCATCGCAGAGGGCGGATTCTTCAACCAGAGCTGAGAACACGACACCGGGAACAACCCGGCCGCAAGGCCGGAGCTACGAGAGCCAGGGGAGAGGGAAGCGCGAGGATGGGCGTCGCACAAAGTGTTGTCTACATCGCGTTGATGTGTTTCCTCATCGTGCTGATTTTCCGGCTGGTCATGGACTACGTCTTCCAGTTCGCACGTTCATGGCAGCCGGGCAAGCCGATGGTGGTCGTCCTTGAGGCGACTTACACGGTCACCGATCCACCGCTGAAGCTCCTGCGGCGGTTCATCCCGCCGCTGCGTCTCGGGGGCGTGGCACTCGACCTGTCCTTCTTCGTTCTGATGATCATCGTTTCCATCCTGATCAGCATCGTGACCAGGCTGTGAGCGATACGGTCCTGCCGACTGCCGACGACTACGTAGAGGTGAAGAAGAGATGCCGCTGACCCCCGAGGACGTGCGGAACAAGCAGTTCACGACGGTCCGTCTCCGAGAAGGCTATGACGAGGACGAGGTTGACGCCTTCCTCGACGAGGTCGAGTCCGAGCTGACCCGCCTGCTCCGTGAGAACGAGGACCTGCGCGCCAAGCTGGCCGCCGCCACGCGTGCCGCCGCGCAGAACCAGCAGCAGCAGGGTATGCGCAAGCCGGAGCCGCAGGACCGTCCCGGTGCTCCTGTGCCCGCCGCCATATCTGGTCCGCCGGTCCAGCAGCAGCCCCCGCAGATGGGTCCGCCCCAGCTGCCCGGTGGAGCGCCTCAGCTGCCGGCCGGTCCCAGCGGCCACGGCCCCCAGGGCCCGCACGGCCCCGGTCCGCAGGGCCCGCACGGCCCCGGCCCGATGCAGGGCGGTCCCATGGGCGGACCGATGGGTGGCCCCATGGGCGGCCACAACCCGCAGCAGCAGATGCAGCAGATGCAGCAGCAGCCGCAGATGCAGCAGCAGGGCCCCGGTGGCGACAGCGCCGCCCGTGTCCTCTCCCTGGCGCAGCAGACCGCTGACCAGGCGATCGCGGAGGCCCGTTCCGAGGCCAACAAGATCGTCGGCGAGGCGCGCAGCCGTGCCGAGGGTCTGGAGCGCGACGCGCGTGCCAAGGCGGACGCGCTGGAGCGGGACGCGCAGGAGAAGCACCGCGTGGCGATGGGCTCGCTGGAGTCGGCCCGCGCGACGCTGGAGCGCAAGGTCGAGGATCTGCGCGGCTTCGAGCGCGAGTACCGGACCCGTCTGAAGTCCTACCTGGAGAGCCAGCTGCGTCAGCTGGAGACCCAGGCCGACGACTCGCTGGCTCCGCCGCGGACGCCGGCTGCCGCTTCGCTGCCGCCGTCGCCCTCGCTGGCCCCGGCCGGTGCCGGCGCCATGGGTCACACCATGGGCGGCAACCACGGCGGTCACGGCAACCAGCAGATGGGCGGCAACCCGTCCATGGGCGGTGGGCCCTCGTACGGTGGCCAGCAGCAGATGTCGCCGGCGATGACCCAGCCGATGGCACCGGTACGGCCGCAGGCGCCGCAGCCGATGCAGCAGGCGCCTTCGCCGATGCGCGGGTTCCTGATCGACGAGGACGACAACTGAGCGGTTCGCGCTCGCTGAGCGCGTAGCCGTCGGCAGGCTGAGGGCCGGGCCCCGGGGATTCCCCGGGGCCCGGCCCTTTGCGTGGGACCGGGCTGCGGGGCCGCCGGGCCGCGGTGCTGCTGGGCTGCGGGACCGCCGTGCTGCCGTGCTGCCGGGCCGCCGTGCTGCGGGGGCCGCTGCGCGGGGCTTGTCCCCTGCCTGCCTGTTCCCGTGACCGGGGCTCAATCGCCGGCGAGGCTGGATTTCCCGCGGAGCCCTCGGATACGGGAAGGGCCCGCCCGAACCATGTGGTCCGGGCGGGCCCTGTACGCGCTGCGGGCTACTGCTCCGTCTTGCGGAGGCGGAACGTGAGGGCCAGGCCCTCGTCCTCGAAGGGCTCGCCGTACGCCGCGTCCGCCTCGCCCTCGGCGTAGTCCAGGGCCAGGACCTCGTCCGCGATGAGCGACGCGTGCTCGGTCAGGGCCTCGGCCGTCGCGGGCGAGGTGGATGTCCAGCGGACGGCGATGCGGTCCGCCACATCCAGGCCGCTGTTCTTGCGCGCCTCCTGGATCAGGCGGATCGCGTCACGGGCCAGGCCCGCGCGCCGCAGCTCCGGGGTGATCTCCAGGTCCAGGGCGACCGTGGCGCCGGAGTCCGACGCGACCGACCAGCCCTCGCGCGGGGTCTCCGTGATGATGACCTCGTCGGGGGCCAGGGTGATCCGCTCCCCGTCGACCTCGACCGACGCCGTGCCCTCGCGCAGGGCCAGCGACAGCGCCGCCGCGTCCGCGTTCGCGACGGCCTTCGCCACCGCCTGGACGCCCTTGCCGAACCGCTTGCCCAGGGCCCGGAAGTTCGCCTTCGCCGTCGTGTCGACCAGCGAGCCGCCGACCTCCGAGAGGGAGGCCAGGGAGGAGACGTTCAGCTCCTCCGTGATCTGGCCGTGCAGCTCGGGGGAGAGCGCCTCGAAGCCCGAGGCCGCGACCAGAGCGCGGAGGAGCGGCTGGCGGGTCTTGACGCCCGACTCGGCACGCGTGGCGCGTCCCAGCTCGACCAGGCGGCGCACCAGGGCCATCTGCGTGGAGAGGCTCGGGTCGATCGCCGACAGGTCCGCCTTCGGCCACGTGGAGAGGTGGACCGAGGCGGGGGCGTCCGGGGTGACCGGCGCGACGAGGTCCTGCCAGACCCGCTCCGTGATGAACGGGGTCAGCGGGGCCATCAGCCGGGTGACCGTCTCGACGACGTCGTGCAGGGTGCGCAGTGCCGCCTTGTCGCCCTGCCAGAAGCGGCGGCGGGAGCGCCGTACGTACCAGTTGGACAGGTCGTCGACGAAGGCGGACAGGAGCTTGCCGGCGCGCTGGGTGTCGTAACCCTCCAGCGCCTGGGTGACCTGGTCGACCAGCGCGTTGAGCTCGCTCAGCAGCCAGCGGTCCAGGACCGTGCGGTCGGCCGGGGCCGGGTCGGCGGCCGAAGGCGCCCAGCCCGAGGTGCGGGCGTACAGGGCCTGGAAGGCGACCGTGTTCCAGTACGTGAGGAGCGTCTTGCGGACGACCTCCTGGATCGTGCCGTGGCCGACGCGACGCGCCGCCCACGGGGAGCCGCCCGCCGCCATGAACCAGCGGACCGCGTCGGCGCCGTGCTGGTCCATCAACGGGACCGGCTCAAGGGTGTTGCCCAGGTGCTTGGACATCTTCCGGCCGTCCTCGGCGAGGATGTGGCCCAGGCACACCACGTTCTCGTAGGACGACTTGTCGAAGACCAGGGTGCCGACCGCCATCAGCGTGTAGAACCACCCGCGCGTCTGGTCGATGGCCTCCGAGATGAACTGCGCCGGGTAGCGGCTCTCGAAGATCTCCTTGTTCTTGTGCGGGTAGCCCCACTGCGCGAACGGCATCGAGCCCGAGTCGTACCAGGCGTCGATGACCTCGGGGACGCGGTACGCCTCCAGTTGGCAGCTCTCGTGGGAGCAGGTGAACGTGATCTCGTCGATGAACGGCCGGTGCGGATCGAGGCCGGACAGGTCGGTGCCGGTGAGCTCGGTCAGCTCGGCGCGTGAGCCGACGCAGGTGAGGTGGTCGTCCTCGCAGCGCCAGATCGGCAGCGGTGTGCCCCAGTAGCGGTTGCGGGACAGGGCCCAGTCGACGTTGTTGTTCAGCCAGTCGCCGAAGCGGCCGTTCTTGACCGACTCGGGGAACCAGTTGGTCTTCTCGTTCTCTTCGAGGAGCCGGTCCTTGACCGCGGTGGTGCGGATGTACCAGGACGGCTGCGCGTAGTAGAGCAGCGCGGTGTGGCAGCGCCAGCAGTGCGGGTAGCTGTGCTCGTACGGGACGTGGCGGAAGAGCTTGCCACGGGCGGCCAGGTCCTCGGTGAGCGTCTCGTCGGCCTTCTTGAAGAAGACGCCGCCGACCAGCGGCACGTCCTCCTCGAAGGTGCCGTCGGGACGGACCGGGTTGACCACCGGCAGGCCGTACGCCTTGCAGACCAGGAGGTCGTCGGCGCCGAAGGCGGGGGACTGGTGGACCAGACCCGTACCGTCCTCGGTCGTCACGTACTCGGCGTTGACGACGTAGTGGGCGGGCGCCGGGAAGTCGACCAGGGCGAACGGGCGCTCGTAGGTCCAGCGCTCCATCTCGCGGCCGGTGAAGGACCGGCCGGTGAGCTCCCAGCCCTCGCCGAGCGCCTTCTCGACGAGCGGGCGGGCGACGACGAGCTTCTCCTCGCCGTTCGTCGCGACGACGTACTCGACGTCGGGGTGCGCGGCGACGGCCGTGTTGGAGACCAGGGTCCAGGGGGTCGTCGTCCAGACCAGGAGGGCCGCCTCGCCGGCCAGCGGGCCGGAGGTCAGCGGGAAGCGGACGAAGACCGAGGGGTCGACGACCGTCTCGTAGCCCTGGGCCAGCTCGTGGTCGGAGAGGCCGGTACCGCAGCGCGGGCACCAGGGGGCGACGCGGTGGTCCTGGGTGAGCAGGCCCTTGTTGAAGATCTCCTTCAGGGACCACCACACGGACTCGACGTACTCGGGGTCCATCGTGCGGTACGCGTCGTCGAGGTCGACCCAGTAGCCCATCCGGGTCGTGAGCTCGGTGAACGCGTCGGTGTGCCGGGTCACGGACTCACGGCACTTGGCGTTGAACTCGGCGATGCCGTACGCCTCGATGTCCTTCTTGCCGTTGAAGCCCAGCTCCTTCTCGACCGCGAGCTCGACCGGCAGCCCGTGGCAGTCCCAGCCGGCCTTGCGGCCGACGTGGTAGCCCTGCATGGTGCGGAAGCGCGGGAACACGTCCTTGAAGACGCGGGCCTCGATGTGGTGGGCGCCCGGCATGCCGTTGGCGGTCGGCGGGCCCTCGTAGAAGACCCACTCGGGGCGTCCCTCGGACTGTTCGAGGCTCTGGCTGAAGACCTTGTTCTCGCGCCAGAAGTCGAGCACGGCGTGCTCCAGCGCGGGCAGGTCGACCTGGGCGGGTACCTGGCGGTACTGCGGCGATGTCATGTGCGGGCTTCCTCCGGCGGACGTTTTCCACTTCCGTCGGAGGGACGAGAACCGATGCCGGATCCCGCGGTACCACCCTCCTTGGCCCCGGACGTGCCGCCCGTGGCCCCCTCATTGGGGTGCGAGGCCGGTTCTACTGGCCCTGGGCCCGTGGGCGGAGCCCACTGTCCCGAGCTTTCTTCCGGCGGCTCCGGGGTGATCTTCACGGCGCGCTCGCCCCCGGGCTTCCACCGTCCCCGGGTCGCTCTGGGCTGCGTACGACGCTACTCGTCCCATCCATGCCTCTCGCTGAGGCCAGTGTACGGGCCCCCGGGCGTCGCGGCCGACCGGATTTCCGGAGCCCTCCGCGTGACCCGAATGGCCAGACGGGGCGCATCGGGTCGCGGTGGTGCCCGGCGGGCGGGCGGAAGGCGGATTACCGGGCGGGGAGCTGGGCACAACGGTTTCAGGCGAGCGGTGATCCGGATACGGGGAGGGGCGATGCGGCGGCGTGCCCCGTTGCCGCGGGGCTGGGGTCGACTTATCGTCCCAGCACGACTCGCGTGCAAGATCACAAGGCGTGAAGGGGCCGCGGCCATGGTGGCGAAGAAGACTGCCGCAGACAAGACGGCGTCGGCGAGATCCACGGGCGCGGCTGCCGGGGAGACGACGGGAGAGACCGGCCGGGAGAGCGAGAGCGCGCCGCCCGGGCCGGACCACACGGCCGCGCAGACCGCCGCGGCCGCCACGACCACGAAGAAGGCCGCGAAGAAGGCTGTCAAGAAGGCGACGGCGAAGAAGGCCGCAGCCAAGAAGACCGCAGCGAAGAAGACCGCGGCGAAGAAGAGCGCGGCCGCGAAGACCACGGCCGAGAAGGCTTCGAAGAAGGCCGCCGACGCGGCCACGGGGGCGGCCGAGGCCGCCGAGCAGACGGGAGCCCACACGGTGGTAGCCAAGAAGAGCGCGGCCAGGACCCGGCCGGCCGGGTCGAGCACCGCACCCGTGCCCCCGGCACGTGCCGCGGCGACGGCCCCGGGAGAACTGGCCGTACGGCCGGGAGAGGACCCCTGGACGCCGGAGGAGGTCACGGCCGCGCGCACCGAGCTGACGGGCGAGATCACCCGGCTGCGCAACGAGCTGGAGGCGTCGGGCCTGGCGCTGGCCGGGCTGATGCGGGACTCGGGCGACGGGGCGGGGGACGACGAGGCGGACACCGGCACCAAGAACATCACCCGCGAGCACGAGATGTCGCTGGCCGCCAACGCCCAGGAGATGCTGGAACAGACCGAGCGGGCACTGGCCCGGCTCGACGCGGGCACGTACGGACTCTGTGAGATCTGCGGCAACCCGATCGGCAAGGCACGCATGCAGGCCTTCCCCCGGGCCACCCTCTGCGTCGAGGACAAACAGAAGCAGGAGCGACGCGGCTGATCGCCACCCGCGTGTCGTACCCTCGTCCTCAGCCGGGAACCAGTGCCGAGGCGGACAGCGTTTGTCCCGTCGCGACGCCCGGCACGCACTCTCGCCGCACCGGCCGACAGCCCGAGTACGTCCCGTACGAGGACTTCCGGCACGAACGCCGAGAGCACGCACCGGACGCCGCTCCTTTGCGGGCAATCGTTGCCCGCCGCGGCACTAGGTTGAGGGACTCACGTGGCAGAGGCGGAGCGCATCATCGGTACGCCGGACATCCCTGAGGCTGAGGGACACGAAGGAGCCGAGCCGGAGCAGGCGGGCGGGAACGTGTCCCCGGAGGCCGCCGAGCCGGCCGGACAGGACGCCGTGGACACCGAGGACGGGGGAGCGGCGGTCGACCGGTCGCCGGCCACACGCAGGCGCCGGATCATCCTGCTCTTCTCCGTCGCCGTCCTCGCCTACCTGCTCGACCTGGGCAGCAAGATGCTCGTGGTGGCGAAGCTGGAGCACCAGGAGCCGATCGAGATCTTCGGCGACTGGCTCAGGTTCGACGCGATCCGGAACGCGGGCGCCGCGTTCGGCCTCGGCGAGGCCTTCACGATCATCTTCACCATCATCGCGGCGACCGTCATCCTGGTGATCGCCCGCATCGCGCGCAAGCTCTACAGCCTGCCGTGGGCGATCGCGCTCGGACTGCTGCTCGGCGGCGCCCTCGGCAACCTCACCGACCGCATCTTCCGCTCGCCCGGCGTCTTCGAGGGCGCGGTGGTGGACTTCATCGCCCCCGCCCACTTCGCCGTCTTCAACCTGGCGGACTCCGCGATCGTCTGCGGAGGCATCCTGATCGTGCTGCTTTCCTTCAAGGGCCTGGACCCCGACGGCACCGTGCACAAGGACTAGGCCATGCAAGGCATACTCGACAGGTGAGTACGCAACCCGAGATCCGAACCCTGCCCGTACCCGATGGCCTGGAAGGCGAGCGTGTCGACGCCGCCATCTCCCGGATGTTCGGCTTCTCCCGCACCAAGGCCGCAGAGCTGGCCGCCGCCGGGAAGGTGCAGGTGGACGGTTCGGTGGTCGGGAAGTCCGAACGGGTGCGGGGCGGCGCCTGGCTGGAAGTGGAGATGCCGCAGGCTCCCGCTCCGGTACAGATCGTGGCCGAGCCCGTCGAGGGCATGGAGATCGTCCACGACGACGACGACATCGTCGTGATCATGAAGCCGGTCGGCGTCGCCGCGCACCCGAGCCCCGGCTGGACCGGCACCACGGTCATCGGCGGTCTCGCCGCGGCCGGCTACCGGATCTCGACCTCGGGCGCCGCCGAGCGCCAGGGCATCGTGCACCGGCTCGACGTCGGCACCTCCGGCCTGATGGTCGTCGCCAAGTCCGAGCGCGCCTACACCCTGCTGAAGGCCCAGTTCCGCGACCGGGTCGTCGAGAAGAAGTACCACGCGCTGGTCCAGGGCCACCCGGACCCGATGAGCGGCACCATCGACGCCCCCATCGGGCGCCACCCCACCCACGACTACAAGTGGGCCGTCGTCGCCGAGGGCAAGCCCTCCGTCACGCACTACGACCTGATCGAGGCGTACCGCGCCGCCAGCCTCCTGGACATCAAGCTGGAGACGGGCCGCACCCACCAGATCCGGGTCCACATGTCCGCCCACCGCCACCCCTGCGTCGGCGACCTGACCTACGGCGCCGACCCGACCATGGCCAAGCGCCTCGGCCTGACCCGGCAGTGGCTGCACGCGGTCCGGCTCGGCTTCGAGCACCCCTCGGACGGCAGCTGGGTGGAGTTCTCCAGCACCTACCCCGACGACCTCAAGCAGGCCCTCGACAGGATCGCGGCAGAGAGCGAATGACCTCCTACACCACCCGCACCGTCACCGGTGAGCAGGACCGTGCCGCCTGCTTCCGGATCCGCCGGGACGTCTTCGTCGGCGAGCAGAACGTGCCCGAGGAGATCGAGTACGACGCCTACGACGCGGACGCGGTGCACGTCGTCGCCGTCGCCGCGGACGGCACGGCGCTCGGCACCGGCCGGCTGCTCCACGGCCCGGCCGTGGCGGCGAAGACCGGCGGCGATCCGGACGTCGGCTCGCTCGGCCGGCTCGCCGTGACCAAGCAGGCGCGCGGCCTCGGCGTCGGCGCGGCGCTGGTACGGGCCATCGAGGACGCCGCCCGCGAACTCGGCCTGTCCGCCGTCGACCTGCACGCCCAGACACATGCGCTCGGCTTCTACGAGCGGCTCGGATACGAGGCCTACGGCCCCGAATTCCCGGACGCGGGCATCCCGCACCGGGCGATGCGCCGCACCGTGGGCGCCTAGGGTCTCCCGCCCGGACCGGGGCGGCTCAGGGGGTGTTGTCCGGATTGCGGAGTCTGCGTGGCAGGCTTGCACCCGAGACCGGCCGGTGGACGCGGCCGGTTCGGCGCGCTCCGGAAGGCACCTCGTGGATCAATTGACCCTGCTGCTCCTGCTGTTGCTCGGAGCCGTGGTCACCGTGCCACTGGGCGACCGGCTCCGGCTTCCGGCCCCGGTGCTGATGACCCTCATGGGCGTCGTGATGGCCTTCCTCAGCTTCGTACCGAACGTGGACATCCCGCCGGAGATCATTCTTCCCGCGTTGCTGCCGCCGCTGCTCTACGCCTCCGTACAGCGCACCTCCTGGCGGCAGTTCGCCGCCAACAAACGGCCGATCTTCCTGCTGGCCGTCGCCCTGGTCTTCCTCACGACGGCGGCCGTCGCCGCCGTCGCCAACGCGGTCATCCCCGGACTGCCCCTCGCCGCGGCCGTCGCGCTCGGTGCGCTCGTCGCCCCGCCCGACCCGGTCGCGGCCACCGCTGTCGCCGGATCGGTCGGACTGCCCCGCAGGCTCATCTCGATCCTGGAGGGCGAGGGGCTGTTCAACGACGTGACCGCGATCGTGCTCTACCACGTGGCGATCGCCGCGGCGGTCAGCGGTACCTTCTCGCTGCCGGAGGCGTTCGGACTGCTGGTCCTGTCCGCCGTGGTCGCCGTGGCGGTGGGCGTCGCCCTCGGCTGGCTCACCATCAAACTCATGGGCCTGCTCGGCGATGCCACCCTCCAGGTCGGGCTCACGCTGCTGGTGCCGTTCGTCAGCTACGTGCTCGCCGAGGAGCTGATGGGCTCCGGCGTGCTCGCGGTCCTGACCACCGCGCTCTTCCTCGCCGAGCACACCGCCGACGCCGACGACGTCCTCGGCCGCCTCACCGGCCGTACCTTCTGGGAGATCGTCGACACGCTCGTCACCGGTGTCGCCTTCGGGCTGATCGGCCTCGAACTGCACAACGTCTTCGGCACCGCCGACGGGCGCCGGCTGGAGATGACCGGCTGGGCGCTGGCGGTCGTCGCCGTCGTCGTCGGCGTACGGCTGCTCTATCTGCTCCCCGCGACCTGGCTGGCCAAGCGGCTGCACACCCGCCGCGACGTCAGCGAGGACATCCCCACCGGCTGGCGGGAGACCGTGATCATGTGGTGGGCCGGGATGCGCGGCGTGGCCTCGGTCGCCCTGGCGCTGGCCATCCCGCTGAAGACGGACGACGGGAAGCCGTTCCCGGGCCGCGACGAGATCGTCTTCATCGCCTTCGCCGTGATCATGGCCACCCTCGTCTTCCAGGGCCTCACGCTTCCCTGGCTGGTACGCAGGCTGGGGGTGCGGGCGGACACGGCCGCCGAGGCCGCGCTGGAGCGGGACCTCGCGATCCGTGCCGCCAAGGCGGCCAAGCAGCGGCTCAAGGAGATCGAGGAGGTCGAGGAGTTCCCCGAGGACCTTTCCGAACGCCTCCAGCGGCTGGCCTACGACGTCGGTGCGCGGATCAGCCCCGACATGGTCGACGACGAGCGGCGCGAGGCGTACGCCCAGCGCGCCGAGCGGTTCAAGGCGGTCGGCCGGATTCAGCGCGAGATGATGTCGGCCGCCCGCCACGCGGTGCTCTCCGCGCGCAGCGAGGCCGGCGCGGATCCCGAGGTGGTCGACCGGGTGCTGCGGCAGCTGGACGTACGCAGCCTGCGCTGACCGGCCGGCGGGAGGTCAGCCGCGTCCGGTGCGCGGCGCCCTGCCCCAGCCCGCCGGCTTCTCGTCCGTCTCCCCGTCGGCGGACGGCCACGCGTCGCCCCGCGGCAGCGTCGCGGGGGCCGTGGAGATCCTCGGCAGCGCGTACGGATGGTGGTCGCGCAGCCAGCCGATCAGCTGCTCCCGGACCACACAGCGCACCGTCCAGATGTCGTCCGCGTCCTTCGCCGTGACCACCGCGCGCACCAGGATCGTGGAGGGCGTGGTGTCGGTGACCGCCAGCGACCAGTCCCGGCCGTCCCACGCGGCGCACTCGCCCAGGATGTCCCGCAGCTGATCGCGCATGGCGGCGACCGGCGCCGCGTGGTCGAGATGGAAGAAGACCGAGCCGGTCATCTGGATCCCGCCGCGCGACCAGTTCTCGAAGGGCTTGCTGGTGAAGTACGAGACCGGCATCGTGATCCGCCGCTCGTCCCAGGTCCGGACCGCGAGGAAGGTCAGCGTGATCTCCTCGATCGTGCCCCACTCGCCGTCCACCACCACCGTGTCGCCGATCCGCACCATGTCGCCGAAGGCGATCTGCAGGCCCGCGAAGAGGTTGCCGAGCGTGGACTGGGCGGCGACGCCCGCGACGATGCCGAGGACGCCGGCCGAGGCCAGCATCGACGTGCCGACGGTCTGCATGGCGGGGAACGTCAGGAGCATCGCCGCTACGGCGACGGTCGTCACGATCGCGATGACCACCCGCTGGATCAGCGTCACCTGTGTCCGTACCCGGCGCACCCGCGCCGGGTCGCGGGTGTTCGCCGCATAGCGCGCGTACACCGAGTCCACGACTGCCACGGCGATCCGTACCACCAGCCAGGCCGACGCCCCGATCAGCACCAGCGTCAGCACCTGGCCGATGCCGGTCCGGTGGTCCCGGACCACGTCGAGCCGGGTGTGGGGGTACGTGGCACGCAGCAGCGCCGTGCCCAGCGTCAGCTGGAAGGGGAACCGGCATCGCCGCAGCAGACCCCACAGCGGTGTCTCGTGGTGGCGGCCGTCGGCACGCCTGAGCAGCAGGTCGAGCAGCCAGCCCGCCACCAGCGTGATCACGGCGGTACCGCCGAGGACGATCACCGGGCGCAGTACGTTCTCCATGCTGTCGCTCTCCATGCTCTCCATGCTCTCGACTCAGCCCGGACCTTCCTGATGAGCCCGGACGCCCCTGAATGGCACCATGGGCCTCATGAACATCATGCTTTTCCACTCGACGTACGGTCTGCGCCCCGCGGTGCACGCGGCCGCCGACCGGTTGCGCGCCGCCGGGCATGAGGTGCACGTGCCCGATCTCTTCGGAGGACACACCTTCGAATCCGTCGAGGAGGGGCTCGCCTTCAAGGAGGAGACGGGCAAGGAGGAGCTGCTGAAGCGGGCCGTGCTCGCCGCCGCGCCCTACTCGGACCGCGGGCTGGTCTACGTGGGCTTCTCGCTCGGCGCCTCCGTCGCCCAGACGCTGGCGCTCGGGGACGCGAAGGCGCGCGGGCTGCTGCTGTTCCACGGCACGTCGGACATCGCCGAGAACGCCTCGGTGGACGAACTGCCCGTCCAGCTGCACGTCGCCGACCCGGACCCGTTCGAGACGCACGACTGGCTGAACTCCTGGTACCTGCAGATGCAGCGGACCGGCGCCGATGTCGAGGTCTACCGGTATCCCGGTGCGGGACACCTGTTCACCGACGCCGAGCTGCCGGACTTCGACCAGGCGTCGGCCGAGCTGGCGTGGAAGGTCGCGATCGGCTTCCTCGCCACCCTGTGAGCACCCGAGAGGCCCCCGCACGCGGAACGGCGCGCACGGGGGCCCCTCGGGCGGTACGGGGGCGGATCAGCCGCGGTACGCGGTCCAGCTGTCGCTCATCCGCTGCACCTGGCCCGCGGTGAACTGGTACATGCAGGAGTCGTACGTGTAGTCCATGAAGTTGTGGATCGGGTCGACGCCGGTCTTGTTGGTGCAGGTGTCGCGCCCGGTCGGGCACTCGAACGCGGCGCTCTTCTCCGCGGGGGTGTCGGAGACGTAGTCGCCGTTGCCGCTGCAGCCGCCCTGGAACGTGTGGTAGAGCCCCATCCAGTGGCCGACCTCGTGCGTCGCGGTGTCGCCCTGGTTGTAGTTGGTGGCGGAGCCGCCCGGCAGCGAGGAGTTCAGGATCACCACGCCGTCCATGGACGGGCTGGAGCTGTAGGAGCTCGGGAACGTCGCCCAGCCGAGCAGCCCGCCGCCGAGGTTGGCGGTGTAGACGTTGAGCGCGTTCTTGCCGCCCTTGCGCAGCGCCGTCTTCATGGACCTCTCGGCGGACGTGCCGTCGGTGAGGTTGTACCAGGAGGCGTTGTCCGTGTAGTCGGTCCCGGCCAGGGAGAACTGGAAGCCGGTGGGCGCGTTGCCGGTGCCCTGGCCGCTGTACGCGGCGTTCAGCACGCTCATCTGGCTGCTGATCTGGGCCGCGGTGAGCTTGCCCGTGGTGCCGGAGTGGATGACGTGGAAGTAGACCGGGACGGTCGCGCCGGCGGCGAGCGCGGAGCCGGTGACCCGGCGCTCGGCGACTCTCTCCTTCAGCTGCTTGTCGATGGCCGCGGCCTGGGAGGCGGTGAGCTCGTTGGGGTCGGCGGCGTGCTGCGGGCCCGACGGGCGGGACTGGCGGGCGGTGGCGGTGGCCGGAGTGCCGGCGCAGGCCTCGGCCGACGTGGCCGCGGTGGTCCTGCCGGAGGCGGCGGTGGCGCCGGAGGAGACGGTGAGGGGTGCCAGGGCCAGGGTTCCGGCCAGGACGGCGGTGCCGATCGCACGGTGGCGCATACGCGGGGATATACGGGCAAGAGTGCGCACAGGGTCTCCTAGCGGATGTGTGGGGGAGGGATTTCCTCACCCGCCGCCCGGGAGATTACGTGGGCATGTCATATGTGCGGGAGAATCGATCCGGCCCAATCAATCAGGGTGCGAATCGGTACAACGGGAAGAAAAACTTCCGCCCGTTCCGGAGTTTGGGAGACGGGCGTCATCTACCGGGTCGTCGCGGTGGCCGGTGTGTCCGCATTGGATCCGCCTGGAACTCCGTCCGACACGGCGCTGTCATCCGCCGTCAACACGGCCGGCGGTGGCCGGATCCGGGCGGTCGGTGTGCTCCGCATACGCGTACGGGCAGGTGAACCCCGCGGGGTTCACCTGCCCGTACGCCCGGGTGCGCGGCGGATCAGCCCTTCAGCGCGGCGGTGATCGCGGTGTTGAAGTCCGCCACCGTCATCGGTGCGTTCTTGTTGTCCGAGCCGGTCAGCGCCTTGCCGTCCATCTTCAGCGTGGGCGTGCCCTGGACACCGCTCTTGTCGAAGGCGGCGGACATCTTCATCGCCCAGGCGTCGTACGTGCCGTCCTTGACGTTCTTCTGGAAGGCGTCGTTGCCCTTCAGCGCGTCGACCGTGTCGGCGACCTTGATCAGGTACGAGTCGTCCTTGAACTTGTCGTCCGACTCCTCCGGGTGGTACTTCGCCGAGTAGAGGGCGTACTTGTAGTCGAGGAACGCCTCGGGGCTCACGTTCAGCGCGGCGCCCAGGGCGCTCAGCGCGTTCTTCGAGCCCTCGCCGTTGTCGCTGTTGTCGATGAACGTGGCGCCGACGTACTTGACCTTGTACTTGCCGGCGTCGACGTCCTTGTGGACGGTCTCACCGACCGTCTGCTCGAACGTGGCGCAGATCGGGCAGCGGGAGTCCTCGTAGAGCTCCAGGGTCTTCTTGGCGGTCGACTTGCCGACCACCACGGTCGTGCCGTTCTCGCCCGAGGTGTTCTTCGGCGCGGTGACGCTCTTGGCGTCACCGGCCTCGTCCCAGTGGCCGGGCTTGTTCAGCTGCATGACGCCGTAGGCGCCGCCGCCGATGATCGCGAGGGCGGCGACGACGGAGACGCCGACCACGACCTGGCGGCGGGTCCTGTCCTTCTTGGCCTGGCGCTCGCGCTCCTCGCGCAGCCGCTCGCGGGCGGCGGACTTGTTGGCCTGGCTGTTGCGCTTGCTCATGGTCGGTTCTCCGTGGGGTGCGTGGTCGTACGTCGTCAGGGACTTGCGTGCTCAGGCGGTGGCGCAGGCCGAGCGCGGCGGTCCCCTCCGTCCCACGGAGTGCACCAGAAGACGGGCGTGGGCGAGCAGATGCGGGCCGGGCCCGGCGGCAGGGAGCCCGGCGCGTGCGGAGCGGCGGACCGACCCCGCCACGGCCACCGCGATCAGCAGCGGCCGGAACGCCAGCAGCGCGAACGCGCCCAGCAGCCCGGCGAGCGCGAGCTCACCGCGGTGCAGCCAGGCGGCGGCGAGCAGCCCGACGCTCACGTGCGCGGCCAGCAGCAGCCACGGCACCATCGGTCCGGGCGAGGCCAGCAGCGCGGCAGCGCCGTGACCGCCCGCCGTCACGGATGCCAGCGGGGTGCCGACCTCGCCGACGCCGGCGAGCCCGGTCGCGCCGGTCCCGACATCGCCCCCACCGCACAGCACGTCGACGCCGACCGACCGCAGCGGCCCCGCGATGGGGCCGCCCGCCGCGCCGTAGCAGAGGTGCTGACCGGTGGTGAAGACGGTGTCGGCGGCCAGCTCCAGCGGCACCAGCAGTCCGGCGATGGCTCCGAAACCACGCTCCCGGCCGGCCAGCGCGTAGGCCGTCACGAAGACGGCGCCGGCCAGCACGGCGACGAGGGTCAGCGGCAGCGGAACCCGGGAGAGCAGCACATGGGAGGCAGCGGAGAGCGTCACGACGAGCGCTGTGAAAAGCGCCGCGCGTACGACTCTGAGCTGCGTCCCGGAGATATCCATCGTCAGGGAGTGTCGCATGCGAACCTGTAAGCCAGCCCTAAAGGACCGCTCTGCTGTGGGAAGGCTTACAGCCCCGGGATGCGGCCGTTGCGGAAGAGGTCCACGAAGATCTGGTGGTCCGCGCGCGCCCGGGCCCCGTAACTGTGGGCGAAGTCCACCAGCAGGTCCCCGAAGCCCTCCTCGTCCGCCGCGATCGCCGCGTCGATCGCGCGCTCGGTGGAGAACGGCACCAGCGAGTGGCCGCTCTCGTCGTCCGCAGCGGAGTGCATGGTCGCCGTCGCCCGGCCGAGGTCGGCGACGACCGCCGCGATCTCCTCGGGCTCGTCGATGTCGGACCAGTCCAGGTCGACCGCGTACGGCGACACCTCGGCGACCAGCTGTCCGGCCCCGTCCAGCTCGGTCCAGCCCAGCCACGGGTCGGCGTGCGCCTGGAGCGCGCGCTGCGAGATCACCGTGCGGTGTCCCTCGTGCTGGAAGTAGCCCCGCACCGCCGTGTCCGTGATGTGCCGGGAGACGGCGGGCGTCTGGGCCTGCTTGAGATAGATCACGACATCGTTCTCCAGGGCGTCGCTGTTGCCCTCCAGAAGGATGTTGTACGAGGGCAGCCCGGCCGATCCGATACCGATCCCGCGCCGGCCGACGACGTCCTTGACGCGGTAGGAGTCCGGGCGGGTCAGGCTCGACTCCGGCAGCGTCTCCAGATAGCCGTCGAACGCCGCGAGGACCTTGTAGCGCGTCGCCGCGTCGAGGTCGATCGAGCCGCCGCCCTCCGCGAACCTGCGCTCGAAGTCACGGATCTCGGTCATCGAGTCCAGCAGCGAGAACCGGGTCAGCGAGCGGGCGACGCGCAGGGCACCCAGCAGCGGGCCCTCGGCGGTGTCCAGCGTGAACGGCGGCACCTCGTCGTTCTTCGCGCCCGTCGCCAGCGCGTGGATCCGCTCACGGTAGGCCGCCGCGTAGACCCGGACGAGCTCGGTGATCTGGTCGTCGCCCAGGGCCTTCGCGTAACCGATCAGGGCGACGGAGGCGGCGAAGCGCTTGAGGTCCCAGGTGAAGGGGCCCACATACGCTTCGTCGAAGTCGTTGACGTTGAAGACCAGACGTCCGTTGGCGTCCATGTACGTGCCGAAGTTCTCCGCGTGCAGATCGCCGTGGATCCACACCCGGCCGGTGCGCTCGTCGAGATACGGGCCGCCGTGCCGCTCCCGCTCCAGGTCGTTGTAGAAGAGACACGCCGTGCCCCGGTAGAAGGCGAACGCGGAGCCCGCCATCTTGCGGAACTTCACCCGGAAGGCGGCCGGATCGGCGGCCAGCAGCTCACCGAAAGCGGTGTCGAAGACCTCGAGGATCTGCTCCCCGCGCTGCGCTGCGCCGGTCTGCGTTTCCGACATCTCTGGGTGCCTCCTGGTACCTGGCCTGCACGACGACGTACATGACAAAACGGACGGGGTTCCTCGCCCTTCCAACGCGCGACCGTATCGCGGAGTGCCCGTCACTCGTGACCCGGGAGACGTAGACTTCCACGCTGTCCCCCCTCGACTTCCCCCGGAGGCACAGCGCCGTGACCAAGCCGCCTTTCACGCACCTTCACGTCCACACCCAGTACTCGCTGCTGGACGGTGCCGCGCGGCTCAAGGACATGTTCGAGGCCTGCAACGAGATGGGTATGTCCCATATCGCGATGACGGACCACGGCAACCTGCACGGGGCGTACGACTTCTTCCACTCGGCCGCCAAGGCGAACGTGACGCCGATCATCGGCATCGAGGCGTACGTCGCCCCGGAGTCGCGCAAGCACAAGCGGAAGATCCAGTGGGGCCAGCCGCACCAGAAGCGCGACGACGTCTCCGGTTCGGGTGGTTACACCCACAAGACGATCTGGGCGTCGAACGCCAAGGGCCTGCACAACCTCTTCAAGCTGTCCTCGGACGCCTACGCCGAGGGCTGGCTGCAGAAGTGGCCGCGCATGGACAAGGAGACCATCTCCCAGTGGTCCGAGGGCCTGATCGCGTCCACCGGCTGCCCCTCGGGCGAGGTGCAGACCCGGCTGCGGCTCGGACAGTTCGACGAGGCGGTCCAGGCGGCCTCCGACTACAAGGACATCTTCGGCGAGGGCAAGTACTTCCTGGAGCTGATGGACCACGGCATCGAGATCGAGCGCCGGGTCCGTGACGGGCTCCTCGAAATCGGCAAGAAGCTGAACATCCCGCCGCTCGTGACGAACGACTCGCACTACACGTACGCCAGCGAGGCGACCGCGCACGACGCGCTGCTCTGCATCCAGACCGGCAAGAACCTCTCCGACCCGGACCGCTTCCGCTTCGACGGCACCGGCTACTACCTCAAGACGACGGACGAGATGTACGCCGTCGACTCCTCGGACGCCTGGCAGGAGGGCTGCGCCAACACCCTGCTGGTCGCGCAGCAGATCGACACCACCGGGATGTTCGAGAAGCGCGACCTGATGCCGAAGTTCGAGATCCCGGACGGCTTCACGGAGATCACCTGGTTCCAGGAGGAGGTCCGTGTCGGGATGAACCGCCGCTTCCCGGGCGGGGTCCCCGAGGACCGGCAGAAGCAGGTCGAGTACGAGATGGACATCATCATCCAGATGGGGTTCCCGGGGTACTTCCTGGTCGTCGCCGACTTCATCATGTGGGCCAAGAACAACGGCATCGCGGTCGGCCCCGGCCGAGGCTCCGCGGCCGGTTCGATCGTCTCGTACGCGATGGGCATCACCGACCTCGACCCGATCGAGCACGGACTGATCTTCGAGCGCTTCCTCAACCCCGAGCGCGTCTCCATGCCCGATGTCGACATCGACTTCGACGAGCGCAGGCGCGTCGAGGTGATCCGCTACGTCACCGAGAAGTACGGCGCCGACAAGGTCGCCATGATCGGCACCTACGGCAAGATCAAGGCCAAGAACGCGATCAAGGACTCGGCCCGCGTCCTCGGCTACCCGTACGCGATGGGCGACCGGCTCACCAAGGCGATGCCCGCCGACGTCCTCGGCAAGGGCATCGACCTCAGCGGCATCACCGACCCGAAGCACCCGCGCTACAGCGAGGCGGGCGAGATCCGGGGAATGTACGAGAACGAGCCGGACGTCCAGAAGGTCATCGACACCGCGAAGGGCGTCGAGGGACTGGTCCGGCAGATGGGCGTCCACGCGGCCGGCGTGATCATGTCCAGCGAGCCCATCGTCGACCACGCCCCGGTCTGGGTGCGGCACACCGACGGCGTCACCATCACGCAGTGGGACTACCCGCAGTGCGAGTCGCTCGGCCTGCTGAAGATGGACTTCCTGGGCCTGCGCAACCTGACGATCATGGACGACGCCATCAAGATGGTGAAGGCCAACAAGGGCGTCGACCTGGAGATGCTCGCCCTGCCGCTGGACGACCCCAAGACGTACGAACTGCTCTGCCGCGGTGACACGCTCGGTGTGTTCCAGTTCGACGGCGGCCCCATGCGCTCGCTGCTGCGCCAGATGCAGCCCGACAACTTCGAGGACATCTCCGCCGTCTCGGCCCTGTACCGGCCGGGCCCGATGGGCATGAACTCGCACACGAACTACGCCGAGCGCAAGAACGGCCGCCAGGAGATCACTCCGATCCACCCGGAGCTGGAGGAGCCGCTCAAGGAGGTCCTCGGCCTCACCTACGGCCTGATCGTGTACCAGGAGCAGGTACAGAAGGCCGCCCAGATCGTCGCCGGGTACTCGCTCGGCGAGGCCGACATCCTGCGCCGCGTGATGGGCAAGAAGAAGGCCGACGAGCTGGCGAAGAACTTCGTCCTGTTCGAGGCGGGCGCCAAGAAGAACGGCTTCTCCGACGCCGCGATCAAGGCGCTGTGGGACGTGCTGGTCCCGTTCGCCGGATACGCCTTCAACAAGGCGCACTCCTCCGCGTACGGCCTGGTCACCTACTGGACCGGCTATCTGAAGGCGAACTACCCCGCCGAGTACATGGCGGCGCTGCTCACCTCGGTCAAGGACGACAAGGACAAGTCGGCGGTCTACCTCAACGAGTGCCGCCGCATGGGCATCAAGGTGCTCCCGCCGAACGTCAACGAGTCGGAGTCGAACTTCGCCGCACAGGGTGACGACGTCATCCTCTTCGGATTGACGGCCATCCGTAACGTCGGCCAGAACGTCGTCGACTCGATCATCCGGTGCCGCAAGGCGAAGGGGAAGTACAGCAGCTTCCCCGACTTCCTCGACAAGGTCGAGGCCGTCGTCTGCAACAAGCGGACCGTGGAGTCGCTCATCAAGGCCGGCGCCTTCGACGAGATGGGCCACACCCGCAAGGGCCTCGTCGCGCACCACGAGCCCATGATCGACAACGTGGTGCAGGTCAAGCGCAAGGAGGCCGAGGGGCAGTTCGACCTCTTCGGCGGCGGTGAGGAGGACAGCGACGAGCCGGGCTTCGGGCTCGACGTGGAGTTCTCCGACATCGAGTGGGAGAAGTCCTACCTGCTGGCCCAGGAGCGCGAGATGCTCGGGCTCTACGTCTCCGACCACCCGCTCTTCGGCATCGAGCACGTCCTGAGCGACAAGTCCGACGCGGCGATCTCGCAGCTCACCGGCGGCGAGCACAGCGACGGCGCGATCGTCACCATCGGCGGCATCATCTCCGGCCTCCAGCGCAAGATGACCAAGCAGGGCAATGCCTGGGCCATCGCCACCGTCGAGGACCTGGCCGGTTCGATCGAGTGCATGTTCTTCCCGGCCACCTACCAGCTGGTCTCCACCCAGCTCGTCGAGGACACCGTCGTCTTCGTCAAGGGACGGCTCGACAAGCGCGAGGACGTGCCCCGGCTGGTCGCCATGGAGATGCAGGTCCCCGACATCTCGAACGCGGGCACCAACGCCCCCGTGGTCCTGACCATCCCCACCGTCAAGATCACCCCGCCCATGGTCAGCCGGCTCGGCGAGGTGCTCAACAGCCACCGGGGCGACACCGAGGTACGGATCAGGCTCCAGGGCCCCCGCAAGACCACGGTCCTGCGCCTCGACCGGCACCGGGTGAAGGCCGACCCGGCGCTCTTCGGGGACCTGAAGGTGCTGCTCGGCCCGTCCTGTCTGGCCGGCTGAGCAACCGTCCGTACACGCACGGGAGGGGCGCCCCGCGACAGCGGGTGCGCCCCTCCCGGCTACCGGCCTGTGGCCGTACCGGAGAAGTCCGGTCAGTTGTGGCCGAAGCGCCGCTGATGCTTACGCGCAACATCGGCAGGGCTGCCCTGGGACTGAGCCTGGGGCTGGTTCTGCGACTCGAAAGCCGTGGACCGTGCCTCCTGCGCACCGCGCTCCGACTCGGAGGCGCGGTCCTGCTGGCTGCCCTGCTTGCGGTTCTTGTTCTTGGCCATGGTGTTCCTCCTATAAGGACTCTCGGGGCCAGGACCGCTGTCAGATTCACATAATCGGATAAACATCGCATGTTGGATCATTACCGTGCGTAGTGAGGGGGTATGATGCGCCGTTTTCCGGATCCGCCACGCCGATGATCCAGTTCCGGCCGTCAAGCCCCGCGCCGTCGGGCAGACTCGACGGAAACCCTGAGTAAGCGGATCCGTGCCTTGCGCCAAGACCGGACCCGCCGGACCCGTTCCCGAATTCCTGGAAGAGGGTGGAACGCGTGGACCGTTGCGTCGTCCTGGTGGACGCCGGCTACTTGCTGGGCGCAGCCGCGAGTCTGCTGGCCGGAGAGCCCGCCCGGTCCCGCATCACCGTCGACCACGCGGCCCTGATCCAGGGCCTGCGGGAGCGGGCCGAGGCCGACACGGAACAGCCGCTGCTGCGGATCTACTGGTTCGACGGCGCCCCCGACCGCGTACCGCAGCCCGAACACCGCAGGCTGCGCGTCATGTCGCGGGTGACGGTCCGCCTGGGCGCCCTGACCCGCAGTGACGGGCGATGGGCGCAGAAGGGCGTCGACGCGGCGATGCACGCGGAACTCACCGAACTCGCCAGGAACCGGGCCTGCTCGGACATCGTCCTGGTGACCGGTGACGGCGATCTGCTGCCCGGCCTGATGTCCGCCAAGGAGCACGGTGTCGCCGTCCACCTCTGGGCCGTCCAGGCCGCAGACGGCGACTACAACCAGTCGGAGGACCTGGTCGCCGAGGCCGACGAGCGGCGCGTGCTGGACCGTGCCTGGATCACCAGGGCGGTTCAGGCCAAGGAGACCGGAGGCCCGTGCGCCCCGCCGCCCGCCCCTCGCAATTCCGAGATCGCCGCGATCCTCTCCGCGCCCCTGCCCGAGGCGGCGCTCGCGGCCTCGGCCGAGCGGGCCTCCCAGGCCCAGGCCGAAGCCGCCTCCCACAGCGGAACGGCCGCGCCGCCCGAGGAGCACACCGGCCACGCCGCGCACGGCCACAGCGGCCGGGGCGTCCCCACGCCGAAGGACCTCGCCGGCACCCTGCGCGGTCCGGCCGACCGGGCCGACCGCTCCCACCCCGCCCCGCCGCCCGCCGGCAGTGCGACGCTGCGGTGGTCCTCCGACCGGGGCTGGGTGGAGCGCGGCGGCCCCGTCGGCGAACCGCCCGAGACCGCCTCGCTGCCCACGCTCGCCCAGCTCACCAGCGCCGAGCAGCGCTGGGCGGACCGGGAGGAGGACATCACCACGGTCGGCGGCGACCCCTTCGAAGTGGGCCAGGTCTTCGCCCGGCGCTGGATGGAACGGCTGCCGGAGACCGTCCACCTGCAGAAGCTGTCCACGATGTACCCCCGCATCCCGCACCGCATCGACGGCGAGCTCCTGCGGTACGCCGCCCGCTTCGGACTGCTCGCCCACAAGGACGACCAGATCGACGAGCACGACCGGTACGCGATCCGGGCGGGATTCTGGCGCGAGATCGACGTACGGGCCGCGGCGGAGCTTCCCCCGACGGGCGAGAAGCACCCACCGGCAGCCGAGCGGCACGCTCCCGCCGCCGGGAAGCCCACGAGCGCGGCATCGTCCGCGGACTGAGCCCGCATCGGTACTTCAGGCGCTCAACCCGGCCGCCGTTCGCGGCGTTGATGTCCGATCGGTGCGGCCCCGGGCGTAATGCGGGTCCCCGGACCCCGTACCCTCGTACCTCGTGAGTACGGGCACAGCACAGGCGCAGACGGCTGACGGCACCGTGTGCGCCGTGCGTGATCTGGTCAAGACCTACCCCGCGGCCCGGGGCCGGCGCGGCGCCCCCGCCACACCCGAGGTGCGTGCCACCGACGGCATCAGCCTGGACATCCGGCGCGGCGAGATCTTCGGGCTGCTCGGCCCCAACGGTGCCGGCAAAACCACCCTCGTACGGCAGCTCACCGGGCTGATGCGACCCGACTCGGGCAGCGTCGACATGCTGGGCCACGACCTCGTCCGCCACCCGGAACGGGCCTCCCGGCTGATCGGCTATCTCGGGCAGGAGTCGACCGCGCTCGACGAGCTGACCGTCGGGCTCGCCGCCGAGACCACCGGAAGGCTGCGCGGCCTGCCGGTGCACGAGGCCCGTGCCGAACGCGACGCGGTGCTCGGCGAGCTCGGTCTCGGCGAACTCGCCGGCCGTCCCCTGAAGAAGCTCTCCGGCGGTCAGCGACGGCTCGCCTGTGTCGCGGCCGCGCTGGTCGGTGAGCGGCCGGTGCTCGTCCTCGACGAGCCGACGACGGGCATGGACCCCGTCGCCCGGCGCGCCGTCTGGGCCGCCGTCGACCGGCGGCGGGCCGAACGCGGTGCGACGGTGCTGCTGGTCACCCACAACGTCATCGAGGCCGAGACCGTCCTCGACCGTGTCGCCGTCATGGAACGCGGCAAGGTCATCGCCTGTGACACACCCGCCGGGCTCAAGGAGCGGGTCGCCGGCGAGGTCCGGGTGGAACTGGTGTGGCGCGAGCGCGCGCCGCTGGACGTGCCCGAGGTCGCGGCACTCCGGGCGTCCGCGCAGGAGTCCGGGCGCCGCTGGGTGCTGCGGCTCGGGCCCGACGAGGCGCGTGCGGCGGTCGCCGCCGTGACCGGTGGCGCCGCCTTCGCCGCACTCGACGACTTCACCCTGGCGACGCCCAGCCTGGAGGACGTCTATCTGGCGCTCGGCGGGGACACGGCCAGGGGACTGGTGAAGGCATGACGCGATGCCGGAACAGCGCGGTGGCCACAGGGGCCGAAACGGACCGGTGCGGATGTGCGGCCGGGCAGGGACCGAACAGGAGCAGCGCCAGGTGACGAGCATCGTTCCTGCGGAAGCGGTGGCCGGCCGGGCGGCCCACGGCCCGTCCGGTCCGGCCGGTGACGACGGCGTACCGGGCCCCGCGCCACTGGCGCCGCGCGCCCGGCTCTTTCCCTCGCTCGCCGCGGTCTACCGGGCCCAGCTGTCCCGGGCCCGGGTCGCCCGCATCCCCCTGCTCTTCGTGGCGACCTTCCAGTCCATCGGGATCATGGTCCTGATGCGCGGGGTCGTGGACGGCGGGGCGGAGGCGCGAGCCGTCGTGGCCGGCTCCAGCGTCCTGGTCGTGGCGTTCGTCGCGCTGAACCTGCTGGCCCAGTACTTCGGCCAGCTGCGGGCCGGTGGCGGACTCGACCACTACGCGACCCTGCCGGTGCCGCCCGCCGCCGTGGTGCTCGGCGCGGCCGGAGCGTACGCCTCCTTCACCGTGCCCGGCACGATCGTGACGGCCGTGACCGGCAGCATGCTGTTCGGGCTGCCGATGACCCATCTGTGGGTGCTCGTCGCCGTCATCCCGCTCTCCGGGGCGGCCCTCGCCGGACTCGGCGCGGCCCTCGGGCTGCTCGCGCCGAGGCAGGAACTCGCCACCCTGCTGGGACAGCTCGGCATGTCGGCGGCGCTGCTGCTGGGCGTGCTCCCCGCGGCCCGGCTGCCGGAGCCGATCGGCTGGGCGCGCGACCTGCTGCCCTCCACGTACGGGGTCGAGGCGCTCTCCCGGTCCTTCGACGCCCACCCCGACTGGGCCGTCGTCGCCCTCGATCTGGCCGTCTGCGCCGTCGTGGGCGTCCTCTCGCTCGCCGTGGCGACCTGGGCCTACCGCAGGGCAGCGGTCCGGTGAGGCGCGCCACAGGGGCGCCTGGCACGATGGCACGGTGACAGCACCTCTGACGCCGCCGCACCAGCCCTCGCCCCACGACCCGTGGCAGAAGCCGCCGGAAGGGGGCGGCTCCGGCGGCTCCCACCTGGCAACCCTGTTGCCGTCGCCGGAGCCGGGGGAACTCCGTACGGAACTGCGCCGGGCGGCGCTCGTCGTCGTCGCCGTGACGGTCGCCGGTCTCGCGCTCGGGCTGCTCTGGCTCTGGCTGGCGCCGCGCGTTCCGCTGGTCTCCGACGACACGGCCGTCTTCCTCAGCGACAGCGAGGGCGAGGAGGCGATCGGAGCCGACGGCACGTTCGCGCTGCTCGCGCTGGCCTTCGGCGCGGTGTCGGCGGGGCTGGTCTTCTGGTTCCACCGGAAGGGCGGGATCGCCCTCGTGGTGGCCCTCGCGGTCGGCGGCGTACTCGGCTCACTCGTGGCGTGGCAGCTCGGCACCCGGCTGGGCCCGACCGACGACGTGGTCGCCCATGCGCGTGAGGTCGGCAAGGGCGTGATCTTCGACGCGCCGCTGGAGCTGCACGCGAAGGGGGCGTTGCTGGCGTGGTCGTTGGCGGCGATGGCCGTGCATCTGGGGTTGACGGCGGTGTTCGGGCCGCGGGATCCGGAGCCGGAGTGGGGGGTGTACGGCGGGGGGCCTTCGGGGGGTGTGCCGTTTGGGCCTGCGCCGTCGGGGCCTGATCCGTCGCCGGCCGGGCCTGCGCCTTCGCCGTCGTCCTCGCCTTCGCCGTCGGGGCCTGCGCCCGCGCCGTCCTCGCCGTCGCCGTCGCCCGAGGACGGGCCGCCGCGGCCCGGTCCGTCTGTGTGAGCGGGGCCGCTGCGCGGGGCCTTTCCCCTACCCGCCCCTTCCCGTAACCGGGGCTCCGCCCCGGACCCCGCTCCTCAAACGCCGGAGGGGCTGGGAGGTACGCCGGAGGGGCTGGGGGTACGGACCGGAGGCGAGGCCTGCGGGCTGGGGAGGTACGGACGGGCGGGCGAGGCCTGCGGGCCGGGGGAGGTACGCCGGAAGGGCTGGGGGTACGGACCGGAGGCGAGGCCTGCGGGCTGGGGAGGCACGCCGGAAGGTGCGGCGCTGGAGCCGGGATGCGCCGGAGGAGCCGGTAGGTGCGGCGCAGGGGCCGGGATGCGCCCGAGGGGCCGGGAATGCGTCCCCGGGGGCATCCGGCCCGTCCGGCGTTCGAGGACGGAACCGGTGGGTGCGGGACAGTCCTCAGGCCCGGCCGATCGGGGCGAAGACCGCGTCCGTCAGCGCGGCCAGGTCCGTGGGGGACAGTTCGACCTCCAAGCCGCGGCGGCCCGCCGATACGCAGATCGTGGCGTGGGACCGCGCCGACGCGTCCAGCACCGTGGGCAGCCGCTTGCGCTGGCCCAGGGGCGAGATGCCGCCGCGTACGTAGCCCGTGGTGCGCTCCGCCGCCGCCGGGTCCGCCATCGTGGCGCGCTTGCCGCCCGCCGCCGTGGCCAGGGCCTTGAGGTCCAGGGAGCCCGCCACGGGGACGACCGCGACCGTCAGGCGGCCGTCCACGTCGGCGACGAGGGTCTTGAACACCCGGTCGGGAGAGACGCCGAGGGCCTCGGCCGCCTCCTCGCCGTAGGAGGCCGAAGCGGGATCGTGCTCGTACGCGTGCACCGTGAACTCCGTGCCCGCGGCGGTCAGCGCGACCGTTGCGGGGGTGCCGCCCGACTGGGGCTGTTTCTTCGGCTTCTTCGCCACGGGGGAGTGGCCCTCCGCTCGCTCAGTTGGGGTGGGTCGGGGCGCGGGTGAGTTCCACGGCCGGCAGCGACGGGAGGTGGCGGATGACGGCGGTCTCGGAGCGCAGGATCGTCAGCTCCTCGCGGAGCCGGGTCGCGGTGTCCGGGGCCTGGAGCAGCCGCTGCTTCGCGGGGACGTCGAGCATGGCCGCGGCGGCGACCAGGTACGAGACGACCGACGGTTCCTGGGGCAGGTCCGCGCCCGTGGTCAGGGAGCGCTCGCTCGCGCCCGCCAGTCGCTTCTGGTAGCTGCGGAAGGCCCGCAGGACGCCCTCGGTGAGAGCCTCGGCCTCCTCGCCGGGATCCTCGTCGAGTTCTTCGAGCTCGGCGGTGAGGAACGGGCCGCCGGCGTCCACGGACAGGAGCCGTACCCGGCTGGTGCCGGTCGCCAGGACCTCGAAGCTGCCGTCCGAACGCTCCCGGATCTTCGCCGCGTCGGCGATACAGCCGACCCGGTGGAACGTCTGGACCGGGTCGGGACCGAAGCCGTCCGCCGGACCGCGCTCGACGGGCACCGTCATGGCGTCCGGCATGCCCGACCCCGTCGGGGCGGTTTCGCGGCCGTCGCGGATCGCGACCACGGCGAAGCGGCGCGGTTCGTCCTCATCGGTCTTCAGCAGCTCGCGCATCATGGCGCGATAACGCTCCTCGAAGACGTTCAGCGGCAGCACGAGGCCGGGAAACAGCACCGCGTTCAGCGGGAACAGAGGCAGGCGAGCGGTGGTCACAACGGTCAAGCGTAATGGCCGTGGGCCCGTCCTCCGTCGGCCCGGTGGCCGAGCGGCGTCCGGGAGGCCACCTTGAGCCGTACTCCGTCCCGTGCGTCGAGGAAACTGCCGAGCGGATCGTCGGACACCGAGGCCCACGGGAACGACGCCGCATGGGGGCCGATCTGCCGGAACTGTTCCAGTGCCTCGCCCCAGCGGCCTCGCGCCACCAGCACGTACACGAGCAGATTGCGGACCTCGGCCGGCCACGGGTCGCCCGGTGCGAACGCGCCGGACAGCGAGATCGCGAGATCCGCCGCGGCGTCGATCCGCTCCTCCTGCACCGAGGTGAACGCGGCCCCCGGGCCCTCGGTCAGCACAGCGAAGGCGGCACGCAGGGGCAGCGCCTGCACCAGGGAGCTGGGCAGCGAGTCCTCGGCGGCCCGCTCGGCGAAGTCGAAGCACTCGCGGTGCGAGCCGTACCAGGCGGCGGAGAGGTACTGGAGGGCGGCGACATGGCAGCCGTAGTGATGCGTGGAGCGCTGTATGGCCTGCTCCCACAACGCCTCGAACGTCGTGTGCGTGGCATGGGTGCCGCGGGCGTGGTCCAGCGCGAGGCGCCAGGGCACCGGATCGCGCGGATCACCCTCCGCGGCCGCCGTGATCATCGGCCCGATCGTGCGCAGCTGCTCGGCGCGGGCCGGCGACTCCCAGGCCCGCTCGACCGCGAGCTGGGCCTTGACGAGGATCGCGTCGCAGTCGCGCGGGGCGACGGCCAGCCAGTGCCGGAGCCAGCCGTCCCGGTTGCGGGCGAAGGCGACGAGCCGGTTCAGATAGCGGTCCCGGCTCTCCCACTCGGCGGCGTCCCGTGTCGTCGCCAGCAGCTTCGCCGCCGGTTCGTACTCCCCGAGGGCGGCGGCCACCAGTGCCGGCGAGAGCCGCTCGTCGGGGGCGTCGAGCATCACCGCATGGTCCGCGGGCAACCCGGCGGACAACTCCGGGGTGTGCCGGATCACGCGCGCGGTACGGAGCAGAGCGCGGAGGAAAGGCATGGTGCAGACCATTGAAAAGCCCTGGTCGGGGCGGGCGCCAGAGGGGTGCTGTGAAGCTTTGGTGCCGAGTGGGAGGGTTGCCCTGGCCCGGGCCAAGAAAGAGTAAAGGAAGTCGTTGAATCTGGCCTGTTCCCGTCGTTCCGGGTGAGAACGATCGACGCGGCGTCCGAGGCCCGTGCGCATCTGTTCGGTCGCCGCGGGGGTCCGTCGGGCCCGTCAGCACACGGCGCGCGGCCCGGATGCCGTCGACCGGGCCGCGCGCTCCGGTCAGCCGCGGCGCAGCAGCCGTGAGGCGCCCGCCGCGACGGTGGTGGCCAGTATCCATCCGAGCATGACGAGGGCCGCCGCGATCCACTGCCAGCCGCCCTCCATCCGCCAGTAGCCGTCCTGGCCGAGGTTGATCACCGGCACCAGCAGATCCAGCGCGTACAGCGCGGGGTTCCACTCGGGATGCTCGCTGCCCTTGAGCGAGGCAGGCTCGTACCGGGAGAAGGCCACCGTGCCCGCCGCCCACAGCACCGCCATCCACACCGCGGCCCGCCCCGGCCGGTAGCCGTACGCCACCGTCCAGTCCTGGACGAAGCCCCAGAGCTTCGCGGCGAGCGGCAGCGTCTCGCGCCGCCGCCGCTGCTTGGCGAGGAGTACCTCGCGGGCGTCCGCGTCCTCCCCGCTGTTGCGGAGCACGGCGGCCAGCCGTTCGTACGGCTCCGGCAGGTACTCGGGGGTCGCCGCCGCGACCCACTCCAGACGGCGGGAGAGCGGGAAGTGTCCGTACGGGACGAGGTTCTCGTACACGAAACCGCCCATGGCCAGCCCGCCCGGGCCCGGCCAGCTGGTCGACACGTCGATCAAAGTGACGACCTTCGCCCCGTTGAGCACCACCCGTCCCCGCACCGGGCGCTCCGGGTTGAACCGCAGCTCCGGAGCGACCGTGCGGCGCAGCGAGAGCTCCTCGTGGCCGGCCAGTACGAAGACGGCCTTGTGCAGGTCGACCGCGTCACCGAACCGCCCGTCGTCCAGCCGCACCCCGCCCCGGCACCGGAAGACCTGCGGCCGGGTGCCGCGGGCCGGTGTCGTGGGGTTGGCGATGCCGTACGGGGGAGTGGTGCCCTGGTTGCCCGTGTCCACGCTGACCCACGCCTCGCTCATGTACAGCGTCCGCTCCACGCTCAGCTGCGGGGCGTTCAGCGCCCGGCGCCCCTGCGTCGCCCGCAGCCGGCTGCCGCGCAGACTCAGCGAACCGCCCACCTTCGCCCCGCGCAGGCTCAGCTCGCCGAGTGTCTCGATCATCTCGGCCTGAAGGTCCTGGGCGACCGTGAGTCCGTCACCGACGAGGGCCCGCCCCTGCCGGTCGGGACCGATGTCGATCTGGCTGATCAGCAGATCCGTACCGATCTGGGCGTCCGTGAGCCGGATCCCGCGCTCCACCCGGCAGCGCGGCAGATGGAGATCGCCCTCGGTCCGCAGCCGGGCCGCCTCCAGCCGCGGGAGCGCACACCCGACCAGCCGCAGCGTCGTGAAATGGCACTCGGGCAGCAGTACCTCCTCCTCGAAGCGGCAGCCCGTCATCTCCACGTACGGATCGACGCGCCCGCCCGCCAGATCGAGCCTGCCCGTGATCAGCAGTCCCCGGAGCTTGAGCGCCGCCACCCTGCCGGGCCGGGCCTGCGGGCCGCTCAGCAGCAGCCGTGCGACGACCCGGGCCGCCACGCTGCGTTCGGGGCCCCAGACGTGTGGGGCGAAGGGGTCGTCGCGCGCCCCGTCGCGGGCGCGCAGATCGTAGGTGGTGCCGGTCCTGAAGGACTGCCACATGCCCAGCTCGGCCGTGCTGAGGCCGTCCGGGAGTTCCCCGCCGTGCGGTTCGGTCACCGACGCTCCTTCCGTTCGGAGCCGTAGATCGGTATTCCCCTTATTCCCTCTGAGTCACCAGGTGAACGCACATAGTCAGCCGTGACGGCAGGGACATGTATCAGCCAGTGATACGGGCGTCCGGGCGTCCGGGGCGGTCTGCGAGAATTGCGGTGTGATCTCTCGAATCGATCTGCGCGGCGATGCCCTCCCCGAGGGCGGCGCCCTGCGCGACCTGCTGCCCCGTGCCGAGTTCGACGTGGAAGCCGCCCTGGAGACGGTGCGGCCCATCTGCGAGGACGTACGCCATCGTGGCTCGGCGGCAGTGATCGACTGGGGGGAGAAACTCGACGGGGTACGGCTCGGCTCGATCCGTGTCCCGGCCGATGCGATCACCGGCGCGCTGGAGCAGCTCGACCCCGCCGTGCGCGCCGCCCTGGAGGAGTCGATCCGCCGCGCCCGCCTCGTCCACCGCGAGCAGCGCCGTACCACCCACACCACCCAGGTCGTTCCCGGTGGCACCGTCACCGAGAAGTGGGTGCCCGTCGAGCGCGTCGGGCTGTACGTGCCGGGCGGGCGTTCGGTCTACCCGTCCTCCGTCGTGATGAACGTGGTCCCCGCCCAGGAAGCCGGAGTCGAGGGCGTCGCCGTCGCCTCCCCGCCGCAGAAGGACTTCGGCGGACTGCCGCACCCCACGATCCTGGCCGCCTGCGCGCTGCTCGGCGTCGACGAGGTGTACGCCGCCGGCGGCTCCCAGGCCGTCGCGATGTTCGCGTACGGCACCGAGGACTGCCTGCCCGTCAACCTCGTCACCGGTCCCGGCAACATCTACGTCGCCGCCGCCAAGCGCCTCCTCAAGGGCCGCATCGGCATCGACGCCGAGGCCGGCCCCACCGAGATCGCGATCCTCGCCGACGCCACCGCCGACCCGGCCCACGTCGCGGCCGACCTGATCAGCCAGGCCGAGCACGACCCGATGGCCGCGGCCGTCCTGGTCACCGACTCCGAGGAGCTCGCCGCCGCCACCGAGGCCGAGCTGAAGGCGCAGGTCGCCGCGACCAAGCACGTCACCGACCGCGTCGAGCCCGCCCTGGCCGGCCGCCAGTCCGCGATCGTCCTGGTCAACGACCTGGAGGACGGCCTCAAGGTCGTCGACGCGTACGCCGCCGAGCACCTGGAGATCCAGACCGCCGACGCCGCGGCCGTCGCCGGCCGTGTCCGTAACGCCGGAGCGATCTTCGTCGGACCCTGGTCGCCCGTCTCCCTCGGCGACTACTGCGCCGGCTCCAACCACGTCCTGCCCACCGGCGGCTGTGCCTGCCACTCCTCGGGCCTGTCCGTGCAGTCCTTCCTGCGCGGCATCCACATCGTCGACTACACGCGCGACGCGCTCGCCGAGGTCACCCACCATGTGGTGACCCTCGCCGAGGCGGAGGACCTCCCCGCCCACGGCGCAGCCCTCAAGGCCAGGTTCGGGTGGAAGGTTCCGCAGCAGTGACGAACGACAGCACCACGGGTACCGGTACGGACGCCGGCGCCCCGCGCAACGCCTGGGACGAGCTCCCGATCCGCGACGAACTGCGCGGCCAGTCCCCGTACGGGGCACCGCAGCTCGACGTACCGGTCCGGCTGAACACCAACGAGAACCCGTACCCGCTCCCCGAGGCCCTCGTCGACCGGATCGCCGAACGGGTCCGCGAGGCCGCCCGCGACCTCAACCGCTACCCCGACCGGGACGCCGTCGAGCTCCGCACCGAGCTCGCCCGCTACCTCACCCGGACCGCCGGGCACGAGGTCACCCGCGCCCACGTGTGGGCGGCCAACGGCTCCAACGAGGTCCTCCAGCAGCTGCTGCAGACCTTCGGCGGGCCCGGCCGTACCGCCATCGGCTTCGAGCCCTCGTACTCGATGCACGCCCTCATCGCCCGCGGCACCGGCACCGGCTGGATCTCCGGACCGCGCAACGAGGACTTCACCATCGACGTCGACGCGGCCCGCGCCGTCATCGCGCGGGAGCGGCCCGACGTCGTCTTCATCACCTCGCCCAACAACCCCACCGGCACCGCCGTCGACGCGGACACCGTCCTCGCGCTGTACGAGGCCGCGCAGGCCGCCGGGCCGTCCATGGTCGTGGTCGACGAGGCGTACGGCGAGTTCAGCCACCACGCCTCGCTGCTCCCGCTGATCGAGGGCCGCCGCCACCTGGTGCTCTCCCGCACCATGTCGAAGGCGTTCGGCGCCGCCGGACTGCGCCTGGGCTACCTCGCCGCGGACCCGGCCGTCGTCGACGCGCTCCAGCTGGTGCGGCTGCCGTACCACCTGTCCTCCGTCACCCAGGCCACCGCCCTCGCCGCCCTGGAGCACACCGATACGCTCCTCGGGTACGTCGCGCAGCTCAAGAGCGAACGCGACCGGATCGTCACCGGGCTGCGCGCCCAGGGCTTCGACGTCACCGACTCGGACGCCAACTTCGTCCAGTTCGGCAGGTTCGCCGACAGCCACACCGCCTGGCGGCACATCCTCGACCGGGGCGTCCTGGTCCGGGACAACGGCGTACCGGGATGGCTGCGGGTCTCCGCAGGAACCCCGGCAGAGAACGACGCGTTCCTCGATGCGGTACGCGAACTGAAGAAGGAGCACGGCGCATGACTCGCGAGGCCCGCGTAGGAAGAGTGGAGCGGACCACCAAGGAAACCTCCGTGGTCGTCGAGATCAACCTCGACGGCAGCGGCAAGGTCGACGTCGCGACCGGCGTCGGCTTCTACGACCACATGCTCGACCAGCTCGGCCGCCACGGACTGTTCGACCTCACGGTCAAGACCGACGGCGACCTGCACATCGACTCGCACCACACCATCGAGGACACCGCCCTCGCGCTCGGCGCCGCGTTCAGGCAGGCCCTCGGCGACAAGGTCGGCATCTACCGCTTCGGCAACTGCACCGTCCCGCTGGACGAGTCGCTCGCCCAGGTCACCGTCGACCTCTCCGGCCGCCCGTACCTGGTGCACACCGAGCCCGAGAACATGGCGCCGATGATCGGCGCGTACGACACGACGATGACCCGGCACATCCTGGAGTCCTTCGTCGCCCAGGCGCAGATCGCCCTGCACGTCCACGTCCCGTACGGGCGCAACGCCCACCACATCGTGGAGTGCCAGTTCAAGGCGCTCGCCCGGGCCCTTCGCTACGCCAGCGAGCACGACACGCGCGCGGCCGGCATCCTCCCCTCCACGAAGGGCGCCCTGTGACCGGCCTCAACACCGTACTGATCCTGGTCGGCCTCTTCCTGGCCGGCGGGGTCTACTCCTTCTCGAAGCAGGGCATGCCCAAGGGCGTCATCGTGCTGCTCGGGATCGCCTCCGTGATGTGCCTGGTAGCGGGCGTCATGCGGATCCAGGGCCTCTGGGACTGAGGGAGCACACGTGGATACGAAGAAGAAGGTCGTCGTCTTCGACTACGGCTTCGGTAACGTCCGGTCCGCCGAGCGCGCCCTCGCCCACGTCGGCGCCGACGTCGAGATCACCCGCGACTTCGACACGGCGATGAACGCCGACGGGCTGCTGGTGCCCGGCGTCGGCGCGTTCTCCGCCTGCATGGAGGGGCTGAAGAAGGCCCGGGGCGAATGGATCATCGGACGCCGGCTCTCCGGCGGACGTCCCGTCATGGGCATCTGCGTAGGCATGCAGATCCTCTTCGAGCGCGGCATCGAGCACGGCGTCGAGACCGAAGGCCTCGACGAGTGGCCCGGCACCGTCGGCCCGCTCAAGGCCGACGTCGTCCCGCACATGGGGTGGAACACCGTCGAAGCCCCCGAGGACTCCCGGCTGTTCGCCGGACTCGACGCCGGGGCCCGGTACTACTTCGTGCACTCGTACGCGGCGCACGACTGGTCCCTCGAAGTCACCAACGCCAAGATCCGTGCCCCCAAGGTCACCTGGGCCACGCACGGCGAACGGTTCGTAGCGGCCGTGGAGAACGGCGCGCTGTGGGCCACCCAGTTCCACCCCGAGAAGTCCGGCGATGCCGGCGCCCAGCTGCTGACCAACTGGATCGAGACGCTGTAATGCCGAAGCTTGAACTGCTCCCCGCCGTCGACGTCCGCGACGGCCAGGCGGTCCGTCTGGTGCACGGCGAGTCCGGCTCCGAGACCTCCTACGGCTCCCCGCTCCAGGCCGCACTCGCCTGGCAGCGCTCCGGCGCCGAATGGCTGCACCTCGTGGACCTGGACGCCGCCTTCGGCACCGGTGACAACCGGGCGCTCATCGCCGAGGTGGCCGGCGCCATGGACATCAAGGTCGAGCTCTCCGGCGGCATCCGCGACGACGCCACGCTCGCCGCCGCCCTCGCCACCGGCTGCCGCCGCGTCAACCTCGGCACCGCGGCCCTGGAGACCCCGGAATGGGTCGCCAAGGTCATCGCCGAGCACGGCGACAAGATCGCCGTCGGCCTCGACGTGCGCGGCACCACCCTGCGCGGCCGCGGCTGGACCCGCGACGGCGGCGACCTCTACGAGACGCTCGCCCGCCTCGACTCCGAGGGCTGCGCCCGCTACGTCGTCACCGACATCGCCAAGGACGGCACGCTCCAGGGCCCCAACCTGGAGCTCCTGAAGAACGTGTGCGCCGCCACCGACAAGCCCGTCGTCGCCTCCGGCGGCGTCTCCTCGCTCGACGACCTGCGGGCCATCGCCTCGCTCGTCCCGGCGGGCGTCGAGGGCGCGATCGTCGGCAAGGCGCTGTACGCGAAGGCGTTCACGCTCGAAGAGGCGCTGGAGGCGGTCTCCGTATGAGTGACTCCGTCAAGCGCGTCTCCTCCGGCGCCCCCTGGGAGGACAAGTTCGGCTACTCCCGGGCGGTCGAACTCTCCAACGGGCTGGTGCTCGTGGCCGGCTGCACGTCGGTGGTGAACGGCCAGATCTCCGCGGGCAGCCCCTACGAGCAGACCGTCAACTCCTTCGAGGTCGCCTTCGAGGCACTGAAGCAGCTGGGACTCGGCCGCGAGGACGTCGTCCGCACCCGGATGTACGTCACGCACGCCCGGGACACCGACGAGGTCGGCCGCGCCCACAAGGAGCTGTTCGACGACGTCCGCCCCGCCGCCACGATGATCATCGTGTCCGGCTTCGTCGACCCGAGCCTGGTCGTCGAGGTCGAGGTCGAGGCCTACCGGGCAGGTGCGTGATGACGCTCGCGGTACGTGTCATCCCCTGCCTCGACGTGGACCAGGGCCGCGTCGTCAAGGGCGTCAACTTCCAGAACCTGCGCGACGCCGGTGACCCCGTCGAGATGGCGAAGCTGTACGACGCCGAGGGCGCCGACGAGCTGACCTTCCTCGACATCACCGCGTCCAGCGGCGACCGGGAGACGACCTACGACGTGGTGCGCCGCACCGCCGAGCAGGTCTTCATCCCGCTCACCGTCGGCGGTGGCGTCCGTACCCCGGACGACGTCGACAAGCTCCTGCGGGCCGGTGCCGACAAGGTCGGCGTCAACACCGCGGCCATCGCCCGGCCGGAGCTGATCCGGGAGATCGCCGAACGCTTCGGCCGCCAAGTCCTCGTGCTCTCCGTGGACGCACGGCGCACCCCCGCAGGCACCTTCGAGGTCACCACGCACGGTGGCCGCAAGGGCACCGGCATCGACGCCGTCGAGTGGGCGCACCGGGCCGCCGAGCTCGGCGCCGGCGAGATCCTGCTCAACTCGATGGACGCCGACGGCACGAAGGACGGTTACGACACCGAGATGGTCGCGGCCGTACGCAAGCACGTGAGCGTTCCCGTCATCGCCTCCGGCGGCGCGGGCCGGCTCGCCGACTTCGCACCGGCCGTCGACGCCGGGGCCGACGCGGTCCTCGCCGCGTCCGTCTTCCACTTCGGCGATCTGCGGATCTCCGAGGTCAAGGGCGCTCTGCGGGAGGCCGGGCACCCGGTCCGCTGAGGACGTGCGGGGGAGTACCGGCCGTCAAGACCGGTGAAGTTGCCGATGTGCGGCACCGGGGTGCACCGCAACAGTGGCGACCGCCAGAGAACAACCGGCGGTTCCACGCGGTGCACCCCGAAGGCCCTCGGTGACGACGGGCCCCCGGTCCCTGCCGGCGTGGCTCCCGTCACGACCGAGAGGATCCCCCCTCGTGCAGCACCTCCCCTCCGGCGACACCTCCCCGCGCCACCGGATGTCCAAGAGCCGCTCCCGCATCGTCAAGGGCCTGCTGGCCGCCACCGTCGCCACCGCGGGCCTGTGCACCGCGCTGGTGCCGGGGGCCCAGGCCGCCGACAACCCCTACGAGCGCGGGCCTGCCCCCAGCAACTCCAGCATCGAGGCGAGCCGCGGCTCGTACGCGGTCTCGCAGACCAGCGTCTCCTCGCTTCGCGTCACCGGCTTCGGCGGCGGCACGATCTACTACCCGACGTCCACCTCGGACGGCACCTTCGGCGCGGTCGCCATCTCGCCGGGCTTCACCGCGTACCAGTCCAGCATCGCCTGGCTCGGGCCGCGGCTCGCCTCGCAGGGCTTCGTCGTCTTCACCATCGACACCAACACCACGCTGGACCAGCCCGACAGCCGGGGCCGGCAGCTCCTGGCCGCGCTGGACTACCTGACGCAGTCGAGCTCGGTGCGCACCCGGATCGACACCTCCCGGCTCGGCGTCATGGGCCACTCCATGGGCGGCGGCGGGACCCTGGAGGCGGCGAAGAGCCGCACCTCGCTGAAGGCGGCGATCCCGCTGACCGGCTGGAACCTCGACACCACGTGGCCCGAAGTCCGCACACCCACGCTGATCTTCGGTGCGGACGGCGACACGATCGCCCCCGTCGCCACCCACTCGGAGCCCTTCTACCAGTCGCTGCCGAGCACACTGGACAAGGCGTACGTGGAGCTGCGCGGGGCCACGCACTTCACCCCGAACTCCTCCAACACCACGATCGCGAAGTACAGCATCTCGTGGCTGAAGCGCTTCATCGACAATGACACCCGCTACGAGCAGTTCCTGTGCCCGCTGCCCGCGGCGAGCCTGACGATCGCCGAGTCGCGGGGCAACTGCCCGCACACCTCGTAGTTCCCGACCTGGTGAGGGCCGGACCGTGAACAGCGGTCCGGCCCTCACTCGTCGGGCCGTGTCAGCCGTCGTGCCGGTCGCCCTCGGTGAGGAAGCCGGCGACACAGGAGGCGAATCCCGGATCGCGGACGGCGGTGAGATGGTCGCCGGGCAGCACCTCCAGCCGCGCCCCAGCGAGGGCGGCGGCCAGCACCTCGGGCCGCACGGCGAGGGGATCGTCCGCCCCGGCGAGCACCAGCGTGGGTATCCGTATCCGGTCCAGCGGCAGCGGGCCCCGGTGCAGCGCGCGCAGGTGCGCGGCGAGAGCGAGCCGGTCGGAGCCCGTGGTGTCGGCCAGGACCCGGAAGCCCCGGGTCCGTTCGGGGGCGTCGGCCGCGTCCTCGGCCGTCAGCGCGGCCGCCACCAGCTCCGGAGGCATGGCCCGGGTGTCCAGCCCGCCCACCTCCACCGCGCCCGCCCCGATCCCGCCGACCACGAGGCGGGTGATCCGCTCGTCGTCCGCCGCCGCCAGCAGCGCCACGACCGCCCCCATCGAGTAGCCCGCCAGATGCACTTCTGCGGCCCCGGTGCGGTCGATCAGCTGCCGTACGTCCCGGGCCATCACCGGCTCGCCGTACAAGGAGTCGTCGTGCGGCTTGTCCGACGAACCGTGGCCCCGCGCGTCGAGGGCCAGGACGTGGCGGCCCCGGGCCACCAGGGCCTCGACCACACCCGGGCCCTCCCAGTTCAGCCGGGCGTGTGCGGCGAAGCCGTGCAGCAGAAGCACCGGAGGCAGTCCCGGCCGGGGCTCGCGGGACCAGGACCAGTAGCGCAGCGTCAGACCGTCGTCCGTACGGAATTCATCAGTCATGGCGCGACATTACGGGCGGCTCGCGCGGAGACGGGCGCACGCTGTGCGCCTGCACAGCCAAGTGCGGCGCGCCTTGGGAGGGTGCCCCGCAACCGGGCGGGGGCGGGGTGCGGCCGGACGCGCGTCTTCCGGCGCTGTTTACGCGGAAGTAACGTGCTGGTGTGACTCCATCGACGACCGTGCACAGTCCGCTCCGGCTGTACGGCCGCAGCGGTGAACTCGCCATTCTGGAAACCCTGTTGGTGCGGCTGCGCAACGGCGACGGCGGCGCGCTGGTGCTGACCGCGCTGCCGGGCGTCGGCCGTACCGCGCTCCTGGACAGGGCCGTGGCCGCGCACCGCGAACGACCCGCCGGCCCCGTGCTGTCCGCCACCGCGGCACCCGCCGAGCAACGGCTGCCGTACAGCGGGCTGCACGCCCTGCTCTGCTCCGCCCCGGGCCCTCTCCCGCTCCCGCCGGACCGGGTGCTGCGCGACGGGATCACGCCTACGGAACTGCTCGCACTGCTCCGCGAACTCGGTTCGGAACGACCCCTGTTGGTCTGTGTGGACGATGCCCACGTCTGGGACCCCGACTCGCGTGCCGCCCTGGTCTTCGCGGCCCGCCGGCTGGGCGGGGGCAGCCGGGTCGCGGTGGTGGTCGGGGCGGGTGACGAGACGAGCTTCGCGGGCCTGCCCGCGCTCCGGCTCGGCCCTCTCGACGACGATGCGGCGTCGGCCCTCCTGGACCGCATCACCGACGCCGCCGGCGTCGCGGACCAGGTGGACCCGGTGGTCCGCGGCGAGCTCCTCCGGGAGGCGGCGGGCAACCCCCGGCTGCTCGCCGGGCTGGCCGCCCGGCTCACCCCCGGCCAGCTGGCCGGCCGCACCCCGCCGCCCTCTCCGCTGCCCGGAGCCGAGGACGTCCTGGACGCGTACGCCGCCCGCCTCGACGGGCTGCCCCCGGACACCCGCACACTGCTGCTGCTCGCCGCCGCGGCCCAGGAACACGAGCCGGAGGGTGCCGGTGCCGATGTCGCCCTCCTGCTCCGCGCCGCCACCTCGGCGGGCCTCGGCCCCGCCGCGCTCGACCAGGCCCTGCTCACCCCGGCCGGGACCGCGGGCGCCCTCCAGCGGGCGGGCGACCGGCTCCACTTCAGCCACCCGCTGCTGCGCCGGGCGGTCCTGCACCGCGCCCTGCCGCAGCATCGCCGCGCGGTGCACGGACTGCTCGCGGCGCTGCTGACAGCAGCCCCGCCCGGCGCCCGCGGACGGGTCCGCCGGCCGCCGCGGTGGGCCGCGGGCGCCGGGGGCGGGGGACTGGGCCTCAGCGGTCTGACGTATCGGCCCGGGGGCGGTGTCCCGTATGTGACGGCTTCCGGGGCGGTGTCGCGTGCGGGTGACGCCCGGGCGGAGGGTCCCGCCTTTCGTGCGGGTGACGGTCGGGTGGGGGGTTCGGTCGTTCGTGCGGGTGAGGGCGGGGCGGTGTCGCGTGCGGGTGACGCCCGGGCGGAGGGTTCCGCCTTTCGAGCGGGTGAGGGCCCGGTGGCCGGTCGGGGGGCGCGTCCGGGAGAGGGGTTGGCGGCCGGATCCGGTGTTCCCGCGGGGGATCGGCCGGTGCGGGTGGGCGGTTCCGGTGGGCGTCCCGGCGACGGCTGGGCGGCCGCTGCCGGTCTCCGTCCCCGTGACACCCGCGCGGCCGGCTCCGCCCCCGGTCTCGCCCCCGTTCCCGCGCCGCTCCCCGGCCCCGCGCCCGTCGCCGTTCCGGGCCCCGGCGGTGTCACCCGGTCCGGACCGGCGCTTCCCACTCCGTACGGGGCGTTCCGTCCGGGGGCGGGATACCTGGCGGCCGGGCCGGCGGGGCTGCCCGCGCTCGTCCAACGCGCCTGTGCCGCCGAGGGGCCGGACGACGGGCTGGCCGACGCGCTGGAGGCGGCGGCCGTGGCGCCGCGGCCGCATGCCGAGCGGGCGGCGGCGCTCGCCCGTGCCGCGGTGCTCTCCAGCGACGAGGCGGTGCGGGCCGCCCGGTTCTCCGCCGCGGCCGAGTACACCCGGCTCGCGGGCGACGCCGGCCGGGCCCGCGCGCTGCTGGCCCGGGTCGGCGCCCGCCCCGCGCACGACGGCGCCCACCTGGTGCGCGGGCTGCTCGCCCTGCGCGACGGACCGGCGGCCGACGCCCACGAGGCCCTCCTCACCACTGCGGCGCTCCTCGCGCCGCACGACCCGCGCCGCGCCCTCGACGCCCAGCTCGGCGCCGCCGAGGCCGCCTGGGCGATGGGGGACGCGCTCGCGTACCTCGACGCCATGACCCGGATGCCGGTCTCCGTGCCGGAACCGGCCCTCGCCCAGTACTGCGACGGCATGAGCGCGGTGCTGTGCGGGCGCATCGCCGAAGGGCGGGCGCTGCTGCGCCGCTGCCTCGACTCGGCCGGCCGGGCGGACGACCCGGCCCAGCTGCTGCGCGGCGGGGTCTCGGCCCTGGTGCTGGGCGACGTCGACGCCGCCTGCCGGTTCGGCACCCGTGCGCTGGCCGCCGTACGGTCCGCGGGCCCCGAGGCCCTGCTGCCGCAGGCCCTGGAGCACCTGGCGTACGCCGAACTCCGGTCCGGCCGCCATGCCCCCGCCCGGGCCCACGCGCTGGAGGGCCTGCACGCGGCCCGGCGTACCGGACAGCCCAACATCGCCTCCCACCTCCACGCCGTGCTCGCACTCGCCGCTTCCGTGGAGGGCGGCACGGAGGCCTGTGCCGCCCACGCCGACGCGGCCCTCGCGGGGGCCGGTCCCAACGGACTCGTACAGGCCGCGACCCTTGCCACCTGGGCGCTGGCCCGCGCGGACCTGGCGGCGGGGCGCTCCGGCGAGGCTGCGGCCCGGCTCGCCCCGCTCGTGCGGCCCGGTCCCCGGCGCGGACACTTCGCCACCCGGATGCTCGCCGTACCGTGCTACGTCGAGGCCTCCGTCCTGGCCGGGCGTGCGGACCGGGGAAGGGGAGCGGACCCGGTCGCCGACGCGGTGGCCGAGTTCGCCGTGTGGGTCACGCGCACCACCGACCCTCAGGCCCCCGCCCAACTGGCCCGCTGCCGCGCCCTGCTGGCGGCGCCGGCCGATGTCGCCGGGCGGTACGAGGAGGCGCTCGCCCATCACGACCGCGCGGGCGGCGACTTCGAACGCGCCCGCACCCAACTGCTCTACGGGGCGTGGCTGCGCCGACGCCGCCGCACCCGGGAGGCCAGGGGCCCGCTGCGGGACGCCCTGGTGGCCTTCGAGCGGTGCGGTGCGCGGGCCTGGACCGACAGGGCGAGCGGCGAGCTGCGGGCCGCCGGGGAAGCCGTGGAGGGCCCGGCCGCGACGGGCGGCACGGATCCGCTGGCCGCGCTCACTCCACAGCAGCAGCGCATCGCCCGGTGCGTGGCCGAGGGGGCCACCAACCGTGAGGTGGCGCTGCGGCTCTCGGTGAGCACGCGGACCGTCGACCACCATCTGCGCAATGTGTTCGCCGCGCTAGGGGTGCGGTCCAGGACCGAACTGGCCAGGCTGCTGGGCGGCTAGCCCGCTCCGTCGCTCGGTGGGAGGTCTTGCGGGGTCAGCAGACCCCGAACGGTGCCGAGAGCGTTCTCCGGCGCATCGGTGAGCTGATCCACGATGACGCCGCACCCCATCCAGGTGGACCCGCCTCCTCGACCGTGCTCCGGACGGCCGCGGCCCGACTCCCGGTCCCGATCCAGTCGTCCGCCAACAACACGAACAAGGCCGGGGCGGTTCGGTCCCTGAGCGGCCGTCCGGCCCCGGCCGATGCGGCGTCGGTTCGTACCGGTGGCGGACACTCGGCCCTCCACGCCCCGTCCCCCTTGCCGGCAGCCGTGATCAGCCGGGACACGACTCGGATGCGCTGAGCCCGACGGCGCAGCTGAAGGTGTCTGTCCCGGAGGTGACTCCTGTGAAGGCGGGGCGGTGGGCAGTCCCGCCAGGATGAGTGGGCCGGGGCCCCGCGATCGCGGTCTCCGTCGGCCGCCCGCGTGGGGCGTGTCTGCACGCGCGGGGCCTCCTGGCGGGGCCCGAGGCCGTGCCCGACACCGGGAGGTTGCAGGACCGTGATGAGAAGTACGCCGCAGACCTCTAGGTACCGACTGGGCGGTATGTCATTCTGCGGGCGTCAGGATGATTCGGTGTGCTCATGCCCAACGCCGGGCTGGGTGAACCGGAGCCGGCCGTTTTCTGGAGCCGGCCGAATCCCGGTGGAGGCCGCCATGCCACAGGTCGTACGTTCACGGGTCAGGGCGCTGCACGGGCCGCCCCCCGTCGCGCCGATGCCGCGCCGCTTCCGTTCGCTGGCCGATCGTGAGGCCGTCGCCGTACTGCACCGGGCTGCCCGGGTGCTGATGGAGGCGCTGCCGGAGCTCACGGACCGGCTCGTCGAGGCGCTGCGTGAACAGGAGCCCGCCTACCGCTCGGCCATCGAGGCCGACGCGGCGGAGATCTGGCAGGAGGTGCACCACTCGCTGCGGCACAACGTCGGATCGCTGATCCAGCCCCGGGAGTTCCGGGAGGCCGCTCACCGGACCTCCCGGCGGATCGGTGAGGTCCGGGCCGAGCAGGGCCTGCCGCTCGACGCGGTCCTGCACGCCTTCCGGATGGGCGGCGCGATGGTCTGGCAGGACCTGGTGGACGACACCGCGCGCCGCCACCCCGAGGACATCCGGCTGCTGGTACACGTGGCGGCGGACGTCTGGAACTTCGTGGACGAGCACTGCGGTGTCGTCGCGGACGCCTACCGCCAGACCGAGCGCAAGCTGGCCTGGCGGCGGGAGAACCGCCAGCGCCTGATGACGGCGGCCCTGCTGGACGGCACCGCGCAGATCGCCGAACTGCCGGACGCCGCCGCGATGCTGGGGCTTCCGGAGCACGGCAGGTACGCGGTGCTCGCGGTCTCCACCGCCCGCCGCGCCCCGCACGGCACCGCGCAGCCGCCGATGACGCTGCCCGCCGGGACGGACGCGCTCTGGCACCCTGGCCCGGACGCCGAGTTCGCGATCCTGCCGCTGTCCCGGGGCGACGGGATGGCGGAACCCGTCGCCCCGGCCGACGAGGGCGGCGGCACACAGCCCGGCGGACCTGCCGACGCCGTCGACGAGGACGCGGAACTCGCCGCGCTGGCAGCCGGATTGTCCGCGCCGCCCGGCAGCAGGGTCGGCATCAGCTCCGCCGTGGACGGGCTGGCGGCCGTCGGGGACGCCCGGCGGCTCGCCGAGACCGCGCTGCGGGCCTGCCCGGCCGGAGGCGGAGTCGTCCTGCTCGACGAGCAGCTGCCCGCCGCCCTGGTCGTCTCGTCCCCGGGGCTCGGCTCCGCACTGGCCGCGCGGGTGCTGGGTCCGTTGGACCGGCTGGACCCGGCCGACCGCGACGTGATCATCGAGACGCTCACGGCCTGGCTCGACTCGGACGGTTCCGCGCAGCGGGCGGGCGCCCGGCTCTACTGCCACCGCAACACGGTCCTGAACCGGCTGCGCCGCTTCGAGCAGCTGACAGGCCGCTGTCTGACCCGCCCGTCCGACGCGGTCGAGGTCTCCCTCGCCCTGACGGCCCGCCGCCTGCTGGCGGGCTGACCGCCCGGCGGGCACATCGCGCCCGCGCCGGCCGGGCAGCGGGCGTGGCGTGCGCGGGTCGGCGTCGGCATCGGCCGGGCGGCGGCAGGACCGCCGTGCGATGCGCTCGCGCCTGCACCTGTGGGGCGGCGGGCGTGATGTCGCGCCTGTGCTCGTGGGGCGGCGGGCGTGGGGTGCTCGGGTCCGTGGACGCTGGGTGTGCCTGTGCCGGTGGGGCGGCGGGCGTGGGGTGTTCGGGTCCGCGGACGCCGAGGGCGCCTGTGCCGGTGGGGCGGCGGGCGTGGGGTGTTCGGGTCCGCGGACGCCGAGGGCGCCTGTGCCGGTGGGGCGGCGGGCGTGGGGTGTTCGGGTCCGCGGACGCCGAGGGCGCCTGTGCCCGTGGGGCGGCGGGCATGACGTGCTCGGGCCCGCGCACACCGAGTGTGCTCGCACCCACCCCGCGGCAGGCGCGATGTGCTCGCGCACAGACCTCGCCCCTACCCGCTGTACCCGCGCAGCGCCCCCGTACCGCCCGCTGTACGCGGACCCGGCCGCCTGGTGCCGTAGCCGGCATGTCTTCAGCGTCCCCGGCATCCCGCACGCCCCGCGCCCCCGCGAGCGCCCGCGCAGTCACCGCCACCCCCGCTCCAGCCCCCGCCCCCGCTCCGGCCCCCGCCCCGGCCCCGGGACCGCGACGGTGAGCGGCGGGTTCGACGCGCGGTCGCTGGCCGTGGTCGTCTTCCTCGGATTCGTCGCCGTGTCACTGCTGCTGTGCGGGCTGGCCGCGGCGGACCAGGACGATCCGGAACACTTCTACGCGGGCGGCGGCTCCGCCCTCGGCCCGGCCGGGAGCGGGCTGGCCATCGCCGGTGACTACATCTCGGCCGCCACCCTGCTCTCCACCACGGGTTCGGTCGCCCTCGCGGGCTTCGACGGCATTCTCTTCGCCGTCGCCACGGTCGCCTCCCTGGTCCTGGTCATGCGGATCCTGGCCGAACCGATGCGCCGCAAAGGCGTGTTCACCCTCGGCGACTTCCTGGCGGACCGGCTCGGCGACCCGACCGTACGCCGCGCCCTGGGGATCACGACCCTGGTCGTGCTGGCCCCGCTGCTGCTGGTGCAACTCGCCACCGCCGGACGGGTCATGGCCTCCATGTTCGGGCTGCCCGACGGCGCGCTCACCAGCTGCACCGTGGCCAGCGGCGCCCTGATGGTCTGCTACTCGGCGGTCGGCGGCATGCGCGGCACCGGCTACATCCAGATCGTCAAGGTCGCGGTGGTGCTCGCCGCCGTGACCCTGCTCGCCGGACTGGTGCTCGCCCGCTACGGCTGGAACCCCTTCGCCCTCTTCGACGCCGCGCAGCAGGGCAGCGGCGCCGGCGGGTCCTACGCGCGCCCCGGGCTGCAGTTCGGCCACACCTTCGCCGGCACCCTGGACCTCCTCGGCTTCCAGCTCACCCTGGTCCTCGGCGCGGCGTGCATGCCGCACATCATGATGCGGCTGCACCCCATGCGCGACCGCTGGACCGTGCGCCGCGCCACCGTCTGGGCGGCGGCCCCGGTGGCCTTCCTGTGCGCCGGCGTCGTCGTGGTCGGCCTCGGGGCGTCCGCCCTGCTCGGCCACAAGATCATCCAGGCCGCGGACCCGGCGGGCGGCACCGCGCTGCTGCTGGTGACCGGGGCGCTCGACCCGGGCGCCGACGGGCCGCGCGAGAGCCTGCTGTTCGCGTTCGTGGCCTGCGCGGTGTTCGCCACCACCCTGGCCGCGGTGGCCGGCATCACGCTGGCCGCCGCCTCCTCCGTCGCCCGCGACTTCGCGGCGAAGGCCCGCTCCCGTACGGCCGTGCGCTCCGACCGGTCCGCCGGGCGCGAGATCCTCCGCGCCCGGCTGGCCGTCGTCCTGACGGGCGCGCTCGCCGTCTACGTGTCGACGTACACGCACGACCGCAACCCGCAGGTGCTGCTCTCGCTCTCGTTCGCGGCCGCCGCGTCCGTACTGCCGCCGGTCCTGCTGTACGCCCTGTTCCGGCCGGGCTTCAACGCGCGCGGGGTCCGCTGGACGGTCTACGGCACGCTGCCGCTCATCGTGTTCCTGATGGTGTTCTCGCCCGCGTTCTCCGGCACCCACATCGCGCTGTTCCCGGCCCGCGACTTCCACTGGTTCCCGCTCCAGACACCGGGCCTGGTCACGATCCCGGCCGGATTCCTCCTGGGGTACCTGGGCTCCCGCGGCGGACGGAGCGCAGCGCCGGGGCCGCGGCCGCACCGCGCCGCATCCGTCACGCGGTAGCGGGCCGGCCACGGGAGGCCCGCCCCGCGTGCCTACATCCCCAGCTTCGCGGTCGTCAGTCGGCCGATCGCGTCCTGCTCGCCCTCCAGCTCCACCCGCGCCGCGTCCTGCCGCCCGAACGCGAACAGCAGCAGTTCGCCCGGCTCGCCCGTCACCGTCACCACCGGGGTTCCCTTGTGCGCCACCGCCGTCTGGCCGTCCGGGCGGCGCAGCACCAGCCCCACCGGGGCCTTCCGGCCCAGGACCCGAGCCGCCTTCTCCGTACGCGACCACAGCACATCGGCGAACACCGGGTCCAGCTCGCGGGGCGACCAGTCCGGCTGCGCCCGGCGGACGTCCTCCGTGTGCACGTAGAACTCGACGGTGTTCGCCGCCTCGTCCAGCTGCTTCAGCCCGAACGGGGACATCCTCGGCGGACCCGTACGGATGAGCTGGATCAGTTCCTCGTACGGCTTCTCGGTGAACTCGGCCAGGACCCGCTCGCTCCGGTTCTTCAGCGGGCCGATGACCAGCCCCGCCGCCGCGTCCGGCCGCCGCTCACGGACCACCGCGTGGGCCGCCAGATCGCGGGCGGTCCAGCCGTGGCAGAGCGTCGGGGCCTCCGGGCCCACGGCCTCCAACAGGTCGGCAAGCAGAAGTCGTTCGCGCTTCGCATGGGTCGACATGCCCGCCAGCGTACGACCGCGGTGCACCGTCCGCCCAGTGGACGCACGCCCGGACGGCCTCCCGGACCACGGCACAATGGGCACATGACCAGCACGCCCACGCCCGGCACACCCCGGCCCGCCAGCGACCTCGACCCCGCCATCGCCGCCCGTCTCAAGCGCGGCGCCGACGGGCTGGTCCCGGCCATCGCCCAGCAGTACGACACCGGCGAGGTGCTGATGCTCGGCTGGATGGATGACGAGGCACTGCACCGCACCCTCACCACCGGCCGCTGCACCTACTGGTCGCGCAGCCGCCGGGAGTACTGGGTCAAGGGCGACACGTCCGGCCACATCCAGCTGGTCAAGTCCGTCGCCCTGGACTGCGACGCCGACACCGTCCTCGTCAAGGTCGACCAGACGGGCGCCGCCTGCCACACGGGCGACCGCACCTGTTTCGACGCCGACGTCCTCCCGCTCGGACAGTAGGGTCTGCCGCCATGGACCTCGACACCTTCCGCAAGCTGGCCGTCGACCGGCGCGTCATCCCCGTCACCCGCCGGCTCCTCGCGGACGGCGACACCCCGGTCGGCCTCTACCGCAAGCTCGCGGGGGAACGCACCGGCACCTTCCTCCTCGAATCCGCGGAGAACGGCCGCACCTGGTCGCGCTACTCCTTCATCGGCGTCCGCAGCGCCGCCACGCTCACCACCCGCGACGGCGAGGCCCACTGGCTCGGCACCCCGCCCGTCGGCGTCCCCGTCGACGGCGACCCGCTCCAGGCCCTGCGCGCGACCATCGAGACCCTGCACACCCCGCACGACCAGGAATCCGGGCTGCCGCCCTTCACCGGCGGCATGGTCGGCTACCTCGGCTACGACATCGTGCGCCGGCTGGAGAAGATCGGCGAGAGCGGCGGCGACGACCTCAAGCTCCCCGAACTGACGATGCTGCTCACCTCCGACCTCGCCGTCCTCGACCACTGGGACGGCAGCGTGCTGCTGATCGCCAACGCGATCAACCACAACGACCTGGCCACCGGCGTCGACGAGGCGTACACCGACGCCGTCGCCCGGCTCGACGCCATGGAGCAGGACCTGAGCCGCCCCGTCGAGAACGCCCCGGCCGCCCTGCCGCCCTCCGAGCTCCCGCCGTACACGGCCCTGTGGGGCGGCCCCGCCTACCAGGACGCGGTCGAGGACGTGAAGGAGCGGATCAGGGCCGGCGAGGCCTTCCAGGTCGTGCCTTCCCAGCGCTTCGAAACCCCGTGCACGGCCAGCGCGTTGGACGTCTACCGGGTGCTGCGCGCCACCAACCCCTCGCCGTACATGTACCTCTTCCGCTTCGACGGCTTCGACGTCGCCGGCTCCAGCCCCGAGGCCCTCGTCAAGGTCGAGGACGGCCGCGCGATGGTCCACCCGATCGCGGGCACCCGGCACCGGGGCGCCACTCCGCAGGAGGACCAGGCGCTCGCCGACGAACTCCTCGCCGACCCGAAGGAACGCGCCGAGCACCTGATGCTCGTCGACCTCGGCCGCAACGACCTGGGCCGGGTCTGCGAGCCCGGCAGCGTGGAGGTCGTCGACTTCATGTCGATCGAGCGGTATTCCCACGTGATGCACATCGTGTCCACGGTCACCGGCAAGGTCGCCGAGGGCCGCACCGCCTTCGACGTCCTGACGGCGTGCTTCCCGGCCGGCACCCTCTCCGGCGCCCCGAAGCCGCGCGCCATGCAGATCATCGAGGAGCTCGAACCCACCCGCCGCGGACTGTACGGCGGCTGCGTCGGCTACCTCGACTTCGCCGGGGACTCCGACACCGCCATCGCGATCCGTACCGCCCTGCTGAGGGACGGCACGGCGTACGTCCAGGCAGGGGCCGGAGTCGTCGCCGACTCCGACCCGGTCGCCGAGGACACCGAGTGCCGCAACAAGGCCGCCGCCGTGCTGCGCGCCGTGCACACCGCCAACCGGCTCGGCGGCAACCGAGAGCGGCATCCGGCAACCGGGGGCGGCGTCGCGGGCCTCAGTGGCCGGACGCTCTGAGACGACCGGCACACGGGGGGCGGTCGGCCACAGCGGAGCCGTAAGGGATAGTGGAGTACGTGAGCGCCGTCCCCGTACCCCAGCCCCGTGCCGAAGCCGCCACCGCGCCCGACAGCGCGGGAAGCCGCCGCAGCCTGGCTGCCGGCCTGCTCCTCGGGGCGGCCGGAGCCACCGTCGTGCTGCTCGCCTCGGGCCAGACCTGGGCCGGGGGCAAGGCCGCGGTCGGCGGCGGCACCCTGGCGCTGAACGCCGAGGGGCAGGACGTCACCGGCCTCCCCGCGGCCCTCGCCATAGTCGGCCTGGCCGCCCTCGTCGCCGTCTTCGCCGTCCGCGGCACCGGCCGGCTGGCCGTCGCGGGACTGCTGGCCCTCAGCGGATTCGGCGCCGCGCTGAGCGCCTTCCTCGGCGCGTCCGACAGCGCCGCACTCGACGAGAAGGCCGCGCAGACCACCGGCGACACCTCCGCCACCATCCACGCACTCAGCCACACCGCCTGGCCCTACGTCACCGCGGCCGGCGGCCTGCTGATCCTCGTGGCCGGGCTGCTCGCCCTGCGCTTCGGCAGCCGCTGGCCCACGATGTCCGGACGGTACGAGCGCGACGGCACCCCGCGCCCCCGCAAGGCCCGTCCCACCGCCCCGGACCCCGACCGGCCCGAGGACCTGTGGAAGGCGCTGGACCGCGGCGAGGACCCGACGCGCGAGGCATGACCCCCAGCTCACGTCGCACCCGCCCGTACGGGACAATGACCCTGAGCTCGCAGCACGGCGGCACCCACAGCGGCATGGTCGCGGCGACCCCGAGCGATACCAACAGCGCAACACCAACGAGGAGCAACTCATGGCGGGCAGCAGCCACGGACACACCCCGGCCGCCTGGACCGGTGTCATCATCGCCTTCATCGGCTTCTGCATCGCGGGCGTCTTCATGGTCGCGGCCAACCCGCTCGGCTTCTGGGCCGGAATCGTCGTCGTCTTCGTCGGCGGGATCGTCGGACTCGCGATGAAGGCCGCCGGCCTCGGCATGCCGAAGGAGTCGGCGGAGCTCGCGGCGGCCAGGGCCCGCGCCGGACAGGCACAGGTCTCCTGAACCCGTTCAGAGGACGTACACACGCGAGGCGCAGCCCGGACCGGGCTGCGCCTTTCCGTATGAACGGCGACAATCACCGAGTGGACGCATCGCCTTCCCCCACCCCGCCCCCGCAGCCGGTGACCGGCCCGCCCCCGACGCCCGGGCCCGGGCCCATGCCGGTCTTCCCGCCCGGCCCCGGACACGGATACGGACCCGCACCCGTTCCCGCCTCGCGGCTGCGGCGGATCGCCAGGCCCGCGGCCGTCATGGCGGGCGTCGTCGCCGCCTTCGCCTACGTCGGCACCGTGGACCCCAACGAACCCGGGCACTACCCGGTCTGCCCGCTGCTCCGGCTCACCGGCGTCTTCTGCCCGGGCTGCGGCGGGCTGCGCAGCGCCCACGCCTTCGCCCACGGTGACTTCGCAGGCGCACTCGGCTCCAACGCCGTCGCCGTCATCGGGTACGTGGCCTTCGCCGTGCTCTGGGCGCTCTGGATGGTCCGCGCGGCGGCCGGACGGCCGCTGCGGATCGAACCGAAACCCGTTCACTGGTGGGCGATCGGAGCCGTGCTGCTGGTCTTCACCGTGGTCCGGAACCTGCCGTTCGGATCGGCGCTGGCGCCGTGAATGCCCAGGTAGTGGGATACCCGCCAGGCGGATGCGGGCCCATCGGCCTCCTGCGGATACCATCGGGATGTTCCATTCTGTTCCCCTGTCAACGTCCCGGAAGGGGGCCTCTCGCGTGAGTGTGCTCGACGAGATCATCGACGGCGTTCGCGCCGACCTCGCGGAGCGGCAGGCGCGCGTCAGCCTCGACGAGCTCAAGGAGCGCGCGGCGCGCGCTCCCCAGGCCAAGGACGGAGTCGCCGCCCTGCGCGGCGAGGGCGTGACCGTCATCTGCGAGGTCAAGCGCTCCAGCCCCTCCAAGGGCGCCCTTGCCGCCATCGCCGACCCGGCCGCGCTCGCCGCGGACTACGAGGCGGGCGGCGCGTCCGTCATCTCGGTCCTCACCGAGGAGCGCCGCTTCGGCGGATCGCTGGCCGACCTGGAGGCCGTACGCGCCAAGGTCGACATCCCGATCCTTCGCAAGGACTTCATCGTCACCTCGTACCAGCTGTGGGAGGCCCGCGCCTACGGCGCCGACCTCGCCCTGCTGATCGTCGCCGCCCTCGACCAGGAGGCCCTCGTCTCCCTGATCGAGCGTGCCGAGTCCATCGGCCTGACGCCGCTGGTCGAGGCGCACGACGAGGAGGAGGCGGAGCGCGCGGTCGAGGCCGGCGCGAAGATCATCGGCGTCAACGCGCGCAACCTGAAGGACCTCAAGGTCGACCGCTCCACCTTCGAGCGCGTCGCCCCCGAGATTCCGGACCACATCGTCAAGATCGCCGAGTCCGGCGTCCGCGGACCGCACGACCTCATCGCCTACGCCAACGCGGGCGCGGACGGTGTGCTGGTCGGCGAGTCCCTGGTCACCGGCCGCGACCCGCGGGCTGCCGTCGCCGACCTGGTCGCCGCCGGCGCCCACCCCGCGCTCCGGCACGGACGGGGCTGACCCAGGGCCTCCCGTTCGGATCGTGCCGGGCTCGCAGGGCCCGGCACGCGCATCCGGGGGGTTGTCGTCGCTCGCCGATGCTCCGCAGTGACTCCCTGCTCCGCCTTGCAGCCGCACGCACCGGACCCCGCTCCCGTATCCGGCCCGATTCGAACGAAAGGCCCCGGCCCGTGACCCCCGACCGTTCCGCGCTCCGCCCCCGGGCGGGCCTGTGCCCCGCCGGGGCGCGGCAGCCGCAGGGACGCGACCCGCACGCGCCGCTGGCGCGCGGCTGCCGCCCCCGCGGCTGCCGCGCCCCCGCGCGCCGCGTGCACGGACGGCGGGTGCGGTACGTGATCGGCGACGAGCCAGGACAGGTCAACGGCATGCGATGGCGCACGGGGCCCGCGCAGTAGAGCGAGCCCCGGCCGTCGCACCCCGCCCCATCCGGCGGATCCGCACGACCGAACCGCCCGGCCGTCCACGGCCGCGGCGGCGCTCCGCTCACGGCGCAATACGGTGAACCCACCCACTGCCATGCCGAGGAGCAACGCCGAGATGTCGTCCGACTTCTTCATTCCGGACCCGGAGGGTCTGATCCCCAGCGCCGAGGGGTACTTCGGTGCGTACGGCGGAAAGTTCATCCCGGAGGCGCTCGTCGCCGCCGTGGACGAGGTCGCCGTCGAGTACGACAAGGCCAAGGCGGACCCGGCCTTCGCCGCCGAGCTCAACGAGCTGATGGTGAACTACACCGGCCGGCCCAGCGCCCTGACCGAGGTCAAGCGCTTCGCCGAGCACGCCGGCGGCGCGCGGATCTTCCTCAAGCGCGAAGACCTGAACCACACCGGCTCGCACAAGATCAACAACGTGCTGGGCCAGGCACTTCTCACCCGGCGCATGGGCAAGACCCGCGTCATCGCGGAGACCGGAGCCGGTCAGCACGGCGTCGCCACCGCGACCGCCTGCGCGCTCTTCGGCCTCGAATGCACCATCTACATGGGCGAGATCGACACTGAGCGGCAGGCGCTGAACGTGGCGCGCATGCGGATGCTGGGCGCCGAGGTCATCGCCGTGAAGTCCGGCTCCCGCACGCTCAAGGACGCCATCAACGAGGCGTTCCGCGACTGGGTCGCCAACGTGGACCGCACCCACTACCTCTTCGGTACGGTCGCGGGTCCGCACCCCTTCCCCGCGATGGTCCGCGACTTCCACCGCGTGATCGGCGTCGAGGCCAGGCGCCAGATCCTGGAGCGGGCCGGCCGGCTGCCGGACGCCGCCATCGCCTGCGTCGGCGGCGGTTCCAACGCCATCGGCCTCTTCCACGCCCTCATCCCGGACGCCGGAGTCCGCCTCATCGGCTGCGAGCCCGCCGGGCACGGCGTGGAGACGGGTGAGCACGCGGCGACCCTGACCGAGGGCGAGCCCGGCATCCTGCACGGCTCGCGCAGCTACGTCCTCCAGGACGACGAGGGCCAGATCACCGAGCCGTACTCCATCTCGGCCGGCCTGGACTACCCGGGCATCGGCCCGGAGCACGCCTACCTGAAGGACGTCGGCCGGGGTGAGTACCGCGCGGTCACCGACGACGCGGCCATGCAGGCGCTGCGCCTGCTCTCCCGCACCGAGGGGATCATCCCGGCCATCGAGAGCGCACACGCGCTGGCCGGAGCCCTGGAGGTCGGCAAGGAGCTCGGCAAGGACGGCCTGATCCTGGTCAACCTGTCAGGCCGGGGCGACAAGGACATGGACACGGCAGCGCGCTACTTCGGGCTGTACGACACCGACGCCGCCGTCGAGGCCGATGCGGGCAGCGAAGGCGCCGAGATCGAGGGGGACGTCAAGTGAGCGGCAACATCGAACTGCTGAACACCACGCTCGCCGCCGCGAAGGCCGAGAACCGGGCCGCGCTGATCGCGTACCTGCCCGCCGGCTTCCCGACCGTGGACGGCGCCATCGAGGCCGTCAAGGCCGTGGCCGCCGGCGGCGCCGACATCGTCGAGGTGGGGCTGCCCCACAGCGACCCCGTGCTCGACGGGCCCGTCATCCAGACGGCCGACGACATCGCGCTGCGCGGCGGGGTCCGGATCGCCGACGTGATGCGTACGGTCCGCGAGGCGCACGAGGCGACCGGCATCCCGATCCTCGTCATGACGTACTGGAACCCGATCGACCGGTACGGCGTCGAGCGCTTCACCGCCGAACTCGCCGAGGCGGGCGGCGCCGGGTGCATCCTGCCCGACCTGCCGGTCCAGGAGTCCGCCCTGTGGCGTGAGCACGCTGACAAGCACGGTCTGGCAACCGTCTTCGTCGTCGCGCCGAGCAGCAAGGACGATCGGCTCGCCACCATCACGGAGGCCGGTTCCGGCTTCGTGTACGCCGCCTCGCTGATGGGGGTCACCGGTACCCGCGTCTCGGTCGGCGAGCAGGCCCAGGACCTGGTGCGGCGCACGCGCGCCACCACCGAAATCCCGGTCTGCGTCGGCCTCGGCGTCTCCAACGCCGACCAGGCCGCCGAGGTCGCCGGCTTCGCCGACGGCGTCATCGTGGGCTCCGCCTTCGTCAAGCGGATGCTCGACGCGCCGGACGAGGCCGCGGGCCTGGAGGCCGTCCGTTCGCTGGCGGCCGGTCTGGCCGAAGGCGTTCGAAAGCGCTGACACCCTTCCTCACCCGAATGGGTGGACCTGGGACCGGGGAGGCACGCGAGTGCCTCCCCGGTTCGTTGCTGCGGGTGTGAGCGAGAAGAACCAAGAGGGAAAACGGGCCGCGCGAGACCGGCTGATCCAGCAGCGCGAGCAGGTGAGGGCGCGTGAGCGCCGCCGCCGCACGCTGATCGTCTCCGCCGCCGTGGTGGGAATCCTGGGGCTGGCCGCCGTCGTCGGCGTGATCGCGGCGAACTCCGGTGGCAAGGGCGACAAGGACAAGGCCTCGGGGCCCGCCGTCGCACCGTCCGGCGCCACCGGCAAGGACAGCCTGACCATTCCGGTGGGAGCGGACGACGCCCCGTCCACGCTCACGGTCTGGGAGGACTTCCGCTGCCCGGTCTGCGCCCAGTTCGAGAACGCGTTCCGGGACACGATCCACCGGATGGAGCAGAGCGGGCAGCTCAAGGTCGAGTACCACTTCGCCACGCTGATCGACGGCAACCTCGGCGGCAGCGGCTCTCTCAAGGCGGCCAACGCGGTGGCCTGCGCCCAGGACGTCGGCAAGTTCCCCGCGTACCACGACGTCCTCTACAGCAACCAGCCGCCGGAGTCCGACGACGCCTTCGGCGACAACGGCAAGCTGATCGAGCTGTCCAAGAAGGTCGAGGGCCTCGACACGCCCGCGTTCCGCAGCTGTGTGGAGGACGGCACGCACGACGCCTGGGTGGAGAAGTCCAACACCGCCTTCGAGAACGGCGGATTCCAGGGCACGCCGACGGCGCTGCTCAACGGCGAGTCGATCTTCCCCAAGAAGGGGGACGAGCCGATCACGGTGGCCAACCTGGAGAAGTGGGTCGCCGAGGCCAACAAGGGCAAGAAGCCGGGGACCGTCTCACCCGCCCCCTCGGGGTCCTGAGACGAGGGCCGCCTGGGGAATCGATGACCGGCTCGTTACCCAGACGTTGTCGGGCGGGTTGCCGCACGTCCCGCCCGGCAGGGTAGCGTCGACCGTGCCATGAATCTTGCCTACATCCCCAGCCCGTCGACCGGCGTGATCGATCTCGGACCGATCCCGCTCCGCGGCTACGCGTTCTGCATCATCATCGGTGTCTTCGTCGCCGTCTGGTTCGGCAACAAGCGCTGGGTCGCCCGAGGCGGCAGAGCCGGCACGGTCGCCGACATCGCCGTCTGGGCCGTGCCCTTCGGCCTGGTCGGCGGCAGGCTCTACCACGTCATCACCGACTACCAGCTGTACTTCAGCGACGGTGAGAACTGGGTCGACGCCTTCAAGATCTGGCAGGGCGGCCTCGGTATCTGGGGTGCGATCGCGCTCGGCGCGGTCGGTGCCTGGATCGGCTGCCGCCGCCGCGGGATCCCGCTGCCCGCCTGGGCCGACGCACTCGCCCCCGGCATCGCCCTGGCCCAGGCCTGCGGCCGCTGGGGCAACTGGTTCAACCAGGAGCTGTACGGCCGGGCGACCGACGTCCCGTGGGCGCTGAAGATCAGCGAGGGCCCCAACCGGGTCGCCGGCACCTACCACCCGACCTTCCTGTACGAGTCGCTGTGGTGCATCGGCGTCGCGCTCCTGGTGATCTGGGCGGACCGCCGCTTCAAGCTCGGACACGGACGGGCGTTCGCGCTGTACGTCGCGGCGTACTGTGCGGGCCGTGCCTGGATCGAGTACATGCGCGTCGACGAGGCCCACCACATCCTGGGCCTGCGGCTGAACGTGTGGACCGCGCTGATCGTGTTCGTGCTGGCGGTGACGTACATCGTGATCTCGGCGAAGGTACGGCCGGGGCGCGAGGAGATCGTCGAGCCGGAGGCGTCGGAGGCATCGGAGACGCCTGAGGCGCCTGAGGCCAAGGACGGCGGAGCCGCCGAGGACACGGAGTCCTCCGAAGCGACGCCGGTCGAGGCCGAGGCCCATGCCGACGCCGAGGCCGAAGAAGACGCGCCGAAGACGAACGGCGAGGCGGAGACGGCCAGGGGCTGACGCCGGCACACGGACGACGACGAGGGGCCGCCGAACGATTCGGCGGCCCCTCGTCATGTCCGTGCCGTCCGTGCCTGCGGCACGGTGTCCTCAACCGCCGGACGGGCTTGATTTCGCCGACCGCGCGGAATCTCTGCGAGTGGTGGGGTCCTCGATCGCCGGACGGCGGGGTCCGGCGGGCCGGGCGGCCCGTCAAGCCCGTCCGGCGATCGAGGACAAGGCGGTCAGCGGCGCCGCCCGCGCATCGTTGCCGGCCCCGCGCACCGCGCCCGGCCCCGCCGCGACCCGCTCACCGCCCCCGCCCCGCCAGGGCGAGCGTGCGGTGGGCCTGGGCGACTACCGCCGCGTCTACGAAGCGGCCGTCCGGCAGGGCCAGCGCACCCGCCTCGACCCGGGCCGCCTCGACGATCTCCTGAGCCGCCTCGACCTCCTGCCGCGTCGGCCGGAACGCCCGCTCGATCACCGGGAGCTGCCGGGGATGGATCGCCGCCCGGCCCAGGAACCCGAGCGCCCGCCCGTGGGCGCAGGACTTCCACAGCCCGTCCAGGTCCCGGACGTCCGGGAACACCGACTGGGTGGGCGGGGCCAGACCGGCCGCCCTGGCCGCGACCACCACCCGGCTGCGCGACCAGTCGAGCCCCGCGTCCTCGCGCACCCCCAGATCCGCCCGGAGATCCGCCTCCCCCAGGGCGATGGAACGCACCTGCGGATGGGCGCCGGCCACCGAGTACGCGTGCTCGATGCCGAGCGCCGACTCCAGCAGCGGGCAGAGCGCGACCCCCGGGGCCAGCGCCGCGATGTGGTGGACGGACGCGGCGTGCGTGATCTTCGGCAGCCGCAGTCCGGCGAGGCCCGGCAGCCCCGCCAGGGCCAGCACGTCCGTCTCGTCGTTGACCCGGACGTGCACCGGCGCCGCCGTGGGGGAGGCCGGCTCGGAGAGCAGTTCGACGGCGGCGGACCGTGCGTACTCCTTGCGGTCGGGGGCGACCGCGTCCTCCAGGTCGACGATCACCCTGTCCGCCCCGGAGTCCCGTGCCTTGCGCACCACATCCGGCCGGTCACCGGGGACGTACAGCCATGTCAGCGGGGTCTCGGCGGTCACAGGACACGCTCCGACCGCAGGGCCGCGATCTCCTCGCCGCTCAGACCGAGCCCGGTGAGGATCTCCTCCGTGTCCGCCCCGTGCGGCCGTCCCGCCCAGCGGATGCCGCCGGGGGTGCCGGAGAGCCGGAAGAGGACGTTCTGCATCCGCAGCGGGCCCAGCTCCGGGTCGTCGACCTCCGTGAGGGAGCCCAGGGCCCGGTACTGCGGGTCCTCCATCACGTCACGGATGTCGTGGACGGGGGCGATGGCGGCCTCCGCCTTCTCGAACGCGGAGACCGCCTCGTCCCGGGTGCGCCGCCCGATCCAGTGGCCGACCGCCTCGTCGAGTTCGTCGCTGTGCTCGGCCCGGGTGGTCCCGGAGGCGAACCACGGTTCCTCGATCAGCTCCTCCCGGCCCACCAGGCGCATCACGCGCTCCGCGACGGACTGCGCCGAGGTGGAGACGGCCACCCACTGCCCGTCCGAGGTGCGGTAGGTGTTGCGCGGGGCGTTGTTGCGCGAACGGTTGCCGGTGCGCGGCTGGACGTAACCCAGCTGGTCGTACCAGAGCGGCTGCGGGCCGAGCACCGTCAGGATCGGCTCGATGATCGCCATGTCGACGACCTGGCCCGTGCCCGTGCGGTCCCGGCCGGCCAGCGCGGCCATCACGGCGAACGAGGTGGCGAGCGCCGCGATCGAGTCGGCGAGACCGAACGGCGGCAGTGTCGGAGGACCGTCCGGCTCCCCGGTGATCGCCGCGAAACCGCTCATCGCCTCCGCGAGCGTGCCGAAGCCGGGCCGGTGCGCGTACGGGCCGAACTGGCCGAAGCCCGTGACCCGGACCAGCACGAGGCGCGGGTTGGCGGCGTGCAGTTCCGCCGGGCCGAGCCCCCACCGCTCCAGCGTGCCCGGCCGGAAGTTCTCGATGATCACGTCGGTGTCGGCGGCGAGCCGCAGCAACAGATCACGGCCGTCCGGGCAGGACAGATCGAGCGTGAGGTTGCGCTTGTTGCGGCCGAGCAGCTTCCACCAGAGACCGACCCCGTCCTTCGCCGGGCCGTGTCCCCGGGACGGGTCGGGTTTGCCCGGATGCTCGACCTTGATCACATCGGCGCCGAAGTCGCCCAGCATCGTGGCGCACAGGGGGCCCGCGAACAGCGTGGCGAGATCGAGGACGCGCAGCCCGGTCAGCGGGCCCGCTTCCGGCGCGCTCACGCGGCGTCGATTTCGCTGCGGTACGGCATGGAGATCGAGGCGCCGGGCTTCTGGACGCAGAGCGCGGCGGCAGCCGACGCCCAGGCGATGGCCTGCGGCACCGGCCGTCCCTCACCCAGCGCCACGGAGAGCGTGCCGACGAAGGTGTCCCCGGCGCCGGTGGTGTCGACGGAGGTGACCTCGGGGGCGGGGAAGTGGACGGTCTGGCTGCCCCGTGCCGCGTACAGGCAGCCCTTCGAGCCGAGCGTGATGACGAGCGCGGGTACCTGACTGAGCAGGATCTCCGCCGCCGCGTGCGGTTCGGCGTGCCCCGACAGTTCGGCCGCCTCGTACTCGTTGGCGATCAGCAGGTCGACGCAGTCGAGGAGTTCGGCGGGCAGCTGCTGCACGGGAGACGGGGTGAGGATCGTCCGCACCCCCTGCGCGTGACCGGCACGGGCCCCTTCGATCACGGCGGAGAGCGGCAGTTCCAACTGGAGCAGCAGCAGATCGGCCTCCGCGATCGCGGCGATCTCGCCCGGGCCGAGCGCGGTGACGGTGCCGTTGGCGCCGGGGATCACGACGATCGCGTTGGAGCCCTTGCCGTCCACCACGATGTGCGCCGTGCCGCTGGGCCCTTCGGCGGTGTGCAGGAGATCGGTGTCGACGCCCGAGTGCTCCAGGTTCTCCCGCATCCGGGCGCCGTACTCGTCGTCTCCCACCGCGCCGATCATCATCACGGCACCGCCCGCGCGGGCGGCGGCGACGGCCTGGTTGGCGCCCTTGCCGCCGGGAATGGTGCGGAACTCCCGCCCGGTGACGGTCTCCCCGCGTTCCGGAGCCCGGTCGACGTAGGCCACAAGATCCATATTGGTGCTGCCGAGCACCGCGACTTTGGTCATGGGCGGAGTGCCTCCTCGTGGGTGGGCCGGGTGAGCCGGTGGGTCAGGTCGGCGAGGGTGTCGAAGCCGACCGAGTCGAAACCGGGGACGGACGTGGCGAGCCGGTTCTTCAGCGGGGTGGTCCACCGGTCGGGCAGCGCGTCCGGCCGTCCGGCCAGCAGACCGGCGAGCGAACCGGCGGTCGCCCCGTTGGAGTCGGTGTCCCAGCCGCCGGACACCGCACGGCAGACCGAGCCGGTGAAGTCACCGTCGGCGTGGGTGAGGGCGGCGGCGAGCAGAGCCGCGTTGGGCAGCACATGGACCCAGTGATACCTGCCGTACGCCGCGTGCAGGCGGTCGACGACCACATCGAAACGCTTCTCCTCGCGGGCCGTGGCGATACCGGCCCGTACGGCCTGCGCGAACCGTGAGTCCGGGGGCACCACGCGCAGACCGGCGGCGAGACAGCCGTGCACGTCGGCCTCGCCACCGGCCGCCTCCGCGAGCGCCGCCGCGGTGAACATCGCGCCGTACACGCCGTTGCCGGTGTGGGTGAGGACCGCGTCGCGATGAGCCTGTTCCGCCGCCGCGCCGGGATCACCGGGATGGGTCCAGCCGTGGACGTCGGCACGGATCTGCGCCCCGATCCACTCCCGGAACGGATTGCGGTGGCAGGCGGTGTCCGGTGGTTCGAGGCCGTCGAGCAGATTGCGGTACGCGATCCGTTCGGCGGTGAACGTCCGGCCCGCCGGGAGCTCCTCCAGCCAGAGCCTGGCGAGGTCGGCGGTGCTGAAGGACCTGCCGTACCGCTGGAGCAGCAGCACGGTGAGCAGCGGGTAGTTGAGGTCGTCGTCCTCGGGCATCCCGTCGATGTTCTCGGCCAGCGAGGTGGACGCCGAGCGGCGGTTCCAGGGGTAGGTGGCCGCCAGCGCCGGGGGCAGGCCGCGCGCGGTGAACCAGGTACTCAGCGGCCAGTTGCCGGTGGCGCGGGCCAGGGCGCGGATGCCCTCCAGCGGCAGTTTCTCGACCGGTTTGCCGAGCAGACAGCCGGCCGCGCGGCCCAGCCAGGCCGCGTGCAGCCGCTCGCGGTCCACGTCGGCCGGCTCCGTGCGCGGGTGCGGCCACTGCGGGCAGGCCTCCCGGATCGCGTCGAGGGCGGTCGGTTCGCCGTCGGCCAGCGGCGACTCCAGCAGGGCCAGTTCGTCCAGCAGACGGGCGGCGACCGTGCGCAGCCCGGGCGCGGCCGGGGGAGTCGAGGCGCCCGCGCGGTCCGGGGCGGGCGAGCCGCCGGCCTCGTACCACCGGCGCTCGATGTCCCGGACGTCCCGCCCGTCCTCGGCCGCCTGCCGCAGCTCGTGCCCGACCAGGTCCTCGGGCTGGACCCAGGTGGCCCGCACCGCGGTGGTCACGGCCGGCCCGCCGACGTGGCGAAGGCCGCTTCGTGGGCGCGGCGGCGGGCCGTGTCCTGTGCGAACACCTCGCGGGCGACCTCGGCCAGGGTGCGGGCCGGGGCCCGCAGGTCGAGCCGGCTGGCCTCGCCGACCGTGGTCGCCCAGTCCGCCGGGACCGCCCGCTCGCCGTGCAGCGCGCCCGCGATCGCGCCGCCCATGGTGGCGATCGAGTCGCAGTCCCGCCCGTAGTTGACCGAGCCGAGGACCGTCTGCCGATAGTCCCCGTCCGCGACCAGCAGCATCCCCAGCGCGACGGGGAGCTCCTCGATGGCGTGCAGCCGGGACGGGCGGCGGGCGCCGAGGGAGGGAGCGCGGTAGTCGGGGCCGACCGTGTCGAACGGGGCGACGGCCTCCCGCAGCGGGACGAGCGCCGACTCGAAGTCCCGGTATCCGACGGCCGTTTCGCAGACCGCGTCGATCGCGGCCCGGGTGCCGTCCTTGGCGAGCGCCAGACATGTCTCGACGACGCTCGCGGGGGTCGCGCCCGGGGCGCAGGCCGCGGCGACGGCGGCCGCGAAGACTCCGGCCGCCTCCCTGCCGTACGACGACTGATGGGCGCCCGCGACATCCAGCGCCTCGGCGTACGCGGCCTGCGGATGGGCCGCGTTGACCAGGCCGACGGGCGCCATGTACATCGCCGCGCCGCAGTTGACGATGTTCCCGGTGCCCGCCTCGCGCGGGTCGACATGGCCGTAGTGCAGCCGGGCGACGATCCACTTCTCGGCGAGGAAGATCCGCTGGAGCGGCAGAGCCTCGGCCTCCAGCTCCGGAATCCAGCGGGGATGCGACATCAGTTCCGGCACGAGGTGGCCGGCGACGGCGTACGCGTCGAGATGGCCGCGGACCTTTCCGTACACCCGCACCAGCGCATGGGTCATCAAGGTGTCGTCGGTGACGTGCCCGTCGCCCTTGTGGTATGGCGCGATCGGGCGGGCGGTCCGCCAGTCGTCGCCGTCCCACGGGCCGACGACACCGGTGACCCGGCCGCCGTGGCGCGCCACGATCTGCTCCGGGGAGTAGCCCTCGACCGGACCGCCGAGCGCGTCGCCGACGGCCGCGCCGACGAGCGCGCCCGCGATCCGTTCATCGAGCGTGGGCGCCGCGGCTGTCGTGGGGGGTGCGGACCTCGTGGGCGCCGGGGGCGCGGTGGATGTCATGTCCGAATTGTCCACCCGCGGGTGCCGGTTCCGTGTCTGCCAGCAGCCCGGCGAGTTCGATCAGATCCGTGCCCGCGAAACGGGGCAGCGCGCACCCGGCCAGGGTGCGGCACGCCTCGCGCCAGCCGTCGGGGACGGTGGTGATCGAGCCCAGCGCGCCGGTGAGCGCGCCGGCCAGGGCGGGGGCCGAGTCGGCGACCCTGGACAGACAGGCCGCCGACGGCACCGCCTGGGCGATGTCGCCGCGGGCCGCGGTGGCCAGGGCGAGGGCCACGGGAACCGTCTCGGCCGCGGCGATCCCGTAGCTGTAGACGTGGTCGACGATCTGATGCTCCAGCACCGGTACGAGGGCGAACGCGCCGGCCCGCTCACCGGCGAAGTCGCGGGCGATGCGGACCGCGTGGGCGGCGTTGCGGGCGATCTCGGTGCCCTCGGGGAGCTGGGCGAGCGCCGCGTTCACCGCGGTGTCCACGTCCGCCCCGCCGAGCGCCTCGGCGATCGCGGCGGCCATGGCCCGCGCCCCGTGCACCCCGTCGCCGTCCTGGGTGTAGCGCGCGTCGAACTCCGCGAGGCCGGCCGCGGACTCGGGATCGCCTGGGTGCACGACGGCCAGCACGGCGGCCCGCACACACGCCGCGTCGTCGAAGTAGTGCGGGTTGTCGTGCCCGGTGGCGGGCGGGCGGAGGCCGGCGGCGAGGTTGCCGAGCCCGGCCCGGACCGAGATCCGGGCCCGCAGCGGCAGGACCGCCGACTCGACCTCGGGCGCCCGGGCGGCGGCTGCGGCGACCTCGGCGGCCAGCGCGTTCCACGCGGCGTCCACGGCGGCCCGCATCCGGCGCCCGGGGGCCAGGCCCTGCAGCGCACCCGCCGCGGAGGTGAGTACCGTCCCGGCGGCGAAGGCCGCCCATTCCGCGTCGTCGGACGGGCCGAGCCGCAGGGGCTCGGGCGGCTGGTTGAGCGCGATGGGTACGGGCAGCGTGGTCGTCGCGTTCTGCTCGGCGAACGTGTCGAGCTCCCGGGTCAGGCGCCGCGTCCACTCCGGCATCCGGGCCGCCCGGTGCCGGGCGGCCGGCCATCCGGCGGCGTCCCCGGCGGCCAGCCCGAGGAGCAGTCCCTCGATGCGGGCCCGGCGAGGTGTGCGCGTCCGGGCTCCCGTCCCGGTACCGGTCCGTGGGGTGTCCCTGGCGGTGGTCATCGCCGCACCGCCGTCGCCGTGGCGTCGCCCACCGGGGTTCCCGGCCCGGGCGGATCGTCCCCGCCCTGGTCCTCCGGCTCGTCCGGGGTGAGCAGCTCGGCGATGTCCAGGACGTGGTGGCCGCGCATCGACGGGAGGCAGCTGCCGCGGACCGGACCGATCGCGTCCGCCCACGGGCGCGGGATGGCGGACGCCCCGTGCAGCGCTCCGGCCAGGGCCCCCGCCACCGCGGCCGTCGTATCGGCGTCGCGGCCCATGTTGACCGCCATCAGCACCGCCGTACGGAAGTCGCCGTGCGCCGCCGCGAACGCGCCGAAGGCCAGGCCCACCGCCTCCGGTGCCAGATCCGTCCACGGGTATCCGCCGATGACGACGGCCGATCGCACCGCCCGCTCCCTCGTCAGCCGGTCGGGATACGGGCGCTGCGCCGCGGTCACCGCCCGGCGCAGCGAGCGCGCCGTCCACGAGTCCATCGGTACGACGGAGAGCGCGGCGGCGATCACGGAGGTGACCCCGGCTCCCGTCATCGCGGCCGCCACCCCGGCCGCCACCGCCTGGCCGCCGTAGATGCCCTCGCCGTCATGGCTGACCCGGCCGTCCACCGCGACCAGCCGTGCCGCCTCCGCGGGCCGGCCCGCGGCGAAGACGCCGAAGGGGGCCGCCCTCATCGCCAGGCCGTCGCTCCAGGCGTGCCGGTGCTGGGCGGAGATGGGGGCGGCCAGGCCCCGGCGCAGGTTCTCCAGCGTGCCGCGCTCGCTGAAACCGGCACCGCGGAACGGCCCCTCGTCCAGGTCGGCGATCCACAGGTGCCAGGCCCGTTCGACATGGGTGACGGTCAGCGCCGAGCCGTGCCGGGCCAGCAGCAGCCCGGAGAAGATCGCGTACTCCGTGTCGTCCGTGCCCGCCGGGTCGTCGCTCACGAAGCCCTCGATCCGGCCCCAGCGACGGCGGATCTCGGAGGGCCGCATGTTCTCCGCAGGGGCGCCCAGAGCGTCGCCGACCGCGAGGCCCAGGAGTGCGCCCCGGGCCCGGTCGCCCAGGCCGCCCCGTGCCCGGGCGTCCGGTTCGGGAGCCCCGGGTACCGCCGCCGGCGCCTCGTTCGTCCGCGGTCCTGCCGGATTTCCTGCGGTCAGCTCCATCGCGTCGACCCTTCGCTCGCAGCGAGCCAGTTCTCGTCCCTGTGGGATCTGTGCCACGCGGAGCCGCGACAGAGGCCGGTTATCACCACAAAAGGGCCACTCGGATGACGGCCTTCGGACAGCAAGGCAAGGCGTACCTACCTGGTTACTCAGGGTGGTAAGTACGGCCTGCCTTGCTGGCGGGAGCCATTTTTCGTGCGTACTTTCGAGGGTGTCGAGCGGGCGGAGCGTACGAAATCCGCTGCCGGAGAAGGGGAGAGCCGTGTCCATCATCGAGACCGACGCCGTACTGCACGAGGCGCACCGGGACAACCACACCCACCGCGATGTCAACGGCGGATGGCTGCGTCCTGCGGTGTTCGGTGCGATGGACGGCCTCGTCTCGAACCTCGCCCTGATGACCGGTGTCGCGGGCGGCGCGGTCTCGCACCGCACGATCGTGATCACCGGCCTGGCCGGTCTGGCCGCGGGCGCCTTCTCCATGGCGGCCGGTGAGTACACCTCCGTCGCCTCGCAGCGCGAGCTCGTCGAGGCCGAGCTCGACGTCGAGCGGCGGGAGCTGCGCAAGCACCCCAAGGACGAGGAGCGGGAGCTCGCCGCGCTCTACGAGTCCCGCGGGGTCGAGGCCGCTCTGGCCCGCGAGGTCGCCCGGCAGCTGTCGCGCGACCCGGAGCAGGCCCTGGAGATCCACGCCCGCGAGGAGCTCGGCATCGATCCGGGCGACCTGCCGTCGCCCCTGGTCGCCGCCGTGTCCTCGTTCGGCGCCTTCGCGCTGGGCGCCCTGCTGCCCGTGCTGCCGTATCTGCTCGGCGCGGACGCGATGTGGCCCGCCGTTCTGCTCGCCCTGGCCGGGCTCTTCGGCTGCGGTGCGGTGGTCGCCCGGGTCACGGCCCGCAGCTGGTGGTTCAGCGGACTGCGTCAGCTGGCGCTCGGCGGTGCCGCCGCCGCGATCACCTACGGCCTGGGCGCCCTGTTCGGGGTGGCCGTCGGGGGCTGAGCCCCGCATCCGGTCCCTTGCGGCCGCGCACACCGCCCGTGTGCGCGGCCGTCACGCGTGCGCCATGTGTGTGACGTACGTCCTGACCACCGCCACTGGGCGGATCAGTCGTACGCGACGTAAAATGAGTCTCTATGCAGGGCTACACATAAGTAGTCGTTACCCGGCGGTTTCGTTTCCTTTGCCGCCGGGCATGAGCCGTAGACACCGCAGGCAACGACGCCTGCTCTCTGCGGTCTCCCGGGCGCCGATCCTCCGACTGCGACCCCCTCCACCGTCACGGCGGTGTCCGTATGTTGGAACGAGCTATCCGCTTTTTGAGAAGCGTCCCATCATGTAATCTGCACGAAATTTCGCAGAGGGCCAACGTCGTCCCTCGGCACCGCAAATGCCACGACGACGACGGGAGAGCCGATGCGCACCGACGCCTGGTCGCCCATGGACGGTCGCCCCGCCCAGCAGGGGATGTACGACCCCCGCAACGAGCACGACGCCTGTGGCGTGGGGTTCGTAGCCACTCTGACCGGTGTGGCCGGCCACGAGCTGGTCGAGCAGGCGCTGACCGTACTGCGCAACCTCGAACACCGCGGAGCCACCGGATCCGAGCCCGACTCCGGTGACGGTGCCGGAATCCTGCTCCAGGTCCCGGACGCCTTCCTCCGTGAAGAGGTCCCCTTCGAGCTCCCCGAGGCCGGCGCCTACGCCGTCGGCATCGCCTTCCTGCCCGCGGACGACTCCACCGAGGCCGTCCGCAAGCTCGAGAAGATCGCCGCCGAAGAAGGCCTCAAGGTCCTCGGCTGGCGCGAGGTCCCGGTCACCCCCGGCATCCTCGGCAACGGCGCCCGCGCCACCATGCCCGAGTTCCGCCAGCTCTTCGTCGCGGACGGCGAGAGCACCGGCATCGTCCTGGACCGCAAGGCCTTCGTGCTGCGCAAGCGCGCCGAGCGTGAGACCGGGGTCTACTTCCCGTCGCTCTCCGCCCGCACGATCGTCTACAAGGGGATGCTCACCACCGGGCAGCTGGAGCCGTTCTTCCCGGACCTCTCCGACCGCCGTTTCGCCACGACGGTCGCGCTGGTCCACTCCCGCTTCTCCACCAACACCTTCCCGAGCTGGCCGCTCGCCCACCCGTACCGCTTCGTCGCGCACAACGGCGAGATCAACACGGTCAAGGGCAACCGCAACTGGATGAAGGCCCGCGAGTCCCAGCTCGCCTCCAGTCTCTTCGGCGAGGCGCAGCTCGACCGGATCTTCCCCGTCTGCACCCCGGACGCCTCCGACTCGGCCTCCTTCGACGAGGTCCTGGAGCTGCTCCACCTCGGCGGCCGTTCGCTGCCGCACTCGGTCCTGATGATGGTCCCCGAGGCGTGGGAGAACCACGCCTCCATGGACCCGGCCCGGCGTGCCTTCTACCAGTACCACTCCACGATGATGGAGCCCTGGGACGGCCCGGCCTGCGTCACCTTCACCGACGGCACCCAGGTCGGCGCGGTCCTCGACCGCAACGGCCTGCGCCCCGGCCGCTACTGGGTCACCGACGACGGCCTCGTCGTGCTCTCCTCCGAGGTCGGCGTCCTGGACATCGACCCCGCCAAGGTCGTCCGCAAGGGCCGCCTCCAGCCGGGCAAGATGTTCCTCGTCGACACCGCCGAGCGCCGCATCGTCGAGGACGACGAGATCAAGGCGTCCCTCGCCGCCGAGAACCCGTACCAGGAATGGCTGGAAACCGGCGAGATCGAGCTGGAGGACCTCCCCGAGCGGGAGCACATCGTCCACACGCACGCCTCCGTCACCCGCCGCCAGCAGACCTTCGGCTACACCGAGGAAGAGCTCCGCGTCATCCTCGCGCCGATGGCCCGCACCGCCGGCGAGCCGCTCGGCTCGATGGGCACCGACTCGCCCATCGCCGCGCTCTCCGCGCGCCCCCGGCTGCTGTTCGACTACTTCACCCAGCTGTTCGCGCAGGTCACCAACCCGCCGCTGGACGCCATCCGCGAGGAGCTCGTCACCTCGCTGCGCTCCTCGCTGGGCCCCGCCGGCAACCTGCTGGAGCCGACCGCCGCGTCCTGCCGCAGCGTCACGCTGCCCTTCCCGGTGATCGACAACGACGAGCTGGCCAAGCTCATACACATCAACGCCGACGGCGACATGCCGGGCATGAAGGCCGCGACGCTTTCCGGCCTCTACCGCGTGAGCGGCGGCGGCGAGGCGCTGGCCGCGCGGATCGAGGAGATCTGCACGGAGGTCGACGCCGCCATCGAGGACGGCGCCCGCCTGATCGTCCTGTCCGACCGGCACTCCGACGCCGAGCACGCGCCGATCCCGTCGCTCCTGCTCACCTCCGCCGTCCACCACCACCTCATCCGCACCAAGCAGCGCACCCAGGTGGGCCTGCTGGTCGAGGCCGGTGACGTCCGCGAGGTCCACCACGTCGCGCTGCTGATCGGCTACGGCGCGGCCGCCGTCAACCCCTACCTGGCCATGGAGTCCGTCGAGGACCTCGTCCGGGCCGGCACGTTCATCGAGGGCATCGAGGCCGAACAGGCCATCCGCAACCTCATCTACGCGCTGGGCAAGGGCGTCCTCAAGGTCATGTCCAAGATGGGCATCTCCACCGTCGCCTCCTACCGCGGCGCCCAGGTCTTCGAGGCCGTCGGCCTCAACGAGGACTTCGTCGCGCAGTACTTCAACGGCACCGCCACCAAGATCGGCGGCGCCGGACTCGACGTCGTCGCCAAGGAGGTCGCCGCCCGGCACGCCAAGGGCTACCCCGCCTCCGGCATCTCCGCCTCGCACCGCGCGCTGGAGATCGGCGGCGAGTACCAGTGGCGCCGCGAGGGCGAGCCGCACCTGTTCGACCCGGAGACGGTCTTCCGCCTCCAGCACGCCACCCGCAACCGCCGGTACGACATCTTCAAGAAGTACACGGACCGGGTGAACGAGCAGTCCGAGCGCCTGATGACGCTCCGCGGACTCTTCGGCTTCGCCCCGGACCGCGAGGCCATCGACATCGACGAGGTCGAGTCCGTGGCCGACATCGTCAAGCGCTTCTCCACCGGCGCCATGTCGTACGGCTCGATCTCCCGCGAGGCGCACGAGACCCTCGCCATCGCCATGAACCAGCTGGGCGGCAAGTCCAACACCGGTGAGGGCGGCGAGGACGCGGACCGGCTCTACGACCCGGCCCGCCGCTCGTCCATCAAGCAGGTCGCCTCCGGCCGCTTCGGTGTCACCAGCGAGTACCTGGTCAACGCGGACGACATCCAGATCAAGATGGCGCAGGGCGCCAAGCCCGGCGAGGGCGGCCAGCTGCCCGGCCACAAGGTCTACCCGTGGGTCGCCAAGACCCGGCACTCCACCCCGGGCGTCGGTCTGATCTCGCCGCCGCCGCACCACGACATCTACTCCATCGAGGACCTGGCTCAGCTGATCCACGACCTCAAGAACGCCAACCCGGCGGCCCGCATCCACGTGAAGCTGGTCTCCGAGGTCGGTGTCGGCACGGTCGCCGCCGGTGTCTCCAAGGCGCACGCGGACGTCGTCCTCATCTCCGGCCACGACGGCGGAACGGGCGCCTCCCCGCTCACCTCCCTGAAGCACGCGGGCGGCCCCTGGGAGCTCGGCCTCGCCGAGACCCAGCAGACGCTGCTGCTCAACGGCCTGCGCGACCGCATCGTCGTGCAGACCGACGGCCAGCTCAAGACCGGCCGCGACGTCGTCATCGCCGCGCTGCTGGGCGCCGAGGAGTTCGGTTTCGCGACCGCGCCGCTCGTCGTCTCCGGCTGCGTCATGATGCGCGTCTGCCACCTCGACACGTGCCCGGTCGGCATCGCCACCCAGAACCCGGTCCTGCGCGACCGCTTCTCCGGCAAGGCCGAGTACATCGTCAACTTCTTCGAGTTCATCGCCCAGGAAGTCCGCGAGATCCTCGCCGAGCTCGGCTTCCGTACGATCGAAGAGGCCGTCGGCCACGCCGAGCTGCTGGACACCGACCGTGCGATCACGCACTGGAAGGCCCAGGGCCTCGACCTCGCCCCGCTGTTCCACGTCCCCGAGCTGGCCGAGGGCGCCGTCCGCCACCAGATCGCCGAGCAGGACCACGGGCTCGCCAAGGCCCTCGACAACGAGCTCATCAAGCTCGCCTCCGACGCCCTGAACGCCGACAGCGCCGAGTCCGCCCTGCCGGTCCGCGCGCAGGTCGCGATCCGCAACATCAACCGGACCGTCGGCACGATGCTCGGTCACGAGGTCACGAAGAAGTTCGGCGGCGCGGGCCTGCCCGAGGACACCGTCGACATCACCTTCACCGGCTCCGCGGGCCAGTCCTTCGGCGCCTTCCTGCCCAGCGGTGTCACGCTGCGCCTGGAGGGCGACGCCAACGACTACGTCGGCAAGGGCCTCTCCGGCGGCCGCGTCGTCGTCCGTCCGGACCGCGGCGCCGACCACCTCGCCGAGTACTCCACCATCGCGGGCAACACCATCGCCTACGGTGCCACCGGCGGCGAACTGTTCCTGCGCGGCCGCACCGGTGAACGGTTCTGCGTCCGCAACTCCGGCGCCACGGTCGTCTCGGAAGGCGTGGGCGACCACGGCTGCGAGTACATGACCGGCGGACACGCCGTCGTCCTCGGCGAGACCGGACGCAACTTCGCGGCCGGCATGTCGGGCGGTGTCGCGTACGTCATCGACCTGAACCGCGACCACGTCAACGTCGGGAACCTCGGCGCCGTCGAGGAACTCTCCGACACCGACGGACAGTGGCTGCACGACGTCGTGCGCCGCCACCAGGAGGAGACCGGATCCACGGTCGCCGAGAAGCTGCTGGCCGACTGGGACACCGCGGTGGCCCGGTTCAGCAAGATCATCCCGTCCACCTACAAGGCAGTGCTCGCCGCCAAGGACGCCGCTGAGCTCGCCGGTCTCTCCGAGCAGGAGACCACCGAGAAGATGATGGAGGCGGCGACCCATGGCTGACCCCAAGGGCTTCCTGACCACCGGACGCGAGGTCGCCCAGACCCGCCCCGTCGGCGAGCGCGTCAAGGACTGGAACGAGGTCTACGTTCCGGGCTCGCTGCTCCCGATCATCAGCAAGCAGGCCGGCCGCTGCATGGACTGCGGCATCCCGTTCTGCCACAACGGCTGCCCGCTCGGAAACCTCATCCCCGAGTGGAACGACTACGCCTACCGCGAGGACTGGACCGCCGCGTCCGAGCGCCTGCACGCCACGAACAACTTCCCGGAGTTCACCGGGCGGCTCTGCCCGGCCCCCTGCGAGTCGGCGTGCGTGCTCGGCATCAACCAGCCGGCCGTCACCATCAAGAACGTCGAAGTCTCGATCATCGACCAGGCGTGGGACCGCGGCGACGTCACCCCGCAGCCGCCCGAGCGTCTCTCCGGCAAGACCGTGGCCGTCATCGGCTCCGGCCCGGCCGGACTCGCCGCCGCCCAGCAGCTGACCCGGGCCGGCCACACCGTCGCCGTCTACGAGCGCGCGGACCGCATCGGAGGACTCCTCCGGTACGGCATCCCCGAGTTCAAGATGGAGAAGTCGCACATCAACCGCCGCATCGAGCAGATGCGCACGGAGGGCACCAAGTTCCGCACCGAGATCGAGGTCGGCAAGGACATCGACGCCGCGAAGCTGCGGCGCCGCTACGACGCCGTCGTCATCGCCGCCGGCGCCACCGTCTCCCGCGATCTGCCCGTCCCGGGCCGTGAGCTGAACGGCGTGCACTTCGCGATGGAGTACCTGCCGCTCGCCAACAAGGTGCAGGAGGGCGACCTGACGGTCTCCCCGATCACCGCCGAGGGCAAGCACGTCGTCGTCATCGGCGGCGGCGACACCGGGGCCGACTGCGTCGGCACCGCCCACCGCCAGGGCGCGCTCTCCGTCACCCAGCTGGAGATCATGCCGCAGCCGGGCGAGGAGCGGAACGCCAACCAGCCCTGGCCGACCTTCCCCATGCTCTACAAGGTCACCTCCGCGCACGAGGAGGGCGGCGAGCGGGTCTACTCCGTCTCGACCACCCACTTCGAGGGCGACGAGGACGGCAACGTGGCTGCCCTCCACCTCGTCGAGGTGGAGTTCAAGGACGGTAAGCTGGAGCAGAAGCCCGGCACCGAGCGGCAGATCCCGGCACAGCTGGTCACCCTCGCGATGGGCTTCACCGGCACGGACCAGGCCAACGGCCTGGTCCAGCAGTTCGGTCTGGAGCTCGACGCACGGGGCAACGTCGCCCGTGACGACGACTACGCCACCAACGTCGACGGCGTGTTCGTCGCCGGAGACGCCGGCCGCGGCCAGTCCCTCATCGTGTGGGCCATCGCCGAGGGCCGCTCCGCGGCACGCGGCGTGGACCGCTTCCTGACCGGAGCCAGCGCACTGCCGGCCCCGATCCGCCCGACGGACCGTTCCCTGATGGTCTGATCACGGCACACAGACGTCCCGTACAACGGCGTACGGAACTGAACGCGGCGCCTGCCCGTCCCCGACCGGACGATTCGGCAGGCGCCGTGGCGCATCCCGGGGCAGGTCGCCGCCCCGCTCCTCAGGTGACCAGGGCCAGCGCGCAGGTGGCGGCGGACACCGCCGTCACCGACAGCACCAGACCGGTCAGGACGAAGCGCCGCACATCGATCTGTGTCCCCTGCCAGCGGCACCGCTCGAACCACAGCAGCGTCGCCAGCGAACCCCACGGTGTGACGACGGACCCCGCGTTGACCCCGATCAGCAGGGCGAGCAGCTGGTGGTGGTTGTCCGCGGGGATCACCGCCTCGCCCGCCACGTAGGCCGGCAGGTTGTTCAGCACGTTCGACAGCCCCGCACCCACCCCGGCCGACCGCAGCATGCCGACGAAGCCGTCGTCCGAGCCGAGCGCCCGCACCAGCAGCTCGTGCAGCCCGTGCGCGCCGACCGTCTCCACGACCAGGAACATCCCGGGCACCAGCACCAGCAGCCGCCACGGGACCAGCGAGAGCCGCAGCTCCTGGCGGCGCCGCGCCGCGTAGGCCGCCACCACGACCACCATCGCGACCAGCGAGGCGCACCACAGCGGAACGTCCAGCAGCAGGATCGCCAGCAGGAAACCGCCGCACGCCACCGCGCAGATCCTCAGCAGCACCGGATCACCGGGCACCGGCACGGCCGGCGGGACGTAGCGGTCCGCGCCACGACGGCCACGGCGCCAGTAGAACACCCACAGACACAGCGCCGTCACACCGATCGCGGCCAGCTGGGGCAGCCACATCACGGCGGCCAGACCGGCCGGTGACAGCGCCACCCGGTCCGCCGCCAGCAGGTTGGTCAGGTTCGACACCGGCAGCAGCAGACTCGCCGTGTTGGCCAGCCACACCGTCGTCATCGCCAACGGCAGGGCCGCGATGCCCACCCGGGTACCGAGCGCCAGCATCACGGGGGTGAGCAGGACGGCGGTCGTGTCCAGGTTCAGGGTGATCGTGGTCAGCGAGGCGAAGGCCACACACAGCCCGAAGAGCAACGGATAACGGCCCCGGCCCGCCCGCGCCACCCAGGCCGCCACCACATCGAAGACCTGCGCCCGGCCCGCCAGCTCCGCCAGCACGATGACGGTGGCCAGGAACGCCAGCAGCGGCCCGATACGCCGCATCTGGTCGGCCGCCGGCCCGGCGGGCAGCAGCCCGGTCGCCGCGGCGGCCAGCCCCAGGACGAGCAGGCCGCCCGCCAGCCAGTCCAGAGGATGCAGCCGTCGCATCAGGGAGACCGCACCGGGACGCGTGGTCCCCGGCGCGGAGTGATCATTCCGCATGCGGGCATCGTGTCAGACCGGGCACCCGGCGCCGCTCAGCCGGTCAGCGCCGAGCTCTTGAGGACCACCAGCAGCACCAGCACGGCGAACAGCACCACACACCCGGCCGCCTGCACCGGCGTACGGCGTTGCGCCGGGGCGTACGCGTAGACGACCGTGACGACCCCACCGGTCAGCAGTCCGCCCAGATGCCCCTCCCACGAGGTGAAGAACGCCGAGATGACCATCCAGGCCAGGAACCCGGCGAGGAACCGGTTCACCTCCCGCATGTCCCGGCCCAGGCGCCGGTTGATGACGTAGAACGACGCCGCGAGACCGAAGACCGCCCCCGAGGCGCCCACCACGGAGTCGAGCGGCGCGATCAGGTAGACCAGCACCGAACCGCCCAGCGCGGACAGCAGATACAGCGCGAGATACCGGACCCGGCCCAGCTGCTCCTCGACGACCCGGCCCAGGTTCCACAGCGCGTATATGTTGAAGAGGATGTGCAGCACCCCGAACGGCAGCGAACCGGGCGTGGACCCCTCCGGCGGCAGGTGCAGGAAGGCCCCGGTCAGCAGCCGGTACCACTCACCGTCCACCACGCCGATCACGTCGAAGCCGGAGAACCCCCCGTCCACGTAGACGTACTGGCCGCCGTCCGGGCCGGTCAGCCCGGCGCCCGTCATCGCGAACCGGTCGACGATCCCGGGACGGACCAGCTCGCCCAGGTACACCAGGACGTTGAGGCCCATCAGCACATACGTGACGAGCGGCACCGCGTTGCGGGTCACCGCACCGCCGAACACCGTCCGCGCCTGCCGCACCGAACGCCGCCCCTCCTTCACGCACTCCGCGCAGTGATGGCCGACGGCCGCCTCGCGCATGCAGTCGGGGCAGATGAAGCGCTCGCAGCGGGTGCAGCTCACATGCGTCTCGTACGAGGGATGGCGGTAGCACGTGGTGACGGCGGCCTCCATGGCCGGCTCCTTCATCGGGGGCGAACAGAGGCCGGTGGGGGCGGCGGCGATCAAGATAGCGAATCCGGGGCAGGGGTCTAGGCTCGGGGTTCCTCACCGCCGATGATCGGAGCCCCCTGATGACCGCCGAGGCGTTCCGGATCCTGCGCGCGGCCGGCCGCGCGCCTGTGGCGTGGCGGAACGGCGGGGGCACCACCCGCGAGATCGCCGCGTCCCAGGACGCCACCACCGCTTCCTTCGACTGGCGGGTCAGTCTGGCGGACGTGGCCGCGGACGGGCCGTTCTCCGTGTTCCCGGGGGTCGACCGGACCCTGACGGTGGTCGAGGGGGCCGGGATGGACCTGATGGTGGACGGTGAGCACCACATCGTCGACGAGCCGTACTGGCCCCACGACTTCCCGGGAGACGTGGACACGGACGGCCGGCTGCTGGCGGGCCCGGTCGTGAACCTCAACGTGATGTACCGCAGGGACCGGGTCCGCGCCGAGACGGCGGTGGTGCGCGGCACCCTCCGGCTGATGGCTCCGGAGGGCGGGGCGGTGCTGGCCGTGGCGCTGGAGGACGGTGCCGTCATCGACGGTACGGACGTACGGCTCGGCCGCTACGACGCGGTGCTGCTGCGGAGCAGGGCGTCGTGCGTGCTGCGGACCCAGGGGGACGCGGCGCTGGTGACCGTGTCGGGTTACGAGCCCGGCACCCAGTAGCGGTGCACCTCGCAGACCGCGGGGCGCTCACCGGAGGCGGGCAGTCCCTGCTTCTCGGCGACGGGCATCATCACCGCGCCGAACCTGTCCATGGCCTCGCGGGACTCCCAGAGGTCGTACACCTCGATGCCCGCGTCCGTGGTCACGCAGACGTGCGAGAGGCAGCCCGCGAACGTGTCGCCGGGCAGTGACCGCAGTTCCGCGTCGAGCGCGTCGTACTGGTCCGTCGTCATGCCCGGCAGCGACGCCTTCATGAAGATCGCCATCTGAACCCACCTCGCAGGGAGCGGCCCTCCCTGCCGTCCGGACGGCGGCTTCCACCCCTTCCAGCACACCATGCGGGGGCCGCCGCGGCATCCGTCCGGGTGGTCCCTCACCGTGCTTGGGGAAACCAGACAGAGGATGTCGGGATTCCCGGGTTCGATGGAGCCATGACCTCATCGAACTGGGCGGACTTCCAGGCCGCCGAACCGGACTTCGCCGCCACCGTGCGCCGGCGTTTCGAGCAGTACAAGCACCACGTCCTGGCGACCGTCCGCAAGGACGGTTCGCCCCGTGTGACCGGCCTCGAAGTGGACTTCCGGCTGGACGAGCCGCTCCTCGGCATGATGCCGAACTCGCGCAAGGCGCTCGACCTGCGCCGCGATCCCCGCTTCGCCGTGCAGGCCAACCCGGGCCCCGACGCCGAGATGGCCGACGGGGACGTACGGATCTCGGGACGCGCGGTGGAGGTGGCCGACCCGGACCTGCTCGCCCGCTTCGTCGACGAGGTGAAACCGCCGGAGCCCTTCCACCTCTTCCGGGTGGAGCTCACCGAGGTCGTACGCACCGGGATCGAGGGCGGGGACACCCTGGTCGTCCAGGTCTGGCGCCCCGGCCGGCCGCTGCACACGATCCGCCGGGGCAACGACGACGCCCCGGCGGCCGCGGCGTCCTGACGGCGGCGGGGACGGGGCCCGTCCGGGGCGGCGGCCGCCGGGCGGAGAATGGGCGGGTGCCTACCAAGAAGAAGCCCCAGGTGACTCCCTCGCCCGAGCGCCGTGACGAACTGCTCGCCACCGCCGCCGAGGTGTTCGCCGCCCAGGGATACAACGCCACGACCGTCCGCAGGATCGCGGACGCGGCCGGCATGCTCGCGGGCAGCCTCTACTACCACTTCGATTCCAAGGAATCGATGCTCGACGAGATCCTCTCCACGTTCCTGAACGAGCTGTGGGAGGGGTACGACGCCGTTCTCGACGCGGGGCTCGGCCCCAGGGAGACCATCGAGGCGCTCGTCACCGAATCCTTCCGCGAGATCGACCGGCACCGTGCCGCCGTCGCCATCTACCAGAAGGAGGCCCGGCACCTGGCGGCCCAGCCCCGGTTCCAGTACCTCGTCGAGTCCCAGGAGAGGTTCGAGAAGGCCTGGCTCGGCACCCTGGAGCGGGGCGTCGCCGACCGGAGCTTCCGGGACGACCTCGACATCCGTCTCACCTACCGGTTCGTCCGCGACACCGTCTGGGTCGCCGCGTCCTGGTACCGGCCGGGCGGACAGCACAGTCCGGAGGAGATCGCCCGTCAGTACCTCTCGATGGTCCTGGACGGCATCGCGCTGCGTCACTGATACCGGCCGGGAGACAGTTCGCGGGGCGGGTTCGAACAGTTTCGAAAGGCCTTCCGGCCGGACGCCCCAAGGGATCTCCCGGAAATCCGCCGGCCGGCGGCGCGGCGCGTCCCACCGCTGGTCGGCAGATCGTGCTACGGTGGTCCGGTTGCAGTTTTGGTACCCATGAACTTTATGTGCGCCTGACGGGAATGCTTCCTCAGGCGCTTTATTGTTTTCCGGCTTTCTCCGGGTGGGGCTCAATGCGGCGACTTGGAATTCGTAAAGTGCGGATTTCCGGCACTGCACCTGTTTTAGGAGAATGACATGGCTACTGGAACCGTGAAGTGGTTCAACTCGGAAAAGGGCTTCGGCTTCATCGAGCAGGACGGCGGCGGCGCCGACGTCTTCGCCCACTACTCCAACATCGCCACCCAGGGCTTCCGTGAGCTCCAGGAGGGCCAGAAGGTCTCCTTCGACGTCACGCAGGGCCAGAAGGGCCCGCAGGCGGAGAACATCGTCCCGGCCTAATTGCCGGACGCGTACCTCGCAGCCGGGGCCCGCACCGTGAAGGTGCGGGTCCCGGCTTGTGCTGTCCCTGGGAAGTAGCGCAAAGACGGGCGCCGACCGGCGCCCCGCACCGGGTGCGACGAAGCACCCCGGGAGTCCCGAGCGCTCCGCGCGCCGCGTACGGCGGCATGACCGCACGTCCACGCAGCCCCCGGAACGCTCCAGAAATCCCCAGCAGTCCCACGTAGTTCCCAGGAATCCCCCAGGAGGGCAATTCCGTATGACCCGCTCCGAACGTCAGGACCGTCCCGCCCGCAATCGCCCGTCGAGGGGGCGTGGCACGGCCCAGGCAAAGGCAACCGCACAGGGTTCCGGCAAGGGATCCGGCAAGGCGTCGCCCCGTCGCAGGGCCACGCCGCCGCAGGGTGAGTTCGCCCTGCCCGAAACCATGACCCCCGCACTGCCCGCCGTCGAGGCGTTCGCCGAGCTGGACATGCCCGCCGCCCTGCTGAAAACCCTTGCCGCGCAGGGCGTCACCGACCCGTTCCCGATCCAGGGCGCCACCCTGCCGAACTCGCTGGCGGGCCGGGACATCCTCGGCCGCGGCCGCACCGGCTCCGGCAAGACCCTCGCGTTCGGCCTCGCGCTGCTCGCCCGCACCGCCGGGCGCCGCTCCGAGCCGAAGGCGCCGCTGGCGCTCGTCCTCGTCCCGACCCGCGAGCTCGCCCAGCAGGTCACCGACGCGCTCACGCCGTACGCCACCGCCGTCAACCTGCGGATGGCCACCGTCGTGGGCGGCATGTCGATCAGCAAGCAGTCCGGCACGCTGCGCCGCGGCGCCGAAGTGCTCGTCGCCACGCCCGGCCGGCTCAAGGACCTCATCGAGCGCGGCGACTGCCGCCTGGACGACGTCGCCATCACCGTCCTCGACGAGGCCGACCAGATGGCCGACATGGGCTTCATGCCGCAGGTCGTCGCCCTGCTCAAGCAGGTCGAGGAAGGCGGACAGCGGATGCTGTTCTCCGCGACCCTGGACAAGAACATCGACCGGCTGGTCAAGATGTTCCTGACCGACCCCGTCGTGCACTCGGTCGACCCGTCCGCCGGTGCCGTCACCACGATGGAGCACCACGTGCTCCACGTGCTCGACGAGACCGACAAGAAGGCCGTCGCCACGAAGATCGCCGCCCGCGAGGGCCGCGTGATCATGTTCGTCGACACCAAGCGCGCCGCCGACCGCTTCGCCAAGCGGCTGCTCGCCAGCGGCGTACGGGCCTCCGCGCTGCACGGCGGGCGTTCCCAGCCGCAGCGCAACCGGACCCTGGACCAGTTCAAGACCGGTGAGGTCACCGTGCTGGTCGCGACGAACGTGGCGGCCCGCGGCATCCATGTCGACGACCTCGACCTGGTCGTCAACGTGGACCCGCCCACCGACCACAAGGACTACCTCCACCGCGGTGGACGCACGGCGCGCGCCGGCGAGTCCGGCAGCGTCGTCACGCTGGTGCTGCCCGAGGAGAAGCGGGAGATGACCCGGCTGATGCAGGACGCGGGCATCGCTCCCCGCACCACGCGCATCAGGTCCAGCGACGAGGAGCTCACCCGGATCACCGGGGCGCGTGAACCGTCCGGTATCGCGATCGTGATCGAGGTCCCGCAGCCGACCCCGCCGAAGCCGCGCACGCGGTCCGGCGGCACCGGTACGGGCACCGGCACCGGCGGCGGGTTCCGTTCGGGCAGCCGTGGCCGGGGCCGGCGCGGTGGCGCCGGCGGCGCGGGTGCTGCCGGGGGCAGCGGTACGGGCGGCGCGGGTCGCGCCGGCGGTGCCGGTGGCACGGGTGGTGCGGGCCGCTCCGGCGGTGCCGGTCGCGCCGGTGGTTCCGGTGGCGCAGGCCGCTCCGGCGGTTCCGCCGGTGGCACGGGCCGCTCCGGCGGTTCCGGCCGCGGTGGCGCGCCCGCGCGGGGCCGCCGCGCGGCGTAGCAGGTCACAGTTCAGCCCGTCCGGAGTTCGAGGACGGAGCGGCTGCCGGGTTCGCCCGCAGCACCGCTTCCGTCCTCGCACGCCGGACGGGCTGTCCCTACCGCCTGGGCGGGCTCGGCTCACCGGCCCCCAGCCGCGCCAGCACCTCCGCGCCGAAGGCCCGCAGCAACGGGTCGTCCGCCGCACACCACGCGGCCGCCGCCTGACGGGTCTCCTCGTCGCCGCGCTCGCACAACGCCTCCGCCGACGCCTGCCAGTTGTCCAGCCCCGGGCCCCCGGACCGCAGCGCCCGACGCGCCAGTTCCTCGAAGGACGCGAGCACACCCAGCTCCGCCTCCAGGACCGTGGCGATCGCACCGTGCCCCGTCTGCTGGTCCCGGCCCGCGGCCGGCCGGCCGTCGCGGACGAGTTCGACGGTCAGCGTCTGACCGCCGTCGGCCGCGGTCCGGCGCACCGCCACCTCGTACGCGTCCCCGTACAACTCCCGCAGGCCCGCCCGCATCTCCTGCTCCAGGTCGGTGTCCAGCATGCGCCTCGCCTCGTCGAGCGCCTCCTCGACCGCGCCCTGCACCGCTCCCGCGCCATGTCCCAGCAGCGCGCGGACCGTCGGCAGGGAGCCCCGCCGGGCCGCGAGCAGCAGGGGCGATTCGCCCTCGGGGCCCGGCAGGCAAGGATCGGCGCCGTACGCCAGCAGCACCTCGGCGGTCCGTGCGTGGCCGAGCCCCACCGCCCACCGAAGCGCCGTGAACCCGAACTGCTCCCGCAGATCCGGCCGCGCCCCGGCCGCCAGCAGAGCCTCGGCCACCTCCGTGTGCCCGCCGCACGCCGCCCCGCACAGCGGCAGGTCACCCGAGTCGGGACCACAGGCCCGGTCGGGGTCGGCGCCCGCCGCGAGGAGCAGCCGCACCGCCCCCGGCCGGTCCGACACCGCCGCCAGATAGAGCGCGCTCGCACCGTCCTCGTCGGCCGACTCCGCGGACACACCGGCACGGAGCAGCCGTACGACGGCGTTGTCGCCCTCGTACAACGCCTCGAGCAGGCGGTGTCCGCCCGCCGCTGCCGTCATCGGATCTTCTGTCACATTTCGACTGTAATACGCCGCACGGCAAGGCGACTTGCCCGGAGCGGGGGGCCTTCTCAGGTGGTGCAGTCCAGCACCGTCCGGCACAGCGCGCACCGCGCCCGCACCCGGCCGCGGACCGGAACCCTGTTGCGCTGATGGCAGGTCGGGCACGCGAACGCGACCCGCAGGCCGTCCCCGCCCGCCTCGAAGGCGTACGGAACCCCTGGGCCCGGGGCCGGCACCGCACCGGGATGGTCCTGGGCGTACCGCCGGTCCCTGGCGTACCGGCGCCGGCCCGCCCAGCCCGCGGCCGTCAGCGGCGGCTGCGCACTCTCGCGCAGGGCCTGCGCCCGGCCCTTGGTGTACGCGGTGTACGCCTGCGGGCTGGTGAACCAGGGCGAGGGATCCTCGTCGAAGGCGAGCGCCCGCTTGGCCAGCACGTACCCGAACTCCTCCGGAGTGAGGTAGCCGAGCTTCTGGCTGGACGTGGCGTCCTCCCGGAACGCGTCCAGCAGCAGCCAGCCGGCCCCCAGGTACGCCGCCGCGGTGTCGGTGAGGATCTCGTTGTCCCGGGTCCCCGGGAACTCCAGGCCGAGGCGGTGCAGCAGCACATGCATGACCTCGTGCGACAGCGCGGCGCCGATGTCCCGGCGATGGGTGCGGAAGCGGTCGTTCAGCTCGATGAAGTACTCCGGCCCCGCCGCGAGTTCGACGCTTCCCGCATGCTCCATCGCACGGAACGCCACGATCATCCGCGCGTCCGGCAGCCGCAGATGCTGCACCATCGCCCGCGCCACCCGCTGCGCACCGAGGTGCAGATCGTCCGCGTCCGCGAACGCCGCGTCGGCCGGGGCGAGACTCGGGGCGAAGCGGTGCACGCCGTCGTACGAGAGGCGGCGGTAGAGCGCGGTGATCGCGGAGCGGACGGTGTCCAGATGCGGGAAACCGTGCACCACCGGGCTGCCCGGGGGACTGTCCGCCACGTCCTCACCCCCACCTCGCGACGCCCGGCTCCGCTCCACTGTAGACCGGGGCGGGCGGGGCCCGTCAGACGTCCGGGCCCGCCGGCCCGGGCGCCCGCACGGGCACCCCCGGGCCCAGCTCCGCGTACGGAGCCGCCGCACCCTCCACCTCCAGCACCCACACCTCGTTGGCCCCGTCCCGCAGCACCGGACCCGGCACGTACAGCGTCCGCTGCGGGCCCGCCGCCCAGTAGCGTCCGAGGCAGAATCCGTTCACCCAGACGAACCCGCGCGTCCAGCCCGGCAGTTCGAAACCCGCGTGCCCGGTTCCGGACACGTCGGCGACCTCGAACGTGCCCCGGTACAGTCCGGTCCCCCCGGACCCGTCGACCGGCGCGAACGGCACGTCCTCCAACGCGGCCGGGCCGTCGAACGCGTCGAGCCGCAGCGCCCGCGCCCGTACGCCGTGCAGGAACTGGCGCTCGTGCAGCACGCCCCCGGTGATCCCCTTCGGCTCGCCCAGCCGGGGCCCGTAGTTGACCCGGCCCAGCGACTCCACCCACAGCTCCACCTCGGCGGGCCCGCCCACCGGCTCCGCCAGCGTGCTGTCCACCTCGCTCAGCACGCCGCGGCGGACGCCGTCCACGTACACGACCGCCCGGTCCCGCAGCCCGAGGACGCCCAGGGGGTACGGGTCGCGCGGACCCGGTACCGCCACCCGGTAGCGGACCAGGCCGCGGTCGACCCCCAGCTCCTCGAACGTGGGCGGCACACCGGACTCCGCCGTCTCCTCGTCGCCCAGCGCCTCCATGACGTCGGGCAGCGGCGCCCACTCGGTCAGTTCGGCCCGTACCGGAGCCAGGCCGGTGGGGCCGGCCGGCAGCGGGGGCAGCGGCCCGTCCGCGTACCGGGCCAGGATCTCCCGGAACAGGTGGAACTTCTCCGTGGCCCGCCCGTACTCGTCCACCGGCGCGTCGTAGTCGTACGACGTCACCGTCGGCAGCAGTTCCCCGTCCTGGAGCGGCCCGGAACGGTTGGCGCCCGCCCAGCCCGCGAAGTTCGTCCCCCCGTGCGCCATGTAGATGTTCACCGAGGCCCCGCACTCCAGGATCTCCCGCAGTGCGTCGGCGGCCTGCGCCGGATCCCGCAGGACCGGCGGCGAACCCCAGTGCTCGAACCAGCCGCACCAGAACTCCATGCACATCAGCGGACCGCCGGGCTGATGACGGCGCAGCACCCGGAACGCCTCGCGGGCGCCCGAACCGAAGTTCGCCGTGGCCAGCAGGCCGGGCACCGAGCCGCCGGTGAGCATGTGGTCCTCCGGCCCGTCGGAGGTGAACAGCGGAACGCTCACGCCGGACCCACCGAGCACGGCCGCGATCCGGCGCAGATGGACGGCGTCGGTGCCGTAGCTGCCGTACTCGTTCTCCGCCTGCACCATGATCACCGGACCGCCGCGGTCGGCCTGCCGCTCCACCACCTGAGGCAGCAGCTCGGCGAACCACCGCTCCACCGCGTCCAGATACCCGGCGTCCCGGGTCCGCACCCGCCGGCCGAACCGCCCGGTCACCCAGGCCGGCAGCCCGCCGTTCTCCCACTCCGCGCAGATGTACGGCCCCGGGCGGACGATCGCCCACAGACCGGCCTGCTGTGCCGCGTCCAGGAAGCGGCCGAGCGCCCCGACGTCCCGGAACTCGCCGGGCCGCGGCTCGTGGAGGTTCCACGGCACGTACGTCTCGACGCAGTTCAGGCCCATCGCCCGCAGCATCGACAGCCGGTGCTCCCACTGCGCCTCGTGGACCCGGAAGTAGTGCAGCGCCCCCGACAGCAGCCGTACGGGCGTCCCGTCGATCCGGAAGTGGTCGTCCGCCACGGTGAAGTCAGCCATCGTGCTCGTTCTCTCCTGATGCGCGCGGTCCCGTGAACGCCGCGCCGCGCGGCCCGGTACGAGCGGAACGCGTACGTGTGACGGAGCGGGCGAACCCGGGAGCAAGGTCACGGCCCAGCCTCAGCCCTGGCGTGCGGCCGGTCCATGGACAAAGATCACTGCTGATTGGACGCAGCACACGACGCCGCACGTCACCCGGTCGCGGACGGAGGAACGAAGGCCGATGTACCACACCTGGATGCGTTTCTTCACGCCGAGCCCGCTCCACCACCGCCTCGGCCTGGTCTGCCTGGGGGTCGGCCTGCAGCACGGCACGCTGCCGACCGTCGGCCCGCGCACCCTGGACCACCACGTGGCCGTCGTCATCAACGCGGGCAGCGGATGGTTCGCGGGTCCGGACGGGCGCCGGGTGCCCGTCACCGCGCCCAGCCTGATCTGGCTGACCCCCGGCACCCCGCACCACTACGGCGCCGACCCGGTCACCGGCTGGGACGAGAGCTTCGTCGATTTCACCGGGCCCGCCACCACCACGTACACCGAACTCGGCTACATCGAGCCGGACCGCCCCCTCGTCCCGCTCTCCGACACCGGGGCGCCGAGGGCCGCCGTGGGCCGGATGGTCAGGGCGGCCCGCCGCGGCAACCCCCTGCTGGAGGTCGAGACGGGGGCGGCCGTCCACGAACTCCTCGTCGCGCTCCGCCGGGCGCGCGCCGACATCGGCCCCGACGGCGACCCGGTGCTCCAGGCCCTGGCCCGTGACGCCTTCCAGCCCTTCTCCGTCGCCGAGCACGCGGCCCGGCACGGCATGACGCCCGCCGAACTGCGCACGGCGGTGCGGCGGGGCGCCGGGTGCAGTCCGAAGGACTACCTCCTGACCATCCGGCTGGGCCGCGCCAAGGAACTCCTGGCCACCGGGGACCTGCCCGTCGCCGCTGTCGCCCGGCGGGTGGGGTACGACGACCCGGCGTACTTCTCCCGGCTGTTCGCCCGCCGCGTCGGCATGGCCCCGGTCCGCTTCCGCGAACAGCAGGGCCGCAGCGTGCCGGGTGGCTGGAGCGACCGTGTTCCGGACCCGGAACACCCTCCGACGATCATCCCGTAGCCGGGCACCTCTAAGCTCACTGACCATGACCACGAGCGACATCGACGATTCCGTAGGCGCCGAACTGAACCGGCTGCGCGAGAGCATCGACAACATCGACGCGGCTGTTGTGCACATGCTCGCCGAGCGCTTCAAGTGCACCCAGCAGGTCGGCCACCTCAAGGCCGCCCACCAGCTCCCCCCGGCCGACCCGGCCCGCGAGTCCCGTCAGATCGCCCGGCTCCGTCAACTGGCCGAGAGCGCCCATCTGGACCCGGCGTTCGCCGAGAAGCTGCTGAACTTCATCGTGGCGGAGGTCATCCGCCACCATGAACGGATCGCGGACGAGTCGGCGGCGAACGGGGCGGGGGAGTAGCGGCGGGCCCCGGGGCAGGGGCTCAGGGAGAGATCTCCTCCAGCGGCCGGTTCGCCGTCTCCTCCGCCAGCGTCCCGGCCACCACGGCGCCCACCAGGGCCACCGTTCCCAGCATCACGAACACCGCGCCGACGCTGTCGCCTGCCGCGTAGACGACGCCCACCAGCACCGGGCCGAGGATCACGCCCAGCCGGTTGACCGCGCCGCCGACGCTGCACCCCAGGGCGCGCATCCGGGTCGGGTAGAGCTCGGGCGTGTACAGGTACAGGCAGATGTTGGAGCCGAAGAAGCCGACCGCCGAGAGCGAGGTCCAGACCAGGACCTGTGCGGGGGTGCCGGCGCCGAGCGCGGCGAGGGTGAGCAGGAGGGCGGCCGAGGCGCCGAGGCAGATCGCGAAGATCCGGCGGCGGCCGAGTACGTCCACGGTGAGGGCGACGACGAGGCAGCCGAGCAGGCCGGCGACCGAGGTCACCGTGGAGTACAGCAGGGCGTCGGAGAGGGTGAGGCCGTACGCGTCCTTGTAGATGCTGGGCAGCCAGGACGTCACGCCGTAGTTGACGAAGTAGCCGGTGAACCAGATCGCGCCGACCACCAGTGTGCGGCGCCGGTAGCGGCCGGTGAACAGGCCGCGCACTCCGGTCGCGGCGCGTTCGGCGGGGGTGGCGGTGGCCGCTGCCACGGATTCCGGGGCGGTGGGGGCGGGGCCGGACGGGCGGGGGAGCGGCTTGCCCGTCGCCGCCGAGACCTTCGCCTCGATCTCCGTCATCACCGCGTCGGCCTCGTCCAGCCGGCCGCGCTCCGCCAGCCAGCGGGGTGATTCGGGGACCCCCCGCTGGACGAGGAAGGCCAGCAGGCCGGGTACGGCGGCGACCGCGAACATCACGCGCCAGCCCGCCGCCGGGACCACCCAGGCCGCGACCAGGGCGCCGATGGTGAGGCCGGCCGGGAAGACGAGCTCGTACAGCAGGACGAAGCGGCCCCGTTTGAAGCTCCGGGTGATCTCGCTGATGAAGGCCGCCGCCACCGGCACCTCGCCCCCGATCGCGAGCCCCTGGACGAAGCGCAGGGCCAGGAACGGGGTGAGCGAGGTGCACGCGGTCAGCGCCAGGCTCACGAGCCCGGACGCGGCCACGCAGTACGCGATCACCTTCACCCGGCCGTAGCGGTCGGCCAGCCGGCCCGACAGCAGTGCGCCGACGAGCATGCCGGCCGAGCCGACCGTGAGGACCGCCGTGGCGTCGCCCGTGGACAGCTGCCACTCGTCGCGGAGTTCCGGCAGCGCATAGGCGATCAGCAGCTGGTCGAAGGCCTCGAAGAAGGTGACGACACCCACGATCAGGCGGACGGTGACGTGCCAGCGCGAGAGCGGCAGGCGCTCGAAGCGGGCGGCGATGGTGGCGCGGGTGGTGCCGGCCGGCTGGAGGCCGGCGGCGGCGTCCTTCGAGGTGTCGGTGCTCATCCAGGGTTCCTCCTGCTCCGCGTGGGGCCGGAGCGGTTGGGGAGCCAGGTGTACGGGGTTACGGAGGGGCGGGAACGAGCTGAGCGTACGGGCGGGAACGGCCACACGGCGCTCGTGAGCTTGTGAAGTCGCCCACGCGCCCTGGCCGCCACCTCTGTAAGTGCCTAGCTTTTAAGTGCTTAAGTTTTACCGGTCCAGGGGTGCCGGCCGTCAAGCCCCTCGGAGGCAAAAGGAGATTTTGCCGAGGGGGCTTGCGGACGATTACTTAAGCCCTTAGATTTTTAGCTCTGAGGTAATCGATCCGATCGCAGGAGGCCAACTGATGCTTGCCGACGAGGTGTTGGTCGCGGGGCAGTGGCGACAGGGCCGTGGCGCCCTCATCGAAACGGTCGACCCGGCCACCGGCCAGGTCATCGCCACCGTGCACGCCGCATCCCTCGACGACGTCGAGGAGGCCGCCACCGCAGCCGCCAGCGCCGCCCACGACCCCGCCTGGCGCGAGCTCCCCGCCCACCTCCGCGCCCGGCTGCTCCACCGCATCGCCGACCTCGTCGAGCAGAGCGCCGACCGGCTCTCCGCCCTGCAGACCGCCGACACCGGCAAATGCCGCACCGAGACCCGGGCCCTCGTCCACAGCGCCGCCGGCACCTTCCGCTACACCGCCGCAGCCCTGGAGACCGCCGAGGACACCCTCACCCCCTCCCGCGGCCCGTACGTCACGATGAGCGTCCACGAGCCCATCGGCGTCGTCGGCGCGATCACCCCCTGGAACTCGCCGATCGCCAGCGACGCCCAGAAACTCGCCCCCGCCCTCGCCGCGGGCAACGCCGTCCTCCTCAAGCCCGCCGAGTGGACCCCCCTCGTCGCCCTCGCGCTCGGCCGCCTCGTCCACCGGGCACTCACCGAGGCCGGGCTGCCCACCGCCCTGCTCTCCGTCCTGCCCGGCCGCGGCAGCGTCATCGGCGACGCGATCGTCCGCCACCCGGCCGTGGAGAAGATCACCTTCACCGGCGGCACCGCCACCGGCCGCACCCTCGCCCACGCCGCCGCCGACAAACTGATCCCCGTCTCCCTCGAACTCGGCGGCAAGTCCCCGACGATCGTGCTGGAGGACGCCGACCTGGAACAGGCCCTCGCCGGCGTCATGTACGGCGTCTTCTCCTCCAGTGGCCAGAGCTGCATCGCCGGCTCCCGGCTGTTCGTCGCCCGCCCCCGCTACGAGGAGTTCCTCGGCGAACTCGTCTCCCGTACCGGGAAACTCCGCGTCGGACCCGGCACCGACCCCGGCACCCAGGTCGCCCCGCTCGTCCACCACCGCCACCGCGACAGCGTCGCCGCCTACGTCGACCTGGCCCGCGAGGAGGGCGCCACCGTCCGGTGCGGAGGAGCCGCCCCCGACGGCGACCGGTACCGCGACGGCGCCTACTACCTCCCCACCGTCCTGGACGGTCTGCCCAACTCCGCCCGCGTCTGCCAGGAGGAGATCTTCGGACCCGTCGTCGTCGCCCTGCCCTTCGACGACGAGGACGACCTCGTCACCCAGGCCAACGACAGCGTCTACGGACTGGCCTGCGGCATCTGGACCCGCGACCACGCCCGGGCCTGGCGCCTCGCCCGCCGCATCGACGCGGGCACCGTCTGGATCAACACGTACAAGCAGTTCAGCATCTCCACCCCGTTCGGCGGGCTGAAGGACAGCGGCATCGGCACCGAGAAGGGCCGCGACCTCATCCGCGGCTACCAGCGGCAGAAGTCCCTCTACTGGGCCACCGACACCACCCCCCTGCCCTGGGCCGCCCAGTGAAGCCGAGCGAGACGAACCCGGAGCCCCCCATGACGTACGAGAACACCCCACACCCCCTGCCGGCACCCGTGGCCCGGCTGCGCGCCCTGCGCTCCGTCGAGCTCCGCACCCCCGCCTTCACCGAGTCCGCCGACTTCTACCGCGAGGTCTGGGGCCTGGAAGCCGTCGAGCAGGAAGCGGACGCCGCCTGGCTGCGCGGCACCGGCGAGGAACACCACGTCCTCCACCTCGCCCGCGGAGAGCGGAACGGCCTCGGCCGCATCACGTTCGCCATCGCCACCCCCGCCGAGATCGACGAGGCCGCCCGCCGGCTCCTCGCCCGGGGCATCGTCCCCGTCGCGGGCCCCGGCCCCCTCGACCAGGTCGGCGGCGGCTACGGACTCCGCTTCACCGACCCCGAGGGCCGGCTGATCGAACTCAGCGCCCAGACCCACGCCGTCACCCCGCGCGGCCGGGACGCCGCCGTCCCCGTCGGCGTCACCCACACCGTCCTCAACACCACGGACATCGACGCCGCCGTCGCCTTCTACACCTGCGTCCTCGGCCTGCGCGTCTCCGACTGGTCCGAGCACCAGATGGCGTTCCTGCGCTGCAACGCCGACCACCACTGCATCGCGTTCAACCAGGCCGAGTGGACCTCCCTCAACCACGTCGCCTACGAGATGACCTCCGTCGACCACTTCATGCGCGGCCTCGGACGCCTGCGCCACCACGGCATCAACCCCCAGTGGGGGCCCGGCCGCCACGGACCCGGCAACAACACCTTCTCCTACTTCACCGACCCCGCCGGACTCGTCTGCGAATACACCTCCGAGGTCGCCCAGATCGTCGAGGACGCCTGGATCGCCAAGGTCTGGCGCCGCACCCCCGACCTCTCCGACCTCTGGGGAACCGCGGGACCGCCCTCACCCGCCATCCGCGGCCACATGGCCGGCACCCCCGACCCCGGACCCCTCGCCACCCCCACCGACGCGCCAGAAGAGGTGACCGCATGACCACCACCCTCAGCCCCCGGCCGGACATCACCACCCGCCCCACCCGCCCCGTGCGCCGCGTCGGCCTCGTCGGCTGGGGCGCCATCGGACGCGTCGTCGGCACCGCGCTCGCCGAAGGACACATCCCCGGCGCGGAACTCACCTGCATCATCGACAACCGCCCCCTCGTCGACGCCCCCGCACCCCAGCTCTCCTTCGAGGACGCCCTCGCCGTCTGCGACCTCATCGTCGAAGCGGCGGGCCAGGCCGTCGTACGCGAATGGGCCGAGCGCGTCCTCGACAGCGGCGCCGACCTGCTGATCGCCTCCACCGGCGCCCTCGTCGACCCCGAACTCACCGACCGGCTGCGCGCCGCCGGACCCGGACGCGTCTACTTCACCGGCGGAGCCGTCGGCGGACTCGACCTCCTCCAGGCCGTCCGCGGACTCGGCCCGCTCACCTCCGTCACCCTCACCACCACCAAGCTCCCCGCCACCCTCCACCAGCCCTGGATGGACGCGGAACTGACCGAGCGGCTGCGGACCACCACCGGACCCCTCGAAGTGATGCGCGGCACCGCCGCCGACGTCCCGGTGAAGTTCCCCAAGTCGACCAACGTCGCCGCGTCCGTCGCCCTCGCCACCGGCGACCCCGCCCTCGTCCGGGTCGTCGTCGTCGCCGACCCGGACGCCACCCTCACCCGGCACGTCATCGACGCGGCAGGCCCGCACGGCACCTACCGCTTCGAGGTCGCCCACCGGCCCGACGAGGCGAACCCCGCCACCAGCCAGGTCGTCCCGCACGCCGTGCTCCGCAGCCTCGGCGCCGTCGTCGGCCGGGCAGGACAGATCCTGTGACCGCCGCCGGGATCCACACCCGGGAGGCCGGCGACCCGGACGCCCCGCTGCTCCTCTGCCTCCACGGCATAGGCTCCTCCTCCGCCGCCTTCGTCCCCCAACTCGACGGGCTCGCCGACCAGGTGCGCGTCGTGGCCTGGGACGCCCCCGGCTACGCGGACTCCGACGACCCCGACCGCGCACCCGGCCTCGACGGCTACGCCGACACCGCCGCCGCCCTCATCCGCGCACACGGCGGCCCGGCCCACGTCCTCGGCGTCTCCTGGGGCGGCGTCATCGCGCTGCGCCTCGCCACCCGCCACCCCGGACTCGTCGCCTCCCTGATCGTCGCCGACTCCAGCCGCGGCTCCGGCACCCACCCGGAGAAGGCCGAAGCCATGCGCGGGCGTGCACACCAACTCGCCGACCAGGGACCCGAAACCTTCGCCGCCGCCCGCGGACCACGCCTCGTCTCCGCCGGCGCACCCCCCGAACTCGTGGAACGCGTCGTCGCCACCATGGCCGCCTCCGTCCGCAGCCCCGGCTACGGATACGCCGCCGCCTCCATGGCCGAAGCCGACCTCACCGACGACCTGCCCGCCATCACCGCACCCGCCCTCGTGCTGTGCGGCGAGCAGGACACCGTCACCGGAACCGACGAGTCGCAGGCCATCGCCGGCGGACTCACCAAGTCCGTCTACGTGACCCTCTCCGGCGCCGGACACCTCTCCAACCAGGAACGCCCCGAGGCCTTCAACGCCTGGGTCCGCGCCCACCTCCACGTCGTCGCCCGCCTTCCCGCGTAACGACGAGACCCCGACCCCACCACAGAACCAGGAGCATCCCGTGCCCATCGACAACACCCCGTACGAGACCGACGGCGACCTCGCGAAGTTCACCGACTCCCTCATCGCCACCAAGGACTCCCGCGAGCCCGACTGGAACACCCTCTCCTTCCAGGAGAAGGCCGGCGCGCAGTACCGCCGTGCCCAGATCCGCTACGTCGGCTCCGGCGCGACCGGCAACCACGAGAACGACAACCGCATCCTGCCGTCGGGCGGCTTCACCCTCTCCAACATGCTGCTCCCGCCGGGCGCCGAAGGCCCCGAGCACACCCACCACGACGTCGAGGAGGCCTTCTTCGTCCTGGAGGGCCAGGTCAAGGTCGGCATCCACCGCGGCGCCGACGAGGCCGAGTACCGCACCCTCGGCTACCGCGACATGATAGTGGTCCCCGCCGGAGTCGCCCGCTCCCTGAAGAACGAGGGCGACACCGACGCCCTGTTCTGCGTCATCATCGGCACCCGGAAGCCCCAGGTCCCGACCTACCCCGCGCACTCCCCGATGCACGGCATCACCCGCGACTGATGGCCACCGACGACACCCCCCGCACGGTCGTCGTCACCGGCGCCGGCCGCGGCCTGGGACTGGCCGCGGCCCGCCGGATCGGCAGCGACGGCCACCGCGTCGTCATCGCCGAACTCGACGAGACCACCGGCCGGCAGGCCGCCCGGGAACTGCGCGCCGAAGGCATCACCGCCGACTACCACCCGCTCGACGTCGCCGACCCCGGCTCCGCCGCCGCCCTGGCCGCCACCCTCGCCGGCGACGGCAGCCGGCTGCACGGCCTGGTCAACAACGCCGGACTCGCCAACGCGGTGGGCGGCAAACCCTTCCACGAGATCGACGTCGAGGCCTGGGACCGCATCATGACGGTCAACGCCCGCGGCCCCTGGCTCGTCGCCCGCGCCCTCCTCCCGCTCATGCGGGCGCAGGGCGGCGGACGCATCGTCAACCTCGCCTCGGACGCCGCCCTGTACGGATCGCCCCAACTCGCCCACTACATCGCCTCCAAGGGCGCCGTCATCTCCCTGACCCGGGCCATGGCGCGCGAGACCGGAGACCTCGGCATCACCGTCAACGCCGTCGCCCCCGGCCTCACCGAAGGGGAGTCAGCCGTCGACATCCCCGCCGAGCGCCACGAGCTGTACCGCCTCAACCGGGCCATCTCCCGCCCCCAGCAACCCGCCGACCTCGTCGGCCTCATCGCCTTCCTCATCGGCGACGAATCCGGCTACATCACCGGCCAGACCTTCGCCGTCAACGGCGGTTTCACGATGCAGTGAGCCACTCGGGCCCGCCCGGCCGGCACGTCGAACCAGGCAGGCGATCGAGGACACCCCGCACCGGGGTTCCCGGTGCCCCGCGGAGCCCCCGTACCCCGCCCCCAACCGCAAGGAACCCCATGGACCTCCGCCTGAAAGGCCACCGCGTCCTCGTCACCGGCGGCAGCTCCGGCGTCGGCCTCGCCACCGTCCGCATGCTGCTCGCAGAGGGCGCCCGCGTCGCCACCTGCGGCCGCCGCGCCGACGTCCTCGCCAAGGCCCTCGACGGCCTCGCCGGCCCGGACGCGCTCTACCACGCCCCCTGCGACGTACGCGACGAAGCCGCCGTACAGGCCTTCACCGAGGCCGCCGCCGGCCATCTCGGCGGCCTCGACGGACTCGTCAACAACGCCGGCGCCTCCCGGATGAAACCGTTCGCCGAGACCACCAACGACGACTGGCGCGACGAACTGGAGCTCAAGTTCTTCGGCGTCCTCAATCCGCTCAACGCCGCCCTGCCCCATCTGCGCGCCTCCGGGCACGCCTCCGTCGTCAACATCAACGCCGTCCTCGCCAAACAGCCCGAGACCGCGCTGATGACCACCAGCGCCGCCCGCGCCGGCATCCTCAACCTCTCCACCTCCCTGTCCAAGGAACTCGCCCCCGACGGCATCCGCGTCAACTCCGTCTGCCTCGGCCTCGTCGACACCGGGCAGTGGGAACGCCGCTACGCCGCCTCCGGCAGCCCCCTCGACTACGCCTCCTGGCAGAGCGCACTCGCCGCCGACCGCGGCATCGCGCTGGGGCGCCTCGGCAACGCCGACGAAGTCGCGTACGCCGTCACCGCCCTCCTCTCGCCCCGGGCCTCGTACATCACCGGCACCACCGTCGACGTCTGCGGCGGCGTCAACCGCGCCGTCGCGTAACCCCACACCCCACCACCCCTCAGGAGCACCCGACATGACCCGACCCAACGGCGGCGACCTGCTCGTCGAGACGCTGCGCGCACTCGGCGTCGACACGGTGTTCGGCATCGTCAGCGTGCACAACCTGCCGCTCGTCGAAGCCGTCGACCGGGACCTCCGCTTCGTCCCCGTCCGCCACGAAGCCGCAGCCGTCAACGCCGCCGACGGCTACGCCCGCGCCACCGGCAACCTCGGCTGCGCCCTCACCAGCACCGGTACGGGAGCCGGCAACGCGGCCGGCTCCCTCATCGAGTCCCTGAGCTCCGGCACCCCCGTCCTCCACATCACCGGACAGATCGACAGCGAGTACCTCGGCTCCGGACGCGGCTTCATCCACGAGACCAAGGACCAGCTCGGCATGCTCCGCGCGGTCTCCACCCACGCCGTCACCGTCACCGACGCCGAGAGCGCCGGCGACATCCTCCGCGACGCGGCGGCCCGCGCACTCACCGCCCCGCACGGTCCCGTCAGCGTCGAATGGCCCATCGACCTGCAGTTCGCCCCCCAGCGACTGGCCGGCACCCCCGTGCCGAAACCGGCCACCCCCGCCCTGCCCGACCCGGCACTCCTCGACGAAGCGGCCGCCCTGCTCTCCGCGGCCCGCCGCCCCCTCGTCTGGGCCGGCGGCGGGGCGGGCACCGCCCGCCCCGAACTCGCCGCACTCCTCGAAGCCCTGAACGCCGGACTCGTCACCTCCAACTCCGGCCGCGGCTCCGTCCCCGAGTCCGACGACCGCGTCCTCGGCAACTACGCCACCGCACCCGCCGGCCGCGCCCTGCTCGCCGAGGCCGACGTCCTGCTCTCCATCGGCACGCACTTCCGCTCCAACGAAACCGCCGACTACAGCCTCGGCCTCCCGCCCGTCCACATCCAGCTGGACCTGGACCCGGCAGCCCCCGGCCGTGTCTACCCCGCCACTGTCGCCCTGACCGGCGACGCCACCGCCGTACTCGCCGCACTCCTGGGACGCGTCACCAGCGGCGCCACGGAAACGGCCTGGCCGGCCCGCGTACGCAAGGCCCGCACCGACGCCCGGACCGCGCAACGCCACGCCATCGGACCCCAGGCCGCGATCAACGACGCCATCCGCGACGCCTGCCCGCCCGGATCCGTCATCGCCCGCGACGTCACCATCCCCTCCTCCACCTGGGGAAACCGCCTCCTGGAGATCACCGACCCGGCCACCAACGTCTTCCCGCGCGGCGGCGGCATCGGACAGGGCCTCGCCATGGGTATCGGTGCCGCACTCGGCCGCCCCGACACGCCCACCGTCGTCATCGCCGGCGACGGAGGCCTCGCCGTCCACCTCGGCGAACTCCTGACCCTCGCCCAGGAGAAGCCCGACCTCACCCTCCTCGTCTTCAACGACGGCGGCTACGGCGTCCTGCGCAACATGCAGGACAACCACTTCCCCCGCCGCTCCGGAGTCGACCTCACCACCCCCGACTTCGCCCTCCTCGCCGCGGCCGCCGGCCTCCCGTACGCACGGATCGCCGCCGAAGCGGATGCCGGACCCGTCATCAAGGAAGCCGTCGCCTCCCCGGGCCCCACCCTCGTCGAGATCGACCTCACCGCACTCGGCCCGATGAACACCCCGTTCACCCCGCCGGTCAAGCTCCCCGCCGCCGCTACCGATACCCCTGGACAGGGAGGCAACCCGTCATGACCACCGCCGAGGAACCCCGGCTCGACCTGCTCGTCCACCGCATGACCTGGGAGGCCGACGGCGTCCTGAGCATCGAACTCACCCACCCCGACGGGGAACCCCTCCCCGCCTGGCAGCCCGGCGCCCACATCGACGTACACACCGGCGGACACATCCGCCAGTACTCCCTGTGCTCCGACCCCGCCGACACCACCCACTGGCGCATCGGCGTCCTGCGCGAGCCCGCCTCCCGCGGCGGCTCCGCCCACCTCCACACCCAGCTCCGCCCCGGTCAGATCCTCCACGTCCAGGGCCCCCGCAACCACTTCGCACTCGACCCGGCGGGCGACGCCACCGGCTACCTCTTCATCGCCGGCGGCATCGGCATCACCCCGGTCCTCGCCATGGCCCGCGAAGCCGCCCGCACCAACACCCCTTGGCGCCTCGTCCACGGCGGCCGCACCCGTACCTCCATGGCGTTCGGCGCGGAACTCTCCGCCCTCGCCGAACTCCCGGGCGGCTCCATCGACTTCGTCCCCCAGGACGAACACGGCCACATCGACCTCGACACCCTCCTCGGCGACCTCGCCCCGGGCACCCAGGTCTACTGCTGCGGCCCCGAACCCCTCCTCGCCGCCGTCGAGGAACGCCATCCCGACGCCCGTACGGAGCGCTTCGCCGCCCCCGCCACCGCACCCCGCGACGGCGCGGACAGCGCGTTCGACGTCGTCTGCTCCCGCAGCGGACGCACTGTCGAGGTCGGCCCCGACACCTCCGTGCTCGACGCACTGGAGAGTGCCGGCATCCCCGTCGCCTCCTCCTGCCGCGACGGCATCTGCGGCACCTGCGAGACCAAGGTCCTCGAAGGCACCCCCGACCACCGCGACTTCCTGCTCACCGAGACCGAACGCGAAACCGGCGGCTCGATGATGCTCTGCGTCTCCCGCGCCCGCACCCCCCGCCTCGTACTCGACCTCTGACACGCCCCCGAAGGGAGCCGACATGTCCGGCCCGACCACCCCGCAGTACCTCGAGCCCCACCAGGCACGCAGCGCCGAGCCCACCCCGTACGAGAAGAAGCTCGCCGCAGTGATCGAGGAGGTCTTCGGCAGCGGAGCCCACGACCTGCCCGGCCTCGTCGCCGGACTCAACGCCCGCGACCTGCCGGCCCCCGACGGCAGCCCGTGGACCGAGGACACCTTCCGCAACGAGATGCGACGCCTGGGAGCGTGAGACGACCATGACCACCGACACCACCACCGTGCACCCGGGTACCCCCACCCGCCCCTCCGAAGTCGCCCGCCCCGGCAACCGCACCGCCGACCGGCTCTACGCCACCGGCATCCGCAACCAGTGGTACGCCGTCTGCCCGTCCGACTTCGTCCCCGCGGGAGGCATGAAGCGCCTCACCCTCCTCGGCGAGGAATGGCTCCTCTTCCGCCGCGCCGACGGCACCCTCCACATGCTGGAGGACCGCTGCCCCCACCGCGGCGCCCGCCTCTCCCTCGGCAAACACCTCGGCGACCGCATCGCCTGCTGGTACCACGGCGTCCAGGTCGACGGCACCGGCACCGTCGCCGCCGTACCCGGCCTGCCCGGCTGCAACCTCGAAGGCAAGCAACTCGTCGCCGCCCCCCACGTCATCGAGACCGCAGGCGGCATCCTCGCCTACTTCGGCGACAACGAGCACCCCGAACCCACCCCGCTCGTCCTCCCCGAACACCTCACGGACCCCGGCACCTCCGCGTTCCTCTGTTACGCCGAGTGGAACGTCAACTGGCGCTACGCCGTCGAGAACCTCCTCGACCCCATGCACGGCTCGTTCCTCCACCGCGACTCGCACAGCATGGCCGAGGGCCAGACCACCGCGCGCTTCCGCATCCGCGAGACCGAACGCGGTTTCTTCTTCGAGAAGACCGACCAGAGCGGCATCAACTTCGACTGGGTCGAGCTCTGCTGCACCGGCGTCGACTGGGTCGACCTCACCATCCCCTATCCGCCGACCGCCGGCCCGGGCGGACCCTTCGGCATCGTCGGCATGGCCACCCCCATCGACGAGAACCGCTGCGCCGTCTTCTTCTGGCGCTACCGCAAGGTCACCGACTGGCAGCGCGACACCTGGCGCTTCCTCTACAAGACGCTTCTGGAGGACCGCCACTGGGACGTCCTCGAACAGGACCGCATCATGCTGGAGGACCTGCGCGCCGACGCCGACCAGGCGGAGAACCTCTACCAGCACGACCTCGGCGTGGTCCGCGTCCGCCGCATGTACCGCACAGAAGCGGAAACCCAGGCGGCAGGCTGACCCCTCGGTCCTCAATCGCCCGGACAACGGCACGACAGCCGGCCCCGTGGATCCGCTCGGCCACCGGCACAATCAAGCCCGTCCGGCGATTGAGGACACCCCGCACCGGGGTCCCGGTGCCCCGCGGAGCGCCCCGTACCGGGAAACCGCCCTACTCGCCCGACTCCGCCGCCAGCACCGACCGCTCCAGCTTCTCCAGCAGCCCCGCCAACTGCGCGCACTCGGCGGGCGTCAGCCCAGCCAGCATCCGCCGCTCATTGTCCAGATGCTCCGAGAACAGCTCGTCGATCACCGACAGACCCTCGTCCGTCAGCCGCGAATGCACCACCCGGCGATCCTGTGGATCCCGCTCCCGCCGGATCAGCCCGTCCTTCTCCAGACGGTCTATCCGCAACGTCACCCCCGCCGAACTGATCAGCCCGGAATCGGCCAGCTCACCCGCCGTACGCCGGAACGGCGCCCCCGCCCGCCGCAGCGCCGTCAGCACATCGAAACCGGCCATCGACAGGCCCTTGCGCTCCACCGGCCGCGAGATCGCCGCGCTGTAGCGCAGGAACGCCCGGTGCAGCCTGCCGAACACCTCCAGCGGAGCCGTATCCAGCTCGGGCCGCTCCCGCCGCCAGTCCGCGACGATCGACGCCACCGCGTCCTGGTCCTTCGCCATCCCGCACCCCTCCACCCACGTACACGTCATCAAGAATCTTAGCCCTCAAAGGACCGCTCCGGGCCTCGTCAGCCCTGCGAGAACCCCCCTGCACACCGCCCACGGCATACGGCAGCATGGCTCCCATGTCCGTACTGATGCGCGATGAAGCGCAGGCCCGAGCCCAGTTCCTCGACGTACAGCGGTACACGATCGACCTCGATCTGACCGCGGGGGAGGAGACCTTCGACTCCCGTACCGTCATCCAGTTCACCGCCCTCGCCGCCGGTGACACCTTCGTCGAGCTCAAGCCCGCCACCTTGCGCTCCATCAGCCTCGACGGGCACCCCCTGGACCCCGCGGACCTCGACGAGAACCGCTTCCCCCTCACCGCCCTCACCGCCGGCCCCCACGAACTGCGTGTCGACGCCGCCATGCGCTACTCCCGCACCGGCGAAGGCATGCACCGCTTCACCGACCCCACCGACGGCGAGACCTACGTCTACACCCAGCTCTTCATGGAAGACGTCCAGCGCGTCTTCGCCGCGTTCGACCAGCCCGACCTCAAGTCCGTCTTCGCCCTCACCGTCACCGCCCCCGAAGGCTGGACGGTCCTCGGCAACGGCATCGCCCGTCACACCGGCGACGGACACTGGACCCTGGCCCCCACCCCCCTCGTCTCCACCTATCTCGTCGCCATCGCCGCAGGCCCCTGGCACTCCGTGAACACCGAGCACGCCGGACTGCCCTTCGGGATCCACTGCCGCCGCTCCCTGGCCCCCCACCTCGACGCCGACGCCGACGAGATCCTCGACATCACCCGCGCCTGCTTCGACCGGTTCCAGGAGAAGTTCGACGAGCCCTACCCGTTCGACTCCTACGACCAGGCCTTCGTCCCCGAATTCAACGCGGGCGCCATGGAGAACCCCGGCCTCGTCACCTTCCGCGACGAGTTCGTCTACCGCTCCGCCGTCACCGACACCGAACGCCAGACCCGCGGCATGGTCATCGCCCACGAAATGGCCCACATGTGGTTCGGCGACCTCGTCACCCTCGCCTGGTGGGACGACATCTGGCTGAACGAGTCCTTCGCCGAGTACATGGGTTACCAGACCCTCGCCGAAGCCACCCGTTTCACCGACACCTGGGTCGACTTCGGTGTCGCGCGCAAGGGCTGGGGATACGACGCCGACCAGCGCCCCTCCACCCACCCGGTCGCCCCCGACCCCGCCGCCGTCCCCGACACCGCCTCCGCGATGCTCAACTTCGACGGCATCTCGTACGCCAAGGGCGCGTCCGCCCTGCGCCAGCTCGTCGCCTGGCTCGGCGAGAAGGACTTCCTGGCCGGCATCAACACCCACTTCGCCCGCCACAAGTTCGGCAACGCCACCCTCGCCGACTTCATCGACAACCTCGCCTCCGCCACCGACCGCGACGTCCACGCCTGGGCCGACCAGTGGCTGCGCACCACCGGAGTCGACACCCTCACGCCCCGCATCGCCGAGAGCGACACCACCTGGTCCCTCACCGTCGACCACCGCGGCACCCGCCCCCACCGCATCACCGTCGGCACCTACGACCACGCCATCGACACCCAGTCCGGCCCCGACCGCCTCGTCCTGCGCGACCGCTTCGACATCGGCATCCCCCAGGACGGCGACGCCACCCCGCAGGACGGCGACGGCGCCACCACCCGCCCCGGCCGCCGGCCCGCCCTCGTCGTCCTCAACGACAACGACCTCACCTACGCCAAGATCCGCCTCGACCCGGACTCCTGGACCACCCTCCAGGCCGGCCTCTCCGGCATCCCCGACGCCCTCACCCGCGCCGTCGTGTGGAACGCCGCCCGCGACATGGTCCGCGACGGCGAACTCGCCCCCGCCACCTACCTCGAAGCCGCCCGCACCCACCTCCCGCACGAAACCGACCTCGCCCTCCTGCAAGGCGTTCTCGCCTTCGCCGACACCCAGGTCGCCGCCCGCTACATCACCCCCCAGGACCGGCCCGCCGCCCTCGCCACCCTCACCGCCCTCACCCGCGACCTCATCCGCCGCACCGAGGACGGCACCCGGCCCGGCCTCCGCCTCACCGCCGTACGCCACTTCATCGACGCCGCCACCCAGCCCGACACCATCCACGGCTGGCTCACCGAAGGCACCGTCCCCGGCGGCCCCGAGCTCGACCCCGAGCTCCGCTGGCGCATCCTCACCCGACTCGCCGTCCTCGGCGCCACCGACGAACAGGCCATCGCCGCCGCGCTCGAAGCCGACCCCAGTGCCACCGGCCAGGAAGGCGCCGCCCGCTGCCGCGCCGCCCTGCCCACCCCCGAGGCCAAGGCCGCAGCCTGGCACGCCATGTTCACCGAGGACACCCTCTCCAACTACCTGTTCACCGCCACCGCCCAAGGCTTCTGGCAGCCCGAACAGGCCGACCTCGTCACCTCGTACGTGCCCCGCTACTACCCGGACGCCACCGCACTGGCCGTCCGCCGCGGCCCCGCGATCGCCGAAGCCGCCGGGCGCTACGCCTTCCCCGCCTTCGCCGTCGACGCAGAGAGCCTCCGCCTCGGCGAGCAGGCCCTCGACGACCAAGCACTCATCCCCGCCCTGCGCCGCAAACTCACCGACCAGATCGACGACCTGCGCCGCGCCCTCACGGTCCGCAACGCGCACTGACCCCACCCCCGCACACCACGCGCAACCGCACCACCTGTGCCCGGCCCGTCCTCATCCCGAGGGCGGGCCGGGCACAGCCATAGCCGGGCACAGCCATAGCCGAGCACACCCATCTCCGGATACGCAGCCACCTCAACGGCACAGGCACCCACCCAGCTCAACGGCACAGACACCCACCCACCGCCTCCCGAACCCCAACGACACAGACACCCACACCCCCGCGCACCCCTACCACCCGGCCCCCTCCTCAAAGCCCCCAAGCGCCCACCCATCCCCCTTTCGAGTTCAGATCACCAGGCTCCTCGGCAACGCCCACCGAAACCCGGACAAGCTGCATGTCCACCCGTGTGCACCCGAAGGGCCACCCAGCCATGCCCACCCCGCCCCTCGCCGGTTCCACCACCGGCGCCACCGCCCTGCGCCCCCTCATCGACACCGTCCTCACCGCACTCCAAGAAGGCGCCCGCCGCCGCGACGGCCCCCTTCCCGCCGGTGGGCCCGACACCGTCACCGCCCACATGCGCACCGCCCTCGACCCCCTCATCCCCGAGCACGGCACGGGCCCCCATCACGCCCTCGCCACCCTCATCGGCGCCCTCACCGAAGGTGCCGCCGACCCCGCGGACCCCCTCTGCGCGGCGCACCTCCACACCCCGCCCCTGGCCCTCGCCACCGCCGCCGACCTCGCGGCCTCCGCACTCAACCCCTCCATGGACTCCTGGGACCAGGCCCCCGCCGCCTCCGCCCTGGAAGCCGACACCACCGCAGCGCTGGCCGCCGAGATCTACCCCCACCACCCCCGCCCCGACGCCCTCATCACGACCGGCGGCACCGAAGCCAACCAACTCGCCCTCCTCCTCGCCCGAGAACGCCACGGCCCCACCCTCCAGACCGTCACCGGCACCAACGCGCACCACAGCATCACCCGCGCCGCCTGGCTCCTCGGCCTCCCCACACCCCTCACCGTCCCCGCCCCCGACGGCACCATCGACCTCACCGCACTCCACCACACCCTCGCCGACCAGCAGGGACACCGCCCCCTCCTCGTCGCCGCCACGGCGGGCACCACCGACACCGGCCAGATCGACCCCCTGACCGCCATCGCCGACCTCTGCGACGCCCACGGCGCCGAACTCCACATCGACGCCGCCTACGGCGGACCCCTCCTCCTCAGCCCCACCCACCGCCACAAAGTCGCCGGCCTCGACCGCGCCCACAGCGTCACCCTCGACCTCCACAAACTCGGCTGGCAACCCGCGTCAGCCGGCATCCTCGCCGTCCCCGACCACCACCGCCTCGACGCACTCCACCACCAGGCCCCCTACCTCAACGCCGACGACGACACCCGAGCCGGACTTCCCGACCTCCTCGGCCGGTCGCTGCGCACCACCCGCCGCCCCGACGTACTCAAGATCGCCGTCACCCTCCAAGCGCTCGGCCGCACCGGACTCGCCGACCTCATCGACCGCACCTGCACCGCCGCCCACCACCTCGCCGACCTCATCACCAAGCACCCCACCCTCGACCTCTACGACCGCCCCACCCTCACCACCGTCCTCTTCCGCCCCAGCGACGCCGACGACCACACCGTCGCCACCATCCGCCGCACCCTCCTCACCCGAGGCCACGCCGTACTCGGCCGCACCCATGCCCACGGCCACCTCTGGCTCAAAGCCACCCTCCTGAACCCCCACACCACCCCCGACGACCTCGACAGACTTCTCGGCCTCGTCACCCGCCTCACCACCGAACTCACAGAGAGCAGCCCGAACCGATGACAGCCCGGACCGACCGGCCCACCCCCGAGACCGATCAGCCCCACGACCTCGTCGGCATCGGCATCGGCCCGTTCAACCTCTCCCTCGCCGCCCTCACCCACGGCCTCCCCAACCCCCTCGCCGCCACCTTCTACGACCAGTGCCCCGCCTTCCACTGGCACCCCGGCCTCCTCATCGACGGCGCCAGCCTCCAAGTCCCCTTCCTCGCCGACCTCGTCACCCTCGCCGACCCCACCAGCCCCTGGACCCTCCTGAACTACCTGCGCACCCGCGACCGGCTCTTCCCCTTCTACTTCGCCGAGCGCTTCCACATCCAACGCGCCGAATACGACGCCTACTGCCGCTGGGTCAGCCAGGAACTCCCCGGCCTCCACTTCGGCCACCAGGTCGACGCCATCCGCTGGAACCCCGAGAACGCCTACTTCGAAGTCGACTTCACCCAGCTCGACGCCCACGGCGAAGCCGAAGCGCTCGGCCGCGCCCACACCCGCAACATCGCCCTCGGGATCGGTACCGAACCCCACATCCCCGAGCCCCTCAAGCCCCTCGCCGACGCGGGAACCGTCCCCGTCATCCACTCCGCCGACTACCTCGAGCACCGCCGGAAGCTCCTCGACGCCGAACACATCACCGTCATCGGCTCAGGGCAGTCCGGTGCCGAGATCTTCCTCGACCTCCTCCGCGCCCGCCCTGCCGGCCGGGAGAAACTCCACTGGCTCGCCCGCACCCCCGCCTTCGCACCCATGGAGTACTCCAAACTCGGCCTCGAACACTTCACCCCCGACTACACCCGCTACTTCCACGCCCTCCCCGAGGCCGTGCGCGACCAACTCGTGCCCCACCAGTGGCAACTCCACAAGGGCATCGACCACGACACCATCACCGCCATCCACGACGAGCTCTACCGCCGCACCCTCCACGGCGGATGGCCCGACGCCACCCTCACCCCCGGCGTCACCGTCCGTACGGCGGGCCGCGTCGCCGCCACCCGCGTCGAGCTCCACCTCGAACACGCCCAGCAAGGCACCCGCACCCGCCTCACCACCGACGCCGTCGTCCTCGCCACCGGCTACCGCGAACGCCCCCTCGACCCGATGCTCGACAGTCTCGGCACCCATCTGCGCCGCGACACCGCCGGGCGCCCCCGCATCGACCACCACTACCGCCTCGACCTCGACCCCGCCATCACCGGCAGCATCTACGTACAGAATGCCGAGCGCCACACCCACGGAGTCGGCGCCCCCGACCTCGGCCTCGCCGCCTGGCGCAGCGCCACGATCCTGAACCACCTCACCGGCACCACCCCCTACCCGCTCCCGCGACGCACCGCCTTCACCACCTTCGGCCTCGCCCCCCAGAACACCGGCATCCCCCCACAGAACCCCGTTCTCATCCCTCTCGCCCAAGGCAACTGACCCCCGGCGCACACAGAAGGGCGGCCGCCCACCTCCCACGAAGGAAGCAGAGCGGCCGCCCGCGCACACCAGCCGGGACAGCCCTTGATGCCGTGGCAGGCGACGTTCGCCCTGTCGCACCAGCACTGCCCGCCGCGGTACTAGAACACCGGCGTACCGTCCCGCGTCAGACGCCAGTCCACCGAAGCGAACTCGGCACCGTCCACCGAACCCTTCGCCTGCACCCACGCGATGATCGTGTTCCGGATCTCCTCCGAATTCGCCCACAGCTGCTTGGCGGCCGGCACGTGCGGGAAGTTGCCCCCACCGCTCGCCCGGTAGTTGTTCACCGCCAGGACGAACTGCGCCGCGGGATCGATCGCCTTCCCCTCGAACGACAGACCCACGATCCGCGAACCGTTCGGCTTCGCGATGTCGATGTCGTACGTCAGACCGGACACCGCGTCGTAGTTGTAGTCGGGAGTGTTGTCCGCGTTCGTCAGCTTCGCCGTGTCCACCGGCGCACCCGCCGCCGTCTGTACGTAGTACCGCGCCGAGAACTCCAGATAGTCCTTGATCTGCGCGCCCGTCAGCAGCCGTGCCTCAAGCGTGTTCTCGAACGGATAGAGACCCGCGGCGTCCTTGATCGTCACATCGCCCGCGGGAATCTGCGCCGTACGCGAGAAGCACGAGGCCTGCGACAGCACCGGCAGCGCCGCGTACGCGCCACCTGCCAGAGCCGCCTTCACCGTCTCCGCCTGGACGACGTTGATCAGGTCGATGATCGGCTCGTCCTTCCACGCCGCCTCGGCCGTCGTCATCGCGGCGGTCGACGTACCGATCACCTGGTTGACGTAGGCGACCACCTTCTTGTGCTCGTCCGCCAGCATCCTCGTGATCTTCGGGTCCTCGGCCACCGTGTTCGAGTTCAACACCTGCGAACCGGCCTTCTCGACCACCCAGCGGCCCTTCTCCCACACCAGATCGAAGTCGAACAACGTCAGCCGCTGCCCCCACTTCAACGGCTCCGACAGCACGACCTTCTTGCCGGTCTGCTTGTTCTCCACGAAGTACTCGGGAATCTCCAGATGCGCGTGACCCACCAGAATCGCGTCGATCCCCGGCACCTGCTCCGCCACCAGACCCGCCGCGTTCTCGACGTACGGAATCTGATCGCCGTACGACGACGTCCCGCTGTTCCCCGAATGCGCCGACACGATCACCACGTCCGCACCCATCGAACGAAGCCGCGGAACGTACTTTGCCGCCTGCTCCTCAAGGCCGGGGAACACCATCTTCCCGCCCACGTTCGCCTTGTCCCAGATCGCGATGCCCGGGTTGGTCAGACCCAGGATCGCCACCTTGACGTCCCGGCCGTGCGGCGTACGCAGCTTCTTGATCACATACGGGGCGAACGCCGGCCGCAGCGTCCTGGCATCCAGCGCGTTCGCACCCAGCAGCGGGAAATCACACTGCTCCTCGAACTTCCGCAGCACCGGAATGCCGTAATTGAACTCGTGATTGCCCAGCGCCGCCGCGTCATAGCCGATCGCGTTCATCGCCTGCGCCATCGGGTGAACCGGCCCGCGCTTCGCGGTGATCGGATCGATCTTCGCGTAGTAGTACGACAACTGCGTGCCCTGGATCGTGTCACCCGCATCGATCATCAGGGTGTTGTGGCGGCCCTTCTCCCGGCGCACCTGGTCCACCAGCGTCGAGATCTTCGCCAGGCCGACGTCGTTGTGCGCCTTGTCGTCGAACTCCTTGTCGGTGAAGTAGTCCCAGTTGAAGACGTTCCCGTGCAGGTCCGTCGTCCCCATCACGGTGAACGAGTACCGCTTCGGCGGACGCCCGTGCCCCCGGCCATGCGCCTCGGCCGGCACCGCGGTACCGCCCGCGATCGCCACGCCGGCACCGGCCGCGGCCGATGTGCCCAGGAACGTCCTTCGGTTCAGCGGCATCTCGTCTCCCACATCTCTGTTCTCTCCGTGCACAGTTCTGTCCGTACACAACGCGCGTAGACCCCACGCACGCGTGGACAACGCGCGTAGATAATCACCCACGCACCGCCCCGGGCAACACCCCCGACAGGTTTCTATTCGGTGACCTCCGCACCCCCACCCGGTTGCCACCGCGAACCCGCAGCCGGGACCACTCACCCCCCACCCCCTGGCGCCCGCCGCCGAACGCTCATCCGAGCACTCCGCCGCACAATTCAACACTTGTCAAAAACCCTTCACCCAAAGGCCGTTGACCCGTCATGTGCGACCAATTAACTACCCGTAGGTAAGGTTTAGGCTCGCCCTATGCGCCGAGCCAAAATCGTTTGCACACTGGGACCCGCCACCGACACATACGACCAGATCAAAGCGCTGGTCGACGCGGGAATGGACATCGCCCGCCTCAACCTCAGCCACGGCACCTACGCCGAACACGAAGACCGCTACCACCGTGTACGCAAGGCATCCGACGAAGCCGGACGCAGCGTCGGCATCCTCGCCGACCTTCAAGGCCCGAAGATCCGCCTCGGACGCTTCCGTGAAGGCCCCGTACTCCTTGAACGCGGCGACGACTTCACCATCACCGTCGAACCGATGGAAGGCGACCGCCACACCTGCGGAACCACCTACACCGGCCTCAACGCCGACGTCACCGCAGGGGAACGCATCCTCGTCGACGACGGCCGCGTGACCCTGGAGGTCACCCGGGTCGACGGCCCCCGCGTCCACACCACCGTCATCGAAGGCGGCATGGTCTCCGACCACAAGGGCCTGAACCTCCCCGGCGTCGCCGTCTCGGTCCCCGCCCTCTCCGAGAAGGACATCGAAGACCTCCGCTGGGCCCTGCGCACCGGCGCCGACGTCATCGCCCTGTCCTTCGTCCGCAGCGGACGCGACATCGAGGACGTCCACCGCATCATGGACGAGGAGGGCCGCCGCCTCCCCGTCATCGCCAAGGTCGAGAAGCCCCAGGCCGTCGAGAACATCGACGACATCGTCGCGGCCTTCGACGGCATCATGGTCGCCCGGGGCGACCTCGGCGTCGAGATGCCGCTGGAGCAGGTCCCGATCGTCCAGAAGCGCGCCGTCAAACTCGCCAAGCGCAACGCCAAGCCGGTCATCGTCGCCACCCAGATGCTCGACTCGATGATCGACAACTCCCGGCCCACCCGCGCCGAGGCCTCCGACGTCGCCAACGCCGTCATCGACGGCACGGACGCGGTGATGCTCTCCGGCGAGACGAGCGTGGGCAAGTACCCCATCGAGACGGTACGCACGATGTCCCGCATCGTGGAGGCGGCGGAGGAGGACATCCTCGCCAAGGGCCTGCCCCCGCTCACCGAGCGCAACAAGCCCCGCACCCAGGGCGGCGCTGTCGCCCGCGCGGCAGCGGAGATGGGTGACTTCCTCGGCGCGAAGTTCCTGGTGGCCTTCACCCAGAGCGGTGACACGGTCAAGCGCCTGTCCCGCTACCGCTCACCCATCCCGCTCCTGGCCTTCACCCCGGATCCGGCCACCCGCTCCCAGCTGAACCTCACGTGGGGCGTGGAGACGTTCCTGGGGCCGCACGTGGACTCGACGGACGCGATGGTGGCGCAGGTCGACGAGGAACTGCTCAAGATCGGCCGCTGTCAGAAGGGTGACGTGGTCGTCATCACGGCGGGCTCGCCGCCGGGCGTCGCGGGCTCGACGAACCTGGTGCGCGTGCATCACATCGGAGAGGACGACAGCCCGAAGTAGGGCGCGTCGGTTCCGGCCCGACGTGTGCATCCATGACGCGACGGATGCCCCCGTCGGGCGACGGCGACCCCTTCCAGCGGTCGTGGGGCCACGATGAGCGAGCATGCATCGCCGCAGGCAACAGAAAACGGATGTTCACGAGAGGGTGAACATCCGCTTTGCTGTGCCGGGTGCGGGAGTCGAACCCGCACGCCCTTTCGGGCAGATTGGTTTGAGCAATCAGCGTCTGCCATTCCGCCAACCCGGCTGGGTGCGATTCGCAGTGTACCGGGTCACCACATGCAGGTGCAGCTAGGTAGGCTCAGGGGCAGCAGTCCTGCCCTGAATCAAGGAGCCCCGTGACCACCCCCGAGTCGCCCCAGCCCGCCGCCGACGACGACAAGTCGCACGTCCCGCCGCTGACGACCCGCGTCGTCATCGCCGAGGACGAGGCCCTCATCCGCCTCGACCTCAAAGAGATGCTCGAAGAAGAGGGGTACTCGGTCGTCGGTGAGGCCGGGGACGGGCAGCAGGCCGTCGAGCTGGCCCGGGAGCACAAGCCGGACCTGGTCATCCTCGATGTGAAGATGCCGGTCCTCGACGGCATCTCCGCCGCCGAGAAGATCGCCGAGGAGTCCATCGCGCCCGTCCTGATGCTCACCGCGTTCTCGCAGCGCGACCTGGTGGAGCGGGCCCGGGACGCCGGGGCGATGGCGTACCTCGTGAAGCCGTTCAGCAAGAGCGACGTGGTGCCGGCCATCGAGATGGCGGTGTCGCGGTTCGCGGAGCTGAAGGCGCTGGAGGGCGAGGTCGCGGACCTGTCGCAGCGGCTGGAGACGCGGAAGCTCGTGGACCGGGCGAAGAGCATTCTGCAGACGGACTACGGGCTTTCGGAGCCGGCCGCGTTCCGGTGGATCCAGAAGACGTCGATGGACCGTCGGCTGTCGATGCAGCAGCTGGCGGAGGCGCTGATCGAGGACGCCGAGGAGAAGAAGCGGGCGGCGGAGTAGCCGTACTCGTACACGTACATGAAGAAGGCCCGTGCCCCGGTTCACCGGGGCACGGGCCTTCTTCGCAGGGACGTCAGTCCTCGCCGAGGTACGCCTTGCGGACGGACTCGTCGTGGAGGAGGTCCGCTCCGGTGCCGGAGAGGACGATCTTGCCGATCTCCATGACGTGGCCCCGGTCCGCGAGGGACAGGGCGGCCTGGGCGTTCTGCTCGACGAGCAGGATCGTGGTGCCCGACGCCTTGAGCTCGACGATGGTCTCCATGATCTTCTGCATCATGATCGGGGAGAGGCCCATGGAGGGCTCGTCGAGCATGAGCAGTTTGGGCTGGGACATGAGGGCGCGTCCCATGGCGAGCATCTGCTGCTCGCCGCCCGAGAGGGTTCCGGCGGCCTGCTTCCGGCGCTCCCCGAGGATGGGGAAGAGGTCGTAGGCGCGCTGGATGTCCTTCTCGATGCCTGCCTTGTCGTTGCGGAGGTAGGCGCCGAGGAGGAGGTTCTCGGTGATCGTCAGCCGGGGGAAGATGTGGCGGCCCTCGGGGGAGTGGGCGAGGCCCAGGGAGACGATCTTGTGTGCGGGGATGTTGGCGAGTGGCCTGCCCTCGAAGAGGATGCGTCCGCCGATGGGCTTGAGCAGTCCGGAGAGGGTGCGCAGGGTGGTGGTCTTGCCGGCGCCGTTGGTGCCGATGAGGGTGACCACCTGGCCGGCGTCCACGGTGAAGGAGATGCCCTTGACGGCTTCGATCTTGCCGTAGGCGACGCGGAGGTCCTCGACCTCGAGCAGTGCGGTCATCGGGTGTCCTCCTCCTCGGTGGTGGGTGCCGCGGCCTCGGCCACTGCCTCCGCCGCTTCGACTTCGGCGACTTCCTCGGCGCCGGGGGCGCCTTCGAAGGGGGTGCCGAGGTAGGCGGCGATGACGCGTTCGTCGCTCTGGACGACCTCGGCGGTGCCTTCGACGAGCTTCTCGCCCTGGACGAGGCAGGCGACGCGGTCGCTGAGGTTGAAGATGAAGCGCATGTCGTGCTCGATGACGAGGACGGCGATGCCCTGGTCCCGGATGGCGAAGATGAGATCTTCGGTGACGCGGGTTTCCTGGGGGTTCATGCCGGCGGTGGGCTCGTCCAGGAGGAGGAGGCCGGGGTCGCTGGCGAGGGCGCGGGCGATTTCCAGCTTGCGCTGGTCTCCGTAGGGGAGGTTGCGCGCGAGGTGGTCGGCCTTGTCCTGGAGGCCGATGAACTCCAGCAGTTCCATGGCGCGTTCGTGGCTGGCCTGTTCGGCCTTGGTGAAGCCGGGGAGGCGCAGGAGCGCGGACCAGAGGCCTTCCTTGGTCCTGGTGTGGCGTCCGACGAGGACGTTCTCCAGGACCGTCATGTTGGCGAAGAGCCTGATGTTCTGGAAGGTGCGGGCGATGCCTGCCTTGGTGACGAGGTGGGGCTTGGGCGGCAGGACGGTGCCCTTGTAGCTGACCTTGCCCTCGGTGGGGACGTAGAGGCCGGTGAGGCAGTTGAAGAAGGTGGTCTTGCCGGCGCCGTTGGGGCCGATCAGCCCGACGATCTCGCCCGCGTTGACGGTGAGGTCGACGTTGCGTACGGCGGTGAGTCCGCCGAAGCGCATGGTGACGCCGCTGGCGTCGAGGACGGTGGTCGCGGTTTTCGTGGTGGTGGTCATGGTGGTCACGCCCCCGCCTTGGTGATGCCGGCGTCGGCTTCTTCGGACTGCCGTGGTTCGGGTACGAGGACGGGTTCGTCGTTCTCGTGGAATTCGAGCTGCTTGCGGCGGTCGGCGACCAGGCCCTCGGGGCGGAAGCGCATCAGGAGGATGAGCGCGACGCCGAAGAGGAAGAGCTGGTAGTCCTGCATGAACTGCAGCTTGGCCGGGATGAGGTAGAGCAGTGCGGCGCCGACGAAGGGTCCGCTGAGGGTTCCCATGCCGCCGAGGATGACGGCGGCGAGGAGGAAGGCGGAGTTCGGGGGCACCGAGCCGGCGAACTGGTACTGCTCCGGCGTCACGGTGTAGTTGACGTGTGACTGGACGGTACCGGCGAGCCCGGCGAGGGTGGCGCCGAGGGCGAAGGCGAGCAGCTTGAGCCGGAAGGCGTTGATGCCCATGGCGGTGGCCGCGGTCTCGTCCTCGCGGATGGCGACCCAGGCGCGGCCGATGCGGGAGTCCCCGGAGCGGCGGAAGACCAGGACGACGACGGCGGTGACGACGAGCATCAGCAGGTAGTAGTTGGCCGGCCTGCTGAGCGTGAAGGGGCCGATGTCGTGGCTGAGTCCGAAGTCGATCCCGAAGAGGTTGAGGTCCGGGATGCTCGGGATGCCCTGGGAGCCGTTGGTGAGGTCGGGTCCGCTGTTGCCGTTGAGGTTGTTGACGGTGACGCGGAAGATCTCTCCGAAGCCCAGGGTGACGATGGCGAGGTAGTCGCCGCGCAGCCGCAGGGTCGGGGCGCCGATGAGGACGCCGAAGATCAGCGAGACCGCGGCTCCGGTGAGGACGGCGGCCCAGAACGGGAAGTGGACGCCGATCGCGGAGAGGGGCGCACCGGAGACGAGGGCCGCGGTGTAGGCGCCGACGCCGAGGAAGGCGACGTAGCCGAGGTCGAGGAGGCCGGCGAGGCCGACGACGACGTTGAGACCGAGTGCGACCGTGGCGAAGATGAGGATGTTCGCGCCGATGAGGGCGTATTCCGCGGTGTCCTGGGTGAAGGGGAAGCAGAAGGCCGCGACCAGGGCTGCGGTGAGGGTGACGTTGCGGTGCTTCGTGGTCAGCGCGGTGATGCGGGCGATGAGTCCGGCCCGCGTGAGTGCGGTGAAGGTGAAGCCCGCGGTGATGAGGAAGCCGATGAACTGTTCGGATTCCTCGGTGGGGATGTCGATCCCGTAGGTGAAGAAGTACAGCGCGGCGCCGAAGGCGGCGGCGATGATGAGGATCTCGGCCCAGGCGGGGAGAGGCTGGGCGCGGCGGGCCGACGGCGCGGCGAGGCTGTTGCGGAAGCGCTGCCAGGCGTTGGCCGGGGGGCCGTTGGCGGGGAGCGGTTCGTCGCTGGGGAGTCCGAGTGCGGCGACGAAGGCGATGAGCGCGCCGATGCCGCTGACCCAGGCTCCGGGTTCGAGGTTGACCACGCCGCCGAGTTCGTAGGCGATGGCACCGATGGTGTAGCCGGTGGTGCCGAGGGTGGCCAGGGCGAGCAGGCGTACGGGGCTGTTGGTGCCGCCGGGGGTGAGCCAGCGCAGGCCTCGGATGCCGTATCCGCAGAGGGTGAAGAGGAGGGTGAGGATCGCGGCGGTGAGGGTGAGGATCTGGAGGCCGCCGGGATAGCCGGTGACGGTGAGGTCGCCGGGGAACTCGGAGGTCCAGGTCCAGGGGAGGAAGGTGCCGGCCAGGGCGACGGCCGCGCCTGCAGCGGTGGCGATCCGGGCGACCGGCGTGGGCAGCGGGATGAGTGCCTTCTGGGTGGTCATCCGTATCACGCCCTGTCCGCGACGCGTTCGCCGAGCAGGCCCTGTGGCCGGAGCAGCAGGACGACGATGAGGAGGACGAAGGCCCACACGTCCTTCCAGGCGCCGCCGCCGAAGAGGTCCATGCCGGGGACGTCGCTCATGTAGCCGGTGGCGAGGGATTCGGCGACGCCGAGCACGACTCCGCCGAGCATGGCGCCGTAGATGTTGCCGATGCCGCCGAGTACGGCTGCGGTGAAGGCTTTCAGACCCATGATGAAGCCCATTTTGAAGCCGATCTGGCCGTTCTTGAGCCCGTAGGCGACGGCGGCGACGGCGGCGAACGCGGCACCGATGGCGAAGGCCATGACGATGATGCGGTCGGTGTTGATGCCCATGAGCTTGGCGGTGTCGGGGTCCTGCGAGGTGGCCTGCATGCCGCGGCCGGAGCGGGTCTTGGAGACGAAGAGGCCGAGGGCGACCATGCAGACGGGGGCGGCGATCAGGACGAAGAGGTCACCGCGCTGGATGTGGGCGCCGAAGAGGTCGAAGGCCTCGCCCTTGAACTGGGGGAAGGGCCGGTCCTTCGTGGCGTTGGGGTACCACTTCCAGATGGCCTGCTGCAGCGCGAGGGAGAGCCCGATCGCGGTGATCAGCGGGGCGAGCCTGGGGGCGGTGCGCAGGGGGCGGTAGGCGAAGCGCTCGGCTGCCACGCTGACGGCGACGGAGCATATGACGCCGCCGATGATCATGAGGGGGACGATTGCGAGGAGGTTGGAGCCGGCCGGCATCCAGAGGTACACGGTGAGAGCTCCGAAGCCTCCGATCATGAAGATCTCGCCGTGGGCGAAGTTGATGAGCTGGATGATTCCGTAGACCATCGTGTAACCGATCGCGATGAGTCCGTACATCGCGCCGAGGATGAGTCCATTGGCCAGCTGTTGCGGCAGTTCGTGCACCGCAGGGCCTCCGTGGAGTGGTTCGGATATGGCACCGCGCGGGAGCGCTCGTAGCGCTCCCGCGCGGTCTGGTGTCAGTCAGGGAGTGACCGGGAGCTTGTTACGGCTTGTAGGCCTCGCTGAGCTTGGAGACCCACTTGCCGCCGTCGACCTGATAGGCGGTCATCATGGTGTTGGTGGTGTCGCCGTACTCGTCGAAGGAGACGGGGCCGGTGACGCCCTCGAAGCTGACCTTGCTCATGGCCTCGAGGACCTTGGCGCGGGCGTCGTCGGGGAGCTTGCCGTCGTTGGCCGCGACGACGGCCTTGACGGCCTCGATGATCGACCAGGTGGCGTCGTAGGTGCCGCCGCCGTAGGCCTCGTAGGCGTCCTTGTACCCGGCGGTCTTGTAGTTCGCGATGAAGGTCTTGGCGGATTCCAGCTCTTCGACGGGCTTGCCGACGGAGGTGGCGATGTCGCCCTGGGCCTTCTTGTTGAGCTTGATGAAGTCGGCGCTGTACATGCCGTCACCGCCCATGAGGGGGATCTGGACGCTGTCCTTGAGCTGCTGGCTCAGGGGCGCGCCGGCGGGGTACTCACCGCCGTAGTAGACGGCCTTGGCGCCGGACTTCTTGACCTTGGTGACGACGGCGTTGAAGTCGCGGTCGTCGGGGTTGACGTGGTCGGAGCCGGCGATCTTGCCGCCGAGGCCGGTGAACGTCGCCTTGAAGGAGGCCGCGAGACCGGCGCCGTAGGGCTTCTGGTCGTCGATGAGGTAGACCTGCTTGATCTTCGCGTTGTTGTACAGGTACTTCGCGGCGAAGGCGCCCTGGATCTGGTCCGTGGTGGCGGTGCGGAAGTAGGTCTTGAAGGGGCGCTTCTTGTCGCCGGTCTTCCAGTTGTCGCCCTGGGTCAGCTCGGTGCCCGTGTTGGCGGGGGAGACCTGGGTGAGACCCGCGTCGTTGAGCGGCTTCTGCATCGACTGGGAGACGCCGGAGTTCAGCGGGCCGACAACGCCGAGGACCTTCTTGTTGTCGATGAACTTGGTGGCGTTCTGCTGGCCGACGGAGGGCTGCGCCTGGTCGTCGAGCGGCTGGACCTCGAAGGTGATGCCCGGAACCGTCTTGTCCTTGTTCGCCGTCTTGGCGGCGAGGTCGGCGGAGTTCTTGATGCCGAGGCCGAGCGCGGAGAGGTCACCGGTCAGCGGGGCGTCGACGCCGATGACGACGGTCTGGTTGCCGCCGCCGCTGTCGCTGCCCTTCTTGTCGTCGTCGCGCGACCCGCAGGCGGTGAGTGTCAGTGCCCCTGTGGTCAGCACTGTGGTGAGGATGAGCAAAGAACGGTGTCGCACGAAAAGTCCTTTCCCTGGCGCGGCCTCCTCTGCTTGAGGTGCCGTGTCGTTCGCCGGGCCGTACTGGTTGGTACAGGGCCGTGCTGCAGACGCGCCCGGCGGCGCGGTGACTGGCGGTGACTCTAAGGGCAGGGGTGGGGGTCGGGGATGGGGGTGGAGCAGGATGTGACTGTCTTGTTATGCCCTTGAGCAAGGCTTGAGGTGGCTGTGTGGACATGTACGGCTTTTTACCGGACGGTGAAATGACCGCATGCTGAGAACGCGCAGCTCTGCTAAGGGGCTTGGGGCGATCTTGGTGCTGTCGCGGGGCGAGGGGGGTGCGGTGGCGCGGGCGGGCACGCCTGAGGGCCCGGTGCCTGCGGGGCCGGGCTGTTCGTGTGGCGTCGGGCGGGCGCACATTGCGGGATTGTTACGCTGTGTTACAGCCGGGGTGGTGTGGTCGACGCGGTGTGGTGGGCGTGCAGGCCGGGCGTGGCAGATGAGTGGGCCACGGAACGGGGCGGGCGGTCAAGGGTGTTGGCTGCCGCTGTTGTGCAAGTTCTGTGTATGGGGCGGTGGTTGTGCCCGGGTATGACACTGCCCGGCCGGATTGGCGATCCGGCCGGGCAGGAATGGTTCGGGGTGGTGCGAGGTCAGGAGGGCTCACCCTGGGGGAGGTCGCGCAGCAGGCAGGTGAGGCGGGCGGTGCACACCCGCTTGTCCTGTTCGTCGGTGATGACGATCTCGTACGTGGCGGTGGTGCGGCCGCGGTGTACGGGGGTGGCGGTGCCGGTGACGAGGCCGCTTCGTACCCCTCGGTGATGCGTGCAGTTCAGGTCGACGCCGACGGCGACCTTGGTGGCGCCGCCGTGCAGCATGGAGCCGATGGAGCCGAGGGTCTCGGCGAGGACGGCGGAGGCGCCGCCGTGCAGGAGTCCGTACGGCTGGGTGTTGCCCTCGACGGGCATGGTGGCGACGACGCGGTCCGCGGAGGCTTCGACGATCGTCACGCCCATGCGTTCGCCGAGGTGGCCCGCGGAGAAGAGCGCGGGCAGGTCGACGCCGAGGGCGGCGTACTCGTCGATGATCTCCTGGGGGAACTGGGGTGTGGTGTGCTCGCCCATGGGTCCGGCTCCGATCGTCTGCGGTGGGTTGCTGCTGTGTGCACGTGCTTGTGTGTGCACTGTTCTTATCAGACGACTGAGCGGGCGCTTAGGGACCGCCTCTCGGATCGGGCCACGTCGCGCCCGCCCCCGGGTGTCAGTGCGCGTTCTCGAAGCGCACCACGACGGACTTGCTGGCAGGGGTGTTGCTGGTGTCGGCGGTGGAGTCCAGGGGGACCAGCACGTTGGTCTCGGGGTAGTACGCGGCGGCGCAGCCGCGGGCGGTGGGGTAGTGGACGACGCGGAAGCCGGGGGCACGGCGTTCGGTGCCGTCCCCGGCTTCGCTGACGAGGTCGGTGTAGGTGCCGTCGGCGAGCCCGAGTGCGGTGGCGTCCTCGGGGTTGACGAGGACGACGCGGCGGCCGCCCTTGATGCCGCGGTAGCGGTCGTCGAGGCCGTAGATGGTGGTGTTGTACTGGTCGTGGGAGCGCAGCGTCTGCAACAGGAGGCGGCCCTCGGGGAGTTCGGGGTACTCGACGGGGGCGGCGGTGAAGTTGGCCCTGCCGGTGGCGGTGGGGAAGCGGCGGGAGTCGCGGGGGGCGTGGGGGAGGGTGAATCCGCCGGGGTGGGCGACGCGTTGGTTGAAGTTCTCGAAGCCGGGGACGACGCGGGAGATGCGGTCGCGGATCGTCGCGTAGTCCTTCTCGAACTCCTCCCAGGGGGTGGCGGAGGCGGGGCCGAGCACGGCGCGGGCGAGGCGGGCGACGATGGCGGGCTCGGAGAGCAGGTGGGGGCTCGCGGGGGTGAGGTTGCCGCGGGAGGCGTGGACCATGCTCATGGAGTCCTCGACGGTGACGAACTGCCGGCCGCCGGCCTGGACGTCCTTGTCGGTGCGGCCGAGGGTCGGCAGGATCAGGGCGCGGGCGCCGGTGACCGCGTGGGAGCGGTTGAGCTTGGTGGAGACGTGGACGGTGAGGCGTGCGGTGCGCATCGCGGCCTCGGTGACGTCGGTGTCCGGGGAGGCGGAGACGAAGTTGCCGCCCATCGCGAAGAAGACCTTGGCGTCGCCGTCGCGCAGGGCGCGGATGGAGCGGACGACGTCGTAGCCGTGGTGGCGCGGCGAGGTGATCGAGAACTCCTTGTCGAGGGCGTCGAGGAACGCGGTCGACGGGCGCTCGAAGATGCCCATGGTGCGGTCGCCCTGGACGTTGGAGTGGCCGCGCACGGGGCAGACTCCGGCACCGGGACGGCCTATGTTCCCGCGCAGCAGGAGGAAGTTGACGACTTCGCGGATGGTCGGCACGGAGTGCTTGTGCTGGGTCAGGCCCATGGCCCAGCACACGATGGTGCGCCGGGACGCGAGGACCATGGCCAGGGCCTCCTCGATGGCGGAGCGCTCCAGGCCGGTGGCGGCGAGGGTCTGTTCCCAGTCGGCTTCGGCGGCCGCGGCGGCGAACTCCTCGTAGCCGTGGGTGTGTGCGGCCACGAAGGTCTCGTCGACGGCGCCCTCGGTCGCGAGGATCATCTTGTTGAGGAGCCGGAAGAGGGCCTGGTCGCCGCCGATGCGGATCTGGAGGAAGAGGTCGTTGAGGGCCGCTCCCCTGACCATGCCGAGCGGGGTCTGCGGGTTCTTGAAGCGTTCGAGCCCCGCCTCGGGGAGCGGGTTCACCGAAATGATCTTCGCTCCGGCCGACTTGGCCTTCTCCAGCGCGGAGAGCATCCGGGGGTGGTTGGTGCCGGGGTTCTGTCCGGCGACGATGATCAGGTCGGCGTGGTGGAGGTCCTCCAGGGAGACGGATCCCTTGCCGACGCCGATCGTCTCCGTGAGTGCCGAGCCGGAGGACTCGTGGCACATGTTGGAGCAGTCGGGCAGGTTGTTGGTGCCGAATTCGCGGGCGAACAGCTGGAGGAGGAAAGCGGCCTCGTTGCTGGTGCGTCCGGAGGTGTAGAAGAGCGCTTCGTCGGGGGAGGCGAGCGCGCGGAGTTCCTCGGCGATGACGGCGAAGGCGCGTTCCCAGGTCACGGCCTCGTACCGGTCCGCGCCCTCGGGCAGATACATGGGCTGCGTGATGCGTCCCTGCTGGCCGAGCCAGTAGCCGCTGCGGGTGGCGAGGTCGGCGAGGGGGTGCGCGGCGAAGAAGTCCGGGGTGACGCGGCGCAGGGTGGCTTCCTCGGCGACGGCTTTGGCGCCGTTCTCGCAGAATTCGGCGGTGTGCCGCTTGTCGCCCTCGGGCCAGGCGCAGCCGGGGCAGTCGAAGCCGTCCTTCTGGTTGACCTTGAGGAGGGTCTGCGCGGTGCGGCGGACGCCCATCTGCTGCTGGGCGATGCGCAGGCTGTGGGCGACGGCGGGCAGCCCGGCGGCGGCGTGCTGGGCCGGCTCGATCCGGGGTGCGTCCTGGACCGGGTCTCCTGCGGGCGGCTTGGTGGCCATCGTGCTCCCCTTCGGGCCTGCCGCGGACCTCGCGTGGTCCGCTGTGCGTGATTCCGTCTCCTTCGATCCTGGCACGGGGTGCGGACCGGCCGCCCGGTGAGCGGTCACCGGGCGGCGGCGGGCGGTGGCCGGTCCGGATTGTCAGTGGTACGTGGCAGGATCGGGGTGTGGCTGAGACGGCATCGAAGAAGACGGCAGACAACCGACCGCGCCTGCTCCTCATGGACGGGCACTCCCTGGCGTACCGGGCGTTCTTTGCGCTGCCTGCGGAGAATTTCACGACGGGGGCGGGGCAGCCGACGAACGCGGTGTACGGCTTCGCCTCGATGCTCGCGAACACGCTGCGTGACGAGGCGCCGACGCACTTCGCCGTGGCGTTCGACGTGTCGCGCAAGACGTGGCGCTCGCAGGAGTTCCCCGAGTACAAGGCGAACCGTTCGAAGACGCCGGACGAGTTCAAGGGCCAGGTCGAGCTGATCGGTGAGCTGCTGGACGCGATGCACGCGGACCGTTTCGCGGTCGACGGCTTCGAGGCGGACGACGTCATCGCGACGCTGGCCACGCAGGCGGAAGCGGCGGGCTTCGAGGTCCTGATCGTCACCGGTGACCGTGACTCCTTCCAGCTGATCACGGACAACGTGACGGTGCTGTACCCGACCAAGGGCGTGTCGGAGCTGACGCGGTTCACCCCGGAGAAGGTCGAGGAGAAGTACGGACTCACCCCGCAGCAGTACCCGGACTTCGCGGCGCTGCGCGGTGACCCGTCGGACAACCTTCCGGGCATTCCGGGGGTGGGCGAGAAGACGGCCGCGAAGTGGATCAACCAGTTCGGTTCGTTCGACGAGCTGGTGGCGCGGGCCGAGGAGGTCAAGGGGAAGGCCGGGCAGAATTTCCGCGACCACCTCGACGCGGTGCGGCTGAACCGGCGGCTGACCGAGATGGTCCGCGACGTGGAGCTGCCGAAGACCCCGTCCGATCTGGAACGTGCTCCGTACGACCGCACAGCGGTCACCGGGGTGCTCGATGTGCTGGAGATCCGTAACCCGAGCCTGCGCGAGCGGCTGCTGGCGGTGGACCCGGGCAAGGCCGAGGACGAGGCTCCGGCGCCGGCCGCGGGTATCGAGCTGGACGGTTCGGTGCTGGGCGCGGGCGAGCTCGCCCCGTGGCTGGCCGAGCACGGCGCGCAGCCGCTCGGTGTGGCCACCGTCGACACCTGGGCGCTCGGCAGCGGCACGGTCACCGAGATCGCGCTCGCCGCGGCCGGCGGGGCCGCGGCCTGGTTCGACCCGGCCCTGCTCGACGCGGCCGACGAGCAGGCGTTCGCGGCGTGGATCGCGGACGCGGACCGGCCGAAGGTCATGCACAACGCGAAGAGCGTGATGCGGGTCTTCCCGGAGCACGGCTGGCGGACCGAGGGCGTCTCGATGGACACCGCGCTCGCCGCGTACCTGGTCAAGCCGGGCCGCCGCTCCTTCGCGCTGGACGCGCTGGCCGTGGAGTACCTGGGCCGCGAGCTCGCTCCGGCGGCGTCGTCCGACGGCCAGCTGGCGTTCGGCGCGGACGACCAGGCCGAGGCGGACGCGCTGATGACGCAGGCCCGTGCGGTCCTGGACCTCGGCGACGCGTTCACGGCGCGGCTGAAGGAGGTCGGCGCGGCCGAACTGCTGCACGACATGGAGCTGCCGACGTCGATCCTGCTGGCCCGTCTGGAGCGGCACGGCATCGCGGCGGACCGGGCCCATCTGGAGGGCATGGAGCAGCAGTTCGCGGGCGCCGTGCAGCAGGCCGTGAAGGAGGCGCACGCGGCGGTGGGCCGTGAGTTCAACCTCGGTTCGCCCAAGCAGCTCCAGGAGGTCCTCTTCGGCGAGCTGGGCCTGCCGAAGACGAAGAAGACGAAGACCGGATTCACGACGGACGCGGACGCGCTGGCCTGGCTGGCCGCGCAGACCGAGCACGAGCTGCCGGTCATCATGCTGCGCCACCGCGAGCAGGCGAAGCTGCGGGTGACGGTCGAGGGCCTGGTGAAGACGATCGCGGCGGACGGCCGTATCCACACCACGTTCAACCAGACCGTGGCGGCGACCGGCCGGCTGTCCTCCACGGATCCCAATCTGCAGAACATCCCCGTGCGGACGGACGAGGGCAGGGCGATCCGCCGCGGGTTCGTCGTCGGCGAGGGCTTCGAGACGCTGATGACGGCTGACTACAGCCAGATCGAGCTGCGGGTGATGGCGCACCTCTCCGAGGACGCGGGCCTGATCGAGGCGTTCACGTCCGGTGAGGACCTGCACACCACGGTCGCCTCCCAGGTCTTCGGCGTCGACAAGTCCGCGGTCGACCCGGAGATGCGGCGCAAGATCAAGGCCATGAGCTACGGGCTGGCGTACGGACTGTCCGCGTTCGGCCTTTCCCAGCAGCTGAACATCGAGGCGGGCGAGGCCCGGGGCCTGATGGACACCTACTTCGAGCGGTTCGGCGGGGTCCGGGACTATCTGCACCGGGTGGTGGAGGAGGCCAGGGCCACCGGCTACACGGAGACGGTCTTCGGCCGCCGCCGCTATCTGCCGGACCTCAACAGCGACAACCGCCAGCGCCGCGAGACGGCCGAGCGGATGGCGCTCAACGCACCGATCCAGGGCACGGCCGCGGACATCGTCAAGGTCGCCATGCTCCACGTCGACCGGGCGCTGACCGAGGCGAAGCTGACGTCGCGGATGCTGCTCCAGGTCCATGACGAAATCGTGCTGGAGATCGCCAAGGGCGAGCGGGAGCAGGTGGAGAAGATCCTGCGCCACGAGATGGCGACAGCGGTGCAGCTGCGGGCGCCGCTGGACGTGTCGGTCGGGGTCGGCACCGACTGGGAGTCCGCCGCACACTGACGCGGGGCCCCGCCCCGGGGCGGGGCGTTCTCAGTCGCCGGTCCGGCCCCTGCCCCGGGCCGGACCGGCGACTGAGCCTGCCGGGGCGCCGGTGTCCGGGTGCCGCATCCGCAGCCGCATCCACCCCCCGTACAGCACGAGCCCGGCAGCGAGCCCGGCGCCAGCGCCGAAGCAGGCGGTCGGGATGATGTCGAGCGGTGTGTCGACGTGCCCGAAGTACGCGTACCAGCGAGCGCAGCGGTGCACGGTGCCCAGCAGGACGCACAGTCCGACGGACGCCGCGGCCCACCACCGTGCCCGGTGGTCCAGGACCGGTACGGCCGCCGGTGCGGGCCGGGCCCCGGTCCGGCGCAGCCCCGACACGGTGAACCACGCCAGCACCGTCAGGGCCAGGGCCGAACTGCCGTACTGCACCAGCTGGAACACCGGGTGGCCGCCCGCGTGCTGCCCGAGCACGGGTACCAGCCGCACCCCCCAGCGGTCGTGGTGGGTGAAGGCGTCCCAGACGACATGGGTGGCGGCTCCGATGACGGCCGACACGGCGAACCACACACCGTCCCGCAGGCCCCGCGGCCCTCGTCCGGGCGGGCGCCGGGCGCCTCGCACCCAGGCGTACACCCGCCCCTGCCAGTCCGTGGGCAGCAGCGCCACGAGGGGTTCGCGCAGCAGCAGCCACAGCGCCACGGTCGCCGCGGTGATCAGGACGTCCACCGTGAACACACCCCACCACGCGTGGGTGACCTGTCCGAACTCCATGGCGCCCGGGATCGCCGTGTCCGCGAAGTACGTCATGTCGGGGGCGAACGAACCGGCGACGAGTGCCGAGGCCAGGAGCGGTCCGCGCCCTGTCCCGTTGCGGCGGATCCCCGGGAGGACGGCTGCGGCGTGGCTGAGCGTGAACGGCATGGGGGAAGTATGCGCGAGCGGCCGTTACGTGCCTTTCACCGACTGGACAACTTGCGGACCCGATCGTGAGAAACCGGTAAGAAGCGGTCCGGCCGCTGTGTCCGCGCGGCACAAGTTGCCGTAGGGTCGCCTGAGTCCAGGCGCAGGGGAGCGCGGACAGCCGACGAGGGGGAGGGCCCACACGTTATGGCAGCGCAATTCGGTCGCCGACTGCGCAGAGGGGCGACCACGGCTGCCGTGGCCGCTGCCGCTGTGGCAGCACTTTCCGCGTCGCAGGCCCCCGGTGCGCCCCTGGTGGCGTCCGACGGGGACCAGCCGACCACCGGTGCGGCGGGCTCGACGCCCTCCGGTGACGGTGCCGCGTCCGGCAACTCGCCCTACTTCACCGACCTGCCGCCGCTGAACACGCCCAACAAGCCGGGTACGTCCGTCAACCTGCCGGTGACCGGAAGTCCCGAATCGGGCATACCGGCATCGATCCTCGCGGCGTACAAGAAGGCCCAGCAGACCATCGCGGGTACGGACGCCGCCTGCCGGCTGCCGTGGCAGCTCCTCGCCGCGATCGGCAAGGTCGAGTCGGGCCAGGCCCGCGGCGGCCGGGTCGACGCGCAGGGCACCACGCTCTCCCCGATCCTCGGCCCCGCCCTCAACGGCCAGGGCTTCGCCCTGATCAAGGACACCGACAACGGCGCCTACGACGGGGACTCGACGCACGACCGGGCGGTCGGCCCGATGCAGTTCATCCCGTCCACCTGGGCGACCTGGGGCCAGGACGGCAACGCCGACGGCCGCAAGGACCCCAACAACATCTACGACGCGGCCCTCGCCGCCGGGCGCTACCTCTGCGCCGGCTCGCGCGATCTGGCGCTCGCCGCCGACCTGGACCGGGCGGTCCTGAGCTACAACCACTCCGACGAGTACCTGCGTACCGTCCGTACCTGGTTCGACTACTACAACCGCGGTACGCACGAGGTGCCGGACGGCACCGGCATCCTGCCCGTCGAGTCCAGTACCGGAACACACCGGAACACCGGCTCCGGCACCCACGGCAGCAACCCGTCCTCGTCCCCGTCCTCGTCCCCGTCGTCCTCGCCCTCCGGTTCGCCGACGCCCAAGCCGCCGGCGAAGCCGAGCCCGACGCCCTCGGACCCGGGCGGGCCGGGCACGCCCACGACGCCGACCCCGACGCCCGAGCCCACGCCGACCCCGGCCCTGACCGCCGTGCAGAACGCGGGCACCGGTGAGCTGACCGCCACGGCGGGCGACGCCTTCGCCGAGCGGATCAAGGTCCTGGCGAAGAGCAACTTCGGCAAGCCGCTCGCCAAGGTGTCCGTGACCTTCACCGTCGTCGGTGACACGGACGCCGCGTTCGACGGTGGGAAGAAGACCGTCACCGCGGTCACCGGGACCGACGGCACGGCCACCGCGCCGGTACTGGAGGCGGGCGAGAAGACGGGCGCGTTCACCGTCCGCGCGACGGCCACCGGCACCTCGCTGCCCGCCGTCACGTACACGGCGACCGTCACCGCGCGGCAGGCCGACGCCATCGCCAGGACGGGCACCGCGGAGCTGACCGCCGTGGCGGGCCAGACGTTCACCGACGTCACGGCCAAGGCCACGTACAAGGGCGCAGCCGCCGGCCGGGTCGACGTCACCGCCACCATGATCACCGACGACGAGAAGCCGGTCGAGAACGACAAGGGCCCGTACTTCACGGACGACGACGGGAACCCGGTCCGCACCTTCGTGTTCACCACGGACGCGGACGGCACGCTCACCCTGCCCAAGATCTACGCGGACGGCGCCGCGGGCACGTACAAGCTGCGCCTGACCACCCAGGGCGGCGCCACCGTCGTCATCGAGCTCACGGTCGAGGCCCCCGCCGCCTGACCCACGCGCACCCGGGCCCACCACGCCCCGGACAGCCCCTTGGCCGGCACCCGGCCAAGGGGCTGTTCTACGTGTTCTCATCTCGCGCCCCGGTTGCTACGGTGCCCCAGCCCTGACGACCCATCAGCTCCGAGCTCCCGGGAGGCCGAGCATGCGCGCCCTGATCGCCGCAGCCATCGGACTGGCCGCAGCCCTCGCCCTCGTACTCACCATCAGCGCGATCGGCGCGCCGCCCGGCGAGACCTCGCCCAAACCCCTGCTGACCACGGTCCCGGGCCCGAAGAACTAGCCGTCCGCACCACGGAATGCAGAGGGAGGACACCCCATGCGCCGCCGAGCCAGCCTCGTACTCCTGGCCTTCGCCGTCTTCTTCGCCGCGCTGTCACCGCTGTTGCGCTGGTACGCCTTCCCGCGGCTCGCGAAGATCCCGCCGAACCAGTACCAGGAGACCGTGCTGGAGGCGAAGCCCGCGACCCTGCTCAACTACAGCACGCTCAAGGCCGAGAAGGTCGACAGGATCACTATCGTGCAGACCCTCAAGGGCAATGTGGAGGAGTCCGAGAAGATCGAGCGCAGCGCCGGCCGCGACGTCGTCGTCTGGGACGCCCTGTCCTACGTACAGGGCCCCGACGGCAAGATGGTCTCCAAGATCCCCGAGCGCTACATCTTCGACGCCCACAGCCAGGACCCGGTCCACGCCACGGGCGAATCGGTCGACGGCGACGCGGTGAGCCGCGAGGGCATCGAGTTCAAGTGGCCCTTCCTCACCGAGAAGCGCGACTACGAGTACTTCGACGCCCAGACCCGCACCAGCTCGCCCATCCACTACAAGGGCACGCAGAACTTCCGCGGCATGGAGGTCTACTACTTCGAGCAGACCGTCCCGTGGACCAAGGTCCCGATGCCGAAGGCCATGCCGATCGCCATCACCCCGGAGCAGATCGCCGAGACCGGCATCACCCGCTGGTACACCACCAAGCGGATGTTCTGGGTCGACCCCGTCACCGGGGCGCCGGTCAACGGCGAGGAGGTCCACAAGGAGGAGCTGCGGAACGCGAAGGCGCTGGGCATGTCCGAGGACACCGTGACGGTGTTCGCCGGCCATGTGAAGATGCGCGAGGACTACATCGTCTCGATCGTCGACCTGGTCAAGTCCCAGCGGCTCCTCGTCCTGCTGCTGACCTCGTACCTGCCCTGGGGCTTCCTCGTCCTGGGTGCCGGGCTGCTGGCCCTGTCGCTGTGGCTGGAGGCCCGCTCGCGGCGGCCGGGCGAGGCGGAGACGGCCAGGCGGAAGGAACCGGAGCCCGCTCCTACTCCCGCCTGAGCCGCGCCTTCGTGAACCTGGTCGCCTCCACCGTCGTCGGGTCCTCCGGCCACGGATGCCTCGGATAGCGGCCGCGCAGCTCCGCCCGCACCGCCTTGTAGCCCTCCCGCCAGAACGACGCCAGATCCGCCGTCACCGCCGCCGGGCGCCCCGCGGGCGAGAGCAGGTGCACCAGAACCGGCACACCTGCCACCCGCGGGGTCTCCTGGAGGCCGAACAGCTCCTGGAGCTTCACCGCCAGTACGGGCTGGGCGCCCCCGTACTCCACCCTGATCCGTGAACCGCTCGGCACCTCGATCCGCTCCGGTGCCAGCTCGTCCAGCCGGGCCGCCTCACCGGTCGCCCACGGCAGCAGTCTGCGCAGCGCCTGCCCGGCGTCGATCCCGGCCAGGTCCGAACGGCGCCGGGCCCGCGAAAGCTCGGGCTCCAGCCACTGCTCGGTACGGTCGAGGAGCGCCTCGTCCGACACCTCCGGCCATGGCCCGCCCAGCTCGCGGTGGAGGAAGGCCAGCCGCTCCCGCAGCTGCTCCGCGTCGCGGCTCCAGCGCAGCAGCCCGAGGCCCTCCCGCCGCAACCCCTCCACCAGGGCCTCCCGCACCAGCGCGGGGTCCGGCCGCTTCAGCGGGCGCGCCGACAGTTCGACGGCGCCCAGGCGCTCCACCCGGCGGGCCACCACGTCCCGGCCCTCCCAGCGGACCTCCTCGCCCGCGAACCGCAGATGCCCGGCCGCCAGCCGTGCCGTGTCCTCGTCGATGACCGCGGCGAGCCGGACCCGGGCCGACGCCGCGTGCGCGGGACGGTCCGCGACCGCGACCGCGAGCCACGGCGCACTGCGCAGCCGTGAGCCCTCCCGCAGCTCCGCGCCCGTGCCGGAGGCCATCAGGAACGCCCCCTCACCCCGGGCCCGCGCCACTCGCTCGGGAAAGGCCAGGGCGGCCACCAGGCCCACGGCGGCGTCGTCCGGACCGGACCCGCCGGCTTCGGCGCCCTTGAAGGACGACGACAGCCGCCGCACCTCCTGGCGCCACCGGGCGGCATAGCCGTCCTTGCCCAGCCGTGCGGTACGCAACGCGGCGGCCAGATCGTCCCCGTAGTCGCGCGGCGGCTCCTCGCCGATCAGCGCCACGACCTCCGCGGCCCGTCGCCCGCCGACCTCGGCCGCCCCGTCCAGCAGCGCCCTGGCCAGCCGTGGATGCAGCCCGAGCCGGGACATCCGCACACCGCGGTCCGTCGCCCGCCCGTCGGCGTCCACCGCGCCGATCGCCGTCAGTACCTCGCGGGCCGCGCCCATCGCACCCGCCGGCGGCGGGTCCAGCAGCGCGAGTCCCGCGGCGCCCGGATCGCCCCAGCAGGCCGCCTGGAGGGCGAACGCGGCCAGATCCGCCACCTTGATCTCGGGGGACGGAAACCGGGCGAGCCGCCCGTCCTCCGCCTGTTCCCAGCAGCGGTAGACCGTCCCGGGAGCCTCCCGGCCGGCCCGGCCCGCCCGCTGGCGGCCCGCCGCCTGCGAGGCCCGTACCGTCGTCAGCGCGCTCAGCCCGCGGGCGTGGTCGGTGCGCGGTTCCCTGGCCAGCCCCGAGTCGACGACGGTCCGCACTCCCGGAACGGTCAGCGACGACTCCGCCACCGAGGTCGCCAGTACCACCCGCCGCCCCCGGGACGAACCCGCCAGCACGGCGTCCTGGACCGTGGCCGGTGCCCGCCCGTGGACCTGGAGCACCTCCGCGGCCACCCCGGACAGCTGCCCCGCCACCCGGCCGATCTCGCCGACGCCGGGCAGGAAACACAGCACGTCGCCCTCCCGCTCGGCCAGCGCCCGGCGCACCACGGCGGCGACATGGGTCAGCAGCGCCGGGTCGACCCGCATCCCGTGCGGCGGCCGTACCGGACGGGCGGGCGGCGCCCACACCACCTCCACCGGGTGCGAGACGCCCTGCGCCTCGATCACGGGGGCGTCGCCGAGCAGCCGGGCCCAGCCCTCGGCGTCGGTGGTCGCGGACGCGGCGACCAGACGCAGGTCGGGGCGGATCGCCTCCCGTACGTCGAGGAGGAAGGCGGCCACGGTGTCCGCGTCGAGATGGCGTTCGTGGCACTCGTCGATGATCACCGCGTCGACGCCGGCGAGTTCCTGATCGCGCTGGAGGCGCTGGAGCAGCACCCCGGTGGTGACGACCTCGACCACGGTGTCCGGGCCGGCCACCCGCTCCCCGCGCACGGTGAAGCCGACCCGTTCGCCGGGGCGCTCGCCCAGCAGCCACGCCATCCGCCGGGCCGCGGCGCGGGCGGCGATGCGCCGCGGCTCGGCGACCACGACCCGGCGCACCGGCCCGTCACCGGTCAGGCCCGCCAGGACGAGGGGGACGAGGGTCGTCTTGCCGGTGCCGGGCGGCGCGCACAGCACCGCGACCCCGCGGTCGTCGAGCGCCCGCCGCAGCGCGGGCACGGCGGTGCGGACGGGCAGCTGGTCCAGGGCGTCGGTACGGATCACGCCCCCAGTCTCGTACGACGGGACACGGCCGCCCGCACCGGCAGGCGTCTCGGTCCTTGAAGCGGGCCGGGACCGTGGTGCCGGAGCTCGGTCCCGTGAGCGGGCCAGGACCGTGGTCCCGTGCGCCGTTCCTCAAGGGGGCCGGAACAGTGGGCCCGGGGCTCGGTCCCGCGAGCGGGCCGAAAGCGCGGTCCCGGTGCTCAGTCCCGCTCGCAGACGAAGATCGCGGTTCCCGGGATCAGGTTGCCCCGCAGCGGCGACCAGCCGCCCCACTCCTGGTCGTTCCACGAGGGCCACTCGGGCTCGACCAGGTCGGCCAGCCGGAAGCCGCCCGCCACCACGTCCCGCACCCGGTCGCCGAGCGTGCGGTGGTGCTCCACGTACACCGCCTCGCCCCGTTCGTCCTGCTCGACGTAGGGGGTGCGGTCGAAATAGGAGGCGGCGACGGACAGGCCCTCGGGCCCCGGCTCGTCCGGGAACGCCCAGCGGACCGGGTGCGTGACGGAGAAGACCCAGCGGCCGCCGGGGCGCAGTACCCGGTGGACCTCGCGGAACACCTGGACCGGGTCGGCGACGAACGGCACCGCGCCATAGGCGGAGCAGGCCAGGTCGAAGGAGCCGTCCCGGAAGGGCAGCACCCCGGCGTCCGCCTCGACCAGGGGGATGCCCTCGCCGATCCGCAGGGCGTGCTGGAGCTGGCGGTGGGAGAGGTCGAGGGCGACCGGCCGGGCGCCCTGCGCGGCCAGCCAGCGCGAACACTGTGCGGCGCCCGCGCCGATCTCCAGGACGTCCAGGCCCTTCAGCGACGTGGCGGGGCCGAGCAGCCCGGCCTCGGCCTCGTCGAGTCCCTCCGGGCCCCAGACGAAACGGTCGTCCCCGAGGAAGCCGCCGTGGTCGTTCTGGTACTCGTCCGCGTTGCGGTCCCACCAGCCGCGGCTGGCCCGGCTGCTCTCGGCCTCGCCGGCGGTGCGGCGCGTCGCCTCGGGTTCGGCCGCGTAGATCTCTTGGCTCATCGTGCCCGTCGTTGTAGTTTGCCTTCACCCCGTCGTACGAGGTACGTACCAAGGGGGCATGTGCGTGCGGAACCCGCGTGTCCGGAACATCTCCGGGGCCGATGTGGCCTCGGTGAACCTGAGTTGTGCCGGGTATGAGCCGTTCCGCCCCTGGTGTGCGCCTTCGCGCATTGACCGTGCCCTGCTGCCCCCGTATGCTACAAGTTGCGCTGCGAGCCTGCGCGCCTCAGACCTAGCAGGCCGCGCTCGCATCTGTATGTATGTCCCCTCGGTTCACGAGAGGCGCCTCCCGGTTCATCGGGGCCGGCGCTTCCCAGGCTGTCCGGCTTCTGCAGAGGCGATACGGGCTCACGGCGTAGCAGTAACTTCGACTCACTGTCCGTACCGGAGCCCTTTCCCACATGACGAGCAGCACCGAGACCACCGCCACCACTCCGCAGGTTGCGGTCAACGACATCGGCGACGCGGACGCGTTCCTCGCCGCGATCGACGAGACGATCAAGTACTTCAACGACGGCGACATCGTTGACGGTGTCATCGTCAAGGTTGACCGCGACGAGGTCCTCCTCGACATCGGTTACAAGACCGAAGGCGTCATCCCGAGCCGCGAGCTCTCGATCAAGCACGACGTCGACCCGAACGAGGTCGTCAAGGTCGGCGACGAGATCGAGGCCCTGGTTCTCCAGAAGGAGGACAAGGAAGGCCGCCTGATCCTCTCGAAGAAGCGCGCTCAGTACGAGCGTGCCTGGGGCACCATCGAGAAGATCAAGGAAGAAGACGGCATCGTCACCGGTACCGTCATCGAGGTCGTCAAGGGTGGTCTCATCCTCGACATCGGCCTCCGTGGCTTCCTGCCGGCGTCGCTCGTCGAGATGCGCCGCGTCCGCGACCTCCAGCCGTACGTGGGCAAGGAGCTCGAGGCCAAGATCATCGAGCTGGACAAGAACCGCAACAACGTGGTCCTGTCCCGCCGTGCCTGGCTCGAGCAGACCCAGTCCGAGGTCCGCCAGACGTTCCTCACGACCCTCCAGAAGGGTCAGGTCCGCTCCGGCGTCGTCTCCTCGATCGTCAACTTCGGTGCCTTCGTGGACCTGGGTGGCGTCGACGGTCTCGTGCACGTCTCCGAGCTGTCCTGGAAGCACATCGACCACCCCTCCGAGGTTGTCGAGGTCGGCCAGGAAGTCACCGTCGAGGTTCTCGACGTGGACATGGACCGCGAGCGCGTGTCCCTGTCGCTCAAGGCGACGCAGGAAGACCCGTGGCAGCAGTTCGCCCGCACGCACCAGATCGGGCAGGTTGTTCCCGGTAAGGTCACCAAGCTCGTTCCGTTCGGTGCGTTCGTGCGCGTCGACGAGGGCATCGAGGGCCTGGTCCACATCTCCGAGCTGGCCGAGCGCCACGTGGAGATCCCGGAGCAGGTCGTCCAGGTCAACGACGAGATCTTCGTCAAGGTCATCGACATCGACCTCGAGCGTCGTCGCATCAGCCTCTCGCTGAAGCAGGCCAACGAGTCCTTCGGTGGCGACCCGGCCTCGGTCGAGTTCGACCCGACCCTGTACGGCATGGCCGCGTCGTACGACGACCAGGGCAACTACATCTACCCCGAGGGCTTCGACCCCGAGACCAACGACTGGCTCGAGGGCTTCGAGGCTCAGCGCGAGGTCTGGGAGACCCAGTACGCCGAGGCGCAGCAGCGCTTCGAGCAGCACCAGGCCCAGGTCATCAAGTCCCGCGAGGCCGACGAGGCCGCTGCGGCCGAGGGCGCTGCTGCCCCGGCCGGCAGCGCTCCGGCTGCCTCGGGCGGCAGCGGTGGCGGCGGTTCGTACTCCTCGGAGTCCGCGGACAACTCCGGCGCCCTGGCGTCGGACGAGGCCCTGGCTGCCCTGCGCGAGAAGCTGGCGGGCGGCCAGAGCTGACGCTCTGACCTTCCGGCCGGTCATCGGCTGCAGTAGATGACGGTGAGGCCCGCTCCCTTCGGGGGGCGGGCCTCATTCGTTCTTCCGGCGAACCGCTACGGGGTGACGGCGATGTTGGTGAGGCCGTTGCCGCCGGTCACGGTGTTGCTCGCGTGGACCGTCGTGGGACAACTCGCGCTGTAGTTGGTGACGTTGACCGCGAGCCGCTTGGCGCCCGTCGAACCGGACAGGTCCGAGACGTTGTCCCTGAAGACGGTCCCGCAGCCCCAGCCGCTCTGCTGGGTGTGCGTCTCGTAGCCGTTGTCGGTCGTACGGGAGCCGTGGTTGCCCTGGACCAGGACGCCGTTGCCCTTCACGTCGACCCAGGAGTCGTCGTAGTTGGCGCCGGTCAGCCCGCTGCCGTCGAAGGTGTTCCCGATGATGCGGGCACCCGTGGTGCCTTCCTTGATGTCGACGTTCTCGCCGCCGACGCCCGGCCCGATGGTGTTGTCCAGGATCTGTACCCGGTCGCTCCGGTCGGAGAGGTCGCCCGCCGTGCCGACGTAGACGCCCTCGCCCATGCCGCGGCCGTCGTGCCCGGTGTCGTAGATCCGGGAGTTGCGGATGATGCCGTCGCTGCTGGACCTGCGGAAGTGGACGCCCTCCATGTCCAGGTTGTGTACGGTCACCGAGTCGATGACCACGCCGTTGGCGCCGTCGGCCATGATGCCCTTCTGGCCGCCCGTGACGGTGATGCCCCGCACCGTCCAGTACGAGGCGCCGTTGAGGTGCAGCCCGTAGCCGCCGCCGGCCGTGAGCACCGCCCCCGCGGAGCCGGTCAGGGTGATGCGCGCGGAGGCCGTTCCGGGTACGAGGGCCTTGAAGTTGCCGGTGTACGTGCCGTCCGCGAGGTGGATCGTGTCGCCGGGAACGGCCGCGGTGAGTGCCGACTTGAGCTGGGCGGCGGTGCTCACCTCGATGACCGTCGCGGCCCTTGCCGTACCGGCGGAGGCGAGGGCGAGCATGCCGGTGGCGAGGGCGGTGGCCAGCAGGGCGGGGACCGGTGTGCGGGTGCGCATGGGGGTGCCTTCCCGTGAAAGGTTCAGGACGTTCTCGTACATGAATGTGGGGCGAGTGTCTGAACTTGCTGCCCAGTGACGGTAGGGATGGGGTGCGGGCATGTCAAGGTCTGGACCATTGTCCGCGGGGTTCGGGGTGTGGTGAACGCAGGGAAACGTGTGGGATACACGAACAGCTGACGGCTCGTAACACACCCTTGCCAGGATCCCGGCAACCTCAAGATCCGAAGGGGAGCCGGGACATGACGCATGCTTCGCACCACTCGCCCGCGACGCCGGGCGCGAGCCGCCGTACCTTCCTCCGCAACGTCGGGCTCTCCGGCGGGGCGGGCGCGATGTTCGCCACCATGGGGGCACTCGGCCTCGCCCCCACCGCCCAGGCCGCAAACCGCGAACCCGCCTATCGCGCTCCCAGCAGCGGCGACTTCCACCTGAAGGGCAAAGGGGCGGCCAAGGTGGTCGTCGTGGGCGGCGGCATCGCCGGCCTCGCCACCGCCTACGAGCTCGGAAAGGCGGGCTACGACTGTACGGTCCTGGAGGCCCGCAGCCGTACGGGCGGCCGCAACTTCACCGTGCGCGGCGGGGATTCCACCACCGACATCCACGGCGTCACACAGACGGCACGGTTCTCCGACGGGCAGTACATGAACGCCGGCCCCGGCCGGATACCGCAGTGGATGGTCACCCTCGACTACTGTCGCGAACTCGGCGTTCCCATCGAGGTGTTCACCAACGTGAACGCCAATGCCTACCTCTACAACGAGAGGGCGGGCATGAAGGCCCCGGTGCGCTACCGCACCGCCAAGGCCGATGTGTACGGCTACGTCGCCGAACTCCTCTCCAAGGCCACCGACAAGGGCGCGCTCGACCGGCAGATCACCGCCGACGACCAGGAACGGCTGCTCGACTTCCTCAAGGACTTCGGCGACATCGGCGACACCCTCGACTACACGGGAAGCCCCCGGCGCGGCTACCGCGTCGACCCCGCTGCCGCAGGAACCCCCGGGGAGGAACTCGGTTCCGTTCCCTCGGCGTCCGAGGTCTTCGCCAGCGGCGTCGGGCGCTACTTCGCCTTCGAGTTCGAGTACGACCAGGCGATGCTGATGTTCCAGCCCGTCGGCGGCATGGACCGGATACCCGCCGCGCTCACCCGGGCGATCGGCGAGCGCAGGATCCGAACCGGCGCGGCGGTCACGGAGATCACCGACACCGCCCACGGCGTCACCGTCACCTACACGCAGTCCGGCCGCACCCGCAGCATCGAGGCGGACTACTGCGTCGCCGCCCTGCCGCCCAACATCCTCGCCAAGACGGCCCACAACCTGGGCCCGGCCGTCCAGACCGCACTGGAGGCCTGCAAGCCGTCCTCGGCCGGCAAGATCGGGCTGGAGTACCGCAGCCGCTGGTGGGAGAGCGACCACCAGATCTACGGCGGCATCACCGAGACGGACATGGACCTCGCCCACATCTGGTACCCGTCCTACGGGCACCAGGGCCGCCGCGGCACCCTCATCGGCTACTACAACACCGGCTCCAACGCCGACGCGTACGCCGCCCTGACCCCGCGCGAGCGGGAGGCGCGGGCCGTCGCGCAGGGCGTGAAGATCCACGGCGAGAAGTACCGTACGGAACTGGCCACCTCGTTCTCCCACCACTGGCGCCAGACGCCGTACCTGGAGGCCTCCTGGCACTCCCTGTCCGGCGGCCCCGACGCCCCGGTGTTCGCGCCGCTCAACCAGGCAGCGGGACGGGTCTACTTCGCCGGCGACTACCTGAGCTACGCCGACGCCTGGCAGCACGGCGCGTTCACCTCCGCACGGAAGGCCGTCACGGCACTGCACACGCGGGTACTTGGGTAAACACCATGTGAAGGGGCACGGGCGGGAATGCCCGTGCCCCCCGGGACGTTCTTCTTCAGGAACACAAGGAGGAGCGGTAACCGTGCCTGATCCGCAGAGTTTGTACGAATGGGAGCCGAAGGGCCTGGCTGTCGTCGACATGGCGCTCGCCCAGGAGTCGGCCGGTCTGGTCATGCTCTACCACTTCGAGGGATACATCGACGCGGGTGAGACCGGTGAGCAGATCGTCGACGGGCTGCTCGAATCGCTGCCCCATCAGGTCGTGGCCCGTTTCGACCACGACCGCCTCGTCGACTACCGCGCACGGCGCCCGCTGCTGACGTTCAAGCGCGACCGCTGGGCGTCGTACGAGGCTCCCACCCTGGACGTCCGTGTCGTCCAGGACGCCACCGGCGCCCCCTTCCTGCTGCTGTCCGGCCCCGAGCCGGACGTGGAGTGGGAGCGGTTCGCCGCCGCCGTCGAGCAGATCGTCGAGCGGCTCGGTGTCCGGCTCGCCGTCACCTTCCACGGCATCCCGATGGGCGTTCCGCACACCCGTCCGGTCGGCGTCACACCGCACGGCAACCGCACCGACCTCATGCCGGGCCACCGCAGCCCGTTCGACGAGGCGCAGGTGCCCGGTTCCGCCGCGGCGCTGGTCGAGTACCGGCTGATGGAGGCCGGACACGACGTCCTGGGCGTCGCCGCACATGTGCCGCACTACGTCGCCCGCTCCGCCTACCCCGACGCCGCGCTCACCGCGCTGGAGTCGATCACGGCCGCGACCGGACTCGTCCTGCCGAGCGTCGCCCACTCCCTGCGTACCGAGGCGCACCGGACCCAGACGGAGATCGACCGCCAGATCGGCCAGGGCGACGAAGAGCTCGTCTCGCTGGTCGAGGGCCTTGAGCACCAGTACGACGCCGTCGCGGGTTCGGAGACCCGCGGCAACCTGGTCGCCGAGCCGGTCGACCTGCCCTCCGCCGACGAGATCGGTCTCGAATTCGAGAAGTTCCTGGCGGAGCGGGAGGGCGACAGCTGAGCCGGTTCGGACCTCTTTCCGCGGCGGCGGGCGGCGGGCACTAGGCTGCCGCCCATGCTGAAAGTGGGCCTGACCGGTGGTATCGGAGCCGGCAAGAGCGAAGTGTCCCGGATGCTCGCCGGATACGGAGCCGTCCTCATCGACGCCGACCGGATCGCCCGCGAGGTCGTCGAGCTCGGCACCCCCGGGCTCGACGCCGTCGTCGGGGAGTTCGGCACCGGCGTCCTCACTCCCGAGGGGACCCTGGACCGGCCGAAGCTCGGCTCGGTCGTCTTCTCCGACAGCGAGCGCCTGGCCGCCCTCAACGCGATCGTCCACCCGCTGGTCGGCGCCCGCTCCGCCGAGCTGGAACGCGCCGCGGGGCCCGATTCCGTCGTCGTCCACGACGTACCGCTGCTCACCGAGAACGGCCTCGCCCCGCTCTACGACCTGGTGATCGTGGTCGACGCGGCGCCGGAGACCCAGCTCGACCGCCTCGTACGCCTGCGCGGGATGACGGAGCAGGAGGCACGCGCCAGGATGGCCGCACAGGCCACCCGGGAGCAGCGGCGTGCGGTGGCCGACCTGGTCATCGACAACGACGGACCGATCGAAGCCCTGGAACCGCAGGTCCGCGAGGTCTGGGCGGAACTGGAGCGGCGGGCCGCGGCCGGCTGAGACCCCGGCGCTCCCTGCCAGGAGCCCAGAACTCCCCGCACCGAGAAGACCCGCACCGAGAAGACCCCGCGCCGGAACAGCGCCGGCCGGACAGACGTTCACCTGACGGTGGAGCCGGCATTCATCTGAGGGGCAGACGTTCACCCGACGGTGAACGAGGGAAGGATGTGACCGTGCCCGAGAGGAACCCCGAAACCCACGTCATCGACTTCCGCGCGGCCGAGCAACTGCTCGCGGCGCGCGACCCCCGTGGCGCGGTCCAGCTGCTCGACTCGGTGATCGCCGCCCACCCGGAGAACACCGCGGCCCGGCTCCTGCGCGCCCGCGCCTTCTTCGCGGCGGCCCAGCTGCGCCCCGCCGAGCTCGAGTTCGAGCTGGTCCTGGAGCGGGAACCGGACAACGCCTTCGCGCACTTCGCCCTCGCCCGCACCTTCGAGCGGTCCGGCCATCCGGAGCGGGCCACGCGCCACTTCCGGCTGGCGGCGGCGCTCGACCCGAACCCGGAGTACCTGAAGGCGGCCCGCTTCGACGCGGAGGGCTGAGCGGCTCCCGCGCTCAGTGCCCGTACCTCCCCCGGCCCCCGTGATCGGGTTCGTACGGCGGGATGGAGCGGCCCGGCTGGTAGTGCGGGCCCTGGTGCAGATGGCGGACGATCACCGTCAGGTCCACCAGCACCAGCACGAGCAGCACCCCGCAGGCCGCCGCCCATCCCGGCCTGCCGGTCCAGGTGAACGCCGCCAGGCCGAAGACGGCCCAGGCCAGGCCCCATAGACTCAGCCAGAGCCGCATCCGCAGGGAACTGCGGGCAGTCGTCGGTTCACTACCGGTACGCATGGCGATCGCCTCTCCTACCAGCATGGACCCGCGACGGCGCGTGTGCGGCGTTCCGACGGAAGAGAGTGGGGGACGGCCGTGGACGGCACAGCATGGGGGGACTCCGCAGCCCGCAGGTCCCGCATCCGCGGATGTCTGCTGGGCGGGGCGATCGGGGACGCACTGGGAAACCCGGTGGAGTTCCTGTCGCTCGCCGGCATCCGCCGGGCGCACGGGGAGCAGGGCGTACGCGGCCTCACCGCGGACGAGGACGGGGTCGTCGGACGGGTCACGGACGACACCCAGATGACCCTCTTCACCGCCGAAGGGCTGATCAGGGCGCACTCCCGGGCCATGTCCAAGGGCATCGGCGGCGCCGAGACGGCGATCATCAAGCACGCCTATCTGCGCTGGCTGGACACCCAGAACCATCCCGCGCCGCCGGTCCGCGGCGGGGACGACCCGGTCCGGACCGGATGGCTGAGGCAGCAGCCCTGGCTGTACGCACGCCGGGCCCCCGGAAACGCCTGTCTGACCGGCCTCGCGGCCGGGCACACTCCCGACCCGAGAGGCCCGGTCGGCGAGCCGGGCCCCGTCAACACCGGCTCCAAGGGCTGCGGAACGGTGATGCGCTCCGCACCCTTCGGCCTGACCGGCCAGGGCGCGGCCGGAAGCTTCGCGCTGGCAGCCCGGTGCGCGCAGATCACCCACGGCCACCCAACAGGCGCCTACGCCGCGGGAGCGCTCGCGGCGATCGTCTCCCATCTGCTGGAGGGCGACTCCCTGCCGGGCTCCGTCCTGCGCGCCATGGCCCTGCTCGCCCGGCACCCGGGGCACGAGGAGACGACCGCCGCCCTGCGCGGCGCCGTGGAGCTGGCCGCGCAGGGTTCGCCGAGCGCCGGGAAGGTGGAGTCGCTCGGCGCCGGCTGGGTGGCCGAGGAGGCCCTGGCCATCGCCGTGTACTGCGCTCTGGTCCTGCCGGGGCGCGGCCAGGCCGGCGAGTCGCTGCTCCTCTCGGTCAACCACTCGGGCGACAGCGACTCCACCGGCTCGGTCTGCGGCAATCTGCTCGGGGCTCACCACGGCGACACCTGCCTTCCGCCGTCGTGGCTGGTGCGTACCGAGGGACGGGCCGTGATCGCCGAGGTGGCCGACGACCTGTCCCTGGAGTTCGAGCATGCCCCCGAGTGGCCGGAGGGCCGCTACCCGGGATGCTGACCGGGCGGGCCGGTCAGCCGGTCAGCAGTTTGGCGCGCAGCGTCTCCACGGTCGCCGCGTCGAGCTTCAGCCCGTCGCGCACGTAGGCGTCGAAGGTGCCGTAGATCTGGTCGACCTCGGCGAACGCCGCGCGCAGCCAGCTCAGTTCGACGGCCTCGGGGTCACCGGTGTACTGGTTGCTGGCGAGGAAGTCCGCCTCGACGGTGGCCCTGGGGACGCCCAGCAGGGTGAGCAGGACGGCGGTCCCCCAGCCGGTGCGGTCCTTGCCCGCGCTGCAGTGGAAGACCGTGGCCCCGGAGCTGTTCGTGGCGACGGCGGTGACCAGGTCGTGGAACGCGTAGTCGGCGCCCACGAAGTTGACCATGAACGGGTAGCCGATGGACTGGCCGAGGTCGGAGGAGCCGGAGAAGAGACCGGCCGCGATGGCCTCGGCCAGCGTCATCAGGGCCGAGTCGTGGAACCGGATGCCGTGGCTGAACGAGACCACGTCGGCGACCTGGTAGGTGACGCCGGCGGGCAGCCGGTCGGGTGCCTCGACGCGCTCCTGGATGTTGCGCAGATCCACGTCGAGGGTGAGGCGCTGGGAGACCAGCCGCTGCTGCTCGGCGTCGGTGAGGCTGCTGAGCTTGTTGGACCGGTAGACCAGGCCGGAGCGCACCCAGCGGCCGTCCGTGGTGCGGTAGCCGCCGATGTCACGGAAGTTGCGGGCGGAGGCGAGGCCCAGGGAGCGGTCGGCGACGACCAGCGGGCTGCCGCCGTCCGGAACCAGGCGGAAGTACCAGCGCCCGGCCTCCGGGAGCGTTCCGGCGGGCACGGTCAGCGAACCGGTGCCCGGGGCCGTGCCGAGCGCGACACCGGCCGTGGCGTCGGGGGAGGTGACGGCGGTGACGGACACCGAGGCGGCCGGTGAGGCCCACGAGAGGGTGTGGCCGCCGTCGGCCGCGCGCACGGCACCGGCCGAGGTGAACGGGACCGCGGCCTGTGCGGTGGCCGTGGCGGCGGGCGGTGCGGCGAGTGCGGACGGGGCCAGTGCCGTTCCGGCGAGGAGGGCTGCCGCGACGGCGGCTCCGGCGATGCGGTGCGTACGCATGGTGCTCCTTGTCTGTTCCCCGTCTGTTGCCGACGGGGATGGGGGCGTCAGGAGGTGGGCGTGGCGGTGCACGGATGGGTGCCGCAGACATTGATGACACGGCCGGTGGTCAGGAAGGTGGCCTTCTGCTGACGTGCGGCGGGCGAGTTGCGGGGATCCTCGTGCGGGTCGTGCCCGTACGCGGGTCCGGCGGGCGGGGTGTTGGTGAGCGGAGGCGTGGGGGTTCCGCTGTCCCAGACGGTCATGGCCGAGCCCCGGTAGGGCAGTCGGCCGGCATCGACGCGGCGGATGCCCCAGTACGGGACGGTGTCCGGGCTCCGGCCGGCGGTGAGCGCGGGGGACAGCAGGCGGGCACCGATCGTGCGCGCCTGGACGTCGGCGGCGGCGTTCGCGACCTGGTGGTCCCCGTAGGCGATGTGCATCAGCACCTGGTGGTGGTCGGTGAGGTGGTTCGCGTACGCGTTCGTCTCACCGCGGTCCCACACCATCTGGAACAGCTGGAGGACGAGCTGCTGGTGCAGCTTGTCCGGGTAGGCGACGTCCAGGACCTGCTGGAACGGCGCGAAGTCGGCGCTGCGGTTCAGCAGCAGTCCGTAGTTCATGGCGGTGACGCCCAGGACCCCGCGCCGGATGTCGTGCGAGGCGGCGACCAGGGCGCCGCCGAGGATTCCGCCCTGACTGTTGCCGTCGTACGCGAGACCGTGCCGGATGTCGACGAGCGGGCGGCCCTCGGCGGTACGGAACGCGGGGTCGGTGCCGAGCCCTTCGGCGTGGATCAGGGCGCGGCCGAGGAACAGGGCGTTCAGCATGCCCTGTTCGCTGCGTTCGGGCACGGCAGGGAACAGGTTCGGGTCGGCCAGCGCGGCGAGGACGACGGGGATGTCCTCCTTGGCCATGCCGATCCAGTCCGTGGCGCAGAAGGTGAAGTTGTGTTCGGCGGCCATGTCCTTGACGTTGCCCGCGCCGACCTCGGAGCGGGAGCCGAGCAGCCCGTGCCCGTAGAGCGAGGGGTGGGAGGGGCGGCGGAAGGCGGACCGGGGGATCTCGCAGCGGAACGAGGCGAGCTGGGTGTTGAGGGGCAGCCTGCGGGGGACCCCGTCGCGGTCGCGGTTCAGCACGGAACCGGACGGGCCGCCGGGCAGCGCGAGATAGCTGGGTACGGTGATCTGCCCGGTGACCTCGCGGGCGATCCGGGCGTCCTGGGCGGCGGTGAAGTCGGTGACGCCGGTGACGGCGAAGCCGGGGGAGCGGTTGCCCAGGCGGCGGAACGCGTCGTCGCGGATCGTGAAGAGGTCGCCGGTCAGGCTGCGCGTGGAGGCGACGGTGAAGTCCCAGGCCAGGTTGAGTCCTTCGGTGCTCACCCCGGCCCTGCGCAGGGCCGTGAGGGCCGGGGTGAGCCGGTCCTGGCGGGCGCGCAGCGGGTCATGGGCCGGCAGCCGCCGCCCGGCGACGGCGGCGAACGCGGTGCCCGCCGGGATCGTCCGGCCGGTGGAGTCCCTGAGGCGGCGCAGGGCCACGGCGTAGTGGTGGCCGTCCTGGAGATTGCGGGCCGGGTGGATCAGCAGGGCCCGGCGCGCCGGATCGGAGGCGTTGGCGTCGAGTTCGGCCCAGTACGGCCACCGCTCACCGGTGGTGGTGTCCAGGAGGACGACCGGGGCGTTCTCGTCGAGGGAGCGGCCGAGGTCGGTGAGCGGGGCCGCGCCGGTCGCCGCCAGGTCCAGGCCCGGCACCTGGGCGATCAGGGCGGAGCCGGGGGAGAAGCCGTCGGACCGGTTCCAGGCGGCCGGGTCGATGGGAAGCCCGCTCGTGGCGCGGGGCAGCGCCGCTGCGGCGAAGTCCACCCGGCGGCCCGTGCCGGTGGCCGGGTCCGGCCGGGTGTACCAGTCGTTGGGGAACGGCAGCAGGCACTCCACGGGTGCCAGCGGATCGCAGCCGGTCGCCGAGGGGTGGCCCGCCCGGGCCGCGTGGGCGGGCGGGGCGAGCAGGGCGGCGGCGCCGAGCGCCGCCGCGAGCAGGCCGTGGAGCAGCCGCTGCCGCACGGGTCAGCTCCCCTGGAGGTGTGCGCCGATGATGCGGGCGTAGGCCGCCTCACCCTGCCGGTTGGGGTGCAGCGGGGCGGCCGCCGCGGTCGGCACGTATCCCTCGACCCACTTGTCCGAGGGGGCCTGGCAGGCGTCGTGGCCCTTGCTGGGGGTGGCGACGTCGACGTACTCGGCGCCGTGTGCGGCGCTCTGCTCGGCGATCACCGCGTTCATCCGGTCGACGCTGCCCTGGAGGAAGTCGGCGTCCACCGGGAGCACGGGCTGCAGCGGCCAGCAGCCTCCCGGCTTGATGTAGAGCCCGTAGCCGGTGACGATCACCCGGGCCTGCGGCGACCGCTGGTGGATGCCGTCCAGTACGGCGGCCAGCCGGGGCGCGAACTCCGCGATGCGCTGCGCGACCTGGTCGACCCCGCCCTCGGTCAGCTTGTCCTTGCACGGGGTGGCGGTCGGGTCGAGCTGCATGCAGTCCTGTGCGATGCCGACCAGACCCGCGTCGTTCCCGCCGATCGTCAGGGTGACCAGGTCGGTGTCCGGGCGCAGCGCGTCGAACTGCGGCGCCGCCGAGCCCATCGGGATGTCGAGCAGGGAGAGCGACTGCTTCTCCGTCATGTGCTTGGACTTGGCTCCGCTGCAGGTGACGTCGCGCAGCGAGGCGCCGATGCTCGCCGCCAGCTCGTGCGCGTAGTTGTGCGTGGAGCGCCCGCAGGCCACGGGACCCGTGATGTCCGGGATGAGGGGTCCGGAGGCCATCGAGTCGCCGAGTGCGACGTACGACGTCGTGTCGTCGGCCGCCGCCGCGGTGCCGGACGCGCCGGTGGCGAGGCCCAGACCGGCCAGGGCGATCGCGGCTGCTGATGTTCTGACGATCCGACAGAGTGTGTGAGAACGCGCTGAGTTCACGGCAACCTCCGGTGGGGGGCGGGCGAGGCATGGCGGGTGTCGCCGGTCATCATGCAGACTCGGACGCCGTCGTTTAACTGGTGGGTAACGCAGACTTCCGCGGGGGCTTTTGTGACGCATGACAAAGAGCGGGCCGCCGTGAGGGCCCCGGAGGCGTGGAGCGGAGCCGGTGCTCGACCGACTCTGTGCATCGGGGGGCGCCCGGTGGCCGCCCAGTTGCGGGCCCGCGCCCCCGCCCTGACCACGCGTGTCGTCGACCGGCTCCTCAGCGATCTGCCGGTCTACGCGGAGCTGCCGCACGAGGAGATCGCGGGCGACATCGCGGACATCGTCCAGCACAATTTGCGGCTCTTCGCCGATGTCGTCGAACACCGCAGACCCGCCACCGACACCGAACTGGCCCAGCAGCGCGACTCGGCGGCGCAGCGGGCCGAGGAGGGCGTACCGCTGGACGCCATCCTCACCGCGTATCAGGTGGGGATCGCGATGTGCTGGGAGGAGACCGCCCAGGACGCCGGCCCCGGTGACCTCTCCGCCGTCCTGGAGATCATGAACCGCATCATGGTCCTCCAGCAGCAGCTGACCTCCGCGGTGAGCAGCGCGTATCTGGAGGCCCGGCAGATCCTCGACAGCCAGGAACACGGCGGCCGGCACGCCCTGATGGCCGCCCTGCTGACGGGTGAGGACCTGGAGGGTTTCACCCGTCGCACCGGATTGCGCCCGGCCGCCCGGTATCTGGCGATGACGCTCGCGCTCGGCGCGCACGACGACGAGGTGGGCCAGGCCCCGGGGCCCGGTGCGGGCGTGGCGGCCCGCCGCAAGATCCGCCGGATCCGCGCGGCCCTGGACCGGTTCGCCGGTACGCCCGCGCTGACCGCTCTCGACGAGACCGGCGGCACGGTCCTGCTGCCCGTCGCCGAACCGCCGCCGTGGGACGGGCCGGGCGGGCTGGCCGGCCTGATCGCCGAAGCCACCCGGGCCGCGGGCGTGCCGGTCACCGCGGCGGCCGAGACCACGGAACCGGCGGCGGTGCCGGAGGCCGTGGCCCGTAATGCCGAGATCGTCGGTCTCGTCGCCCGCACCGGCCGGCCCGCGGGCCTGTACCGCCTGGCCGACGTCCTGCTGGAGTACCAGTTGAGCAGGCCGAGCGAGGCCCTGAACGGACTCGCGCGGCTTCTGCGTCCGCTGGAGGCCAAACCGGAGCTGCTGCACACGCTGGAGACGTATCTCGCGCACGGCCTGGACCGCAGGGCGGCGGCCGCCGCCCTGCACGTCCACCCGAACACCGTCGACTACCGCATCCGCCGTATCGGCCGCCTGACCGGCCTCTCGCCGGCCCGGCCCATGGACCTCCAGCACCTCAACGCGGCGCTGGTCGCGCGTCGTTCGGTATGAGGCGGGGAACGGCGGCGGCCTTCGGGGCAACCGTTCGGGGGGTGGCGGGGAACGGCGGCAGCCGACCGTTCGTTCGGCCGGGTATGAGCGGACGAGTGGTACGTGAGGGCTATTCGGGGACGGGGCCCGGCGAGATCACCCCGGACGGCTGCGCGGTCGAGCTGTACCGACGACTGGCCGTCAACGACGAACCGGATGTGATCGCCGCAGCCGTTCCGGCCGGATCGAGCGTTCTGGAACTGGGCAGCGGTGCGGGACGGGTGACGCATCCTCTGATCGAGCGCGGATTCGACGTCACGGCGGTGGACGAGTCGGCGCGGATGCTGGAGCAGGTGCGCGGCGCGCGCACGGTGTGCAGCCCCATCGAGTCGCTGGACCTCGGCGAGGAGACCTTCGACGTGGTCATGCTGGCGTCGTTCCTGGTGCACTCGGGCGACCACCGGGTGCGGGACGGGCTGCTGCGGACCTGCCGCAGATACGTGCGCGACGGCGGACTGGTCCTCATCCAGCGCGAGAGCGAGGACTCCCGCGTCGGCCTGCCACGCGAGCGCGTCCACCCGGCGGGATACACGATCCGGATCGTCTCCGCCGAACCCGTCGGCGACGGGGTGGATTCGGTGCTCTGCGTGTACGAGTTCCCGGACGCGCGCTGGACGCAGACCTTCCTCTCGCGGCCGCTGTCCAAGGAGCAGTTCGAGGGCCACCTGGACGCGGCCGGGCTGCGGGTGGACCGCTATCTCACCGAGGACGGCGTCTGGGTGAGGGCTGTGCCCAAGTAGTGCGGTGCCAGAGCGAATCCGCGGGCGGCTCCGCGATGAGTTCTCGGCGGGGGACCGGTCTGACCTGGTGTGAGCGACACCGCGCACCGCTTCCCCGAGGAGACCGTCACCATGGCCGAGATCACGACGCCCGCATCCCCGTCCGCCGCCCCCGCTTCGCCCGCAGCCGGTCCTGCTCCCGCTTCCGCGGCTGCCGCGGCCGGTCCCGCTCCTGCTTCCATCGACGCGGCCGGTCGCCGTGGGCGGGGTGCCGTCGCGCTGAGCGTGTCGCGCTACGTTCTCGCCCTGTTCCTGGGCTTCAGCGGAGTCGCCAAGCTGATCGCCCATGAGTCCGCCGTCGAGTCCTTCGACCGGATGGGCTGGGGCCACGGTGCGATGTACGTCATCGGAGGCCTGGAGACGGCCGGAGCCGTCGCGCTGCTGGTCCCCGTCCTCGCCGGGGTGGCGGCCCTCGCCTTCTGCGGGCTGCTGGCCGGAGCCTCGATCGTCCAGCTGACGCTGCTCGACCCGCCGAACGCGGTGATGCCCGCGCTGCTCATCGTGGTGATGGCCCTCATCGCCCGGGAGCGCCGGGGCGGAACGGCGGCACTGCTCGCGCGCGTCCGCCGCGGTGCGTGAGGCGGACACCGGTGCGGACGTGTGCACCGGGCGCGCGACCCGTCGTGGCCGCGCCCGGTGCACGTCCGCACCCGTGTCCGGCGGGTCGGCGCCCGGTGGATCAGTGCCCGGTGGATCAGTGCACGGTGGTGAAGCTGCGCCACGGCAGTGCGCTGGGCGCGTTGACGTCGGAGAGCGTGGTCGCCAGGTACGTCGTGCCCGGTCCGGTGCAGTCCCGTGTGCGGTACAGGATGATGTCGATCAGGGTCTCGTTGACCACTTCCTTGGCTCCCGCGGGGGCGAGCCGGTGGCATCCCTTCACCGAGGGACTGTTCACCATGATCACGGCGTCCCGCTCGGTCGTGTAGATGACCGGACCGACAGCGGTCCGGCCGAGGCCCGAGCAGCCTGCGACGGTGAGGGTCAGGAGCGCGGTCCCGGCGGCGATGCCGAGACGGCGGCGTCGGTGGTCGATCACGGGCATGGGCGGGTCCTCGTCTGTCTCGTCCGGCTCATCCGTACGCACTCCGTCACGCCGTCCCCGTACGCGGCGGAGCGACGTGCTGACGCTGGTCACCCTGCCCGCTCCCGGCGGGCCCGGCATCCGGGAGACGGCCGGGCGGGGGACGGGAGGGCGGGCGGAGGTTCGCCCGTCGGCCAAAGGGGGCATAACGTGGCATTAGAGCATTGTTCGGTGCGAGATAGACGTTCGTTACGGTGTGCCCGGATGGCAGGGGGCCGTCATGGTCCAGGAGCTCGTGGTCGCAGCGGTCGCGGCGGTATCGGCAGGTGCCGTGTACATGGCGGCCGCCGCCAAGGTCGTCAAACAGTACGAGCGGGGCGTGGTGCTCAGGCTCGGCCGGCTGCGCAACGATGTGCGCGGGCCCGGATTCACCATGGTGCTGCCCGGCGTCGAGCGGCTGCGCAAGGTCAACATGCAGATCGTGACCATGCCCGTGCCGGCGCAGGACGGGATCACCCGGGACAACGTCACCGTGCGGGTGGACGCGGTCATCTACTTCAAGGTGGTCGACGCGGCGAGCGCGGTCGTCGAGGTGGAGGACTACCGCTTCGCCGTCTCGCAGATGGCGCAGACGTCGTTGCGTTCGATCATCGGCAAGAGCGATCTCGACGATCTGCTCTCCAACCGGGAGAAGCTCAACCAGGGCCTGGAGCTGATGATCGACAGTCCCGCGGTGGGATGGGGTGTGCAGATCGACCGGGTCGAGATCAAGGACGTCTCGCTGCCGGAGACCATGAAGCGCTCCATGGCCCGCCAGGCGGAGGCCGACCGTGAGCGGCGTGCCCGGGTCATCAACGCGGACGCGGAGCTCCAGGCGTCAAAGAAGCTGGCCGAGGCGGCATCGGAGATGTCCACCCAGCCCGCCGCGTTGCAGCTGAGGCTGCTCCAGACCGTGGTGGCCGTGGCGGCCGAGAAGAACTCCACCCTGGTCCTGCCGTTCCCGGTGGAGCTCCTCCGCTTCCTGGAGCGGGCCCAGCAGGCGGCGCCGCCGCAGGCTGCCGTGGACCGCGCGCCGGAGAAGCCCGCCCCGCCCGACCCCGCCACCCCGCCCCCGTCGGCCGAACCCTCCAGCCCGTCGGCGTCGGCCCCCGGCCAACCGCGTCCCGCCCCGCCGGAGGCCCCCGCCCCGGCTTCGGGGCAGCCCCACGCCACCGGCTCGAAGCCCCTCGCCAGGCACTGACCCGCCGATCCGGCCGGCGCCGGCCCGCCGCACGGTCCTGGTAGCGCGTCGGTCCGCCGCTCGGTCTGGTCGCGTGTCGGTCCGCCGCACGGTCCTGGTAGCGCGTCGGTCCGCCGCACGGCCCCGGCCCGGTTGCGTACCGGTCCGCCGCACGGCCCGGTCACACCGGTCGCGCCCGGTCACACTCCGGCCGCCGCCCGGACCCGTACGAGTTGCGGGCACGGCGGCGGCCGGTTCGCTGTCAGACCCCCCGCCTAGACTCGCGAGTCGAAGGGTTCCCGTGCCGGCCGCGCTGACCAGGCACGGAGGACCGAGGACACCAGGGCCCGTCACCGGGCCCGGACGGGAAGCAGGAGGGGCCGATGGGCATCGCACCGTCACCGCACGACACGGCCACCGGCCGCCTGCTGCGCTGCGCCGCGGTCTTCCTGCCGGCCGCGCTCCCGCGCGAGGGCCGCATCGCGTTCTGGGACCCGGAAGGACACCCTCTGCCCGACCGGGCGGACCTGTGGGCGCCCGGCACCGGGAACGGGGCAGGCACGTCCGGACCCGCCGAGGCGGACGGTTCGGGCGTGCGCACGTCCGAGATCACCGTCGTCCGGCGCCTCGGCGAGCACGGCGCCGTTCACCGGAGCACGGTGCCCGCCCTGCTGCTTCCCCTGGCCGAGGCCGTACCCCTGCTGGTCCGGGCCCGCCACCTGCGGTCCGCGCACCCCGCCACCCGCTGCTGGGGCGCCGCCACCCTGCACGCGCTCCACCTCGTCTCCCGCGGCCGGATGCTGCCCGGGCTGACCGCCGACGATCACGACGCCTGGCGGGCCGGACCGCGTGACGCCGAGGACGTCGCCCATCTGCGCGCGGTCGCCGCGGCGATGCCCGCCGAGGGATACGCGATCCCCCTCCCCGACCGCACGCCCCTCCAGGTCCCCGACCCCGAGCCGCTCATCAGCTCCTTCCTCGACGCGGTGGCCGACACCCTGCCCCGGACCCCCGCTGCCGCCTTCGCCATGGGCGCGCCCTTCGCCGCCCGGGAGGGCCGCCATCTGCCCGGCGTCCGGGAGTGGGCCGTGGAGGTCGCGGCCGGACTGGACGCGGGCGTCCGGGTGTCGCTGCGCCTGGACCTCTCCGCGTACGAGCTCTTCGACACCGAGGACCCGGCCGGCCCGGCAGAGGACCGGGACGAAGGCGCACCGGCACCCGCGCGGCACGCCGGCGCCGCCCTCACCCAGGTGCACAGCCTCGCCGACCCCACCTACGTCGTCGACGCGGCTGCCCTGTGGAACGGCTCGGCCGGCGAGCCCTTCGGCCCGCGGGCCCGGATCGACGCCGTGCTCGCCCTGCGCCGCGCCGCCCGCGTCTGGGCCCCGCTGGAACGACTGCTGGACCAGCCGGTCCCCGACGTACTGGCCCTCACCGAGGACGAGTTGTACGAGCTGCTGGGCGCGGGCGGGGCGCGGCTGGCAGCCGCCGGGGTGAGCGTGCACTGGCCCAGGGAACTCGCCCGTTCCCTCACCGCACAGGCGGTCGTGCGGCCCGCGCCGGGATCGGCCACCGACGGCACCTCGTTCTTCGACGCCGAACAGCTCTTCGCGTTCAACTGGCAGCTCTCACTGGGCGACCAGAAGCTGACCGAGGCCGAGATGGACGTGCTCGCCGAGGCCCACCGTCCCGTGGTGCGGCTGCGCGACCAGTGGGTCGTCGTCGACCCCGCGCTCGTACGCAAGGCGCGCAAGCGGGAGCTCGGCCTGCTCGACCCGGTGGACGCGCTCGCCGTCGCCCTCACCGGCAGCGCCGAAGTGGACGGCGAGCAGGTCGAGGCGGTGCCGGTCGGCGCGCTGGCCGAACTGCGCGCCCGGATCGTCGAGGACGACACCGTCGTCGCACCCCCGCCCGGCCTCGACGCCACCCTCCGCGACTACCAGCTGCGCGGTCTGGCCTGGCTGGACCGGATGACGTCGCTCGGCCTCGGCGGCTGCCTCGCCGACGACATGGGCCTCGGCAAGACGATCACCCTCATCGCCCTCCACCTGCACCGCGCCCACCCCGCACCCACGCTCGTGATCTGCCCCGCCTCGCTGCTGGGCAACTGGCACCGGGAGATCAACCGGTTCGCACCGGGCGTCCCCGTACGGCGGTTCCACGGCACCGACCGCACCCTCGCCGAGCCCGACGGCGGCTTCGTCCTCACCACGTACGGCACGATGCGCTCCAGCGCCGCCGAGCTGGCCGCCCACAGCTGGGGACTGGTCGTCGCCGACGAGGCGCAGCACGTGAAGAACCCGCACTCCTCCACCGCGAAGGCGCTGCGCACCATTCCGTCCCCGGCCCGGGTCGCCCTGACCGGCACCCCCGTCGAGAACAACCTCTCCGAGCTCTGGGCACTGCTCGACTGGACCACTCCCGGGCTGCTCGGCCCCCTCAAGGCCTTCCGGGCCCGCCACGCCCGCATCGTGGAGAACACCGGAACCGCAGCCGGCATCGCCAACGACGAAGCGGTCGAGCGGCTCTCCCGGCTGGTCCGGCCCTTCCTGCTGCGCCGCAAGAAGTCGGACCCCGGCATCGCCCCCGAGCTGCCGCCCAAGACGGAGACCGACCACCCCGTCTTCCTCACCCGCGAACAGGCCACGCTCTACGAGGCCACGGTGCGCGAGACCATGGCGTACATCGAGGCGTCGGAAGGCATCGCCCGGCGCGGCCTGATCATGAAGCTGCTGGCCTCGCTCAAGCAGATCTGCAACCACCCCGCGCAGTATCTGAAGGAGGAGCCCACCCGCCTCACCGGCCGCTCCGGGAAGCTCGCCCTGCTCGACGAACTGCTCGACACGATCCTCACCGAGGACGGCTCCGTGCTCATCTTCACCCAGTACGTGACGATGGCCCGGCTGCTCTCCGCCCACCTCACCTCGCGCGCCATTCCCTCCCAGCTCCTGCACGGCGGTACGCCGGTGCCGGAGCGGGAACGGATGGTGGACCGCTTCCAGTCCGGCGAGGTCCCGGTCTTCCTGCTCTCCCTCAAGGCGGCCGGCACCGGGCTCAACCTCACCCGGGCCGCCCACGTCATCCACTACGACCGCTGGTGGAACCCGGCGGTCGAGGAGCAGGCCACGGACCGCGCCTACCGCATCGGGCAGACCCAGCCGGTCCAGGTGCACCGGCTCATCGCGGAAGGCACCGTCGAGGACCGCATCGGCGAGATGCTGCTGGCCAAAAGGGCACTGGCCGATGCCGTGCTCGGCGCCGGCGAGACCGCGCTGACCGAGCTCAGCGACCGTGATCTGGCCGACCTCGTCTCGCTCCGGAGGCCGTCATGAGCCCCCGGACCCCCTCTTCCGCAGCGCGGCCCGTCGCCCGGTCCCGGCCGGGCCCCGACGACCTGCGGCGGACCTTCGAGGCCGTGCCGGCGCGTACCTCCGGCGGCGACGCGCCGTTCGCGGACAGCTGGTGGGGCCGGGCCTGGGTGACGGCGCTGGAGGACCTCTCGACGGACGCGCCCCGGCTGGCCCGCGGACGCGCGTACGCGGACAGCGGCAACGTCGCCGCGATCACCGTCACCCCCGGACGTGTCGTCGCCTACGTGCACGGCAGCCGCCCCCGGCCCTACCGCGCCGAGCTCCGGCTGCGCACGCTCACCGACCCCGACTGGGACACCTTCCTCGACGCGGTCGCCGCCCGCCCCGGCCACCTCGCCGCCCTGCTCGCCAAGGAGATGCCGCACTCCCTCGCCGACACGGCGGCCGCCGCCGGCATCACCCTGCTGCCCGCGGCGGACGACCTCGACCCAGGCTGTTCCTGTCCCGACCGCGGCTGGCCGTGCAAGCACGTGGCGGCGCTCTGCTACCAGATGGCCCGGATCCTGGACGCCGACCCGTTCGTCCTCCTGCTGCTGCGCGGCCGGGGCGAACGCGCACTCGTGGAGGACCTCGGCCGTCGCAACGCCGCCCACTCCGCCCGGGAGCGGCCCGCTCCACCCGCCACCCCGTCCGTACCCGCGCAGGAGGCGCTCGCCGACCGTTTCCTGCCGCCGCTGCCCGCACCCTTCCCGGTGGAGCCGCATCCGGGCCGGCCGCCCTCGTACCCCGAGTTCCCCGGCGCCCGGGACCCTCTGGCACTCGACCAGCTCGCCACCGACGCGGCCGCGCGCGCCCACACGCTGCTCGTCACCGGCGCCGACCCGCTCGCCGGGCTCACCGCGTGGCAGGACGCGGTCCGGCTGGCGGCCGCCCGCCCCACGGCCGGGCTCACCGCCAGCACCCGCGCCCTCTACCGCGAACTGGCGTCCGCCACCGGCCGCAACACCACCGACCTGGCCCGGGCCGTCGCCGCCTGGCGTCAGGGCGGAGCCGAGGGCCTCGCCGTCCTGGAGACACCGTGGGACCCCCCGGCCGGCCCGTTCGACCGCGCCCGCCCGGCCCTCGCGGCAGCCGGCTTCCCCCGCTTCCAGCCCTGGCGCAACCACCTCACCCACCCCGGCGGCACACTCCAGCTCCGCTTCGGCCACGACGGCCGGTGGTACGGCTACGAGTCCGACGCGGGCGATGACGCATGGTGGCCCAGGGCCGCACCGGACTCCGACCCGGTGGGCGCGCTGCTGGAACTCGGCGGCGGCTGACCCGGCCGGCGGCTCAGCTGTTCAGGAAGACCAACAGGCCGATCAGCAGCACCGCGACGACGGGCAGCATGATCAGCCGCGCCTTGCGGAACGACTCGTCGTCCTGCTGGGCCAGCCCCCGGCCGGCACCGTGGGCGGACGCCAGATGCTCCCCGGCCATGTCGAGGAGCCGCCGGGTCGTCAGGAGCGACGGCGACCAGTCGCAGTGCGTACAGACGAGGAAGTCGCGGTACGGGTCGTACCTGAAGTCCCGCTCGATGTTGACCGTGAAGACCTGTCCCTCCTCGGTCGTCGCGGTGAAGTGGCGTACGGGCGTGCCCATCTGGCGTGCTCCCTGGCGGTCGACGTCCGGTGCCCCGGCACCGGCCGCGGAACAGTACCCGACGGCTCGGGTGCTGTGCCGGGCGGGCTGCCCGGATGCTGTGCCGGGCGGATCGTCCGAGGGGAGCCGAGGGGGCTGGGGGATGCCCGGGATCAGAAGTCGGCCGTCGTGCGCTCCTCCAGCCGCGCCACCGAGTCCTGGGCGTACGCCTTCTCGTAGGCGTTGCGGATCCGCTCGATCTGCGGATCGCGCAGCCGGGCCTCGGAAACCGGGTAGAGCAGGGTCAGTTCGTAGCTGCGCTCCCGCTCGATGACCCCGTTGGAGTCCCGCCACTGGCCCCGGCCGTCCTGGATGGTCAGCCCGTTGGGAAAGCGCGGGGTGACTTCGGCGTCGATGAAGGCCAGGAACTGCCGGTCGGTCACATCCGGCCCGCCGTCCGGGCGTTCGGTGCCGAAGAACAGCCGCGTCTCGATGTAGGCCTTGCCCTGCGCGGCAGCCGCCGGCCGGGCGTCCGCGGAGGATCCGGTTCCCAGCGTGGCGTAGGCGACGGGTGTGCCCACGGCCAGGGCCGCGAGGCCTGCCGTGGCCGCGGCGAGGGCGGCACGACGACGCGGGCGACGGCGGACGACCGGGGCGCCGCCGGGCGAGCCGGGGTCGTGCGCGGCGGTGGGGTGGGGCAGGCGGGACATGGGGGAAGCCCTTCGTTCCGGAGGCGGGGGCAGGCGCGGACGCGCGGGGCTCACTGTGGCAAGCCGCCCCCGCCCGGCAGCGGCGGCGCAGGGGCGTCACGCGGAAACCACCCGAACGGGCGGGGCGTGCGCCTCATGGGCGGATCCGGGGCGCCAAAAACCCCTGGTGCGAAGCGTGTTGCTGTTGCTAGCTTCCTGGACGTGGCGAAACTCAATCAGATCATCGCAGTGGAGAAGGGCGTCAAGTCCAAGGCTCACCAGGACCTGACGGCGGCGCATCACGGCCTTCAGAAGGCCGGTCTGCTGGCCGGCATCTCCCGGACCTATCAGCCCAAGGACGAGGAGGGCGAGCAGTTGCCGCCCGAGTCGACCCTGGTGCAGATCAAGGCCGAGGACGTGCTGCGGGAGACCGCGGCGACGCTGACCCGCCTCTTCGACGTGACCGCCACGAAGGACTGGGCGAACTGCGCGGCCCGTGCCGACGTCTCGGTCGACGGACGCGTCCTGGTGAGCGGCGTACCGGTGTCGTATCTGCTCTTCCTGGAGAAGCAGCTCACGGACATCAACACCTTCGTCCGCAAGCTCCCGGTGCTCGACGCCTCCGAGGCGTGGAACCAGGACCCCTCCACCGACTCCTGGAAGACCGAGCCGGTGCGGACCCTGCGGACGAAGAAGGTCCCCCGCAACCACGTGAAGGCGGAGGCCACCGAGAAGCACCCGGCGCAGGTCGAGGTGTACTACGAGGACATCCCCATCGGCTACTGGACCACGGTCAAGTTCTCCGGTGCGCTGCCCGCGCGGCGGATCAACGAGCTGCTCGACCGGGTGGAGAAGCTCCAGCAGGCCGTCAAGTTCGCCCGCGAGGAGGCCAACGGCGTGGACGTCACGGACCAGCGGGTGGGTGATGCGGTCTTCGGTTACCTCTTCGGATGAGGTGACCGACCATGGAATCCCCGGCGGCGGTCGAAGCGGCCGGGGTGCGCGAGGAGCGCAAAGCTGAAACTGAAGTTTGTCGTGACGACGCGGTCCAAGTGGAGGTTCGATTCCTCCCCCCGGCACTTCCGCACCTCCGTACATCCCGTACGGACACGGGCCGGGGTGGCCCAAATGGCAGAGGCAGGCCGCGATCAATCTCAGACTCTTGCTCCAGACTCAGCATGCGCCGCCTATCGCCGGATCAACCGGGCCCGTGCCCGTGTGCGTCGAGATGCCGGTTCGACTCCGGCCCGCGGAGCTTCGGTCCGCGGTCGTCTAAAGGCAGGACGCGGCGACATAAAACTGACACGGGACCTTTAAAAGTGCCGGCGTGCCGTACAGGCGGCAATCACAGGGCTCGGGGGCCGGCTACGCCCTCGGGCCCGCTCCCGTTTCCGGGGCGCGTGCGTCACCTCGCCGCGCGCAGCGATACCCCGCGCCCGGCGAAGAAGCGCTCGAAGCCGGCCAGCGGCAGCTCCGCCGCCCGGGTCGCGGCCGTCGTACCGGACGGGTTGTGGAAGTGCACGCCCGTCCCGTCGGCCGTGCGCGATGTCAGCAGCACCAGATGGCCGCCGCGTCCCGGCGCGGGCCGCTGCGGGTGACGGATCGCGTAGTGCACGGACGCCATGACGGAGCGTCCCTCGTTCAGCAGCTCCAGGATCTCCGCCGGTGCGAGATGCCGGTGGACGGTGGCCTCCAGGCCGTGCCTCTCGCGTACGTATGCGGCGAACGGGGCGTAGACCAGTCCCCGGATCCCGCCGTCGGCGTCCTCGGTGTACGCGCTGTACTCCAGCGCTCCGTCCCGCAGCGCGAAGAGTGACGGGGCGCCGGCGCCGAGCGCCATGCGCAGACAGGTCATTCCGCACAGATGACCGGCCCAGCGCGCGTACTCCGCCGGCGACTTCGCGCCGGAGTCCGCCCAGGCGGGGTCGGATGCCGGGTCCAGCCCGCCCTCGACGATCGGCCCGACCAGGTCGAACGAGGCGAACTGGGTGTGCACGGGGACCCGGCAGGCGGGACAGCTCACGATCGGTCTCCGTTCATCCCCGGGGGCCGGTCACTGCCGGTACCCGGCCAGGAAGCGGCCGATGCGGCTGATCGCCGCGTCAAGATCGTCAGCGTACGGGAGGGTCAGGATCCGGAAGTGGTCGGGCCGTGACCAGTTGAAGCCGGTGCCCTGGACGACCTGGATCTTCTCGCGCAGCAGCAGATCCAGGACGAACTTCTCGTCGTCGACGATCGGGTGCACCTTCGGGTCGATGCGCGGGAAGGCGTACAGCGCGCCCTTCGGCTTCACGCAGGACACCCCGGGGATCTCGTTCAGCTTCTCCCAGGCACGGTTGCGCTGCTCGTACAGCCTGCCGCCGGGCACCACGAGCTCCCGGATGGACTGACGGCCGCCGAGGGCCGCCTGGATGGCGTACTGCGCAGGCGCGTTGGGGCACAGGCGCATGGAGGCGAGCATGGTCAGCCCCTCCAGATAGCTGCGGGCGTGCTGCCTGGGTCCCGACACCACCATCCAGCCGGAGCGGAACCCGGCCACGCGGTACGTCTTCGACAGCCCGCTGAAGGTGAGGCAGACCAGGTCGGGCGCGAGGACCGCCACACTGTGGTGCTCGGCGTCGTCGTACAGGATCTGGTCGTAGATCTCGTCGGCGAACACCATCAGGCCGTGCCGGCGGGCCAGGTCGAGGATGCCTTCCAGTACCTCGCGGGGGTAGACGGCACCGGTCGGGTTGTTCGGGTTGATGATCACGACCGCCCTGGTGCGATCGGTGATCTTCGAGGCCATGTCGGCGAGGTCGGGGTTCCAGTCCGATTCCTCGTCGCACACGTAGTGCACGGCCTTCCCGCCGGCCAGCGTCGTCACCGCGGTCCACAGCGGGTAGTCGGGGGACGGGACGAGCACCTCGTCGCCGTCCTCCAGCAGCCCCTGCACCGCCATGGAGATCAGCTCGGAGACGCCGTTGCCGAGGAAGATGTCGTCGACGCCGACCTCGGTGAGCCCCATCGCCTGGTAGCGCTGCGCCACGGCCCGGCGGGCGGACAGGATGCCGCGCGAATCCGTGTAACCGTGGGCCTGCGGGAGCATCCGGATCATGTCCTGGACGATCTCCTCCGGCGCCTCGAAGCCGAACAGCGCCGGATTGCCCGTGTTGAGCCGCAGCACGCTGTGGCCCGCCTCCTCCAGGGCGTTGGCGTGTTCGATGACCGGGCCCCGGATCTCGTAACACACCTCGTTGAGCTTGCTGGACTGGCGGAACTCCATGCGTGCCTCCCCGACCCGATTGCGATACTTGGTTTTACCAAGCTTGGGCTTGGAAAGTCCAACAACATGTCTAGACTGCGTCGCATGCCACGTCAGCCACAGCCCGCAACCCGCCCGGCCCGCCGCCGGAGTTACGACCAGTTCTGTGCCGGCGCCCGGGCCCTGGACGCGGTCGGCGACCGGTGGACCCTGCTGATCGTCCGTGAACTGCTGGCCGGTCCGCGCCGCTACACCGATCTCCACGCCGACCTGCCCGGAGTCAGTACGGACGTCCTCGCCTCCCGGCTCAAGGACATGGAGCACGGCGGGCTGGTCACCCGCCGCAGACTGCCGCCGCCCGCCGCCGCCACGGTCTACGAACTGACCGGGCGCGGGCACGGGCTGCTGCCCGTCCTCGCGGCGCTCGCCGAGTGGGGGGCGCCGGCGCTGGCCGAACGGCGGCCCACGGACGCGGTCCGGGCCCACTGGTTCGCCCTTCCGCTGCTGCGGGCGCTGGAAGGTTTCGGCGGAGTGGCCGGCGGGGTGGTCGATGTGCACCTGGACGAGGGCGAGTTCCATGTCCGTACGGGGACGCCGGTGCCGGGCGAGCCGGTCTACGGGGACGGGCCCGCCGCCCGCGCCGACGCGCGCATCGCTCTCGACGCGGAGCTCTGTCTGGCGCTCGGGCGGGGAGAGCTGACGTTCGCCGAGGCCGTCAAGGGCGGACGGATCGAGGTGTCCGGCGAGGGGGCGCTCGCCGTGGAGCTGCGCGGCGCGTGACGGACGATGGCGTGATTCGATCGGTCAACTTCTGGGTAGTGTCGGGGCATTTGGGATGTCCGGGACACTGATGAGAAGGAGTCGCCCGTGAGAATCGGCAGACAGCAGGTACAGCAGGTACAGCAGGTACAGCAGGTACAGCAGAGGCCTCGGAGGTGGCGGGGGCAGGAGATGCGCCTGGGCAAGGCGCTCGTCATCGGGGGCTGCGTGGCCGCGCTCGGCCTCGTCCCGGCGGCGGCCGTCGCCACCCCCGGCAGCGGGGTGAGCGGCACCGTGGTCGCGGAAGGCACCTCGGTGGGCAAACTGAAGGTGAAGGCACCGAAGGGGCGCGCCGATGTCACCTTCCGCACGATCACGGTCGAGCCGGGCGGCTCCACGGGCTGGCACACCCACCGCGGCCAGCTGATCGCCGTGGTCAAGTCCGGGACGCTGACCCGCACCCTGGACGACTGCACGGTCGAAGTGACCCCTGCGGGCACGTCCTTCATCGAGCCGTCCGGCGCGAAGCACCGCCATGTCGGACGCAATCTGGGCACCGAACCCGTCGTCCTCTGGGTGACCTATCTGCTGCCCGAGGGCAGCCCGCTCTCCGACGACGCCGATGCGGCGGACTGCGGAAAGAAGTAGGAGTGACAGGCGCCGCCCTCTGGCGCCCCGGGACGGCCGCCGGGCCCCCGGGCGCCGACCGTCAGCGGGCGAGTGTCTCCCCGTACGCGCCGAGGCCGGCGCTCACGAGGCCGTCGCGGAAGGTCAGTACCTCGTACACCCGGCCCCCGATCTGGTTGCGGTAGTCGATCACCAGCGTGTCGACGCCCGCCCGCACGTCCATCACCTCGAACTCGAGGTCGGGAATGAGCTCCAGGCCCCGGGTCCAGTACGCGCGCAGCGCGCTCTTGCCGCGGACCGTGCCGGAGGCGTCGCCGGTGAACCTGGCGATCATGGGCGAGCTGAACGTCACGTCCTCGTGGTAGTGCGCCAGGATGCGGTCCAGGTCGTGGGAGTTCCAGTCGTCCTGCCACCGCGTGGCGAACGTGCGGGCGAATTCGAGATCCATGAGCAGGACCGTAACGGGCGGGGCCGGTGGGTGCCGCCGAATTTCGGCAGGGGTGCAGGATGGACCCGTGCGATTCGAAGCGATCACCTGGGAGCGGCTGGCGGACGAGCTGGCCGCGCACGCCGACGCGCTGAAGCCCGCCGACGGCGGCCCCTGGCTCAGGATCGCGGTCGACGGCGCTCCGGCGGCCGGTACCGCCGGGCCGGCCGAGTCCGTCGCCCAGAGGCTGCGGCTGCGGGGCCGGGCGGTGCTGCCGGTGTCCACCGCGGGGTTCCTGCGGCCCGCCAGTCTGCGGTACGAGTACGGCAGGCGGGACCCCGACTCGTACTACGGCAGCTGGTTCGACACCGGGGCCCTGTGGCGCGAGGTGTTCGGGCCGCTGGAGCCGGGCGGGAGCGGGCGGGTGCTGCCCGACCTGTGGGATCCGGTCACGGACCGTGCCACGCGGAGCCCGTACCGACACCTGCCGGAAGGAGGAGTGCTGGTCCTGCACGGGCCGTTGCTGCTGGGGCACTGGTTCCCGTTCGACCTGAGTGTCCATCTGCGGCTGTCGGCCGGTGCGCTGCGGCGGCGCACGCCGCAGGACGAGCAGTGGACCCTGCCCGCGTTCGCCCGGTACGAGGACGAGGTGGCGCCCTCCGCGCACGCGGACGCGATCGTCAGGGCCGACGATCCGCACCGTCCCGCCTGGACCGGGCTGCGGCGGCGGGACGGGTAGCGGGAGCCGTCACCCGGCGGGCAGCGGTGGCCGCCCGCCGACGGTCGTGACGGCCTCCGCCCCCGCCCGGCACCCCGCCGCCACGGCCGACGCGTCATCGGCCCCTGCCAGCCGCGCCGCCAGGAAGCCTCCCGTGAACGCGTCACCGGCCCCCGTGGAGTCCACGGCCGCGGGCACGGGCGCGGCCGGAACGCGAGCGGTCACCGCTCCCTCGGTGGCGAGCAGCGCGCCGCCCCCGCCCAGGGTGACCGCGACCTGGCGGACCAGCAGGCTCAGCTTGGCGGCGGCGTCCGACGGTTCGGGGAGCCCGGTGAGCAGCCGTGCCTCGTCCGCGTTGGGCAGCAGGAGATCCGCGCCCTCGGCCAGTGCCAGGAAGCGGTCGACGCCCAGCTCGGCGAGGAACCCCGCCGACGCCGGGTCGATGCTCACCGGAATGTTCCGTCGTCCGGCCTCCCGCAGGGCGAGCAGGGCCGTCGCACGGCTGGTCGAGGCGAAAAGGAGGTAGCCGGAAAGATGGAGGTGGGCGATGCCGTCGAGCATCGCGGGTGACCAGTCGTCGGGGGAGAGCCGCAGCACGGCCCCGCTGTCGGTGAGGAAGGTGCGCTCGGCGGAGGGGTCGACCAGGGCGACGACGGTGCCGGTCGGCGCGTCCTCGTCCACGGCCAGCAGGTCGCGTACGCCCGCGCGCCGGAGCCGGTCCCGGTGCCAGTCCGCGGAGTCGGCGCCGACACGCGCCACCAGCCGCACGTCGCGGCAGCCCGAACGAACGGCCCAGCAGGCCACGTTGGCCCCCGCGCCGCCGGCCCGTGTCCGGATCCTGGCCGTCGTGTCCGTGCCGTGGAGCAGCTCCGGACCGTGCCGCGCCACCACGTCCGTGACCACGTCCCCCACGATCAGAAGGCCGCCGGTCACCGGGCGGCCCAGGCCGTGGCGATCCGTGCCGCGAGCGCCGCATTGCCGCGGACGGCCGCCAGGTTGGCCTCCAGCGACGCCCCGCCGGTGCCCCGCATCAGATGACCGAGCAGATACGGCGTGACGGCCTGGCCGGTGATGCCGCGCTCCCGGCACGCGTCCAGCGCCTCGGCCAGCACCCGGTCGTGCAGACCGGGATCCAGCTGTTCGTCCCGCGGTACGGGGTTGGCCACGATCAGCGCGGCCTCGGGGCCGCCCAGCGCGTCCTGTGCTGCCATCACCTCGGCCACCTCCCCGGGCGACCGGACGGTCCAGTCGACCGGCTCGCCGGAACTGCTCAGATAGAAGCCGGGGAACCGGTCGGTGCCGTATCCGAGCACCCCAACCCCGAGCGTTTCCAGACGCTGCAGAGTCGCGGGCACGTCCAGGATCGACTTCACTCCCGCGCAGACCACGGTGATGCCCGTCCGGGCCAGCAGCCGCAGATCCGCGGACTCGTCCTGGGTCTCGGTCCAGCCCCGGTGCACGCCTCCGAGACCGCCGGTCGCGAAGACACGCAGGCCCGCCCGTGCCGCGAGGAACGCGGTCGCCGAGACCGTCGTGGCACCGCTCGCGCCCGTCGCCAGTGCCGGTGCGAGGTCCCGGTGCCCCAGCTTGCGCATCGCGGGGTCCTCGGCGACCCGCTCCAACTGGGCCTTGTCCAGGCCGACCCGGGCGCTGCCGTCCAGTACGGCGACGGTGGCGGGCACGGCACCGGCCGACCGCACGATCGCCTCCAGCTCCTCGGCGACCCGCAGATTGCGCGGGCGGGGCAGACCGTGCGCGATGATCGTCGACTCCAGGGCGACGACGGGCCGGTGCTCGGCGAGAGCGGCCCGTACCTCCGCGGAGAGAACGGGGGAGCGGGGGGCGGCGGACGGCTCGGTCAGTGACATGTTCACATCCCTGTCGCGGACGGTGCGCACTCAAACGTGGACCCGCCCCGGCGGCCGGAAGTCGCTGCCGCCCCGCTAACGTCGGGCCATGAACCCTCCGACCGACCGCCCATCGTCCACGGTTCGCCATTTCTACGATGACCTGGCCGCGGACTACGACCTCATGTACGCGGACTGGGAGGCGAGCATCGCGCGGCAGGCGGCCGCTCTCTCGGCGCTCATCGGCGGAACGGTCGACTGCGGCGACAAGGCCGTCGCGCTCGACGTGCTGGACTGCTCCTGCGGCATCGGGACCCAGGCACTGGGGCTGGCCGCACGGGGATACCGGGTCACCGGCAGCGACCTGAGCCCCGTCGCGGTGCTCCGTGCCGCGCAGGAGGCGGCCTCGCGCGGGCTGACACTGCCGGTCACCGCCGCCGACATGGCGAAGCTCCCGTTTCGCGACGGCTCGTTCGACGTCGTCGTGTGCGCCGACAACTCCCTGCCGCATCTGCTCACTCCGAAGGCGGTGCTGGCCGCGCTCGGCGAGATGCGCAGAGTGCTGAGGCCCGGCGGGGTGCTGCTGCTGTCCACCCGGCCGTACGACCGGCTGCGCCGCGAACGGCCGGTGTCCACGCCTGCGCAGGTCAGGGAGGGGGAAGGAGGCCGGGTGGTCACCTTCCAGCTGTGGCACTGGAAGCCGGACGGCGAGCGCTACGACCTGGAGCACTTCCAGCTGCTGCCCACCGCGCCGGCGGACCATGAGACGGCCGCCGCCACGGAGACGGAGACGGCGGCGGGGGACGGCTGGAACGTGCGCAGGCGGCGCACCTCGTACTGGGCGCTGTCACAGGATCAGCTCGTCGAGTTCACGACGCGGGCCGGACTGCGGGAGCCGGTGTGGCACGAGCCCGACGAGTCGGGGTTCTTTCAGCCCGTCCTGGTGGCGCGACGTCCGGAGGCGGTGGCTAAGGTGACCGGCCATGACCACATTTGATCAAGCTCCTGCCTCTTTCGCCGTGCACATTCCCGACGCCGCGCTCGAACCGGAACCGCTCGACCCCGGGCAGATCGTCTCGGGTGAGCCCGAAGTCACCGGCAAGGTGCTGTGGGAGTCGGCCGACGGCAAGCAGGTACGCGGAATCTGGCAGATCACACCCGGCGTGGTCACGGACACCGAGGCCGACGAACTGTTCGTCGTCGTCAGCGGGCGAGCGACCGTGGCGGTCGAGGGCGGCGCCACGCTGGAGATCGGGCCCGGCGACGCCTGTGTGCTGCGTGAGGGCGACCGGACGACATGGACCGTGCACGAGACGCTGCGCAAGGCGTACCACATCAGCCTCTGAGCAGCCCGGGCCCCGGGCCTCTGAGCAGCCGGGGCCCGATCCCGGCCCGCTGAGCGGCGAGGGCCCGGATCCTGCCGCCCGGTCGGGCGGACGCCTCCCGGATCAGGCTCTGTCCCGGATCAGGCAGAGGCCCGGATCCGGCCGCATCGTTCCCGTATCAGGCCGTGGCGCGACGAACGAGGGTCCGGCGCAGTGTCAGTGCGGCCATCGGGAGCAGCAGGCAGGCCCCGGCCAGGTTGAGCCAGCCGTAGCCGGCCTGGGAGACGATCACCCCGGCGACCGCGCCGCCGATGCCCGCCGAGGCGTTCATGGTGAGGTCCGACAGTCCCTGCACCGCGGCGCGTGCCGCCTGCGGTACGGAGTCGGTGAGCAGCGCCGAACCCGCCACCAGACCCGCGGACCAGCCGAGGCCGAGTACGAACAGGCCGGCCGCGGTCCTGCCGTGCGCGGCGCCCGCGGTGCCTGCCAGCAGAGCGGCCAGGGCGAGCAGCCCGGCCGCCAGACCGATGACGGTGAGGCGGCCGAAGCGGTCCGCCAGCCAGCCCATCACCGGCGAGAACGCGTACATCCCGGCGATGTGGCCGCTGATCACCAGGCCGATCAGCTGCAGGCCGGCACCGTGGTGACCGAGGTCGACCGGAGTCATCACCATGATCGAGACCATCGCGGTGTGCGAGACGGCCACCGTCACCAGGGCGAGCCGGGCCATGGGCGACGCCCGCACGGCCGCGACACCCGCGCGCAGCGAACGGCCCCCGGCGGACCGGTTCTCCTGCGGGGCCAGGGCGCGTGCGGTGAGGAGGGGGTCGGGCCGCAGCAGCACCGCGACCACGACGGCGGCGAGCAGGAAGATGCCGGCCGCCCAGACGAACGGGCCGGCCGTCTCCGACACGGCGGTGCCCCGGAACACCCGGCCCGCCGGGGCCGCGATGTTCGGCCCGAGTACCGAGCCGATGGTGGTGGCCCAGATGACGGTCGAGATCGCCCGGCCGCGGCGGTCGGGTTCGGCGAGATCGGCGGCGGCGAACCTGGCCTGGAGGTTGGCCGAGGAACCCGCGCCGAACCCGGCCATGCCGAGCAGCAGCAGGGGGAAGCTCTCCACGACGGTCGCCAGGACCACGAGGCCCGCGCCGAGCGCGCCGATCAGATACGCCAGCACGAGTCCGGGTCGGCGGCCCCGCGAGGTCATCAGCGCGGCCAGTGGCAGCGAGAGCAGGGCCGTGCCGGTCACCGACGCGGTGGGCGCGAGACCCGACAGCGCCTCGGAGCCGCTGACGCGCGTCGCCAGCACCGGGGCCAGGGCGATGCCGATGGGCACGCCGAGGCCGCCGAGTATCTGACTGGCGATGAGCACGCCGGTCGTCCTGCGCCGGAGTGCGGGCAGGTCCGCCGCGGTGACCGGTCCGGCGGGACGCGGTCCGTCGGGGGTGTCGGGAGCATCGATGGTGTGGGGCACCGACGCAGTGTGCCAGGCCGCACGCAGGGCCCGGACCCCCGCGTCCGAACCCCGCGCCGCCCCCGCGTCCGAACCCCGAGCCCGACTCTCGCGTCCGGGTCTCGCAGGTCATGCCGTCATGCCGGATCAGGGCACGACCCCGCAGGCGGCCCCGCCGGCTCAGAACAACGGCTGCGGCAGCACACCCTCCATAGCCAGCAGCTGCCGCTTGGTCTCCAGCCCGCCGCCGAAGCCGCCGAGGCCGCCGCCGCTCTCCACCACCCGGTGGCAGGGCACCACCACGGGCAGCGGATTGGACCCCATCGCGGCGCCGACCGCCTGGGCCGCTCCGGGCTGGCCCACCCGGTCGGCGAGGTCTCCGTACCCCGCGACCGCGCCGTACGGCACGCCCGTCGCCAGTTCGCGGAGCACCTGGCGGTTGAAGCCGCTCGTCAGCGACCAGTCCAGGTCGAGCGAGAACTCCCGCAGCGTGCCCGCGAAGTAGGCCGTGAGCTGGCGTATCGGCTCGGCGAGGCGTGCGGAGCCGGGCGACTCCACGGGCTCGGCGCCCAGTCGGCTGCGCAACCGGTCCAGCACCCTGTCCCGGACCGCCGGCCGGGCGTGGAAGACCACGGTCACCAGCCCGGCCCCGGTCGCGGCCAGCAGGAGCGGGCCGATGTCACTGTCGACCACGGCCCACTCGACAACCCCGTCGCTGTTCATGCCCACCACCGTACGACCGCCCACTGACAACGGAGGCCGGATCACGGTGCCCAGAGCGGTCAGCCGGTGGCCTCACGCACCACGTCGGGGGTGTTGGTGATGATGCCGTCCACGCCGTAGCCGGCGACCTGTCGGGCGTGCCCGGCGTCGTTGACCGTCCAGGCGCTGACCCTGAGCCGTTTGTCGTGCGGGCCCTTCAGCGCGTGCACCGCAGCCACGTACTCGCCCGAGAGCGAGGTGTACGCCGGGTTGATCTGGTCGGTGAACGCCGCGTACGACGGCAGATCCGCGACGGCCGGAGTGCCGAGGAAACCCGTGACGACGTCCGGACGCTGCTCGTGCACCCTGCGCACACTGCCGGCGCCGAAGCTCTGGATCACCAGACGGCCGCGGACGTGCTCGCGGTCGAGCCACCCCTCCTGGCGCAGGACCCGCAGGGTCTCCCGCTCGATTCCGGGATAGGTCTCGGGGCTCTTGATCTCCAGGAGCAGGTTCTGGCCGTTGCGCCCGATCCGGTGCAGATACTGCCGCAGTGTGGGCACGCGGGCCCCGGCGTGGAGCGGACCGAACCAGCTGCCCGCGTCCAGCCGGGCGATCTCCGCCGCCGTGAAGTCCTTGACCGCCCAGGGAGCACGGCCCGGGAAGACCTCCTCGGCATCCGTGGTCCGCTTCAGACTGGTGTCGTGGATGACGACGAGCACGCCGTCCCGGGTCAGCTGGACGTCGTTCTCCACCCAGTCGAAGCCCAGGACGTCCGCCTTGTCCACGGCCGCCAGGGTGTTCTCCGGCGCGTACGCCGACGCACCCCGGTGGGCGATGACGAGCGGGTCGTCCGTCCGGCCCCGGGTCACGTCACCCAGCGGCAGGACGCCGGTGCCGGCGGCGGTCGCGGAAGGGGCGGCGACGGTGCGGGCCACCGCCACGGTGCGGCCGGCCGCGGTGGCGTCCGTGCCCGGTGTCCCGGCGCTCGTGCTCGACATCAACAACGCGCCGGCGCCGAGCAGGGCGACGGCGGTGGCGGAGGCGGTTGCGGTGCCTGCGTACACGTGGACTCCTTGCGTCAGAGTGACGGACGGCCCGAGGGTCCCAGCCGTCCCCGAACAGGGAAGGGGCGACGGATGGCCACGACGTGAACGCACCTCGGGGACCGGGTCACGGGCCGCCGTCCCTGTCGATAAAATGCAGCTCTTCTGTTTGTTTGCCGGGCCTTGCGCCTTAGGGTCATCCGAACCCGGGCTTCTGCGAAGGGCGTACGAGCATGCAGGGCACAATCGACGGTTTCGGCTACGGGGCGGTCACTCCCGTGGCCGCATTCCTCATGGCCTGTCTCGGCGCGGCCCTGGGCCTGCGCTGTACCACCCGGTCACTGCGTACCGAGCGTTCCTTCAAGGCCGGCTGGCTGGCTCTGGGCGCGACCTCCATAGGGTCCGGGATCTGGACGATGCACTTCATCGCGATGGTGGGGTTCACCGTCGAAGAGGCGCCGATCGGCTACGACAAACCGATCACCTTCGCCAGCCTCGCCGTCGCGATCGTCATGGTCGGTATCGGGATCTTCCTGGTCGGGTACCGCGGCGCCACCCGCATGGCGCTGGTGACGGGAGGAACGATCACCGGACTCGGTGTGGCCTCCATGCATTACCTCGGCATGGCCGGTATGCGACTTGATGGGCAGTTCGAGTACGACACGATCACCGTGTCGCTCTCGGTCGTCATCGCCGTGGTCGCCTCGACCGCCGCGCTCTGGGCCGCGGTCTCCATCCACGGCTTCCTGCCCAGCCTCGGCGCCAGCGTCGTGATGGGCGTCGCGGTGAGCGGCATGCACTACACGGGCATGGCCGCCCTCAGGGTCCATCTCCACCCCGCCGCCGTCACCGCCTCCTCCGCCGGCTCCGGCGACAGCGCGACCGCGCTGCTCGTCCCCATGCTGCTGGGCCCGGCCTGCTTCCTGCTGCTGGCCGCCGTCGTCGTGATGTTCGACCCCCTGGTGGTCATGGGCACCCCCGACTGGAACGACCCCGCGGCCGTCCGGGGAGACCGGATGCCCGGCATCCCGGCCCAGCGCCAGGTCCCCCGGTTCGGTACGCACGCCGACCCGGCCTCGTTCCACTCGCAGCAGCGCCAGGACTCCACGCAGCCGCAGGACTGGTGACCGCGGGGCCGCCGCGAGCGCCGACCCGGCCCCGTTGTCAGTGGGGGGTCGTACGGTGGTTGCATGCGGCCCGTTTCGAAGATCGAACGTTCGGTGGCGCCTTTCGAGGTCGTCAGTCCCTACCAGCCCAGCGGCGACCAGCCGGCGGCCATCGCCGAGCTGGAGCGGCGTGTCCGGGCAGGTGAGAAGGACGTCGTGCTGCTCGGCGCGACCGGCACCGGCAAATCGGCGACCACCGCCTGGATGATCGAGAAGCTCCAGCGCCCCACCCTGGTGATGGCGCCCAACAAGACCCTCGCCGCCCAGCTGGCCAACGAGTTCCGCGAGCTCCTGCCGAACAACGCGGTCGAGTACTTCGTCTCGTACTACGACTACTACCAGCCCGAGGCCTACGTCCCGCAGTCGGACACCTACATCGAGAAGGACTCCTCGATCAACGAGGAGGTCGAGCGGCTCCGCCACTCCGCCACGAATTCGCTGCTCACCCGGCGCGACGTCGTCGTGGTCGCCTCCGTGTCCTGCATCTACGGTCTCGGCACCCCGCAGGAGTACGTGGACCGGATGGTCCAGCTCAAGGTGGGCGACGAATTCGACCGCGACCAGCTGCTGCGCCGCTTCGTCGAGATGCAGTACACCCGCAACGACCTGGCGTTCACCCGCGGCACCTTCCGGGTGCGCGGGGACACCATCGAGATCTTCCCGGTCTACGAGGAGCTCGCCGTCCGCATCGAGATGTTCGGTGACGAGATCGAGGCCCTCTCCACGCTCCATCCGCTCACCGGCGAGATCATCAGCGAGGACCGGTCGCTCCACGTCTTCCCCGCCAGCCACTACGTGGCGGGCCCCGAGCGCATGGAGAAGGCGGTCGGCCGCATCGAGCGTGAGCTGGAGCAGCGCCTCGCCGAGCTGGAGAAGCAGGGCAAGATGCTGGAGGCCCAGCGGCTCCGCATGCGTACGACGTACGACATCGAGATGCTCCGCCAGATCGGCACCTGCTCCGGTGTCGAGAACTACTCGCTGCACTTCGACGACCGCGACCCCGGCACCGCCCCCCACACCCTTCTCGACTACTTCCCCGAGGACTTCCTCCTCGTCCTCGACGAGTCGCACGTGACGGTCCCGCAGATCGGCGCGATGTACGAGGGCGACGCCTCCCGCAAGCGGACCCTCGTCGACCACGGATTCCGGCTGCCCTCGGCCCTGGACAACCGCCCGCTGAAGTGGGAGGAGTTCCTCGGACGGATCAACCAGACGGTCTACCTCTCCGCGACCCCCGGCAAGTACGAGCTCTCCCGGGGCGACGGCTTCGTGGAGCAGATCATCCGGCCCACCGGCCTCGTCGACCCGGAGATCGTCGTCAAGCCCACCGAGGGCCAGATCGACGACCTGGTGCACGAGATCCGCAAGCGCACCGAGAAGGACGAGCGGGTCCTGGTCACCACCCTCACCAAGAAGATGTCGGAGGACCTCACCGACTACTTCCTGGAGCTGGGCATCCAGGTCCGCTATCTGCACAGCGACGTCGACACCCTGCGCCGTATCGAGCTGCTGCGGGAGCTGCGCTCGGGCGAGTACGACGTCCTGGTGGGGATCAACCTCCTGCGCGAGGGGCTCGACCTGCCCGAGGTGTCGCTCGTGGCCATCCTCGACGCCGACAAGCAGGGCTTCCTGCGCTCGGCCACCTCGCTGATCCAGACCGTCGGACGCGCGGCCCGCAACGTCTCGGGGCAGGTCCACATGTACGCGGACAAGGTCACCCCGGCGATGGCGCAGGCCATCGACGAGACCAACCGGCGCCGCGAGAAGCAGATCGCGTACAACACCGAGCGCGGACTCGACCCGCAGCCGCTGCGCAAGAAGATCAACGACATCGTCGCGACGATCGCCCGCGAGGAGGTCGACACCGAGCAGCTCCTCGGCACGGGCTACCGCCAGACCAAGGGGACCAAGGCGCCGGTGCCCACGCTGGGCATCAAGGCCGGTGGCGCGAAGGGGAAGTCCGGAAAGGACGAGGCGGCGGTCACCGACCGCCCGGCCGCCGAGCTCGCCGGGATCATCGAGGAGATGACCGACCGGATGCGTGCGGCCGCCGCCGACCTGCAGTTCGAGGTGGCTGCCCGGCTGCGTGACGAGGTGGGGGAGTTGAAGAAGGAGTTGCGCCAGATGCGGGAGGCGGGTCTGGCCTGACCTCTCGCCGCCCGATGTGTTGCAGGACCGACACAAAACGGCCCTGGGGGGCTGTGCCCGTGGCGCGAATGCGTAGGGTGCTGGAAAACCGCGCAAGGACGGTTGCGGGGACAGCGGAGAGGGGACAGCGCGTGACGGTCAATATGACCAAGGGTCAGGCCATCAGCCTGCAGAAGAGCGACGGGGGGACCCTGACCGCGGTACGGATGGGGCTCGGCTGGCAGGCGGCTCCGCGCCGCGGTCTGTTCGGCTCGCGCACCCGGGAGATCGACCTGGACGCCTCGGCGGTCCTGTTCGCCGACAAGCAGCCGGTCGACGTCGTGTTCTTCCGGCACCTCGTCAGCGACGACGGTTCGGTCAAGCACACCGGGGACAACCTCGTCGGCGGCGCCGGCTCGGGCGGCGACGACGAGGCGATCCTGGTCGACCTCCAGCGGGTGCCGGTCCACATCGACCAGATCGTCTTCACGGTGAACTCCTTCACCGGCCAGACGTTCCAGGAGGTGCAGAACGCCTTCTGCCGCATCGTGGACGAGACCAACGGCCAGGAGCTCGCCCGCTACACGCTGGACGGCGGCGGGCAGTACACCGCCCAGATCATGGCGAAGGTCAGCCGTTCGGGGAGCGGGTGGGCGATGACCGCCATCGGCACCCCGGCCAACGGCCGCACCTTCCAGGACCTCATGCCGGCGATCCTGCCGCACCTGTAGGCACGGCCGGACCCACGGGTCCGCAGCACGACGCGCAGCTCCCGGCGGCACCGGCCGCCGGGAGCTGCACCGCATCGCGGCACCGGCACCGCGGGTGCCGCACCACGCACGACATCGCATCGCGCAGCAGCAACTCGTCGAGGGGACAGGGCAATGACGGCCGAGCTGGTCCGGGGGCAGAACCACACGTTGCCCCAGACCCGTCTGGAGATCCGGGTTTCGGCCGGCGCGCCCGTCGTGGCCGGTGCCACGCTCGGGGACGAGCAAGGCACCGTGCACGGCGTCGAGTGGATAGCCCACCCCGGTTCCCCGCAGCTGCCGGGCCTGGAGGTGTCCAGGCAGGCCGCGGCCGAGCACCGGCTCGCGGTCGACCTCGACGCCCTGCCCGATGCGGTGCACCGGGTCACCGTGCTGCTGGCGCTGCCGCTGGAGGCGGGCGGCCCGACCCGGTTCGGGACCGTGGCCTCGCCCTTCGTCGCGGTCACCGGACTCGACGGCACGGAGATCGCCACCTTCACCCTGACCGGTCTGGACAGCGAGTCGGCCGTCGCCGCTCTGGAGCTCTACCGCAGGCAGGGGGCCTGGAAGGTCCGCGCGGTCGGTCAGGGCTACGCCGGCGGTCTCGCCGCGATGCTCGCCGACCAGGGCGTCGCCGGAGCGGCCGAACTGGCGAGGGCGATCCAGGAAGCCGTCGCCCGCGGTCTGGCCCGCTCGGTGACCCCGCCCCCGCCCCGGACCCCGGAGGGCGGCCGGGTCCGACACGCAGGAGATCCCGCGTCGCCCCAGGGCGCCGGACGGCCCCAGGCGGCCCCGCAGCCCGAGCCCCTGGACGAGCCCTCCTCGCCGTCCTCCGCGCCCGCCACCCCGATCACCCCCGCAGCGCCCTCCGCCGGGGGCCCCATCGACTACGCGCACCCCCGCCGCCAGGCGACCGCACCCCCGCCGCCTCCGCCCGCCGCGCCGCCCGCCCAGCCCGGCAGGCCCGCCACCCCCGTCGCCGGGGACGCGACCGGCTGGTCGATGGACGAGCGCCTCTACAACCAGGTCTGGGGCATGTTCGAGGACCTGGCCCGGGCCACCGCCGCGTACCGCAGCGCCGTCGACTTCGCCGAGTCCCGGATGGACCAGGAGCTGGAGCGGACCCTGTCGGATCCGCGCAGCCGGATCGGCGGCGCGGGCGACCGGGCCCGCGAGCAGGCCCGGGCCAAGCGCGACGAACTGACCGGCCGGGCCCGCGAGGCCCTGGACCGCGACCTCGCTCAGCTCGCCGCCGAGTCGGCCGTGGTGGAGCCCGCGCTGCCCGCCGCGTACGCGGGCTGGGACAACCCCGTCTGGCACGCCTACCGCGTCCCGATGGAGATCCCCATGGCCCTGCGGATCGGCGACCTCCATCTGCCGGAGAGCAGCGGGCTGAGCATTCCGCTGCTCGTCCGGCTGCCGCTGGAGCGCGGGATGTGGATCGACAGCGGACGCACGGCGTCCGAGGCCGCCGCCCTGACCGATGCCCACCAGCTGCGCCGGCTGGCCATGGAGAGCGCCGTCCTGCACGCGGCGCGGATGCTCGCCGTCTACCCGCCGAACGAGTTCTCGGTCCATGTCATCGATCCGGCGGGCTCCGGTGCCGCGGCGCTGGCCCCGCTGGTCGGTGCCGGGGTACTGGCGAGCCCGCCCGCTTCCGGCCCCGGGGGAGTGTCCTCGGTCCTCGCCCACCTCACCCGGCGCGTCGACCTCGTGCAGATGGCGATCAGGGCCGGAGCCGCCGATTCGCTGCCGCCCGACCTGGACCCGGCCGAGCAGCTGCTGATCGTCAACGACTTCCCGCACGGCTTCGACGACCGTGCCGTCACGCAACTGCGCTACCTCGCCGACGAGGGGCCTGCCGTCGGCGTGCATCTCATGATGGTCGCGGACCGGGAGGACGCCTCGGCGTACGGTCCGGTGCTCGACCCTCTGTGGCGGTCGCTGCTCCGCGTCACCCCGGTCGCCGACGACCATCTGGCCGACCCCTGGGTCGGTCACGCCTGGACGTACGAGCCGCCCGGGACGCCGCCCGGCAGCCGTGTGCTGGAGCAGGTTCTGGAACGTGTGGCCGCCGCGCGGCGCACCGGACATCGCTGAACCGCCGACCTGGGCCGATTGTCCACACCCACTCCCACCTGGTGTTTTGGAGCATCTTTACCCTTCTCTTTACCTTTCCTTGGTATTCCCTGTACTGTTCATTGGGCGGAGGGGAGTACTCCCGATCGCGGCGTGCCCGTCAGTACGGACTGTGACCGGTCCCGGGGCGCCGGCCCAGCGCGCATCCCGTGCGCCCGGGTGGAAGAGACCTCCGGCAGCGACGACGCTGATCAGTAGCCGTAGCGAACTGCCGGAGGCGCAGTGGACGTTTCATGGACCCTCTGGGCGCTGACCATTCTTGGTCTGTGCGCCCTCATCGCCGTCGACTTCTTCATCGGGCGCAAGCCTCATGACGTGTCGACCAAGGAAGCCGGAATCTGGACGATCGTCTGGATCGCGCTGGCCGTACTCTTCGGGCTCGGGCTGCTCGCCTTCGGTGAGACCCAGGCCTCGGGCGAGTTCTTCGCCGGCTACATCACCGAGAAGTCGCTGAGCGTCGACAATCTCTTCGTCTTCGTGCTGATCATGGCGAAGTTCTCGGTGCCCTCCCACCTCCAGCAGCGGGTGCTGCTCGTCGGTGTGATGATCGCGCTGGTTCTCCGGGCGGTCTTCATCGCCGCCGGCGCCGCGGTCATCGCCAACTTCTCGTGGGTCTTCTACATCTTCGGCGCGTTCCTGATCTACACCGCCTGGAAGCTCATCCAGGAGGCGCGGGCCGGCGAGGAGGAGGACGAGTTCGAGGAGAACCGCCTCCTCAAGACCATCGAGCGCCGCTTCGGTGTCGCCGACCGGTACCACGGCACCAAGCTCTTCATCCGGGTCAACGGCAAGCGCGTCCTGACCCCTCTGATGGTCGTCATGCTCGCCATCGGCACCACCGATGTGCTGTTCGCGCTGGACTCCATCCCCGCGATCTTCGGCCTGACCCAGGACCCGTACATCGTGTTCACCGCCAACGCCTTCGCGCTGATGGGGCTGCGGCAGCTGTACTTCCTGATCGGCGGTCTGCTCAAGAAGCTGGTCCACCTCAGCTACGGGCTGTCGGTCATCCTCGGCTTCATCGGCGTCAAGCTGGTCCTGCACGCGCTGCACGAGTCCGGGGTGCACGTCCCCGAGATCTCCATCCCGGTCTCGCTCGGCGTCATCTGCGGGGTGCTGGTGATCACCACCATCACCAGCCTGATCGCCAACAAGAAGCAGGAAAGGGCGGACGCCGCCGCGGAGGCGGGCAAGGCCGCGGATCCCGCGGACAAGGGCGCCGGCATAGACGCCTGAGCGGGGGCGGGGGGTGTGGGCGCGCGGATCGCGCGCCCACACCCCCCCGCCGTCGTCACCAGCCCCGCGCGCGCCATTCGGGCAGCCGCGGGCGCTCGTCGCCGAGTGTGGTGTCGTGCCCGTGTCCGGGGTAGACCCACGTCTCGTCGGGGAGGGGGTCGAAGAGCCTGGTCTCCACGTCGTGCAGCAGGCTCACGAACGCCTCCGCGTCGCCGAACGTGTTGCCGACCCCGCCGGGGAAGAGGCAGTCCCCGGTGAACAGGTGCGGAGCGCCGTGCGGGTCGTCGTAGACGAGCGCGATCGAGCCCGGGGTGTGGCCGGTCAGATGGCGGGCGGTCAGCGCGACCTGCCCGACCCTGATCGTGTCGCCGTCCTCGACGAGCACATCCGTCGGGACCGCAATCCCCTCGGCGTCGAACCGCCCGGCGTACGTACGCGCACCGGTGGCCGCGACCACCTCGCCCAGCGCCTGCCAGTGGTCGCCGTGCCGGTGGGTGGTGACGACCGAGGCGATCGAGTCGTCGCCGATCAGCGTCAGCAGGGTCGCGGCCTCGTTCGCCGCGTCGATCAGGAGCTGTTCGCCGGTCGCCCGGCAGCGCAGGAGATAGGCGTTGTTGTTCATCGGGCCGACGGCGACCTTGGAGATCATCAGATCCGTCAGCTCGTGTACGTCCGCACGCCCGCCGACCTTGACCGTTCCGCTGTACGTCATGTCTCTCAGCCTATAGCGGGGGCAGTGCGGGAAGGGGCCCGCCGTTGACGGTCAGAGCGGATCCGTCACGCCGGCCGCTGAGCCATGCGAGCAGCTCGGAAGCCGTGCCGCGGACGGCCACGGGGCCGCCCTCCGCGCCGCCGCCGGTGGTCCAGGTCCGGCCCCGGTCGTCGGCCAGGCCCGTCGACACGACCGCGGCGTGCCCGGCGAAGCGCTCCGCCAGGAAGTCGATCTCGCGGGCGGTGAAATCGTCCGGCAGGTCCTCCAGCTCGTAGCCGATCCCCAGGTCGACGTGGTGCAGCTCGACCTCGACGCGGCGGCGGAAGGGGATCCGGGAGGCCGAGTCCGTCACACCGTTGCGCAGTTCGACGGTGCGCGACCAGTCGGCGGGGGCCGCGGCGGCCGTCACGAAGCGGTCCGCGCTCGCGGCCAGGTCGGCGAGCTGTTCCGCCTGCGCCCGGGGCGCGTCGCGCTCGATGTCGCCGTCGCGGGTTTCGCTGTCTGCGTACATGGGCCGGCCCTGGAGAACATTTACCAGCGCGTCGGCGTTACGTGAGAGGTGCGCGACGACATGACCCCGGCTCCAGCCCGGGAGAAGCGACGGTTCGGCGAGCGCCGCGTCGTCCAGTTTCTCCGTGGCGCTGAGCAGTCGGTCGGTCGCTTGCCGCAATGCGGCCAGGTCGTGCACATGATCAGTCATGGCCCGAGCCTAGCGTCGGCCACTCATTCGGGTGAAGGAGTCCTCAGCCGTCCGTAAATCGAATGCGCGTGCTATACGCTCGAAGTCGAAAGCTTCGTACATCGCTGTAGCACCCCCCATACCCTGGGGCAGGGGCTCAGTTCCCCCGCTTCTCTCTAGAAAGGTGCGGACCGGCGTGGCCGACCGTCTCATCGTCCGTGGCGCTCGCGAGCACAACCTCAAGAACGTCTCGCTCGACCTCCCCCGCGACTCCCTCATCGTCTTCACCGGGCTCTCCGGGTCGGGCAAGTCGTCGCTCGCGTTCGACACGATCTTCGCCGAGGGGCAGCGGCGCTACGTGGAGTCCCTCTCCTCGTACGCACGGCAGTTCCTCGGCCAGATGGACAAGCCGGACGTCGACTTCATCGAGGGTCTGTCGCCGGCCGTCTCCATCGACCAGAAGTCGACCTCGCGCAACCCGCGCTCGACGGTCGGCACGATCACCGAGGTCTACGACTACCTCCGGCTGCTCTTCGCCAGGATCGGCAAGCCGCACTGCCCCGAGTGCGGCCGTCCCATCTCGCGCCAGTCGCCGCAGGCCATCGTGGACAAGGTCCTCGGCCTGCCCGAGGGCAGCCGCTTCCAGGTGCTCTCGCCGCTGGTCCGTGAGCGCAAGGGCGAGTTCGTCGACCTCTTCGCCGACCTGCAGACCAAGGGGTACAGCAGGGCCAGGGTCGACGGCGCGACCATCCAGCTCTCCGAGCCGCCCACGCTCAAGAAGCAGGAGAAGCACACCATCGAGGTGGTCATCGACCGCCTCACGGTGAAGGACAGCGCCAAGCGCCGGCTGACCGACTCGGTCGAGACCGCGCTGGGCCTCTCCGGCGGCATGGTCGTGCTCGACTTCGTCGACCTCCCTGAGGACGACCCGGAGCGTGAGCGGATGTACTCCGAGCACCTCTACTGCCCGTACGACGACCTCTCCTTCGAGGAGCTGGAGCCGCGCTCCTTCTCCTTCAACAGCCCCTTCGGCGCCTGCCCCGACTGCACGGGCATCGGCACCAGGATGGAGGTCGACCCGGAGCTGATCGTCCCGGACGAGGAGAAGTCCCTCGACGAGGGCGCCATCCACCCCTGGTCGCACGGTCACACCAAGGAGTACTTCGGCCGCCAGATCAACGCCCTGGCCGAGGCCCTCGGATTCCGTACGGACATTCCGTGGGCCGGACTCCCGCAGCGCGCCAAGAAGGCCCTGCTCTTCGGCCACAAGATCCAGACCGAGGTCCGCTACCGCAACCGGTACGGGCGCGAGCGCGCCTACACCACGCCCTCCTTCGAAGGCGCGGTCCAGTTCGTCAAGAGGCGGCACTCCGAGGCCGAGAGCGACTCCAGCCGGGAGCGCTTCGAGGGCTACATGCGCGAGGTGCCGTGCCCGACCTGTGAGGGCACCCGGCTCAAGCCGATCGTCCTCGCGGTCACGGTGATGGAGAAGTCCATCGCGCAGGTCGCCGCGATGTCGATCAGCGAGTGCGCCGAGTTCCTCGGCCGGATGAAGCTGAACGCCCGCGACAAGAAGATCGCCGAGCGGGTGCTCAAGGAGGTCAACGAGCGGCTGAGGTTCCTGGTCGACGTCGGCCTGGACTACCTCTCGCTGAACCGTGCGGCCGGCACCCTGTCCGGCGGTGAGGCGCAGCGCATCCGGCTCGCCACCCAGATCGGTTCCGGTCTGGTCGGCGTGCTGTACGTGCTGGACGAGCCGTCCATCGGCCTGCACCAGCGCGACAACCACCGGCTGATCGAGACCCTGGTCCGGCTCCGCGACATGGGCAACACGCTCATCGTCGTCGAGCACGACGAGGACACCATCAAGGTCGCCGACTGGGTCGTCGACATCGGCCCCGGCGCGGGCGAGCACGGCGGCAAGGTGGTCCACTCCGGATCGCTCAAGGAGCTGCTGGCCAACGACAAGTCGATCACCGGTCAGTATCTGACCGGCAAGAAGTCGATCGCGATGCCCGAGATCCGGCGCCCCGTCGACCCCTCGCGCCTGCTCACGGTCCACGGCGCCCGGGAGAACAACCTCCAGGACATCGACGTCGCCTTCCCGCTCGGCGTGCTGACCGCCGTGACCGGCGTCTCCGGCTCCGGGAAGTCGACCCTGGTCAACGACATCCTCTACACCCACCTGGCCCGCGAGCTGAACGGCGCCAAGTCGGTGCCCGGCCGGCACACCCGGGTCGACGGGGACGACCTCGTCGACAAGGTGGTGCACGTCGACCAGTCGCCCATCGGCCGGACGCCCCGGTCCAACCCGGCGACGTACACGGGCGTGTTCGACCACGTCCGCCGGCTGTTCGCGGAGACGATGGAGGCCAAGGTCCGCGGCTATCTGCCGGGCCGGTTCTCCTTCAACGTGAAGGGCGGCCGCTGCGAGAACTGCTCCGGCGACGGCACCATCAAGATCGAGATGAACTTCCTGCCGGACGTGTACGTCCCGTGCGAGGTCTGCCACGGAGCGCGCTACAACCGGGAGACCCTGGAGGTCCACTACAAGGGCAAGTCCATCGCCGAGGTGCTGGACATGCCGATCGAGGAGGGCCTGGAGTTCTTCGAGGCCGTCCCGACCATCGCGCGCCACCTGCGGACGCTCAACGAGGTCGGTCTCGGATACGTCAGGCTCGGCCAGTCCGCGCCGACGCTCTCGGGCGGCGAGGCGCAGCGGGTGAAGCTCGCCAGCGAGCTCCAGAAGCGGTCCACCGGACGCACGGTCTACGTCCTGGACGAACCGACCACCGGTCTGCACTTCGAGGACATCTCCAAGCTGATCAAGGTGCTGTCCGGCCTGGTCGACAAGGGGAACTCGGTGATCGTCATCGAGCACAACCTCGATGTCATCAAGACCGCCGACTGGGTCATCGACATGGGCCCCGAGGGGGGCAACGGCGGCGGCCTGGTCATCGCCGAGGGCACCCCGGAGTTCGTGGCGGGCGTGCCCGCCAGCCACACCGGGAAGTTCCTCCAGGGCATCCTGGACGCGGACCGGGTCAGCGAGGCGGCCGTGCCCACGGCGCGCAAGCCGGTGCGTAAGGCGGCCGCGAAGAAGGCGGTCGCCGCGAAGTCCGCCCCCGCGCGGAAGACGGCGACGGCGAAGGCCACCACGGCCAAGGCGAAGTCCACCGGGACGGCAGCGGCGAAGAAGCCCGCGGCCAAGAAGGCGACCCGCGCGCGCAAGGCCTGACACACCGCGATCACGCGGTGCGAGGTGGCGGCCCCTCCCGGGGGACCGCCACCTCACTGCGTCCCGCCCTGCCCGCCCGCGCCCGACGCGGGCCCGCCCACCCGCGACCGGCCCCACCCGCGACCGGCCCCGCCCGTGGCGCGCGTCCGCGCCACGCTCGGCCCGCCGCGTCCCGTACCGCCCTGACCAGGCACGACCGCGGGTGACCGGCCCGCGCGCGAGGGCGTCCGGCTCCGCCGGTATCGTCGGATACGTCACCGCCGCTCCCGCCGCCCAGGCGCCCCGGGCAGCCCTGGCACCTCTACCCCTCTGACCCGTGGAGACCGCATGTCCGGCCAGCCCACCGCCCGCCGCACCGTGCTGAAGGGCGCCGCTCTCGCAGGCGTCGCCGGGCTGGGAGTGGCCGCCTGCTCGACCGAGTCGAAGCTCGGGCACGCCGAGACGCCGACCCCGACCGCGCCCGTCGAGCTCGGCGCCCCCGAAGAGGTCCCGGTCGGCGAGTCCAAGCTCTACCGCGAGCAGCGCGTCATCGTCAGCTGCCCGGCCAAGGGGCAGTACAAGGCGTTCAGCGCCCAGTGCACCCACGCGGGCTGTCTGCTGGACAAGGTCGAGAAGAACGAGGGGCACTGCCCCTGCCACGGCAGCCTCTTCGACACCACGACCGGCAAGGCCCTCCACGGCCCTGCGACCGTGCCGCTGCCCTCGGTCCCCGTCAAGGTCGAGGGCGGAAAGCTCATCGCGGGCCCCGACGCCTGACCGCGGGCCCCGGACCGGACCAGCCGGACCCGACAGCCGGACCCGCCCCCGAGCGGGCGCCCGCAGAGGGCCAGGGTGACCCGGACCGGACCAGCCGGACCAGGCAGCCGGACCCGCCCCCGAGCGGGCGCCCGCGGCGGGCCCGGCTCAGTCCCAGTCCCAGTCGATGCCGACCAGGCCGGGCCGCACCCCCTGCTCCACCAGATGCACGGTCCGGTGCCGGCCGGTGAGCGTGAGGTCGGTCCGGGCCCCGCGCGGCGCTCCCGCCGAGACCTGAGCGAACCGCCGGCACCGTACCGGCAGCGCCTCCTCGTCGAACCGGACCTGCAGCACGTACTGCCCGCCGCCGAAGCTGAAACCGCGCACGTACTCGCCGCACGGCCCTCCCGTACCGTCCTCGAAGCCGTAGCCGAAGAGGTACGTCTCACCCGCCCGCAGCCGGGTGTCGAAGAGCAGCTCCGCGACCAGCACCCCCGTCTCCGCATCCCAGCGGACCCGCCCCGTCCGGCAGTTCTCCCGTGCGCTCACCGCGACCCGGGACGGATCGCAGCCGGGGTCGCCGCGGTACACGGCGAGATAGCGGTCGACGCCGTCGCGATGGGCGCGCACGACGTGCTGCGAGCTCCGGAACTCCATCCGGCGGCCCGGTCCGATCCGTACCCGCTCCTGATGTCCCACCGTGTGCAGCCCGCCGTCCGAGGGTGACTCCATCGCCGCCAGCAGCCGTTCCACCGCCCCGGAGGCCTCCATCAGGGCGCGGTACGAGCGGGCCGGCGGGCGGTCGGTCTCGGTGCCGGACTCTCCGGGCCCGAGCAGCCCGAGCAGCGAGTTCCCCGGCAGCTCCAGCACCTCCTCCAGCGCCTTCACGGCCCGCAGGGACTCCGGCCGCTGCGGACGGCGGGCGCCCTGCTGCCAGTAACTGAGGCTGGTCACGCCGACCTTGACACCGCGATGCGCCAGATGGTGCTGCACCCGCTGGAGCGGCAGTCCGCGCACCGAGAGCGCGGTGCGCAGCGCCAGATGGAACGGGCCGGTGTGCAGCACCTGCGCCAGTTCGGCCTCGGTGTGCCGCATGCGTCCTCCAGGTGAACGTTCACGACGGGCGGCGGCCGGGCGGTGCCGGCGGGTGCGGTGCCGCAGGTGGCTGGGCGAGAGCGTTCACGCACCCGTCACCGGCGTTCACACCGCGCTGTTCCCCCGCATTGAAGCGTGTTGACCCGTTCCCGACAACGGTTGATGCTCCTCGTCAGCGTCCGGACGCGCTCCTTGAACCCCCCACCCCCGCCACGGGAGGAACGCCATGCGCAACCGAAGGGTCCGGCCGGGACGGCTGTCGGTGACAGCCGTACTCGCCGCCGTACTGCTCGCCGCACCCACGGCGGCCGCCACCGCCGCCGATCAGCAGCACCACGCCGCCACCGCCGCCGACCCGTTCCGTGCGGCCTCCGCCACCGGTCAGTCCCCCGCCGCCACCACCACCGCGACAGGCACCCTCGCCGCCGCCCAGAGGCTGAACATCAGCATGCAGGCCCAGCAGAAGTCGAACTGGTGCTGGGCCGCCGCCGGCAACACCATCGCCACCTGGTTCGGCCGGAACTACAGCCAGAACCAGTTCTGCAACGCCGCGTTCGGCCGCGCCCAGGGCTACGAGTGCCCCAACTCGCAGGCCTCGCTCGGCAACGTCCAGGACGGTCTGTACTGGGCCGGCATCAACCCCGGCTCGTATGTCACCGGCTGGCTTCGCTACCCGACCGTGCAGGCCGAGATCACTGCCGGACGTCCGGTGGAGACCCGCATCCAGTGGTCCTCGGGCGGCGGCCACATGCATGTCCTGTACGGGTACGACGACGCGAACAGCTGGGTCTACTGGGGCGATCCCTGGCCCTCCAGCAACCGCTACAACTGGGCCTCGCACGCCTGGTACGTGAACAACAGCGAGTTCTCCTGGACCCACTCGCTCTACCGGATAGGGGCGTGACGGCATGACCTCCACCAGTTCCGCGACCCGTTCCGCCACCCGTACCGCACGTTCTCTGGCCGCGGCCCTGGCCGCGGCCGGCGTGCTGGCCGGTGCGGCTCTGCTGACCGTCGCCCCGCAGGCGGCCGCCGCCACCGGACCCTCGGCCGGCCCCGCGGCCCTGGCGGCGGCTCACGAGGCGGCCACCGACGCCACGACCCTGAACACGCTGTCCCGGTTCTTCGCCCGTGAGGGCGCCGTCACCAGGGCGGCGGCCGCGCCCCGGATCGAGGGTGCGGCCGTGCCGGTCCGCACCCTGTCGGCGGCCTTCGTCGCCGGAGAACCCGGGGCGCCCGTCGCCGCACTGGACTACCTGGCCAGTACGGCGGTCTCCTCGGACGGCCGGAAAGCATCCCTCTGGACGCTTCCCGAACCGGGGAAGGACGGGAGCTGGCAGGTCGTGAACATCGCCACCGGCGACGACGAGACCCGGTACGCGGCCGCCGGTGCCCGCAGACTGCCCGGCGGCATCGTCTTCCGGGAACCGCAGATCGACGCCTGGTACGTACAGAAGGGCAGCCGGGTGCTGCCGCTGGACGGGGACGCCGTGCGTGCGGTCGGAGCGGGCGGCACCACGCTGGCCGCCTACCGCACCCGGGTACGGGCCGCGTACGCGGACAAGCTCCCCGGTTCCGGCTACGCCCGCGCCGGCCGTGCCGGGGGCTACGGGCCCACCGCCGAAGGGCCCGCCATCGCCGCGGACGCCACCGCGGTGACCACCACGGGCACCTCCGTGACCGCGGCCTCCGGCGCAGTTGCCGCGGGCGCGGTCGCCGTACTCGCCCTCGGCGGCGTCACCGTCCTGCGCACCCGCCACCGCCGCAGGACCGCGTGAGCGCGCCACCCGTGCGCGCCCGATGACCCCGCACTCCGGGACACGTGCCCCCACCCCGTGTCCCGGAGCGCGGCACCATCCAGGAGCACGCCGTGCTGTCACTGCCCGCCAGTAGGGTGGGAGCCATGGCAGACCCCTCCAGCTACCGCCCCAAGCCGGGACAGATCCCCGACTCCCCGGGGGTCTACAAATTCCGCGACGAACACCGCCGGGTGATCTACGTCGGGAAGGCGAAGAGCCTGCGCCAGCGCCTGGCCAATTACTTCCAGGACCTGTCCGGCCTCCATCCGCGCACGCGCACGATGGTGACCACCGCCGCGTCCGTGGAGTGGACCGTCGTCTCCACGGAGGTCGAGGCGCTCCAGCTCGAGTACTCCTGGATCAAGGAGTTCGACCCCCGGTTCAACGTCAAGTACCGCGACGACAAGAGCTATCCGTATCTCGCCGTCACGCTCAACGAGGAGTTCCCGCGCGTCCAGGTCATGCGCGGCGCCAAGAAGAAGGGTGTGCGTTACTTCGGTCCGTACGGGCACGCGTGGGCGATCCGCGAGACGGTCGACCTGATGCTCCGGGTCTTCCCGGTGCGGACCTGCTCCGCCGGCGTCTTCAAGAACGCCGCCAGGACCGGGCGCCCCTGTCTCCTCGGCTACATCGGCAAGTGCTCGGCCCCGTGCGTCGGCCGGGTGACCCCCGAGGAGCACCGGGAACTGGCAGACGACTTCTGCGACTTCATGGCCGGCCGCACCGGCACGTACATCCGCCGCCTGGAGAAGGACATGATGGCGGCGGCCGAGGAGATGGAGTACGAGCGCGCGGCCCGCCTGCGCGACGACGTGGAGGCACTCAAGCGCGCCATGGAGAAGAGCGCGGTCGTCCTCGCCGACGCCACCGACGCCGACCTGATCGCGGTCGCGGAGGACGAGCTGGAGGCCGCCGTCCAGATCTTCCACGTCCGCGGCGGCCGGGTGCGCGGCCAGCGCGGCTGGGTCACCGACAAGGTGGAGAACGTCGACACCGCGGGCCTCGTCGAGCACGCCCTGCAGCAGCTGTACGGCGAGGAGACCGGCGACTCCGTGCCCAAGGAGGTCCTCGTCCCGGCCCTGCCCGAGGACCCCGAAGCGGTCTCCGCGTGGCTGGCCGGCCGCCGGGGCTCCCAGGTCAGCCTGCGCATCCCGCAGCGCGGCGACAAGAAGGACCTGATGGCGACGGTCCAGCGCAACGCCCAGCAGGCCCTCGGGCTGCACAAGACCAAGCGCGCCTCCGACCTGACCACCCGGTCCCGGGCCCTGGAGGAGATCGCCGAGGCGCTCGGCCTCGACACGGCCCCGCTGCGCATCGAGTGCTTCGACATCTCCCACCTCCAGGGCGACGACGTGGTGGCCTCCATGGTGGTCTTCGAGGACGGCCTGGCCCGCAAGGGGGAGTACCGCCGCTTCCAGATCAAGGGCTTCGAGGGACAGGACGACGTCCGCTCGATGCACGAGGTGATCAGCCGGCGCTTCCGGCGCTACCTCCAGGAGAAGGAACGCACGGGGGAGTGGGAGGAGGGCCCCGCTCCCACCGGAGCCACCGCCACCCCCACCGGAGCCGCCCCCGCCGCCGACGGTCCCGCTCCCACGGGCCCCGTGCCCGCCGGCCCCGGCCAGGACCCGGCCGCCGAGCCCCGTGAGGACGACGGCCGGCCCAAGAGGTTCGCCTACCCGCCGCAGCTCCTGGTGGTGGACGGCGGGCAGCCCCAGGTCGCCGCGGCCAAGCGTGCGCTGGACGAGCTGGGGATCGACGACATCGCCGTCTGCGGTCTGGCCAAGCGCCTGGAAGAGGTCTGGCTGCCCGACGACGACGACCCGGTGGTCCTGCCCCGTTCCAGCGAGGGCCTCTACCTCCTCCAGCGCGTCCGGGACGAGGCACACCGCTTCGCCATCACCTACCAGCGCGCCAAACGGGCCAAGCGCATCCGGTCCAGCCCCCTGGACGCGGTCGCCGGCCTGGGAGAGACCCGGAAACAGGCGTTGATCAAGCATTTCGGCTCCGTGAAGAAGCTGAAGCAGGCGACAATCGACGAGATCTGCGAGGTTCCGGGGATAGGCCGCAGGACGGCGGAATCAGTGGCTGTCGCCCTCGCCGCGGCCGCCCCGGCCACGCCCGCCGTGAACACGGCCACAGGAGAGATCATTGAAGAGGACGACGGGGGCAGCACGACATGACCGAGCACGAGAATGAACACGGGCACGACCGCACAGACCGAGCAGACGGAGCAGCAGACGTGAGTACGGGCACCCCGATCGAGACGGGCGACAGCACGGTGGCCATCCCGGAGCTGGTGATCATCTCCGGAATGTCGGGCGCGGGCCGCAGCACGGCGGCGAAGTGCCTGGAGGACCTCGGCTGGTTCGTCGTGGACAACCTGCCGCCCGCGCTGATCCCCACCATGGTGGAGCTCGGCGCCCGCTCGCAGGGCAACGTGGCACGGATCGCCGTCGTCGTCGACGTCCGGGGCCGCCGCTTCTTCGACAACCTGCGGGAGTCCCTCGCCGACCTGGAGTCCAAGGGCGTCACCCGCCGGATCGTCTTCCTGGAGTCGTCCGACGACGCCCTGGTCCGCCGCTTCGAGTCGGTCCGCAGGCCGCACCCGCTCCAGGGCGACGGCCGCATCGTCGACGGGATCGCCGCCGAGCGCGACCTGCTGCGCGAGCTGCGCGGCGACGCCGACCTGGTGATCGACACCTCCAGCCTCAACGTGCACGAACTGCGCGCCAAGATGGACGCCCAGTTCGCGGGCGACGAGGAGCCGGAGCTCCGCGCCACCGTGATGTCCTTCGGCTTCAAGTACGGGCTGCCCGTCGACGCCGACCTGGTGGTGGACTGCCGCTTCCTGCCCAACCCGCACTGGGTCCCCGAGCTGCGCCCCTTCACCGGGCTCAACGAGGAGGTGTCCGCGTACGTCTTCGACCAGCCGGGCGCCAAGGAGTTCCTCAACCAGTACACGGAGCTGCTCCAGCTCGTCGCCGCGGGCTACCGCCGTGAGGGCAAGCGGTACGTGACCATCGCCGTCGGCTGCACGGGCGGCAAGCACCGCTCCGTGGCCATGTCGGAGAAGCTGGCCGCCCGGCTCGCCACCGAGGGCATCGAGACCGTGCTCGTGCACCGGGACATGGGGCGCGAGTGACCAGTCGCAACATGCGTCTGCGCAGACTGCGCAGAGGCGCTCCGCTGTCGGGCCGCAAGCGCGGGGCACAACCCAAGGTCGTCGCGCTCGGCGGCGGCATGGGCCTGTCCGCCTCGCTCACCGCGCTGCGGCGGATCACCGGCGACCTGACCGCCGTGGTCACGGTCGCCGACGACGGCGGATCCAGCGGCCGGCTCCGCGAGGAGCTGGGCGTGCTGCCACCCGGCGATCTGCGCAAGGCGCTGGCCGCCCTGTGCGGTGACGACGACTGGGGCCAGACCTGGGCCCAGGTCATCCAGCACCGCTTCCAGTCCAAGGGCGACCTGCACGAACACGCGGTCGGCAATCTGCTGATCGTCGCCCTGTGGGAGCAGCTCGGTGACCACGTCCAGGCCCTGGACCTGGTCGGCAGGCTCCTCGGCGCACACGGCCGGGTGCTGCCCATGTCGGCCGTGCCGCTGGAGCTCCAGGCCCTCGTCAAGGGGCACGACCCGGACCATCCTGACCGGGTGGACACGGTGCGCGGCCAGGCCACCGTGGCTCTCACCCCGGGCGAGGTCCAGTCCGTGCACGTGGTCCCGCACGACCCGCCGGCCGTGCCCGAGGCGGTCGCGGCGGTCCTGGACGCGGACTGGGTGGTCCTCGGTCCCGGGTCCTGGTTCTCCTCGGTCATTCCGCATCTGCTCGTGCCCGATCTGCTGGACGCACTGATCGAAACGAAGGCCCGGAAGGTCCTCTCGCTGAACCTCGCACCGCAACCCGGTGAAACAGATGGCTTCTCTCCGCAGCGTCATTTGGAGGTTTTGGGACGACACGCCCCTAAACTCGCCCTGGACGTGGTGCTGGCCGACGAGGCCGCCGTGCCCGACCGCGAGTCCCTCGCCGACGCCGCAAAACGGCTCGGCGCCGCGGTCGAGCTGGCGCCCGTGGCCTCACCCGACGGCGATCCGATTCATGACCCGGAGCTGTTGGCCGCCGCGTACGACCGTATTTTTCGGATGCATGGAAGGATCGGCCCATGGCGATGACGCCAGCGGTGAAGGACGAAATCTCTCGGCTTCCCGTAACCCGGACCTGCTGCAGGAAGGCAGAAGTCTCGGCGATTCTTCGGTTCGCGGGTGGGCTGCACCTGGTGAGCGGCCGGATTGTGATCGAGGCGGAGCTGGACACCGCGATGGCGGCGCGCCGGCTGAAGCGGGACATTCTCGAGATCTTCGGGCACAGCTCGGAACTGATCGTGATGGCGCCCGGCGGGCTGCGGCGCGGCTCGCGCTACGTCGTGCGGGTGGTGGCGGGCGGCGACCAGCTGGCCCGTCAGACCGGTCTGGTCGACGGCCGAGGCCGTCCGATCCGCGGACTTCCGCCGCAGGTGGTCTCGGGGGCCACCTGCGATGCCGAGGCCGCCTGGCGCGGGGCGTTCCTGGCCCACGGCTCGCTCACCGAGCCGGGCCGCTCCTCCTCCCTGGAGGTCACCTGCCCGGGGCCGGAGGCCGCGCTCGCGCTGGTCGGCGCCGCCCGCAGGCTCTCCATCGCCGCGAAGGCCCGTGAGGTGCGCGGCGTGGACCGCGTCGTCGTCCGGGACGGCGACGCCATCGGCGCGCTGCTCACCCGGCTCGGCGCCCATGAATCGGTGCTGGCCTGGGAGGAGCGGCGGATGCGGCGCGAGGTACGCGCCACCGCCAACCGGCTCGCCAACTTCGACGACGCGAACCTGCGCCGGTCCGCCCGGGCCGCGGTCGCCGCGGGCGCCCGGGTGGGCCGCGCGCTGGAGATCCTCGGCGAGGAGGTCCCCGAGCACCTCGCGGCCGCCGGACGGCTGCGCATGGAGCACAAGCAGGCCTCCCTGGAGGAGCTGGGCGCGCTCGCCGACCCGCCGCTGACCAAGGACGCCGTCGCCGGACGGATCCGCCGTCTCCTGGCGATGGCCGACAAGCGGGCCCAGGACCTCGGGATCCCGAGCACGGAATCCACTCTCAGCGAAGAGCTGGCCGACGGTCTGGTCGGCTGATCCGCGCCCCCGGCGACGAGGTGCGGCGGGACGCGCCACGTACCCGGGGCGGGAACGCGCCGCGCACCCGCGGGTGTTGACGCTGCGTAATCGCCGCAGCGAGCGGGGGAGAGCAACCGGAAGCCCGTACTCCTACTGGGGAGTACGGGCTTCCGCCGTTCCCGCGGCCCCGCTCGATGTCACCCCGAGGGCTTCGGAGAGGTAGGGTCGGAGGCGGTCGGGGACATCCCATACAACTCGCCGGCGTCGAAAACCGGCGTACCTAACGAGGAGATCGGTTCGTGACGATCCGCGTAGGCATCAACGGCTTTGGCCGCATCGGTCGTAACTACTTCCGCGCGCTGCTGGAGCAGGGTGCGGACATCGAGATCGTGGCTGTCAACGACCTGGGTGACACTGCGACCACGGCCCACCTGCTGAAGTACGACACCATCCTGGGTCGTCTCAAGGCAGAGGTGAGCCACACCGCCGACACCATCACCGTCGACGGTCACACCATCAAGGTGCTCTCGGAGCGCAACCCGGCTGACATCCCCTGGGGCCAGCTGGGCGTCGACATCGTGATCGAGTCGACCGGCATCTTCACCAAGAAGGCCGACGCCGCCAAGCACATCGCGGGCGGCGCGAAGAAGGTCCTCATCTCGGCTCCGGCCAAGGACGAGGACATCACCATCGTGATGGGCGTCAACCAGGACAAGTACGACGCGGCCAACCACCACGTCATCTCCAACGCCTCCTGCACCACCAACTGTGTGGCGCCGATGGCCAAGGTTCTCGACGAGAACTTCGGCATCGTCAAGGGCCTGATGACGACGGTCCACGCGTACACGAACGACCAGCGCATCCTGGACTTCCCGCACTCCGACCTGCGTCGCGCCCGCGCCGCCGCGGAGAACATCATTCCGACCACGACGGGTGCCGCCAAGGCCACCGCCCTGGTCCTGCCGCAGCTCAAGGGCAAGCTCGACGGTATCGCCATGCGTGTTCCGGTCCCGACCGGTTCCGCCACCGACCTCGTCGTGACGCTGCAGCGCGAGGTCACCAAGGACGAGGTCAACGCCGCGTTCAAGAAGGCGTCCGACGACGGCGACCTCAAGGGCTTCCTGACGTACACCGAGGACCCGATCGTGTCCTCGGACATCGTCAGCGACCCGTCGTCCTGCACCTTCGACTCCTCCCTGACCATGGTCCAGGAGGGCAACACGGTGAAGATCCTCGGCTGGTACGACAACGAGTGGGGTTACTCCAACCGCCTCGTCGACCTGACCGTCTTCGTCGGCGGCCAGCTCTGATCCTCGGATCGGCAGGCACCTCGATGTGAGCACGGGGCTCGAACAGCGCAACGCAGCGCCGTTCGGGCCCCGCTGCATGCTCCCTCGTCCTCCAAGGAGTCCAGACAGATGAAGACGATCGACGAACTTCTCGCCGAAGGGGTCACCGGCAAGCGCGTATTCGTCCGCGCCGACCTCAACGTGCCGCTCAGCGGCACCACCATCACCGACGACGGCCGCATCCGCGCCGTCCAGCCGACCGTGGCGAAGCTGGCCGGCGCCGGCGCCCGGGTCGTCGTCGCCTCGCACCTGGGCCGCCCCAAGGGTGCCCCGGACCCGGCGTTCTCGCTGGCCCCCGCCGCCGCCCGCCTCGGCGAGCTGCTCGGGACCGACGTGGCGTTCGCGACGGACACGGTGGGCGAGTCCGCCCGCGCCACCGTCGCCGCGCTCACCGACGGCCAGGTCGCGGTCATCGAGAACCTCCGCTTCAACGCCGGCGAGACCTCGAAGGACGACGCCGAGCGCGGCGCCTTCGCCGACCAGCTGGCCGAGCTCGCCGATCTGTACGTGGGCGACGGCTTCGGCGCGGTCCACCGCAAGCACGCCTCCGTCTTCGACCTCCCGGCCCGGCTCCCGCACGCCGCGGGCGACCTGATCGCCACCGAGGTCGGTGTCCTGAAGAAGCTCACCGACGACGTGCAGCGGCCCTACGCGGTCGTGCTCGGCGGCGCCAAGGTCTCCGACAAGCTCGGCGTCATCGACCACCTCCTGGAGCGCGCCGACCGCATCCTCATCGGCGGCGGCATGGCGTACACCTTCCTCAAGGCCCAGGGCCACGAGGTCGGCAGCTCGCTGCTGCAGGAGGATCAGATCCCGGCGGTGCAGGAGTACCTCAAGCGCGCCGCGGAGAAGGGCGTGGAGTTCGTGCTCCCCGTCGACGTCGTGGTCGCCCCGGCGTTCCCCGACCTCAAGACCAAGGCCCCGGCCCACCCCACCACCGTCGCCGCCGACGCCATGCCGGCCGGTCAGATGGGACTGGACAACGGCCCGGAGACCAACAAGCTCTACGCATCGAAGCTCGCCGACGCGGCCACCGTCTTCTGGAACGGCCCGATGGGCGTCTTCGAGCACCCCGATTTCGCCGAGGGCACCCGGGCCGTCGCCCAGGCACTCGTCGACTCCTCGGGCTTCAGCGTGGTCGGCGGTGGCGACTCCGCCGCCGCGGTCCGCATCCTGGGCTTCGACGAGAACGCGTTCGGACACATCTCGACCGGTGGCGGTGCCAGCCTCGAATACCTCGAGGGCAAGACGCTTCCCGGCCTCGCCGCTCTGGAGGACTGACCTTTCATGACCACTCGCACCCCGCTGATGGCGGGCAACTGGAAGATGAACCTCAACCACCTCGAGGCCATCGCCCACGTCCAGAAGCTCGCCTTCGCCCTGGCCGACAAGGACTACGACGCCGTCGAGGTCGCCGTCCTGCCGCCCTTCACCGACCTGCGCTCCGTGCAGACGCTGGTCGACGGCGACAAGCTGAAGATCAAGTACGGCGCCCAGGACATCTCGGCGCACGACTCCGGCGCGTACACCGGTGAGATCTCCGGCCCCATGCTCGCCAAGCTGAAGTGCACCTTCGTCGCCGTCGGCCACAGCGAGCGCCGCCAGTACCACGCGGAGACCGACGAGGTCTGCAACGCCAAGGTGAAGGCCGCCTACAAGCACGGCCTGACCCCGATCCTCTGCGTCGGTGAAGGCCTGGACATCCGCAAGGCCGGTGACCAGGTCGCGTACACGCTCGCCCAGCTCGACGGCGCGCTGAAGGACATCCCGGCCGAGCAGGCCGAGACCATCGTGATCGCCTACGAGCCGGTCTGGGCCATCGGCACCGGCGAGGTCGCCACCCCCGAGGACGCGCAGGAGGTCTGCGGTGCGATCCGCGTCCGCCTCGCCGAGCTGTACTCGCAGGAGCTGGCCGACGCGGTCCGCATCCAGTACGGCGGCTCGGTGAAGTCCGGCAACGTGGCCGCGATCATGGCGCAGCCCGATGTGGACGGCGCGCTGATCGGCGGCGCCGCACTGGACGCCGACGAGTTCGTCAAGATCGTCCGCTTCCGCGACCAGTGAGTATGCGCTAGCGCGGATCCGTCGTACCCTTGCGGGGGCCAGGAGGGCAGCCTCCCGGCCCCCGTTGTTCGCACATGCAGTCAGGAATTTTCGGAAAGTAGGGACCAGCCGTGATTTTGGGGTTCGAGATCGCCCTGATCGTCTTCAGCCTGCTGCTGATGCTGCTGGTGCTGATGCACAAGGGGAAGGGCGGCGGTCTTTCCGACATGTTCGGTGGCGGAATGCAGTCGTCCGTCGGCGGTTCCTCGGTCGCCGAGCGCAACCTCGACCGGATCACCGTCGTGGTCGGTCTGGGCTGGTTCGCGTGCATCGTGGTGCTCGGCCTGCTCATCAAGCTGGACAACTGACCCGTCGTACGCGATTCCGGTGAGGGTGTAACTCCAACCACTGGACGCGCGTTGGGCCTTACGTAGACTGGGGCATCCTCGAGCACCATCACGCAGGGAGTTACGACCGTGGCAAGTGGCAACGCGATCCGGGGAAGCCGGGTCGGAGCGGGGCCGATGGGGGAGGCCGAGCGCGGCGAGTCCGCGCCACGGGCCCGCATCTCCTTCTGGTGCTCGAACGGGCACGAGACGCAGCCGAGCTTCGCCCATGACGCGCAGATTCCGGAGACGTGGGACTGCCCGCGCTGCGGATTCCCGGCCGGCCAGGACCGGGACAGCCCGCCGGACCCGCCGCGCACCGAGCCGTACAAGACGCATCTCGCGTACGTGCGCGAGCGGCGCAGTGACGCGGACGGTGAGGCGATCCTCGCCGAGGCCCTCGCCAAACTCCGCGGCGAGATCTGACACCTCTCGTGCCTCAGTAGAAGTTGTTCACCGGCCGGACACCCCCAGGGTGCCCGGCCGGAACGCTTCTGCCGTGCCGCAGCCCGCCGTTGTCCCGTCCGCCGCCCTGATCAATTAGGTTGGAGGGGCAGCGGGGAACTGCGGTTACGAGAAGAAGTGGGCTGATGTCCGGGATGAACGCACAAAGCCGAACCAGGCTCAACCAGACGCCGGAATGGACCGCGCTGGGCAAGCACCGTGAGCAGCTCGGGAAGACGCATCTGCGACAGCTGTTCGCGGACGACCCCGAGCGCGGCACGGCATACAGCCTGCGCGTCGGTGACCTGTACGTCGACTACTCCAAGCAGCTGGTCACCGACGAGACGCTCCGGCTGCTCCGTGAGCTCGCCGGGGCCACCGGGGTCGCCGAACTGCGCGACGCGATGTTCCGCGGCGACAAGATCAACACGACCGAGGACCGCGCCGTCCTGCACACCGCGCTCCGCGCCCCGCGCGACGCCGTGATCGAGGCCGACGGCGAGAACGTGGTCCCGGCCGTGCACGCGGTGCTCGACAAGATGGCGGCCTTCTCCGACCGCGTCAGGTCCGGCGAGTGGACCGGTCACACCGGCAAGCCGATCAAGAACATCGTCAACATCGGCATCGGCGGCTCCGACCTCGGCCCCGCCATGGCGTACGAGGTGCTGCGCTCCTTCACGGACCGCTCGCTCACCCTCCGCTTCGTCTCCAACGTCGACGGCGCCGACCTGCACGAGGCCGTGCACGACCTCGACCCGGCCGAGACGCTCTTCGTCATCGCGTCGAAGACCTTCACCACGATCGAGACGATCACCAACGCCACCTCGGCCCGCGACTGGCTGCTGACCGGTCTGAGGGCCGGTCAGGACGCGGTGGCCAAGCACTTCGTGGCTCTGTCGACGAACGCGGAGAAGGTCTCCGACTTCGGTATCGACACCGCCAACATGTTCGAGTTCTGGGACTGGGTCGGCGGCCGCTACTCGTACGACTCGGCCATCGGCCTCTCGCTGATGATCGCCATCGGCCCGGACCGGTTCCGCGAGATGCTCGACGGCTTCCACCTCGTCGACGAGCACTTCCGTACCGCCCCGGCCGAGGAGAACGTCCCGCTGCTGCTCGGCCTGCTGGGCGTCTGGTACGGCGCGTTCTTCGACGCCCAGTCGCATGCCGTGCTGCCCTACAGCCACTATCTGTCCAAGTTCACGGCGTACTTGCAGCAGCTGGACATGGAGTCCAACGGCAAGTCCGTGGACCGGGACGGCAATCCGGTCGACTGGCAGACCGGCCCGGTCGTCTGGGGCACCCCCGGCACCAACGGGCAGCACGCCTACTACCAGCTGATCCACCAGGGCACCAAGGTCATCCCGGCCGACTTCATCGGCTTCGCCGAGCCGGTGGACGCCCTGCTGCCCGGCCTGGTCGCCCAGCACGACCTGCTGATGGCCAACTTCTTCGCCCAGACCCAGGCCCTGGCCTTCGGCAAGACACCGCAGGAAGTGCGCGCCGAGGGCGTCCCCGAGGAGCTGGTGCCGCACAAGACGTTCCTCGGCAACCACCCGACGACGACGATCCTCGCCGACCGGCTGACCCCGTCCGTGCTCGGCCAGCTCATCGCGCTGTACGAGCACAAGGTCTTCGTCCAGGGCGCCGTCTGGAACATCGACTCCTTCGACCAGTGGGGCGTCGAGCTCGGCAAGGTCCTCGCCAAGAAGATCGAGCCGGTGCTGACCGAGGGCAAGGGCGCGGAAGAGCTGGACAGTTCGACCGCCGCGCTCGTCGCCGCCTACCGCGAGCTCCGGGGGCGCTGAGCCCATGGCCGCGGGGGAGGGGGCGGTCGGTCTCAGGGCTCCGGCGCACACGCTGGACCCGCGGGCCGTCGGCTGGTGGCGGGCGCAGTGGCTGCTGCTCACGGCGTTGCCCGTGGTGATCCTGGCCGTGCTGGGCGGGTTCATCCCGTCCGCCCGGTTCTGGCTGCTGCTGTCCGCCGCCGCGCTCGCGGTCCTCGGTACCGGCTGCGCCGTCCTCGTCCCGCTCTGGTGGTTCCGTACGCACCGCTGGGAGGTCACCGACGAGGCGGTGTACGTCCGGACGGGGGTGCTGTGGCAGGAGTGGCGGATCGCGCCGATGTCCCGGATCCAGACCGTGGACACCGTGCGCGGCCCGCTCGAACAGCTCTTCCGGCTCGCCACGGTCACCGTCACCACCGCCTCGTCCAAGGGCGCCGTCCGGATCGAGGGCCTCGACCACGAACTGGCGGCCGAGCTCGCCGAGCGGCTGACCCGCATCACCCAGGACACCCCCGGCGACGCCACATGAGCACCGCCGCCCCGGCCGGGGACTGGCGCCGGCTCGACCGGCGCACGGTCCTGGCCACCGCGCTCGTCACGGCGGGCGTGGCGGCCGGAGCCGCCGTACCGACCACGCTCGGGCTCTCCGGACGGTTCGGGTTCGCCACCGCCGTCGCCTGGGTGGCGGCGGGGGCGGCCCTGCTGATCGCGGGCAGCGCCGGTGCCGACTACGTACGCTGGCGCCGCACCCGCTACCGGATCGGAGCCGACCGGGTCGATCTCCACACCGGCCTCCTGCTCATCAGGAAGCGCTCCCTCGCGCGCGAACGCATCCGCAGTGTCGACCTCACCGCCCACCCGCTCCAGCGCGTCCTGGGCCTCGTCACCGTCCGGATCGGCACCGGCGAGCACCACGGCGACGACTCCACCCTGGAGCTCGACCCGGTCCTGCGTGCCGAGGGCGAACGGCTGCGCCGCGCGCTCCTGGAACGCGGCCTCACCGGGGCGTCCGGCAGCCACCGCGAGGGCGATCTCGTCACGTTCGACGCGCGCTGGATCCGTTACGCACCGGTCTCGTTCGTCGCACCGGCACTCGGCGGCGCCGCGGCCGGCGCCGTACTGCAGGTCAGCGACTGGTTCGGGGCGCAGGGCCAGGTGATCGAGTGGGCGAGCGACCGGTTCCGGGACTTCTCCCTGCCCTCCGTGATCGTGCTCCTCGCCGTCGCCGCGACACTCGCCGGCGCCGTCGGCGCACTCGGTCTCTGGGTCGAGATGTGGTGGAACTACCGCCTCGAACGCGAACCGGGCGGCACCCTGCGCGTCCGGCGCGGACTGCTGACCTCCCGGTCCGTCTCCATCGAGGAGCGGCGGCTGCGCGGCGTCGATCTCGTCGAGCCGCTCGGCGTCCGGCTCCTGGGCGCCGCCAGGGTCGACGCCATCACCACCGGACTGGCCAAGGACGACGAGGAACAGCACGGCGACCACAACACCCTGCTGCCCGCCGCGCCCCGGCCGGTCGCCGACGGGGCCGCCGCCGCCGTGCTGCGCGAGACGGTGTCCCCGACCGCCGCCCCGCTGACCCCGCACCCGCCCGCCGCCCGTGGCCGGCGCCTGCGGCGGGCCTGCTGGGCGGTCGGCGTGCCCGTCCTGGTCCAGGCCCTGCTCGGAGTCCTGCTGACGCCTGTCCTGCTCTGGACCGCGCTCGGCTGCGCGGCCGTCGGACTGCCCGCCGGATTGCTCCTGGCCCGTGACGCCTACCGCGGTCTCGGCCACGCGCTCAGCGGCGGCTACCTGGTGACCCGCTCGGGCTCCCTGCGCCGCTCCACCGCCGCGCTGGAACGGGCCGGGGTGATCGGCTGGACGGTCCGGCAGTCGTACTTCCAGCGACGGGCCGGGCTGCTGAACATCACGGCGACGACGGCGGCCGGGGCGGGCGCGTACACGGTGTACGACGCGGCCGCGCCCGAAGGGCTCGCCTTCGCCTCCGAGGCCGTCCCGGGGCTGCTGGAGCCCTTCCTGGAGCGGCTCCCGCCGGGGGAGTGAGACGTGTTCCCGCCGCGCAGGCGGCGAAGGGGCGGGCCGGGGAGCGAGGCCGGTCAGCCGTGCGTCGTGTCGATGACGCAGAAACGGTTGCCCTCGGTGTCCGCGAGGACCACGAAGTCAGGGTCCGGCGGGTACAGCTTCCAGTCGGCCCGGACGGCGCCGAGCGCGAGCAGCCGGGCCACCTCGGCGTCCTGCTCCTCGGTGTACAGGTCGAGGTGGATCCGGGGGACCTCCTGCACCGGGACATCGCTCCGGCCCAGCGACACCCCAGGCCCCGGCCCCTCGGCCGGGACCAGCACGACCCAGTCCCCGGTGAGCGGTTCGCGCTCGACGTAACCGAGCGCCGCCTTCCAGAACCCCGCCGCACGCCGTACGTCCGACGCGCCCATCACCACGCTTCCGATATGCATGGGCCGAGCCTTTCACGCCGCAGGCCCGGTCCGCTCCGAGGAGCGAACCGGGCCTGCGAGGCATACCGCTGACGGCCGATCAGGCGGACGCCGGCGGGTACAGCGCACGCGGCAGCTGCGAGGCCGCCGCCGTGTCCAGCAGCCACAGCGTGCGGCTGCGACCGTAGGCACCCGCCGCCGGGGCCTGGATCTCCCCGGCACCCGACAGGGCGATGGCCGCGGCCTCCGCCTTGTCCTCGCCCGCGGCGAGCAGCCACACCTCGCGTGCCGCCCGGATGGCGGGCAGCGTCAGCGAGACGCGGACGGGCGGCGGCTTGGGCGCGCCGTGCACACCGACGACGGTGCGCTCGGTCTCCCGTACCGCGGGCAGCTCCGGGAAGAGCGAGGCGACATGGGTGTCGGGACCGACCCCCAGCATCAGCACATCGAACACCGGCACCGGACCGTGGTCCTCCGGACCGGCCGCGGCGGCCAGTTCGGCGGCGTACGCGGCGGCCGCCGCGTCGGCGTCCGGGCCCCAGGGCCCGTCCGAGGCGGGCATCGCGTGCACCCGGGCCGGATCCAGCGGCACCGAGTCCAGCAGGGCCTCGCGGGCCTGCGTGACGTTGCGCTCCGGATCGCCGTCCGGAAGGAACCGCTCGTCGCCCCACCACAGGTCGAGCCGCGACCAGTCGATCGCGTCCCGGGCGGGCGCGCCGGCGAGCGCGGCCAGCAGGCCGTTGCCGTTGCGGCCGCCCGTGAGCACCACCGAGGCGTAACCGCGTGCGGCCTGGGCGTCCACGATCTTCGTGATCAGCCGGGCCGCCGCGGCCTGCGCCATCAGTTCCTTGTCGCGGTGCACGACGAGCTGCGGGACGACGCTCACTTCGACGCCGCCTTCTTCGCCGGCGCGGCCGTCTTCTTGGCAGCGGGCGCCGCCGGCGACGCGGACGCGGCGGCCTTGGGCTTCGCCGCCTCCCCGAGCCGCTCCACGCCGAACTTCACGGCGGACTCGTACGTGTTGTCCGGGTCGAGCCGGCGCAGCTCCTCGGCGAGCAGCTCCGCGGTCTCCCGGCGCTTGAGCGCCACCGCACGGTCCGGCTGACCCACCATGGAGAGGGTCGCCAGCGAACCGTCGGCCCGGTCCAGCACGATCGTGCCGGACTCGGTCTCCATCCGGACGGCCGTCAGACCGGGGCCGCCGGACATGGTGCGCTCGACCGGGACCTGCAGCCGGTCCGCGAGCCACATGGCCAGCAGCTCGCAGCTCGGGTTCTCGGACTCGCCCTCGACCGTCGCCGAGACGACGTCCACGGCCTGCTGGTCGAGTGCGGCGGCCAGCATCGAGCGCCAGGGTGTGATCCGGGTCCAGGACAGGTCCGTGTCCCCGGGGGTGTACGACTTCGCGCGCACCGACAGTTCGGCGCCCGGCTGCTCGGCCGAGTACGCGTCCGTGATCCGGCGCTGGGCGAGCGCGCCCAGCGGGTCCTTCGCCGGATCGGCGGGCGCCGCCTCGGGCCACCAGACCACGACCGGGGCGTCCGGCAGCAGCAGCGGCAGGACCACCGACTGGGCGTGGTTGGCCAGTTCGCCGTGGAGACGCAGCACCACGGTCTCCCCGGTACCCGCGTCGGAGCCGACCCGGACCTCGGCGTCCAGGCGGGCGTCACGCCGGCTGCGCGGCGAACGGCTGACCCGCTTGATCACCGCGATGATCCGCGAGGGGTGCTCGCGCGAGGCGTCGCCCGCCGACTTGAGAGCGTCGTAGGCGTTCTCCTCGTCGGTGACGATGACCAGCGTGAGCACCATGCCGATCGCCGGGGTGCCGATGGCACGGCGGGCCGACACCAGCGCCTGGTTGATCTTGCTGGAAGTGGTTTCCGTGAGATCGATCTTCATGGCCGGCGCCAGCTCCGTCCGTCTCGTGCGAGCATCTCGTCCGCCTCGGCCGGGCCCCAGGTGCCCGCCGGGTACTGCGCGGGCTTGCCGTGCTTGTCCCAGTACTGCTCGATCGGGTCGAGGATGTTCCAGGAGAGTTCGACTTCCTGGTGGCGGGGGAAGAGGTTGGCGTCGCCGAGCAGCACATCGAGGATGAGCCGCTCGTAGGCCTCCGGGCTGGACTCGGTGAAGGACTCGCCGTAGGCGAAGTCCATCGTCACGTCCCGGACCTCCATCGAGGTGCCCGGCACCTTGGAGCCGAACCGCACCGTCACGCCCTCGTCCGGCTGGACCCGGATGACCAGGGCGTTGCCGCCCAGCTCCTCCGTCGCCCCGGACTCGAACGGGAGGTACGGGGCGCGCTTGAAGACGACCGCGATCTCGGTGACCCGGCGGCCGAGCCGCTTTCCGGTACGGAGATAGAACGGCACGCCCGCCCAGCGGCGGTTGTTGATCGTCAGCTTGATCGCGGCGAAGGTGTCGGTCTTCGACTTGGGGTCGATACCGTCCTCCTCCAGGTAGCCGAGGACCTCCTCGCCGCCCTGCCACGCGTGCGCGTACTGACCGCGCACGGTGTGCTTGCCCAGGTCGTCCGGCAGCTCGACGGCCGTGAGGACCTTGAGCTTCTCGGCGACCAGGGCCTTCGGGTGGAAGGAGCCGGGCTCCTCCATCGCCGTCAGCGCCAGCAGCTGGAGCAGGTGGTTCTGGATGACGTCACGGGCGGCGCCGATGCCGTCGTAGTACCCGGCCCGGCCGCCGATGCCGATGTCCTCGGCCATCGTGATCTGGATGTGGTCGACGTAGCTCCGGTTCCAGATCGGCTCGAACATCGTGTTGGCGAACCGCAGCGCCAGGATGTTCTGGACCGTCTCCTTGCCCAGGTAGTGGTCGATCCGGAAGACCTCGTTGGGCGGGAACACGTCGTGCACGAGCTGGTTGAGCTCCTGCGCGCTCTTCAGGTCGTGACCGAAGGGCTTCTCGATGACGGCACGCCGCCAGGAACCCTCCTTCTGGTCGGCGAGCCCGTGCTTCTTGAGCTGCTGGACGACCTTGGGGAAGAACTTCGGCGGCACGGAGAGGTAGAAGGCGAAGTTGCCGCCCGTCCCCTGCGCCTGGTCGAGCTCCTGGATGGTCGCCTTCAGGGTCTCGAAGGCCTCGTCGTCGTCGAAGTTGCCCTGGACGAAGCGCATCCCCTGGATGAGCTGCTGCCAGACCTCTTCACGGAACGGGGTACGGGCGTGCTGCTTGACGGCGTCGTGGACCTCCTGTGCGAAGTCCTCGTCCTGCCACTCGCGGCGCGCGAAACCGATGAGCGAGAAGCCCGGCGGCAGCAGGCCGCGATTGGCCAGGTCGTAGACGGCGGGCATCAGCTTTTTACGGGACAAATCGCCCGTGACGCCAAAGATGACCAGGCCCGACGGCCCCGCGATGCGCGGGAGCCGTCGGTCCTGGGCGTCACGGAGCGGGTTGGCTCCGGGAACACCAGACAAAGTGGTCAGCCCTCCGAAGGGGCGAGGCGCTTGAGCTCTGCCTCGGTCGAGTTGAGCAGGTCGATCCAGGCGGCCTCGAACTTCTCGACGCCTTCGTCCTCCAGGAGCTGGACGACGTCGTCGTACGAGACACCCAGCTTCTCGACGGCGTCGAGCTCGGCACGCGCCTGCTCGTAGGTGCCGGCGATGGTGTTGCCCGTGATCTGCCCGTGGTCCGCGGTCGCTTCCAGGGTGGCCTCGGGCATGGTGTTCACCGTGCCGGGGGCGACCAGGTCGTCCACGTACAGCGTGTCCTTGTACGCGGGGTCCTTCACACCGGTGGAGGCCCACAGCGGACGCTGCTTGTTGGCGTGCGCCTTGTCGAGCGCGGCCCAGCGGTCCGAGGAGAAGACCTCCTCGAACGCCTGGTAGGCGAGCCGGGCGTTGGCGAGAGCCGCCTTGCCCTTGAGCGCCTTGGCCTCGTCGGTGCCGACGGCGTCGAGCCGCTTGTCGATCTCGGAGTCCACGCGGGACACGAAGAAGGAGGCCACCGAGTGGATCTTGGAGAGGTCCAGGCCCGCGGCCTTCGCCTTCTCCAGACCCGCCAGGTAGGCGTCCATGACCTCGCGGTAGCGCTCCAGCGAGAAGATCAGCGTGACGTTGACGCTGATGCCCTTGCCGATGACCTCGGTGATCGCCGGCAGGCCGGCCTTCGTCGCCGGGATCTTGATGAGCGTGTTCGGCCGGTCCACCAGCCAGGCCAGCTGCTTGGCCTCGGCGACCGTGGCCGCCGTGTGGTGCGCCAGGCGCGGGTCGACCTCGATGGAGACCCGGCCGTCCTGGCCGTCCGTGCTGTCGAAGACCGGACGAAGGATGTCGGCGGCGTCACGGACGTCCGCCGTCGTGATCATGCGGATGGCCTCGTCCACGGTGACCTTGCGGGTGGCGAGGTCCGTGAGCTGCTGGTCGTAACCGTGGCCCTGGGAGATCGCCTTCTGGAAGATCGACGGGTTGGTCGTGACACCCACGACGTGACTCTGGTCGATCAGCTCGGCGAGGTTGCCGGAGGTGATCCGTGTGCGGGACAGGTCATCGAGCCAGATCGCCACGCCCTCGTCGGAGAGGCGCTTGAGTGCGTCTGTCATGAGAATTGCATCTCCTACTAGTCGTATAACGGCGTCAGCGCGTGACGGCGGCGAGAGATTCCCGGGCGGCGGCCGCGACGGCCTCGCCGGTGAAGCCGAACTCGCGGAAGAGGACCTTGGCGTCGGCCGAGGCACCGAAGTGCTCCAGCGAGATGATCTTGCCGGCGTCCCCGACGTACCGGTACCAGGTCAGGCCGATGCCCGCCTCGACGGCCACGCGGGCCTTCACGGACGGCGGCAGGACGCTGTCCTTGTACGCCTGGTCCTGCTCCTCGAACCACTCGACGCACGGCATCGACACCACGCGGGTCGGGATGCCGGCGGCCTGGAGCTCCTCGCGCGCCTCGACGGCGAGGTGCACCTCGGAGCCCGTACCGATCAGCAGGACCTGGGGCTCGCCGCCCTCGGCCTCGAAGAGGACGTAGCCGCCCTTGACCGCGTTCTCGTTCGCCTCGTACGTCGGCACACCCTGGCGGGTCAGCGCCAGGCCGTGCGGAGCACCCTTGCCGAACACCTTGGTGTAGCGGCGCAGGATCTCGCGCCAGGTGAGGGAGGTCTCGTTGGCGTCGGCCGGACGGACCACGTTCAGGCCCGGGATGGCGCGCAGCGAGGCCAGGTGTTCCACCGGCTGGTGGGTCGGGCCGTCCTCGCCGAGACCGATCGAGTCGTGCGTCCACACGTACGTCACCGGCAGGTGCATCAGCGCGGAAAGCCGCACGGCGTTGCGCATGTAGTCGGAGAACACCAGGAAGGTGCCGCCGTAGATGCGGGTGTTGCCGTGCAGCGCGATGCCGTTCATGGCCGCGGCCATGGCGTGCTCGCGGATGCCGAAGTGGATCGTGCGGCCGTACGGGTCGGCCTCCGGCAGCGGGTTGCCGGCCGGGAGGAACGACGACGTCTTGTCGATCGTGGTGTTGTTCGAGCCCGCGAGGTCGGCGGAGCCGCCCCACAGCTCGGGCACGAACTCACCGAGCGCCTGGAGCACCTTGCCGGAGGCGGCGCGGGTGGCGACACCCTTGCCCGGCTCGAAGACGGGGAGCTTGTCCTCCCAGCCCTCGGGCAGCTCGCCGGCGGAGATCCGGTCGAACTCGGCGGCGCGCTCCGGGTTGGCGGTGCGCCACGCGGCGAACGACTTCTCCCACTCGCCCTTGGCCTCGCGGCCGCGGTCCAGGGCCTCACGGGTGTGGGCGATGACCTCGTCGGCGACCTCGAAGGTCTTCTCCGGGTCGAAGCCCAGGACCCGCTTGGTCGCGGCGACCTCGTCGTCGCCGAGCGCGGAGCCGTGCGAGGCCTCGGTGTTCTGGGCGTGCGGTGCGGGCCAGGCGATGATCGAACGGGCCGCGATGAACGACGGGCGCTCGGTCTCGGCCTTCGCGGCCAGCAGCGCCTTGTACAGACCCGCCGGGTCCAGGTCGCCGCTGGGCAGCTGGGCGACGCGCTGGACGTGCCAGCCGTACGCCTCGTAGCGCTTCAGGGTGTCCTCGGAGACCGCGGTCTCCGTGTCGCCCTCGATGGAGATGTGGTTGTCGTCCCACAGCAGGACCAGGTTGCCCAGCTTCTGGTGCCCGGCCAGCGAGGACGCCTCCGCGGAGATGCCCTCCTGGAGGCAGCCGTCACCGGCGACGACCCACACCATGTGGTCGAACGGGGAGGTGCCGGGGGCCGCCTCCGGGTCGAACAGGCCGCGCTCGTAGCGGGTGGCCATGGCCATGCCCACGGCGTTGGCGACACCCTGGCCCAGCGGGCCGGTCGTCGTCTCCACGCCGGTGGTGTGGCCGTACTCCGGGTGCCCCGGGGTCTTCGAGCCCCAGGTGCGGAAGGCCTTCAGGTCATCGAGCTCCAGGCCGTACCCGGCCAGGTAGAGCTGGATGTAGAGGGTCAGGCTGCTGTGGCCCGCCGAGAGCACGAACCGGTCGCGGCCGGTCCACTCCGCGTCGGCGGGGTCGTGCCGCATCACCTTCTGGAAGATGGTGTACGCGGCGGGAGCCAGGCTCATGGCCGTACCCGGGTGGCCGTTTCCGACCTTCTGTACGGCGTCCGCGGCGAGGACGCGGACGGTGTCCACGGCCCGCTGGTCCAATTCGGTCCACTGGAGGTCTGTGGTGGTCGGCTTGGTGCTCACCCTGAGTCAGGGCTCCTCTCCACTGTCGTAAACCGGTGGCTTTGACCGCACCGGGCATTGCCGAGCCTACCCCCGTCGGCACCCGCGATTTCCGGCTCCTTCCAGGGTGCGGGCGGCCCGTCGAATCCGCCTCCCGTATGAGCGCGGAGCCTCACCGATGGGCCCTCTCCGATGAGCGTCGGGGCTCACTCCTGAGGCCTCCGATGAGCGGCCGGAGCCACTCCTGAGACCCCCTTGCCGAGTGGTCTGGAGCACATCTGTGCGAGCGGCCCGCGCGCCGCGGCCGCCCCGCGGTCCGCAAGGGGCCGGGCGGCCGTTCGCACGTGTGCCGGGGCAACGCCACGCGCCACATCAACACGACCCCACCCCCGCGAAGGGCGGCCTGTCCCCAACGTCTACAGTGGTCTGGTTCGCGCAAGTCTTTACCGGGCCTTCACGCCCGGAGCTTGCTGGGATTTCTCTGTCAGGGGTGTGCGTGACGGCCGTCGAGTCCCGACCCGCAGGGGTCGCCTTGACTCCGAGCCCGGGGGGCCATCGCCCGTTCGGGGCCCGTGTCAAGGCATTCGTGGCGCTGACCAAGCCTCGGATCATCGAGCTGTTGCTGATCACCACTGTTCCGGTGATGTTCCTGGCCGCTCAGGGTGTACCCGACCTGTGGCTCGTGCTCACGACCACGATCGGCGGATACCTGTCCGCCGGCGGTGCCAACGCACTGAACATGTTCATCGACCGCGACATCGACGCGTTGATGGACCGTACGTCGCAGCGCCCGCTGGTCACCGGAATGGTGAGCCCGCGCGAGTGCCTGGCCTTTGGTATCGCCCTCGCGGTGATCTCGACGGTCTGGTTCGGCCTGCTGGTGAACTGGCTGTCGGCGGCACTGTCGCTCGGCGCCCTGCTCTTCTACGTCGTCGTGTACACGATGATCCTGAAGCGCCGTACCGCGCAGAACATCGTCTGGGGCGGCATCGCGGGCTGCATGCCGGTCCTCATCGGCTGGTCCGCCGTGACGAACTCGATGTCCTGGGCCGCGGTGATCCTCTTCGCCGTCATCTTCTTCTGGACGCCGCCGCACTACTGGCCGCTGTCCATGAAGGTGAAGGACGACTACGCGCGGGTCGGCGTTCCCATGCTGCCGGTCATTGCCTCCAATCGGGTGGTGGCCCGCCAGATCGTCCTCTACAGCTGGGTGATGGTCGCCGTATCGCTGCTGCTGACCCCGCTGGGCTACACCGGCTGGTTCTACACGGCGGTGGCGGTGCTGACGGGCGGCTTCTGGCTCTGGGAGGCGCACGCCCTGCTGAGCCGGGCCAAGTCCGGCGTGACCGGTGGGAAGCTCAAGGAGATGCGGCTGTTCCACTGGTCGATCACCTATGTGTCCCTGCTGTTCGTCGCCGTGGCGGTGGATCCCTTCCTGAGGTAGCACCTCCTGCGTACGACCTGCCGACGGGCGGGGAGCGTGGCCCACGCCACGCTCCCCGCCCGTCGCACGTTGATCTACCCATCGGTAGCATCTGGTGCATGGCAGAGACGGCTGAGACCCAGCAGGTGGACGGCAGGCAGGCGGCGCGCGCGGAGCGCAGGGCGGCCAGGCTGGCCAAGCAGATCGGTGCGTTCGCGAAGGCGCACGGCGGCGCCGAGGGGCAGCTCGCCTACATCGGGCAGATGGGCACCCGCATCGTCCTCGTCGGCGAGGACGGCGGCTGGGGCGACCTCGTCGCCCCTTCGTACGCGGTCGCCGAGAGCGCCGCGCAGAAGTCCGGGATCACGATGCACGAGTCCTTCGACGGCGAGTTCGCGGCGAAGGTCCACACGGGCCCGTACGAGTGGACCCGCATGGCCGGCATCCAGATCGGCGGCCCGGCGAACAAGGCCTGAACAACGGCACGCGACGCAAGAACAGGGGCTCCCCCGCAGAACGGCATCCAAGCCGTCCCGCGGGGGAGCCCCTGACGTGTGCCGAGCGGTCGGGCGGTCCTCAGCCCGCCGTGGCCGGCTCGGGCCGCTCGGCGGCCGGGCCGGGCACCGGGGCGACGTCCACCGGCCGCTCCCGCAGCGACAGCAGAACGCGGACCACGCCGATCCAGACCAGGCACGAGCCGAACATGTGCACCCCGACCAGGATCTCGGGGGTGTCGTTGAAGTACTGCACGTACCCGATCACGCCCTGCGCCATCAGGATCACGAACAGGTCCCGGGCGCGGTGCAGCGGTCCCACGGGCGCGTCGACGGCCTTCAGGACGAACCAGAGCGCGACGGTCAGCGCGACCACGACCCAGGCCAGGTCGGCGTGCAGCTGGCTGATCATCTTCCAGTCGATCGGGATGCGGTGGACGTCGCTGGAGTCACCGGCGTGCCGCCCGGCCCCCGTGACCACCGTGCCGACCGCGATCAGCAGCCCGGCGGCGACCGCCAGCAGCCAGGTGAGCTGCGCGACGGCCTTGCCCACCAGGGGACGTGGCGCCCCGTCGCCCTCCCCGACCCGCTGCCAGGTCACCAGGGCGATCGTGAGCAGTGCGGTGGAGAGCAGGAAGTGCGCCGCGACGGTGTACGGGTTCAGGCCGACGAGCACCACGATGCCGCCGAGTACGGCGTTGCCCATGACCACCCAGAACTGCGTCCAGCCGAGCCGGGTGAGGCTGCGCCGCCACGGCTTGGCGGACCGGGCGGCGATGATCGCCCACCCGACAGCCGCGCACAGGACGTACGTGAGCATCCGGTTGCCGAACTCGATGGCGCCGTGGAAGCCCATCGCGCTGGTGGCCGTCAGGCTGTCGTCCGTGCACTTGGGCCAGGTCGGGCAGCCGAGGCCGGAACCGGTCAGCCGCACGGCACCGCCGGTGACGACGATGACGACGGTCATGACGACGGCCGACATCGCCGCACGGCGGACGGTCCGGGGGGACGGCGTCCAGCGCTCGGCGATGTAGAGGAGCGGGTTCCGCACGGCTTGAGCGACTTCGGCTCGGGTCAGCTTGGGCACGCGCACCATCGTAGGCGGCCGCTTGTGCAAGCTTTCACGAGGGGGACGAGTTGCGCCAAAGGGCAACGCAACGCATCCGCGGGCTCACTCCCAGCGGAAGAACTTCGCCGCCGCGCCCAGCCCCAGCACCGTCCACACCGCGAGGATCCCCAGGTCGCCCCACGGCATCGCGGCGCCGTGCTGCAGCACGTCCCGCAGCCCGTCCGAGAGGGCCGCGATCGGCAGCAGGCTTAGAGCCGACTGCGCCGCGTCCGGGAACTTGTCCAGCGGCACGACGACCCCGCCGCCGACCAGCAGCAGCAGGAAGACCAGGTTGGCGGCGGCCAGCGTCGCCTCCGCCTTCAGCGTCCCGGCCATCAGCAGGCCGAGCCCGGAGAACGCGGCGGTGCCGAGGACCAGGAGCAGCAGCACGGCGAACGGGTTGCCGTGCGGCGACCAGCCCAGCGCGAAGGCGATCACCGTCAGCAGCACGACCTGGAGCACCTCGGTGACCAGGACCGCGAGCGTCTTGGCGGTCATCAGCGCCCACCGGGGCAGCGGCGAGGCGGCGAGCCGCTTGAGTACGCCGTAGCGCCGCTCGAAGCCGGTGGCGATGGCCTGGCCGGTGAACGCCGTGGACATCACGGCGAGGGCGAGGATGCCGGGCGTCAGGAAGTCGACCGGCTCGCCCGAGCCGGTGTCCACGATGTCGACCGCGCTGAACAGCACGAGCAGCAGTGTCGGGATGATCACCGTCAGCAGCAGCTGCTCGCCGTTGCGCAGCAGCATCCGGGTCTCCAGCGCGGTCTGCGCGGCGATCATGCGGGGCAGCGGGGCCGCGCCGGGCCGGGGGACGTACGTACCGGCGCTCATGCGCGCAGCTCCTTGCCGGTCAGTTCGAGGAACACGTCCTCCAGGGTGTGGCGCTCGACCGAGATGCCGGAGGGCATCACGCCGTGCTGGGCGCACCAGGAGGTCACGGTGGCCAGCAGCTGCGGATCGACGTCGCCCGTGATGCGGTACGCGCCGGTGGCGAGTTCCGCGGCCTCCGTGCCGTCGGGCAGCGCCTTCAGCAGCGAGCCGAGGTCGAGGCCGGGACGGCCGGTGAAGCGCAGGGTGTTCTCGGCGCCGCCGCGGCACAGGGCCTCGGGGCTGCCCTGGGCGAGGAGCCGGCCGGCGTCGATGATGGCGACGTCGTCGGCGAGCTCCTCGGCCTCGTCCATGAAGTGGGTGGTCAGGACGACACCGACCCCGTCGGTGCGCAGCTCGCGTACGAGGTCCCAGGTGGAGCGGCGGGCCTGCGGGTCGAGGCCGGCGGTCGGCTCGTCCAGGAAGACCAGCTCGGGGCGGCCGACGACGGCCATCGCCAGGGCGAGCCGCTGCTGCTGGCCGCCGGAGAGCCTGCGGTAGGTGGTGCGGCCGCAGCCGCCGAGGCCCAGGCGCTCGATGAGGGCGTCGACGTCCAGGGGGTGGGCGTGCAGTTTCGCCATGTGGCGCAGCATCTCGTCGGCGCGTGCGCCGGAGTAGACGCCGCCCGACTGGAGCATCACGCCGATGCGGGGGCGCAGTCGCGCGGCGTCGGTGACCGGGTCGAGGCCGAGGACCCGGACCGTCCCGGCATCGGGGCGGCGGTATCCCTCACAGGTCTCGATCGTCGTGGTCTTGCCCGCGCCGTTGGGGCCCAGTACGGCGGTGACCGCGCCGGCCCGGACGTCCAGGTCGAGGCCGTCCACCGCGGCTTTGCTGCCGTACCGCTTCACCAGGCCGCGGACCTGGACAGCCGGGCCGGTGGAGGGTGGGACGGTCTCGCTCTTCATGGGCGGTAAGTCTAGGCAGCCGCCCGCGGGGGCCCGGTCCGGGGGCTTGATTAGGTAACCCTAAGTGATGGATTACACCCTTGATCGTTCCGGACCGTGGTTGTCAGGGCCGGATGAATTACGCAACAATGGCGTTGTGAAATACATGGGCGAGGCTCCGCAGGAGGAACTCGCGACCGGTGAGCGCTCGACGCGCAACCGGGTCGCGCGCTCCATCCTGGACCACGGACCGTCCACCGTGGCCGACCTGGCGAAGCGCCTGGGACTCACCCAGGCCGCCGTCCGCCGTCACCTCGACGCCCTCGTCACGGACGACGTCGTGGCCGCCCGCGAACAGCGGGTGTACGGGGCGCGGACCCGTGGCCGCCCGGCCAAGGTGTTCGCCCTGACCGACTGCGGCCGGGACGCCTTCGACCAGTCGTACGACACGCTCGCGGCGGACGCCCTGCGCTGGATCGCCGAGACATCGGGCGACGAAGCGGTCATGGCCTTCGCCCGGGCCAGGGTCGCCGACCAGTCGGCGGCCTATCGCGCGGCCGTCGAGGCCGCCGGACCCGAAGCCCGTACGGAGGCGCTGGCCAAGGCCTTGTCCGCCGACGGGTACGCTGCTACGGCGCGCAGCGCGCCGGGCCCGCAGCAGGGCGAGCAGCTGTGCCAGCACCACTGCCCGGTCGCACATGTCGCCGAGCAGTACCCGCAGCTGTGCGAGGCGGAGACGGAGATCTTCTCCAGCCTCCTGGGGACCCATGTGCAGCGTCTGGCCACCATCGCCCACGGCGACGGGGTGTGCACGACGTACATTCCGCGCAGTGGTCACCCCACCCCACAGACCACCGATTCAGCATCTGCAAGCACGGCCGGGAGGAACCCCGCATGACGCTCCCTACGGAGACTGCCCACCCTGAGCTCGATGGCCTGGGCACGTACGAATTCGGCTGGGCCGACTCCGACGCGGCAGGCGCAGCGGCCAAGCGCGGCCTCTCCGAGGCCGTCGTCCGCGACATCTCGGAGAAGAAGAACGAGCCGGAGTGGATGCTGAAGCTGCGGCTCAAGGGCCTCAAGCTCTTCGGCAAGAAGCCCATGCCGAACTGGGGCTCGGACCTGTCGGGCATCGACTTCGACAACATCAAGTACTTCGTGCGGTCGACGGAGAAGCAGGCGGAGTCCTGGGAGGACCTGCCCGAGGACATCAAGAACACGTACGACAAGCTCGGTATCCCCGAGGCGGAGAAGCAGCGCCTCGTCGCCGGTGTCGCCGCGCAGTACGAGTCCGAGGTCGTCTACCACCAGATCAACGAGGAGCTGGAGGCGCAGGGTGTCATCTTCATGGACACCGACACCGCGCTGAAGGAGCACCCGGAGCTCTTCAAGGAGTACTTCGGCACCGTCATCCCCGTCGGTGACAACAAGTTCGCCTCGCTGAACTCGGCCGTCTGGTCCGGTGGCTCGTTCATCTACGTGCCGAAGGGCGTGCACGTGGAGATCCCGCTCCAGGCCTACTTCCGTATCAACACGGAGAACATGGGTCAGTTCGAGCGGACGCTGATCATCGTCGACGAGGACGCCTACGTCCACTACGTCGAGGGCTGCACCGCACCGATCTACTCCTCGGACTCCCTGCACTCCGCGGTCGTCGAGATCATCGTGAAGAAGGGCGGCCGCTGCCGCTACACGACGATCCAGAACTGGTCGAACAACGTCTACAACCTGGTCACCAAGCGCGCCGTCGCCTACGAGGGCGCGACGATGGAGTGGGTCGACGGCAACATCGGCTCCAAGGTCACCATGAAGTACCCGGCCGTCTACCTCATGGGCGAGCACGCCAAGGGCGAGACGCTGTCCATCGCCTTCGCGGGCGAGGGCCAGCACCAGGACGCCGGCGCCAAGATGGTCCACATGGCTCCGAACACCTCGTCCAACATCGTCTCCAAGTCGGTGGCGCGAGGCGGCGGCCGCACCTCCTACCGCGGTCTGATCGAGATCGGCGAGGGCGCGCCCGGCGCGAAGTCCAACGTGCTGTGCGACGCGCTGCTGGTCGACACCATCTCGCGCTCCGACACCTACCCGTACGTCGACGTCCGCGAGGACGACGTGTCGATGGGTCACGAGGCGACCGTCTCCAAGGTCTCCGAGGACCAGCTCTTCTACCTGATGAGCCGCGGCATGACCGAGTTCGAGGCGATGGCGATGATCGTGCGCGGCTTCGTCGAGCCGATCGCGAAGGAGCTCCCGATGGAGTACGCCCTCGAACTCAACCGGCTGATCGAGCTGCAGATGGAGGGTTCGGTCGGCTAGTACGCCGATCGCCCGGATCCCCCGATATCTGTCCGACTGAGAAAGAGAGCACCACGACAGCCATGGCTGAGGCTCAGAACATCCCTGCGGGCTCCACGACCGCCGGGTCCATCGCGGTGGCCGCAGAGTCGACCGTCGCCACGCGCATGAGCGCGCCCCCGTCCTTCGACGTCGCGGACTTCCCGGTCCCGCACGGTCGCGAGGAGGAGTGGCGGTTCACGCCGCTGGAGCGGCTGCGCGGGCTGCACGACGGCACGGCCGTCGCCACCGGCAGCGGTGTGAAGGTCGCGATCGAGGCGCCCGCGGGCGTCACGGTCGAGACCGTCGGCCGCGACGACGCGCGCCTCGGCAAGGCCGGTACGCCGGTGGACCGGGTCGCCGCGCAGGCGTACTCGTCCTTCGAGCAGGCCTCCGTCGTCACCGTCGGCAAGGAGGCCGTGCTCACCGAGCCGATCCGGATCGCCGTGCACGGCGAGGGCGGTGTGGCCTACGGCCACCAGGTCATCGAGCTGGGTGCCTTCGCCGAGGCCGTCGTCGTCATCGACCACACCGGTGACGCGGTGCTCGCCGCCAACGTCGACTACGTCCTGGGCGACGGTGCGAAGCTGACCGTCGTCTCCGTCCAGGACTGGGACGAGCAGGCCGTCCACGTCGGCCAGCACAACGCGCTGGTCGGCCGCGACGCCTCCTTCAAGTCCATCGTCGTCACCTTCGGCGGCGACCTCGTCCGGCTCCACCCCCGGATCGCCTACGCGGGCCCCGGGGGCGAGGCCGAGCTCTTCGGTCTGTACTTCACCGACAAGGGTCAGCACCAGGAGCACCGCCTCCTGGTCGACCACAACACCCCGCACTGCAAGTCCAACGTGGCCTACAAGGGCGCGCTGCAGGGCGACGGCGCCCACGCCGTATGGATCGGTGACGTCCTCATCCAGGCCGCGGCCGAGGGCACCGACACCTACGAGATGAACCGCAACCTGGTCCTGACGGACGGCGCGCGGGTCGACTCGGTGCCGAACCTGGAGATCGAGACCGGCGAGATCGTCGGCGCCGGTCACGCCTCCGCGACCGGCCGCTTCGACGACGAGCAGCTGTTCTACCTCCAGTCCCGCGGCATCCCGGCCGAGGAGGCCCGCCGTCTCGTCGTGCGCGGCTTCTTCGCCGAGCTGGTCCAGCAGATCGGTCTGCCGGACGTCGAAGCCCGTCTCCTCGACAAGATCGAGACCGAGCTGAAGGCGTCGGTCTGATGGCCTTCGTCAAGGCGTGCGCGCTGAGCGAGCTGGAGGACGACACCCCGAAAAGGGTCGAACTCGCCGGCACGCCGGTGTCCGTCGTCCGCACCGAGGGCGAGGTGTTCGCGATCAACGACATCTGCTCGCACGCGAACGTGTCGCTGTCCGAGGGTGAGGTCGAGGACTGCATGATCGAGTGCTGGCTGCACGGATCGAGCTTCGACCTGCGCACCGGCAAGCCGTCCGGCCTCCCCGCGACGCGCCCCGTCCCCGTATACCCCGTCAAGATCGAAGGGGACGATGTGCTCGTCTCCGTCACCCAGGAGTCCTGAGTCACCCATGGCAACGCTTGAAATCCGCGACCTGCACGTCACCGTCGAGGCCGACAACGCCACGAAGGAGATCCTCAAGGGCGTCGACCTGACCGTGAAGCAGGGCGAGACCCACGCCATCATGGGCCCCAACGGGTCCGGCAAGTCCACCCTCGCGTACTCGCTCGCGGGTCACCCCAAGTACACGATCACCAGTGGAACGGTGACCCTGGACGGCGAGAACGTCCTGGACATGACCGTCGACGAGCGCGCCCGTGCCGGCCTGTTCCTCGCCATGCAGTACCCGGTCGAGATCCCCGGCGTCTCGGTCTCCAACTTCCTGCGTACCTCCGCCACCGCCGTCCGCGGCGAGGCGCCCAAGCTGCGTACCTGGGTCAAGGAGGTCAAGGAGACGATGGCCGGGCTCCAGATGGACCCGTCCTTCGCCGAGCGCAACGTCAACGAGGGCTTCTCCGGTGGCGAGAAGAAGCGCCACGAGATCCTTCAGCTGGAGCTCCTCAAGCCGAAGGTCGCGATCCTCGACGAGACCGACTCCGGCCTGGACGTCGACGCCCTGCGCATCGTCTCCGAGGGCGTCAACCGGGTCCGGGAGACCGGTGAGGTCGGCACCCTGCTGATCACGCACTACACCCGGATCCTCCGCTACATCAAGCCCGACTTCGTGCACGTGTTCGCCAACGGCCGGATCGCCGAGTCCGGCGGCGCCGAGCTCGCCGACAAGCTGGAGAACGAGGGCTACGAGGCATATGTGAAGGGTGGCGCTTCCGCGTGACACAGCTGCCGGGCCTCCTCGACACCGAGGCGATCCGCAAGGACTTCCCCCTGCTGGATCGTACGGTCCACGACGGGAAGAAGGTCGTTTACCTGGACAGCGCTGCGACCTCGCAGAAGCCGCGCCAGGTGCTCGACGCCCTCAATGAGTACTACGAGCGGCACAACGCCAATGTGCACCGCGGCGTGTACACGATCGCGGAGGAGGCCACGGCGCTGTACGAGGGCGCCCGTGACAAGGTCGCCGCCTTCATCAACGCGCCCAGCCGCAACGAGGTGATCTTCACCAAGAACGCCTCGGAGTCGCTCAACCTCGTGGCCAACATGCTCGGCTGGGCCGAGGAGCCCTACCGGGTCGATCACGAGACCGAGATCGTCACCACGGAGATGGAGCACCACTCCAACATCGTGCCGTGGCAGCTGCTCTCGCAGCGCACCGGCGCGAAGCTGAAGTGGTTCGGCATCACGGACGACGGCCGGCTCGACCTGTCCAACATCAACGAGATCATCACCGAGAAGACGAAGATCGTCTCCTTCACGCTGGTCTCGAACATCATGGGCACGATCAACCCGGTCGAGCAGATCGTCCGGCGCGCCCAGGAGGTCGGTGCGCTGGTCTGCATCGACGCCTCGCAGGCCGCCCCGCACATGGTGCTCGACGTGCAGGCGCTGCAGGCCGACTTCGTGGCCTTCACCGGTCACAAGATGGTCGGCCCGACCGGCATCGGCGTGCTCTGGGGACGGCAGGAACTCCTGGAGGACCTGCCGCCGTTCCTCGGTGGCGGCGAGATGATCGAGACCGTGTCGATGCACTCGTCGACCTACGCCCCCGCGCCGCACAAGTTCGAGGCCGGTACGCCCCCGATCGCCCAGGCCGTCGGCCTCGGTGCGGCCGTGGACTACCTCTCGGCGGTCGGCATGGAGAACATCCACCGCCATGAGCAGGCCATCACCGCGTACGCGGTGAAGCGGCTGCTGGAGGTCCCGGACCTCAGGATCATCGGTCCGGCCACCGCGGAGGACCGAGGCGCCACGATCTCCTTCACGCTCGGCGACATCCACCCGCACGATGTGGGCCAGGTCCTCGACGAGGAGGGCATCGCGGTCCGGGTCGGACACCACTGCGCACGGCCGGTCTGCCTGCGGTACGGAATTCCTGCGACGACGCGAGCGTCGTTCTATCTGTACTCCACGCCCGCCGAGGTCGACGCCCTGGTGGACGGTCTGAACCACGTCCGGAACTTTTTCGGTTAGACAGCGGCTGAGGGTTGACTGGTGAAGCTTGATTCCATGTACCAGGAAGTGATCCTGGACCACTACAAGCACCCCCACGGGCGTGGCCTGCGGGACGGCGACGCCGAGGTGCACCACGTCAATCCGACGTGTGGTGACGAGATCACGTTGCGGGTGCGGTACGACGGCGAGACGATCGCCGATGTGAGTTACGAGGGCCAGGGCTGCTCCATCAGCCAGGCCAGCGCCTCCGTGCTGAACGAGCTGCTGGTCGGCAAGGAACTGGGCGAGGCCCAGAAGATCCAGGCCGCGTTCCTGGAGCTGATGCAGTCCAAGGGACAGCTGGAGCCGGACGACGCGATGGAGGAGGTGCTGGAGGACGCGGTCGCGTTCGCCGGTGTCTCCAAGTACCCGGCCCGGGTCAAGTGCGCGCTGCTGAGCTGGATGGCGTGGAAGGACGCGACGGCGAAGGCGCTGTCCGAAGGGAAGACCGCATGAGCGAGAACGAGACTCTCACGACGAAGCCGGCCTCCGAGGAGGAGGTCCGCGAGGCGCTGTACGACGTCGTCGACCCCGAGCTGGGCATCGACGTCGTCAACCTGGGCCTCATCTACGGCATCCACATCGACGACGCCAACATCGCGACCCTCGACATGACCCTGACGTCCGCGGCCTGCCCGCTGACCGATGTCATCGAGGACCAGGCGAAGTCCGCCACCGACGGCATCGTCAACGAACTCCGGATCAACTGGGTCTGGATGCCGCCGTGGGGCCCGGACAAGATCACGGACGACGGCCGCGAGCAGCTGCGCGCGCTGGGCTTCAACGTCTGAGCACTCCGTACACGAACGGCTGGGCCTTCCGGGGCCCTTCCGCGGGTTCTTACCCGAACGGCCATGCCCGCCAGGCAGACTGGCGGGCATGGCCGTTTCCTTTTACAGCATCGTCGTCGACACCCGCGACCTTCCCTCGCTCGCCCGGTTCTGGTGCGGGGTGCTCGACTGGGAGGTCCTCTTCGAGGCCGAGGACGAGATCGTCATCGGCGCGGACAAGGACGCGCTGCCGGGCATCACCTTCGTCCCCGTGCCCGAGACGAAGGAGATCAAGAACCGGCTGCACATCGACCTGGCCCCCGACGACCAGGACGCCGAGGTCGAGCGCATCATCGGGCTCGGTGCCCGGCGCACCGACGTCGGGCAGCCGGGCAGCGCGACCTTCGTGGTGCTGGAGGACCCCGAGGGCAACGAGTTCTGTGTGCTGTCCCCGAAGAACTCGCTCATCGACTGAGCGTCCCACCGACGGGCGGCCCTCCGGGAGCCGTTACTCCGTGTACTGCGGCGGCACCGCGGCGGCCTCGGCGAGTACGGGCCCGAGCTCCTCGGTGCGGATCCGGCGGTCGACGTACAGCAGCCCGGTCACCAGCGGCGGGAAGGTGGCCACGACCAGCTGGGAGACCAGCTGGCCGACGAGTATCGACAGCACATAGCCGCTGACGGCGGCGATGACCGCCGTCGGGTTCGGGTCGTCGCCCAGGTTCACCGTGCCGAGCATGCCCGAGAACGTGCCGAGCAGCGAGAACGGGATCTGGATCAGATAGCCGGCGAACCCGGCGACGGCCCCGGCCAGCAGCGTGATCCCGAAGATCCGCCACCAGTCGCCGCGCACCAGCCGGGACGAGCGGCGCAGCGCCCCGATCGGGCCCTGGCCCTCGAAGACGACGGCCGAGGGGGCCAGGCTGAACTTCACCCAGAGCCAGGCCGCCAGCGGGGCCGTCGCCAGGGCGCCCAGGACGCCGGTCAGGATCACCGCGATCTGCCCGCCGCCGCCGTCCGAGCTGACCGCGGCGATCACGATGGCGACGAAGCCGACCCAGGCGAGCAGGATCGGGACCATCACGATCAGCCAGGTCAGCAGCACCGTCCCGACCACGGCGGGCATCCGGCTCCAGGCCCGCCGCCAGATGTCGGAGAACGTCGTCGGGCGGCCCAGGACCGCCTCCTGGAGAACCGCGGGCACCGCCGTGTACATCAGGGCCGTGGAGAGCACGGTGACGATCAGGCCCACCAGCGCGACCGCGCTGAAGGCGATGAGCAGCGGCACCCAGTCCTCGGCACGGGGGTCCTCGTCCGAGCCGAGCGCCATGATCCGGTCCAGATGGTCCGCCACCGCCGAATAGGCGATCGCGGCGGCCGTCAGCACCACGGCCAGCGCGCCGCCGTACGCGGCGCCGCCGACGCCGAGCAACTGCTTGCCGTAGCGGCCGACGGTGGCGAACGCGCCGCCCATGACGTCCCCGAGCCTCATCGGCCCCAGCGGGACCACCCCGGGCTTCGGCGGCATCCAGCCACCGCCCCAGCCGCCCCAGCCGGGCGGGCCCGGAGGTCCCCCGTACGGCGCACCCCCGTACGCACCGCCACCCCACCCTGCGTCCTGCGCCACTGCTGCTCCGTCGGTCAGTCGATCATGATCTGGCATGTACTGGACGGACCACGGTAGCGCCCTTGTCACCCATTCGGACCAAGGGCTCCCGCGGATCCTTTGCGTACGTGCGTACACATCATGCGTACACTCGTACACATGGGATACGGACTGCTGGCCGCGGCCATAGCGGCAGAGGTGGCGGGGACGACCGCCATGAAGTACAGCGAGGGATTCACCCGCCTGTGGCCCTCTCTGATCACCGTCGCCGGATACCTGCTGGCCTTCTCGCTCCTCGCCCAGACCCTCAAGACGATGTCGATGGGCACGGCCTACGCGATCTGGGCCGGTATCGGGACGGCCGCCGTCGCCGTCATCGGCATGCTGTTCATGGGGGAGTCCGGCAGCCCGGTCAAAGCGGCGGGCATCGCCCTGGTCATCGCCGGTGTGGTGGTCCTCAACCTGGGCGGCGCGCACTGATGGCGCGCAGGTACGACCCCGAGCGGCGGGAGCGGATCATCGACGCGGCGATCCGGGTGGTCGGTGCCAAGGGCATCGCCGGGCTCAGCCACCGCTCCGTCGCCGCCGAGGCCGATGTGCCGCTCGGCTCGACGACGTACCACTTCGCCTCGCTGGACGAGCTGCTGATCGCCGCCCTGCGCCGCACGAACGAGAACTTCGCCACGCTCATGCGGCAGAGCCCCGCCCTCGCCGACCCGGACGCGGACCTCGCGGGCGAACTCGCCCGGCTGCTCGGTGAGTTCTTCGGCGACGGACGCAGCCGGCCGGAGCTGGAGTACGAGCTCTACCTCGCCGCCCTGCGCCGGCCCGCGCTGCGTCCCGTCGCCGCGGAGTGGGCCGACGACACGGCCGCGCTCCTGGCACCGTGCACCGGCCCGGCCACGGCACGCGCACTGATCGCCCTGATGGACGGGATCTGTCTGCAGGTTCTGCTCACCGACGGGGTCTATGACGAGGCGTACGCGCGGGAGATGCTGGGCCGGATCTGCGGGTGAACCCGCCTCCGTGAACCCGGATGGCCGCTTCGGGCAACAGCAGATGACCCGCCTCGTGCGGAACTGCTGAAGAAGACGGAGACACCGTGACCGGACCACCGAGAGACGACGACGCGGCCGTGGTCAGCCAGTCGCTGGAGCGGCCCGAGACCTTCGCGCTGCTCTACGACCGGTACGCCGCCGACATCCACCGCTACGCCGCCCGCCGCCTCGGCGAAAGCGCGGCCGACGACATCACCGCCGACACCTTCCTGGCCGCCTTCCGCTCCCGCGCCCGCTTCGACACCGGCCGGGACAGCGCACGGCCCTGGCTGTACGGCATCGCGGCCAATCTCATCGGCAAGCACCGCCGCAGCGAGGTCAGGGCGCTGCGCGCGCTGGCCCGCACCGGAACCGACCCGGTGGCCGAGTCCTGGAGCGAGCGCGCCGACCACCGGGTCAGCGCCCAGGCGGCCCACAGCCGGCTCGCGGGCGCCCTCGCCGCGCTGTCCACCGGCGACCGGCACGTTCTCCTGCTGATCGCCTGGGCCGATCTCAGCTACCAGGAGGTGGCCGACGCGCTCTCCGTGCCCGTCGGCACGGTCCGCTCCCGGCTCAACCGGGCCCGCCGCAAGGTCCGCCAGACCCTCGGCACAGATCCCACAGTCGTTACCGAAGGCCTGGAGGTGGCCCATGGACACGGATGAGATGTCACTGCTGCGGGAACTGCGCGCCGAAGCACCGGTACCGGACCGGGCGGCCCTGGCCGGGGGCCGGCAGCGGCTGACCCGGGCGGCGGGACGACGCCGCCTGCGCGCCGACTGGCGGATCGCCGCCGTGGCGACCGCGGCGGCGGTCGTCATGGGGGCCGTCATCAGCACCCAGGTCATCGGCGGCGACCGGGCCGCGCCCCAGGGCGCCGCCCCCGTCGTCGTATCAGAGCTGGGCAGCGCCGCGCAGGTGCTGAGGGACGCGGCCGGTGAGGTCGCGGACGATCCGGTGCCGGCGCCGGGGGACGGGCAGTGGGTCTACACGAAGGAACTGGTGGCGGACACGAAGGACGGCTCACCGCTGGGCGGGGACGGGGGCGCAGACATCGAGGACGTGCAACGCGAACTGATGGATCTGGCGAAGGAAGGCAGGTCGGGGGACGAGGCGGACGGCCTGCGGGTGATAGAGCACTGGTACCGCTACGCGGACCCGGAGTTCGAGAACGGGAAGTCGGGCGACGACCACTCTCCACGTGAGCGGTTCACGTTCCTCGCGCAGCTCCCGTCCGACCTGGAGCAGGTGAAGAAGCAGGCCCGCGCGTTCTACCCGGGCGAGGGCGAGACCACCGCCGAGCACGACTTCCGGGCGCTGTCCATGCTGGCGATGTCCTACCCCGCCGATCCGAAGGGGCTCGCCTCGGTCTACCGGGCGATGGCCACCATCCCCGGGCTCAAGGCCGTTCAGACCCAGGACGTGCTGAACCGGCCGGCCATCGGCCTCCATCTGCCGGGCGAGCGCGACCTGCTGCTCCTGAACGCGCGGACCTCGCTGTACGCCGGCGAGGGCTCGCTGGACTCGCCCGCGGCCTTCGTCGTGACCGCCCGGGCGCAGGCCGCCGTGGTCGACGAGAAGGGGCAGCGCTTCTGACGCCGGGTCCGGACCGGCCGTCGTACGGGAGTCCACGGGGGTGGCTCCCGCACGGCGGCGGGCGGGCCGGTGCGAGGAGGACGGGGCCGGCCCTTCCGGCGCCGTGTCCGCGACGCCCGGACGCTGAGACCGGTTGGCCCGGGCCGCCCCCGGCCGGTTAGGTTCGGGGCATGACCGACACGACTTCCCCCCGTACCACCGGCGCCGTCGCCGCCGGCCTCGCCACCATCGCCGGCGACGGTTCCGTTCTCGACACCTGGTTCCCCGCTCCCGAGCTCACCGCCGAGCCCGGACCGGCCGGAACCGAGCGGCTCACCCCCGACCGCGCGGTCAACCTGCTCGGTGAGGGCGCCGCCAAGGCCATCGGCGTGGACGCCCGCCGCGGGGTCGAGGTCGTCGCCGTCCGCACGGTCATCGCCTCGCTCGACGACAAGCCGCTCGACGCGCACGACGCGTACCTGCGCCTGCACCTGCTCTCGCACCGTCTCGTCCGGCCGCACGGGCAGAACCTGGACGGCCTGTTCGGCCTCCTCACGAACGTGGCCTGGACCTCGCTGGGTCCGGTCGCCGTGGACGACGTGGAGAAGGTGCGGCTGAACGCCCGCGCCGAGGGCCTGCACCTCCAGGTCACCTCCGTCGACAAGTTCCCCCGCATGACGGACTACGTCGCGCCGAAGGGTGTCCGCATCGCCGACGCCGACCGGGTACGCCTCGGCGCGCACCTCGCCGCCGGCACCACGGTCATGCACGAGGGCTTCGTCAACTTCAACGCCGGCACCCTCGGAACCTCCATGGTCGAGGGCCGCATCTCGGCCGGTGTCGTCGTCGGCGACGGCTCCGACATCGGCGGCGGCGCGTCCACCATGGGCACGCTCTCCGGCGGCGGCAAGGAGCGCATCGTGATCGGCGAGCGCTGCCTGGTGGGCGCGGAGGCCGGTGTCGGGATCGCGCTCGGTGACGAGTGCGTCGTGGAGGCCGGCCTGTACGTCACCGCCGGCACCCGCGTCACCCTGCCGGACGGTCAGGTCGTCAAGGCGCGCGAGCTCTCCGGCGCCTCGAACATCCTCTTCCGGCGCAACTCGGTGAGCGGCACCGTCGAGGCCCGCCCGAACAACGCGGTCTGGGGCGGCCTCAACGACGTCCTGCACAGCAACGACTGAGAAAGAGGGTCCGGCAACGGGTGGGCGGCGTTGGAGGGCTCCTCCTTCTTCCGCCCCCAACTGCCCGACCCTCTAAGCGGCGAGGAGTTCCTCGTACGCCCTGCGCAGCCCGTCGGCAGCCTCGCGCCCGGCGGGCTGCAGTGGTTCACGGACCGGGCCCGCGTCCAGCAGGGCCTTCGCCGTCACCGTACCCGGCAGCCCGGACGCCATCATCAGCTCCGTGAGCGGGGCCAGGAGACCGTTCAGCCGGGCCGCCCCGGCCGTGTCCCCGGAGTCGAACGCGTCCAGCACGGCACGCAGCCGACGCGGCGCCACGTTGGCCACCGTGCTGACGTACCCGGCGCCGCCCACCGCGTACAGCGGCAGATTCAGCTCCTCGCAGCCCGAGTAGTACGCCAGCCCGGTGGCGGCGATCACCCCGGTCGCCCCCAGCAGGTCGTACGAACAGTCCTTCACCGCCACGACGCGCGGGTGTTCCGCCAGCCGCAGCATGGTCGCCGGCTCGATACGGGTGCCGGTGCGGCCGGGGATGTCGTACAGCATCAGCGGGAGGCCGGCCGACTCGGCGACCCGCAGGAAGTGCGCCTCGACGGCGGCCTGCGGGGGCCGGCTGTAGTACGGGGCGACGACCAGCAGTCCGTCGGCGCCCGCCTCCTTTGCCTGTCTGCCCAGCTCCACGGTGTGCCGTGTGTCGGCCGTCCCGATTCCGGCGACCAGCGGCACGTCCGGGCCGACCGCCTCCCGCACGGAACGCACCAGGGCCGCCTTCTCGGCGTCCGAGGTGGTCGGGGACTCACCCGTGGTGCCGCTGAGCACCAGACCGTCGCAGCCGCCGGCGACCAGCGTCACGGCATGTGCGGCGGCCGCGCCCGTATCGAGGGCACCGGCCGGGGTGAACGGCGTGATCATGGCGCAGAGGGCGCGGCCGAAGGGGCGGGGGCGGGAGGATGCGGGCGGCGTCATGCCCGCAGTGTCGACCGGCCGGACCGTGAAGGTCCACTTAGTTCTTCTTCGGGTGAAGGTGAAGAAACGCTCAACTGTGGGCCTGTTCTGGCATGATCGGCCGCACAGGCGGGCGGGGCGACACGGGGCGGGGTGCATGAGGATGCGGACGACGACGGGCACGGGTATACGCGGGCCGGTCCCGGCAGCGGCCCTCGTCCTCGCGGGGACGCTCGCCCTGACGGGGTGCTCCGGGTTCCTCGTGCCGGCCGGTGAGGGGGAGCCGGGGCCGAGCCCCTCGCGCACCTCCGCCGGGGGAGTGCGGGCGACGACGCCCTCGCCGCCGGCCCTCGCGTCCGCGCCCGTCGTCCGGCCGACCCCCACACCCACCGCCACCCAAGGCTGCCCGGCCTCGGGCCTCGTGGTGGACATGGGACCCGTGGAGGCCGCGCTGGGGCACCGGGCCGTCGGGCTGACCCTGACCAACTGCGGCGCCGAGCCCCACCGGGTCCACGGCTACCCCTCGGTCCAGGCCCTCGACGAGAACGGCGACGCGCTGCCGGTCAAGGTGAACCCGGGCTCGTCGTACTTCGGGAACGACAAGGGGCCCGAAGAGGTCATGCTGGCGCCCGGGAAGACCATGCGCTCGCTCCTGGTCTGGGTCTCCACCCCCACCGGCGGCGACCTGATCGAGGGCGACGCCCTGGAGATCGCCCCCGCCCCCGGCCTGGAGCCCCGCACCTTTCCGCTGGAGGGCAGCGACGTGCGGCTGCTCGACGAGTTCAACATGACGGGCTGGCGCACCGTCACGCCCCGGTGACCCGGGCGGTCCAGCGCCGGGCCATGTACGGCCGGACACCGTGTCGACCCACGCGGTTCAGCGCCACGCCCCGGTGACCCGGGCGGTTCAGCGCCGGGCCATGTACAGGCCGAACGCCTTGTGCAGCAGCCTGTTCACCGGGTAGTCCCACTCGCCGACGTACTCGGCGGCACGCCCTCCGGTGCCCGCCTTGAACCGCAGCAGCCCCAGCAGATGGTTTCCCTCGTCGAGCGTGTCGGTGATGCCCCGCAGGTCGTACACGGCGGCGCCCCGCTCGTGCGCGTCGCTCATCATCCGCCACTGGATCGCGTTGCTGGGCTGCACCTCGCGCCGGCGGTTCGTCGAGGCACCGTACGAGTACCAGACATGGGTCCCCACGGTCAGCATCGTCGCCGCGGAGAGGACCTCCCCGTCGTGGTGCGCGAGATAGAGCCGCATCCGGTCCGGGTCCTCGGCCCGCAGAGCGGTCCACATGCGCTGGAAGTAGCCGAGCGGCCGGGGGATGAAGCGGTCCCGCTCGGCGGTCTCCCGGTACAGCTCGTAGAAGACCGGAAGGTCGTCGAAGCCTCCCTCGACGACCTTCACGCCCGCCTTCTCCGCCTTCTTGATGTTGCGCCGCCACTGCTGGTTCAGGCCGTCCCGGACCTCCTCCAGCGACCTTCCGGCGAACGGCACCTGGAACACGTACCGGGGCTGCCCGGCGCTGAAGCCGTCCGTGTCCCCGTCCGCGCCCTGCCGCCAGCCCAGCCGGCGCAGCTGCTCCACGACCTCGGCGGCCCGGGGCTCGGTCTCGTCCGCCCGCACGTCGCGCAGCCGGGCCGCCGCCGGGTCCGCGACGGCGGCCTTGACCGTCGGGGCGTCCCAGCGGCGGGCGACCACGGGCGGGCCCATCCGTACCGTGAACGCGCCCCGGGCCCTGGCATGGGCCACCAGCGGATCCAGCCAGGGGCGCAGCTCGCCCTCGTGCCACGGGATGACCGGGCCCTCCGGGAGATAGGCCAGATACCGCTTCAGCCGGGGGACCGGGCGGTACAGCACCAGCCCCGCGCCGGCGATCCGGCCGTCCTCGTCCAGCCAGCCGATGCTCTCCGCGCGCCAGTCGGGCTTCACATCGCCCCACGACGGGACCTGCATATGGCTGGCGGCGCCCCGGCCGGCGACGAACGCCAGGTGCTGCTCGCGCGTGATCTCCTCGACCCGCAGCGTCATGCGGTACTCCGTTCGTTGTCCGATGCGTCAGCGTGGGGAGAGGCACGCGAGCCGCGGTTGACCTCAAGCGCGCTTGACGTATCAGGGTGGCTGTCACGGACGCACCGCAAGGGTGCGCCGGTGAGGGGAGCAGCGATGACAGTGGAGTTCGTGTCCCGGCCCGATGTCACCCGTGCGGATGCGGGACTCGTCAAGGCCAGTACCTGGGACGCCGGCACGCCGGACCGCCGGCGGCGGACCGTCGAGGCCATCCGTGCCGCGTGGGGGTCCAGGCGGTGGCCGCACCCGGGCCTGCTCTCGTACAGCGTCTACACGGGGGAGGACGGCGGGACGCTCTTCCACTATTCGCAGTGGACCGGTGAGGAGAGCTACCGGGACTTCGTCCGGGACGGCCGGGACGTGCGCAACGCCGAGATCGACGCGGCCGTGCCGGGCATCGAAAGGCTCGGACTGCACACCTACGAGCTCTACCGGTCCTCCTCGCCCGGAGGTCGCGCGCCCGGTTGTGTGGTGGTGGTCGACGTCGAGTTCGACGGCGCCGACAAGGCCCGCCAACGCGACTGGGTGGACGGCGTGTTCGAAGCGCTGGGTACGGATCCGGCCCCGGCGCCCGGCGGACTCGCCGGCCACTTCCATGTGAGCACCGACGGGACCCGGGTGCTCAACTACGCGGAGTGGGAGAGCGCGCAGGCCCACATCGACGCACTGGCCGCGCCCGGCAACGGCATCGGCTCGCGGACGCCGCAGTGGGAACGGGTGCAGACCTACCCGGGGGTCACCGGCGGTGGTGTGCACCGCTACACCCCGGCGCTCAGCCTGCGGCCGGGCGAGGGCGGATAGCCCGCCGGCACGGGTGCCGAGCGGCTGCCGGGGACGGCAATCGCCCGTGCACGGAGATCAGTTGTCCGGGCACCGCGGACGGCGGGCCGCCTTCTGTCCCGTGCACCGGGCGGCCATGGGTGCGATACGTCTAGGCTTGGGCCGCCTGACCCCGTACGCGACCGGAGCCGCGGCCCCGGCGACGTGTGCGCCCGCACGTTTTCGAGGAGACCCCCTGATGTCCGCAGAGCGCCCCATCCTGCCGCCGGTACGGCTGCACACCGAGGCGGAGCTGGCACGGGACGCGCTCGCGGCACCGCTGCTCGCCCGCGCCGTCCGGCTCGCCCGCTGGGCCGGCCCCGACACGAGAGTCGGCGCCGGCGGCGAACTCGTCGACGCACAGCTGCCCGCGGCGGCCGAGCACCTGGGCCTCGCCGCCGACGAGGACGGCGCGGCGGAGGCCAGCGAGGCCTGGCGGCTCGCGGTCGACACCGGCCTGGTCGAGGTCGAGGAGCCGGATACGGATCCCGGCGCAGAGGGCTTCGCCGACGACGCCGAGGGAAGCGTCACCGCCGGGGAGAACCTGGCGCTGTTGACCGGCGGTTCGCCGCAGGACGTGCTGTCGATCTGGCTCGACGGCCTGGAGGCCGCCCACGCCGACGCCACCGCCCCGGTCTTCGACGACTTCGCCGACCTCGTCGGAGACGACGGCTCGATCGACTTCGACGCGCTGGACTGGGACCCGGAGACCGAGGCGGAGTTCCTCGACGGGGTCCTCGGCAACCTCTACCTGCTCACGGTCGGCGAAGGCGCGGGGGACGAGGCCGTGCCGCTGCCCGCGCTGGCCGCCTCGATGATCGTCCCCGACGACATGGGCGAGCCCACCGACGACGTCCTGGAACAGGTGTCGGACGCGATGATGCGCCTGGACGACCAGTTCCGGGTGCTCGAACCCATCGGCATCGTCGAGTACCGGCCGGTGGACGAGGCGTTGCTGGCCGAGGAGGGCGAGGAGTCCGTGCCGCCCGCCGACGACGACGACGTCACCCGGTACGGCATGGTCAAGCTGACCCCGCTGGGCATCTACGGCATCCGGGCCCGGATGCTCGACGCCGGTGTGGACGCCCCGGCCATCGGAGACCTGGCCGACAAGGGCGCCGATGTGCTGCTCGGCGGCATCGCGTACTACCCCGAGGCGGCGGCCCGCGGTGAGATCGAGCTGTGGCTCGCGCGCCACGGCGCCGACGGGGCCGCCGGTGAACTCCTGGACGCCGCACGTGGCGAGGACCCGCAGGCACCCCTGCGCCGGCTGCACTGTCAGCAGGCGCTCGCCCTGGTCGGCGCGGACGCCGAACCGGCGGTGCGCGCGGTGCTGGGCGACCCGGAACTGGGCGGACTCGCCCGGGTCTGGCTCGCCGAGCGGGGCGCCGCCGACGTACCGCCTCCCTCGGAGGCGATGATCTTCTGGCTCGCCATCGACACGATCGCGGCGCAGCTCGAGGCGGACGGCGATCTGGACGAGCTCCAGGGCCTGGTCGAAGGGCTGTCCGGCCAGCACAGCGGCTTCTTCGACGAGGCATGGCGGGTGGACCACCCGGCGACGGGAGACGTCCTGGAGGCGATGGGACGGCTGCACAGCGACAAGAAGCAGGCGAAGGACGCCCGCAAGGCCGCGTTCAAGGCCCGCTCCCGGAGCGGTTCGGACAGCTGAGGAACCTGATGGGGCGGGTGGCCGGACCAGCGGGTCCGGCCACCGGCCGTCGAGGATGTTCACGGAAGGAATTCCCTCGAAGTCGTCCTCAGTTCAACTGATGTTGGCGCAAGGGCGGGACGGTGAGCGCACCAACAACCCGCCCAGCTGCACCAGGAGTACGTGATGGCCTTCACGCGCAGGGAATTCACCAGACAGTCCGCCCTCACCGGTGCCGGCATCGCCCTCACCGGAACCGTCGCCGCGCTGGCCACCGCACCCGGCGCCCTCGCCGCCGGGGACTCGCAGCACGGCCACGACGACCACGGCCACGGTCACGACCACGACCACGACGGACACGGCCACGGCCACGGCCACGAGCCCGGCTACGGGCCGCTGCACTCCGACCCGAAGGGCATACTCGCGCTGCCGGCCGGATTCTCGTACAAGGTCATCACGCACAGTGGCGTCACCAAGCTGGAGACCGGCGAGTCCACCCCCTCCAACCACGACGGCACCGCCGCCTTCGAGGGCGCGCGCGGTGTGACCCTGCTGGTGAACAACCACGAGCTGAGCGGTACCCGGGCCGGCTGGGAGCACCCGGTCCCGCTCACCGACGGCCTCGTCTACGACCCGGTCGCGGCGGGCGGCTGCACCGTGGTGGAGACCCGCCGCGACGGCCGCACCGCCGAGTGGGTCGGCATCGCCGGCACCTCCACCAACTGCGCCGGCGGCTCCACGCCGTGGGGCACCTGGCTGACCTGCGAGGAGACCGAGGACAAGGCCGGGAAGAACGGCCTGCTCAAGGACCACGGCTACGTCTTCGAGGTCGACCCGTACGACAAGCGCGCCAACCGTGACCCGCGTCCCATCAAGGCGTTCGGCCGGTACGCCCACGAGGCCGTCGTGATCGACCCCAAGCGTGGCCACGCCTACCTCACCGAGGACGCGTCCGGCCCCAACGGACTGCTCTACCGCTGGGTCCCGCCGCACGGTTTCAAGCACGGCCGCGGCAAGCTCCGCACCCTCGCCGACGACGCCGGTGTGCTGCAGGCCACCAAGTGCTTCGACAAGAGCGGAGCGTTCGTCGACGACCTCTCGCGTGCCACGAAGATCGGCACCGTGTACGGCGTGGACTGGGTCGACGTGCCCGACCGTGATGCCAAGAGCGTCTCGGTGCGCAAGCAGTTCGGCGACAAGGCCATCACCCGCGCCCGCAAGCTCGAAGGCATGTGGTGGGGTGACGGCGGCGCCTACATCGTCTCCTCGTTCGCCCGCGCGGAGAGCCCCGTCCCGCACGACGGCCAGGTCTGGTTCTACGACCCGAAGCGCCGCACGCTGACGCTGAAGGTGCTCCTCGGCGTCAACGCCGACCCGTCCAAGGACGGCGCCTTCGACGGTCCGGACAACATCACGGTCTCGCCCTACGGCGGCCTGGTCATCGCCGAGGACGGCGAGGGCGTCCAGCACCTCTTCGGCGCGACCGAGAGCGGCCGCACCTACCCCATCGCCCGCAACGAGCTGAACCTCGGCACGGAGGCCGATCCCGAGTACAGCGAGTTCACCGGTGTGACGTTCTCGCCCGACGGCAGGACGCTCTTCGCCAACATCCAGACACCCGGCATCATGCTGGCCATCACCGGTCCGTGGAAGCGTCAGCCGGGACGCGACAAGTAAGGCCTTTCGGCCAGTCGGTGCCCGGCCGGAAGCGGGTCCGGGCACCCGCCGGCACCGGAACCGCTGATTACGAATCCGGCATCAGTGGGGCCCCAGGAGCGGTCGGGCATGGCGTCGGGCGTTTCCAGGGCGCATACTCAAGGTAATGAAACAGTCAGCCGGATCCCGGCGTCACCTGCCTTCCAGTCCCTTCAACCGCCCGGCCCAGGCGGCCCCACCGGTCGAATTGTTCGATGTGGGCGACAGGGTGTCGCATGACCAGTTCGGACTCGGTCGAGTCCTTGCTGTCGAGGGCGACAACGACGCAGTGCTCATCGACTTCTCGGGGCGGCAGGGGAGGATCCTGAGCCCGTACTCCAAGCTGACCAAGCTCTGAGAGAAGCGCCGAGCACGCGCCGCGTACGCCAGCCTCGTTCGCCGACCGCCTTCAGGGGCACCCGCAGCCAGCCGGGTGCCCCTGAAGACGTTGTGGCGTCGCCCGGTCCCTCCAGGGGCTGCGGTCCCTACAGGGACTGCGCGGCGGGCTTGACCATGCCGCGGACGGTGCGCGACTTCACGAAGTCGCCCATCGCGGTCATCTCCCACTCGCCGGAGAACTGCTTGATCAGCTTCGCCATCATCACGCCGGTCTGCGGCTCGGCGCCGGTCAGATCGAAGCGGACCAGTTCCTCGCCGGTGGTGCCGTCGATCAGCCGGCAGTAGGCCTTGGCCACCTCGGTGAACTTCTGGCCGGTGAACGAGTTGACCGTGAACACCAGGCCGGTCGCCTCCGGGGGGATACGGCCCAGGTCGACGACGATCACCTCGTCGTCGCCGGCGCCCTCGCCGGTGAGGTTGTCGCCCGAGTGCTTGATGGCGCCGTTCAGGATGGACAGCTTGCCGAAGTAGCAGCTCTCCAGATGATTGCGGTTGGGGCCGTAGGCGATCACCGAGGCGTCGAGGTCGATGTCCTTGCCCCGGAAGGCGGGCTCCCAGCCGAGGCCCATCTTGACCTGGGAGAGCAGCGGGCGGCCGCCCTTGACCAGCGACACCGTCTGGTTCTTCTGCAGGCTGACCCGGCCCTTGTCGAGATTGATCTTCCCGGAGGCGGGGGGTGCCGGAGGCGCGGGGGGTGCCGGGGGCGCCGGGGGTGCGACCGGGGGAGCGGCGATCCGGGGGTCGACCGGCGCGGCGACGGGGGCCGGGGGAGTGACGGCGACGGGCGCGACGGCGGGCTCCTCCTCGACCGAGACGCCGAAGTCGGTGGCGATGCCGGCCAGCCCGTCGGCATAGCCCTGGCCGACAGCGCGGGCCTTCCAGGCGCCGCCCCGGCGGTAGACCTCGATGACCACGAGCGCGGTCTCGGCGCCCAGCCGGGGCGGGGTGAACGTGGCGAGCGCGCTGCCGTCGTCGGCGTTGCGCACGGTGGCGGTGGGCTCGATGCCCTGGAAGGTCTGACCCGCTCCGTCCGGGCTCGCGGTGACGACGATCTTCTCGATGCCGGGCGGCACGGCCGCGGTGTCCACCACGATCGCGTCGGGTGCGGTGCCGCCGCCGGAGCGGTAGGTCACACCCGGGCCGACGGGCTGGTTGTAGAAGATGAAGTCGTCGTCGGAGCGCACCTTGCCGTCGGCGGTGAGCAGCAGGCCCGATACGTCGAGCCGCACGGGCGCGGCGACGTCCACCGCCACGCGGGGGGCGGAGAGGGGGATGTTCGAGCCGGGTGTCATAGCGGTCATGCAAGGGGTAACGACCGACCCGGCTTTGCCGTTCCCTTACCTTCGGGCGGCTTCGCCCGTACGGCGGCAGCGACCGCTGCCGCCGGTCTCCGCTCAGTACGGCCAGATCGGCGGGTTGGTGCAGAAGTGGCCGCCGAGGTGGGCGTGGTCCGGGTTGTCCGGGTCGAGCTCGCCGTGTTCGGCGATGAGCTTCGCCGCGTACTCCTCCGAGTCGTCCTGCGGTGCGTAGCCGAGGGAGCGGGCCGTCGTCAGGTCCCACCACAGGCGGGTGTTGTCCGAGGAGCCGTGGATCACGGTGTGGCCCACGTTCTCGGCGGTGAGCGCGGCGTCGAAGAGGCGCGCGCCGTCGGCGGGGCTCATCCAGACGGACAGCATCCGCACGGATGTCGGCTCGGGGAAGCAGGACCCGATGCGTACGGAGACGGTCTCCAGGCCGTGCCGGTCCCAGTACAGCTGGGCGAGGTCCTCGCCGAAGGACTTGGACAGCCCGTAGAAGGTGTCCGGTCGGCGCGGGGTGTCGATGGTGATGAGCGGGTCGCCGGGGAGCGGTCGGGGGGTGAAGCCGACCGCGTGGTTGGAGGACGCGAAGACGATCCGCCGGACACCTTCCGCGAGGGCGGCCTCGTAGAGGTTGTACGTGCCCTCGATGTTCGCCCGGAGGATCTTGTCGAAAGAGGCTTCCAGGGAGATGCCCGCAAGGTGGATGATCGCATCGACGCCCCGCACGGCCTCGCGCAGCGCCTCCTTGTCGCCGAGGTCCGCGGTGATCGCGTCCGGCTCGCCCTCGACGGGGACCATGTCGAACAGGCGGAGCGCGTAGCCGTGGGCGGGCAGCAGTCCGCGCATCAGGGTGCCGAGACCACCGGCGGCACCGGTGAGCAGGACGGTGCGGGGAGCGGACATACGTGGGTCTCCTCGGTGGTCGGCGCGTGGCGAGCCGGCGCTCGCCCGGTGCGTGGTGAGCGCGGGCTCGCCCGATGTGTGGATGGCATTCACATGCGTGGACAAGTTACGGAGCGTGTGCGGTTGCGTCAAGGGGGGTGCGGGGCCCTTGGGCGGGCGGCAGTGGGGGTCCTGGCCTTGCCCCGGTCCGGGGTGCGGGGTTCCTTGGTCCTGCCCCCGGTCCGGGGTTGAGGGTTCCGTCCTCAAGTGCCGGACGGGCTTGATGTGGTGCGGGGCCCTTGGGCGGGCGGCAGTGGCGGTCCTGCCCTTGCCCCGGTCCGGGGCTGAGGGTTCCGTCCTCAAGCGCCGGACGGGCTTGAATTGCGCGGGTCGCCCCGTGGGGTGCGGCACGCCTCTGTCCGGTGGTGGGGGTCCGGGGCCCCTCCGGGGAGATCTCCTCGGACGCCGCACGTTCCGCCGGTACGCGAAGGACCCGGGTCGGTGTGCGTCGTCCTGCGGGGACTCCCCTGCACGGCCCCGGACCGGCCGTCCCGCGTCTGCGGCGGTCGTGTCGCCGGTGTGCAGGCGCGCGACGGGTGGGTGGGGGCGTGCAGGGGAGTCCCCGCAGGGACTGGCGTACGACCCGGGTCAATCGCGTACCCGGGTGAACACGCCAGTTCCGAGGAGATCTCCCCGGAGGGACCCCACCGCCACCCACCGGGCGTGGGCGGCCGCACCCGACGGGAAACCCGCACATCTCAAGCCCGTCCGGCGCTTGAGGACGGAACCGGCCCGCCGGATCAACCCGCACCCCGGATCGGGGCAGGACCGAGGAACCCCGTTGCCGCCCGCCCGAGGGCCCCGCCTTGACCCGTGCCGAGCTGCTGCCTTAGCGTAAGGGCGTTCATGAATATGGACGTCAATCAGAATTGTGCACGCCTGAAACCGCTCAGGGAGCGCCCGTGACCTCAGCCCCACTTGCCGCCCGACTCACCGCTGTCGCCGGGCCGCTCTTCTTCCCCGTCACCGCCTACGGGCCGGACGGCTCCGTCGACCTCGACGCCTTCCGCGCGCACGTGCGCGCGGGCGTCGACGCCGGTGCGGCGGCGGTCTTCGCCTGCTGCGGCACGGGCGAGTTCCACGCCCTGACGCCCGAGGAGTTCCGCCTCGTCGTCGCCGCGGCCGTCGAGGAGACCGCCGGCGCGGTGCCCGTCGTGGCGGGCGCCGGATACGGCACCGCCCTCGCGGTCCAGTTCGCGAAGCTCGCGGAGGAGGCCGGCGCGGACGGGCTTCTCGCCATGCCGCCGTACCTGGTTGTCGCCGGCCAGGAGGGGTTGCTGGCCCACTACACGGCGCTGGCCGCCGCCACCCGCCTGGAGACGATCGTCTACCAGCGCGACAACGCCGTCTTCACCCCCGAGACCGTGGTCGCGCTGGCGAAGACGCCGGGGATCATCGGCCTCAAGGACGGCTACGGCGATCTGGACCTGATGCAGCGCATCGTGAGCGCCGTGCGCACCGGACTGCCCGGCCAGGACTTCCTGTACTTCAACGGGCTGCCCACCGCCGAGCTGACGGGCCTCGCCTACCGGGGTATCGGCGTCACGCTCTACTCCTCCGCCGTGTTCGCCTTCGCGCCCGACATCGCGCTGGCGTTCTACCGCGCTCTGGAGTCCGGCGACGACGCCCGCGTCAACGCGCTGCTCGACTCGTTCTACCGGCCGCTCGTCGAACTGCGCGCCAAGGGCCGCGGCTACGCCGTCTCGCTGGTCAAGGCGGCCGTCCGCCTCCAGGGCCTGGACGTCGGCGAGGTGCGCAGCCCGCTGACCGAGCCGCCGGCCGCGCACATCAAGGAGCTGACGGAGATCATCGCGGCCGGCCGCGCGCTGCTGGAGAGCGCGGGGGAGCGCGGATGAGGGCCTCCGCCTTCCTGTACCCGTGGGACGTCGTCGGGGACCCCGGCGCGGCCGCCCGCGTCGCGGACCTCGGCGTCCGGCAGGTGACGCTCGCCGCCGCCTACCACTCCACCCGGGCCCTGACCCCGCGCCATCCCTCGCACCGCATCGTGACGGCCGGGCACGCCGCGGTGCTGTACCCGCCGGACGCCGACCGGTGGGCGGGGCGCGAACTGCGGCCGTACACGCAGTCCTGGGTGGACTCGGAGGACGCCTACGCGGAGGCAGCCGAGGCGCTGGCCGGTGCCGGGCTCGACGTGCACAGCTGGGTCGTGCTCGCGCACAGCTCCCGGCTGGGCGCGGAGCATCCGGAGACCTCCGTGGTCAACGCCTACGGTGACCGCTACCCGTGGGCCCCGTGCATCGCGCAGCCCGCGGTCCGCGCGTATCTGGTGGACCTGGCCGCGGAGGCGGCGGTGCGGGACGGGGCGCGCGGGACCGAGCTGGAGTCGTGCGGCTGGTACGGCTTCGCGCATCTGCACGCCCACGACAAGGTCGGGGGCGTGCAGCTCGGGGACGCGGCGCAGTACCTGATGTCGTTGTGCTTCTGCCCGGACTGCCGGGCCGGATACGGCGGGCAGGGGCTGGACGACGCGGAGTTGAGCCGTGCCGTGCGGGGCGCGCTGGAGCCGGTCTGGGCCGGTTCCGGGGCGCCGGAGGCGGGCTGGGGCGGGGTCGAGAAGCTGCTCGGCGCCGATCAGGCCGCGGCCACGCTCCGGTACCGCACCGAAGTGGCCCGAGGGCTCCAGGAGTCGGTGGTCGCCGCGGTGCGCGCCGCGGCCGCCCCCGGGTTCCAGGTGCTGCTGCACGCGGACCCCGCGTCGTACCGGTCCGGCGCCAACGTGGGCGTCGACCCGGAGCACATCCTGTCCGTGGCGGACGGCGTGGTGCTGCCGTGCACGGGCGGTGACGCGGCGCGCGAGGCGGTGCTCGGCCCGTTCGCCGGACGCGGAGGCGTCCTCGCGGCCAACCTCACCGTGGTGCGCGGGATGGGCGGCGACCCCGCCACGCTGGAGCGCGACGCCGCCCACGCGGCCTCGCTCGGTGCGAACCAACTGCGCCTGTACCACGCGGGGCTGGCCTCGGGTCCCGACCTCGAAGCCGTCGCCGCGGCGCTCTCACGCCTCGGCCGCTGACGTCGCGCCGGCCGGCGGGGGGCATCTCCGCCGGCCGGCGACCAGCGAGACGGCCGTCAGCAGCGCCACCACGCCCACCAGCGGCAGCAGCACCCGCGCGTCCACCAGCGCGACCACCCCCGCGCCGAACGCCAGCCCCACCGCGTTGGGTGCCATCATCAGCGTGCCCGCGGCCGCGGACGTCCGGCCCGCCACGGCGTCCGGGGTCTCCCGCTGCACCGCCGTCATCGCGGCGATCAGCACGCAGGGCAGGCCCAGACCGATCAGCGCGCACGCCGTCAGCGCCACGGTGTCGTACGGCAGCGCCCGCAGACCCAGCGCCGCCGCGAACACCGTGATGCCCACGGCCGCGAACACCCGTTCCGGAAGCCGTCGCAGCAGCGGTCCGGCCAGCAGCCCGATCGTGACGGACCCGATGCCCTGCGCCGCGTAGAGCACTCCGGCGTACGCGGGGGAGCGGCCGAGCACACCGTCCACGACGGCGTACAGCAGCGCCCCGTTGAGCCCGGCGCACAGCATCGTGACGGATCCGGCGAGCACCAGCGGCCGCAGCACCGGCGACCCCCACACCTGCCGCGTCCCGGAGGCGCGGCGGACCTCGGCCGGTGCCGGTCCCCGCACCCGCAGCAACCCGACGAGGCCCGCGGCCAGGGCGAAGGAGACCGCGTCCAGCAGGGCCACCGAGGCGCCGCCGAAGCGGGCGCAGAGCGCCGCGCCGGTGAGCGGGGCCACCAGCTTCATGCCCTCGTTCGCCACCATCCGCAGACCGTTGAAGTCGCCCAGCAGGCGGGCGTCCACGGCCTGCGCCACCAGCGCGGACTCGGCCGCGTCCATGAGTACCGAGCCGGCCCCGTACAGCAGGAGGACGGCGAACAGGATCCAGATCCGCCCTGCCGAGTCCACAGCGGTCAGTGTCGTCAGCAGCAGTGCCATGACGACGTTCGTCCCCACCAGCAGGGGCTTCCTGGGCCACCGGTCGGCCACCGCTCCGAGAGTCGGCCCGAAGAGCACCGGCAGCCAGACCGCGAAGAGGGCCAGCGCCGCCAGACTGTCCGAGCCCGTCAGCGACTTGACCCAGATTCCGGCGGCCAGTGACATCGCGGAACTGCCGAAACCGGACACCACTACTGCCGCGAGGAACACCCCGGCCGTCCGGTCCCGGAGTACCCGCCGCCCTGCCGTCGCACCCATTGAACCTCCCTGACCTGCACGTCCGTCAGGCGATCACGTTGGCCCCTAAGGCCGTTGGGGCGCATCGGGAGGATGCCTCAGGCGGCGGGAGGGCGGGGGCCGACCGCGGAGATCGGTGTACGGCACATGTCCTGGTCCGCCGAAGTTCTTCTGTCAGAAGCGTTGACGAAACATTCGTGGCGCCTCTAACTTCATCGCGTCGTACTTCGTACGTCATATATGAGACGCGATACGCGAGATGCGAGAGCCCTTCACTCATGACCTTTGCGCCCACCCCGATTCCGTCCCGCACCCAGTACGTGCTGGAGGCGATCAAGCACGCGATCCTCACGGCGCAGCTGAGACCAGGGCAGGCGCTCGTCGAGACCGAACTCGCCGCACAGTTCGGGGTGTCCAAGACCCCCGTCCGTGAGGCGCTCAAGACCCTCGCCGGGAGCGGCCTGGTCGTCATGAGCCAGTACAAGGGCGCCATCGTGCGGCTCGTCGACGCGACCATGGCCCGGGAGGTGTACGACGTGCGGCTGCTGCTGGAACCGGAGGCGCTGCGCCGCTCGATCACCCGCAAGGTCTCGCTGGACGCGGCCCAGGAGGCCCTGGAGCGCGCCGACTCGGCGCGCGACAAGGCGGACAGGTCGCTTGCCAACCGGGACTTCCACCGGGCGCTGTACCTGCCCTGCGGCAACCCGCTGTTGTCCCGGATGCTCGATGAGCTGCGCGACCAGGCCGCCCTCGTCTCGACGGTCGCCTGGTCGGCCATCCCGTCCTGGGAGCGGGAGGCGGCCGAGCACTGGGAGATCCTGCGGCTCGCGCTCGCCGACGACGCGGACGCGGCGGCCGGGGCTCTGCACGACCACATCGCGTCGTTCGTGCGCCGCGCCTTCCCCGACGACGAAGACGGGGGTGACGCGGCGTGAACCAGCAGCACACCGACGAAAGGCCTGTCCGCATGGACCTCACACCGCTGAAGGCGGCCCTCGCAGACGTCGTGGCGATCCCGGTGACCCCGTTCGCCGAGGACGGCACCATCGACACGCAGGCGCACCGCGCGCTGCTGCGAAGGATGCTCGACGGCGGCGTGCGCATCCTCACCCCGAACGGCAACACCGGGGAGTTCTACGCGCTCACCCCCGAGGAGCGGCGCACCGTCACCGAGCTGACCATCGCGGAGGCCGGCGGCCGCGCCACGATCCTGGTCGGCGTCGGGCACGACGTGCCGACCGCCGTCGCCGCCGCGGAGCACGCCCGCGACGCCGGCGCCGAGATGGTGATGGTGCACCAGCCCGTCCATCCGTACGTCTCGCAGGACGGCTGGATCGACTACCACCGGGCCATCGCCGAGGCCGTCCCCGGACTCGGTGTCGTCCCCTACATCCGCAACCCGCACCTCGACGGCGGGTGCCTGGTGGAGCTCGCCGACAGCTGCCCCAACGTCATCGGCGTCAAGTACGCGGTCCCGGACGCCGCACGCTTCGCCGCCTTCGCCCGGGACGCGGGCCTCGACCGCTTCGTCTGGGTGGCCGGACTCGCCGAGCTGTACGCACCCTCCTACTTCTCCGCGGGCGCCACCGGCTTCACCTCCGGCCTCGTCAACATCGCGCCCGGCGTCTCGCTGGGCATGCTGGAGGCGCTGCGGGCCGGTGACCACCCGGCCGCGATGAAGGTCTGGGAGCAGATCCGCCGCTTCGAGGAACTGCGCGCCGACCGGCAGTCCGCCAACAACGTGACGGTCGTCAAGGAGGCCCTGGCCTCGCTCGGCCTGTGCGGCCGCGATGTGCGCCCGCCCAGCCGGGTGCTGCCCGAGTCGCAGCGCGCCGAGGTCGCCGACCAGGTCGCGGGGTGGTCCATATGACCGGCCGCGTCACCCCGGAGGAGCTCCGCAGCCACCAGTGGTACGGCACCGACGGGCTGCGCTCCTTCAGCCACCGGGCCCGCACCCGCCAGCTGGGCTACCTCCCCGAGGAGCACCTGGGCAAGCCGGTCATCGCGATCCTCAACACCTGGTCCGACATCAACCCCTGTCACGTCCACCTCCGCGACCGCGCGCAGGCGGTCAAGCGCGGGGTCTGGCAGGCCGGCGGCTTCCCGCTCGAATTCCCGGTCTCCACGCTCTCGGAGACCTTCCAGAAGCCGACCCCGATGCTCTACCGCAACATGCTGGCGATGGAGACGGAGGAGCTGCTGCGCTCCTACCCCGTCGACGGCGCCGTGCTGCTCGGCGGCTGCGACAAGTCGACGCCCGCGCTGCTGATGGGCGCCGCCTCCGTCGACCTGCCCGCCGTCTTCGTGCCGGCCGGGCCGATGCTGCCGGGGCACTGGCGCAACGAGGTCCTCGGCTCCGGCACCGACATGTGGAAGTACTGGGACGACAAGCGGGCCGGCCTCATCGGCGACTGCGAGATGGGCGAACTGGAGAACGGGCTCGCCCGCTCGCCCGGCCACTGCATGACGATGGGCACCGCCTCCACCCTGACCGCGGCCGCCGAGGCGCTCGGTGTCACCGTCCCCGGCGCCTCCTCCATCCCGGCCGTCGACTCCGGCCACGACCGGATGGCCGCGCAGTCGGGACTCCGGATCGTCGAACTGGTGTGGCAGCAGCGGAAGCTGTCGTCGATCCTCACCGCGGAGGCGTACGAGGACGCCGTCGCCACCGTCCTCGCGCTCGGCGGCTCCACCAACGCCGTCATCCATCTCATCGCCATGGCGGGCCGCTCCGGAATCAAGCTCACCCTGGACGACTTCGACCGCGTCGCCCGCACCGTGCCCGTGCTGGCCAACCTGCGGCCCGGCGGGAAGTACCTCATGGAGGACTTCCACTTCGCCGGCGGACTGCCCGGGTTCCTGGCCCGGCTGACCGACGTCCTGCACCTGGACCGGCCCACGGTCGCGCACGACACCCTGCGCGAGCAGCTCGACGGCGCACTCGTGCACAACAGCGACGTCATCCGCGAACGCGACAACCCCCTGGCCGAGGAGGGCGGCGTGGCGGTGCTGCGCGGCAACCTCTGCCCCGACGGCGCGGTCATCAAGCACATCGCCGCCGAACCGCATCTGCTGCGCCACACCGGCCCCGCGGTCGTCTTCGACGACTACAAGGAGATGCAGCGCACCATCAACGACCCGGCCCTGGCCCTGACTCCGGACCACGTTCTGGTGCTCCGCAACGCCGGCCCCAAGGGCGGCCCCGGGATGCCCGAGTACGGGATGCTGCCGATCCCCGACTACCTGCTGAAGCAGGGAGTACGGGACATGGTGCGGATCTCCGACGCCCGGATGAGCGGTACCAGTTACGGCGCCTGCGTCCTGCACATCGCCCCCGAGTCGTATGTGGGCGGGCCTCTCGCGCTCGTGCGGAGCGGTGACCCGATCACCCTGGACGTCGAGGCGCGCCTGCTCCATCTCGACGTGCCGGAGGAGGAGCTGGAGCGGCGCAGGGCCCAGTGGACGCCGCCCGCCACCCGGTACGAGCGCGGCTACGGGGCGCTGTACCACGACCAGATCACCCAGGCCGACACCGGCTGTGACTTCGCCTTCCTGGCCCGGCCGGGAGAAGTCCCCGACCCCTACGCCGGCTGAACGGCCCCGCGGAATTCGAGCGCCCCGTCCCGTTCGGTATACCGAACGACATGCGGCAAGCGCTTGCGCACTACACGCATCACCCTGCACGCACCCTCAGCACCACCGTGCACCCGTACCTGAGAGAGAACGGAGACGTGTCATGGCCCAAGCCGCCGCTGTGGCCACACCGCCCAAGGTGCCCAAGCGCCGCTCCGCGAGCCCCCGCCGACTGCCGTATCTGCTGATCGCCCCCGCGGGGCTGCTGATGCTGGGCTTCATCGCCTACCCGGTGATCAGCGTCTTCTACTACAGCCTGCAGAACTACAACGTCACCAAGCCGTGGCGGAACGGCTTCGCGGGCTTCGACAACTTCACCCGGCTCTTCACCGAGGACGACCAGTTCTGGACGACCCTTGGCTTCAGCGCCCAGTGGGTGGTCGTCCAGGTGGCGCTCCAGCTCACCCTCGGGCTCGCACTCGCCCTGATCGTCAACCAGAGCTTCATCGGCCGCGGGATCTCCCGCGCCATGGTCTTCTCGCCGTGGGCCGTCTCCGGTGTGCTGACCAGCACCATCTGGATCCTGCTCTACAACTCCTCGACCGGATTCAGCCGCTACCTCGCGGACGCCGGAATCGGCGACTACGGGACCTCGGTGCTCTCCGACACCGGCACGGTGTTCTGGGCCGCGACCGTCGCCGAACTCTGGCGCGGAGTCCCCTTCTTCGCCATCCTCATCCTCGCCGACCTGCAGTCCGTCTCCAAGGAACTGTACGAGGCGGCGTCCGTCGACGGCGCCGGACGGCTGCGCCAGTTCTTCCACATCACCCTGCCCCACCTGCGGGACGCGATCATCCTGTCCACGCTGCTGCGCGGGGTCTGGGAGTTCAACAACGTCGACCTGCTCTACACCCTCACCGGCGGCGGGCCCGCAGGCGAGACCACCACCCTGCCGCTCTACGTCGCCAACACAGGCATTGAGGGCCACGACTTCGGGTACGCCTCCGCGCTCACCACCGTCGCCTTCGTGATCCTCCTCTTCTGCTCGATCGTCTATCTGCGCCTGAGCAAGTTCGGAGGCGACCACAAGTGACTGCCGCACTGGCCGAGAAGAACGGCACCGACGCCGCACGACCGCCCGTCCAGGACCACCGCGCCCCGACCGCGCACCGGCGCTCCAAGCCCGGCCGCGAACGCGCCTTCGACGACGTACCGCGCTGGCAGATCTACGTACCGCTGGGCATCTACCTCGTCTTCACCCTCATCCCGTTCTACTGGATGTTCCTGTTCGCCGTGCGCCCCGCGGGCTCCACCTCGCTGGTGCCCTGGCCGATGACCGGGGAGCACTTCTCCAAGGTCTGGAACGAACGCAGCTTCGCCGTCTTCTTCCAGAACAGCATGATCGTCGGGGTCTGCACCCTGGTCTGCACGACGCTCGTCGCGCTGGCCGGCGGCTACGCGCTCGCCCGGTTCAACTTCAGGATCAAGAACGGCTTCATGCTGGCGCTGCTCTGCTCGCAGTTCATCCCGGGCGCGCTGATGCTCGTACCGCTCTTCGAGATCTTCAAGAACCTCCAGATGATCAACTCCCTGGGGAGCGTGGTCATCGCCGAGACGGTGTTCCAGCTGCCGCTCTCCATCATCCTGATCAGCGGATTCATCAAGAACGTGCCGGTCACCCTGGAGGAGGCCGCCTGGGTGGACGGCTGCTCGCGCTTCCGGGCCTTCTGCGCGGTGGTGCTGCCGCTGCTGCGGCCGGGCCTCATCGCCGTCGGCTCCTTCGCCTTCGTGCACAGCTGGAACCACTTCCTGTTCGCCCTGATGTTCCTCAGCGAGCAGGACAAGCAGACGATCCCGGTCGGCCTGAACACCCTCATCGGCGCGGACAGCGTCGACCTGGGCGCGCTCGCCGCCGGCGGAGTGATCGCCGCGGTCCCCGTGGTGATCGTCTTCGCCTTCATCCAGAAGTGGCTCATCACCGGCTTCAGCGCCGGCGCAGTGAAGGGGTGACGGACATGCCGTCGATACCCAGCACACCCGTCCCGATCGTCCTCGCGGGCGCCCGCGGCCATGGACGCTGGCACCTCGCCAACATCCGCCGCCTCCAGCACCAGGGCCTCGTACGGCTCGCCGGAGTCTGCGAACCGAATCAGCTCGACGGCGGCGAACTCGACGCCTTCGCCGGTGAACTCCCCGAGCAGTCTGCCGACTTCGGTGCGCTCCTGGACTCCACCGGGGCCCGCGTCGCCGTCATCTGCACCCCGATCCAGACCCACGCCGAACTGGCGCTCACCGCCGCCGCCCGGGGTGTCCACCTCCTCCTGGAGAAGCCGCCCGCCGCGACGCGGGCCGACTTCGAACGGATCCTGGCCGGGGTGCAGGACGCCGGCATCGCCTGCCAGGTGGGATTCCAGTCGTTCGGCTCGCACGCCGTGCCCGCCATCCGCGAGCTCGTACGCAGCGGCGCCATCGGCACCGTCCAGGGCTACGGGGCCGCGGGCGCCTGGGTCCGGGACGAGGCCTACTACCGGCGGGCGCCCTGGGCCGGGCGGCGCCGGATCGGGGACACCGACGTCGTCGACGGGGTCCTGACCAACCCGCTCGCCCACGCCGTCGCCACCGCCCTCGAACTGGCGGACAGCGGCACGGCCCAGGACGTGGTGGCGGTGGAGACCGAGCTCTTCCGCGCCCACGGCATCGAGGCCGACGACACCTCCTGCGTCCGCATCACCACCGCCTCGGGCGTCCCGGTCACCGCCGCCGTCACCCTCTGCGCGGAACAGGCCGGGGAACCCTATGTGATCGTCCACGGCGACCACGGCCGGATCACCTTCTGGTACAAGCAGGACCGGGTCCTCGTCCAGCGCGCGGGACACGGCCCCGAGGAGTCCGTGCACCGGCGGACCGACCTCCTGGAGAACCTCGTCGAGCACCTGGTGCGGGATGCCGCACTGCTCGTACCGCCGCACCGCACCGGGGCGTTCATGGAGGTCGTCGAGGCCGTACGGACCGCCGACGAGCCGCGCGCCCTGCCTGCCGACGCCTGGTACACCGTGCCCGCGACCGCCTCCACCGCCTCTCGCCGGGTGGTGCGCGGGATCGACGGACTGGTCGCGGCGGGCGCCGACACCCTCACGCTCTTCTCCGAACTCGGCGTCCCCTGGGCGTTTCCCATCGAGGTGAGTTCATCGTGACGTCCACCGCACTGCTGAGCTGCGCCGGCCGCCCGGTCGGCCGCTACACCTACCTCCCCGCTCCCGACGGCCGTCCCTACCTGCACCCGGTCACCACCCTCGCCGGCACCCCCGTCACCGAGGAACGTCCGGCCGACCACGTGCACCACCTGGGCACCTCCGTCGCCGTCCCGGACGTCGCCGGGCACAACTTCTGGGGCGGCCGCACCTTCGTCCGCGGCCAGGGCCCCACCGTGCTCGACAACCACGGGGTCCAGCGCCACCTCGGCTGGAAGCTCCGCGACCCGGACGGGTTCGTCGAGGAGCTCAGCTGGGAGGCCGGTGACACCGAACTGCTGCGGGAGCACCGCACGGTCGCCGCCGCGGAACTCTCCCCGTCCGCCTGGGCGCTGGACTTCTCCTTCTCGCTCACCAACCGGGGCACCTCGGACCTGTCGATCGGCAGCCCCGCGACCAATGGGCGGCCGGGCGCCGGCTACGGCGGCTTCTTCTGGCGGGCGCCCAAGGAGGCCTCGGCGCCCGCCGTGTTCAGCGGCTCCGCGGAAGGCGAGGAGGCGGTGCACGGGAAGGCCGCCGACTGGGTGGCGATGAGCGGCGACGGCTGGACCCTGGTCTTCGCCGGGGCGACCGAGGAGACCCGCCGGGACCCGTGGTTCGTGCGGACCACCGAGTACCCGGGCGTCGGCTCCTCCCTCGCCGCCGACCGCCGGCTCCCCGTTCCCGCGGGTGCGACGATCGTGCGCCGGGTCGTCACCGTCATCGCGGACGGCCGGCTCGACCGGGACGAGGCCGCAGCCCTCGTCCGCCGGGCGGTGACCGCGTGAGCGCCCCGGCCGGGCGTCCCTGGACCGCCGACCTCGGCGACGGCACCTACCGCAACCCGGTGCTGAACGCCGACTGGTCCGACCCCGACGTGGTGCGCGTCGGCGAGGACTTCTACCTCACGGCCTCCAGCTTCGGCCGGGTCCCCGGACTGCCGCTGCTGCACTCGCGCGACCTCGTCAACTGGACCCTGATCGGCCACGCCCTGGACCGCCTCGAACCGGCCGCGGACTTCGCCGTGCCGCGGCACGACTGCGGGGTGTGGGCACCGTCGCTGCGGCACCACGCCGGACGGTTCTGGATCTTCTGGGGCGACCCCGACCACGGCATCCAGCAGATCAACGCCGAGGACATCCGCGGACCGTGGAGCGCGCCCCATCTGGTCAAGGCGGGCAAGGGACTGATCGACGCCTGCCCGCTGTGGGACGAGGAGACCGGCGAGGCGTACCTCGTGCACGCCTGGGCCAAGTCGCGCTCCGGGATCAAGAACCGGCTCACCGGCCACCGGATGAGCCCCGACGGACGGGAGCTCCTCGACGAGGGCAAGACCCTGATCGACGCCGACACGATCCCCGGCTGGTTCACCCTGGAGGGCCCCAAGCTCTACCGCCGGGACGGCGAGTTCTGGATCCTCGCCCCGGCCGGCGGGGTGAGCACGGGCTGGCAGGGCGCCTTCCGCTCCCGGGAGTTCTTCGGGCCGTACGAGGAGCGCGTCGTCCTGTCCCAGGGCCGTACGGAGGTCAACGGACCGCACCAGGGCGGCTGGGTCACGACCCCGGCCGGCGAGGACTGGTTCCTGCACTTCCAGGAGCGCGGGGCGTACGGGCGGGTGGTACACCTCCAGCCGATGCGCTGGGACGCGGCGGACGGCGGCTGGCCGGTCATCGGGGACAAGGGCGAGCCCGTCACCGTACACACCAAGCCCCTCGCGCCCGAGCAGTCCGCGGCGGCCCCGGCCAGTGGCGACAGCTTCCCGGGCGGCCGCTACGGCAGGCAGTGGCAGTGGACGGCCGATCCCCGCCCCGGCTGGACCGTCGAGCACGGCGGGGACGGGCTGCGGCTCAGCTGCGTACGGACCGCGTACGCGCACGATCTGCGGGCCCTGCCCAATGTGCTGGTCCAGCGGATGCCCGCCGAGACGTTCACCGTGGAGGCCGGGCTGGCCCTGAACAGCGAGGTGCCGGGTGCCAAGGCCGGTCTCACGGTGCTCGGGGACGCCTTCAGCTGGATCGGCCTGGAGCGGCCGGCGGACGGTGCGGCCGGGATCCGGCTCGTGCACCGGTACGCCGAGTCGGTCGCCGAGCACGAACGCGACGCCGAGCACGCGCGGGCGGCCCCCGACGGCACGGCCCGGCTCCGGATCGAGGTCGCCCCCGGCGCCCGCTGCCGCTTCTTCGCCGACACCGGGGACGGGGCCGGATTCCGGGCATCGGGCCAGGTCTTCGCCGCCACCCCGTGGCGCTGGGTCGGCGCCCTGCTCGGCCTGTTCGCCACCGCACCGCCGGGAACGGGGCCGGCCGGGACGGCCTGCTTCACCGGATTCCGCACCACCCCCTGAAACGCGTACCGGACAGGTCGTCGAAGGGAGACGGCCGGCCGGCACCGGACCACCGAACCCCCCACTCATGCGCACGAACCGAGAGAACCGAGAGAGAAGAGCCGATCATGAACATCTCGAAGACGCAGCGGGGGCGTGCCGCGGCGGCTGTCTCCCTTGCCGCGGTGCTCGCACTGACCGCGACCGCCTGTGGTGACGACGGCAGCGAGACCGGCACCGAGGGCAGTGGCAAGGGCGAGATCACCTTCTGGGACAACAACGGTGGTCCGCGTACCGCCATCTGGACCGAGATCATCAAGGACTTCGAGAAGAAGTACCCGGACATCAAGGTCAAGTACGTGCCGATCCCGATCGCCGACGTGCAGTCCAAGTACGACACGGCCATCGCGGGCGGCGGACTGCCGGACGTCGGTGGCGTCGGCACCGCCTACCTCGCCAACATGGTCTCGCAGGAGGCCCTCGACCCGCTGAACGACCGGATCAAGGGCTCCACCCTCAACGGCAAGCTCGTCGAGAGCATGGTCGACGGCGTCAAGGTCGCGGGCGGCCGGGGCGACGACATGTACTCCGTGCCGACCTCCGCCAACAACGGTGCGATCTGGTACCGCACCGACCTGTTCAAGGCCGCCGGTCTCGAGGCGCCCACCACCTGGGCCAACTTCTACAAGGCCGCCGACAAGCTCACCGCCTCCAAGGACAACAAGTTCGGCTACACGATCCGCGGCGGCGCCGGCTCCATCGCCCAGGCGATCGACGCCGCGTACGGCCAGTCCGGCATCACGGACTTCTGGAACGGCGACAAGACGACGCTCAACGACCCGAAGAACGTCGCCGCGCTGGAGAAGTATGTGGCGCTGTACAAGAAGGCGACGCCCGCCGCCGACGTCAACAACGACTTCACCAAGATGGTCGCCCAGTTCGACACCGGCACCATCGGCATGCTGAGCCACAACCTCGGCTCCTACCAGGACCACCTGAAGGCGCTGGGCAAGGAGAAGTTCGCCGGTATACCGAACCCGATCGGCGACGGCGGCACCCGGGTCCAGGTCTCCAACCCGGTCGACGGGCTCGGCCTGTTCCGGTCGAGCAAGAACAAGACGGCCGCCTGGAAGTTCATCGAGTTCGCCGCCTCGCACGAGTCGAACAGCAAGTGGAACGAGTCCGCGGGCGCCATCCCGGCCAACACCGAGGCCGCCAAGGACCCGTGGATCAGCGCCACCGAGTCGACCGAGCTCGCCGCGAAGGCCCTCACCGACGGCTCCACGAAGATCGTGCAGCTGCCGTACTACCTGCCGGACTGGAACAACATCAGCAAGGCGGACAACGAGCCGGAGTTCCAGAAGCTGCTGCTCGGCAAGGTCACGGCCAAGGACTTCCTGGACAAGATGGCCGACGAGCTGAACAAGGCCCAGACGGAGTGGAAGGAGATCGGCAACGGCTGATCCGGCGTCCAGGGTCTCCCGTCCGGATCACGCCGGGCCTGTCCGGCCCGATCCGGACGACACCCTCGCCAGGCCGCACACCCCGGTGACCGGGGACCGGCGGCGGTCCGGGTCGCGTCCCGCCGCCGGTTTCCTCTCCGCCTGCACTTCTCCTCCTGCACCCCGTACCGCCGTACGCCCCGCGCGTGCGCACCGCTACGCATCCATGAGAGAGGCAGCTTCACCGTGTCACTCACCCGCAGGCAGGCCGCGGCCGCCGTCGCCGCGCTGCCCCTGGCACTCGCCACCGCCGCCACCGCGGCGGCACACAGCCCCGGCGGCCGTCCCCGCCCCCGCACCCTGCACATCGCCGGCGATTCGACCGCCGCGCAGAAGTACGCCGACGCGGCACCGGAGACCGGCTGGGGCATGGCCCTGCCGTTCTTCCTCGGCCGTCCTCTGAATGTCGCCAACTATGCGATGAACGGCCGCAGTTCGAAGAGCTTCATCGACGAGGGCCGGCTCGCCGCCCTGCTGGAGCAGGTGCGCGGGGGCGACCTCCTGCTGATCCAGTTCGGGCACAACGACGAGAAGACCGAGGACCCGGCCCGCGGCACCGACCCGTACACCACCTACCAGGACTGCCTGCTCCAGTACGTGCGCGGCGCACGGTCCCGCGGGGCGCGGCCGGTCCTGCTCACCCCGGTGGAGCGCCGCCGCTTCGCCGACGACGGTACGGCCAGGCCCAGCCACGGCGAGTACCCGGCCGCGATGCGCGCGCTGGCCGCCGAGGAGCACGTCCCCCTGCTCGACCTCCAGGCGCTCACGCTCGCGCGCTGGCAGGAGCTCGGCCCCGACGGCACGCTGGAGTACTTCAACTGGCTGGAGCCGGGGCAGTCGCCCAACTACCCCGACGGGCGGCAGGACAACACGCACTTCCAGCCCCGCGGCGCCATCGAGGCCGCGCGGCTCGTCGCCCGGGCCCTCGTGGCCGGGAAGGTGCTCGCCCCGCGCGACGTACGGCGCACCGATTCCGCGATCCCGCTCGAATGGATCACCTGGCCGCAGGCCTGACCCCGGCCGCCCCCCGTTCCCCACGGCTCACCTCACCTCACTTCACCTCACCTCACCACCGAAGGATCCGCCATGCCCGCACGCATCTGTCATGCCCGCGCCATTGCCCTGGTGATGGGCTGCGCCTCCCTGGCGCTCGCCGTGTCCGTCCCCGCCCAGGCCACCGGGCACCCGGGCGGACCCGTCCGCCACCAGGGCATCGACCGCGCCGTCCTCGCCGAGGGCGACGGCTGGGCCGCCGCCGACGGCTCCACCACCGGCGGCGCCGCCGCCACCCCCGACCACATCTACACCGTGAGCAACCGGGCCGAACTCATCGCCGCCTTCGAGGACGCGGGCGACGCCCCGAAGATCATCAGGATCGACGGCACCGTCCACGGCAACTCCGATGCCGCGGGCACCCCGATCGACTGCGAGGCCTACCAGACCGACGGCTACACCCTGGACAAGTACCTCGCTGCCTACGACCCGGCCACCTGGGGCCGCACCGAGGTGCCCTCCGGCCCCCTGGAGGACGCCCGGCTGGCCTCGGCCAAGCTGCAGAAGGCCGCCGTGAACGTCTACGTCCCGTCCAACACCACGCTCGTCGGCGTCGGCAAGGACGCGACGGTCATCGGCGCCAGCCTCCAGATCCAGAACGTCTCCAACGTCATCGTCCGGAACATCTCGTTCGAGGACACCTACGACTGCTTCCCCCAGTGGGACCCCACGGACGGCGAGACCGGCCACTGGAACTCCGAGTACGACAACCTCGTCGTCTACGGCTCCGACCACGTCTGGGTCGACCACAACACCTTCAGCGACGGCGACCGCCCCGACTCCGCCCAGCCGCGCTACTTCGACGAGCTGTACCAGCAGCACGACGGGCTGTTCGACATCGTCAAGGGCGCCGACCTCGTCACCGTCTCGTACAACGTCCTCAAGGACCACGACAAGACGATGCTCATCGGCAACAGCGACGGTGCCGGCGCGACCGACAGCGGCAAGCTCCGGGTCACCCTGCACCACAACCTCTTCAAGGACGTGAACGAGCGCGCGCCCCGCGTCCGCTTCGGACAGGTCGACTCGTACAACAACCACTTCGTCGCCTCCAAGGGCAGCGTCTACGGCTACACCTACGGCATCGGCGCGAAGTCCCAGCTCGTCGCCGAGCACAACGCGTTCAGCCTCAGCGGTGAGTTCGACAAGGCGAAGATCCTGAAGAAGTGGTCCGAGTCCTCGGTCACCGCCGCGGACAACTACGTCAACGGCCGCCGGACGGACCTCATCGCCGTCCACAACGCGGGCGTTCCCGCCGAGCAGCTCACCGCGGGCGCCGGCTGGACGCCGACCCTGCGCACCCGGGTCGACCACCCGCTGCTGGTGCCGCTGATCGTCGGCCTCAAGGCGGGCGCCGGCCGGATTCCCGGCGCCTGACCACCGACAGTCCGTACCTGACGGTCCCCGCAGGCGCCTTCACCGGCGCCTGCGGGCCCGTCCGGCCCCGCCGCACACCCGCGCAAGGATTAAGGAAGTACCGCCATGCCCAGCAGACGCAGCGCCCTGGCCCTGCTCGCGGGCGGCAGCGCCGCCCTCGCCCTCGGTGCGGCCCCCACCGCGCACGCCCACGGCCGGCCCGGCGCCCGCCCCTTCGGACGCTACGGATCACCGGCCCGCCGCCTCGACGCCGCCACGCTGTACGTCGACGCACGCGGCCGGGGCGACCACACCGCCGTCCAGGCCGCCGTGGACGCCGCGACCGGCACCGGCCGCACCCTGGTGATCGCCCCGGGCACCTACCGCGAGACCGTCGACATCCCCGCCGACCGGACCGGCCTCACCCTCATCGGCGCGAGCGACGACCCGCACGACACGGTCATCGTGTACGCCAACGCCAACGGCACCCCCAGGCCCGACGGTTCGGGGACCTACGGCACCAGCGGCTCCGCCACCGTCACCGCACGGCCCGCCGGACTCACCGCCCACGGCCTGACCTTCGCCAACGACTGGCTGCGCGCCGACCACCCCGAATACACCGGCACCCAGGCCGTCGCCATCAAGGTGCAGGGCGACCGCTCGGCGTTCTACGGCTGCCGCTTCCTGGGACACCAGGACACCCTGTACGCCGACTCGCCCGCCCTCACCGACTTCGCCCGCCAGTACTACCGCGACTGCTACGTCGAGGGCGACGTCGACTTCGTCTTCGGCCGCGCCACCGCCGTCCTGGACCGCTGCCACTTCCGCACCCTGACCCGCACCGACCTGGCGACGGCGCCGTACGGCTTCGTCTTCGCACCCAGCACCGCCGGAGCCAACCCGCACGGCTACCTGGTGCTGCGCTCCCGCGTCACCAGCACCGCGCCGGACGGGTACTTCAAGCTGGCCCGCCCCTGGGTGCCCTCCTCCGACCTCACCGCACACCCGATGCTGACCGTGCGCGACAGCCACCTCGGCGCCGGGACCGACACGGACGAGCCGTACGGGACCATGTCCGCGGGCTTCCCCTGGCAGGAGCAGCGGTTCGCCGAGTACCGCAACACGGGCCCCGGCGCCCGCGTCACCGTGCCCGCCAACCGCCCCCGGCTGACCGCGGCCGAGGCACGCCTGCACACCCCGGCCGCCTGGCTCGGCGACTGGCGTCCGTACCGGTAGAACGCGCCACCGCGTGACGGGAGCCCCGCCGGACCGGTCCGGCGGGGCTCCCGTCACGCGGTGGCGTGCGGCTCAGCCGTAACTGATGTCCGAGCTGCTGTACTTGCAGTACGTGCCGTCCGGCCCGCTGCCGGTCTCCGTCGGCTCGTCACCGTCGTCGTTGCCCGTGTAGCGCACGCACGGCTTGATCTTCTTGCTGCTGTCGCCGTGGATCCGGACCGACTTCAGCGTCGCGGTGTCGCCGTAGTTGGTGTTGATCCCGACCAGGGCCTTGCCGGGCGCCGTCACATCGACGTCGCTGACCGCGATCGTGCGCTTGTACTGCTTGGAGCAGTTGCCGCAGGAGCGCACCAGCTTGCCGAAGTCCGAGACCTGGAAGCCGCTGATGCTCAGCGTGCCCGCGCCGTTGAACTGGAAGACCTTGTCGTCGGCCTTCCTGGCGCCGCCGCCGGTCACCTTGTACGTGGCGCCCGACGAGGTGCCCTTGAAGGACGCCGCGTCCTCGCCGACGTCCTCCCACCACACGTTCTGGATCGTGCAGCTGCCCTTGCAGTGGATGCCGTCGGCGCCCGGGGACCCGACCACCACGTTCTTCAGGACCGCCCCGTCGGCCAGTTCGAAGATCGGGTCCTGGCCCTCGTCCTGACCGCCGTCGCCCAGGTCCCCGCTGCCGTAGAAGCGCTTCAGCTTGCCGTCGTACGTCCCCGAGACCTTGATGGTCGCCGAGACGGCCTGCGAACCCGAGGGCGTCGGCCACGCGGCGGCCGCGGCGGCGGCGGGGGCCGCCCCGGCCGACTGGACCAGCAGGCCGGTGGTGAGCGCGGCGCCGGTGACGGCCAGCGCGGTGGCCGAGGCGGCGATCGTGCGGCGGCGGCCGGTGCGCCGCGCGTGGCTGCCGTGCAGTGAGGCTCGTTTCTTCATGTCGGTGTCCCGTTCCTTGGTGGTGGGGGGAGCGTTGCGCTTCTTGGTCGCCACCACCGGGGACAAGGGTTGCCGGGTTGCGCCGTCTTCTTTCCCGCCGGACCGGCCGGTCAGTGGTCCGGCCCGAAGTAGTCGCCCACCGAGGCCCGTTCACCGTTGGCGCGGACCGCGTGCGCGGTCAGGTAGTCGCCCGTCGCGTCCCGGTCACCCTCCGCGTGGTTGTACTGCCCGGCGAAGGTGTGGGTGCCTGCGGGCACGGTCCGGCCCGGCCGCAGCGCCCACCGGTAGACGAGATGGCCGCCGTCCTCGCTCACGGACACGGTGAAGTCCTTCGCCGGCAGCGAGCGCCAGGAACCGGTGCTGTTCACCCCGCCGGTGAGGGCGATCCGCAGCTCCACGGTGAGCGACGTCAGCGGCTCGGACGTCCGCAGCGTCACCTCGCTCTGGGCCCAGTACGCGTTGGAGTGCGGATCGACGGTGCCGTCGGTCCACAGCGGTCCGTCCTCGGTCCGCAGCGGACCGAGCCCCGCCGGCGGGGCCACCGACGGGGCGGGGGAGGACGTCACGGGCGCCGCCACCTGCTCCCCGTGCGATCCGTCCTCACCGGCCGACGTGACGGCGACCGCACCGAACGCCAGCACCCCGCACACCGCCGCCGTGGCGCCCGCGACCCGCAGCCATGGAGCCGCCGCACGCCGCGGGCGCACCACCCGGGCCGGCGGACGGCCCTCGGCCATGCCCCGCTCCACCCGGGCCAGCATCCGCTCCCGGTCGGGGCGGTGCGCCTCGGCGGCCTCCCGCAGCCGCACGGACAGCTCCTCGTCCTTCACCGGTCTCCTCCGCTGCGCTGCGCCGCGACGGCCGCCTGGACCTGCGAGGCGGCGGACGTCTCCGGACCCAGCAGCCGCTGCAGTTCCGCGACGGCCCGCGAGGTCTGGCTCTTCACCGTACCCACCGAGATCCCGAGCACCAGCGAGGTGTCCCGCTCCGAGAGGTCGAAGGCGTGCCGCAGCACCACACACGCGCGCTTGCGGAACGGCAGCCTGCGCAGAGCCCCCTGGACGTCGACGACCGCCGACACATCCGGATCGTCGACCGCGTCCCCGGCACCGCGCGGGGCCCAGAACAGCGCGATCCGCCGTCGCTCGCGCACCGCGCTGCGGATCCGGGTCCGCGCCATGTTGGCGACGACACCACGCGCGTACGCCACCGGATGGTCGGCGTCCCTGACCCGGTCCCAGCGGTGCCAGAGCGCCAGCAGGGCGTCGGCCGCCAGGTCGTCGGCGGCGTCGGCCTCCCCGGTCAGCAGATGCGCCAGCCGCGCGAGTTCGGCGTAATGGGCCTCGAAGAACTCGTGGAACTCGGCGGCAGCGGCATCGGCATGGTCGATGGATGTGCCCACAGCTACCTCATCTCAGCGCTCGAATCCCGGTGCCCGCACGGTCGGACTGTGTACGTTCCCAGCCGCCGCTCCCAGTGGGTGGGCGGGGCGAGAGCGTACCAGCGCGCCACGGAAGCGCTTCGACGTGGGGGCGTAACCAAGTAAGACGTAACCCGGCGAAAACCTGAAGGGGTCCGGGACATGAGAGCGTCCCGGACACCGGAATCGGGGTGCCGGGACGCTCGACATGTTCCGCTTACCGCTGGAGCGCGGCTTTCATCATCTTCTGGGCGATCGGGGCCGCGAGACCGTTGCCGCTGACCTCCGAGGCCGCCGAACCCGAGTCCTCCACGATCACGGCGACCGCGACCTCCCGGCCGTCGCCGGCATCCTTCGCGTACGAGGTGAACCAGGCGTACGGGGTGTTGCTGTTGTCCACCCCGTTCTCCGCGGTACCCGTCTTGCCGCCCACCTCGGCCCCGTCGATCCGGGCGTTGGTGCCGGTGCCCTCCTCCACGACGGTCACCATCGCGCTGCGCAGCTGCGCGGCCGTGGACGAGGAGACGATCCGCCTCATGTCGCCGTCCTCGAAGTCCTCCAGGGTGCCGCCGTCCGCGTCCGTCACCTTGGAGACCATGTGCGGTGCGGCCAGCTCGCCGTCGTTGGCGAGGGCCGCGGAGACCATGGCGATCTGGAGCGGCGTCGCGGTGACCTCGAACTGGCCGATGCCGCTCAGCGCCGTCTGCGCCTTGTCCATCCCGGTCGGGTAGACGCTCTTCGAGGCCCGGACCGGCACATCGAGCTTCTCGGCGTTGAACCCGAACTTCTCCGCCATCGCCCGGACCTTCTCCTGGCCGAGATCCGCGGCGACCTTGCCGAAGACGTTGTTGCAGGAGTACTGCAGCGCCACGCGCAGCGTCGCGTTCTCGCAGGGGGCGGTGGCGCTCTCGTTCTTCAGTACGGTGCTGGTCCCGGGCAGCGTGTACGGGACGGGGCTCTTCGTGGGCTCGTCGACCGAGCCGTACAGCCCGTTCTCCAGCGCGGCCGCGGCCACCACCAGCTTGAAGGTCGAACCGGGCGCCAGCGGCTGCCGCAGCGCGCGGTTGACCAGCGGCTTGTCCGGGTCGGCGAGCAGCTTCTGCCAGGCGTCGCCGTCCGTCGTCCCGCTGATGGTGGACGGGTCGTAGGAGGGGGAGGAGACCATCCCGAGGATCTGCCCGCTCTTCGGGTCGATCGCGACGGCGGCACCCTTGTCGTCGCCGAGCGCCTCGGACGCCGCCTTCTGTACCGCCGGGTCGATCGTCGTCAGCACGTTGCCGGGCGCGCTCCGCTTGCCGGTCAGCGCGTCCAGCGGATTCTTCAGCCTGGTGTCGGTGCCGTCCAGCACCTCGCCGTAGATCCCTTCGAGCTGGGTGGAGCCGTAGGCCTGTGAGCCGTATCCGGTGACGGCCGAGTACAGGCCGCCGTCCTTGTACGTGCGCTTGTACGCGAGATCACCGCCCTCCGTCCTCTTCGATCCGGTGACCGGGGAGCCGGCCACGATGATGTCGCCGAGCGGCTGCGCGTACTGCGCGATGGTGTTCCGCCGGTTGTGGTCGTCGTCTGCGAGCGCCCGGGCCTGGTACGCCTGCACCCAGGTCGCCCGCCCCAGGAGGGCGAGGACCAGCAGCAGGGAGAAGACCGAGGCGCGCCTGATCGTCTTGTTCATCCCGCTGGAGGGACGAGCGGGACGACGCGCTCCGTTCCCGGTTGTGCCGCTTCTCACCCATTCCTCATGAATGCGGCCCCAGGGCCTCGTCCGGATCGTGCCGGGCTCGTGGCGTCCGGCACGGTCCGGGCGGAAGACCCCGGCCGCCGGGTCAGCGGGGCGTGATGAACCCGGACTCGTACGCGGCGATGACCGCCTGGGTACGGTCCCGGGTGCCGGTCTTCGCGAGGACGGCCGCCACATGGCTCTTCGCCGTCGCCGGGCCCACCCGCAGCCGGCCGGCGATCTCCGCATTGGTGAGCCCGCTCGCCATCAGCCGCAGCACGTCCGCCTCCCGGTCGGTGAGCCTGGCCACCCACGGCGGCGCGGAGGACGGCCGCCGCTTCCCGTACGCGGCAGCCAGACCCCGTACCGCGGACGGGAAGAGCAGCGAGTCGCTGCGGGCGACCAGCCGCACCGCCTGTACGAGATCCTCGGCCGCCGCCCGTTTGAGGAGGAAGCCCGCCGCTCCGACGCGCAGCGCGTCGTACACGTAGGAGTCGTTCTCGAAGGTGGTGACGACGACGATGCGCGGGGCGGGGTCGAGCGTGGCCAGGATCTGCTCCGTGGCCCGGATCCCGTCGGTCTCCGGCATCCGCACATCCATCAGGACCACGTCGGGGCGCAGTTCGCGCACCACGGAGACGGCCTCGGCGCCCGTCGCCGCCTCGCCGACGACCTCCAGGCCGGGCTCGGCGTCCAGGATGACCCGCAGGGCTGTGCGGACCATGCGTTCGTCGTCGGCGAGGACGATCCGGACCGGTGTGCTCATCGCTGCTCCTGTGCGGGGGTGCGGAGGGGGAGGCGGGCGGTGAGCCGCCAGTGGCCGTCGTGCTCGCCGGCCTCGGTACGGCCGCCGAGCAGGACGGCCCGTTCGGCGATGCCGCGCAGCCCGCGGCCACCTCCGGGGCGCACCACCGCCGGCCGTCCGGGCAGCGGACTGGCCAGGACGATCTCCAGCTCCCCGGCGGCGTGCACCGTGATCCGCAGCCGCACCGGTTCACCGCGCCCGCCGTGCCGCAGCGCGTTGCTCAGTCCTTCCTGCACGATCCGGTACGCCTCGCGGGACACCGTCCCCGCGACGGCGCCCGGATCGCCTTCGGCGACGTACTCGACGGGCAGCCCGCAGTGTGCGAGCAGCCGGTCCAGCGCGTCGAGTCCCGGGCCGGCCGGCCGGCCCGGCGCCCCGGCCCCGTCGTGGTCGTCCCGGCGCAGCAGCCCCAGCACGGTGTCGAGCTCGCCGACCGTACGCCGGGTCGTCTCCTCGATCGCGGTCAGCGCGGCCCGGACGAACTCCGGGTCGCTGTCCAGAACCCTGCGGGCCGCGCCGGCCTGGAGGGTGACGGCGCTGAGCGCGTGGCCGACCGAGTCGTGCAGTTCTCGGGCCAGACGGTTGCGGACCGCCAGTTCGGCCGCGCGGCGTTCGGCGGCGGCCAGCCGGTCGTCCGGGGTCGGGCCCAGCAGGACCGGCGCCCGGTTAGCCAGCAGTGCTCCGGCCGCAGCCGCGCATCCCGTCAGGGCCACCAGCATCGCGATGCCGGCGAAGGGAGCCAGGGCCAGGACCCACGTCAGGGCCGGGCCCTCGGGCAGATACGGCGACATGGGGTCCCGCAGGCCCGAGAAGAACGGCATTCCCAGGACACCCACGGCGAACGGCACCAGTGACAGCGTCATCCCGCTGATGACGCCGCCGAGCCCCACGTGGAGGGTGAACCAGGCCGCCGAACGGATCCTGGCCTGCCGGGTCCTGGCGGGCCCGTCCGCGAGCGGCAGGTCAGGCGGCAGCCCGCACAGCGCACGGGCGACGGCCACCGAGAGCGGCCGGGCGAGCGGGAGGAGCGCGGTGACCGCGGCCATCGGCAGCGCGTAGGCGAACGCGATCAGCTGGCTGACCGGCGAGCCGAAGACGTTGACGTCCGGACGGTACAGGCCGACGATCACGGTGCCGACGAGGAAGTACGGCATCAGCAGGGCGCCGCCGATGATCAGGTGCAGCCAGCGCTGCCGGGCCCGTCGGCCGAGCAGCGGCATCACGCCCGGGGGCCCGGCGGGCGGGTCGCTGCCGCGCGCTCCGCCAGGAAGTAGGCGCCCAGCGTCATCACGAGCGTCCCGGCCAGCATCTGGACAGCGTAGATCAGCACCATCGTCGCGGTGGGCCGATCGGCGATGTCACCGAGGTCGCTCAGCGAGGCGATGCTCATCCAGCCGCCCCAGCAGGCCGTCGCCGCGGAGCCCGCCCAGGCCAGGGCGAGCGGCACCCGCAGCGGCAGCGCGGAGCCCCGGCGGAAGGCGAGGAGCAGGACCCCGGCGACGGCGACGGCGACGAAGAGGGCGAAGACCGCTTCGAGCGCCGCGGAGCCGCTGGTGCGCTCCTCGATCCGGCCCTCGTTGAGTCCCGCCGTCGAACCGGCGGCCCAGATCAGATGCAGGGTGCCGGGCGCCAGGGCGATCAGCGAGGCGGCGACGGCGGCGGCCCGCAGCACGGGAGCGGTGGGACTGTCCGGCAGCTCGCGCAGCGTGCCCTGCCAGAGGTGGCCCCAGCGGGCCCTGGCGTACAGCGCGAACAGAGTGCCGAGGGCCAGCCCCTGGACGATGAAGCCGGTGTAGACGACACCGAAGACCCATTCGTCCAGGAAGGGCCGGCCCGCGTCACCCTTGCCGGCCGTCCTCCCGCCCAGAAGCCGGACCAGGAGCTGGAGCGGATAGCCGGTCATGATCGGCAGCAGCAGACCGGTGGCCACCCACATCGGCAGGACGAGAAGCCAGGCGGGCACCCGCCGGCCCCAGGTCTGGGTGAGCAGCAGGGCGATGACCACGACCGCGCTGTCCATGAGGACCGACGCGCCGTTCCCCACGGCTGTCGTGGCGCGGTGGTCGAGGAGCGGGCTGCCGTCCGGGATGCCGACGTGACTGCCCGAGATCCAGGCGGCCTTGAGGACGATGTAGGGCAGGCAGGAGACGATCGCGACGCAGCGCAGCGCGGTGCGGAGGCGGTCGGTGACCGGAGCGGCGGCGGCCGGGGCGGGGTCGGGTGCGAGCGGTGTCTGCGTCATGGCACCCACGCTGCCGCGCGGCCGGGCGGGGCACGTCCTGCCCGGCGACGATCCGTCTCCGCCGGACGGCGGAGACGGATCGTCGTGCCGGATCGTCGTGCCGGATCATTGCGGCGGACCGCCGCGGTGAACCGTTGGGGCGGGTCAGACCAGTTCGGGCTGAAGTTCCGGCTGCCGCACCGGTGCGGGCTTCGGGTCCCACTGCCGGGTGGTCCGCACGTACGCGTAGATCACGGAGACCAGCGCCCCGATGAGCAGCGGGCCGAACAGCCAGGCATGGGCGGCCATCTGCGTCGGCATCCAGCGGGCGGCCACCAGGATCGCGGCGAAGACCGTGCTGCCGTAGGCGACCAGCTGGATTCCGGACCGGTCCCAGCCGCGTTCGAGCGAGCGCAGCGCCGTCTCGATCGTGATGGTGAAGATCACGCCGGTGATGATGTCGATGCCGTAGTGGTAGCCGAACCCCAGCGTCGCGGCGAGGGTGGCGATCAGCCAGAACGTGCCCGCGTACCGCAGGAACCGGGGGCCCTTGCGGGAGTGGATGAAGATCGTCGTGGCCCATGCCGTGTGCAGGCTGGGCATGCAGTTGCGCGGGGTGAAGTCGTCGAACGGCATGTGGTGCGGACCGCTGCGCGGCGGCAGGGTGTCGGGCCACAGGTTGGCCGCGGCCCAGTGCCCGCCGTCGGCGCCGAAGGCGAAGACGGGCCCGACCACCGGGTAGATCATGTAGATGGCCGGTCCGAGGAGGCCGATGACCAGGAAGGTGCGCACCAGGTGGTGGGACGGGAAGCGGCGTTCGGCCGACACGTTGCGCAACTGGTACAGCGCGACGACGACCGCGGCCACGGCGAGCTGGGTGTAGACGGAGTTGAGGAAGACCTCGCCGAACGAACCGGTGGCCCTGACCATCCGGCCCACCAGCCAGGAAGGGTTGCCCAGCGCGTGATCGGCGGTCGCCACGTACTGGTCGATCACCAGCGGGCGGGTCTTCGAGGTGATCAGCAGCCAGGTGTCGCCGGTCTTCCGGCCGGTCACCAGTAGCAGGCCCAGCCCGACACCCTTGAGCAGCAGGAGGCGTTCCGCGCCGGTGCGGCGGGTGACGGCGATGACCGCGCACCCCAGGATCACCCACAGCGCGCCGTTGCCGAAGGGGTGGCCGTGGGTCACCGGGGCGTCGGCCACCCAGCGCACCAGGAGGATGACGAGGTCGATGCCGATCGCGGTCCCGATCGCGATGAACCGCTGCCGCCAGGTGAGCACCACCAGCATCAGGCCCATGCTGGCGTAGAGCAGGAACCCCGAGGCGGGGGCGAATATCACTTCGCGCGCCTGAGCGGCGATCGGGCCCGGCAGCCCGTAGTGACGCGCGGCGATCTCCAGAGCGACGAGGAAGCCGAGGCCCACCACGCCCGCCGCGGTCCACAACACGGTCTTCGGCCGACGCCAGGCACCGGGCGTGATTCCGTTGGTTATTCGCGAAAACAACCGCGATGCTATAGGTATCAAGATTTGGCCGATTTGTTAGATGTTGGTGGAGTACGTCACGCCGTAGGTCACTTGTCACGCCGGGCGGCACGTGTCGCCGGTGCGGTGTGAACGATGAGGTCAATCGCCATGAATTCGAGCATGTTATCGGAGTGGTGTTCGAGGGCTCGATGGTCATGGCGGATTCCGCGACAGGCCGGCCTGCCTGTCGCGTGGTGCGGGGTGGCGTCGCTCACCAGGGCAGAGTGAATAGCGGCTCGGCCGCGCATGTGCGCGGGGGCGCGGTCCTCGCCCGTTACGACTTCTGCCGGGCGCGTGTGTGCGGGGTCGCGGTTCTGACCCGTCACGACTTCTGCCGGGCGCGTGTGTGCGGGGGCGCGGTCCCCCGCCCGGCACGGACGGATCCGCGTCCCGCCCGGACCGGCGGGACGTCCGCGCTCAGAGCCGCCGGGTCGCGAGGGTCAGCCGGTCCCGCGCGTCGAACAGCGCGTCCTTGACCATCTGCTCGTGCGCCGGTGTGAGCCGGGCGACCGGTACCGAGCAGCTGATCGCGTCCCGGGCCGGGGTGCGGTACGGGACCGCGACGCCGAAGCAGCGCAGCCCCAGCGTGTTCTCCTCGCGGTCCACCGCGTATCCCTGCTCGCGGATCAGGTGAAGCTCCTCGATGAGCTTCTCCCGGTCGGTCAGGGTGTGCTCGGTCAGCGCGGGCAGCGTCTCGGGCAGCATCTTGCGGACCTGCTCGTCGCTGTGGGTGGCCAGCAGCGCCTTGCCGAGCGAGGTCGAGTGCGCGGGCAGCCGGCGGCCGACGCGGGTGAAGGGGCGCAGGTAGTGCTGGGACTGGCGGGTGGCGAGGTAGACCACGTTCGTGCCGTCGAGCCGGGCGAGGTGGATGGTCTCCGTGGTGTCGTCGGAGAGCCGGTCCAGGGTCGGGCGGGCGGCCGCGACGACCTCGTCGCCGTCGATGTACGAGGTGCCGACCAGCAGCGCGCGCACACCGATCCCGTACCGCGTCCCCGTCGCGTCCGTCTCCACCCAGCCCAGCTCGACCAGCGTGCGCAGCAGCATGTAGAGGCTGGACTTGGGGTAGCCGACAGCCTCCTGGACCGCGGCGAGGGAGTGCATGCCAGGCCGCCCGGCGAAGTACTCCAGCAACTCCACCGTCCGTACCGCGGACTTGACCTGTGCCCCACCAGACTCGGCAACCGACATGCCCAACGCCCCTTCCAGCCCACTTGGGAAACCCTGCAACTTCTTGCCAACACCGAACGCCCGGAAATAGAGTCGCTTCATATTCACGATCAGGAACTCTGTTCAGAATACCGAACAACTTCTGATGTGTGGCAGCGGAGCGGAAGGAAACACGGTGGCAGCAGCACCAGTCTGGAGCGTCGACCCCCGCACCGGGAACCCGCGTGAGCAGGTTGCGGTGGAGGCTACAGCGGAGGAGGTCGACCGCGTGGTCCGGGCGGCCCACGCCGTACGGGCCGCTCTCGCGGACCGCGCCGTGCGCGCCGCGTTCCTGCGCACCGCGGCCGATCTGCTCGCCGGGGCCGGTGAGCACGTCATCGAGGCCGCCGACGCCGAGACGGCGCTCGGACCTGCCCGGCTGACCGGCGAACTCGCCCGCACAGCAGCCCAGTTGCGGGCGTTCGCGGAGGTCGTCGACGAGGGCGCGTACCTCGACATCCACATCGACCACGAGGACGCCACCCGCACCCCGCCGTGGCCCGACCTGCGGCGCTACAAGATCCCGCTCGGCGTCGTCGCCGTCTACGCGGCCAGCAACTTCCCGCTCGCCTTCTCCGTGCCCGGCGGCGACACCGCCAGCGCGCTCGCGGCCGGCTGCCCGGTCGTGATCAAGGCACACCCCGACCACCCCGCGACCTCCGAGCTGTGCGCCTCGCTCCTGCGCCGGGCCGCGGCGCAGCACGGACTGCCCGAGGACGTCGTCACCCTGGTGCACGGCTTCGAGGCGGGCGTCGAACTGGTCAAGCACCCCCTCGTCGGCGCCGCAGGCTTCACCGGCTCCATCCGCGGCGGCCGCGCCCTCTTCGACGCCGCGGCCGCGCGGCCGGTCCCCATCCCCTTCCACGGTGAGCTCGGCTCCCTCAACCCCGTCGTCATCACCGAGGCGGCAGCCGCCGAGCGCGGTGAGCAGATCGGCGCGGGGCTCGCGGGCTCGATCACCATGGGCGCGGGCCAGTTCTGCACCAAGCCCGGATTCGTCCTGGCCCCCGCGGGCGAGAGCGGCGACCGGCTGCTGAAGTCCCTCACCGAAGTGGTCAGCGACACCGAGGCCGGAGTCCTCCTCGACCACCGCATGCGCGACGCCTTCCTCGCCGGAGTGAGCGAGCGCGCCGGACTCCCGGACGTGGAGGTCCCGGTCACCCCCGGAGCCGGTGGTGAACACACCGTCGCGGCCGGCTTCCTGACCGTACCGGCGCAGCTGCTCGCCACCGAGGGACCGCACGACGCGCTCCTGGAGGAGTGCTTCGGCCCGGTCACCGTCGTCGCCCGCTACACCTCCGAGGACGAGATCACCGCGGTCCTGTCCCGGCTCTCCGGCAACCTCACCGCCACCCTCCAGATCGCCACCGAGGAAGCCGACGACAGCGCCGCCACCCTCCTGGCCGCGCTCACCCCGCTCGCCGGACGCGTCCTGGTCAACGGCTGGCCGACCGGTGTCGCCGTCGCGCCCGCCCAGCACCACGGCGGCCCGTACCCGGCCACGACCTCCACGTCCACCTCGGTCGGCGCCACCGCGATCGAGCGCTGGCTGCGCCCGGTCACCTACCAGACCACGCCCGAGGCGCTGCTCCCGCCGGAGCTCCGCGAGGACAACCCGCTGGGCCTGCCCCGCCGCGTGAACGGACACCCCGCATGACCCTGAGCCTGCCCGAACTCCCCTTCCCCCTGGAACCGTTCGGCCCCGCCACCGGCTGGAACCACCAGGACGGTGTACTCACCGCCCGCGCGGGCGCCCGGCAGGACCGCTTCGTGCCGCCCGGCGGCGCCGCCCTCGACACGGAGAGCGACGCACCCCGCCTCCTGGGCCCCGCCCCGGCAGGCGACTTCCAGCTGATCGCCCGGGTACGCGTCGTCTTCGCCGCCGCGTTCGACGCGGGAGTCCTCTACCTCCACGTCGGCGACCGGGAGTGGGCCAAGATCTGCCTGGAGCTCTCCCCGGACCGCCCCACCATCTGCACCGTCGTCACCCGCGGCCACTCCGACGACGTCAACTCCTTCGTCGTCGACGGCGACACCTACTGGCTCCGCCTGAGCCGCACCGGCAACGCCTTCGCCTACCACGCGTCACCCGACGGCGAGAAGTGGACCTTCGTCCGCGTCTTCGCCCTGGGCGAGCCGGAAGCGGCCGCCGCCGCGTCCATCGGCTTCCTCGCCCAGTCGCCCACGGGCGAGGGCTGCGAGGTCTCCTTCGACCGGATCGAGTTCCGCCCGACGGGCCTCGCGGACCTGCGCGACGGCAGCTGACCGCAGCCACGCCTCGATGCCCCCGCTCTCCTTCCTTGCCGGGAGGGCGGGGGCATCGGTGTCCGGCGGTGCGGTCCCCGGCCGGGACCGCCCCGCTCAGCCGCCGGCCGGGCAACCGCGTTCAGCGATCTCGGAGTGCGACGCCGCAAAGGCCGGGCATCGCCCGAAGGAACGCTGCGGTGTCGATGAGGCTGCCCGCCTGCTCTTCGTACGCGATGATCCTGCGCTCGTAGTCGGCGGACAAGGCATCGATACGTGCCTGCAGATCGACGTGGGAGGCAACCATGATCGAGTCGTGATTCCCGACGTCCGATCCGATGGTCAGGTCGACGAATACTTCGGGGCCCTTGATGACGTCGGTCAGGCTCGGCCGGTCCGCGCCACGCAGATCAGTGACCAGAGCGGCATGACGTGCTGGTCCGGGAGCAACCGCGAAGACGGCGATCTCCGATGACGCGTCCAGGAGCACGGCATGCAGCGTGCGGACGAGGTCGTACGGTGTGGCCAGGTGGAAGAGACCTGCACGTTCGGCGTCCTCGGCGCGCCATCCGGCCAGCCCTGGACGGAAGCCGTGAGTGGAGCAGCCTGGAACGAAACCCTTGTCGCGAGATGCGGCCGTGAGCTCCCCGGGATCGACCTCGTACTCCCAGTCGACGAGGACAGGCGTTTGCTGCAGACTCTGCCCCGCCTCGTCGCGGTAATAGGCGGGAAGAGCGTAACGGGCGAGCCCTTCGGTGAGCCGCCAGATGAGGCCCACGTAGACGGCGACCTCCTCCAAGTTGTTGTTGTTGACGGCGTACTCGGTGAACGGAGTTGGGCCTTCCGGCCAGCCCTGGAACAGACCGGGCCAGTGGCGTGTCACGGCCGGCCGCTCGCCGGGCATGTAGTGATGGCGATTCACACCGTTTGCCCGAACACTCTCGAAGCGGAGGGGATGCACGGCGAAAACCTAGCGTGTACAGGCCTGTGACGGCCCCTGATGCCCGGTCCATGACCTGTACAGCGCGTGGACTTCCCGTCCCCCGCAGGCCGACCGGCCATGAGCGCGACGTGCAGCCCGACGCGAAGGTGCCGTGGGTGCGGGGGAGCGGTACCCATAGGAAGGGCATCGCGAACCGCACCGGCGCACGGCCTGCCGGGCGCAGCGGCCGGTGCCCGTTCGCGCTCCTGTCTTGAGCCGGGGCCCACGCCTGCGGACGCGCCCCGCCGTACCGATGGCACCGACACGCGCGGCCGCCGCCCTCAGCGCCGAGGCGTCCGGACTATTCGCGTACGGGCAAACCGTGGGACGCCGCCAGCACGCCGAGCGCCTCACCGAGCGCGGCCTGCTGGGACGGCGTGAGGCCGGCGGCGATCTTCGCGTCGAGAGCGAGCGCCTCGGCAGTGCATTCCGCCAGAAGTTCGCGCCCCTTGCCGGTGAGGCTCAGGATCTGGCGCCGACGGTCGGCCGGGTCGCGGAGCCGTTCGACGGCGCCCATGGATTCGAGGTGATCGGCGAGGGACACCACGAGGCTGGGCGCCACCCGCATCAGTCCGGCGATCTCCAGCTGAGACGCGGCCAGCCCCGCGTCGAGGACTCCCAGCAGGCCGACGTGTTTGGGCTTCAGATCGTGCACGGCCAGACCTTGCGCGTACAGACCGGAGACCAGCGCGCCCAGGCTGCCGAGCCGGAAGCTCAGGGTCTCGTTCCACTTGACATCGTTCACGAACAGCATGCTACCTTCCTCGAACCATTCAGGTTGTGAATGATTCGAGATGAGAATGATGATTGATCATCGCACCGTGCAGGTTGTCTTCGCCGACCTCCAGGACAGCGTCGTGAGCCTGAGCAGCACGAACGGTCCCGAGGCCATCAGGCGCTCGGCAGGAGTGCTGGGCAGGGTCACGCAGACGCTGAACATCCCGTTCACCGTGTCGGTCGCCCCCCGTCCCGGCGGACCCGGCGTGATTGCCGAACTTCCCCGAGCGACGCCATTCGTACGTGGCGGACCGTGCTGCTGGGACGACCGGGCGTGGCGGGAAGCGGTCGCCGCGCGGGCTCGTGGAACCCTGGTCATCTGTGGCGTGACTTCGGAGATCGTGGTCCTCCACACCGCGCTCGACGCCCTGGCGGGCGGCTACGACGTCATCGTCCCGGTCGACGCATGCGGCGGCATGTCGGAACGGACCGAGAACGCGGCATTCCGTCAGATAGAAGCGGCGGGCGGCACGGTGACCTCGGTGGCCGGCTTCGTCACCGGCATGGTGCGCGACTTCACCGACCCCGCCGGCCGCAACGTCATTACGGCGCTGCACGGCCTGACGGGCTAGTGCCGTGGCAGGCAACGTCTGCCTGCCGCGGCACCAGCGATCGCCGCTGTCGGCCATGCCCCTCCAGGCCCACGCTTTGTCCGAACCTGCGAAAGAAGCCCCATGAGACTCGCACCCCATCTGCACCGCCTCGGCAACGATCTCGTGGCGTGCTACCTGGTCGACACCGACCGGGGCATCTCGCTCATCGACGCCGGACTGCCCGGTCACTGGCAGGATCTGCTGCGCGAACTCCGCTCTCTGGACAAGTCCGTCGACGACATCCGGGGAGTCGTGCTGACCCACGGCGACTCCGACCACATCGGTTTCGCCGAACACCTGCGCAGCGCCCACGGCGTCCCGGTCTTCGTGCACGCCGCCGACGCCGACCGTGCCCGCACGGGCGAAAAGCCCAAGGTCGCGCTCGGTCCGATGCGACCCGGCCCGGCGCTCCGGTTCCTCGGCTACTCCGTCCGCAAGAAGGGCCTGCGCCCCCGCTATGTGGGTGAGGTCACCGAGATCGGCGACGGTGACGTCCTGGACCTGCCGGGAAGCCCCCGGATCGTGGGCATGCCGGGCCACTCCCCGGGAAGCGTGGCGGTGCATGTCGCTGTCGCCGACGCGGTCTTCGTCGGGGACGCCCTGACCACGCGGCACGTCCTCACCGGACGCCAGGGCCCCCAGCCGGCCCCCTTCACCGACGACCCGGCCGAAGCGCTCTCCTCCCTCGACCGGATCGCCGGACTGTCGGCGTCCTGGGTGCTCCCCGGCCACGGCGCCCCCTGGCGCACCTCACCGGACCGAGTGGGCGAAGCGGTTCAGTCGGCATCGGCCGGCACCCGGGCGTGAACCTGCGACACCCGCCTGAGGAGAGCAGAGCAGTTCTGCGGCCGTTGCAGTCAGAACGCGCGTTCCGGGCGGGGGTGGCGCCGGCGGCCTGACCGGTACGAGGGAGAGGAAGGGGCCACGTTCCGGGCCGGGTTCGTCGCCGTATGCGGATTCAGTGCCGGATCGTCACCACGATCTTGCCGGTGTGGGTGTTGGACTCCATCAGCCGGTGCGCGTCCGGCATCCTTTCCAGGCCGTCGAACGTGGCACCCACCACGGGTGCCAGCGCGCCGCTGCGCAGCCCTGATCCGATGAAGTGGGCGGCGCGGCGGCGGCCGGCCGGGTCGCCCGTCAGGCTGAGGTTGTTGTAACCGATCACCGTCAGGGGCCAGTTCATCGGCAGCACGCTCGGCCGCCCGTCCAGCCACCCGTACACGATCAGCGTCCCGTCGTGCGCCGCCGCCTCGCCCAACGCGGCCAGTCCCGGTCCGCCGATCGCGTCGAAGATCACCTCGGCGCCCCGGCCGCCGGTGATGCGCTGGACCTCCTTCACCACGTCCTCGTCGTCCGTCGTGATGACATGGGCGGCCCCGGCGTCCAGCAGTCGCTGCTTCTTCGCAGCCGTACGGGTGGTGGCGATCGGGATCGCCCCGATCAGCCCGGCCACCTGAAGCGCCGCCGTGCCGACCCCGCTCGACGCCCCGGTGACCAGCACATGGTCGCCGGAGCGCAGCCCGCCCTTCTCCAGCAGAGCGCCGTAGGCGGTGGAGTACGTCAGCCAGGCGGCGGCCGCGTTCACCGCGTCGACGCCTGCGGGCCGGGGGAGTACCTGCCCGGCCGGTACGACCACGCGCTCGGCGTAGAGGCCGTGCCCGCTCAGCTCCGCGTCCGTGGCGACCATCACGAGGTCGCCGGGCGCAGGCTCGGTCACCCCCGCGCCGACCGCTTCGACGACTCCGGCCGCCTCGTAGCCGTTGCGGGAGGCGGGCAGCGTCGGCGGGTAGAAGTACGTGCCCGCGCGGAAGAGTGCTTCGGCCCGGTTGAGGCCCAGCGCCTCGACCCGGAGGAGTACCTCGCCGGGTCCGGGTGCGGGCAGGGGTACTTCTTCGACGGTGAGGACGTCGGGACCGCCGGTGGTGTGGAAGAGAACGGCCTTGGTGCTGCCGGGTGTTGAAGTGCTCGTCTCGGTCATGACGCCCACCGTACGAAGCTCTTCGGAGACGATCCATATCCCAGAAGCGCTTCTTCATGCCCGATCGTCTTCCGCTGCCGGGTCCGTGGATAGGGTGACGGCATGGATGTCCTCAGCGACGTGATCACGGCCGTACGGGCAGGGCGCCCGCACTCGTCCCGCCGCAGCAAATACGCCCCCTGGGGCATGAGGTTTCCCGCGTCCGAGGGCGCCGGATTCCATGTGGTGCTCCAGGGTTCGGCCTGGCTGATCCCGCCGGGCGAGGCGCCCGCGGTGCGGCTGGGCGTCGGCGACGTGGTGTTCCTGGCCCATGGCCGCGGGCACGCACTGGCCGACGACCCCGGCACGCCCCTGGTCGACGTCTTCCCCGGCCCGGACGGCACCTGGCCGACGGCCGCCGACGAGCCTCCCCCCGACGCGTCGGCTCCGGTCACGCAACTGCTGTGCGGTGCTTACCAGTTGAACCGGGCGCGAGCGCATCCGCTGCTCTCGCATCTGCCCGACGTGGTTCACCTCCCGGCCGGGGTCGGTACCCAGTCGGCCCTGCGTGCGGCGATCGACCTGCTCGGCAGCGAGCTCCGGACCCCGCTGCCCGGCTCCGACGCCGTGATACCCGCACTGCTCGACACCCTGCTGCTGTACATTCTGCGCACCTGGTGGCTGGGCGAGCAGGCGTCGTCCCGTACCGGCGGGCACCCGGCGGGCTGGGCGGCTGCGCTGGCCGACCCGGCGGTGTCGGCGGCCCTGTCCGCCGTCCACGACGACCCGGCCCGCCCCTGGACCGTCGGAGAACTCGGAGCCCTGAGCGGTCTCTCCAGGGCGGCCTTCGCCCGCCGGTTCACCACCCTCGTCGGCGAACCGCCGCTGACCTATCTGACCTGGTGGCGGATGGCCACGGCGGGCCGGATGCTGCGGGCCGATGACGCACCCTTGCGTTCCGTCGCCCAACGATCCGGTTACGCATCGGAGTTCGCCTTCGCCAAGGCGTTCAAGCGCGAGTACGGAATGGCGCCCGGGCAGTACCGTCGCCAGACGGGCCGGCCCGGCGACGCGCAGCCCGGACCCGCGCCGGCACACCACGGTGGAGGCAGGACATGAGACGTATCGTGCGGGTCTTCTGGGGCCCCCGGAAGGAGACCCCCCAGGAGCTGGCGGGGCGCTGGAGGGCGATGCTGGACGCGCTGCCCGCGCTGCTTCCGGCGGCCTCCTCCGCGCCGGCGGGGCAGCCATGGACCTGGACCCGGTTCCACGTCTCCGGCCGCCCCACGGAGCTCCGGACCGGCGAGGCGGAGCTGGCGGCCGCGCTCCAGGCCGACCACGACTCCCCGCAGACCTCGGACGGGGCCGGTCTGCGTCTCGCGATCCGGGGTGAGCCGGGCTGGGAGGCCGGGGTCTCCGGGCGGGGCGGCGGGGAGTCGGAGTACGTGACGCAGGCGGTCGTGCTGACGATCGTCTGCCCGGACGGTGCCGAGGTCCCCGAAGCCGCGCTCCTCGCGCTGCTCGCGGACATCTGGCAGCCGGACTTCGGCGAGGCGACGGACGACGAGCTGCTCGACGCGCTGGAGGACCGGGCCGGCTTCGACTACACGCTCGACCATGTGAGCGCCGGCCGGCTCGCCTACCTCTCCCCGGGGCGTGCGTCGGCGGCTCCCGCCGGGGTGGGCGTGGCCCGCGAGGAACTGCGCGGGGCAGGCGTGCTCCTCGACATCGCGCCGCCGGGGGACATCGAGGCCGTCGTGGACGCCTATGTGCGCCTCCGCGACGCCGGTGCGCTGGATCCGCTGCCCCGGCCGATGGGCCGTACCGTCCTGTAGCCGGGTAGCCGGGTAGCCGGGTAGCCGGGTAGCCGGGTAGCCGGGTAGCCGGGTGGCCGGGCGGCGGGGTGGCCGGAACGATGCTCCGATGCGGGGCGCGGTCCCGGGAATGGCCGGGACCCCGATACGCGTTTCCCCCTGAGCGGAGGGTCCCTCCGTGCTGCGGGAGCAGCCGCACGAGAGCCTGGAGAGAAGAAGAGTCATGCGCGTCGAGATCTGGAGCGACATCGCCTGCCCGTGGTGCTACATCGGCAAGGCCCGGTTCGAGAAGGGCCTGGCAGGGTTCGCCCACCGCGACGAGGTCGAGGTGGTCCACCGCTCCTTCGAGCTCGACCCCGGGCGCGCCAAGGGCGACACCGCGCTGGTCATCGACATGCTGGCGCAGAAGTACGGGCGCACCCCCGAGGAAGCGCGCTCCATGGAGGCGAACGTCGCGGCCAACGCGCAGGCCGAAGGGCTCGGCTACCGTGCCGAGGGCCGTGACCACGGCAGCACCTTCGACATCCACCGGCTGCTGCACCTGGCCAAGGCCCGCGGCCTTCAGGACGAGCTGCTGAGCCTGGCCTACCGGGCGAACTTCGCCGAGGAGCGTTCCGTCTACGACGACGAGGTGCTGGTCGAACTGGCCGTCGAGGCAGGTCTCGACGCGGACGAGGCGCGCGCGGTGCTCGCCGATCCCAAGGCATACGCGGACGAGGTACGGGCCGACGAGCGGGAGGCGTCCGAGCTGGGCGCCAACGCGGTGCCGTTCTTCGTGCTGGACCGGCGCTACGGCATCTCCGGCGGCCAGCCCGCCGAGGTCTTCGCCCAGGCGCTGGAGCAGGCGTGGAAGGACCGCCCGCTGACCGTGGTCGGCGGGGACGCGGCCGCCTGCGACGCCGACGGGGCGTGCGAGGTTCCGCAGGGCGGCTCCACCGTCTGAGCCGGTGAGCCGCATCCATAAGGTTCGCTTGGATTGACCCCTTAACTCGTGGTGATTGACTATGAGTTAAGGGGGATTCAGGCTGGGCCCATGATGATCTCTTCGCTCAGCCGTGCGGTGGCCGCCGAGTTCGCGCCGGAGACCGCCTACCTCAACACCTCCTCCTGCGGGCTGCTGCCCCGCCGAACCGTCGACGCCGTGAAGGCGCTCGCCGAGGAGAACGCCACCGGCCGCAGGGCCGGCGCGGGCGACTTCGGTGCCGTGGACCGGGCGAGGGCCGGTTTCGCGCGGCTCGCCGGGGTCGACGCCGGCCGGGTCGCGGTCGGCAGTTCGGTCGCCGTCCATGTGGGACTGATCGCCTGTTCGCTGCCGGCCGGAGCCGAAGTCCTGGCGCCCGAGGGGGAGTTCAGCTCGGTCACCAGCCCGTTCGCGGTCCGTGGTGACCTCCGGATGCGGTACGTGCCGCTGGCCGAGCTGGCCGAAGCGGTGCGCCCCGGGACCGCGCTCGTCGCCTTCTCCTCGGTGCAGTCCGCCGACGGCCGGCTCGCCGCCCTGGACGCGGTACGGGCCGCGGCCGCCGCCCACGGGGCCCGGACACTGCTCGACGCCACCCAGTCCGCGGGCTGGCTGCCGCTGGACGCGGGGGCGTACGACTACACGGTCACCGGTGGCTTCAAGTTCCTGCTCTGCCCGCGGGGCACGTCGTTCCTCACGGTCACCGAGGACGCCCAGCGCTCGCTGCCGCCGGTCTTCGCGGGCTGGGTCGCGGCCGCGGAATCATGGAACAGCCTCTACGAACCGGTCGGGACGCTCGCCCCCGACGCCCGCCGCTACGACGAACCCCCCGCGTTCCTCCCGTACCACGGCGCCGAGCAGTCCCTCGCGCTGCTCGACGAGATCGGCATCGACGCCCTCCACGACCACGCCACCGGGCTCGCGGCCCGGTTCAGGGAAGGGCTGGAAGGGCTGGGCCACAAGCCGGTGCCGGGGTCCACGGCCGTCGTCGGCGCGCCCGGCCTCGGCGGCCGGGCCGCGGACCTGGAGCGTGCCGGGGTGATGGTGTCGGACCGGGCCGGCAACCTGCGGGCGGCCTTCCACCTCTACAACACCGAGGCCGACGTGGACCGGGCGCTGGACGTGCTCGGCGGCTGAGTCCGGCGTGTCCCGCTGAGTCCGTCAGCGGTTCCGGGGCGGTCCGTCGTCTCCCGGCGTGCGCCGTCAGCGGTTCTCCGGGCAGTCGGCCGTCTCCCGGCAGAGGTTCTCCTCGACGCGGGCCAGCAGCCTGGCCAGTTCCTTGCGTTCTCCGGTGTCCAGGCCCGCGAGGGTGTGCTCCTCCAGGCTCGTCCAGGCCCGTTCCACCTCGGAGAGCAGTGCGCAGCTGTTGTCGGTGGCCTCGACCAGGACGGCCCTGCGGTCGGCCGGGTCGGGGCTGCGGCGGACGTGTCCGGACTGCTCCAGGCGCTGGAGCATCTTGGTGACCGTGGAGGGGTCCAGGTCGACCGCCTTGATCACCTCGGACTGCCGGACCGCCCCCGCGTCCCAGAGGTACATCATCAGGAACTCCTGGCCGGGGTAGAGGCCGGCCCCTTTGAGCAGCTTGCCCGCCGCGATCCGGTGGAGCCGTGCGACCCGGGACACGGCATGGCTGACCGGGCCGCCGCGGGCGGCGCTGGGCAGCTCGGTACAGGCGGGATCGGAGGTCATCGGGGGCTCCTCTGGTGGTGCGGGGCGGCTTCGCGGCCGCCGGGCGCGGGGTTCCGCCAACTTTACCTTGGTCGGCCAAGTAATGAGCTACAGTGGCACGCGTCGCAGATGATTGGCCGACCACATAGTTTTGGTTGGCCGACCACATATCTCTTCTCTGGGGGCTCCTCATGACCACCGCATTCGACGCGTTCGACCTGGCCGGCACCCGGCTCGCCAACCGCATCGCGCTGGCGCCGATGACCCGAAGCCGGGCGGGAGAGGGCGGGGCGCCGGGCGAACTGGCCGCGGAGTACTACGCCCAGCGCGCCTCGGCCGGGCTCCTCATCACCGAGGGCATCCAGCCGTCGGCCGTCGGCCAGGGATACCCGAGCACCCCCGGGCTGCACAGCGCCGGGCAGATCGCCGCATGGCGCAAGGTCACCGACGCCGTGCACGCCCGGGGCGGCAGGATATTCGCGCAGGTCATGCACACCGGCCGCATCGGCCACCCGGTCCTGCTGCCCGACGGGCTCGTCCCCGTCGGCGCCTCCGCGGTCGCCGCCACCGGGCAGGTCTTCACCCACGAGGGCCCGAAGGACTTCGTCACCCCGCGCGAGCTGACCGACGCCGAGGTCCGGGCGACGATCGCCGACTTCGCGACCGCGGCACGCAACGCGGTGGACGCCGGCTTCGACGGGGTGGAGCTGCACGGCGCCAACGGATACCTGATCCACCAGTTCCTCGCGCCCAACTCCAACCTCCGCACCGACGCGTGGGGCGGCTCCGTGGAGGGCCGGATCCGGTTCGCCCTGGAGACCGTGCGCGCCGTCGCCGCCGAGATCGGTGCCGCCCGCACCGCGATCCGCCTCTCGCCCGGCAACGCGTACAACGACATCGACGAGCCCGCGCCCGAAGCCACGTACAGCGCGCTGGTACAGGCGATCGAGCCGCTCGGGCTCGCCTACCTCCACCTCGTCGAGGGCGCGGCCGGTGACCGTGGGCTGACCGAGTCCCTGCGCAAGCAGTTCAACGGCACCCTCGTCCTCAACCCGGCGAGCGAGGGCCCGACCGGACCCGAGGCGCTCGCCCTGATCGAGGAGGGAGTGGCCGACATCGTCTCGTACGGCGTGCTGTTCCTGGCCAACCCGGACCTGCCCGAGCGGCTGCGCGCGGGTGGTCCGTTCAACACGCCGGATGCCGCCACCTTCTACGGCGGCGACCACCGCGGGTACACGGACTACCCGGTTCTGGGAGCGTGAGGCCGGGCGGCAGGGACCCCGGGAAGGTACGGGTTCCGCTGCGCGCGCCCTCACCGCCGGACGGCTGACCCGTCACCCCGACGCGTCAGCCGTCCAGCGGTTCCTGCGGACTCGATGTCCCGGCGGGCCGGCGTGGACCGCCGGCTGCCGGTTCCGGCACCTCGGTGCGCGGCGGGCCCGGCCCGAGGGCGGGCCCGCCGCGGTCCCTAGGCCTTCTTCAGGGTGAAGTCGGTGGTCACCGTCCCCTTCCTGACGACCTTGACGGTGGCCACCGTCGGGGCGTAACCGTCCTTGGCGGCGATCACGGTGAGGGGGTTGTTGCGGGCGTCCAGCCAGAGTGAGTAGTGGCCGTCCTTGTCCGTGATCAGGGTGTACGAGGACGCCCATGAGTCGATCTGGACGGTCGCCCCCTTGAGGGGTGCCGCGGCGCCGGTGGCCGATTTGCCGAGCACCGTTCCGGTGATCTTGCCCCAGGTGTTCGGCGGGGCCACCGTCATGGTGACGGGGACCGGTGCCACCGGGTAGGGGGTGCTGGCCGAGATGCCGATCTGGGCCGTGAACTCACCGGGCTGGGTGATCTCCTCGACCGAGGCGTTCAACGCCACCGCGACCGAGACGGTGTCACCCGGGTGGAGTTTGACCTCCGAGGTGTCCAGCGACAGCCAGCTGACGTCCGAGCCACCGGCCTGGTCGTAGCCGGCCAGCAGTTCCACCGCGGTGGACGGGGAGCTGGGAGCGTCCGCCCCGCCGACCTTGTAGAAGCCGGGGGCACCGCCGCCGCGGTAGGTCGCCACGTCGGCGTTGGGCAGGGACGACCAGGTCCCGGCGTCCGGGTCGTAGGCGTACCCCGCATTGGTGAGGGCGCCGCCGCTGACACCGGAGGAGACCAGCAGCAGCCCGTTGGCCGACGTGTAGGACGAGGCCCACACGGTCTCCGGCATGTCCGGCAGGGCCGACCAGGCGTCGGCGGCGGGGTCGTAGGCGTACGCGGACTTCAGCTCGCCGGCACTGTTGGTACCGCCGGCGCAGTACAGCTGCCCGCTGATGCTGCCGCAGGATTCCCAGGCGACGTTCTCCGGGTAGTTGGCCGCGGTGGACCACGAGTCGTCCGACGGGTCGTACACCGTCACCGCGGTGGAGCCGCACGCGGTGGTGCAGCCGCCGACGGAGTACAGCTTGCCGTTCAGGACCGCGGAGCCCGCGCCCGCCAGCGGAGCCGGCGAGGAGGCGCCGGTCGTCCAGGTGTTGGAGGCGGGGTCGTAGATCTCCAGCTTGGCGTCCGGATCCCCGTCGGCGCCCCAGCCGCCGGCGATGTACAGCTTCCCGTTGATGAAGCCGCGGGCCGGCGCCTCCCGGGTGTCGGCCGCGTCGGCCAGCTTCGTCCAGCCGTCCGCCGCGTCGTAGGAGTACAGCGACCTGGTGTCGTCCGTACCGTCGTAGCCGAACGCCGAGTAGATCTTGCCGTCGTTCACGGCGACCGCGTTGTCCATGATGGCCTCGGGCAGATCGGCCACCGTCTGCCAGGCGTCACCGCCTTCGGCCGGAGAGGCCGTGGCACCGGCGGTTCTGCCGGCCTTCCGGCTCTTCGACGACAGGGGCGAGTAGGACCCCTTCTCGCTGATCAGCGGGGCGCCCGAAGCGGCCGGTGTGTAGGCGCCGCTCTTCTCCTCCAGCTTGACGGTGGCGTCGGCGCCACCGGTGTTCTTGATCGTGACGGTCCTGGTGGCCGCACCACCCCAGGCGAGCGGGGCGGTGACCGCGGCGGGAGTGACCTTCAGACGTCCCGCCTTGAGGGAGAAGTTCTTGGTCACGGTCGAGTCGGCGGCGAGGGTCACAGCCTTGGAGGCGCTGGTGTACTTGGCCTTCGCGGCCGTCACCGTCTGCTTGCCGACCGGAGCGAAGGCCCAGAAGAAGCCGTCACCGAGCGCCGCGTCGTCCGGGGTGGCGGCCGAGGTCGTGCTCACGGCGCCGTCGCCGGTACCGGTGAGCGTCCCGCCTGCGATGCCGGCACCGGTGTTGGCATCGGTGACCTGCCCGACGACAAGCCCGCCGGGAACGGCCGCCAGACCGCGGGAACCGATGAACACGTCATCGAGCTGCCACCACCAGCTGAACTTGCCGGTGAAGTGGAACCGCACCCGGACGTCGGACTCGCCGGCTTGGCCGGTGAGCGCGAGAGTGACCTTGGAGCCGGTGACGGCGGTGGTGTGCGAGGAGACCTTGGACCAGGTGGCGCCACCGTCCGAGCTCACCTCGACGTCGGCCTTCTGGCCGGAGTACGGCTTGTAGCTGGTCCGGTAGCTCAGCTCGGGCAGCTCCGTGTCCGAGAAGTCGAAGGACGGGCTGGTCAGTGTGGAGTCCTGGACCTTCCCGCTGCCCGCCTTGTCGCTGTCCACGATGGCGAAGGCGCCCTTGCCGCCGGTGGTGTTCGTCCGCTTGCCCGGGTCGTCGAACTCCCATCCGCCGGTGGTCCCCTCGGCGTTGTCGACGGTCCAGCCCTCGGGTGCCGATGTGGTCGAGTCGAAGGGCTCGGTGACGCCCTCGTCCGTGGCGGTGTACCCGGGCGCGGTGCCCGCCCAGACGTCCACCGGCAGGCTCACATTGGCGGAGACCGCCGAATCGCCCACGGTGATGTCCTTGGTGGCGCTCCGGTAGCCCGGGTAGTTGCTCGTGACCTTCAGGGTGTACGACTGGCCGGCCGGGAGGTCGAGCGCGTAGGCGCCGGTGGCCGGGTCGGTCTCGACGGGCGCGCCGGGCGCCCCTTCGACGCTGATGGCCGCGTAGAGCGGCCAGCCGTGGCCGGAGCCGTCGGTGACCTTGCCGGACACGGTCCGGGTCGGGACCGGGGTGAGCGCGAGGTTCCTGCTCACCGCGGCGCCGTCGGTGATTTCGACGCCGGGGAAGGTGGCCGTGGTGTAGCCGTAGGCGGCGACCTTCAGGTCGTAGGTGCCGGGCGGAAGAGTCAGCGAATAGCCGCCGTCCGCACCGGACGTGGCCCGGGAGTCGCCCGCGGTGATCTCCGCGCCCGCGAGGGGCTTGCCGGTGGCGGTGTCGGTGACGCCCCCGCTCAGCACGCCGTGCGGCCCGCTGCGGAAGGCCTGCACGCCGTTGGGCGTGCCGAGACCGGTCGGACCGTCCCAGCCCGCACCCGCACCGCACAGCTTGGCCGGGGTGCAGGAACCGTTGGTGCCGTCCACGACGTCGTTCAGACCGCTGCCGCCGGCCGCGTAGGGGTAGGCGGCCGGGTAGGAGCCCGCGGGCGGGGTGCCGGCGGCCGCGTACACACCGGCGATGATGGGCGAGGAGGCGCTGGTGCCGCCGTAGACGGCCCAGCCGTCCCCGCCGTAGGTCTGGTAGACCGAGACACCGGTCAACGGGTCGGCGACCGCGGCGACATCGGAGACGGCGCGCTTGCCGCAATCGGTGCTGACGCCCTCCTGCCAGGCCGGCCGGGCCTCGTAGAGCGAGCAGCCGGAGCCCGGTCCGCCGTAGCTGTTGAACCAGACCGATTCGGACCAGCCGCGGGCGGTGGAGGAGTCCTGCTCCAGGGCCGTGCCGCCCACGGAGGTCACGTACTGGGAGGCGGCGGGGTAGGAGACGCCGTACGCGCTGTCGCCCGAGGAGGCGACCACGGCGACGCCCGGGTGGTTGTAGTGGGCGTCGAATTCGGTGGTCTCCGCCGGGTCCTCACCACTGCCCGGAACGCTGGAGTAGCCCGTGCCGTAGGAGTTCGAGACGTACTTGGCGCCCTGCGCGACCGCCTGGTCCACGGCGGCGCCCATGTCCTCGAAACTGGCGGAGTCGGCTTCGACCAGGACGATCTTCGCGTACGGCGCGGCGGCCGAGACCATGTCCAGGTCGAGCGAGATCTCACCGGCCCAGCCGCTGTCGGCCGCCGGGTAGTCGGTGCCGCCGCGCTGGTCGACCTTCTTGAAGCAGCCGTTGTCCGTGGTGCAGGCCGGCAGCCCGTACTGCGCCCGGTAGACCGCGAGGTCCTCCTCGGCCGTCGGGCCGTCGTAGGCGTCGACGATGGCGATCGTCTGACCCGCCCCGCCGTCGGCCGGCAGGTTGTAGGCCCCCTGGAGCGCGGTGGCGCCCCACCCGTCCGGGGTGGCGGCGTCGGGCTGGACGCCCTTCCTGGCGCTCACGTCGGTGCGGCGCAGCGCGAAGCAGCGGACGTGGCCGGGCCCGGGATCGGCGCAGGAGGCCTCCACGGACGGTTTCGTGTTCGGGTCAGTACTCGCGGAAGCCGTCGCGGTCGCCGCCGGAGCGGTGAGTCCCAGTAATGCGATGGCTGAGGCGCCGGCCAGGGCGGTCAGCCCGGTCCAGGCGGATCTTGTCCGTCTGGCAGCCGGTCTGGATATGCCGGTGACAGTCAATTGCGTGTCTCCCATGTGATGCACGGGTCGACCACACGCTTTTCAGGTCGACGGCGAATGGTTTTCGCCGGTCACCACTTAGCCGGTATTTGGGAGGCATATGTCAATGATGCGATCGTTAATTGTTTATTTCTCGCGGGCCGAAGTAGATCATTTCGAGCGAATCGAGAGGAAAGAGGCGTCCGGTCGATTTCAGTGGTCTAGGCCTGAGGGACCCGCCGTTCGACTCGCGCGGTGGCGGGGTGTGCGGGGTTGGGGCGGAGTCGCCGAGGGCGAACCCATGTGCCACCAAGTCGCAATATTGCGGTCAGGAGTGACGGCCGGGTTGACCGGGTCGGGGCGACCGCGATCGGCGGCGTGCGTTCGGAGAGTAGTCCGAACTCGCCAGGTCGGGGGGTTCTGTTCCAGCCACATGATCATGGTTCATCGGGTCGGAGGTTCCGGTGTGGTGCCGGTGACCGGCGCGGTCGCTGCTGGGGGAATGATTTCGCGACTGGTTTCGGACATGATTTGTGTAGGCGGCACGGGTGTGGTGGATATCTGCTTGCGGATGTTAATGGAAAATTCTGCTCCGCTTTTGGGTTCCGTGTGACGGTTTGCCGATCGGGCGGAAAAGAGTCGAAGGTGGGAGCGGGTGGAATGTTTATCCGCGACGGTCCGGTGAAGATACCGAGGGGCCGGAAGGCCAAACCCCGCCCGAAGGGCTTCTGGGCGGAGGAGCGGAGGGAGGAGGAGGGGGTGCCCGGTTCGCAAGGCCGGGCCTCGCGGTCCCGCTCTCCCTGTGTCGTGCGGAGGGCCGCGTTCGCGTGACCGGGGCCCGCCTCGTCGCTTATTGGTTTAGACCACATCGCGGTACAGGCGGGGCGGCACCTTCGGGCGGTACCCGCAGGGCGGCACCTTCGGGCGGCACCGCCGGGGTGCGGCCGCGGCGTGGCCGCGGCCGTTTCGGCGGGCGGTGGTCACGGGCGCCGGGGCGCCCGCCTCACGCCGACTCGCGGCGGACGAGCTCGGTGGGCAGGATCACCGCGGCCGGGTCCTCCCCGCCGATCTGCGCCAGCAGCACCCGCACCATCTCGGAGCTGATCCGGTCCCACGGCTGACGGATCGTCGTCAGGGCCGGCCGGGAGGCGAGTGCCGCGGGGGAGTCGTCGAACCCGCCCACCGCGACGTCCTGCGGCACCCTGCGCCCGGCCTTCTCCAGGGCCGCGAGCACGCCCTGCGCCATCAGGTCCGAGGCGACGAACACGGCGTCCAGGTCGGGTGCCCGTTCCAGCAGCAGCGCGGCGGCCGCCTCGCCGCCCGCCCGGCTGTAGTCGCCCGGCACGATCAGCGCGTCGTCGGCGGGCAGCCCGCAGTCGGCCAGCATCTCGCGGTAGCCCGCCAGCCGCTCCACCCCGCCCGGGGTGTCCAGCGGGCCGCTGACCGTGCCGATCCGGCGGCGCCCCGACTCGTACAGGAAACGCACCATGTCCCGGGCGCCGTCACGGTCGTCGGCCGCCACATAGCTGACCTTCGACTTCTGCCCCAGCGGCTTCCCGCAGGCGACCAGGGGGACCCCGGCCTCGTGCAGCTGGGCGGCGACCGGGTCGCCCGAATGGCTGGAGACCAGCAGGACCCCGTCCACATGGCCGGCGATGTAGCGCATGTTCCGGCGCCGCTCGGCCTCCGTGCCCGCGATCATCAGCAGCAGCGGGATGTCGTGCGCGGCGAGCGCGCTCGTACAGCCGCGCAGCAGCACGTTGAAGTTCGGGTCCTCGAAGAACCGCTCCTGCGGCTCGGTGAGCAGGAACGCCACCGAGTCGGAGCGGCCCGTGATCAGCGACCTGGCATGCCGGTTCACCGTGTAACCGGTCTTGCGGATAGCGGAGTTGACCGCGTCCAGTGCGGCCGGGCTGACATTGTGACCGCCGTTCAGCACCCGGGAGACCGTGCCCCGGGAGACACCGGCCTCCCGCGCGACGTCATGGATCGTCGGCGGCCGGCGGCGTCCCGTTCCGGTCTGTTCTGTGCGGCTCATGGTGCGTGATCTTTCGTCAAGTGACGTCCTGGCGGGACCCGTCAGGACTTTACGGCCCCGGAGAGCAGGTCGAGGCTCCAGAACCGCTGGATGACCAGGAACAGGGCGATCAGCGGGACGATGGCCAGCAGCGCCCCCGTGATCACCAGCGTATAGAGGGCCGGAGTGTTGGAACCCTGCTGGAGGAGGGTGAAGAGACCCAGTGTGACCGGGAACTTCTCGTCGTCGCCGAGCATGATGTACGGCAGCAGGAAGTTGTTCCAGATCGCGACGAACTGGAAGAGGAAGACGGTCACCAGACCCGGCACCATCATCGGCAGCGCGATGGTCCGGAAGATCCGCCACTCCCCGCCGCCGTCCATCCGGCCGGCCTCGATCACGTCGCCGGGCACGGCGGCCGCCGCGTAGATCCGGGCGAGGTAGACCCCGTACGGGGAGAGGATCACCGGCAGCATCACCGACAGATAGGAGTCGGTCAGGTCGGCCTTCGCCATCAGCAGGTACTGCGGCACCGCCAGGATCACCGGCGGCATCAGCACCCCGGCCAGCAGGATGTTGAAGATGCTCTCCCTGCCGCGGAAGCGGTACACGGCCAGCGCGTACCCCGAGACGGCGGAGACGCCCGTGGACAGCAGCGCGCCCACCCCGGCGTAGAGCGCCGAATTGGCCATCCACTTCCAGTAGACGCCGTCCCGGTACGCCGACAGGTCGGCGACGTTGTCCGCGAAACCGGAGCCGGGCAGGAAGGTGAAGGTGGAGAAGAGCTCGCTGCCGGACTTGGTCGAGGCGACCAGGATCCAGGCCACGGGCAGCAGGCAGTAGAGCGCGCCGAGCAGCAGGGCGGCGGTGGGGACGAGGGCGAACCGGCGGGGGGCCGCGGCCGGGGGCCTCAGGTGCGGCGTGGTCACTGGGAGGCTCCCTGCTTCGTACGGGAGTTGGCCGCCTTGAGGAAGCCGAAGGACAGGGCCAGGGTGGCGACGGCGATGATGACCGCCTGGGCGGCCGCCGCGTAGATGTCGTTGTTGACGAAGGCGTCCTGGTAGACCTTCATCAGCGGACTCCAGGTCGTGGAAAGGGAGTTGGTGAGCGGCTTCAGGGTCGTCGGCTCGTTGAACACCTGGAGGGTCGCGATGATCGAGAAGAAGAAGGTCAGCACCAGGGACGGCGCCACCATCGGGATCTTGATCCGGAGCGCGATCTGCAGCTGCGAGCAGCCGTCGAGCCGGGCCGCCTCGAAGATCTCGGCGGGGATCGCCCGCAGCGAGGTGTAGATCACGATCATGTTGAAGCCGGTGCCGCCCCAGACCGCGATGTTGGCGAGCGCGAGGTAGAGCGGTCCGCCGTCGAGCAGATCGGGCTGCGGCAGGCCCGCCTTGTCCAGCAGGAAGTAGAACGGGCTGACGTCGGGCAGATAGAGGAAGCCCCACATCAGGGCGGCGACGACGCCGGGGATCGCGTACGGGAGGAAGATCGCCAGCCTGGTGAAGCCGCGCAGCCGGAGCCGTTCGGTGTCCAGGAGCAGGGCGAAGAGCAGGGCCAGGCCCAGCATCACGGGGACGACGATCACGCCGTAGCCGAGGATGCGCAACGCGCCGTGGAGCAGCTCCGAGTCGGAGAGCGCGTCGGTGTAGTTGGCGAACCCGGCCCAGATCTCCCGGCGGGCGCCCTTGCCGAGCCCCAGCCCGCTGACCTCGGTCCGGCGGAAGCTGAGGTAGAGCGCGTAGCCGATGGGCAGGGCGAAGAAGAGCAGGAACAGCACGGTGGCGGGGATCAGGAAGGCGTACGGGGCGCTCTTGACCCCGTACGGCTTCCGGCGGCGTGCGCGTGTCACTCGGAGACTCCGAAGCCCTGCTTCTTCAGGTCGGCGACGGTGGCGTCCTGCATCGCGGTCAGCGCCGGCGCGAAGTCGGACCTGCTCTTGGCGGCCTTGGCGAAGTTGTCCTTGAAGGCGGTGTACGCGACGTTCACGTTCGGGCCCCAGGCGGCCGGGGCGGTGCCCTGGGCGATCTTCGCGGCCTCGGTGTAGAAGTCCGGCTGGTTGGCGAAGTAGGCCGGCGGCTTCGCGAGCGCGCCGCCGGTCTGGGCGGCCGTGGCGGCGGGGTAGATCCCGCTCTCCTTGACGAGTGCGGCGAGCGCGGCGGGGTCGGTGTTCAGCCACTTCGCGAAGGCCGCCGCGGCCTCCTTGTGCTTCGAGTCGTTGGTGACCGCGGTCGAGGAGCCGCCCCAGCTGCCGGTGGCACTCTCGCCGGACTTCCACTGGGGGAGCGGGGCCATGGCCCACTTGCCCGCGGTGTCGGGGGCGGCGGTGGTCAGGGTGCCCGGCGCCCAGACCGCGCTGACCCAGGCGATCTGCTTGCCGGTGTCGAGCGCCTTGTTCCAGGCAGGGGTGTACATCGGCTGGTTGTCGATGGCGCCCTCCTTGACCAGGCCGCCCCAGAAGTCCGCGACCTTCCGCGTGGCCGGGTCGTCGATCGCGACCTTCCACTGGTCGCCGGAGGTGGTCCACCACTGGGCGCCGGCCTGCTGGGCGAGGCCCGCGAAGAGACCGGAGTCGTTGGAGGAGAACGTGGTGAGGTCCTTGTCCGGTGCCTTCTTCTTCAGCGCCCGGGCGGTCTCGGCGAACTCGTCCCAGGTGGCGGGCACGGACAGCCCGTACTGCTTGAACAGGTCCTGGCGGTAGTAGAACATCAGCGGGCCGGAGTCCTGCGGCAGCGCGTACAGGGCGTCCGAGCCCAGCGTCGCCTGCTGCCAGACACCGTCGGCGAACTTCTCCTGGGCGTCGCCCGCCTCCTTGGATATGTCGGCCAGCACGTCGTTGGAGACCAGGGTGGGGAGCGCCTGGTACTCGGCCTGCACCAGGTCGGGGGCCTTGTGGGCCTTCGCCGCAGTGATGATCTTGGTGACCAGGTCGTCGCCCGAGGCCTGCTTCTTCACCGTGACCGTGATGCCGGCCTTCTTGCCCTCGCCCTTGTTCCAGATGTCCGCGACCTTGTCCAGGCCGGGGGCCCAGGCCCAGTAGGTGAGCGATGCGGGGCCGGAGGCGGCCGGGCCGTCGCCGCTGCCGTCGTCGTCCGACGAGCCGCAGCCCGTGAGCAGTGCGGTGGCGGCGAGCGCGGCGGCCGTGGACGCCGCGACGATGCGGTACTTCATGGAGGTCTCCCCTGACGAGAAGCGAGGGTGCAGCGCTGATGTGCGCTGTGAGCGTTCACAGTAGAGAAACGAAACCGACACTTGTCAATGGTTGATGCTGTGCGGTTATGTTGGGCCTGCGCCACCGAGAGTGTGTGTGCACGTTCCCAGAAGTTGTACCAAAGAGCCCAGGAGACGCCCATGCCGCACACCCCTCGCGCGACTGCCCCGCAGGGTCTGCACCAGCTGGCCTTCGGCGGCGACTACAACCCCGAGCAGTGGCCCGAGGAGGTCTGGCACGAGGACATGCGCCTCATGCGGGAGGCCGGCGTCACCATGGTCAGCGTCGGGATCTTCTCCTGGGCCCTGCTGGAACCCGAGCCCGGTACGTACGACTTCGGCTGGCTCGACCGCCTCCTGGACCTGCTGCACGCCAACGGCATCCGCGCCGACCTCGGCACCCCCACCGTCGCCCCGCCCGCCTGGTTCTACCGCGCCCACCCCGAGGCCCTGCCCGTCAGCAGGGACGGGGTCCGGTACGCCTTCGGATCACGCGGCGCGATCTGCCACAGCAACCCCGACTACCGGGCCGCCGCCGCGAACATCACCGAACAGCTCGCCCGCAGGTACGGCAGCCACCCGGCCCTCGCCCTGTGGCACGTCCACAACGAGTACGGCGTCCCGGTCAGCGCCTGCTACTGCGACAGCTGCGCCGCCCACTTCCGCCGCTGGCTCGCCGCCCGCCACGGATCCGTCGAGGCCGTCAACGAGGCCTGGGGCACCGCCTTCTGGGGCCAGCGCTACCGCGGCCTCGACGAGATCGACCCGCCCCGCACCACGCCCACCGTCGGCAACCCCGCCCAGCAGCTCGACTACGCCCGCTTCGCCGACACCACCATGCGCGAGAACTTCTGCGCCGAACGGGACATCCTGCACCGGCTCGCCCCCGGCATCCCCGTCACCACCAACTTCATGACCGCGCTCAGCCAGTGCGACTCGGTGGACTACTGGGCCTGGGGCCGAGAGGTCGACCTCGTCACGAACGACCACTACCTGATCACCGACGGCCGCCGCACCCACGTCAACCTCGCCATGGCCGCCGACCTGACCCGCTCGGTCGCGGGCGGCGCCCCCTGGCTGCTCCTGGAGCACTCCGCCGGCGGCGTCAACTGGCAGCCCCGCAACCCCGCCAAGCGGCCCGGCGAGATGGCCCGCAACAGCCTCGCCCACGTCGCCCGCGGTTCCGAGGGCGCGATGTTCTTCCAGTGGCGCCAGTCCCTGCGGGGCGCGGAGAAGTTCCACTCGGCGATGGTCCCGCACGCCGGCACGGACTCCCGGATCTGGCGCGAGGTCTCCCGGCTCGGCGCCGGCCTCGGACTGCTGAACGGGATCCGCACCACCCGGACCGTCCCCGACGTCGCCATGATCTGGGACTGGCAGTCCTGGTGGGCGCAGTCCCTGGAGTGGCGCCCGAGCCAGGACCACGACGCCCGCGAGCGCGCCGACGCCTTCTACGCCTCGCTCTTCGACCGGCACCTCACCGTCGACTTCGCCCACCCCGACGCCGACCTGTCCGGCTACCCGCTGGTCGTCGTCCCGGCCCTCTACCTCGCCACCGAGGAGTCCGGCCGCAACCTCCGGCGGTACGTGGAGGGCGGCGGCACCCTCGTCGTCTCGTACTTCTCCGGCATCGTGGACGCCCACGACGCCGTGCACCCCGGACCGTACCCGGGCGCGCTCAGGGACGTCCTGGGGCTGACGGTCGAGGAGTTCTCCCCGCTCGCCGAGGGCGGCACGGTCCGCCTGATCACACCCGAGGGCGCGCCCGGGGGCCCGGCGCTGACCGGTGACCTCTGGTCGGACGTGGTGATCCCGCGCGGCGCCGAGACCATGTGGTCCTACGCCGACGGCATCCCGGCCGGCCGGCCCGCCGTCACCCGGCACCGTCTCGGCGAGGGCAGCGCCTGGTACGTCTCCACCCGGCTGACCGGCGCCGACCTGGACGCCGTCCTCGACCGGGCCTGCGAGGACGCCCGCATCGCGCCCCGCACCGGCCTCCCGTACGACGTCGAGGTCGTCACCCGCACCGGCGACGCCGGCACCTACCTCTTCGTCATCAACCACACCGGGGACGAGGCCAAGGTGCCGCTCGACGCCCCCGGTACCGAACTCCTCACCGGAGAACCGGCCACGGGCCACCTCGCCGTCCCGGCGGGCGCCGTCCGTGTGGTCCGCCTCGACGGCTGAGGACGCACGACCGCATTTCCCCAGGCAACGCCCGCGCACGGTCGAAGGGACATCGACGATGTACGGAACGACGCACGGCAAGAAGCGAGCGGGGGTGCCGGTGGCCGCGCTCTCCGGCCTTCTGCTGGCAGCGCTCCCCGCGCTCCCCGCACACGCGGCCACCGCCGCCGCCACCCCCGCCAACACCGGATTCGAGTCCGGCGCCACCGGCTGGTCGACCTACTCGGCCGCCGGGCAGAACGCCGCCTCCTTCACCGAGGCCGGCGGCCACAGCGGCAGCACCCGGCTCAGCCACTGGTCCGCGTCCGCGTACAAGGTGGAGACGTACCAGTACCTCACCGGCCTCACCGACGGCACGTACACCCTCAGCGCCTGGGTCAGATCGGGCGGCGGCCAGAACTCCGCCTACGTCGCCCTGCGCAACTGCGGCAGCGCCGAACAGCGCACCGACCTGCCGCCCACCGCGAACGGAGGCTGGATCCGCCTCGTCACCTCGGTCAGGGTCACCGGCGGCTCCTGCACGATCAGCCTGAACTCGGACGCCCACGCCGGGGAGTGGGCCAACTTCGACGACATCGCCTTCACCCCGGGCGCCACCGGGCTCACCGTGAAGGGCGGTGACCTCTCCACCCTCCCGAAGAACGAGGCCCACGGCGCCGTCTACCGCAGCGCGAGCGGCACGACCGGCGACGCGATGAGCCTCCTGAAGTCGGCCGGGATGAACTACGTCCGCCTCAAGGTGTGGGTGAACCCGGCCGACGGGTACAACGACAAGGCCCATGTCCTGGCCATGGCCAAGCGCGCCAAGGCCCTCGGCATGAAGACCCTCGTCGACTTCCACTACTCCGACGCCTGGGCCGACCCCGGCAAGCAGAACAAGCCCGCCGCCTGGTCGGGCCACGGCTACGAGCAGCTGCGGACGGACGTCTACCAGCACACGTACGACGTGCTGAGCGCGCTCAAGGCCCAGGGCACCACGGCCGACATGGTCCAGATAGGCAACGAGACCAACGCCGGAATGCTCTGGCCCGAGGGCTCCACCGACCACTGGTCCCAGCTCGCCGGACTCCTCACCTCCGGCGCGAACGCGGCGAAGGCCGTCTCCTCCGGTACGAAGGTGGCCCTGCACCTCGCCAAGGGCGGCGACAACGCCGGCACCCGCTGGTGGTTCGACAACGCCGTCGCGTACGGCGTGCCGTTCGACGTCATCGCGCTCTCGTACTACGGCTACTGGCACGGGCCGCTCGACGACCTCCAGACCAACCTCGACGACGCCGCCGCCCGGTACGGAAAGCCGGTCCTGGTCGCCGAGACGGCCTACGCGCACACCCTGGCCGACGCCGACGGCCTGGAGAACAACATCGCCACCGCGGACCAGCTCGTCAGCGGCTACCCGGCGACCCCGGCGGGCCAGGCGGCCAACCTCCGCGACGTGATGAACGTCGTCGAGGCGGTCCCCGGCGGCCGGGGCCTGGGCGCCGTCTACTGGGAGCCGGCCTGGACCGCCGTCAGCGGCAGCGGCTGGGACCCGGCCGACCCCGCCTCCGGCAACGCCTGGGAGAACCAGGCGCTGTTCGGCTACGACGCGAAGCTGCTCCCGGCAGCGGCCTGGTTCGCCCACCGGTAGGGCCCGGGCGACTACGGCTGCGGGGTCTCCTCCAAGGGGGCCCCGTGCCACGTCCACGACGTCACGCGCTCGCGGCCCGGCAGATCCGCACGGCCGGTGGACCAGAGCAGGACGGTCCACCGGTCCTCGTCGTCCGGGGCGTCGGGGAAGAGCCGTCCCAGCACCCGGTCGCACAGATCGGCGGGCGGCGTCCAGGTGACGCCGAGGCCCTCGGCGACGTCGTGGGCGTGGACGAGGGTCTCCACGACGCCCATCGCGGCGAAACCCTCCGGGTCCGAGACGCCGTGGGAGTGGTGGGAACGGACATCGGGCGAGGCCGTCCGCACCATCGCGGACAGCAGTGCGCCGCTCGCCTCCAGGGTCTGGAGCAGGCCGGCGGTGCCCGCCTCCGGGTCCGCGAAGACCGCGTTCCAGGGGCCGCCCTCACGCTCCGGGGCCCACCGGTAGGGAACCTCGGTCTCCAACGACGGCCTGCGCGGGCCGAGCTGGACGGCGTACGCGAAGAGGTCGTCGCTCAGATGCTCCACGGTCTCCCAGCAGTCCCAGGTGAGCGTGCCCGCGGGAATGCGCCAGTCCCCGGCCTGCGAGCCGGCGAGCGTGTCCACCGCCAGGGTGACCGCCGACGTCACGTCGTCCGCGGTGACCGGCAGCCTCTTCCCGGCCAGCCGGGCCCGCTCGCGCGCACTGCACTCCACACAGAACTCGTTGCCCTCCGGATCGGCCAGGGTCACCCAGCCCCGTCCGTCCGGCCTGCGGCGGTCCGCGACCAGCGTGGCGCCGAGGCCGAGCAGCCGCTCGACCTCCTCGTCACGGGTGCGGTCGTCCGGCTGGACGTCGAAGTGGATGCGGTTCTTGATGCTCTTCGGCTCGGGCACGGTGACGAAAAGAAGGGCGGCGGTGGGGGTCCGCACGAGCGCCTCGGGGTCTCCGGGGAAGTCGTCGTCGGCGAGGGAGGAATCCAGCACCTGGGCCCAGAACGTGCCGAGCTTGTACGCGTCGGCGCAGTCGATGGTGACGTGGTGTACGTGTGAAGTCATGGGGTCACTGTCGCCGCCGCGCCCTGCCGAGGTCCAGCGAGTTGAGACCCCGGCACGTCCTTGCCGAACGCCTCCGTGCCGGCAGAACCCTTGCGCACGACCGGGTGCCGGCCCGCAGCCCCGGTCTCCCTGTCGCAGACGGTGCCCGAAACCCGCAGGGCGCGGGGCGCGGGACACACGCCGACGGGGCGGGACGCAGTGCTGCGTCCCGCCCCGGCCACGGTTCGTACGGCCCTACTTCACCGGCGTGAAGTCGCGCGCCCCGATGAACTCCGGGCGGCGGACCGGAGCCGCGAACGGTTCCTGGGCCGCGTTCTCCACGCTGTTGAAGACGATGAAGACGTTGCTGCGCGCGTACGGGGTGATGTTGTCGCCCGACCCGTGCATCGCGTTGCAGTCGAACCAGGTCGCCGAACCGGCCTTGCCCGTGAAGAGCCTGATGCCGTGCCGGTCGGCCATCTTCGTCAGCGCCTCGTCGGACGGGGTGCCGGCGTCCTGCATCTGCAGGGACTTCTTGTAGTTGTCCTTCGGCGTCTCGCCCGCGCAGCCGAGGAACGACTTGTGCGAACCGGGCATGATCATCAGCCCGCCGTTCGTGTCGTAGTTCTCGGTCAGCGCGATCGACACGGACACGGTCCGCATGTTCGGCAGACCGTCCTCGGCGTGCCAGGTCTCGAAGTCCGAGTGCCAGTAGAAGCCCGAAGCCCCGAAGCCCGGCTTCACGTTGATCCTCGACTGGTGGACGTACACGTCCGAGCCGAGGATCTGACGGGCCCGGCCCACCACGCGCTCGTCGCCGACGAGCCGGGCGAAGACCTCGCTGAGCCGGTGGACCTCGAAGACCGACCGTACGGAGTCCGACTTCGGCTCGATGATCGAGCGCTCGTCGGCCCGCACCGCCGGATCGGCGATCAGCCGTTCCAGCTCGGCGTGGTAGCCGGCCACCTCGTCCGGGGTGATCAGCTGGTCGACGGTGAGGAAACCGTCGCGCTCGAAGCCCTGGAGCTCCTTGGCGGCGACCGGACCCGGTGCGCCCGGCGCGGACCAGATGACCGGGTCCTGGCGGGGAGTGGTCATCTCGGCGGCGCCGCGCGAGGGGTACAGGTCGGCGCGTACTTCGGTGGTCATGGTTCAGCCCTCCTCGGTCAGCAGCGGGTAGACACCGTTCTCGTCGTGGTCCTCCCGTCCGGTGACGGGGGGATTGAAGACGCAGACGCAGCGGAAGTCCGTCTTCGGGCGGAGCGTGTGGTGCTCGTGCCCGTTCAGCAGGTACATCGTGCCGGGCGAGATCCAGTGCTTCTCGCCGGTCTCGTCGTTGGTGAGTTCGGCCTCGCCCTCGGTGCACAGGACGGCCTCGATGTGGTTGGCGTACCACATCGACGTCTCCGTGCCGGCGTACAGCACGGTTTCGTGGAGCGAGAAGCCGACCTTCTCCTTGGCGAGCACGATGCGCTTGCTCTCCCAGGTTCCGGAGGCGGACTTCACATGCCGGTCGGTGTTCTCGATGTCACTGAACGATCGGACGATCACGGTGGGTCGGTGCCTTTCTCTCTGCAACGGTGATTCTCGGTGGGGCCGCTCGGGGCGGCCCCGGGGCGGAGGCGGGGGGGGGGGGGGGGGGCCGCCCCCCCCCCACCCCCCCCCCCCCCCCCCCCCCCCCCCACCCCCACCCCCCCCCCCCCCCACCCCGCCCCCCCCCCCCCCCCCCCCCACCCCACCCCCCCCCCCCCCCCCCCCCCCCCCCCCCCCCCCCCCCAAAAAAAACCCGCCCACCAAAACAA
>NZ_JBIVTU010000007.1:422657-511139 GCF_044756845.1 Streptomyces sp. NPDC091416
GGGGGGGGGGGGGGGGGGGGGCGGGGGGGGGGGGGGGGGGGGGGGGGGGGGGGGGGGGCCCCCCGCCCGGGGGCCCCCCCCCCCCCCCCCCGCCTCTCAGGCGGTCTCCCGGACGCAGCGGGCCAGTGTGCGCAGGCCCTCGTCCAGCTCCTCGGGGGTGATGGTCAGCGGCGGCAGCAGCTTGACGACCTCGCTCTGCGGGCCGGAGGTCTCCAGCAGCAGGCCCAGCTCGAACGCGCGGGCGCAGACGGCGGAGGCACGTGCCGGGTCGGTGAACTCCAGGCCCCACACCAGTCCGCGGCCGCGGAACTGAGCGCTGTCGTGCTCGCCGCAGATGGCCAGCAAGGCGTGCTCGACCTGCTCGCCGCGGGCCAGCGTCTGCTTCTCCATCTGGCCGTCCGACCAGTAGGCGTCGAGCGCGGCGGCCGCGGTGACGAAGGCCGGGTTGTTGCCGCGGAAGGTGCCGTTGTGCTCGCCCGGCTCCCAGATGTCCAGCTCCGGCTTGAACAGGCAGAGGGACATGGGCAGTCCGTAGCCACTGATCGACTTCGACAGCGTCACGATGTCCGGCGTGATGCCGGCCTCCTCGAAGGAGAAGAAGTCGCCGGTGCGGCCGCAGCCCATCTGGATGTCGTCGACGATCAGCAGCATGTCCTGGCGGTGGCACAGGTCCTGGAGCGCACGCAGCCATTCGGCGCGGGCGACGTTGATGCCGCCCTCGCCCTGGACGGTCTCCACGATCACGGCGGCCGGCTTGTTGAGCCCGGAGCCCTGGTCCTCCAGGAGCCGCTCGAACCAGAGGAAGTCGGGGACCTGGCCGTCGAAGTAGTTGTCGAACGGCATCGGGGTGCCGTGCACCAGCGGAATGCCGGCGCCGGCGCGCTTGAAGGCGTTGCCGGTGACGGCCAGCGAGCCGAGCGACATGCCGTGGAAGGCGTTGGTGAACGAGACGACGGACTCGCGGCCCTTGACCTTGCGGGCCAGCTTCAGCGCCGACTCGACCGCGTTGGTGCCGGTCGGGCCGGGGAACATCACCTTGTACGGCAGGTCGCGGGGCCGCAGGATGACGTTCTGGAACGTCTCCAGGAACGCGCGTTTGGCGGTGGTCGCCATGTCGAGGCCGTGGGTGATGCCGTCGCGCTCGATGTAGTCGATCAGCGCGCGCTTGAGCACCGGGTTGTTGTGGCCGTAGTTGAGCGAGCCGGCCCCGGCGAAGAAGTCGAGGTACGAGTGGCCGTCCTCGTCGGTCAGCCGGGCGCCCTGCGCACGGTCGAAGACGGCGGGCCAGCCGCGGCAGTAGCTCCGTACCTCGGACTCCAGGGTCTCGAAGACACTGAGGGCGGGCGGGGTGATGGTCACAGCGGGTCTCCTGCGTGAGGGGGGTGTGACGGGCGGAGGTGAAGGTGACTACGACGGGCGGCACCCGCCGGAAAGAGCCTGCTCAGGCGTGGAACGGGCCGATGCTGTAGAGGACTTCCGGCAGATGGGTGCCCTCGGGGAACAGGCCGCCGTCGAAGAGCACCTCGCGTTCCAGTGGCACGTCGTGGCGCTGCGCGTAGGAGGTGAACAGGCGGTCCGAGGCCTTGTTGTCCGGGGTGATGGTCGTCTCGACCGAGGCGAGGCCCTGCTCCGCGGCGACGCGGGCGGTCAGGTCGTCCAGCAGCTTCGCGGCCAGGCCGGTTCCCCGGTGGCCGTGGTCGACGGCCACCTGCCAGACGACGAGCGTCTCGGGGCGGTCGGGCCTGATGTACCCCGTCACGAAGGCGACCGGGGCGCCGGTCTCGTCGCGGGCGACCACGGAGGTCGCCGCGAAGTCACGGCACCACAGCAGGTAGCTGTACGAGGAGTTGAGGTCCAGGACCTCGGAATCGCGGGCTATACGCCAGATCGCGGCTCCGTCCTCCACTCGCGGGGTGTCGATGGTGATGAATTCGCTTCGGGCACGTGCAAAATCTGCTGGTGCGGCGGTCATGCGAATTGAATTTACCCAGCAAATTTCGAAATTGCATCGGCCCAAGGGGTTGGGTGAAGCGGTGTTCTGTGTTATCACGCGAGCGTGCGCCCCTGCGCGAAACCGCTACGCTTTCTTCCGATTTGGTACGCATATATCCGGCATAACGCCCCCGTGTGTGGAGTCGGTCACAAGGTCGTAACTCTCGCGCGACGCAACCGAATTGTGGAGATCGGACGCTGCTGAAACTGGGGTGTTTAGCCTTCGGGAAACCGGGCAGAAGAATGCGGGGAGCTGCTCTGAATAAGGCAGCTCCCCGCATTTATTGATAACACCAGGAATTTAAGCGCCGGTCCAGGTTTCCGAAACGGCCTTCCGGGCAGCTTCCAGATCGACCTGCCGTCCGGAATCGGCCAGCGCCGCACCCAGAGCCGCGAGTGAGGAGAGCACCGCGCCCCGCGTCGCGTCCACGCCGTAATGATTGACCCGGATCATCTCCTTGGACAGCGCCCCGCCTCCCGCGATCAGCGGCAGCGACGGGTCGGCCGCCCGTGCCTGCGCCACCAGTTCCGCGGCGTCCACGCCGTCCGGCGCCCGCAGCGTGGTCGCCACCGGAGCGGCGTCCCGCGCCTCGTGCACGTACGGCGCCAGGCCGCCGCCCAGCGCCACCGCGCCCGCCCGGGTGGCCGCGGCGGCGGCTGCGTGGCGCGCCATCAGCGCGTCCAGGCCCTCCGCCTCGATCCGCTCCACGCAGGCCTCCAGGGCCAGCATCTCCAGCTGGGCCGGGGCGTGCAGCAGCGCCCGGCGGCCGCCGTCGATCCAGCGCTCCTTCCAGTCCAGCAGGGACAGGTACGAGCGGCGCGGGGCCTGCGCGTTGGCGGCGATCCGCTCCCAGGCGCGCGCGCTCACCGACACCGCGGACACCCCGGCCGGACCGCCCATCGCCTTCTGCGCCCCGATCACGCACAGGTCCACGCCCCAGGCGTCCGGCAGCAGCGGCTCGGCACCCACCGAGGCGACGGCGTCCAGCATGAACAGCGCCCCGTGCGCGCGGACGACCTCACCGATCTCCGCGACCGGGTTGGTGTTGCCGGTGGCGGCCTCGGCGTGCACCAGGGAGACGAAGTCGATCTCCGGGTGCGCGGCCAGCGCGTCGGCCACCTGGGCGGCGGTGACGGCCGTGTGGAAGGGCACCGCCAGATCGATGACCTCGGCACCGCAGTCGCGCAGCCAGTTGCCGAACGTCTGCCCGTACGGCCCCGTGACGACGTTCAGCGCCGTCGATCCGGGCCGGGCGCCGCCCCTGATGCAGCCTTCGAGGGGGAGGAGCGCCTCGCCCTGCATGATGACGACGTCCTGCTCGGTGGCGAGGAGACCGGCCACGCGCCGCTCGATCGCCGCGAAGTGTGCGGCGGTGAGCGGGGTCAGGTCGAGGAAGGGGTGCGTCACGGTGGTGCTCTCTTCGGGATCGGATCGGTGTGCGGACCGGCCTGTGGGCCAGGCCTGCACCGAGGGTACCGAGCCCTCCGGGGGCGGCCCGGACCCGTCCGCCGGACGGGATCCGGCAGGGGGTGGCGCCCGGTCCGGCGCCTCGTACAGTGCTGTCCATGAGTGATCACGAGGCGCCGCGGGTGCTGCAGGTGAAGGGGCGGGTGCTCGTCGGCCCCGAGGACGTCAGGGACGAGATCTGGGCGGTCGGCGGACGGGTGACGTACGAGCGGCCCCCGGGTGCGGACGAGGCGGTCGTCGTCACCGGCTGGGCCCTGCCCGGACTGGTCGACGCCCACTGCCACGTCGGGCTCGACCACCACGGCGCCGTCGAGCGGGCGACCACCGAGAAGCAGGCGCTCGACGACCGGGAAGCGGGCGCGCTGCTCCTGCGGGACGCGGGATCGCCCGCCGACACCCGGTGGATCGACGACCGCGAGGACCTGCCGAAGATCATCAGGGCCGGCCGGCACATCGCCAGGACCCGGCGGTACACCAGGAACTACGCGTACGAGATCGAGCCGGACGAACTGGTGGCGTACGTCGCGCAGGAAGCACGCCGCGGGGACGGCTGGGTGAAGCTCGTCGGCGACTGGATCGACCGCGAGGTGGGCGACCTGACCGCCTGCTGGCCGCGCGAGGAGGTGGGGGCCGCCATCGCCGAGGCGCACCGGCTGGGGGCCCGGGTCACCGCGCACTGCTTCGCCGAGGACTCGCTGCGCGATCTCGTCGAGGCCGGGATCGACTGCATCGAGCACGCGACCGGGCTGACCGAGGAGACCATTCCGCTCTTCGCCGAGCGAGGGGTCGCGATCGTCCCCACCCTGGTCAACATCGCCACCTTCCCCACGCTCGCCGACGGCGGCGAAGCCAAGTACCCCCGCTGGTCCGCCCATATGCGCCGGCTCCACGAGCGCCGCTACGACACCGTGCGCGCCGCGTACGACGCCGGGGTGCCGGTGTTCGTCGGCACCGACGCCGGGGGAGTGCTCGCCCACGGTCTGGTGGCCGACGAGGTCGCGGAGCTCGTCAAGGCGGGCATCCCCGCCCTGGAGGCGCTGTCCGCGACGACATGGGGGGCCAGGGCGTGGCTGGGCAGGCCGGGGCTCGAGGAGGGCGCGCCGGCCGACCTGGTGGTGTACGACGAGGACCCGCGGGCGGACGTGCGCGTGCTGGCGGCCCCGCGCCGGGTCGTCCTGAACGGGCGCGTGATCGGCTGATCCGGGTGTCCCGGGCCCGGACGGGCCCAGGATGCGCCGTGTTGACCGGCAGTGTCCCGGAGCGCGGTCGCTCGTTGAATCACTCCGCGCACTCCGGGACGGGGACCTTCCGAGGCGCCCGCGTTCGGTGAAACGGGTGAACTCAAGGAACGCACGTGCCGGAATATTCGAATACAGGCGCGGAAACCCCCCTTTGGGGTGAACTCACTTCAGGTGTCTGCCAGTTCACCCTCTGTGCGTAAAGATTCACGGAGTCGAGGCCACCGGTGCCCGCGATGTCCCCCATTGGACGGCGCCGGTGGCTCCATGTCTCATGTGGGGGTTCCACCATCTTGAACAGCAACACCTTCCGCCTCGCCGCCCTGGCGGTCGCCGCCGCGCCCGTCGCCCTGCTGGTCGCCGTCCCGGCGCACGCCACCACGGCGACCACCACGACCACCGGCGACGGGAAGGCGAGCGCGGTCGTGCTCCGTACCGCACTCGACGTCTCGCTCCTGAACAAGACGATCGACGTGCCGCTCACGGCCACGCTCAACGAGGTGCAGGCGCCGCGGAGCGCGGAGAAGACCGCGCTCAGCGTGAAGCTCGACGGGGTGGAGGGCGGGACGCCGGTCCGCGTGCTGCGCGCCGATGTGGCCACGGCGAGGGCGACCGTCGGCAAGCACCGCGCCGAGGGCTACAGCAATGTGGTGAAGGCGAGGCTGCACCTGCCCGGTCTGCCGCTGCTCTCCCTGGTCGAGGTCGAGCAGGTGACGTCCAGGGCGGTCTGCGAGGTGGGCCGCAAGCCGGTCGCCGAGTCGAACGTGCTGGGCCATGTGAAGGTCCTCGGCAAGCGCGTCACCCTGACCGCCGCAGGCACCACGCAGATCGCGGTGAAGGGCGTCGGCTCGGTGACGCTCGACCTGTCGAAGACGAGCACCACCTCGCGCACCGCGGCCGCCGTCGCGCTGCGGCTGAAGGTCTCGGTCAACCCGGGCGAGCTGAACGTCGCCGATGTGAAGGGCGAGGTCACGCTCGCCGAGGCCACCTGCGAGACGCCCGAGGCGGCGTCCACGGGCGGCGGCCACAACGGCGGCGGCGAGAACGGCGGACATGGCAACGGCGGTGGTGACAACGGGGGTTCGGCCGACGGCGGTTCGACGGACGGCGGGTCCACCGACGGCGGTTCGGGCAACGGCGGTTCCGGCAACGGCGGATCCACCGACGGCGGATCCGGCACCGCGGGCTCCACGGCCGGTGGTACGGCAGGCTCCACCGCGGGCTCCACGGCCGGTGACACGGCCGGAGACACCGGCGGCGACGTGAAGCCGCAGACCGGCACCGGTGACGCACCGCAGACCGCCACCGGCGCGGACCTCGCCGAGACGGGCAGCAGCTCCACCACGCCGTACGTCGCCGGAGGTGCCGCCCTTCTGCTGGCGGTCGGCGCCGGAGCCATGGTCGTGGCCCGGAGGCGTACGCAGGACTGACACCCATCACCCATGGGCCCGAGGGGGGCGGCCGGGTGTGGGGAGGGAGGGGAAGCGGCGTTCCGCAGGCGGAGCGTCGCTTCCCACTTGTGCGGCCGCGCCGCCGAATTCGGACGACTGTTCCCGGGCGGCGGGGATCGGCGCTATGTTCGGCTGCCATGGACCAGACCACAGACCAGGCAGCCCCGGACGAACCGGCGCCGGAGACCCCGGCCGAGCAGCCGGAGACCCTCTTCGAGCAGATCGGCGGCGCCGCGGCCGTCGCCGCCGTGGTGGACCTCTTCTACGCACGCGTCCTGGCCGACCCCGACCTGACGCCGTACTTCGCGGGCAAGGACATGACCCGCCTCAAGGCGCACCAGCGCCTCTTCGTCGGCAGCGCGCTCGGCGCCACGACCCCCTACATCGGCCGGGCCATGGGCCGCGCCCACCAGGAACTCGGCATCACCGGGCCGCACTTCGACCGGGTCGTGGAGCATCTCGCCGCAGCGCTGGCCGACGGCGGCGTCGATGCCGCCACCATCGGCCTGATCGCCGCGCGACTGGCCCCTCTCAAGCCGGACATCGTCAGCGGCTGACCGCGGAAACGGCCTGAAGGGCCTGGTCGAACGCCTGGAGGAACCGGTTGGTCGTCGTGCGGTCCCGGACGGCCAGCCGGAGCCACTCGCCGCCGAGCCCCGGAAACGTGTCGCCGCGCCGTGCCGCGAACCCCAGCATCCGCAGCCGCTCCCGTATCTCCGCGGCCCGCTCCAGCCGGACCAGTACGAACGGTCCCTGTGCCGGCTCCACGACCCGTATCTCGGTGAACTCCCGCAGCCCCGCCACCAGATGGCAGCGGTCCACCGCGATCCGGTCCGCCGCCGCGGCCGCCTCGGCCAGCGCCCGCGGCTCCACACACGCCTCGGCCGCGGCCAGCGCCGGTGACGACACCGGCCACAAGGGCTGTGCCTCCTCCAGCGTGCGGATGGTCTCCGGCGCGGCCGCCACATACCCGATCCGCAGTCCGGCGAGCCCCCACGTCTTGGTGAGGCTGCGCAGGACCACGAGCCCCGGGATGTCCGTGCGGCCGCACAGCGCCTCGCGTTCGCCCGGCACCGCGTCCATGAACGCCTCGTCGACCACCAGCGTCCGCCCGGGACGCGCCAGCCGCTCCAGCACGGCCGCCGGATGCAGCACCGACGTCGGGTTGGTCGGATTGCCGACCACCACCAGATCCGCGTCGGCCGGCACGGCCGACGGATCCAGCCGGAAGCCGTCCACGGCCCGCAGCAGCACCCGGCCCACCTCGTGCCCGGCCGCGCGCAGCGCCGCCTCCGGCTCGGTGAACTGCGGATGCACCACGACCGGTCTTCGGGCCGGCAGCGCGCGGGCGATCAGCACGAACGCCTCCGCCGCACCCGCCGTCAACAGGAGCCGCTCGGGCGGCAGCCCGTGCCGGCCGGCGACCGCGGCGCGTGCCGCGCGCCCGTCCGGGTATGCGGCGAGCGCGCCCAGGGACGCGGCTATCCGCTCCTTCAGCCAGGCCGGTGGGGTCCCGGCCCGTACGTTGACGGCGAGATCGGTCAGATCCCGGCCCCGTCCCCGTACCTCCGCGTCACCGTGATGACGCAGATCGTGCGTGCCCGCGCCTGTGGCGTCGGAGCTCTCAATGGGAGTGTGCATGACCGCCATGGTGGGGGTGGTGGTGATGGCCGTCGTCGTCAGGGTGGAAGTGCGGCTGCTGCGGCAGTCCCACCTTGTCCTCGAAGCCCGGCAGTGCGATCCGGTACACGCAAGAGTCGCAGTTCATCCGCAGATCGCCCTTGACGGCCTCCCGGTAGCGCTCCATGACCAGATCGAGCAGTTCTTCCGCGGCACCGATCACCTCGGCCGGCCGGACGTCCAGCTCCGGGTGGGCGGCGGCCCACTCCGTGGTCTGGTGACGCACCCGGTCCGGCAGGATGCCCGTGAAGAGGAAGTACGGCAGAACGACTATGCGCCCCGCACCCAGCTTCACGCAACGGTCCAGACCCGACGGCACATCAGGGGCGGCCAGCGAGACGAAGGCCGTCTCCACCCCCGCGTAGCCCCGGCCCTCCCAGAACAGCCGCGCGGCCTTGTGCACCTCGGCGTTGGCGTCCGGGTCGGTGGAACCGCGCCCCACCAGCAGAATCGTCACCTCGGACCGGTCCGTGTCGCCCAGCACCTCGTCCACCCGCCGCTCCAGCACCTTCAGCAGCGCCGGATGCGGGCCCAGCGGACGTCCGTACGTGTACGAGATGCCGGGGTGGCGCTCCTTCTCGCGGGTCAGTGCCGCCGGGATGTCGCCCTTGGCGTGCCCGGCCGACACCAGCATCAGCGGTACGGCCGCGAAGTGCCTGACGCCCTGCTCGACGAGCTCGGTCACGGCGTCGCCGAGCGGCGGCGGCGACAGCTCGATGAAGCCGCCCGCTACAGGCAACTGCGGGTTACGGGCGCCGAGTTCGGCCACGAAGTCACGGAAGGCGGTGGCTCCGCCCTCGTCCCGGGTGCCGTGGCCGGCGATGAGCAGGGCGGGCTGGGGCGACAGGGTGTTCACGGAGGCTCCTGGGTGTGCGTGGGGGGTGGGGTTCTCGGTGGCGGGGGCGGGCCGGTTCACGACGCCGCCTCCGGCGCCGGGGCGGCCGTGGCCGACTGCCAGCGGTAGCCGCGCGGGGTGACCATGCGGCCCGCGATCTCACGGGTGGCGGTGTTGCCCACGGTGACGACGGTCATCATGTCGACGACCGCCGGGTCCAGCGCCGCGAGCGAGGTCAACCGGCTGGACTCGTCGGGCCGGGAGGCGTTGCGCACGACCCCGACCGGAGTGGCCGGATCCCGGTGTTCCGACAGGATCGACAACGCCTTCGGGAGCTGCCAGTCGCGGCCCCGGCTGCGCGGGTTGTAGAACGTCACGATGATGTCGGCCTCGGCCGCGGCCCGGACCCGGCGCTCGATGACCTCCCACGGGGTGTGCAGATCGGAGAGGCTGATCGAGACGTGGTCGTGGCCCAGCGGGGCACCCAGGATCGCCGCCGCCGCCAGCGCCGCCGTCACCCCCGGCACACCCACCACGTCGATGTCGGCGCCCGCCTCGGCCAGCGCCGGCGACGCCATCGCGTACACGCCCGCGTCGCCACTGCCGATCAGCGCCACCGCGTGTCCCTTGCGCGCCTCGGCGACCGCCGTACGGGCCCGCTCCTCCTCGGCCCCGAGCCCCGACTCCAGAACCGTCGTACCCGGCCGCAGCAGATCCCGGATCTGGTCGACGTACTGATCGAGCCCGACGAGCACCGACGCCCGCCGCAGCTCGTCGCGGGCCCGAGGCGTCAGCAGGTCGCGCGCCCCGGGACCGAGCCCCACGACCGCGAGCCGCCCGCGCGGCGCCCGGCGCACCACCGCGCACGTGGCCATCGCCGCCCGCCCCTCGGGAGCCGACTTCCGCTTCGGTACCAGGAGTTCACCGCCGCCCGCGAGCGCCGCGGCCTCCGCGACCGAGGGCGTGCCGACCGCGGCGAGGGGCGCGTCCGACGGATGCGGCACCTCGATCCGGGCCAGCTCCTCGGCGGGGTACGTACGCAGCGGTACCCCCAGCCGTGCCGCTGCGGCCACGATCCCGGGCTCCTGCGCCTTCGCGTCCACGGTCACCAGCTCCGCGATGCTCAACGGCGAGAGACCGGCCTTGGCCAGAGAGTCCCGGATCAGCGCGGACACCTCGTCCGCGGGCGCGTCCTTGGACGCACCGACCCCGACGGCGAGCGACGCCGGCCGCAGCACGGCCTCCCGCGGCCCGAGTTCCACGACCCGGTCGGTGACGTACAGCACCGCGGATCCGGTCGCCCCGGGACGGACATGCGACGGCAGGGCCGGCAACGGCCGTACCGCGTCCGCCCGCAACGCCACCGGAGCACCGTCCAGCATCGCCCGCGACACCCCCGCGACATCGCCCTCCACGGGCAGCCCCAGCATGTCCAGACCGGGCACGCCCACCGCGTCCGTCGCCGTCGTCACCACCGGCGCCGCACCCAGTACCTCACCGACCGCCACCGCCAGGGCGTTCGCCCCGCCGCCGTGCCCGCCGAGCAGCGCCACGGCGTGGCGCCCCGCCTCGTCGACGCAGACGACACCCGGGTCGGCCGTCTTGTCCGTGAGCAGCGGCGCGACCAGCCGCACCACGGCCCCCGTCGCGAGGAAGCACACCAGTTGCTCGCACTCGCCGAACGCCCGCCGCACGGCCTCGCGCACCGGACCGTCGTAGACCACGGCACGGCCGGGCCAGGCCGCGGCCAGCCGGTCACGGGCGACGGCGCCCGCCGCCGTCGCGGAGATCAGGCCGATCACTGGGTTGCTCCTTCGTTCGCACCGGCCGAGGGGCGGACGCCCCACAGCAGAAAGACCGGGTTGGCCGCGGCGAGCCGGGTCACGTCACCGGGCAGGGGCGCCAGCCGCGACGACTGAAGCAGCACACCCTCGGGCTCCAGCCCGGCGGCGGCCAGCGCCGACCGCACCGGCCCGACCCGGTCCAGGGCCGCCACCGCGACCACGACCGCCCGCCTGGCCCGCCGGGCGCACGCCGTCACGATCGCGGGCAGCTCATGACCGCCGCCCCCGACGAACACCGCGTCCGGGTCCGCCAGATCGGACAGCACTATGGGCGCGGCACCGTGCACCGCCCGTACGTACACCCCGTGCGCGGCGGCGTTCGACCGGATCCGCTCGACCCCGTCCGCCGTCTTCTCGACAGCCACGACGGCCGCTCCGAGCCGCGCGCACTCCACCGCCACCGAACCCGAACCGGCGCCGATGTCCCACACCAGATCACCCGTGCGCGGCCCGAGCCTGGCCAGCGCCAGTGCCCGCACCTCGAACTTGGTGATCATCGAGTCACGGTGCTCGAACTCCGCCTCGTCCAGCGCCCAGCCGGCCGGACCGGCCGCCGGACCCGCCACCGTGCGTACCGGCGAGAGGGCCCGCGACTCGTCCAGGCACAGCACCACGCTCACCGGATCAGGCCACTCGCGGCCCGCCGCCTCATGGAGCGTCAGGCGCTCGACGCGCTCGTGCTCCGGATCCCCGAGCGCCGTCGCGACGACCAGGGTCCGCTCCTCGCACCGGTACAGCAGCCCGGCCGCGAGCTCGGCGGGCCCGGCGCCCGGCCCCGTCAGCACCGCGACCTTCGGATGCGCGAAACACACGTTCACCGCGGTCCGCGGATCCCGCCCGTGCGCACTCACGACGACCGCGTCGTCCCACGGGAGACCCAGCCGGGCGAACGCCACCGCGATCGACGGCGCCCCCGGCCGCACGTCGAGCGCCGCGGGCCCGAACCGTTCCGCCAGCGCCCGCACGATCCCGAAGAACCCCGGATCACCGGAGGCCAGCACGACCACCCGCGCCCCGTCGTCCTCGGCGAGGTGCTTGCCGATCCGGTCGAGGGCAGGCGCCAGCGGCCCCAGCACCACCCGCCCGGCGCCCGCGGGAAGCGGCCCGGCGTCCAGATGACGCCGGGCCCCGGCCACCAGCGTGGCCCCGGCCACCGCCCGGACGGCTTCGGGCGTGGGCGGCGCCCCCGTCCCCGTACCGAAGACCCTGATCACGAGCCGGACCGCTGGGCGCGCAACTCGGCCCGCGCGGCCCTGTCGGCCTTGCGGTACCCGTGGAAGTGGCCCGGGTGGTACAGGTGCGAACGCGTTCCGGACGCCGACAGGGCCGGGCCGACCAGGAACAGCGTGTGCTTCCAGAGCTTGTGCTCCTTGACCGTGGCCTCCAGCGTCTCGATCGTGCAGTGCAGGATCAGCTCCTCCGGCCACGTCGCCTGGTACGCGATCACCACCGGCGTCGACGTCGGATAGCCGCCCTCCAGCAGTTCCTGCGTCAGCTGACCGGACCGGGCCGCCGACAGGAACAGCGCCATCGTCGTGCCGTGCCGGGCGAACTCCCGTACCTCCTCGCCGGGCGGCATCGGCGTCTTGCCGCCGCCGAGCCGGGTCAGGATCACCGACTGCGCCACTTCGGGAATCGTCAGCTCGCGCTGTGCGATGGCCGCGACCGCGGAGAACGACGACACCCCGGGCACGATCTCGACCCCGACCCCCAGCTCGCCGCACCGGTCGACCTGCTCCTGGGTGCCACCCCACAGCGCCGGGTCACCGGAGTGGATCCTGGCGACCTTCAGCCCTTCCCCGGCCGCCCGCCGGTACACGGCGACGACCTCTTCGAGGGACATCTGCGCCGAGTCGAGGATCTCGGCACCCTCCCGGGCGTGTTCGAGGACCTCCTCCTGCACCAGGCTGGCCGCCCAGATGACGATGTCGGCGTCCGCGATGGCCCGCGCCGCCCGGAAGGTCAGCAGATCGGCGGCGCCGGGGCCGGCACCGACGAACGTCACGGTGCCACGGGTGGGCGCGGCGGCTGCGGCGGCTGCTTCGGACATGGGACGGGTCCTTTCGAGAACGTGGATCGGGGGATTCGGGGATGCGCGCACCGGGGTCAATCGGCTAGCAAGAGCCCATGGCGGTGTTCGTCGCGCTCGGCGCGTTCCTGATGACCCTGGTCGGCGGCTGGGTCGCCCAGCGCGTCACCGACCGCCGCCACCTGGTGCTCGGATTCGCCGGCGGACTGATGCTCGGCGTCGTCGGCCTCGACCTGCTGCCGGAGGCCATCGAGGCCGCGGGCGGCCTCGTCTTCGGCGTACCGGCGGCCCTGCTGCTGTTCGTGGGCGGCTTCCTCTTCGCGCACCTGGTGGAGCGTCTGCTCGCCGTACGCCAGGCGGCGCACGGGGCGAGCGAGGAACGCGTGCCCCAGGTCGGGCTCACCGCAGCGGCCGCCATGGTCCTGCACAGCCTGATGGACGGCGTCGCGCTCGGCGCGGCGTTCCAGGTCGGTGGCGGCATGGGAGCGGCCGTCGCCCTCGCCGTCATCACCCACGACTTCGCGGACGGCTTCAACACGTACACGATCACCAGCCTGTACGGAAACGCCCGCCGCAAGGCCCTGACGATGCTGTACGCGGACGCGGCGGCGCCCGTCGTCGGCGCGGCGACGACGCTCGTGTTCACCCTTCCGGAGCAACTTCTCGGCTGCTATCTCGGCTTCTTCGGCGGTGCCCTGCTCTACCTCGCCGCAGCCGAGATCCTCCCCGAGGCGCACCACGAACACCCGGCCCGCTCCACCCTGCTGTGCACGGTGGCCGGGGTGGGCTTCATCTGGCTGGTGGTGGGCCTGGCGCAGTGACCGCCTCACAACTTGCCGCCCCGCCCGCCGTCGCGCGGCGCGGGCGCGATCAGCGTGGAGAGGTACGGCAACGGCCCGTCGGCCAGCTCCGCCGCGGGCCGGATCGACTCCTCCGGCAGCCCGAGCGCCGACCCCCACACCGCGTCCCCGGTCCGCCCCGTCTCGCGCAACGCGCCGGCGACCTCCGTGGCCAGCCGCCCGAACTTGTACGCGACGACCGTCCCGGGCCCCTTCAGCGCCTCCTTCAGCACCTGGGCCCCGGCCGTGACCGGAACCAGCGTCAGCGGCTCGGTGCCCTCGGTCAGTACCGCACCGCTGCGCGCGGCCAGATCCTGCATCGCGGTGATCCCCGGCACCGTCACCACGGCCGTGCCCGGCAGCAGCTCACCGATCGTGTGCGCGAGATACGTGAACGTCGAGTACACGTTCGGGTCGCCGATGGTGGCGAACGCCACCGAACCATGCGTACGCAGCAGCTCCGCGACCCGCGCACCCGCCGCGTCCCACGCCGCCTCCCGGCGTGCCCGGTCCGTCCGCTCGTTCAGCGCGAACACGACCCGCACGACCTTCTCGGCCCCGACGTAGTGCAGCACCGTCGCCTCGGCGCGCCCCCGCTCACCCGTGTCCATCACCGGCACCACGACGACCGCGGCATCACGCAGCGCGTTGACACCCTTGACGGTCACCAGCTCCGGATCACCGGGCCCGACTCCGACCCCCACCAGTGTGTTCATCCCTTGCACCTCTCCACGAATCGGCGGGCCGTACCGGGCGCGGAAGCCCAGTGCGTATGCAGATAACTCGCGTGCACGCCCTGCTGCACGAACCCCTCCACGCGCCGCTCCGGCCGGTGCATGCCCCAGGCCGGGACATCCCCGGCCCCGGGCTCCAGCACGGTGCGGTGGAACTCGTGCCCCCGCACGCGCGTCCCCGTGGCGGCCAGCACGCTGTCGGAGACCGCCACGGCATCCCGGTACCCGAGCGTCAGCCGCTCCGACATCCGCGCCTCGGCATCCAGCACCCCGCACATCGGCAGCCCGTCCAGCGACCGCGCCAGATACAGCAGCCCCGCACACTCGGCGGCCACCGGAGCCCCGGAGCCGGCCAGCTCCGCAACGGCCTTGCGCAACGGCTCGTTGGCCGACAGCCCGGGGCCGTACACCTCGGGAAACCCGCCCCCGATGACGATCCCGGCCGTCCCCTCGGGCAGCGCCTCGTCCCGCAGCGGATCGAAGGGCACGACGGTGGCCCCGGCGGCGGCGAGCAGCTCGCCGTGCTCGGCGTAGGAGAAGGTGAAGGCCGGCCCGGAGGCAACGGCCACCACCACTCCCCGGCCCTCCGGCGTCTGAGGCGCGGGGTCCGGGGCGGAGCCCCGGTCACGGGAAGGGGCGGGGAGGGGAACAGGCCCGCCGCGGGCGCCCACAGCCTCAGCCGCGCTCCACGCACCCGCACCCGGCACGGGAGGCGCGGACCGTGCCAAGGCGAGCAGCGCCTCCAGATCACACCCACCCCGCACCCGTTCCCCCATCGCAGCGACAGCGGCCACGGCATCGCCCCGCCGCTCGGCCACCGGCACCAGCCCCAGATGCCGCGACGGCACAGCCACCTGCTCCGCCCGCCGCAGCACCCCCAGCACCGGCACCCCGGACTCGTCCAACGCCTCCCGCAGCAACGCCTCGTGCCGGTCGGAGCCCACCTTGTTCAGGATCACGCCGCCGATCCGCACCTGCGTGTCCCATGAGGCGAACCCGTGCACCAGCGCCGCCACGGACCGCGACTGCGACGACGCGTCCACGACCAGCACCACCGGCGCCCGCAACAACTTCGCGACCTGCGCCGTGGAGGCGAGCTCACCCTGCCCCGACGCCCCGTCGTACAGCCCCATCACGCCCTCGACGACCGCCAGGTCACACCCTTGCGCACCGTGCGCGAACAGCGGAGCGATCAGCTCCGGCCCGCACATGTACGCGTCGAGGTTGCGCCCCGGCCGCCCGGTGGCGAGCGTGTGGTAGCCCGGATCGATGTAGTCGGGCCCCACCTTGTGCCCGGACACGGCGAGCCCCCGCCCGGCGAAGGCGGCCATCAGGCCCGTCGCGACGGTGGTCTTCCCGCTGCCGGACGACGGCGCGGCGACGACCAGGCGCGGAACGTTCACCACTCGATGCCCCTCTGGCCCTTCTGCCCGGTGTCCATCGGGTGCTTGACCTTCGACATGTCGGTCACCAGGTCGGCGGCGTCCACCAGCGCGGCAGGCGCGTTGCGCCCGGTGATCACCACGTGCTGGCTGCCCGGCCGCCGGCGCAGCACCTCGACGACCTCCTCGGTGTCGACCCATCCCCAGTGCATCGGATAGGCGAACTCGTCGAGGACGTACAGCCGGTACGTCTCGGCCGCCAGATCACGCTTGACCTGCTCCCAGCCCTCCCGCGCCGCCGCCTCGTTGTCCAGCTGCCGGTCGCGCTGGACCCAGGACCAGCCCTCGCCCATCTTGTGCCAGGCGACGGACCCGCCCTCGCCGCTCGCGCCGAGGACCTTCAGCGCGTTCTCCTCGCCGACCTTCCACTTCGCCGACTTCACGAACTGGAAGACCCCGATCGGCCATCCCTGATTCCAGGCACGCAGCGCGAGCCCGAAGGCCGCCGTCGACTTGCCCTTGCCGATGCCGGTGTGCACCACCAGCAGCGGACGGTTGCGGCGCTGACGGGTGGTGAGCCCGTCGTCCGGCACGCTGACCGGCTGTCCCTGCGGCATTACGCGGCCCTCCTGCTGTAGCCCTGAACGTCCTTGACCAGCCCGGCGATCGCGTCCGCGCGCAGCTCGTCGAGCGTGACGGCGGTGCCGCCCAGCTCGCCCGCGAGGCTCACCGCGAGCCCGAGCCGCACCGGCCCCGACTCGCAGTCCACGACGACGGACGCCGTGCCCTGCGCATCGTGCAGCCGGGCCGCCCGCGCGGCGAGCGTCACCGGCTCCGGCCCGCCCGTCGCCCGTCCGTCGGTCACCACGACCAGTAGCGGCCGCCGCGACGGATCGCGCAGCCGCTCCACCCGCAACACGTCGTGCGCCTTCAGCAACCCGGCGGCCACCGGGGTACGCCCGCCGGTCGGCAGCATCTCCAGCCGCGCGGCAGCCGCGTCCACGGACGACGTCGGCGGCAGCACCACCTCGGCGTCGTTGCCCCGGAAGGTGATCAGCCCGACCTTGTCGCGCCGCTGGTACGCGTCCATCAACAGCGAGAGCACCGCGCCCTTGACCGCGGTCATCCGCTGCCGGGCGGCCATCGATCCGGAGGCGTCCACGACGAACAGCACGAGATTGCCCTCACGCCCCTCCCGCACCGCCTGCCGCAGATCGTCCCGCCGCACCACCAGACCCCGTCCCGACCGGCCCCGCGCCCGCTGATGCGGGGCGGCGGCCTGCACGGTCGCGGCCAGATGCAGCTTGGTCAGCGCTCCCTGCGGACGCCGCGCCCCGGTCGTCCGACCGTGCTCGGTACGCGCCCGGGACCGCCGCCCCGCCGCGCCCTCGCCCAGACCGGGCACGCTCAGCACCTTCGTACGGAACGGCTCTCCGGCCCGGACGGGCTGCTGCTCGCCGCTCCCGGCGGACTGCCCCTGAACGGGCTCCCGCTCCTTCTCCACGCCCTGCTCGGGCACGGACTGCGCGGGCGTGTCGTCGGCGCCGCCCTCGGGCTGCGGCGGCGCGTCGGGTCCGTCGCCCTCCGGCGGCCGACCGCCGCCGTCAGGGCCGTCCGGGTCCGGATCGTCGTCCTCGCCGCTGTTCTGCTCCAGCGTGTCGTCGAGCTTGTCCTCGTCGAGCCCCGGCGCGTCGAAGGGATTGCGCCGGCGCCGGTGGGGGAGCGCGAGCAGGGCGGCCTGCCGCACGTCCTCGGCGAGCACATCGGTACGCCCCGCCCAGGCGGCGAGCGCCGTGGCGGTCCGGGCCATCACGATGTCGGCCCGCATCCCGTCGACCTCGAAGGCGGCGCAGGTGGCCGCGATCTGCCGCAACGCACCGTCGCCGAGGCGGACCTGCGGCAGCAGCGCACGCGCGGCCACGATCCGGGCCCGCAACGCGCCCTCCTCGTCGGCCCACCGGGCCGCGAACGCGGCCGGATCGTCGTCGTACGCCAGCCGCCGCCGCACGACCTCGACCCGCAGAGCGGTCTCACGGGAGGCGGCGACCTCGACGGTCAGCCCGAACCGGTCGAGGAGTTGCGGCCTGAGCTCCCCCTCCTCCGGATTCATCGTTCCGACCAGCAGGAAACGGGCGGCATGCCGTACGGAGACGCCTTCGCGCTCCACGTACGAGGCACCCATGGCCGCGGCGTCCAGCAGCAGGTCGACCAGATGGTCATGGAGGAGGTTGACCTCGTCGACGTACAGGATCCCGCGATGCGCGTCCGCGAGCAGCCCCGGCTCGAAGGCCTTCACGCCCTCGGCGAGCGCCCGCTCGATGTCGAGCGCCCCGACGAGCCGGTCCTCGGACGCGCCGACGGGCAGCTCGACGGTCCGCGCCGCCCGCGACACGCCGGTTCCGGCCTCGTGGGGCCCGTCGGGACACGCCGGGTCGGGCGCGTCCGGGGCGCAGGAGAACCGGCATCCGGGGACGACGGAGACCTCGGGCATGAGCGCGGCCAGGGCGCGCACGGCGGTGGACTTGGCGGTGCCCTTCTCGCCGCGCACCAGCACCCCGCCGACGGCGGGTGAGACGGCGTTCAGCAGCAGTCCGAGCCGGAGGTCGTCCTGCCCGACGATGGCGGTGAAGGGATAAGGCGTACTCACAAGGCCTCCTTGGCAAGGGAGCGACGAAGCCCCTTCGGCGATTGAGGAGCTGGGTCCGGGGCGGAGCCCCGGTTCGGGAAGGGGCGGGCAGGGGACGGGCCCGCCACGCGTCGCCCGCTCACGCGTCGCCCTCCAGGTCGCCCTCGAGCTCCAGATACGTTGCCCGCAGCCGCTCCAGCGTCTGCGCGTCCGGCTCCGCCCACAGCCCCCGCTCCGCCGCCTCCAGCAGCCGCTCGGAAATCCCGCGCAGCGCCCAGGGGTTGGACTTCTTCATGAAGTCCCGGTTGGTCTCGTCGAACACGTACTCCGCCGACAACTTCTCGTACATCCAGTCGTCGACGACGCCCGCCGTCGCGTCGTACCCGAACAGGTAGTCCACGGTCGCCGCCATCTCGAAGGCGCCCTTGTACCCGTGCCGTCGCATCGCCGCCATCCAGCGCGGGTTCACCACCCGCGCCCGGAACACCCGGTGCGTCTCCTCGCCCAGCGTCCGCGTCCTCACCTGATCCGGCGTCGCCGAATCCCCCACGTACGCCTCGGGCGACTCCCCGGTCAGGTGCCGCACCATGGCGACCATGCCGCCGTGGTACTGGAAGTAGTCGTCCGCGTCGACCAGATCGTGCTCCCGCGTATCGACGTTCTTCGCCGCCACCGCGATCCGCCGGAACGCCGTCTCCATGTCCCCGCGCGCAGCCCGGCCCTCAAGCCCGCGCCCGTACGCGTATCCGCCCCAGACCGCGTACACCTCGGCCAGGTCCGCGTCGCTGCGCCAGTTGCGCGCGTCGATCAGCGGCAGCAGCCCCGCCCCGTACGCCCCCGGCTTCGAGCCGAAGATGCGTGCCGTGGCCCGGCGGCGGTCGCCGTGCTCCGCCGTGTCCTCGTCGGCGTGCGCCCGTACGTAGTTGGCGTCGGCCGGCTCGTCCAGCTCCGCCACCGCCCGTACCGCGTCGTCGATCAGGCCCACCACATGCGGGAACGCGTCCCGGAAGAAGCCCGAGATACGGACCGTCACATCGATGCGCGGCCGGCCCAGCTCGCCGACCGGCACGACCTCGAAGCCCGTCACCCGGCGCGAGGCGTCGTCCCACACCGGGCGGCAGCCCAGCAGCGCCAGGATCTCCGCGATGTCGTCACCCTGGGTGCGCATCGCCGAGGTGCCCCACACGGTCAGGCCGACCGACTTCGGGTAGTCGCCCGTGTCGGCGAGGTACCGGGCGATCAGCGAGTCCGCGAGCGACTGGCCGACCTCCCACGACAGCCGGGACGGGATCGCCTTCGGGTCGACGGAGTAGAAGTTGCGGCCCGTCGGCAGGACGTTCACGAGTCCGCGCGTCGGCGAACCCGAGGGGCCCGCCGGGACGAAGCCGCCGTTCAGCGCGAGCAGGATGTGGTCGATCTCGTCGGTCGTCCGGGCCAGCCGGGGCACGACCTCCTCGCAGGCGAAGCCCAGGACGGCGACGGCGTCCGGGAGCGCGAAGCCCAGTACCTCCCGTACGAGACCGGCGGCGGCGCTCACGTCCCAGCCGCGCGCCTCCATGCCCTCCGCGAGGCGGCGGCACAGCTGCTCCAGCAGATCGATCGCGTCCGCGCCGGTCCGGGCGGGGCCGTCCACCAGCGCCGTCAGCTCGGCCGGCACCTTGACCGCCGCACCCGGCTCGCCCAGCAACTCCTTCTCGCTGAGCCCGAAGTGCCCGGCGACGGCCGCCCGCAGCCCCGGCAGCGCGTTTGCCGTCCCGCCCCACACCTGCGAGGCGCGCAGCACCGCCAGGACCAGGTTGACCCGGGCCTCGTCGGCCGGACCGCCGCCCAGGATGTGCAGACCGTCGCGGATCTGGACGTCCTTGATCTCGCAGAGGTAGCCGTCGATGTGCATGACGAACGAGTCGAAGGCGTCCTCGCCCGGCTGTTCGTCGACATGCAGGTCGTGGTGCAGCTCCGCGGCCTTGACCAGCGTCCAGATCTGCGCCCGCACCGCGGGCGCCTTCGTCGGGTCCAGGTCGCTGACCAGCGCGTACTCGTCGAGCAGCTGCTCCAGCTTCGCCAGGTCGCCGTACGTGTCGGCGCGGGCCATGGGCGGGACCAGGTGGTCCACCACGGTGGCGTGGCCGCGGCGCTTGGCCTGGGTGCCCTCGCCCGGGTCGTTGACGATGAACGGGTAGATCAGCGGCAGTTCGCCGAGCACCGCGTCCGGGCCGCAGCCGGCGGACAGGCCGAGGCCCTTGCCGGGCAGCCACTCCATCGTGCCGTGCTTGCCCATGTGGACGACGGCGTCCGCGCCGAACGTGTTCTCCAGCCAGCGATAGGTGGCCAGGTAGTGGTGCGAGGGCGGCATGTCGGGATCGTGGTAGATCGCGATGGGGTTCTCGCCGAACCCGCGCGGCGGCTGGATCAGCACCACCACGTTCCCGAATTGGAGCGAGGCGAGGACGATGTCGTCGCCGTCCACGTACAGCGAGCCCGGCGGCTCGCCCCAGTGCTCCAGCATCGAGTCGCGCAGCCCCGGCTCCAGCTTCGCGAACCACTCCCGGTAGTCCGCCAGGGGCACCCGCGCGGGGGCTGCCGCGAGCTGCTCCTCGGTCAGCCACTCCACGTCGTGGCCACCGGCGTTGATGAGGCGGTGGATGAGCTCGTCGCCGTTGTCCGGGTGTTCCGCGACCCCGTACCCGGCGTCGCGCAGCGCGTCCAGGACACGGACCGCGGAGGCGGGTGTGTCCAGGCCGACCGCGTTGCCGACACGGGAGTGCTTGGTGGGGTAGGCGGTGAAGACCAGGGCGAGCTTCTTCTCGGCGTTGGTCTTGTGCTTGAGGACGGCGTGACGCACGGCGATCCCGGCGACGCGGGCCGCACGTTCGGGGTCGGCGCGGTACACCGGCACCTCGTCCGGGCCCTGCTCCTTGAAGGAGAACGGGACCGTGATCAGCCGTCCGTCGAACTCCGGGATGGCGACCTGCATCGCCGCGTCCATGGGGGACAGCGCGGCGTCCGACGCGTCCCACGCCGCCCGCGAGGACGTCAGGCACAGCCCCTGCAGCACCGGAACGTTCAGATCGGCGAGCGCGCCGATGTCCCAGGCCTCGTCGTCGCCCCCGGCGGAGGCGTCCGACGCGCGGGTGCCGCCGGCCGCGAGGACCGTGGCGACCAGGGCGTCGGCCCGGCCGAGGAGCTCGTACAGACCGGCGTCGGCGCCGCGCAGCGAACCGCAGTACACGGGCAGGGCGTTGGCGCCGCGCGCCTCGACGGCGTCGCACAGCACGTCGACGAACGAGGTGTTGCCGGAGAGTTGGTGCGCCCGGTAGAAGAGCACGCCGACGGTCGGGCGGCCTTCGGTGAACGTACGGCTGCCGTGCAGCCCCCACTCGGGCATCTTCTGAGGTCCGGCGAAGCCGTGCCCGGTCAGCAGGACGGTGTCGGAGAGGAAACGGGCCAGTTCGACGAGGTTCCCCGGGCCGCCCTCCACCAGGTAGCGCAGCGCCTCGGCGACGACGCCCGCCGGTACGGACGACTCGGCCATCAGCTCCGCGTCCGGCACGGTCTCACCGCCGAGCAGCACGGTCGGGATGCCCGACGCCCTGAGCGCGGCGAGGCCGTCCTCCCAGGCGCGCCTGCCGCCCAGCAGGCGGACCACGGCGACGGAGGAGCCCTCGATCAGTGCGGGCAGCTCCTCCCGGACGTCGATCCGGGTCGGGTTGCCGATCCGGTAGGGCGCGCCCGACGCGCGGGCGGCGAGGAGGTCCGTGTCGGCGGTCGACAGCAGCAGCACGGTGCTCAGCGGGGCGTTGAGTGGGGCGTTCATGCGCGTGCTCCAGGGGCTCCGGGGGCGATGAAGGGAAGTCCTGCCGGTGCGCCCGACTCGATGAGTCGCCACAGCGCATCGGTGTCCGCGTGTTCTTCGATCAGGTCGCCGAGGCGGTCGAGCTGTTCCTCCCGCAGCGCGGCGAAGCAGGTGTCGGGGGCGGGCACGAAACGGCGGCCGGCGGCCTGCGCGATCTCGGTCAGGAAGCGGCGGCGGAAGGTGTCGCTCTCCAGCGAGCCGTGCCAGTGGGTGCCCCACACGGCGCCGGACCGGCAGCCGTCCAGGCGCTGTCCCCGGCCGTCGGTGAGGAAGGGTTCGCCGCCGCGCACGTCCGCGACGCCGTGGTGGATCTCGTACCCCTCGACCGGGGCGCCGAGGGCCTCCCCGGCCGGGCGGGCGAGGGTCTTCTCACGGTCGAACCGGATGCGTACGGGCAGCAGGCCGAGCCCGTCGACCTGCCCGGCGCGCGACTCGACGTCGTCCTCGATGTGCTCGCCGAGCATCTGGTAGCCGCCGCAGATGCCGAGGACCGGGCGGCCTTCGGCGGCGCGCCGCAGCAGTGCGTCGGCGAGCCCGCGCTCGCGCAGCCAGCCGAGCGCCTTCACGGTGCCGCGGGTGCCGGGCACGATGACGAGGTCGGCGTCGTGGAGTTCCTCGGCGCGGTCCACGAACCGTACGACGACGCCCGGTTCGGCGGCGAGCGCGTCCACGTCCGTGAAGTTCGACATCAGCGGCACGGCGCACACGGCGATGCGCAGGATGTCCTCGCCGTGCGGCGGCGCGACGGCCGACTCGCGTACGGCGCCGCGCAGCGAGACCCGCAGGCCGTCCTCCTCGTCGATGCCGAGGCCGTGGGCGAAGGGCAGCACCCCGTACGTCGGACGTCCCGTCAGATCGCTCAGCATGTCCAGGCCGGGCTCCAGCAGCGAGACGTCGCCGCGGAACTTGTTGACCAGGTAGCCGGCGATCAGCGCCTGGTCCTCGGCCGAGAGCAGCGCCGTCGTACCGAAGAACGAGGCGAAGACGCCGCCGCGGTCGATGTCGCCGACGACCACCACCGGGAACCGTGCCGCCCGTGCGATGCCCATGTTCACGATGTCCGTGCGCCGCAGGTTGATCTCGGCCGGACTGCCCGCCCCTTCGCAGATCACCGCGTCATACGTGCCCCGAAGCTGCTCCAGGCAGTCCACGACGGTGGACAGCAGCGATTCCTGCCGGCCGCCGTGGTAGCCGCGGGCGCTCATCTCGCCGACCGGACGGCCCATCAGGACGACCTGGCTGGAGCGGTCGCTGCCGGGCTTGAGCAGCACCGGGTTCATCAGCGCGGTCGGCTCCACCCGGGCGGCCTGCGCCTGCATGGCCTGGGCGCGGCCGATCTCGGCGCCCTCGCGGGTGACGAAGGAGTTGAGCGACATGTTCTGCGCCTTGAACGGAGCCACCTTCACGCCCCGGCGCACCAGCCAGCGGCAGATGCCCGCCGTGACGACGCTCTTGCCCGCGTCCGATGTGGTGCCGGCGACCAGCAGTCCGCCGCTCATGTCGGTCTCCGTCCTGAGATTAGGGATCCTGCGAGTCGGGATCCCGGGAGCTGATTTCCCGCGATTCGAGATCCTGGGAGTCCGGATCCGTGGGTGCGGGCGCCGGTGGTGCGGGCCTCCGCGATCCTGCGTGCCGCGAGCCCCGCGCCGAGCCGGGCCGCCACGCTCACGCCGAGGGCCAGCGCGCTCACCCGGCGCGACAGCCGTACGGCCCGCTCGATGTCGGCGGGTTCCACCGCGCGGCCCGCCTCCCCGTTGAGGACGGGGCGGTGCTCGACCCGGCCGCCGTAGGCGAGGGTCCCGCCGAGCCGCACGCCGAGCGCGCCGGCGAACGAGGCTTCCACCGGGCCCGCGTTGGGGCTCGGGTGCTTGGCCGCGTCCGCCCGCCACGCGCGGACGGCTCCCCGAGGACGCCCCCCGGCGGCCACGGCGAGCAGGGCCGTCAGCCGGGCGCCCGGCCAGCCCGCGAGATCGTCGAGGCGGGCCGAGGCCCAGCCGTAACGCAGGTAGCGGGGCGACTTGTGACCGACCATCGCGTCGAGCGTGTTGGCGGCCCGGAACCCGACGAGACCGGGGACCCCGCCCAGAGCGCCCCACACCAGGGCGCCGACCACGGCGTCCGAGGTGTTCTCGGCGACGGATTCCACGACGGCGCGGGCGATCTGCGGACCGTCCAGGGACTGCGGGTCGCGGCCGCACAGATGCGGCAGCCGCTCCCGGGCCAGGCCGAGGTCCCCGGCGGCGAGCGCGCCGCCGATGGAGCGGGCCTCGCGGCCCAGGGACGTACCGCCGACGACGGACCAGGTGGCGGCGGCGGTCAGGGCGACGGACGCGACGGGGTGGCGGCGCAGGGCGCGGGAGGCCAGCGCGGCACCCCCGGCAGCGCCTCCGGCGCAGACCAGGGTGTGCAGGGCGCCCCACCCGCGGTGGTCGCGCCACAGACGGCGTTCGACGCCTGCCGCGGCCCGCCCGAAGGCGGCGACCGGGTGCCCCCTGCGGGGGTCACCGAGCAGCAGATCGCCGATCAGACCGGCCGTGGCGCCGTACGCGAAGATGCGATCGGCACGCACGGTTCAGCCGGCCGTTGCGCCTCGAAGGACCTCAGGACCTGTTCTGCGTTGCACAGGAAGGGACGCACGGCAGCCGGGCATGGCGATATGTCCTCACTCAGGGTCCGCGCCCTGGTTCGACGTGACGGCGACGAGAGTCTCCTGGCTTCCGGATCCGCAGTTACCCCGGCCTTCCAGTCCGCTTGCGTGGACCGTGACTTCCGTGGTGGGGACTGCTCCCCGGTGACAGTGGCGGGACCGCGCCGGATTCGCACCGGCTTCCTCTGCTGTCGCCGTAATGGCTCCGGCAGTCCACCACGCTCCGCGAACGCCCGTCAACTTGCCGTTGACCTGCGACGGCGCAGTGTGCGCAGACGCACATCGGGCCGGACACACCAGAGGTGCGTCCGGCCCGATACGGGTGGGAGTGGTGGGGCTCAGGCGGTGATCAGGCGACGATCAGGTAGATGCCGTAGGCCACGGCCGCGGCACACAGTCCGAAGCAGACGTACGCGCCGACGCGGGCCGGCACGACCGAACCGCCCGCCGCCGGACCGTCCGCCGAGCCGCCCTGTGCGGCCGGTCCGGGCTGCTTGGAGAGTCCGACGATGCCGAGGGTGAAGAGGCCCACCAGTGCGACGGTGGCGACGAGGGAGACGCCGAAGACGGTGCCGAGGGCTGCCCAGTCGATGTTCATGGGGATCTGTCCTTAACCGAGGCTCTTAGACCGTGGCGGGTCGGGCCGGGTCGGCGACCGGCCCGGCGGGGGCCGGGATGGTGGCCGTGAGGTCGTGGGGCTGAGCGGCCGCCGCGGTGGGCGGCGGGCTGACGGCCGCGATGGCCTGGGTGACGACGCCCGCGGGCTCGGCGTCCTCGCCGGCCGGGGCGACGTCGTCATGGCCGACGGGCTTGCGCCGCGACAGCATCCAGATCGCACCGGAGCCCGCGACCAGCAGCGCCGCGACGACCACGACACCCCAGGTGCCCTGCTTGGTGAGGAGCTCCGCGCCCGCGCCGACCAGACCGGCGGCCGGCAGGGTCAGGCCCCAGGCGACGAACATCCGCGTGGCGGTGGACCAGCGGACCACACCGCCCTTGCGGCCGAGGCCCGCGCCCATGACCGCGCCGGAGCACGACTGGGTCGTGGAGAGCGAGAAACCGAGGTGCGAGGAGGCCAGGATGACGGTGGCCGCGCTGGTCTGGGCGGCGAATCCCTGCGGCGGCCTCAGCTCGGTCAGGCCGCTGCCCATGGTGCGGATGATGCGCCAGCCGCCCAGGTAGGTGCCGAGCGCGATGGCGAGGCCGGCGGCGACGATGACCCAGACCGGCGGGTTGGCGCCGGGGGAGAGGACGCCGCCGGTGACCAGGGCGAGCGTGATGATGCCCATGGTCTTCTGCGCGTCGTTGGTGCCGTGCGCGAGCGACACGAGCCCGGCCGAGGCGATCTGGCCGGCGCGGTACCCCTTCGCGGTGGCCTTCTCCTGGGCGCCGCCCGTGACCTTCCCGCCGATGCGGTACGTCAGCTTGGTGGCCAGCAGCGCGGCCAGACCGGCGACGACCGGCGCGGCGACCGCGGGGAGCAGCACCTTGGTGACGACGGTGCCGCCGTCGACCGACGACCAGCCCGCGGACATCACCGCGGCGCCGATCAGGCCGCCGAACAGTGCGTGCGAGGAGCTGGACGGGAGGCCGACCAGCCAGGTCAGGAGATTCCACAGGATGGCGCCGACGAGCGCCGCGAAGATGACCTCGGTTCTGAGCCCGTCTTCGTTGATGATCCCGCCGGAGATCGTCTTGGCGACCTCCACCGACAGGAACGCGCCTACGAGGTTGAGAACGGCGGACATGGCCACCGCTGTCTTGGGTTTGAGTGCGCCGGTCGAGATGGTGGTGGCCATCGCGTTGGCGGTGTCGTGGAAACCGTTCGTGAAATCGAACACTAGAGCTGTCACGATCACAATCGCGAGCAGCAGCGTGATGTGTTCCATTTACCCAGGCAATCGTTCGACGTCAGTGGCACGTGGACCGTAGGCAATCTGGGTGAACGGAAGATGAACTGGGCAGGGCGTTGTGGTGACCCCAACCGGAGTGCCGCCGCCCTTTTCGTCCGTCGGCTGACGGCGGGATTCCGGTACGGGCCGGTGTGGGCCCGGAATCCGGCGTCCGGGATGGTCGTTGGGGGAGGGGTGGCAGAGTGCCGCTCATCCGTTGAAAGGATCTTCGTATGAGCGACGAGTGGCGGGATTCGATCGAACAGGCCTGGGGTGCGGTCGTCGCCACCGCCCGCCGGACGGCCTCCGAGGGACTCGTCGTCGGCACCTCGGGCAACGTCTCGGCGCGGGTCGGCGGGACCGTTCTGGTCACCCCCAGCGGAGTGCCGTACGACCGGCTCCGTCCCGAGGACCTGACCGGCGTCGATCTGGGGGGCAAGCAGATCCTCGGCACCCTGGCTCCCACCAGCGAACTTCCGCTCCATCTCGCGGTGTACCGGAACACCGAGGCCGCTGCCGTGGTGCACACCCACGCGGTGCACGCCACGGCCGTCTCCACGCTGGTCGCCGAGGTGCCGTCGGTGCACTACGCCGCAGCGATGCTGGGCGGTCCCGTCCGGGTCGCCGCCTACGCCCGCTACGGCACGGACGAACTGGCCGAGAACATGCTCACGGCCCTGCGCGGCCGCACCGGCTGCCTGCTGGGCAACCACGGCACGGTCACCTATGGCGCCTCCCTCGACGAGGCGTACGACCGCACGGCCCAGCTCGAATGGCTGTGCCGCCTCTGGCTCACCGCGAGCTCGCTGCCCGGCCGGACCCCGGCCCTGCTCACGCCGGAGCAGCTGAGCGACGTCGGCGAGGCGCTGAAGGGCTACGGCCAGCCGCGCGGAGACCGGTAGGGGACCCGGTCGGCGTGGAGACACGGGTAAGGAACCCGGCCCCCGCGGAGACCGGTAGGGGGCCCGGCCGGCGCACCGGACGGCCCCCGCCCACTGGCAGCGTGCGGCGACGCCCCGGAGACTGAAGCCGTGCGCCCCGCTACAGCAACGGCAGCAGCCGTCACCACGATCCTCGGCGTCGGCGCGGCCGCGGTCGCCGCCGGCCGGTACGCCGGCGACGTCGCCCTCAAGGCACCGTCCGGACGCCCCCTCCCCGCCGACCGCCGGCTGACCGTCCACGCGACGGCGGCCGGGCAGGTCACCCTCACCCGGTCCTTCACCTCGCTCCGGCCGGGCACCTACGGGCTGGTGGGCGACGACGTCCACGCCGTCGTGGGCCCGGTGATCGACCAGGCCCACGAGGCGGCCGACACCGTCGTGCGCCGGCTGGAGCGCGTGAACCACGGCATCCTGCGCCCCGGCGCCAAGGTCCGCATCACGCCGGAGCTCCACAGCGGCGACCCCGCCACCTCCCTCGGCCTCGCCTTCCGCGAGGTCGAGATCCCCGGGGAACTCGGCGGTCTGCCCGCCTGGTTCGTACCGGGCCCCCGCGACACCTGGGTCATCACCGTGCACGGCCTCGGCACCACCCGGGAACACCCGCTGAACCTGACGGCCTTCCTGCACGGACAGCAGCTCCCCGTGCTCGGCCTCGCCTACCGCGGCGACCCCGGGGCGCCCCGCTCCCCGGACGGGCTCTCCCACCTCGGCGAGTCCGAGTGGCGGGACCTGGACGCGGCCATCCGCTTCGCCGTGCGCTACGGCGCGGAGAAGGTCGTCCTGCACGGCTGGTCCACCGGCGCCTCGATGGCCCTGCACGCCTGCGTGAACTCCGCGCTGCGGGACCGGATCTGCGGCCTCGTCCTCGATTCGCCGGTGCTGGACTGGCAGGCCACGCTGCGCGCCCTGGCCGCCGCCCACGGCGTCCCCTCCGCCCTGCTGCCCCTCGCCGTCCGCGCCGCCCAGGGGAAGACCGGACTGCGCGGAGCCCGGCTGCTCGACACGTCGCTGCCCGCGACCCTGCACGCGCCGACGCTGATCTTCCACGGACCCGACGACACCCTGGCCCCGTGGCAGCCGTCCCGGGAACTCGCTGCCCGCCGCCCCGACCTGATCGCTCTGCACGCAGTTCCCCAGGCTCCGCATGCGGCGATGTGGAACGCCGGCCCGGCTCGCTACGAAGAGACGCTGCGGCGCTTCCTCACGCCCCTGATGTGAGCTGATGTGCTGCTTCGGCCGATTGGTCCCGGCCGGTGCGGCACCGTCCCGACACCGGTGATCCGGGTTCCGTTTGGGCTTTCGGGCCGTCAGAGGCAAGACTGCTCCCCGTGACGTCCCGTACCCCGCGCGACTCCAGGCTGCGACTTGTCCGCCCGCGACCCCTCGCCACCGCTCGCAAGGCCGTGACCACCCGGCGCGCCAGGCCGGCGCCCCGCCCGCCCGAGGGCACTCCGCCCCGGGCGGAACTGGCCCGTCAGGCCAGGACCGCTCTCGATGACGCCGTACGGATCGCCCGCTGGGCGGCCGGCGGCGCGAGCCCCGGCACGCCGCCCCTGGCCGCCCAGGCCCTGGAACGGGCCGCGGCCGCGCTGGCGCTGTCCCCGGCCCAGGTGCGCTCGGGCTGGGACCGGGCCCGGCTCGCCGGCCTCGTGGAACTGCACGGCGAGACCGCCCGGCCCGGCTGGCGCCTGCGTGCCTGGGACCGCGACGACTCCGCCGTGCTCCGTGGCTGGGTGGCGCTCTTCGACGCCTGGTCGCTCGTCCACCCCGCGCCCCAGGACATCGAGTCCACCGCGGTCGCCGAGGCCGTCGAGGCCGTGCCCCAGGTGCTCTCGCTCCTTCAGCTCTCGGCCGGCCCGGTCACGGTGCCCGCCCTCCTGGACCTGCTCGGCCAGCGCGTGGCGGAACTGCACGAGGAGCGCTGCGAGGTGCCGTACGGGCCGCAGCCGCTGCCCGCCCCCGCCGAACCGGCACCCGCCGCCCACCCCGCCGCACTGGTCGCCCTCCTGCTGGACTGGGCCCTCGACGGGCTGGCCGCGGTCGGTGCGCTCACCCTCGGCGCCGGGACCGCCACCCTGACCCCGCTCGGCAACTGGGCGGTCTGGGTCAAGCTGGAACAGATCTGCGTCGCCGCCCAGAGCCCGGCCGGGAACATCGAACAGTCCGCCGCCGACATGCTGCTCGGCTGTGCCCGTCTCACGCCCGGCCCGGCCCGCGCCGAATACCGGGCCTGGCTGGCCGCCCGCCCCGTCGGCAGCGCCGTCGCCGAACTGCTCGGCGTGGCCCGGGGCGAGGACGCGCTGCTGCGCGGGCTCGCCTTCGAGGCCCTCCGGGTCGTCGGCGCACCGGCCGAGCCCGAGGTGCGCTCCGTCGTCGCCGACCCGTCACTGCGCCCGTACGCGCTGCTCTGGCTCGCGGAGTACGACGGAACCGACCCCGAGGACGCCCAGGAGGTCCTCAGCCGTGAGGAGGCCACCTGGCTCTGGGTCGACACCGCGGCGGCCGTCGCCGACCACGGAGAGACGGGACTGCTGGTCCGCCACCTCGACTCGGCCGTGCAGGGCACCGTCCCGGCGCTGCTGGAGGAGGTACGGGCCGTCGGCCATCCGCGTACCGTCCAGGTCCTGGTCGCCCTCGCCGCCGCGCACCCCGACCCCGCGCTCGCCAAGGCGGTCCGCAAGGCGGCGTTCCAGGTGCACACCGGCGGCGCCTGAACCGTCGCGGCCCGCCGCCGGGCTCGCGGTCACGGCGGCATCGTCACCCGGGCCCCGGGTGACGATGCCGCTCAGCCCGCCGATCCCGGTGCGTACGTCCCGAAGCTCCACACGTTGCCCTCCGCGTCCCGCGCCATGTAGTCCCGTGAGCCGTAGTCCTGGTCGGTGGGCGGCATGAGGATCTCCACCCCGTGCTCCACGGCCCGGGCGTGGTGGGCGTCCACCTCGTCGACCACCACGTAGACGCCGGCCGGCCCCGCGTCCCGCATCGCCCGGGCGAAGACGCCCTCGCGGCCCTTGGAGCCCAGCATCACCCTGCCGTTGCCGCAGGACAGCTCCGCGTGCATCACCGTGCCGTCCTCGCCCTCGTACACAGCTTCCCGGGTGAAGCCGAGGCCCTCCGTCAGCGTCTTGATCGCGGCCTTCGCGTCGTCGTACAGAATCGTCGGATAGATCGTCGGTACGCCTGCCGTCGCGTCTGCCATCGTGCTCGTTCCCTTCTCGCGCCGCACCGGGTCCATGCGACCCGACTGTGATCTGCGTCTCAGTCTTCCACCGGGTGCTGACAACGACCTGCGCAACGCCGGGCCCCCGCCGTCCGCGCAGGTCAGCGGAAGGTGTCGCAGGCATCCAGGTCGCCGCTGGTGAAGCCCGTGGTGAACCACTGCTGGCGCTGCGCGGCCGAGCCGTGCGTCCAGGACTCGGGGGTGACCCGGCCCTGGAACTTCTCCTGGATCCGGTCGTCGCCGACCGACGCGGCCGCGTCGAGTCCGTCCCGGATGTCCGCCCGGGTGAGCTCGGTGATCAGCGGCCTGCCGGTCGACTCGTCGGGCGTGGTCGTCGCGTGGTTCGCCCAGACCCCGGCGTAGCAGTCCGCCTGCAGTTCCACCTTCACCGCGTTGCTGTTCTCGCCGGTACGCCCGTCCTGCGAGCGGGCCAGCGTCCCCATCTGGTTCTGCACGTGGTGTCCGTACTCGTGCGCGACGACGTAGGCCTCGGCGAACGGTCCCCCGCTCGACCCGAACTTGGTCCGCAGCTCGTCGAAGAAGCCCAGGTCCAGATAGACCTGCCGGTCGCCGGGGCAGTAGAACGGCCCCACGGCCGAGGTGGCCGACCCGCAGGCCGTGCCGACCCGGTCGGTGAACAGGACGGTGCGGGCGCTGCCGTACGTGGCGCCGCGCCGCTGGAACTCCTGGCCCCAGTAGTCCTGCACGCTGTTGACCACCGCGACCGTCCGGCAGTCGTCCTTGGTGTTGGCGTCCCGGCCGGTCCGGCAGTTCTGCGCGACCTGCGCCGCCGACGAGGCGGTCGCGGTCGTGCCCGAGTCGCCGGAGGAGAGTCCGAGCTGATCGGGACCGACCCCGAAGAGCAGCCCCAGGATCAGCGCGATGACCCCGGCGATCCCGCCGCCCACGGTGGCCCTGCCGCCAGGGATGCGGCTGCCGCGGGTGTCCTGCACCTCGGACGTGTCCAGATCGGCGTCGTCGTCGAACTGCATGGCACCACCCTCTGCTCCGCGCGCGGCTGCCGCACAGCCCTGCGCCGAGTATCGGATAATTCACACCGCAATGCCCCTTTTTTCCCGCAGGGTGGGGATCGTCGGGCGTGCCGGGCGGGCTTTCGGCAACTGCGGTGGGAGCAGGCGGAAAAGTGGCTGGACACCGCCAGTAGACTGGTTCTCATGGCAATTCTCCTTGTGCGTGTGCGTGAGTAACGGCGTCGAGTCGTGAATCGCTAGCCGTTCCTCCGCCGTCCATACCGCTCTGGAGTTTTCCCCGTGATCACCGCTTCCGGCATCGAGCTGCGCGCCGGCGCCCGCATGCTCATCGAATCCGCCTCCTTCCGGATCGCCAAGGGCGACCGCATCGGCCTCGTCGGCCGCAACGGAGCGGGCAAGACCACCCTCACCAAGTGCCTCGCGGGCGAGGGCACCCCGGCGGCCGGCATCATCACCCGCTCCGGCGAGGTCGGCTATCTGCCGCAGGACCCGCGCACCGGCGACCTCGACGTGCTCGCCCGGGACCGCATCCTGTCCGCCCGCGGCCTCGACGAGATCCTGCGCAAGATGCGGGAGAACGAGGACCGGATGGCGAACGGCAAGGGCGCCACCCGCGAGAAGGCGATGAAGAAGTACGAGCGCCTGGAGACGGAGTTCCTCACCAAGGGCGGCTACGCGGCCGAGGCCGAGGCCGCCACCATCGCCGCGGCGCTCAGCCTGCCCGACCGGGTGCTGGGCCAGCCGCTCCACACGCTCTCCGGTGGTCAGCGACGCCGTGTCGAGCTGGCCCGGATCCTCTTCTCGGACGCCGACACCCTGCTCCTCGACGAGCCCACCAACCACCTCGACGCGGACTCGATCGTCTGGCTGCGCGACTACCTCAAGAGCTACCGCGGCGGCTTCATCGTGATCTCCCACGATGTCGAGCTCGTCGAGACGGTCGTCAACAAGGTCTTCTACCTCGACGCCAACCGCTCGCAGATCGACGTCTACAACATGGGCTGGAAGCTCTACCAGCAGCAGCGCGAGGCCGACGAGAAGCGCCGCAAGCGCGAGCGGCAGAACGCGGAGAAGAAGGCCGCGACCCTCAACGCCCAGGCCGACAAGATGCGCGCCAAGGCCACCAAGACCGTGGCCGCGCAGAACATGGCCAAGCGCGCCGACCGGCTGCTCTCCGGCCTGGAGGCCGTCCGGGTCTCCGACAAGGTCGCCAAGCTGCGCTTCCCCGACCCCTCGCCGTGCGGCAAGACCCCGCTGATGGCCGAGGGCCTCTCCAAGTCCTACGGGTCGCTGGAGATCTTCACCGATGTCGACCTCGCGATCGACAAGGGATCCCGGGTCGTCATCCTCGGCCTCAACGGCGCCGGCAAGACCACGCTGCTCCGGCTGCTCGGCGGCGCGGAGAAGCCCGACACCGGCGACATCATCGAGGGCCACGGGCTGAAGCTCGGCTACTACGCCCAGGAGCACGAGACCCTCGACCCGGACCGCACCGTCCTGGAGAACATGCGCTCCGCGGCGCCCGACCTCGACCTGGTGGCGGTCCGCAAGACCCTCGGCTCGTTCCTCTTCTCCGGGGACGACGTGGACAAGCCCGCCGGAGTGCTCTCCGGCGGCGAGAAGACCCGGCTCGCCCTGGCGACGCTGGTCGTCTCCTCCGCCAACGTGCTGCTGCTCGACGAGCCCACCAACAACCTCGACCCGGCCAGCCGTGAGGAGATCCTCGGCGCGCTGCGCACGTACAAGGGCGCCGTCGTCCTCGTCACGCACGACGAGGGCGCCGTGGAGGCGCTCCAGCCCGAGCGCATCATCCTGCTGCCCGACGGCGTCGAGGACCTGTGGGGTGCGGACTACCGGGACCTGGTCTCGCTGGCCTGATCCGGCCCGGGCGGGTGCCGGGGCCCGTTCCCGGCCGTCGCCGGCGCGCGCGGCGGCCGCGTTCCGGCCCTCGTGGCCCGCTGATCCACTGGCACCGGATCATTCGGCCTACGCGTGATCCATCATCTGTGTGAGGGCGTCTCGTACCTCGGCGCGGCACCCGGCAGTTAGCTGCCGGGTGCACGCATGAGGGGCCCCGGATCCCATGCGGCCCTGACCAGGCCGTTCCTCCGGCATGGTGGCCCGGCCGGTGCCACGGCCCCGCGGAATCAAGGATTCCGCTCGTGTCCTCGCCCTGCCGGGGCGCCGATCCGCTTGCACGGACCTTGCCGAATGGGTGGCCAGGACGGCCCCGAGGGGTGATCATGAGAGTCCAGAGCGCACTTCCCATGAGGAGGCACGGGTGGCCGAGACTCTGAAGAAGGGCAGCCGGGTAACCGGCGCCGCGCGCGACAAGCTCGCGGCAGACCTGAAGAAGAAGTACGACTCCGGTGCGAGCATCCGGGCGTTGGCCGAGGAAACCGGCCGCTCCTACGGATTCGTCCACCGGATGCTCAGTGAGTCCGGAGTGACGCTGCGGGGACGTGGCGGAGCGACACGAGGCAAGAAGGCCGCGGCGGCCTGACGGCCGTCTCGGATCGGGGCGGGTCGCTCGACCTGTCCCGGGGCTCATCGGTTTCGGGTGGTGACCACCCGGTCGGTCGTGCGGTCGACCGGGTGGTTACTGTTCAGTCACTTAGCTCTGTGCTAACTGTACTGACCGCACCCCGATCCGGAGGCGCCCCATGACCTCGCTCGACACTGTGCTCGACAAGGACGGCGTACGACTCACCGTCGACGACGCGGTTGCCACGGTGACCCTCACCAATCCGGCCAAGCGCAACGCTCAGTCCCCCGCTCTGTGGCGGGCGTTGACAGAGGCCGGACGGGCTCTGCCCGGCAGTGTGCGGGTCGTCGTGCTGCGCGGCGAAGGTGTGTCGTTCTCCGCCGGACTCGACCGTCAGGCGTTCACCCCCGAGGGCTTCGACGGCGAGCCGTCGTTCCTCGACATGGGGCGCGGCCCGGAGGCCGAGCTCGACGCGGTCATCGCCGAGTACCAGGAGGCGTTCACCTGGTGGCGCCGCAACGACATCGTGTCGATCGCGGCCGTCCAGGGGCACGCCATCGGCGCGGGCTTCCAGCTCGCCCTCGCCTGCGATCTGCGGATCGTCGCCGAGGACGTGCAGTTCGCCATGCGCGAGACCAGCCTCGGACTGGTCCCCGACCTCACCGGCACGCACCCCCTGGTGCACCTGGTGGGGTACGCACGCGCGCTCGAAATCTGTGCCACCGGCCGCTTCGTGCACGCAGCCGAGGCCGAACGCACCGGCCTGGCCAACCTCGTGGTGCCCGCCGCGGAGCTCGAAGGGGCCGCCCGCGATCTGGCCGGTGCCCTGATCACGGCCCCGCGCGACGCCGTCATCGAGACCAAGGCCCTGATCGCCGGCGCCGTCTCCCGTACGTACGAGGAGCAGCGCGTCGCCGAGCGCGCCGCACAGGGCCGCCGGCTGCGTGACCTCTCGGGCACGGCCGACTGAGCACGTCCGACCGCGGGCCCGGGCGCATCACCCCGGGCCCGCCGCCATGTCGGCGCCGGGCGGGTCCTGCGGTCCGGGCCCCTCCGTCACCGCCGTGACCAGCACCGCGACCGCCACGTGCCCGTCCGCCGCCTGTGTCACGGCCGCCCGCACCGAGCGGGCCACGTCCAGTGCCCGGTGGCCGCCGTCCGTCGCCAGCTCGACCCGTACGTGGTCCGGGCCGGGGTGCACGGACGCGCCGAGCACCCGCGTCAGCGTCGCGACCCCCGTCACTCCAGCGGCGGCACGGCCCACCGCGTCCTGCGGATCCGCCGGGCGCACCTCGACAGCGGGTGGTGCGGCCCGTTCCGGTTCGGCGTCCAGCAACTCCGTCACCTGGACATCCACCTCGTCGACCACCAGTCCGAGCCGCCGGGCGGCAGCCGTCAGCAGCGCGGAGCGCAGCGCCGCGGCGGCGGCCGGGATCGGCAGGTGTGCCGTCGCGGCCACGGTGGCCTCGATCCGCAGCGGGCCCGGCGGCAGCGCGCTCGGGGGCGGCGGCACCTGCGGGGCGGGAGCCGCCTCGGTGTCGGCCACGGCGATGCGCAGCTCCAGGAGCACCGGTCCCGAAGCGCCCACCGCCCGGTGCAGTACGGCCGCCGCCGCCCGTTCCGAGATCCAGGCCCCGTCCGCCGGGCCGCCCAGCGGCAGGAGCCGGCCGAGGCCGAGCCGTTGCCGGACCGCGGCCGTCCATCCTTGAGCCCTCTGCGAGCCGTCAGCCGTCGTCATTGCTCCAGCCTGCCGCATCCACGGCGCGAGACCGGGCAAGCGCACTTAATCTGGGCAAGGAAGTCCAATCTGCCCCGAAGGGAAGAACGGCGATGACCGAGACCCCACAGCGGAACCGGCCCGAGAACCCCGACAAGGACGCGACGGGGGGCGACAGCAGGAGCAGCTCGCTGACCAAGCGCGGCGGGGGAGCCCCGGCCACCCGCGGCCGTACGACGATCGCGGACGGTGTCGTCGAGAAGATCGCCGGAATGGCGGCACGCGACGTGGTCGGTGTCCACGCGATGGGCAGTGGACTCTCGCGGACGTTCGGCGCGGTGCGCGATCGCGTCCCCGGCGGTTCCAAGTCGGTCACCCGTGGGGTGAAGGCCGAGGTCGGCGAGTCCCAGACGGCCCTCGACCTGGAGATCGTCGTCGACTACGGCGTGTCGATCGCCGATGTCGCCCGCGATGTGAGGGAGAACGTTGTCGCGGCGGTCGAGCGGATGACGGGGCTCGAAGTCATCGAGGTCAACATCGCGGTGAGCGATGTGAAGCTGCCCGACGAGGACGACGACGAGGACCAGTCCGAGCCACGTGTCCAGTAGTCCTCCGTCAGAGGCAGTTGAGGAGCGCAGATGAGCATGGCTGTGGTCGGCATGGTGGCCGGCATGGCGCTCGGGTTCGCCGGGTACTTCGGCGGGTTCGGAGCCTTTCTGCTGGTGGCTGCCCTGGGGGCGATCGGTTTCATCGCCGGTCGCTTCCTCGACGGTGACCTGGAGCCCGGCGACTTCTTCCGGAGTCGCGATCGCGGCGACCGACGGCGGTGACGGCGTTGTCGGGGGCGGGCGGCCGGGTCGCCGCCGCGGAGCGCGGGGAGACCCGGATCGCCGACCGGGTCGTCGCGAAGATCGCCGCTCAGGCGGCGAAGGAGGCGGTCGACGAGCCCGCGAAGGACGCCGCGTCGCCGCGGGCCACGGTCACGGTGCACCGTGACACCGCGCGCGTACGGGTGAGTCTGGAGCTCGGGTATCCGAGCGACATCGGGCGTCAGTGCGGTGCCGTGCGTCGCCGGGTCGCCGAGCGGGTAGAGGCGTTGGCAGGGATGGAGGTGCCCGAAGTGGCCGTACAGGTCGAGCGCCTGCATCCCTCAGGAGCGAGCCTCGCGGCGCAGGGGAGGATCCGATGACCGAGCCCCGGAACCCGGAGAACAGCGCGGAGCACACCGTGGAACACGGAGACGTGCTCGCGCTCGACCAGTCGGCGTCGTCCGCGGCCTACGACCCGGTCCCGGCCAAGGAACGGAGCGAGGGCGGCTCGGGCCGCTTCCGGTCGGCCCGCCGCATCCCCGCGGGCATCACCGCCCTGGTGGTCCTGGGCGGCGCCGGACTGCTCCTCTACGACGTGGCGGCCGTGCGCGCGGACCATCCGGCGATGCAGTGGCGCCGCTCGCTCGCCGACGAACTGGCCGAGCGCCGGCTGGACGACGTCTGGGTACTCACGGGAGCCTCGGTCGCCGCGGCCGTCGGCCTGTGGCTGCTCCTCCTCGCTCTCACGCCCGGACTGCGTGATCTGCTGCCGATGCGCCGGCGCGGTCCGGACGTACGGGCGGCTCTCGACCGGACCGCGGCGGCCATGGTCCTGCGCGACCGGGCCGTGGAGGTCTCCGGTGTGCAGTCGGTCCGGGTCCGGATGGGCCGGAGCAAGGTGGGGGTGCGGGCCGTCTCGCACTTCCGTGAACTCGACGACGTACGGGCCGATCTGGACACCGTGCTCTCCACCGGCATCAGGGAACTCGGACTGGCCAGGCAGCCGAGCCTGTCCGTGCACGTCCGCCGTCCGGCGAAGAAGGGGTGAGCCGCGTGATCGGGACCGTCAACCGGGTACTGCTGGGCCTGGCCGGGCTGGTGCTGGTCTGCGTGGGCGGCGGGGTGCTGGCCGCGGCGGTCGGTCTCTCCGTACCGTCCTGGTGGCCCTGGTACGGCAAGAACGACGTCCTGCTGAGCGACGCGGACCGCGACCGCTGGCGCTCCGAGGGCTGGTGGTGGCCGGTCGTGATCGCGGTCCTCGCGGTCCTGGTGGTGCTCGCCCTGTGGTGGCTGCTGGCCCAGCTGCGCCGGGCCCGCCTCGCCGAGGTGCTCGTGGACAGCGGCGACGGCGAGGGTGCGCTGCTGCGAGGCCGCGCCCTGGAGGGTGTGCTCGCGCAGGAGGCGGGCGCCCTGGACGGGGTGGCCCGCGCCCAGGTCGTCCTGACCGGCAGGCGCAGCGAGCCGCAGGCCAGGGTCCGGCTCCTCATGGAACCGCACGCCGGTCCGGACGAGGCGCTGGGCCGGCTCACCGACGAGGCGCTGGCCCATGCCCGGGACTCGGCCGGGCTGGCGAAGCTGCCGGCCGAGGTACGGCTCAAGGCGGTCAAGCACCGGGCGGAACGGGTGAGCTGACGAGCAGCGGACGACGCGGCCGGGGGGGGGCCCCCCCCCGGGGGGGGGCCCCCCGGCCCCCCCCCCCCGGGGGGGGGGGCCCGCCCCCCCCGGGGCGCCCGCCCCCCGGCCGCGTTCGCCCGGATCTGATCTCCGCGGCGGCCGGAATGTCCGCCGGGACGGGCGTCGGGGGCGGCTCAGAAACCGCGCCGGGACCCGCCGTCGACCGGCACCATGATGCCCGTCAGATACGAGGCGGCGGGCGAGAGCAGGAAGGCCGCGGTCCGGCCGAACTCCTGCGGAGTGCCGTAGCGGCGCAGCGGGATGGCCGCCTCGTTGGCGGTGCGCGAGGCGGCCGCGTCGCCGGACAGCGCGTCCAGTTCACGGACCCGGTCCGTGTCGATGCGGGCCGGAAGCACGCCCACCACGCGGATGCCCCGCGGGCCGAGCTCGTCGGCCAGCGACTTCGCGAAGCCCGCCAGGCCGGGGCGCAGTCCGTTGGAGATGGTCAGGCCGGCGATCGGCTCGTGGACGGAGCCGGAGAGCACGAAGCCGATGACCCCGCCCTCGCCGAGCGCCGCCGCCGCCGTCCGGGCCAGGCGCACCGCGCCCAGGAACACCGACTCGAACGCCGACTGCCACTGCTCGTCGGTGTTGTCCGCGGCGGAGCCCGGCGCGGGGCCGCCGACGCTGATGAGGATGCCGTCGAGCCGGCCGAAACCTTCCTGCGCGGACTCCACCAGCCGCTGTGCCACGCTCGGGTCGGCGTTGTCGGCCGCGAGTCCCACCGCGTCGGGGCCCAGCTCGTCGGCGGCCTCCCGGACGCTCTTCTCGTCGCGGCCGGTGATGATCACCTTCGCGCCGTCGGCGACCAGGGCGCGCGCCGTGGCGTTGCCCAGCCCCCGGGTCGCTCCGGTGACGATGTACACACGGTCCTTCAGTCCAAGATCCATGGCCCTATCCTGCCTCCTGTCCCCGTGCCACGTCCTCGGCGGCCTGCGCTTCGGCCAGTGACACCGCCGTGCCGACCAGCCCGATGTGGCTGAACGCCTGCGGGAAGTTGCCGAGCTGGCGCATGGCCGTGGTGTCGTACTCCTCGGCGAGCAGCCCCACGTCGTTGCGGAGCGCCAGCAGCCGCTCGAAGAGTTCGGTCGCCTCGTCGGTGCGTCCGGTCATCCGCAACGCGTCCGCCAGCCAGAACGAGCAGGCGAGGAACGCGCCCTCGCCGCCCGGGAGACCGTCCACCGCGGTGTTGTCCGTGCTGTAGCGGCGCACCAGTCCGTCGCTGCCCAGCTCGTCCCGGACGGCGTCCACCGTTCCGATGACGCGCGGGTCGTCCGGCGGCAGGAACCCGGTCCGGGCGATCAGCAGCGTCGCGGCGTCCAGCTCCCGCGACCCGTACGACTGGGTGAAGGTGTTGCGTACCGGGTCGTACCCCTTCTCGCACACCTCGCGGTGCACGGCGTCCCGCATCGCCCGCCAGCGGTCCGCGTCGCCGGACAGCGACGGGTCCTCCTCGAGGCTGCGCACCGCGCGGTCGGCCGCCACCCAGGCCATCACCTTGGAGTGCACGAAGTGGCGGCGACGGCCGCGGATCTCCCAGAGCCCCTCGTCCGGCTCGCGCCAGGTGGACTCCAGGAAGCCGAGCAGGCTGAGCTGGAGGCTCCAGGCGTGCGGCGCGTCGTCCAGGCCCGCGACCCGGGCCAGCCGGAGCGAGTCGATGACCTCTCCGTAGACGTCGAGCTGGCGCTGGCGCACGGCGGCGTTGCCGATCCGGACCGGGGCGGAGTTCTCGTAGCCGCGCAGCCAGGGGAGTTCCGCCTCGGGCAGCCGGCGCTCGCCGGAGAGGCCGTACATGATCTGCAGATCGGCCGGATCCCCGGCGACCGCGCGCAGCAGCCAGTCCCGCCACGCGGCGGCCTCCTCCAGATAGCCGGCCGAGGTCAGCGCACCGAGGGTGAGGGTGGAGTCCCGCAGCCAGCAGTAGCGGTAGTCCCAGTTCCGTACGCCGCCGATGTCCTCCGGGAGCGAGGTGGTGGGGGCCGCCACGATGCCGCCGGTCGGACCGAAGGTGAGCGCCTTGAGGGTGATCAGCGAACGGATCACGGCGTCCCGGTAGGGCCCCTCGTACTTGCACCGTCCGGACCACTCGGCCCAGTCGGACAGGGTGTTCTCCAGGGCCTCGTACGGGTCGACGAGATCGGGGCGCGGCGAGTGCGAGGGATGCCAGGTCAGGACGAAGGCCACCTGTTCGCCCGCGGCGACGCTGAACGAGGAGCACGTGGAGAACTGCTGGCCCCAGGTCTTGACGGGAGGTTCGCTGCGCAGCCAGGCGGAGTCCGGCCCCGCGACCGCCACCCGGTGGCCCTGCGAGCGGCGCATCCACGGCACGACGGAGCCGAAGTCGAAGCGCAGCCGGATCACCGAGGCCATGTCGACCGTGCCGCTGATGCCCTCGACGATCCGCATCACATCGGGCTCGTGGTCGCGCTGCGGCATGAAGTCGATGACCTTGACGGTGCCGGTGCGGGTCTCCCAGAACGTCTCCAGGACCAGGGAGTCACCGCGGTAGGAACGGCGCGTACAGGTCTCCGCGCCCTTCGGGGCGATGCGCCAGTGGCCGTTCTCCTCGTCGCCGAGCAGTGCGGCGAAGCAGGCGCCCGAGTCGAAGCGGGGCAGGCACAGCCAGTCGACAGAACCGTTCCTGCCGACCAGGGCGGCTGTCTGGAGATCGCCGATGAGGGCGTAGTCCTCGATGCGTGGGGTCACGTTCTGGCGTGTTCCCGAACCTGGCGCCCGCTAAGCAGCCACGGGGGCAGGAGAGGCGCGTGTCACCCCCGCGGACGCCGGACCGGACGCGCCGTCAGGCCTTCGCGGGCTCGGGCTCCGCCGCATCGGCCTGCCCGGCGGCCGCCGCCAGCCGGTCGCGCTTCTCCCGGCGGGCCAGCACCACATAGCCGACCGGGACACCGGCGGCGAACAGCCACCACTGCACGGCGTACGCCATGTGCGGGCCGATGGAGCTGTCGTCGGGAGCCTCGATCAGCTCGGGGGAGTCACCCTTCGGCTCCGGTCCGGTCTGCTCGATGTAGCCGCCGAGCACCGGGCGGGAGAGGAGCTTCGCCTGCTGGGCGCTGTTGATCAGCATCACCTGGCGGTCCGGCAGGTCCGAGAGGTCCTTGATGCCGCTGGCGCTCGTCGTCTCGTCGGCCTTGAGCCGCCCGGTGACGGTCACCTCGCCCTTGGGCACGGCCGGTACGTCGGGGAAGGCGTGCTGGTCGGCGGCGGACGGGACCCAGCCGCGGTTGATCATGACCGTGCCGCCGCCCTTGAGGTCGAACGGGATCAGCACATGGACGCCGATGGAGCCGTCGGTGGCGGTCCTGCGCCGGACGACGACCTCGTGCTTCTCGTCGTACGTCCCGGTGGCGGTCACCGCACGCCAGTAGTCCGAGCGCGGAACGACATGACCGGGTGAGGTGAGGCCCGCGACCGGCACGGGCTTCGCCTTGAGGTTCTGCGAGATCAGGGCGTTCTGTGCGACCTTGTGCTCGTGCCGGTGCAGCTGCCAGAAACCCAGTTCGACCATCGTCGGAATCAGGACGAGGGCGATGAGGGCGAGGATCAGCCACTGCCGGGTCAACAGGAAGCGGTACACCCCATGACGGTACAACTGCGTCATGGGGCGCATCGCGGAGGGGTGGGGGCGGGAGTGCGGCGCCGGGGTCTTTCGTTTGGATCAGGCCGGATCAGGGAGCGGGCCCGGTGCGTGCGGCTGCACAGCGGAGGATGGAGTCACCGCGGAGCACGGGCGACCGACGGCAACGCCGCAGACGCGCGTGCCGGGGCCCGCGAGCCCGGCATGATCCGAACGGAAGACCCCAGGCGTTCAGACCTTGTCGACGATGCCCACCTTCCCCTCCGCGCGGGCGCAGTGGCCGCCGCAGAACCAGTGTCCGTCGACCTCGACACCCTGGCCGATGACCTGGACCCGGCAGTGCTCACAGATGGGCGCCATGCGGTGGATGGCGCAGGAGAAGCAGTCGAAGACATGCACCGCGCCCTGCGCGTGCACCTCGAAGGACATCCCGTAGTCGTTTCCGCATACCTCGCAACGTGCCATGCGCCACAGGGTGGGACGCCGGGCGGCGACGGGCGAGCGGCGGGCGGGCGAGTCGCCCCCGGTTCACTCCGATGACGGCGTCGGCGCCGGCACCGTGGCGGACGCGGCCACGTCCCGCAGGAGGTGGGTGAAGGCGCTCTCGTCCACGATCGGCGTGCCGAACGACTTCGCCTTCACCGTCTTCGAGGTCGCCGCGTCCGGGTCGTTGGTGACCAGCAGGCTCGTCAGCCGGGAGACGCTCGTCGCCACATGCAGCCCCGCCTCCACGGCCCGGTCCTCCAGGAGCTCGCGGTCGACCGAGGTGTCGCCCGAGAAAGCCACCCGCATGCCCTGCATGAGAGGTTTCTCCTTTTCGTACCGTCCCGGGTTCGGATACGGGCAGGCCGGGCGCTTGCGCGAGGGACGCCAGCTGTTCTGCGCCCCGTACGAGGGCTGGTAGCCGATCCGCGGGGTGACGGGGGAGTCCGACCACTCGGTCAGCGGCCGGCACTCCAGCAGCGGCAGCCGCATGCCGTCCCGCGCCGCCGCGTGCAGGCTGGGGCGGAACGCCTCGGCGAGCACCCGGGCGTCGTCCAGGGCGTGGTGCGCGCGCTCCTGCACCACGCCGAAGTGCGCGGCCAGCGACTCCAGCTTGTGGTTGGGCAGGGGCAGCCGCAGTTCCTTGGCCAGCGCGATGGTGCACAGCCGTTGCTGGACGGGCGCGATCACCGCGGCCCGTGCGTACTCCCGGGCCAGCATCGACCAGTCGAAGGCGGCGTTGTGCGCGACGAGCACACGGTCGGCGAGCCGCTCGGAGAGCTCCGCGGCCACCTCGGGGAAGAGCGGGGCGCCTTCCAGGACATCGCTCGTCAGCCCGTGGATCCAGACCGGGCCGGGATCGCGCTCCGGGTTGACGAGGCTGTACCAGTGGTCCTCGACGTTGCCCCGGGCGTCCAGGCGGTAGACGGCGGCGGAGATGATCCGGTCGTCCCGTGCGAGGCCGGTGGTCTCCACGTCGACGACCGCGTACCCCTGCGGGTAGGCGGTCGGCCACGGTGCTGCGGTCTGGCGGTCGTCGAGCATGGTCACAGAGAATACGGGCCGACACCGACAGTCCCCTATTCGGCCGTCACCCCCAAGGCGCCGACGCCGATGAGCAGCCCGTCCACCAGAGCCCGTACGGACGTCACGAACAGCCGGTCCTGGTCGGCCGGCCGGGCCAGCGCCCTGGCCAGTGCCGGGTCTTCGCCGGCCGTCGACGCGCTCCACAGATCGCCCTCGGCGGGCGACTGCACGGGGGACCGTTCCCGGTTGCGCTCGACGAGCAGGAAGCCGACGGTGTGGAACTGCACCGCCCGCACCGCGTCCGCCGCGCGGGCGCCGCGCAGCCCGGCGGCGTGCACCTCGTGGGCGAGCGCCTGCTGGGCCGGCAGGAACATGCGTTCCGTCAGTCCCCGTTCGTGGACCATGGCGATCAGATGGGGCCGGGCACGCAGCTCCCGGCGCAGCCCGCGGGCCACGGAGACGATCCGTGCGGCCGGGGTCCGGCCGGTGGGGCGGAGGGTGCCCATCTCCTGGACGGTGCGCTCGACCAGGGCGTCCAGCAGCGACTCGCGGTTGCCGACGTGCCAGTAGATCGACGTGACGGCCGTGCCCAGCTCGGCGGCCAGCTTGCGCATGGTGAGGCTCTGCGGACCGTGCCGCCGTACGAGTCCCGCGGCGGTCGCGAGGACCTCCTCACGCGTCAGCGACGATCGAGTCACGGCTCCTCCGGTCTCCAGAACTCCGTTACACGCACGGCTATTTACCCTTCGCGACCTCCGGTGTAACTGTGTTACAGAACCCGGCACGGACAACCGAGAAGGGTGGCACCGCATGGCACGTGTACGGTACGGCGCGCGCACCGAGGCCGAGATCGCTGCGGCCCGCGAGGCCCGCTCACGGCTCCCCGACATCTGGTCCACCGGCGTCGCCGCCGTCTGGGAGAGCGACCCGGACGCGGTGGCCGCGGTCCTCCCACCGCCCCTGAAACCCTCGGCGCGCCCGCTCGTCCGGGCGAACATCAGCAAGGTCGACCTGCCCGGGTATCCGCTCGGCGCGGGCTCCGTCGCGGTCGCCGCCGTCCATGACGGGCACGAGGGCTGGTACCCGCTGGTCATGCCGATGACCCACGAGCGGGCCCTGACCGGCGGCCGCGAGGTGTTCGGCGAGCCGAAGAAGCTCGGCGAGGTCAGCGTGGAGCGCGATGGGCTCCTCGTGCACGCCTCGCTCGCCCGCCACGGCATCGCCTTCGTCGAGATCCGCGGCGCGGTCGGCGAGCCGCTCCCGCTGCCCGGACCGGCCACCAAACTCGACTTCTACTTCAAGTTCCTGCCCGCGGTGGACGGCGAGGGCTTCGACGCCGACCCCGTCCTGATCCACTGCACCCGCCACGAGAAGGTCCGCCGGCTGGAGCGGATCACCGGCGACGTGGTGCTGCGCGAGTCCATGTACGACCCGGTCGCCGACCTGCCCGTCCTGCGCGTCCTCGACCTCACCATCGGCGAGAAGACCAGCGACCAGCAGGGCCGCGCCGTCGAGCGGGTGAGCGCCGACGCGCTCCTGCCGTACATCCACCAGCGCTACGACGACCCGCAGCAGATCCACGACGGCCCGCCGCGAGGGAGCGTCCGATGAGGCTTCGGGAAGGGCAGGTCGCCGTCGTCACCGGTGCCGCGAGCGGCATCGGACTCGCGATGGCCCGGAGGTTCGCGGCCGAGGGGCTGAGGGTCGTCCTCGCCGACGTGGAGGAGGGCGCGCTCGGCAAGGCGGCCGGGGAACTGCGCGCGGAGGGCGCACAGGTGCTGGCCCGGCCCGTGGACGTCAGCGAGCGCGACTCCGTACAGGCCCTGGCCGAGGCTGCGTACGAGGCCTTCGGGGCCGTGCACGTGCTGTGCAACAACGCCGGGGTCGGCTCCGGGGCCGAGGGCCGGATGTGGGAGCACGAGCCCAACGACTGGAAATGGGCCTTCGCCGTCAACGTGTGGGGCGTGTTCCACGGCATCCAGGCCTTCCTGCCGCGCATGCTGGCCGGCGGTGACCCCGGCCACGTCGTCAACACCTCGTCCGGCGACGGCGGGATCGCCCCGCTGCCCACCGCGTCCGTGTACGCGGTCACCAAGTCCGCCGTCGTCACGATGACCGAGTCGCTGTACGCGCACCTGAGGGCGGAGGGCGCGGCGGTCGGAGCCTCGGTCCTCTTCCCCGGCCCGCACATGCTGCGCACCGGGCTGTGGGAGTCGCACCGCAACCGGCCCGACCGGTACGCCAAGGAACGCCCGCGCCGGACCCCGTACAGAAGCCTCGACCAGTGGGAGAAGGCCATGAAGGCGGGCGGCCACGAGGTGGAGTTCACGCCCGTGGAGGACGTGGCCGCCACCGTGGTGGACGGGATCCGTGCCGACCGCTTCTGGATGCTGCCCGACAGCGAGCACAGCGACCGGCAGATCCGCGCCAGGTCGCAGTCGATGCTGGAGCGGTCCAACCCGTCCTACCTGGAGAACTTCATACTCGACTGAGGGGACAGGACCCAGCGATGACCCACGACGACCCGTACCTGATCATCTCCTCCGACTGCCACGCCGGGCTCCCCACCGAGGAGTACCGGCCCTATCTGGACAGCCGCTTCCACCGCGAGTTCGACGACTTCCTGGCCGGCCGCGACCGCCGCCGCGAGGAGATGACCCGCCTCGGCGTGCGCAACGAGGCATTCGCCGACAAGTGGTTCCACGACAACGAGGAAGGCCTCAGGGGCGGCTGGGACGCCGCCCAGCGGCTCAAGGAGCTCGACGGCGACGGCGTCGCGGCCGAGGTCGTCTTCCCCGACGCGGACGCCGTCGACAGCCGCACCGCGGCCCCCTTCGGGGTCGGCCTCGGCCTCTCCGGCGACCAGGACCCCGAGCTGGGCATGGCCGGGGCGCAGGCCCACAACCGCTGGCTCGCCGAGTTCGTCTCGCAGCATCCCGAACGCCACTGCGGTGTCGCCCTGCTGCCCGTCACCGGCGAGGTCGACCGGGTCGTCGCCGAGATCCACCGGGCCAAGGAGTCCGGCCTCGGCGCCCTGATGATCCCCTCCATGTGGGTGGACAAGGCCCCCTACCACGACCGTCGTTACGACCCGGTGTGGGCGGCCGCCGCGGAGACCGGGATGCCGGTCGTCACCCACTCCGGCGCGGCCCCGCGCCACGAGTACGGCGACCACCTCGGGATCTACGTCTCCGAGGTCACCTGGTGGCCGTCCCGCCCGCTCTGGTTCCTCCTCTGGTCGGGCGCCTTCGAACGGCACCCCGGGCTGAAGTTCGGCGTCGCGGAGTCCGGCTGCTGGTGGCTCCCGAACCTCCTGTGGTTCATGGACCGGCTCTACCTCGGCGCCCACGGCGGCAAGAAGCTCTCCCCGTTCGCCGAACTGAAGCGCCCGCCGCACGAGTACCTCGACCGGCAGGTGTTCATCTGCGCCACCAACACCAAACGCCGCGAACTCGCCCAGCGGTACGAGATCGGCGTCGGCAATATCCTGTGGGGCAGCGACTTCCCGCACCCCGAGGGCACCTGGCCCGACACCGCGAACTGGCTGCGCAACACCTTCCACGACATCCCCGTCGCCGAGACCCGCGTGATGCTGGGCCTGGCAGCCGCCGAGGTCTTCGGCTTCGACACGGACAAGCTCGCCCCGCTGGCCGCACGCATCGGCCCCACCCCCGCCGACCTGGGCCAGAGCGCCGACCAGAGCGCGGTCGAAGCGTCCTGGGCCCGCTCGCGCGAGGTCGGCCGGCACTGGCTGACCGACCACGACTTCCCCGTCCTGGGGGCGTCATGACGGACCGCTACACCGTCATCTCCGCCGACTGCCACGCGGGCGCCGACCTGCTCGACTACAAGCCGTACCTGGAGTCGAAGCACCACGACGACTTCGACGCCTGGGCGGCCACCTACGTCAACCCGTACGAGGACCTGGTCGCCGACACCGCGGACCGCAACTGGAACTCGGACCGCCGCCTCGCCGACCTGGAGGCGGACGGCATCGTCGCGGAAGTCGTCTTCCCCAACACCATCCCGCCCTTCTTCCCCTCCGCCTCCCTGATGGCCCCGGCGCCCTCCCGCCAGGAGTACGAACAGCGCTGGGCGGGCCTGCGCGCCCACAACCGCTGGCTCGCCGACTTCTGCGCCGCCGCACCGGGCCGGCGGGCGGGCGTCGCCCAGATCCTCCTCAACGACCCGGCCGAGGCGGTCCGCGAGGTCCGGCGCACCAAGGAGGCGGGTCTCACCGGCGGCATCCTGCTGCCCGGCACGCCGCCCGGCTCCGGCATCCCGGAGCTGTACTCCGCGGTCTACGACCCGCTCTGGTCGGTCTGCGCGGAGCTGGACGTACCCGTCAACCATCACGGCGGCTCCGCTTCCCCGCCGCTCGGCGACGAACCGGCGGCCCGCGCGGTCTTCATGGTCGAGACGACCTGGTTCTCGCACCGGGCGCTGTGGCACCTGATCTTCGGCGGCGCGTTCCGCCGCCACCCGGCGCTCAAGCTGGTCCTCACCGAACAGGGCTCCGGCTGGATCCCGGGCATCGTGGAGATGCTCGACTACTACCACGGCCGGCTGGTCGCGGCGGCGACCCGCGCGGCCACCGCCGAGTCCAAGTTCGGTGCGGGGCTGTCGGCCTCGATGGGCGCACGCCCGAGCGAGGTCTGGCGCGACAACTGCTTCGTCGGCGCCAGCTTCATGCGCCCGCACGAAGTGCCGCTGCGCGACCGGATCGGCCTCGACAAGATCATGTGGGGCAGCGACTACCCGCACGACGAGGGCACCGCCCCGTACTCACGGGAAGGGCTGCGGATCGCGTACGCGGGACTGCCGCCCGCGGAGGTCGCCGCCATGACCGGCGGCAACGCGGCCCGCGTCTACGGGTTCGACCTGCCGGCGCTGGACCGTATCGCCGCCTCCGTGGGCCCGACGGTCCAGGAGATCGCCGAACCCCTGAAGGAGGTCCCCGCCGACGCCACGAGCCCCGCCTTCGCCCCGGGTGGGTCGGTACGCGTCTGGTGACGCCGCGGAGTGAGACCATCCCCGGGTGACGGATACCCAGGCGCACCACGAACCGCACGGCAACGGCCTCGGCGCGCGGCTGAACTGGCTGCGCGCCGCGGTGCTCGGGGCCAACGACGGCGTGGTCTCCACCGCGGGCCTCGTCGTCGGCGTCGCGGGCGCGACCGGTGACCGCGGCACCCTGCTGACGGCGGGGCTGGCCGGGCTGCTGGCCGGGTCCATGTCGATGGCGGCGGGCGAGTACGTGTCCGTCTCCACCCAGCGGGACTCGGAGAAGGCCGCGCTGGCCACGGAGAAGCAGGAGCTGAAGGAGACCCCGGAGGCGGAACTCGCCGAGCTCACCGGCCTGTTGGAGGGCAAGGGGCTCAGCCGGGAGGTGGCCCGCGAGGCCGCCGTCCAGCTCACCGAACGCGACGCCCTGCGCGCCCACGCCGAGGTCGAGCTGGGCATCGACCCGGACGACCTGACGAACCCCTGGCACGCGGCGGGCGCCAGCTTCCTCGCGTTCACGGTGGGCGCGCTGCTGCCGCTGATGGCGATCGTGCTGCCGCCGTCGTCGCTGCGGCTGCTCGTCACAGTGCTGTCGGTGCTCGCGGCACTGGCCCTGACGGGCTGGTGGAGCGCCCGGCTGGGCGACGCGGCGGTGGGCCCGGCGGTGCTGCGGAACATGGGCGGGGGAGCGGTGGCGATGGCCGTGACGTACGCGGCGGGGGAGCTGCTGGGGGCGGCGGGGGTGTAGGAGCGACCGGCCCGTCCTGTTGGAAGGTGCCAAAGGCCGCTGACAGCACGTCTCGCATACTTGTTGGTAACAACGTCTAGTCGGGGGCCGACCTGCGGCTCTACGGTGCAGGCATGCCGACGAACCTGCCCGATGTAGTGCTCTGGTCCATACCGGCCTTCGTCCTGCTCACCGTTCTGGAAATGGCGCTCCACCACTTCCACCCCGACGAGGACGCCGCCGGTTACGAGGCGAAGGACGCCACCACCAGCATCTCCATGGGGCTGGGCAGTCTGGCCTTCGACCTGCTGTGGAAAGTGCCCATCGTGGCGATCTACACCGCGGTGTACGAACTGACCCCGCTCAGCATCCCGCTCCTGTGGTGGACCGTCCCGCTGATGCTGCTCGGGCAGGACTTCTTCTACTACTGGTCCCACCGCGGGCACCACGTCATCCGGATCCTCTGGGCCTGCCACGTGGTCCACCACTCCAGCCGGAAGTTCAACCTCTCCACCGCGCTGCGCCAGCCCTGGACCTCGCTGACCTCCTGGCCCTTCTACCTTCCGCTCATCGCGTGCGGCGTCCACCCGGCGGCGCTCGCCTTCTGCTCGTCGGCCAACCTCGTCTACCAGTTCTGGGTGCACACCGAGCGCGTCGACAAGCTGCCCCGGCCCTTCGAGTACGTGCTGAACACGCCCTCCCACCACCGCGTGCACCACGCCTCCCAGGGCGGCTACCTCGACCGGAACTTCGGCGGCATCCTCATCGTGTGGGACCGGTGGTTCGGGTCCTTCACCGTGGAGACGGAACGGCCCGTGTTCGGGCTCACCAAGAACATCGAGACCTACAACCCGCTGCGGGTCGCCACCCACGAGTACGCAGCCATCGCCCGCGACGTGCGCGCCGCGGGCAGCTGGGGCGAGCGGGCCGGGCGGGTCTTCCGCGGGCCCGGGTGGCAGCCGGCCCCGGCGGTGGCGCGCCCGGCCGAGGCCCCCGCCGCCCCGGCCCGGGAGCGCACCGGATGAGCGCCGCCCCGCTCGCGGACCGGCGGGAGCGCTGGGTACGCCCCCTGCTCGCCGCCTTCCTCGTCGCCTGCGCCGTCGACCTCGCCGGTGTCCTCACCGGCCTCGCCGCCCCCCATCTGGTGGCCAAGCCGCTGCTGATGCCGCTCCTCGCCGCGTACGCCGCCGCCCGGCGCGGGCCCCGGCTGCTGATCGCCGCCCTGCTCTGCGGCTGGATCGGCGACGTGTTCCTGCTGTTCGACGCCGACCTCGCCTTCCTCGTCGGGATGGGCGGCTTCGCGGCGGGCCACCTCTGCTATCTGCGGCTCTTCGGACGGGCCCGGGGCGCGCTGCTTCCCGGGATCGGGTACGCGGTCGTCCTGACGGTCTTCGTCACGCTCATCTGGGACGGGCTGCCGGCCGGGCTGCGGGTCCCGATGGCCGGCTACAGCCTGCTGCTGACCGCCATGGCCTACCGCTCCGGCGTCCTCGGCCGGTACGCCGCCACCGGTGGCGCGCTCTTCCTGCTCTCCGACGCACTGATCGCCACCGGCATCGCCGACTGGCCGCAGCTGCCCGCCCCCGGCTTCTGGGTCATGCTCACCTACGTCGCGGCGCAGTTCCTGCTCACCGTCGGCGTGCTCGCGCCGGGGGCGAAAGGAGCCGGTGCGGTCCTCGGGGCGTACCGTGAGCGGAGTATCAGCATCTGAGATCAGCAAGGACCCCCACGCATGCGCGCCACCGTCATTCACGCCCCCCACGACATCCGCGTGCAGGAGGTCCCGGACCCGGTGATCCAGCAGCCCACCGACGTGGTGCTGCGGGTCCTGCGGGCCTGTATCTGCGGCAGCGACCTGTGGGCCTACCGCGGCGAGTCCGCCCGCCGGCCCGGCCAGCGCATCGGCCACGAGTTCCTGGGGATCGTCGAGGAGGCGGGCTCCGAGGTCAACGGCTTCGCCGTCGGCGACCTCGTCGTCGCGCCCTTCGTCTGGTCCGACGGCACCTGCGCCTACTGCGCCGAAGGGCTGACCACGTCCTGCCCGCAGGGCGGCTTCTGGGGTTCGGTCGGCTCCGACGGCGGGCAGGGCGAGGCCGTGCGCGTCCCGTTCGCCGACGGCACGCTGGTCAGGCTTCCCGCCGCCGCGGCCTCCGACGACCACCTGCTCACCGCGCTCCTGGCCCTCTCCGACGTCCTCGGCACCGGCCACCACGCCGCTGTCGGCGCGGGCGTGAAGCGGGGTTCCACGGTCGCCGTCGTCGGCGACGGAGCCGTCGGGCTGTGCGGCGTCATGGCCGCCAAGCGGCTCGGCGCCGAGCGGATCATCGCGCTCGGCCGCCACCGGGTCCGCACGGACATCGCCCGCGACTTCGGCGCCACCGACGTCGTCGCCGAGCGCGGCGACGCGGCCGTCGAGGCGGTACGGGAACTGCTCGGCGGCGAGGGCGCCCAGGCGGTCATCGAGGCCGTCGGCACCGAGCAGTCGATGCGCACCGCCGTCGGCATCACCCGCGACGGCGGCTCCATCGGCTACGTCGGAGTGCCGCACGGCAGCGGCACCGGACTGGACCTCGGCATCATGTTCGACCGCAACATCGCCCTGCGCGGCGGCGTCGCCCCCGTACGCACGTACATTCCGGAGCTGCTCCCCGACGTGCTGTCCGGCACCATCGACCCGTCGCCCGTCTTCGACCTGGCGGTCGGCCTCGACGAGGTGCCGGCCGGCTACAAGGCGATGGACGAGCGCACGGCGCTGAAGGTCCTCATCAAGCCGTGAGCCAGACGGCCGCGTCCGCCCCCAGCGGTCCGGGCGGGCGCGACCAGTCGGCGGGTGCCCCGTCGAAGGCGACCGGCGGCAACGCGTGACGCAGGCGGCCCAGCGTGCTGTCGGTCTCGGTGAGCCACTTCCGCGGGTCGTGGTCCTCGGGTGCCGTACGGTCCGGCGGGGCCGGGATCTCGTCGGTCAGCCAGGCAGCGGTACGGGCGAGTGAGAGGGTGGCCAGCCGTGTACCGCCCTCGTCGTGCTGCTCGGTCAGCGCCCGCAGTACCGCCGCGGCCAGCAGATAGCCGGTGCCGTGGTCCAGCGCCTGGGCGGGCAGCGCACCCGGCGGACCGTCGGGATCTCCCGGTCCGGCCTCGGTCACGGCGATGCCGGTGGCGGCCTGCATCACGCTGTCGAAGCCGCGCTGACCGGCCCACGGGCCCTTCCCCCAGGCCGAGAGCCGTCCGATCACCAGACCCGGCCTGCGCGCGGCGAGGGACTGCGGCGCGAGGCCGAACGTGTCGAGCGCACCGGGCCGGTACCCGGTGACGACCACGTCCGCCCCGGCGAGCAGCCCGTCGAAGACCTCGCGGCCGGCGCCGCTGGCCAGGTCGATGCTCACCGACCGCTTCCCGAACCCCGTGTCGCTGTGCGCGTCCTGGCTCTCCGGGAGCTGCGGGGCGTCGATCCGCAGGACGTCGGCGCCGAGCAGCGCGAGCGTACGGGTGGCGACCGGCCCCGCGGTGACCCGGGTGAGGTCCAGGACGCGCAGTCCGGCCGCGGGCCGCAGCGGAGTGCCGGCGAGGGCGGCCGTCCGCCGCACCGGGGCGGCGTCCAGCCGTTCCCGCTGCACCAGCGGCACACCGGAGAGCGCCACGCGGCGCGGGTCGGCCGCCCATTGTGCGGGCGTCCTGGCAGCCACGGCCAGCCCGCCCGCCGCGTACACCGTCTGCTCGATCTCGGCCGCCCGCCGACCGGCGAAGGACGCGGCCACGGCATCGACGGCCAGGTCGTCGGCGGTGTCCGCGGGCAGCCCCAGCGTGCCCAGCAGCCGGGCGCGGTGGTGCGCGTAGTTGGCGTGTGTACGGATCCAGCCGTCGGCTGTGCGCCAGAAGCGGGAGAGCGGGGCGAAGTTGGCCGGCGCGCGGCCGTCGATCCGCAGATGGCGCTCGCTGACGAACGCGGTGGCCACCGCGCCGTCATCGATCCGGACCGCGGGAACGGGCCCGCCGGTGCGGCGGGCCGCAAGCTCCGCGGCGGCCAGGGAACAGACCCCGACCGCGGCGCGGGCCAGCTCCCGCACGGGCAGCCGCGCGGGAAGCAGCCCATCCGGCCCGGTGGTCCCGATCAGGGAGAGAAGCGCGGGGGCACCGCCGAGGGCGGCCCAGGCCTGCCCGGTGGCGGAGTCGGGGATGATCTTCATCTCCGCACTATGGCACTGAGTGCCAGGCGGGAACAGGGGCGGACCGAAAAGGGGCACGGACCGGTACCGGGGCCGGCCCGGAAGGTGCACGTGCCGGCCCCTCACACACCCTCTACCAGCGCACCGCGTCCAGTGCGTCGACCACTCCGGCCCCGTAGAAGCCGTTGCGGTTCTTGCCGCCCTCGCAGACCGCGTCGATCTTGCCGTCACCGTTGATGTCGTACGGTTCACCGCACGCCGTGGCGTCGGCCTCCAGCGTCAGCAGGGCCTTGACGGCGGCGGCCGACGCGTACGGGTGCCTCGACTTGATCAGGGCCACGACGCCCGCGACGTGCGGGGAGGCCATCGACGTACCGGCCTTGTAGCCGTACTTCCCGCCGGGCAGCGTGGACAGGATCAGACCGCTCGTCGCCGGCGGCGCGGGCGTCTGGTAGACCGTCGAGTCCCCGCCCGGCGCGGCCACGTCGATGACGCCGTCGCCGTAGTTCGAGTACGAGGCCTTCAGCCCCTTCGCCCCCGTCGCCGAGACCGTCACGACACCCGGCAGCATCGTCGGGATGTCGAGGCACACCTTCGGGTCGAGGGTCCGGGTGACGGGCGTGGTGTCGTTCGGGCTCGACGCGTCCTCGATCGTGTCGGCCGCAAGGTCCTCGGCCGAGTTGCCGGCCGCGGCGACGTTGACCGCGCCCTTGCGCTCGGCGTACCGGGTGGCCCGGGCGACGGCCTCGACCAGTGCGCCCTGGTCCGGGTCGTCCTTGCAGTTGTACATCCACGGGTCGGTGTAATAGCTGTTGTTGGTGACGTCCACGCCGTGCTCGGCCGCCCACATGAAGCCGCAGACGACGGCCTCGGTGTAGAAGAAGCCGTCCGGGTTGCCCACCTTGATGCCGGACACCTTCACGCCCGGCGCGACCCCGGTCACCCCGATGCCGTTCTTCGCGGCGGCGATGGTGCCCGCGACATGCGTGCCGTGATCGCTCTCACCGGCCTTCGGACGCCAGGCGCCCTCCGTGGTGTCCGGGGCGCCGGACACGCAGTTCGCCGAGGCGGCGCGGTCGAAGTTGGCGGCGAGGTCCGGATGGGTGTCGTCGACACCCGTGTCGATGACGGCGACCGTGACCTTCGAGCTGCCCAGCGACCTCTTGTGCGCCTGGTCCGCCTTGATGGCGGGCAGGTCCCACTGCAGGGGCTCCATGGGGTCCTGGTCCGCCGTGGCCTGCGCCGCCGCGGTCCGCTCCTGCTGCGCGGTCAGCGGCTGCTCGACCCCGATGTCCTTCGTGGCCTGCGGAACGATCGGGTTGGTACGCGTGGCGCCGGCCGAGTCGACACCCCTGACCCGGCGCATCGACTGCGCGAACTGCGGGTTCTGCGAGTGGGCGACGATGACCCCGATCCGGTCGTAGGCGATCACCACCGTGCCGCCGGCCCGCTCGACGGCCTTGCGCACCTGCTTGACGGTGCCCTGACCCCCGCGGGTGTTGACCACGTACGACAGCTTCGGACCGTCCGCCGACACCGCCGCCGAGGGCGTCTCCTGCGCCGGGGCGGCGGAGGCGGTCCCCGTCGGCAGGAAGCCGAGCGATGCGGTGAGGGCCAATCCGACGGGCAGCGTCAGTGCGCGCTTCCGTCTGGATCCCAGATGAGCCATGGGGTCTCCACTTCATCCGTGTCAGTCGACGGACACGGGGTGTGTCCAGTCGCGTACATGACCAGTGAAGCTATCGCTGATCATCCCGGCTCATCAATGAGTTCGGGAGAACCGATTGCGGCCGGAGCGCCCGAAGGGGTGACACGGGGCCGCCGGAAACCCGGGTGAACCGCTTCGCCGCGCGCTGCGTGCCGTTGTCAGGGGAGGCGTACATCACTCCCCGATATCGAGGTCCCCAGTGAAATCCACCGTCCCCACCACCACCGCACCCGCGTCGCGAGGAGATTCCGTGGCTACCGATGCACCGCCGCCCGAGGGCAGTACGGAGACCGGCCCCGCCCAGCCCACGACCGAGGCGTTCGTCGCGGAGCAGGCGAGCCAGGAATTCGGCGAACTCCGCCGCTCGTACCGCTCGTTCGCCTTTCCGCTGACCATCGCCTTCGTCCTCTGGTACCTGCTGTACGTGCTGCTCTCCAACTACGCCGGCGGCTTCATGGGCACCAAGGTGTACAGCAACTTCAACGTGGCCTTCGTCTTCGGACTCGCCCAGTTCCTCACCACCTTCCTCATCGCCTGGTTCTACTCGCGGCACGCCAACGCGAAGCTCGACCCGAAGGCCGAGGCCATCAAGTCCCGTATGGAGGCCGACGCATGAGCGCCGCGTACCACTCCCACACCGTCGTGACGCTCGCCGCCTCGTCCACCAGCGAGCACCGGCCGCTGATCATCTCCCTCTTCGCGGTCTTCGTCGCCGCGACCCTCGGCATCACCGTCTGGGCCGGCCGCCAGACCAAGAGCGCCTCCGACTTCTACGCGGGCGGCCGCCAGTTCACCGCCTTCCAGAACGGCCTCGCGGTCTCCGGCGACTACATGTCCGCCGCCTCGTTCCTCGGCATCGCCGGAGCCATCGCCCTGTTCGGCTACGACGGCTTCCTCTACTCGATCGGCTTCCTCGTCGCCTGGCTGGTGGCGCTGCTGCTGGTCGCCGAACCGCTGCGCAACTCAGGCCGCTACACCATGGGCGACGTCCTCGCCTACCGGATGCGCCAGCGCCCGGTCCGCACCGCCGCGGGTGTCTCCACCATCGTCGTGTCGATCTTCTACCTGCTGGCACAGATGGCGGGCGCGGGAGTTCTGGTCTCGCTGCTCCTCGGCATCACGAGTGACGCCGGAAAGATCCTCATCGTTGCGCTGGTCGGCGTACTGATGATCGTCTACGTCACCATCGGCGGCATGAAGGGCACCACCTGGGTCCAGATGGTCAAGGCCGTGCTCCTCATCGCGGGCGCCATCCTGATGACCTTCATGGTGCTGTGGAAGTTCGACTTCAACGTCTCCGACCTGCTGGGCACGGCCGCCGAGAAGAGCGGCCACGGAGCCTCGTTCCTGGAGCCCGGACTCAAGTACGGGGCCACCGGCACCTCGAAGCTGGACTTCCTCTCCCTCGGCATCGCCCTGGTGCTGGGCACCGCCGGCCTGCCGCACATCCTGATCCGCTTCTACACGGTGCCGACCGCCAAGGCCGCCCGTAAGTCGGTCAACTGGGCCATCGGCATCATCGGCGCCTTCTACCTGATGACGATCGCCCTCGGATTCGGCGCCGCGGCCCTCATCGGCCCGGACGAGATCAAGGCGAAGAACCCGGCGGGCAACGCGGCCGCCCCGCAGCTCGCCGAATACCTCGGCGGCGTCGGCACCACCGGCGGCGCGATCATGCTCGCCGTGATCTCCGCCGTCGCCTTCGCCACCATCCTCGCCGTCGTCGCGGGACTCACCCTCGCCTCCTCGTCGTCCTTCGCGCACGACATCTACGCCAACGTCATCCGCAAGGGGAAGGCCACCGAGAAGGAGGAGATGAAGGCCGCGCGCTGGGCCACCGTCTTCATCGGCGCTGCGGCGATCGTCCTGGGCGCCTTCGCCCGCGACATGAACGTCGCCGGTCTGGTGGCGCTCGCCTTCGCCGTCGCCGCCTCGGCCAACCTGCCGACGCTCCTCTACAGCCTCTTCTGGAAGCGCTTCACCACCCAGGGTGCGCTGTGGTCCATCTACGGCGGCCTCGCCAGCTCGGTGATCCTGGTGCTGTTCTCGCCGGTCGTCTCCGGGAACGCGAAGACCTCGATGTTCAAGGGCGTCGACTTCGCCTGGTTCCCGCTGGAGAACCCGGGCCTGATCTCCATCCCGCTGGGCTTCCTGCTCGGCTGGATCGGCTCCCTCCTGTCCAAGGAGGAGCCCGACAAGGGCAAGTACGCCGAGCTGGAGGTCAAGTCCCTCACCGGCATCGGAGCCCACTGAGAGCAGAAGTTCACACACGGGACGGGTGCCCGCACCCTTCCTTCGCGCGGCCGCGTCGTAGAGTCCTACGACGCGGCCGCGCCGCTCCTCGTGTCAAACGGGCCCCTCCGTTGTCACTGGGCTCGCGTAGTCTCGGAAGAGTCAGAATCCGCAACCGGGAAGTCACCGGGGGAGGGGGCCCACCGTGCTCATCGACACCTACGACCGGGTCGCCACCGACCTGCGTGTATCGCTCACCGACCGCTGCAATCTGCGCTGCACCTACTGCATGCCCGAAGAAGGCCTGCAGTGGCTCGCCAAGCCCGACCTGCTGAGCGACGACGAGATCGTCCGGCTCGTCCGCATCGCCGTCACCCGGCTCGGCATCACCGAGGTCCGCTTCACCGGCGGAGAGCCGCTGCTGCGCCCCGGACTCGTCTCCATCGTCGAGCAGTGCGCGGCCCTGGAGCCCCGCCCCAGGATGTCGCTGACGACCAACGGCATCGGGCTGAAGCGGACCGCCGCCGCGCTCAGGGCCGCAGGCCTTGACCGGGTCAACGTCTCCCTGGACACCCTGCGCCCCGAGGCGTTCAAGACCCTCACCCGCCGCGACCGCCACCACGACGTGCTGGCCGGACTGGAAGCCGCCCGCGAGGCCGGGCTCACCCCCGTCAAGGTCAACACCGTCCTGATGCCGGGGCTCAACGACGACGAAGCACCCGACCTCCTCGCCTGGGCCGTGGACAACGGCTACGAGCTCCGCTTCATCGAGCAGATGCCGCTCGACGCCCAGCACGGCTGGAAGCGCGACGGCATGATCACGGCAGGCGACATCCTCGAGTCGCTGCGCACCCGCTTCGACCTCACCGCCGAGGAGGACGGCGAGCGCGGCTCCGCCCCGGCCGAGCGCTGGCTCGTGGACGGCGGCCCCCACCGGGTCGGCGTCATCGCCTCCGTCACCCGGCCGTTCTGCCGGGCCTGCGACCGCACCCGGCTCACCGCCGACGGGCAGGTCCGCACCTGCCTGTTCGCCCGCGAGGAGACCGACCTGCGCGGCGCCCTGCGCTCCGAGGCCCCGGACGAGGAGATCGCCCGGCTCTGGAAGGTCGCGATGTGGGGCAAGAAGGCCGGTTCCGGTCTCGACGACCCGACGTTCCTCCAGCCCGACCGCCCGATGTCGGCGATCGGCGGCTGAGGGCTGTCACGCCAGGAACTGCGGGACCGTCGGCCGTCACGCCGGCGGCGAGTCCCGCGACTCCCACTCCGTCAGGGTCACCACGTCCTTCAGGAAACCCCGGACGCCCAGGAACGACGAAAGATGTTCCCGGTGGTCGTCACAGGCCAGCCAGGTCTTGCGGCGCTCCGGAGTGTGCAGCTTCGGGTTGTTCCAGGCGAGCACCCATACGGCATCGGCGCGACAGCCCTTGGCCGAGCAGACGGGCGCGGTGGCGGCGTTCGCGGACGGGACGGCGGAATCGGATCCGGGGGAGTTCACGGACTCAACCCTAGAGCGTGAGCGGGAGCGCGGATCCTGCGGCATCCCCGCCGGAGAAATGGCGACGCCGAGCAGCCACGGGGGGAGCTGCCCGGCGTCGGTCCGTCGCTCCGACGGGGGATGCGGAGCGCTCACGAAGTATGTCACGCAGACCGGCCTGCGGTGCACTGGAACTTCATGATTGATCTGAGCTTTTCTTGAGCTTGGGACCGCCCCGGGCTCAGCCGTGCCCCTGTGGATCCGGGCTTCGGAAAGCATGTCCGGATTCCGGACCGGACTCCGCCGGACCGGCCGTCGGCGCGGCTTCCAGCACGGGCCGCGTGGCGGCGGGCACGAAGGTCGAAGGGAGGGAAGGGCTGTTCTCCCGGCCCGCGTTGGCGATGACGACCGCGACGTAGGGAAGGAGAACCCCCAACGCGAGCGCCACGATCGCCACATGGCGTTCCACGTTCCACAGGACCGCGGCCGCGACCACCGAAACCGTGCGCACGGACATCGAGATCACGTAGCGCCGCTGCCTGCCGCGCACATCCTCGGCGAGCCCCTGCCGCGCCCCCGTGATCCGGAAGACCTCCGCACCGCTCTGTTTCCCCAACACGTCTCCACCACCCTTCCCCGAGCTCATGACGAACTGGGGGAGACCCCGTTCCTGCGCCGGACGCTCCCCGGACCGGACCGGATCCCACGGTACGCCCGGCCTCCCCCGGGTTCGAGACCGGGGCGCGCCGCATGCGTACACCCCACCACTCCGTCGCACGTACGGACCTGTCCGACATGCGGCGTACCGGCCCAGGACCAAGACTGGGCGGACATGCGCGACACCGCGTCGCACGAGGAGGCGGCATGAGCTGGTTGTGGGCAATCATCGTGGGCTTCGTGCTCGGTCTGATCGCCAAGGCGATCCTGCCGGGCAAGCAGGAGATCCCACTCTGGCTGACGACCATTTTCGGCATCATCGGCAGCATCCTCGGCAATGCTGTCGCCACCTGGATCGGTGTCAACGACACCAAGGGCATCGACTGGACGCGCCATCTGCTCCAGCTGATCGGAGCCGTGGTCGTCGTCGGGGTCGGCGACATGCTGTGGACCTCGCTCCGGGGCAACAGGCAGAAGACCTGAGCCACGCACAGGCACACGCACGACGGCGGGGCACGCATCACGCGTGCCCCGCCGTCGTGCTTCCCGTACGTGGCTCAGCCGGCCGTGACCTCGATCGCCGCGAGGTTCTTCTTGCCCCGGCGCAGCACCAGCCAGCGCCCGTGCAGCAGCTCCTCGCGGGACGGAGCCGCCTCGCCGTCGACGACCTTCACGTTGTTCACGTAGGCGCCGCCCTCCTTCACGGTGCGGCGCGCGCCCGACTTGCTCGGCGCCAGACCGACCTCGACCAGCAGGTCGACCAGCGGACCGAGCTCGGCGACCTGCGCGTGCGGCACCTCGGAGAGAGCGGCACCCAGTGTCGCCTCGTCCAGCTCGCCGAGCTCGCCCTGGCCGAACAGCGCCTTCGACGCGGCGATGACCGCGGCACACTGGTCCGCGCCGTGCACCAGCGTCGTCAGTTCCTCGGCCAGCGCGCGCTGCGCCGTCCTGGCCTGGGGCCGCTCCTCGGTGACCTGCTCCAGCTCCGTCAGCTCGTCGATGCTCCGGAAGCTGAGGATGCGCATGTAGCGGGAGACGTCGCGGTCGTCCACGTTCAGCCAGAACTGGTAGAACGCGTACGGCGTGGTCATCTCCGCGTCGAGCCAGACGGCGCCGCTCTCCGACTTGCCGAACTTGGTGCCGTCCGCCTTCGTCATCAGCGGGGTCGCCAGCGCGTGCACCTCGGCGCCCGGCTCCAGGCGGTGGATCAGGTCGAGACCCGCGGTCAGGTTGCCCCACTGGTCGCTGCCGCCCTGCTGGAGGGTGCAGCCGTGGCGCCGGTACAGCTCCAGGAAGTCCATGCTCTGGAGCAGCTGGTAGCTGAACTCGGTGTAGCTGATGCCCTCGTCGGACTCCAGCCGCCGCGCGATGGACTCCTTGGTGAGCATCTTGTTGACGCGGAAGTGCTTGCCGATGTCCCGGAGGAACTCGATCGCGGACATGCCCGCGGTCCAGTCCAGGTTGTTCACCATGACCGCGGCGTTCTCGCCCTCGAAGGACAGGAACGGCTCGATCTGGGACCGCAGCCGCGCCACCCAGGCGGCGATCGTCTCCGGGTCGTTCAGCGTGCGCTCCGCGGTCGGCCGCGGGTCACCGATCTGGCCGGTGGCGCCGCCCACCAGGGCGAGCGGCCGCAGACCGGCCTGCTGGAGCCGGCGCATGGTGAGCACCTGCACCAGATGACCGACGTGCAGACTCGCCGCGGTGGGGTCGTAGCCGCAATAGAACGTGACGGGACCGTCCGCGAGAGCCTTGCGCAGGGCGTCCTCGTCAGTGGACTGGGCGAACAGCCCGCGCCACTTCAGCTCGTCGACGATGTCCGTCACGGTTCCGTGTCTCCTCAGCTACGTGTGTCGATCTGTGTATCGAAAGGCAACAGCCAGTCTAGGCGGGTCATACGCCCCGGCTCACCGAGCTCATGTTGAAGTCCGGGATGCGCAGCGCGGGCATCGCGGCCCGGGTGAACCAGTCGCCCCACTCGCGCGGCAGCGTCTTCTCCGTCCTGCCCGCCTCGGTGGCCCGCGACAGCAGGTCCACGGGCGACTCGTTGAAGCGGAAGTTGTTCACCTCACCGACCACCTCGCCGTCCTCCACGAGATAGACCCCGTCGCGGGTCAGCCCGGTCAGCAGCAGCGTCGCCGGGTCGACCTCCCGGATGTACCACATGCAGGTCAGCAGCAGTGCGCGGCCGGTCGTCGCGGCCACCATCTCCTCCAGGGACCGCTCACCACCACCCTCCAGCAGCAGGTTGTCGATCGCCGGGGCCACCGGAAGCCCGGTCTGGCCGGCCGTGTGCCGGGTCGTCGTCAGCCGGTCGAGCCGGCCGTCGCCGATCCAGTCGGTCCGGCCGAGCGGCAGCCCGTTGTCGAAGACCGAAGCACCGTCCCCGGAGGAGTGCGCGATGACGAAGGGCGCGGATTCGAGCCCCGGCGCGTTCGGGTCGCTGCGCAGGGTCAGCGGCAGCGGGGAGAGCTTCTCGCCGAGCCGGGTCCCGCCGCCCGGCTTGGAGAACACCGTCCGGCCCTCGACGGCGTCCCGTGCGGTGGCCGACCACAGCTGGTAGATCAGCAGGTCGGCCACGGCGGTCGGCGGCAGCAGCGTCTCGTAGCGCCCGGCGGGCAGCTCGATCCGGCGCTCCGCCCAGACCAGCCGCCGCGCCAGCTCGGCATCCATTTCCGCCGGGTCGACGTCCTTGAAGTCGCGGGTCGAGCGCCCCGCCCAGGCCGAGCGCGAGCGGTCCGGCGACTTGGCGTTCAGCTCCAGCGTCCCGTTCGGCTGGTCGTGGCGCAGCCGCAGCCCCGTCGACGTGCCCACGTAGGTCGAGGTCATCTCGTGATGGGCGAAACCGTACAGCTCACGGCCCCCGGAACGGGCCCGGCCGAAGGCGTCGCCGAGCGCGGGCGCGAACGCCGCGAAGACGTCCGAGCCCGTCTCCGCGGGCGCGTCCGTGAAGTCGGGGGACTCCGGCACCCCGGTGACCAGCGGCTGCGCGTCCTCGGCCGGTCCGGCCCCACGCGCGGCGGCCTCGGCGGCCCGCACCAGCGGCTCCAGGTCCGCCGCGGTGACGGCCGACCGGGACACCACACCGCAGGCGGCGCCCTCGGACCCGTCGACGGTGGCGATGACGGTCAGGGTGCGGCCCCTGGTCACCCCGTTCGTCGTCAGCGCGTTGCCCGCCCAGCGCAGATTGGCCGACGACTCCTCGTCGGCGATGACCACACAGCCGTCGGCGGTGGACAGCGCGAGCGCGCGCTCGACGATCTCGTGCGGCTTGCTGACGCGGCTCATCGCCCGGCCTCCTGCGTCGTGTTGAGAGTGTGCCTGCCCGGGGGACGACCCCCGGACCCCCGGCCGGTTCCGTGGTCGCCGTTCATCGCCCGGCCTCCTGCGTCGTGTTGAGGATGTTCACGCCCCGGAAGAGGGCGGAGGGGCAACCGTGCGAGACGGCCGCGACCTGGCCCGGCTGGGCCTTGCCGCAGTTGAAGGCGCCGCCCAGGACGTATGTCTGCGGGCCGCCCACCTTCTCCATGGAGCCCCAGAAGTCGGTCGTCGTCGCCTGGTAGGCGACATCGCGCAACTGCCCGGCGAGCTTCCCGTTCTCGATCCGGAAGAACCGCTGCCCGGTGAACTGGAAGTTGTACCGCTGCATGTCGATCGACCAGGACCGGTCGCCGACCACGTAGATCCCGCGCTCCACCCCGCCGATCAGGTCCTCCGTGGAGAGCCCGCCCGGATCCGGCCTGAGCGACACGTTCGCCATGCGCTGTACGGGGACATGGCCCGGCGAGTCCGCGTACGCGCACCCGTTGGACCGGCCCAGACCCGTCAGCTTCGCGATCCGGCGGTCCAGCTGGTAGCCCACCAGCGTCCCGTCCTTGACCAGGTCCCAGGACTGGGCCTCGACGCCCTCGTCGTCGTACCCGATCGTCGCGAGCCCGTGTTCGGCGGTGCGGTCGCCCGTCACGTTCATCACCGGGGAGCCGTACGCCAGCTTGCCCAGCTGGTCGAACGTGGCGAACGAGGTCCCGGCGTACGCCGCCTCGTACCCCAGCGCCCGGTCGAGCTCCGTGGCGTGGCCGATCGACTCATGGATGGTCAGCCACAGATTGGACGGATCGACGACCAGGTCGTACGTCCCCGCCTCGACGCTCGGGGCCCGCATCTTCTCGGCCAGCAGCCCCGGAATGCTCTCCAGCTCCGTGTCCCAGTCCCAGCCGGTCCCGGTCAGGTACTCCCAGCCGCGCCCCGCCGGCGGCGCGATCGTGCGCATGGAGTCGAACTCGCCGGTCGTCGCGTCCACGGCGACCGCGGTGAACTGCGGATGCAGCCGAACCCGCTGCTGGGTGGTGACCGTGCCCGCGGAGTCCGCGTAGAACTTGTTCTCGTGGACGGTCATCAGCGAGGCGTCCACATGCGCGACGCCCTCCGCCCCCAGGAGCCTGCCGCTCCACTCGGCGAGCAGCCCCGCCTTCTCCTCCGCGGGTACGTCGAAGGGGTCGGTCTCGTACGCCGAGACCCAGCTCCGCTCCCCGTGCACGGGCTCGTCGGCGAGCTCCACCCGCTCGTCCGACCCCGCCGCCGCGATCACCTTCGCCGACAGCTTCGCCATGGCGACGGCCTGCGAGGCCACCTTCGCCGCGGCGTCCATGGTCAGATCCACTCCGGAAGCGAACCCCCAGGCCCCGCCGTGCACCACCCGTACCGCGTACCCGAGATCGGTGGTGTCCGACGACCCGGCCGGCCGGGCGTCGCGCAGCCGCCATGTGGCGCTGCGCACCCGCTCGAAGCGGAAGTCGGCGTGCACGGCCCCGAGCGCCCGCGCGCGGGCGAGCGCCGCGTCGGCGAGCGCCCGTAGCGGGAGCGCCAGGAACGACTGATCTACCTCATGGGCCACGGGCGGCCTCTCCTCTGCTCTCACATACCCTCGGATCGATTACGAGGCAGTGAAGCACGGCCACAGCGGCGTCGCGGCCGATTTCCCGGCCGCGCGCGGGGGATGGCCCCGCGGCGCCCGGACCGGGTCCGTCACTGTAGGAACCCCACAGTGACTGCGGGAAGGCGCTGTCAGGGGCCGATTCCTCGTGGAGCGGGCGGTACCGATAGGTTTTCGAGGTAACCAGACCGCTACCGAAAGGGTGATCCGTTGAGCCGCTCGGTTCTCGTCACCGGAGGAAACCGGGGCATCGGCCTCGCCATCGCCCGCGCCTTCGCCGACAACGGCGACAAGGTCGCGATCACCTACCGCTCCGGAGAGCCGCCCGCGGCGCTCACCGAGGCCGGTGTCCTCGCGGTCCGTTGCGACATCACCGACAGCGAGCAGGTGGAGCAGGCCTACAAGGAGATCGAGGAGAAGCACGGCAGCGTGGAGGTACTGGTCGCCAACGCCGGTATCACCAAGGACCAGTTGCTGATGCGGATGTCCGAGGACGACTTCACCTCCGTACTCGACACCAACCTCACCGGCACCTTCCGGGTCGTCAAGCGCGCCAACCGCGCCATGCTGCGCGCCAAGAAGGGCCGCGTCGTCCTCATCTCCTCCGTCGTCGGCCTCCTCGGCTCGGCCGGACAGGCCAACTACGCCGCGTCCAAGGCGGGTCTGGTCGGTTTCGCCAGGTCGCTGGCGCGCGAGCTCGGTTCGCGCAACATCACTTTCAACGTCGTCGCGCCCGGTTTCGTCGACACCGACATGACGCAGGCGCTCACCGAGGAGCAGCGCAAGGGCATCGTGTCCCAGGTGCCGCTGGGCCGTTACGCGCAGCCCGACGAGATCGCCGCCGCGGTGCGCTTCCTCGCCTCCGACGACGCGTCGTACATCACTGGAGCCGTCATCCCCGTTGACGGCGGATTGGGCATGGGTCACTGATCACCATGAGCGGAATTCTCGACGGCAAGCGCATCCTCATCACCGGGGTGCTGATGGAGTCGTCCATCGCGTTCCACACCGCCAAGGTGGCCCAGGAGCAGGGCGCGGAGATCATCCTGACCGCCTTTCCGCGGCCCACGCTGACCGAGCGCATCGCCAAGAAGCTGCCCAAGCCCGCCAAGGTCATCGAGCTGGACGTGACCAACGCCGAGCACCTGGACCGGCTGGCCGGTCTGGTGCGCGACGAGCTCGGCTCGCTCGACGGCGTCGTCCACTCCATCGGGTTCGCCCCGCAGGACGCGCTGGGCGGCAACTTCCTCAACACCCCGTTCGAGTCGGTCGCCACGGCGATGCACGTCTCGGCGTTCTCGCTGAAGTCGCTCGCCATGGCGTGCAAGCCGCTGATGAGCGAGGGTGGCTCGATCGTCGGCCTCACCTTCGACGCCCAGTACGCCTGGCCGCAGTACGACTGGATGGGTCCGGCGAAGGCCGCCCTGGAGGCGACCTCCCGCTACCTCGCCCGTGACCTGGGCAAGGACGGCATCCGCTGCAACCTGATCTCGGCCGGACCGATCGGTTCCATGGCGGCCAAGTCCATCCCGGGCTTCGGCGAGCTCGCCGACGTGTGGAACACCCGCGCGCCGCTGGCGTGGGACATGAAGGACCCGGAGCCGGCGGGCCGCGGCATCGTCGCGCTGCTCTCGGACTTCTTCCCGAGGACCACGGGCGAGATCATCCACGTCGACAGTGGCGTGCACATGATGGGTGCCTGACCCTTTCGCGCATCACGGCCGCGCACCGCCTCCTCCGGGGGCGGTGCGCGGCCGTTTTCCTTGCCCCGCCCGGCCTCCCGGCGCTCAGGTCGAAAAGCTGGTCGATCCACCGCAGAATGTGGAGGAACCGGACTTCTGGTCAGGCCGAGGGGAGGAGATCGCTGTGCGCTGCACTCGTCACCGAACCCGATCCCTGCTGGTGGCCTCCGCCGTCGTCGCCGGGCTGCTCGTGCCCGCAGGCCTGTACGCGGCGGGGTACGTCGGCGCCGCGGGCGCGTCAGCGCCGCCCACGCCCGACCCCGAGCCCTCCGGCGCCGAATGCCGTACATCGGTGAAGGGCTCCCGGGTCGTCGCGTACTGCCACAACCCGTACCCGTCCGCCGACCGCGTCCAGCTGCACACCGAATGCGCCCGCTGGTGGGACATCGACGCCGACTCCAGGCCGGTCGAGGTCCCCGCGGGCCGGACCGTACGGCTGGACGACCGCTGCTGGAAGGAAGTCCGCTCCGCCTGGGTCACACACTCCACCGGGACACACAGGGCCAAGGCGTCCTAGAGCCGCGGGAGCGGGCAGGGCCACGGTCCCGGGCGGAGGCCCCAGGGACAAGGCCTCGTGCCGGCACGGCGCGCCCGGCCGTCCCGTCACGCGGTGATCGGGCAGGCTGGCCCCGGTCAGGGCTCATCCCGACCGCCCTGCCGAGGAGCGGTCATGTACGGACTACGGACCCCGAGCCCTGCCCCGGTGCGCGCGTCGGCTGAGCCGGCTCCCGGGGCCTCGTCGCGGTCGCTGCCCTGCCTCGCGGTGATCGCGGTGGTCTGCGTCGCCGTCCAACTGGCCTTCGTCGTACCGGGGTCGGGCCTGGGCTGGGACGAAACCGTCTACGTCAGCCAGGCCGGAGGCGACACCCCGGCCGCGTTCTTCAGCGCTCCCCGCGCCCGCGGCATCTCCTACCTGGTCGCTCCGGTCGCCGCCCTCACCGCGTCCACGGCCGCTCTGCGGATCTACCTCGCCCTGCTCTCGGCCGGCGCGCTCGTCGGCGCCTTCCAGGTCTGGCGCACCCTGGTGCCCTGCCGTGTCCTGGTCTGCGCGGGAGCCCTGTTCGCCACTCTCTGGCCGACCCTGTTCTACGGCTCCATGGCCATGCCGAACCTCTGGTGCGCGCTGGGCGCCCTGGCCGCCACCGGATGGGTTGCGCGCGCCGTGCTGCGCGGGGCGGGGCGGGCCGAGCTCCTCGGCGCGGGCGCGGCGACAGCGGTCGTGGTCCTGATGCGGCCGGCCGACGGGATGTGGCTCGCTCTGCCGTTGCTGCTGGTCACTGTCGTGCGACCGCGGATGTTCGCCGCGCTTGCCGTCGGGCTGCTCGCGGGCGCCGCGCCGTGGATCCTGGAGGCGTTCACGCACTACGGAGGGCCGCTCACCCGGCTGCACCGGGCCAGCGAGATCCAGGGCGGGCTGGGCTGGAACCTGGCGGTGGACGACCAGGCCAAGGCACTGGAAGGGCGCACCCTGTGCCGTCCCTGCACCATCGGGTGGAAGCGGCCCGGTACGACGGTCTGGTGGGCCCTGCTGCCGTTCCTCGCCGTCTCGGGCGTGGTCGCCGCCCGCCGGACGGGCCGGTCCGCGGTGATCCTCCTGGCGACCGGGACCGCGGTGTCGCTGGCGGTGCCGTACCTCTTCCTGATCGAGTACGCCGCGCCCCGCTTCCTGCTGCCCGCCTACGCACTGCTGTCCCTGCCGGTGGCGGAGTGCCTGGTGCGCCTGTACGACCGGGCGCGCCGGCCCGCCGGACGGCTCACGGGGCAGTGGCGCGTCGTCGCGCTCGCCGCCGTCCTCACCGCCCACCTGGCCGTGCAGCTCCAGGTGACGAGCCGGGTGTCCGCCAGCAGCCATTCCACCAGCGCGGACTTCACGGCCGTGGCCGCCGCGCTCCACCGCCACGGAATCCGCCCGCCCTGCGTGATCAGCGGCGACCAGGCGGTCCCGATCGCCTACTACGCGGGCTGCGCCTCACGCCAGACCGCCGGGCACGACGGAAGCATCACCCCCGCCGGTCTCCGGGACGCCGCCCGACGGGTCCCCACGGCCGTACTCGTCGCCGGCGGCGGCCCCCGGCCGTCGTACGCACCCTCGGGGCCGCCCGTCTTCCTGGCGGAGACCCGGGACGCGGGTCCGTACACCGGCTACCTGTTCGCACCGCCGGACAGTTCCCCGGCCCGGGCCCGTCCGGGCCCATGAGGCGGCCCGGCCGCAGGTACGGGCGCCCGGTGTGGCGTCAGACCCGGTCCACCAGGCAGCTCAGCGCGTGGCTCGCGGCCTCCGCGGCAGCGGTCTCCGCGTCCCCGGCCCGGATCGCCTCGACGAGCCGGCTGTGGTCCATGTGGTTCTCCGGCCGCAGCTCATGGCCGATGTCGTCCCGCAGATAATCCCGCAGCAGGTCGCCCAGGTCGGCGTAGAGCCCGGTCAGCACCTCGTTGTGCGAGGCGGCGACCACGGCCAGGTGCAGTGTCGCGTCCGCCGCCACGAACGCCTCGGCGTCCCCCGCAGCCCAGGTCTCCTCCCGGCGCAGCATGAGCGCGTCCAGCTGCTTCAGGTCCCGCTCGGTGCGACGGCCGGCGGCCAGGCGTGCCGCCGACGACTCCAGCGTCGAGCGCAGCTCGGCCACATGGCGCGGATCGGCGGACGCGAACCTGCGGTGCATCACCCCGGCCAGCTCGCTGACGGCCACCACATAGGTGCCCGAACCCTGCCGGATGTCGAGCAGCCCGTTGTGCGCGAGCGCGCGCACCGCCTCGCGGACGGTGTTGCGGGCCACCCCCAGCTGCTCGACCAGCTCGGGCTCGGTGGGGATGCGCGAACCCACGGGCCACTCGCCCGAGGTGATCTGGTTCCGCAACTGGGCAATCACCTGGTCGGCGAGTGCCGAACGCCGCGGGGACGTCAGCGCCATGGTGCTCCTTGCTCGGGTGTGCGGCGGGACGGCGGGCGCCCCGCCGTCTCGCGGAGGTATCCGAATCTTCTCAGAGGATTGGACAAGTAATCATCCCATGATTCTATGATGGCCCCATGCGTGACGACGAAACCTCTCCCCGGACCCCCACCAGGACACTGGACCCGGCGGCGCCGGCGGCCCCCCGCACCGAGGCGCCGGCCCGGGCCGCCGGACCCGCGCCGTGGGTGTTCCGCCTGGTCGCCGTCGGGCTCGTCCTCACCGCGCTCAACCTCCGCCCCGCCATCACCAGCCTCGGCGCCCTCCTCGAAGAGGTGCGCGACGGGCTGCACATGAGCGGCAGCGTCGCCGGCGTACTCACCTCCGTACCGCCCCTCTGCTTCGCGGTCTTCGGCATCATGGCCCCACGCCTGGCCCGCCGATTCGGACCGGGCGCGGTCGTCTGCGCGGGCATGGTCGCCATCACCGCGGGCCTGGTGATCAGGCCCCTCGTCGGAGGCACGGCGGGCTTCCTCGCCGCGAGCGCGCTCGCCCTCATGGGCATCGCCGTCAGCAACGTCCTGATGCCGGTGATCGTCAAGCGCTGGTTCCCGGACCGCGTCGGCTCCATGACCGGCCTCTACTCCATGGCCCTGGCCCTCGGCACCTCGCTGGCCGCGGCCGTGACCGTACCCATGACCGAGGCGATGGGTGGCAGTTGGAAGGCAGGCCTCGGCGTCTGGGCCGCGCTCGCCGCCGCCGCGATCCTGCCGTGGATCCCGCTGGTACGGGACCGCAGCGGCGCCGCCGGACACGCCGCGGCCCACCGGACCGAGGCCCCCGCGCTCCGGATCACCCGCAGCCGTACCGCCTGGGCCCTCGCCTGCTTCTTCGGCCTCCAGGCCACCGCCGCCTACATCACCATGGGGTGGATGCCCCAGATCTTCCGTGACGCCGGGGTCTCGGCCGGTACGGCGGGCGTCCTGCTCGCCGTCACCATGGCCATGGGCGTGCCGCTCGCCTTCGTCATCCCCAGGGTCGCCGCGCGGATGAGGAACCAGGGCCCGATCGTCGTCTTCCTCGGCGTCTGCGGCCTCATCGGCTACGCGGGCCTCTACCTCGCCCCGTCCGGCGGGGCCTGGGTCTGGGCCGTGCTCCTGGGCATCTCGAACTGCTCCTTCCCGCTCGCTCTCACCATGATCGGCATGCGCTCCCGCAGCGGCGCCGGAGTGGTCAGGCTGTCCGCGTTCGCGCAGTCCACCGGCTACCTCATCTCGATCCCCGGACCGCTCCTGGTCGGCGTGCTCTACCAGCACAGCGGCGGCTGGGAGCTGCCCATCGCGCTCATGGCGGCCCTGATGGTGCCCCAGATGGTGGCCGGCATCCTGGCCGGCCGGGACCGGACGATCGAGGACGAATGCTGAGATGCGAGACTGGGGCCATGTCTCCTGTGCTCGATCCGAATCCCCAGAACGGTCAGAAGAAGCTGCTCATGGTCTTCGGGACCATGCTGCTGATCACCGTCGTCGTCGGCATCATCGCCTCCATCGCCTCTCCGTGACGCCCGGCTCCCGGTGCGATGGTGGGGCTGGCCCCACCATCCCCTAGGGGGCCAGGGTCAGGGTGAAGTGGGTGGCTCACCGGATGGGAGCGGCGCCCCCGGATCCGTAGGTTCTGAGTACCGGAATCCAGCACCCACGGAGGCGGACATGCCGACCCGTACGCACACCCGCTCCACCCGCCCGGACGCCGCCGGTGTCGAGGTCAGGCTGCCGTGGTGGGCCGTCGCGCTGCCCGCCGTGGCCTTCGGCGCGCTCCTGCTGCTGATCGCCGGACCGGGGCAGGCGCAGGCCGCCACGGGTGATCCCGTGGTCGGCCGGTTGCTGGAGCGAATCGTGGAGCTGCTGACCGCCTGACCTCCGGAGCACGGGGCGGGGAAGCCCTCCAACACCCTGCGCCAGCTGGCACATTTCATGCGAAGCTGAGGTGTATGAGCGTCGATACACCTCGCAGGATCGTCCTTCTCAGGCACGCGAAGGCGGAATGGTCGCAGGACTCCGACCATGAGCGGCCGCTCGCGGAGCGCGGCCGCAAGGATGCCCCCGTGGCAGGCCGCAGACTCGCCGATTCCGGAATCGTCTTCGATCTGGCCCTCTGCTCGACCGCGGTCAGGACGCGTGAGACCTGGAAGCTGGCCGTGCACGAGATGCCGGAGCGTCCCAGGACCGTGTACGAGGAGAGGCTCTACGAAGCCTCGCTCGGCGAGCTGATCGCCTTGATCAACGAGACCCCCGACGACGTCCGCGATCTGTTGGTCATCGGCCACAACCCCGGCATGCACGCCGTCGCCGACGCCCTGTCGGGCGGGGCGGAGGGTGACGCTCTGGCCCGGATGACCAGCGGCGGTTTCCCGACCGCCGCGTTCGCCGTGGTCGAGCTCCCCGGCACCTGGAAGAGCGTGGAGCACGGCGTCGGCAAGCTCGTCGAGTACTGGACTCCGAACGACTGACCGCCCCGGCCGACGACAGGGCCCGGGTCCGCATGCCTCGGCGTGCGGACCCGGGCCCTGTTGTACGCGTGCCCCTATTCGACGAGACCGTCGGCGGCCTCGACCTCCTCGCGGGTGATGCCGAGCAGATACAGCACGGTGTCCAGGAACGGCACGTTCACCGCGGTGTGCGCCGCCTCGCGGACCACCGGCTTGGCGTTGAAGGCGACCCCGAGCCCCGCGGTGTTCAGCATGTCCAGGTCGTTCGCCCCGTCACCGATCGCCACCGTCTGCGCCAGCGGCACCCCGGCCTCCGCGGCGAAGCTCCGCAGCAGCCGGGCCTTGCCCGCCCGGTCGACGATGTCCCCGGTCACCCGGCCGGTGAACTTCCCGTCGACGACCTCCAGGGTGTTGGCAGAGGCGAAGTCGAGCCCGAGCCGCTCCTTGAGATCGTCCGTCACCTGCGTGAACCCGCCGGAGACGACGCCCACTTGGTAGCCGAGCCGCTTCAGCGTACGGATCAGGGTGCGGGCACCCGGCGTCAGCCGGACGTCGGCGCGCACCTTCTCCACCACCGACGCGTCGAGCCCCGCCAGCAGCGCCACGCGCGCGTGCAGCGACTGCTCGAAGTCGAGCTCGCCCCGCATCGCCTGCTCGGTCACGGCGGCGACCTCGGCCTCGCAGCCGGCATGGGCCGCGAAGAGTTCGATGACCTCGTCCTGGATCAGCGTCGAGTCGACGTCCATCACGACGAGCCGCTGCGCCCGGCGGCTCAGCCCGGCCGAGACGACCGCCACGTCGACGCCGATCCCGGCGGCCTCGACGGCCAGCGCGGTGCGCAGCGTCTCGGTCCCGGTGCCCGACACCGCGAACTCGACGGCGGTGACCGGATACTTCGCCAGCCGGAAGATACGGTCGATGTTTCCGCCGGTCGAGGTGATCGTGGCCGCTATGGCCGCGGTCGACTCCGCGGTCAGCGGGTGCCCGAGCACCGTCACATGGGAACGGCCGTCGCCGCGCGGACGGTTGTCGCCCGTGCCGGAGATGATCTCGGCCTGCAGTTTCAGCGACTCCGCCCAGCTGTGCACGGTGGCCCGCAGGTCGCCCTCGGTGGTCCCGCCCGCGGTCGGCGCGGTGACCAGCGCGCACAGGACGATACGGCCACGGGTGACGACCTGCTCGATGTCGACCACATCGACCGAGTAGGCGGCGAGGGTGTCGAAGAGCCCGGCGGTGATGCCGGGCCGGTCCTTCCCGAAGATCTTCACGAGGAGGGTCGGCGTGTCCGCGTCCCGACGTGACTCAGGAGGCTCAGGGGACAGCGAGGACTGAGGGGGCTGAGATGCGCTCATGGTGCTCCCACCGTATCGGTCCGCGGTACGCCCCCGACGGCCCGTCCCGAGGACCGGACAGCCGGTCCGGTGCCGGGAATGTTCGCCTTCGGTGCCGTCCGCATGCTCTGCCGGCAGTCGCGGTGATAACCGGCGTTTTACTCCGGGTCGTTCGCAACGGTGCGGTCTCGGTTCGGTCAACCGCCCGCCCGGCTTTCGCATCGGGGACTGCTCCTGGAATAGTTCCCCACGATGTTCAGCATCCCTAGACTCCCTGCAACGGGGGTAATTCGGGGGACAACTAGTGGGGCGCGGAGTGCCGGAACTCGTACTGGAATTGAATGGCAGGACCTGGACGCTCGATCCGTCCAGGTCGTACACCCTCGGACGTGATCCGCAGGGGGACATGACGATCGACGACGCCAGAGTGTCGTGGCGGCACGCCACGATCAGCTGGAGCGGACGCGGCTGGTTCATCGAGGACCACGGCAGCACCAACGGCACGTATGTGCACGGCCAGCGGATCCACCAGATGGAGATCGGGCCCGGCTCCACCGTGAACCTGGGCAACGCCACCGACGGCCCCCGGCTGAGCCTCAGCGGAGCCGGCGCGTACAGCGGGCAGGCGGCCGCGGGCGCCCAGGCCCCGGCCCAGCAGCCGCAGCAGGCCCCGCAGCAGCAGCCGTACCAGCCGACGCCGGGCGTACAGCAGCAGCCGCCGGCCCCGCAGGCCCAGCAGCAGGCCTGGCCGCAGCAGCCCCCGGCTCAGCAGCAGCCCTATGTGCCGCCGCAGCAGGGCATGGCACCGGGACCTCACGGCGGCGGCCCGGGCGGCGCGGCGGGGGCACCGCCCGTCTACGGCGACCGCAGCCCGACCACGTTCCACCAGTTCGCGCTCGGCCGGGTGATGCGGATCGGCCGTGCGCTGGAGAACGAGCTGGTCGTCTCCGACCTCCAGGTCTCGCGCCACCACGCCGAGTTCCACGCGACACCCGACGGCCGGTTCGAGATCCGCGATCTCGGGTCCCACAACGGCACGTACGTCAACGGTCAGCCGCTCTCGAAGTCCGGCTCCGCGCTCATCGGCCCGAACGACATCGTCGGCGTCGGTCACTCGACGTTCCGGCTGGTCGGCGACCGGCTCGAGGAGTTCGTCGACACCGGTGAGGTCTCCTTCGCCGCCCGCCACCTCACGGTGACGGTCGACGGCGGGAAGCAGATCCTCAAGGACGTCTCGTTCGGCGTCCCGGAGAAGTCGCTGATCGGAGTCATCGGCCCGTCCGGTTCCGGCAAGTCCACCCTGCTCAAGGCACTCACCGGCTACCGGCCCGCCAACCAGGGCGACGTCCTCTACGACAACCGGAACCTCTACAAGCAGTTCGCCGAGCTGCGCCAGCGCATCGGTCTGGTCCCGCAGGACGACATCCTGCACAAGGAGCTGACCGTCACCCGGGCCCTCAAGTACGCCGCCAAGCTCCGCTTCCCCGCGGACACCACGGAGGCCGAGCGCCAGGCCCGGATCCACGAGGTCCTCGCCGAGCTCAAGCTCGACATCCACAAGGACAAGAAGGTCACCTCACTCTCCGGCGGCCAGCGCAAGCGCGTCTCCGTGGCCCTGGAGCTGCTGACCAAGCCCTCGCTGATCTTCCTGGACGAGCCGACCTCCGGCCTCGACCCGGGCATGGACCGCGATGTCATGCAGCTGCTGCGCGGCCTGGCCGACGACGGACGTACCGTCCTGGTCGTCACGCACTCGGTCGCCGAGCTGGCCATCTGCGACAAGCTCCTGGTGATGGCGCCCGGCGGTTCCGTCGCCTACTTCGGCCCGCCGGAGGAAGCGCTCAACTTCTTCGGCTACAGCACCTGGGCCGACGTCTTCTCCGCGTTCGAGAACTACCGCGACTACGACTGGTCGGGCCGCTGGCGCGGCTCGCAGCACTACCAGATGTACGCCGCGGACATCGACGCCGTCGCCGCGCAGCCCGTCCACATGCCGCCGCACCAGCAGATGCGCCCGCCGAAGCCGCAGGGCTGGATGACCCAGCTGTGGACGCTGATGCGCCGCTACGTCTCGGTGATCGCGTCCGACAAGGGCTTCATGGGCCTGATGGTGATCCTGCCGGCGGTGCTCGGCATCGTCAGCGTGGTCATCCCCGCCGACTTCGGCCTCGCCCCGCCGAAGCCGCCGTCCCGGTTCAACGGCGACGCCGGCACGATCATGCTGATCCTGGTGATCGGGATGACCTTCTCCGCCGCGGCCAACTCCGTACGAGAGCTGATCAAGGAACGGGTCATCTACGAACGGGAACGGGCCACCGGCCTCTCCCGCTCGGCCTACCTGATGTCCAAGGTGATCGTGCTCGGCGTGATCACGGCCATCCAGGGCGTCATCATCTGCGGCATCGGCTTCGCCACCCGCGACCTGCCCGCCGAGGGCCTGATCATGCCGCCCGCCGTGGAGCTCTGCGTGACGATCATCGCGCTCGGCTTCACCTCGATGATGTTCGGCCTGGTGATCTCCTCGCTGGTGAAGACCTCCGAGAAGACCATGCCGCTGCTGGTCATGTTCGCGATCGTCCAGGTCGTCTTCACCGGCATCCTCTTCCAGGTCTACGGATCGCCCGGCCTGGAGCAGTTCGCCTGGCTGATGCCGTCCCGCTGGGCCATCGCGGGCGCGGGCTCCACGCTCGACCTCGCCCACCTGATGCCGCCGTGGGACCAGAAGAACCCCACGGACCTGGACCCGCTGTGGGAGCACTCGGCCGGCCAGTGGGGGATCAACGTCGCGGTGCTGCTGGTCCTCGGCATCATCTGCGGGGTGGCGGTCGCCCGGCTGCTGCGCCGCCACGAGCCCGAGGTCATGCGCAAGTAGCGGGCAGCCCCTGCGCACAGCACGACGCCGAAGGGCGGCACCCCGCGGGGGTGCCGCCCTTCGGCGTCGGTCGGGAACTGCTCAGTACGCGCTGTCGACGTTGTCGATCGAGCCGTACTTGTCGGCGGCGTAGTTGGCCGACGCGGTGATGTTGGCGACCGGGTCGTACTGGGTGTGGGGGGTACCGCTGACGTGGTAGTAGTCGAACGTCGGCTTGATGATCTGCAGCAGACCGATCGACGGCACGCCGTTCTGGGCGTTGATGTCCCAGTCGTTGATGGCGTTCGGGTTGCCGCTGGACTCACGGATGATGTTGCGGTGCAGGCCCTCGTAGGTGCCCGGGATGCCCCGCTCCTTCATGATGGCGAGCGACTCCTTGATCCATCCGTCCAGGTTGTCGGAGTAGACCGGGCTACGGGACTCGGAGCGGCTCGCGGCGTGGTTGCGGCGCTCGGAGACGTCCTTCTTCGCCTTGGCCTTCTTCGCCTTGGCCTTGATGTGCGCCTCGCTCTTCACCTTCTCGGCCTTGGCGACGGCTTCGACCTTGGCCTTCTCGGCCTTGGCGGCGGCGGCCTTCTCGGCCTTCGCGGCGTCGACGGCCTTGACCAGCTGCTCGGCGGTGGAGTGCTGCTCCAGGATGCTGTTCTGGATCGTCTTCGCCTGCGGCGCGGTGGAGTCGAAGACGACGGGAGACGCGGAGAGGGCCTGCGGCTCGGTCTCGGCCGCGGCGTTACCCGGCACCAGGGACAAGGAGAGGGCAGCGGCGGCGACGGCGGAGATGCCGGCGGCGGAGAGCTTCTGGGTCTTGTTCAGGTTACGGATACGGCCGGGAATGCGGGACGCGGACATACAGGCATACCTCTTCGAATCGCGGAAGGTCCTCACGGAGGACGAAGACGGGAGGCGACTTCGCTTCTCCGTCGGGGACGAGTGCAATTGTTAGCGGCAGCAAAACGGCGTGGCAAAGGTGTGACGTACGAAGCCGGGTAGTGGAACAGGAGGGTGTTTTGAACCCTTCATCCCTGCTCATGACCACCCAAATCGCCCTTATCGCTCCACTAGGGAGCTTCGTAAGTGACGTGGGTCCTATGCATGGCCTCACATCGGGTGGGTAACAGTTTCACCGTCCGTTGCGACAGCAATTCGGAATGTTAGGTTCCGGTGCGGTGCGGTGCGGTGCGGTGCGGTGCAGTGCAGTGCAGTGCAGTGCGGATCGGTCGAGCGGCTTGAGGGGGCACCCCGGGAGGCACGGGGGAGCGGCCCGGCTCGTGGTCCTAGTCCCAGAGCCCCGGTCAGGGCCGTCCACAGCCCGATACGGAGCCGGTGGGCCCGCCGGTACGGTGAGGCCATGAGCCATCGCCCACCGTCGGGCCTCGCTGCGGTGAGTGCCGCGCTGCTCGCCATGAGCAGGCACCTCGAAATGCGGGACGTCCTGAAGACGATCGTCGCGTCGGCCCGTGAACTGCTGGACGCCGAGTACGCGGCCCTCGGGGTCCCGGACGACCACGGCGGCTTCGCCCAGTTCGTCGTCGACGGCGTCAGCGACGAGCAGTGGAAGGCCATCGGCCCGCTCCCGCGGCAGCACGGCATCCTCGCCGCGATGCTCCACGAGGCGAAGCCCGAGCGGCTGGCCGACGTCCGCAAGGATCCGCGCTTCGAGGGCTGGCCGGCCGCCCACCCCGACATGTCCGACTTCCTCGGGCTGCCGATCAGGGACGGCGACGACGTCATCGGCGCCCTCTTCCTCGCCAACAAGCGCTGCCCGAAGCCCGAGGGAACCTGCGGTTTCACCGCGGAGGACGAGGAACTGCTGGGGATACTCGCCCAGCACGCCGCGATCGCCCTGACGAACGCCCGGCTCTACGAGCGCAGCCGTGAGCTGACCATCGCCGAGGAACGCTCCCGGCTCGCCCACGAGCTGCACGACGCGGTCAGCCAGAAGCTCTTCTCCCTCCGGCTCACCGCCCAGGCCGCCGCCGCGCTGGTCGACCGCGACCCGGCCCGCGCCAAGGGCGAGCTCCAGCAGGTCGCGGCCCTGGCGGCCGAGGCCGTCGACGAACTGCGTGCCGCCGTCGTCGAACTGCGCCCCGCAGGCCTCGACGAGGACGGCCTCATCGCCACCCTCCGGACCCAGATCCAGGTCCTGGACCGCGCCCACACCGCCCGTGTCACCTTCGCGAGCACTGCGGTACGGGCCCTGCCGGCCGCCCAGGAGGAGGCCCTGCTCCGGGTCTCCCAGGAGGCCCTGCACAACGCCCTGCGCCACTCGGGAGCTGGGCACGTCGACGTCACGCTCGCCCGCCGCGACGGCGGCACGGTGCTGCGGATCTCGGACGACGGCCGCGGCTTCGACCCGGCGGCCACCCGCCTGGCGGGCAGGCACCTGGGCCTCGTCTCGATGCGGGACCGCGCCGACGGCGTCGGCGGCAAGCTCACCGTTGAATCGGCGCCCGGCAAGGGCACCACGATCGAGATGGAGGTGCCCGGTGGCTGACAGGCTCATCAGGGTGCTGCTGGTCGACGACCACCAGGTGGTCCGCCGAGGTCTGCGCACGTTCCTGGAGATCCAGGACGACATAGAGGTCGTCGGCGAGGCGGCCGACGGTGCCGAAGGCGTGGCCAGGACGGAGGAGCTGCGGCCCGACGTGGTGCTGATGGACATCAAGATGCCGGGCACCGACGGCATCGAGGCCCTGCGCAGGCTCCGCGAGCTGGAGAACCCGGCCAAGGTCCTGATCGTCACGAGCTTCACCGAACAGCGCACCGTCGTCCCCGCCCTGCGCGCCGGTGCCTCCGGCTACGTGTACAAGGACGTCGACCCGGACGCACTGGCCGGTGCCATCCGCTCGGTGTACGCGGGCCACGTCCTGCTCCAGCCGGAAGTGGCCGGTGCGCTGCTGGCCCAGGACGACCCGGGCAGCGGCACGGGCCGGGGGAGCAGCCTCACCGAGCGGGAGCGGGAGGTTCTGGGCCTGATCGCCGACGGCCGGTCGAACCGGGAGATCGCGCGGGCCCTGGTGCTCTCCGAGAAGACCGTCAAGACGCACGTCTCGAACATCCTGATGAAGCTGGACCTCTCCGACCGCACCCAGGCAGCGCTCTGGGCGGTCCGGAACGGGGCGGCGGGCTGAACCGGCGGCCGCATCCGGGCGTCACTCCCCGAGCGCGGGTTTCACACTCCCGTGTGTACGTCACCCGAACGGCGCATCCTCTTCCGGCCGGATGCGTTCTTCATGGCGTGCTGCGGCGGCCGGCCGCAGCGACGCTAGGAGGATCCTGAAGTGAAGAACCTGAAGAAGGCTGCTGCCGTCACCATGATCGCCGGTGGCATCATCGCCGCCGGTGCCGGAGCGGCCTCCGCCACCGGTCACAGCGGTGCCGGCGCCCACGGTGTCGCGGCCCACTCCCCGGGTGTGGCCAGCGGCAACCTCGTCCAGGTCCCGGTCCACGTCCCGGTGAACGTGGTCGGCAACACCGTCAACGTGATCGGCCTGCTCAACCCTGCCTTCGGCAACTTCGGCCTGAACGGCTGAGGCGCCGCAGCCACGGCGATGCCGCCGGCCCGGCCCACGAGGGCCGGGCCGGCGGCATCGCGCCGTCCGACCGGGCCCCGCGTGCCGACCGTGCCGCGTCGTGCGGCCCGGTCCTGTGCGCCCTCGCGTGTCCACCGCGCCGTGCCGTCCGGACCTGCGCGCCTACCGCGCCCGCTCCTCCACATACGCGTTGTACGCCGCCACCTGCGCCCGCCGGGCCACCCGCTCCACCGGCCGCAGCGCCTCCCCCCGCGCCGCCATCTCCGACGCGCTGACCGCACCGCCGTGCCCGTTCTCGTACGCCACCGAGACCAGCAGCCCGACCCGCTGCGCCAGCTCCAGCACCCGTACCGCCCGCGGCGGATATCCCGGGGCCAGCACCTCGCGCCCCCGCTCCGCCCGCGCCCGGTACGCGTCCACCGCGGCTTCGGCCACCGGGCCCGATCCGGCCACATCGAGCCGTGACAGCAGCGCCGTCGCGTCCCGCAACGCCTCGGCGAGCTCCCGCTCCGCCTCGCCCAGCGACGGCACATCGGCCGGCGGGGCCTCGCGTACCGCCAGGCACTGCCACACCACATCGACGCGGAGGTCTCCCGCGGGCCCCGCCTCCCGCACCTCGGGCACCAGCCCGTACGGCGCACCGAAGGTCACCACGGCCTCCTCGGCCTCCAGGGCCCTGGCGTTGAACTCCGCCGGGCCGCTGAGGCCCAGCGGATGCCCGGGAACCGGCAGCGCGACCCGGAAGCCCGTCACCCCCAGCCCGCGCAGCCGCCCGAGCGCGAGCGTGAGACCGACCGGCCCCGCCTCACCCGGCAGCCCCTCGACGCGGTGCACCGCGTCCTGTCCGACGATGGCGAGCGCCGCGTCGTCCGGCGACACGAGCCCGGCCAGCAACGCGTTGCCCCAAGCGGCCAGCAGTCCTGAGCGTGGTTCCGAAAGCATGGCGACAGCCTAGGTGGTGCCCGCGAAGTACCGTCCGGCCCTGCGTCCGGCCGGGCGGGGACCGTACGACAACCGGGCGACGACGGGCCCAGCGCCTGAAGCGCTCGCGCAGTGGCGTAGGTTTTCCCTGGGAGCTGTGCCCACAGGCACGCGACGATCTCGAGACTGCATGGGGAGACAACGCGCTCATGAGCGATGTACTGGAGCTGGTGGACGTATCAGTGGTCCGCGACGGACGCGCTCTGGTGGACGACGTCTCCTGGTCGGTCAAGGAGGGGGAGCGCTGGGTCATCCTCGGCCCGAACGGCGCCGGCAAGACCACCCTCCTCAACATCGCGTCCAGCTACCTCTTCCCGACCAAGGGCACCGCCACGGTCCTCGGCGAGCAGCTCGGCGGCGTCGGAACCGACGTCTTCGACCTGCGCCCCCGCATCGGCATCGCGGGCGTCGCCATGGCCGAGAAGCTGCCCAGGCGCCAGACCGTGCTGCAGACGGTGCTCACCGCCGCGTACGGCATGACCGCCACCTGGAACGAGAACTACGACAAGGTCGACGAGGACCGCGCCCGCGCCTTCCTCGACCGGCTCGGCATGACCGAGTACCTCGACCGGAAGTTCGGCACGCTGTCCGAGGGCGAGCGCAAGCGCACGCTGATCGCCCGCGCCATGATGACGGACCCCGAGCTGCTCCTCCTCGACGAGCCGGCCGCGGGTCTCGACCTCGGCGGCCGCGAGGACCTGGTCCGCCGCCTCGGCCGGCTGGCCCGCGACCCGTACGCGCCCTCCATGATCATGGTGACCCACCACGTCGAGGAGATCGCCCCCGGCTTCACCCATGTCCTGATGATCCGCCAGGGCAAGGTCCTCGCCGCCGGCCCCATGGAGACCGAGCTCAGCTCCCGCAACCTCTCCCTCTGCTTCGGTCTGCCGCTTGTCGTCGAGCACCAGGGCGAGCGCTACACGGCCCGCGGACTGCCGCTCGGCTGAGGGGCGTTGGTCCCGGCGCCGCCGGACCCGACCGCTTGCGCACTGTCCCCGGAGGGACTCCCGGTCATACGATGACCACGTGGACATCGACGCGTGGGTGTGGTGGCTGATCGGCGCGGTGGGACTGGGCATCCCCCTCGTCCTGACCGCGATGCCCGAGTTCGGCATGTTCGCCGTCGGAGCGGTGGTCGCGGCGGTCGTCGCGGCACTCGGCGGCGGAGTCGTGGCCCAGGTCCTGGTCTTCGTCATCGTCTCGGTGGCCCTCATCGCCGTGGTCCGCCCGATCGCCAACCGGCATCGCGGGGACCGGCCCCACCTGGCCACCGGCATCGACGCGCTGAAGGGCCGTCAGGCCGTCGTGCTGGAACGGGTCGACGGCAGCGGCGGCCGGATCAAGCTGGCCGGAGAGATCTGGTCGGCCCGCTCCCTCGACGCGGAGCTCAGCTTCGAACCGGGCCAACAGGTCGATGTCGTCGACATCGACGGGGCCACGGCCGTCGTCATGTGAGGCGAACGGCCCCCACAGCAGCGCCCGTTCTGCGAGACTCGATGTCGATCATCATGGAAACCGGACCGGCAGGACAACCGACCTGACCCACGGCCCATCCGATCTCGACCTCGCTCATCGCGATCCGTCGGCAACCGAAGGGCACGAGGAAACGATGCAACCGATCATCATCGTCCTGATCATTCTGGTGGTGCTCGTCTTCATCGCCCTGATCAAGACGATCCAGGTCATCCCCCAGGCCAGCGCCGCCATCGTGGAACGTTTCGGCCGGTACACCCGCACCCTCAACGCGGGCCTGAACATCGTCGTTCCGTTCATCGACTCGATCCGCAACCGGATCGACCTGCGTGAACAGGTCGTCCCCTTCCCACCGCAGCCGGTGATCACCCAGGACAACCTGGTCGTCAACATCGACACGGTCATCTACTACCAGGTGACCGACGCCAGGGCGGCGACGTACGAGGTCGCCAGCTACATCCAGGCCATCGAGCAGCTCACCGTCACCACGCTCCGCAACATCATCGGCGGCATGGACCTGGAGCGGACCCTGACCTCCCGCGAGGAGATCAACGCCGCGCTGCGCGGAGTCCTCGACGAGGCCACCGGCAAGTGGGGCATCCGCGTCAACCGCGTCGAGCTGAAGGCGATCGAGCCGCCCACCTCCATCCAGGACTCGATGGAGAAGCAGATGCGCGCCGACCGTGACAAGCGCGCCGCGATCCTCCAGGCCGAAGGTACCCGCCAGTCGGCGATCCTCACCGCGGAGGGCGAGAAGCAGTCCGCGATCCTGCGCGCCGAGGGTGAGGCCAAGGCGGCCGCCCTGCGCGCGGAGGGCGAGGCCCAGGCGGTCCGTACGGTCTTCGAGGCGATCCACGCAGGCGACCCGGACCAGAAGCTCCTCTCGTACCAGTACCTCCAGATGCTCCCGAAGATCGCCGAGGGCGACGCCAACAAGCTGTGGATCGTGCCCAGCGAGATCGGCGACGCCCTCAAGGGCCTCAGCGGCGCCTTCGGGAACCTCGGCACCGGCATGCCCGGCTTCGACACCGGCGGCAAGGAGCGACGCGAGCAGCCCCCGGTCGAATGACGTGTACACCCCCTCATGCATGATCAGTGCACCAAGCACCGATCATGCACGGGGGAGTCGGTATGACCATCTGGGAGATGCTCGCGGTCTTCGTCGCGGGCGTCAGCGCGGGCGCGATCAACACGATCGTCGGGTCGGGGACACTGATCACCTTCCCGGTGCTGCTCGCCACCGGCCTGCCTCCGGTGACCGCCACCGTCTCCAACGCACTCGGTCTGATCCCCGGATCCATCAGCGGCGCGATCGGCTACCGCAAGGAACTCCAAGGACAGCGCCGCCGCGTCCTCAAGCTCTCCGCCGGCGCCCTGATCGGCGGCCTCACCGGCGCCACGCTGCTGCTCAAGCTGCCGTCCAGCGCCTTCGAGACCATCGTCCCGATCCTGGTCGCTCTCGCGCTCGTCCTGGTCATCCTGCAACCGCGCATCAGCAAAGCGGTCCAGCGCCGCCGCGAACACACAGGTGCCACAGTCCGGCCCGACGGCGGCCCGCTGCTCTTCGTCGGCCTGATGCTCGCCAGCGTGTACGGCGGCTACTTCACCGCCGCCCAGGGGATCATCTACCTCTCCCTGATGGGCATGCTGCTCGACGACACCATGCAGCGCCTCAACGCTGTGAAGAACGTCCTGGCGGCCGTCGTCAACAGCATCGCCGCGCTCTTCTTCCTCTTCGTCGCGGACTTCGACTGGACGGCCGTCGTGCTGATCGCCGTCGGCTCCGCACTCGGCGGTCAGATCGGCGCCAAGATCGGCCGCCGGCTCAGCCCCACGTTCCTGCGCGCCCTCATCGTCACGGTCGGCACGGTCGCCATCGTCCAGCTGGTACTGCGCTGACGCACGGAAGCCCGCTCCTCACCGAAGCGGGCTTCCCCTACGTCACCAGGCGTACGGCGGCTACGCCGCGGACTGCGCCAGCCACTCCGGCAGCGCCGACCGGTCACCGGCCCCCAGCGCCAGCAGCATCGCGTCCGCGGGCGACGGCACGAACGGCTGCTTCAGCAACGGCATGCCCGCCTGCTCCGGCGTACGCGCCGCCTTGCGGTGGTTGTCCTCGGCGCAGGAGGCCACCGTGTTGAGCCACGTGTCCTGACCGCCCTGGGCCCGCGGCACCACGTGGTCGACGGTGCTCGCCCGCCGCCCGCAGTACGCGCATCTGTGCTGGTCCCGGATCAGCACACCCCGTCTGGACCACGGTGCCTGTCTTCGGAACGGCACCCGTACGTACCGGCAGAGCCTGATCACCCGGGGCAACGGAATGTCCACGGCGGCACCACGCATACGGAGGTCGGGGTGCGACTGCTCGACGACGGCCTTGTCCTGAAGAATCAGCACCACCGCACGGTTCAGCGTCACCGTCGACAGCGGCTCGAAGCTCGCGTTCAGCACCAGTGTGTCCCGCATTTCGCCCACCTCCCGTGTGCCGCCCGCCCCCTGGCAGGCCCGGATCAACTCTGGCCGGGCAGGCCGTGATGGACAACGCAATAAAAAATGCCCTGCCCTGATCTCTCCAAGACCAGGGCAGGGCAAACAGGGGTGGAACCTTTGACTTCAGCCGTTCGTGGCGGGCTCCGCGTACTCACCGATCAGCTGGGCACGGCCCAGCGTGTGGAACCGCAGGTTGAATCCGACCGCCGCCGGAGAGGTGTCGCTGTCCGGACCGAGCTTCTCGCTGTCCACCGCGTACACGGTGAACACGTAGCGGTGGTTCTCGCCGGCCGGCGGGGCGGCGCCGCCGAACTCCTTCGACCCGTAGTCGTTACGGGCCTGGACGGCGCTCGCGGGCAGTTCTTCGAACGTCCCGCTCCCCGCACCCGCGGGCAGTTCCGTGACCGAAGCCGGGATGTCGAAGACCACCCAGTGCCAGAAGCCGCTGCCCGTCGGGGCATCCGGGTCGAAGCACGTCACGGCGAAGCTCTTCGTCTCCGCGGGGAAACCCTCCCACCGCAGCTGCGGCGAGGTGTTGCCCGCCGCGTGGACCTGTGCGTCCGCAAGCACGGCCCCCGGCGCGAGGTCCTCGCTCGCCACGGTGAACGACGGGACCTCGGGATGGAAGTCGTGCGGCAGCGGGGCCCTCTTCGGCTCGGTCACGTCAGCACCTCTCCTGATCGGTTCTGCTCGCGGAAGGATGGGAAGGATTCGGAAAGTCTCCTTCCCCTCGACCCTAGAGCCAGTTGCGCTGCCCGCCGACCTGTGCCAGCCACTGGTTCAGGTACGCCGCCCAGTCGGTCCCCTGGAAGTCGTTCAGACCGACCTTGAACGCACGGTAGGAGTCGCTGCCCTCACTGAAGAGACCCGGCTTCTTGTCCATCTCCAGAACGACGTCCATCTCGCGGTCGTCCGCGACGAACGTCAGCTCGACCTGGTTCAGCCCCCGGTACTGCGACGGCGGGAAGAACTCGATCTCCTGGTAGAACGGCAGCCGCTGACGCGTGCCGCGGATGTGGCCTCGCTCCATGTCCGCGCTGCGGAAGCCGAAGCCCAGCTGCCCGAACGCGTCCAGGATGGCCTGCTGCGCCGGCAGCGGGTGCACGTTGATGGGGTCGAGGTCGCCCGAGTCCAGCGCCCGCGCGATCGCCAGCTCCGTGGTCACCCCGATGTTCATGCCGTGCAGGTGCTGGCCCGCGAACATCGTGATCGGCGTCTCCCAGGGGATCTCGAGCCCGAACGGCACGACGTGCACCGCGCCCGCCCGCACCTCGAAGGCACCACCGAGGCGCAGCTTGGTGAACTCGATGTCCTGCTTGGTCTCCTGGTCCTGGCCCTCGACCTCGACCCGGGCCTGCAGACCGACGGAAAGGCCCTCGATCTGCTGGTCCACGGAACCGCCCTGGATCCGCACCTCGCCCTGGACGACCCCGCCCGGTACGACGTTGAGCTCGGTCAGCTCCGTCTCCACCGAGGCGCCACCGGCACCCATGCTCGCGAGCAGCCGCTTGAAGCCCATGTTTTCTCCTCCTAGGTCCTGACCCCTACATACGCGTGATGACCGTAGTCGGTTCCCGGTAGCCTCGGACGTCATGATCGATGGCCAGGACCGCAGGCTGCTGACGCGGCCCGCCGAAGAGGTCGCCCCCGAACTGCTCGGGAGCGTTCTGACCTGCAAGACCCCCGAGGGAACCGTGAGCATCACCATCACGGAGACCGAGGCGTACTCCGGCACGGCCGACCCGGCCTCCCATGCTTACCGGGGCCGGACCCCACGTAACGCCGTCATGTTCGGGCCCGCGGGCCACCTGTACGTCTACCGGTCCCACGGCCTGCACTGGTGCGCCAACGTCGTCACCGGGACGGACGGCATCGCCTCGGCCGTCCTCGTCCGGGCAGGCAGGGTCGTCGAGGGCGAGGACCTGGCACGCAGGCGCCGAGGGGAGACGGTCGAGGGTCCACGTCTTGCCCGAGGTCCGGGGAACTTCTGCCAGGCACTCGGCATCACGGCGGAGCACAATGGCGCGGATCTCCTGGCCGGCACCTCGGTGCGGTTGTCCGGGGGCGAGCGGGTACCCGCCGCGCTCATCCAGACCGGTCCCCGGGTGGGCGTGAGCAAGGCCCACGACTGGCAGCACCGGTTCTACCTCGCCGGTGACGCGACGGTCTCGGCATACCGGCTGAGCCCGAGAGCAAGACCGTCCGCCGGAGCCTGAGCCGCTGTGCGCCGTGACGCGGAACCGCCCACCGGAACCGGAAGCCGGCCGGGAGGTCCTGTGCCGGCGTGTCATCCGGCATGAACCGATGACCCCGAACTCCGGGGCAGGGCCGCCACCCTGTTCCCGCCCCGTGCTGCTGAATGCGGTTGCGCGGGGATCGGTGAGCCGACTGGGATACCTCCATGGACCATGCCATGGAGCGGGCACCACGGACGAGCGCGGGAAGAGACCGTGCGATCACGGGGCGACCGGCTCCGTGGCACGGGCCGGCCGTGCTCGTGGGCCTCATGGCGGCCGCCTTCACCTTCAACACGGCGGAGAACCTGCCGATCGGCCTCTTGGAGCTCATCTCCCGAAGCCTTCGGGTCTCCCCGTCGGAGGTCGGTCTCCTGGTCACCGGCTACGGCGTGACGGTCGCCGTTGGATCACTGCCGCTCGTCCATGCCACGCGGGCCCTGCCCCGACGTCATGTGCTGACAGGACTGCTGGCCGCGCTCGTCGTGTCCAGCCTGGCCGCGGCACTTGCCACCTCGTACTGGCTGCTCCTCGCGGCACGGCTCCTGACCGCGCTCGCCCAGGCGCTGTTCTGGGCCGTGATGGGACCGGTCGCGGTCGGCCTGTTCGCGCCCGGAGTCCGTGGGCGCGTACTAGGGGCTCTGTCCGTCGCGGGTTCGCTCGCCCTCGTGCTCGGTGTTCCCGCCGGGACGTGGCTGGGACAGCGGAGCGACTGGCGGGTGCCGCTCGCCGTGCCGGCGGCCCTGGGCTTCCTCTCTCTGGTGACGGTCGCCGTGCTGCTGCCGACCTCGCGTCCGGAGGAGGAGCCCGCCGCCTACGGAATCCGTCCCGACACCCGGCGGTTCGGGATCGTGCTGGCGGCCGGGACTCTGTCCGCCACCGGGGCGTTCGCGGGATACACCTACATCGTCACGTTCCTCAGAGAGGTGAGCGGGTTCTCCCCGAGCGTGATCAGCACCCTGTTCGTCGCCTTCGGCGCCGCGTGTCTGGCCGGGGTGAGCGTCACCGGGGCCCTGCTCGACCGCTTTCCGCAGGCCGCGCTGACCACCGCCGTGGCCACACAGGCGGTGGGCATGCTCGGCCTGTACGCGACCGGCACGAACCCGGTGGCGGCGGTGGTGTTCCTGGCGCTGATGGGCAGTGCGCTCGGGCCGGTGTTCATGACCACCCAGAACGAGATGCTGCGTTGCGCACCGGGCCGCACGGATATCGCACTCGCGGCGAACTCCGGTGCGTACAACGCCGGTATCGCCGGGGGCGCCGCGCTCGGGGGACTGATCCTGCCGCTGGCCGATGCGCGGGGAACCTTCCTCGCCGGAGGACTGCTGACCCTCGCGGGCTGCGCGGTGCTGCTCGGCGGGAGGCTGCTGCCTCACGGACCGGAGTCCGCCGAGTAGAGGCGCGCCCAGCGCTCGGCGTCGCACTCACACGTCGGTTCTCGGCCCGCAAAGACAGAGAACCGGCCAAAGGGCCGCCCCCTCGCGCGCCCGGCCCTCGACGCCGGGCCGGGCGCTCCATGAGCGGACGCCATCGCCTGCCCCCGGCTTCCCTCTCCCCGTATTGCGGGGTAGTCACCCGCGGTGACCAGGTGTGAAACAGCCCTTGCACGGGGGTGGGCGGTGACGGAACCGGTCTCTCCGTGGCGCTTCCGGATCAACGATGACCCGCAACGAGCCCTTACCGGCCCATGACTCACGCCGCAGGCCGACTTGACTCGCCCTTGGTGGACGCCTACTGTAGTCCGAGCCGCTTGACACGGGTACAGCTTTTGGTTCGGTCCATCGGATCGCACGCCTGGCAACCCGAAGCGGCCAACCACTACCTACGATTCACCCTCAGCGGGTGCGTATTTTGGCGTGCCGAAATACGACCTGAATGGCTCGATTATGAGTCACCGAGGGAATCCGCTAAAGTAGTGGACACGCCGAAAGGGAAAGCGCGAAAGCGAAGAACTGGAAAGCGGAAATGCGAAACCCGCTTCGACCGGGAATCGGACACGAAAGAGTCTGATAGAGTCGGAAACGCAAGACCGAAGGGAAGCGCCCGGAGGAAAGCCCCAGAAAATGTTCTGAGGGTGAGTACAAAGGAAGCGTCCGTTCC
>NZ_JBIVTU010000008.1:0-129203 GCF_044756845.1 Streptomyces sp. NPDC091416
ATCCAGCGTCAGGTCATCGGCGAAATGCCGGTCACCGGTCGCGTCGGGCACGTACTTCACACAGACAACGATCCTCAAGCTCACGCCGGCTCTCCTACTGCATCGTCATTTCCGGGCTGCCTTGTTGCACGCAGCATAGGCGCCTGATGGGGCGTTTTCCGGTCGGGGCGACCGGCGCTCCGACCGTAATATTACTCGCCAGTACACCCATTGGGTGCCCATTAAGCAAGCGCTTGGCACTGTGATCTGGCCTACGCGGGACAGTCCGGCGCCACGGAGGATCTCAGTCTCGCAGAGCGGTGAACCTGCCCTGGTGATAGACGAGCGGCCTGCCGCCGCCCACCGGATCCCCGACGACCGCCTGCGCGATCACGATCCGGTGGTCCCCCGCCGGAATCCGCGCCACGACCCGGCAGACGAGCCAGGCGAGCACACCGCCCAGCACCGGGACACCTTCCGGCCCGCTGCGCCAGTCGGTGGACGGACCGAACCGGTCGGCCCCGCTGCGCGCGAAGGTGGCGGCCAGCTCCCGCTGATGCTCGCCGAGTATGTGGACACCGATGTGGTCGGCCTGCGCGACGACCGGCCAGCTGGAGGACGAGGTGCCGACGCCGAAGGAGATGAGCGGCGGGTCGGCCGCGACGGAGTTGAGCGAGGTGGCGGTGAAACCGACCGGCCGTTCACCGGCGGCGGTGATCACGGCGACTCCGGCGGCGTGCTGCCGGAACACGGAGCGCAGGAGGTCCGGGGATGCCGTGCGGGGGGTGCCGGTCTCGGGTGATGCCGTCATGGAGATGTCCTTCTGCGCGTCGGAGGTGCGGTGGCGTGGATGCTCAGGCATCCGGACAGCGCGCACTCGCGTTGCGGGCGAGATCGACGTGGACCCGGCCGTAGAGAAGGAGTTCCGGCGGCATAACGTCAGACTGACGATGCGCGACGGGTGGAGTCAAGGCCGTCCCACAAGGTGGGAGAAGCATCACGGTCCGTCACATCGCCTGCCCCAGGGCGGCGACGACATCGACGGTGCGCGGCTGCCCGACGGCCCGGCGGACCACCAGCCCGGAGGCGTCGAGGACCAGGACGGTCGGGGTCCGGCTGATGCCGAGCGCGCGCACGAGAGTGAGATGCGCCTCGGCGTCGATCTCCACATGGGCGACGCCCTCGACCATGCCCGACACCTCCGCGAGGGTCCGCCTGGTGGCCCGGCAGGGCTGGCAGAACGCACTGGAGAACTGGACGAGCGTGGCCCTCTCGCCCAATTCCACGCCGAGTTGGGCGGCATCGAGCCGCTCCGCACGCGTCCGCACATCCACCTTCGGCCTCCTGTCAGAGCTCTACGCAAAGGGTCAGCACCCGCGGCCGCCGGGACATTCCCCGACGTTCCACGTGACGAGAATCTCGCGCCCCGTGCCCGACGGGACTGGCCACCGCGACGCGCATGGGGCACGATCGGCCCAATGCCGAAAACCTACGGCTGCGTAACTTCCGCCGGGAGAACCCTCCCCAGGCGCTGAAGAAGGGTCTTCTCCAGATGGCAGAACTCGTCTATCGACCGGTCATCGGCGCCGCTCGTACGTTTTTCACGGCGCTCGACCTGAAGATCGACACTCAGGGTTCGGAGCACATCCCGAAGACCGGTGGCGCGGTTCTGGTGAGCAACCACATCAGCTATCTGGACTTCATCTTCAGCGGACTCGTGTCGCTGCCGCAGAAGCGGCTGGTGCGGTTCATGGCCAAGGAATCGGTGTTCCGGCACAAGGTCTCGGGTCCCCTGATGCGCGGCATGAAGCACATTCCCGTCGACCGCAAGCAGGGCGAGGACGCGTACGCGCACGCCTTGGCCTCGCTCCGTTCCGGCGAGATCGTCGGAGTGTTCCCCGAGGCGACGATCTCGGAGTCCTTCACGCTGAAGAGCTTCAAGTCGGGCGCCGCGCGCCTGGCCCAGGAGGCCGGCGTGCCGCTGATCCCGATGGCGCTGTGGGGCACCCAGCGCCTGTGGACCAAGGGCCGCCCGCGCAACTTCAGGCGCAGCCACATCCCGGTGACGATCCGGGTCGGTGAGCCCCTGGAGGCCCCGGCCGACCAGTACGCGGGTGCGATCACCCGGCGGCTGCGCGAGCGCGTGCAGGAGCTGCTCGAGGCCGCTCAGCGCGCCTACCCGGTGCGCCCGAAGGACGCGAGCGACACCTGGTGGGTGCCCTCGCACCTCGGGGGTACGGCTCCGACGGCCGCGGAGGTCCGCGAGCGCAGCTGAGGCACCCGCGGGGGCCCGGCGGCGGAAACGTCACTCCGGAGCACGGACGCCGGTCCGGGCTCCGGATCCGGCCCCACCGGGCACCCGGCGGGGCCGGCCGGCCACGCAGCCGCGTCGGTCAGAGCGCCGTCGGCAGCGTGCGCCAGAGTCCGGCACGATCGGAGGACGTGCGCAGGCCCCGCAGAACGGCCGGATGCGGCGCCGCGTAGAGCGTCGGGTAGTCGACTTCGCCGAGTTCCGGCCGGACGGGCCAGGCCAGCCTCTCCTCGTCCAGCGAGAACTGCGCGTCCACGCCGGGCTTGTTGCCCCGCGGATCCTGCCGGTCCCAGCGGCTGCGGCCGGGGAGCCGGAGCGCGATCAGCCCGTGCACCACTCCGGGTTCGCCGTCGTCGTCGGCGAGCCCCTGGTAGCAGAGCGCGGCCGGGATGCCCTCCGCGCGCAGCAGGGCGGCCAGGGCGTGCGCTTTCGCGTGGCAGATGCCGTTGCGGGTGGCGAGGACGTCGGAGGCACGCCAGGTGACGCGCGTGTCACCCGAGTCCACGGAGTGCGGGACGGTGTCGCGTACCAGGCAGTACGCCGCCTCCGCGTATGAGTATGCGTCCGTGGTCGCGGAGCGCAGCCGTGCGGCCGTGTCGCGGACCAGCGGGTGTTCATGGTCGATCGCGTCGTCGGCGGCCAGGTAGGCGGAGATGTCGGGAACCTGCTGTGTGAGCTCCATGGCCGCCGAGCGTAGGGAAGCGGCCGACCGGAGTCAATGGATTTCCGGTCAGCCGCATATTCATACAGGCCCTACTGTGCAGCCATCTCTTCCTTGAGGGCGAGGACGAACGCGTCGACGTCATCCTCCGTGGTGTCGAAGGCGCACATCCAGCGCACATCGCCCGCCTTCTCGTCCCAGAAGTAGAACCGGAAGCGCTTCTGCAGCCGCTCGCTCACCTCGTGCGGCAGCCGCGCGAAGACGGCGTTGGCCTGGACGGGGTAGAGGATCTCCACACCGTCCACCGCCCGGACGCCCTCGGCGAGCCGCTGAGCCATGCTGTTGGCGTGCCGGGCGTTGCGCAGCCACAGATCGCCGGCGAGCAGCGCCTCCAGCTGGACGGACACGAAGCGCATCTTGGAGGCGAGCTGCATCGACAGCTTGCGCAGATGCTTCATCGCCCGCACGGCGTCGGGGTTCAGCACCACGACGGCCTCGCCGAAGATGGCCCCGTTCTTCGTCCCGCCGAAGGAGAGCACATCGACGCCGACGGTGTTGGTGAACGTACGCATCGGTACGTCCAGGGAGGCCGCGGCGTTGGCTATGCGGGCCCCGTCGAGGTGGACCTTCATGCCGTGCCCGTGGGCGTGCTCGCAGATCGCCCGGATCTCGTCGGGTGTGTAGACCGTGCCCAGCTCGGTGTTCTGGGTGATCGAGACGACCTGCGGCATGGCACGGTGCTCGTCGTCCCAGCCGTACGCCTGCCGGTCGATGAGCTCCGGCGTGAGCTTGCCGTCCTCGGTGGGGACGGTGAGCAGCTTGAGGCCGCCGACCCGTTCCGGCGCTCCGCCCTCGTCCACGTTGATGTGGGCGGACTCGGCGCAGATGACCGCGCCCCAGCGGTCCGTCATCGCCTGGAGCGAGACCACGTTGGCGCCCGTTCCGTTGAAGACCGGAAAGGCCTCGGCGGTCGGGCCGAAGTGGCTGTGCATGACGCGCTGGAGGTGACCGGTGTAGTCGTCCTCGCCGTAGGCGATCTGATGGCCGCCGTTGGCCAGGGCGAGGGCCGCGAGGATCTCCGGGTGGGTCCCCGCGTAGTTGTCACTGGCGAATCCGCGTACCTGCGGGTCGTGATGACGACGCGCGTCGGTCCTTACGGTTGCGGGGTCAGCCACAGGCGCTTTCCGTTCACTTCCGGGGCGGGCCGGTCCCAGACGCCGGCGATGGCATCGGCCAGCTCCTTGACGTCGGTGAAGCCCGCGAACTTCGCATTCGGGCGCTCGGCGCGCATCGCGTCGTGCACCAGTGCCTTCACGACCAGGATCGCAGCAGCGCTCTGCGGGCCCTCGTCGCCCCCCGCCTTGCGGAAGGAGTCCGCGAGCGCGAGGGTCCAGGCCTCCGCAGCCGCCTTCGACGCCGCGTACGCGGCGTTGCCCGCCGTGGGGTTGCTCGCGCCGGCCGCGCTGATCAGGAGGTACCGGCCGCGGTCGCTGCGCCGGAGGCCGTCCTGGAAGGCCAGGGAGGTGCTCTGGACGGTGCGGATCAGCAGCTTCTCGAGGAGCGTCCAGTCAGCGAGGTCGGTGTCGGCGAAGGTCTTGCTGCCGCGCCAGCCGCCCACGAGGTGGACCAGCCCGTCGATCCTGCCGAACTCCTTCTCGGTCTTGTCGGCCCAGTCACGCGCGGCGGCGAGATCGAGCAGGTCCACGGTGTCGCCGGTGACGGTGGCGCCTCCGTGGGCGTAGCGCGCCGCGTCCACCGCCTCGGCGAGCCGGGTGGCGTTCGCGTCCGACGCGACGACGACCGCACCCGCCTCGGCGAGCCGGAGCAGCGTCGCCCGGCCGGCGGGACCGGCCGCCCCCGCGACAGCCACGACAGCACCTTCGAGCGCACCGCTCCCGCTGCCCTTGCCGTTTCCGTTCATGGCCACCGCCTCCTCATGATGTGCGCTCACGCGGCCGCCTGCCCGGCGTCCGCGGCGGTGATCCCCTTGGTGGAGGCGATCACGTTCTTCAGTTTCTTGGAGAGCGCCTCATAGAACATGCTCAGGGGAAACTCGTCCGGAAGCACGTCGTCGACGAGTTTGCGGGGCGGCTGGGAGAGGTCCAGCGCGTCCGGCCCCTTGGCCCAGCGGGATCCGGGGTGCGGCGCGAGATACGTCGCGACCAGGTCGTACGCGGCGAACCAGTGGACGAGCTTGGGGCGGTCGATGCCGTCCCGGTACAGCTTCTCGATCTCGGCACAGAGCTGGTTGGTGACCTGCGGGGCCCGCTCCCAGTCGATCTTCAGGGTGTTGTCCGTCCAGCGCACGACATCGTGCTTGTGGAGGTACGCGAAGAGCAGCTGACCGCCGAGACCGTCGTAGTTGCGCACGCGCTCGCCGGTGACCGGGAAGCGGAACATCCGGTCGAACAGCACGGCGTACTGCACGTCTCGGCCGTGGGCGTTGCCCTCGGACTCCAGCTTCACGGCCTCCTTGAAGGCGGTGAGGTCGCAGCGCAGCTCTTCGAGCCCGTACATCCAGAACGGCTGGCGCTGCTTGATCATGAACGGGTCGAACGGCAGGTCACCGTGGCTGTGGGTACGGTCGTGGACCATGTCCCACAGCACGAAGGCCTGCTCACAGCGCCGCTGATCGCCGACCATCTCACGGATGTCCTCGGGCAGCTCGACGCCCAGCAGCTCGACGGAGGCCTCGGTGACGCGGCGGAAGCGGGCGGCCTCACGGTCGCAGAAGATACCGCCCCAGCTGAAGCGCTCGGGCGCCTCGCGCACGGCGATGGTCTCCGGGAAGAGCACGGCGGAATTGGTGTCGTACCCGGCGGTGAAGTCCTCGAAGGTGATGCCGCAGAACAACGGGTTGTCGTAGCGGGTCGCCTCCAGATCGGCGAGCCATTCCGGCCAGACCATCCGGAGCACGACCGCTTCGAGGTTGCGGTCCGGATTGCCGTTCTGCGTGTACATCGCGAAGACGGCGAGGTGCTGGAGCCCGTCGACACGGTCCTTGGCGGGCTGGAACGCCAGCAGCGAGTCGAGGAAGTCGGGTACGCCGAATCCGTCGGCGGCCCAGCGGCGCAGGTCCGTGACGAGGGCGCGGTGGTACGCGGCGTCGTGCGGGAGCAGCGGGGAGAGCTGCTCGACCGCGGCGACCACCCGGTCCACGGCCGCTTCGGCCGCTGCCGGCGCGGGCGCGTCCTCGGCCTCGAAGTCGATGGACCCGTCCTTCGACTGCCAGGGACGGATCTCCTCCACGGCATTCTTGAGCGCGGGCCAGGCCGGATGCTCGACCACCCGCTGGGCGGAAGCTATGTCGCCGGCGGCGACGTCGTGCACAAGAATTTCCGTCATAACACTTCCTCCACGGGAGAACCTCGCGTCAAGCAACCGTATCTGTGTGCGGTTCCCTGAGACAAGTGGAGTCGTGAAAATTATCCTGCCCACCCCCATGGTCACCGCGATTTTTCCTGCGATCCAGCGCTCCGGCGCATTCTTCGGTGGAAAGACGGGCGTCACGCACAGCGGCGGACGGAACCGGCTCGCGCAACCCGGCTCCCGTTCGCACGCCTGCCCGGCAAGCCCGCGAAGGACACGCCCACCCATGAGTGACACTGCTCGCGGTGTGCGGACCACTGCCGGTAGGACGGACGGCGTCCACCCCTCGTCCGCACTCGGGAGAACCCGCGCGTGAGCATCCGTGCCGTCCTGGTCGCCGCCCTCATCACCGGATTCCTGCTCGGCGCAGCCGACGTACAGGGACACGGAGCCACTCCGCGGAGCACGGCGCCCCCGCACTCCGCGACGGATCACCCGGCGGCCGGATTCGCGGTCATGCGGTAGCCCCGGGTGGGTAGGCACACGGGGAGAAGCCGTCGACGGAAGCGAGAGTCCCTTGTCTTTTCTCACCATCGGCCACCGCGGGGTGATGGGTGTCGAGCCGGAGAACACGCTGCGGTCGTTCATCCATGCCGAACAGGCCGGGATGGACCTCATCGAACTGGACCTTCATCTGAGCAAGGACGGCGCCCTCGCCGTCATGCACGACGCCGAGGTGGACAGGACGACCGACGGCAAGGGTCCGATCGCCGACAAGACCCTGTCCGAGCTGCGCGAACTCGATGCCGGGCAGGGCGAGCGGGTGCCGGTCTTCGAGGAGGTCCTGGACGCCGTGCGCTCCCCGCTGCAGGCGGAGATCAAGGACGTGGCCGCCGCGCGCACGCTGGCGGAGGTGATGCGGCGGCGTGATCTCGTCGACCGGGTCGAGGTGATCTCGTTCCACGACGAGGCGATCGCCGAGATCACCCAGCTGGTGCCGGGGGTGCGGACGGCTCTCGTGGCCAGCCGCTGGGGCAACGACGTGGTGGACCGCGCGAAGGCCGTGGGCGCCACCCGGCTGGTGCTCAACGTCCGGCGCATCACGCTGGAACTGGTCGAGCGGGCCCATGCCGAGGGACTGACGGTGGTCGGCTGGGTGGTCAACACCCAGGATCATCTGCGGCTGGCCCGCGGACTCGGGCTCGACGGCGCGACCACCGACTTCCCGGAGATCCGCCGCGCCGGCCGCTTCACCGCGTAGTGCCGCTTCAGCCAGGGTTCGCCGACGGGGCAAACCCTTGGCCGAGGCGGCACCAGCCACCGCGGACACCTCTCAGAGCAGGTCCTTGACCAGCAGCTCGAAGGCGAGGTCGTCGCGCTGCGGGATGCCGAAGCGCTCGTCGCCGTACGGGAACGGGCTCAGCCGGCCCGTACGGCGGTAGCCGCGGCGCTCGTACCAGGCGATCAGGTCGTCGCGCACGGAGATCACGGTCATGTGCATCTCGCGCGCACCCCAGCTCTCCCGCACGGTGCGCTCGGCCTCGGCGATGATCAGCTTGCCGAGTCCCGCACCCTGGAGCGAGGGGCGGACCGCGAACATTCCGAAGTAGGCGGCCTCACCCCGGTGTTCGAGCTGGCAGCAGGCAGCCGGCTCACCGTCGCGTTCCACGACGAGCAGACGGCTGCCGGGAGCCCGCACCACATCGCGGACCCCCTGCGGGTCGGTGCGCTGCCCCTCCAGGATGTCCGCCTCCGTCGTCCACCCCGCCCGGCTGGAATCACCGCGGTACGCGGACTGGATCAGCTCGACGAGCACGGGCACGTCCGCGTCGGTCGCGTCGCGGTAGGTCAGCTGACCGGGGTTGCGGTGCGGGGCGGTGTCCATGGCGAGGCTCTCCGTTTCGGTGCTGTGGTGTGCGGCAGCAGCGTAACTCCCGGGTACGGATCCGGGTTCCGGGTCGTGCCCCGTGCGCAGCGCGGCCCGGAACCCGGCGGGCCCGCACCGTTCTCCCGCGGTTCACCCCCGTCGCGCGCTCCCCCTTTGCCCCAGTGCGCCGCGTACGGGCGTCGGGCCACGGGCATCGTCTGGACGACGGCGATGTCGTTCGCCCAGGGGGAGGTTCCGCTGTGCACGGACCCGCGATGTCCGGCTGGCTGCTGATGGCGCTGTGCGCGGCGACCGGTGCGTACTGCCTGCTGCGGGCCCGCGCCGGGACCGGCGAGGAGCGCAGGACGGCACGCGCCGAGGCGCTGATGGGCTTCGGCATGGCCGCGATGGCGGTGCCGACGGCCGTCGTCGCGCCGCCCGCCTGGGGGTGGCTGCTGTACGCCGCGCTGTTCGGCGTCGCCGCGTTGCGCGCGCTCTGGTCCTCGCGCCGCAGCGGTCACCATCTGCACCACCTGGTCGGCTCGTCGGCGATGGTCTACATGTCCGTCGTGATGGCGGGGTCCGGCGCGGCGGCCCACGGCTCCCACGCATCCCACGCCATGGCCACCGCGGGCGGCGTTCCGCTGCTGACCGGACTGCTCCTCGTTTACTACGCCGCGTATGTGCTGCGCTCGGGAGCCCGGCTGATCCCGGTGCCGGCGGCGACCGCCGGGGCCGGGGCCGTCACCGGGCCATCGGCGGAGGGCTGGGGGGCGAGGCCGGAACTGGCGCTGGCCTGCCGGCTGACCATGGGGATAGCCATGTTCGCCATGCTGCTCACTCTGTGAGACAGAGGGTCCGGCAAACCGTGGCGTACGTCACTTGCCGAGCGCAGCCATACCCGTGTGTGCCGTACCACTCATAGGCTGACGCCATGTTGGTCTCCCTCGTGCTGCTGCTGCTCGGTGCACTGGCCGCCGTCGTGACCCCGCGTCTGATGGCCCGGGCCGAATGGCCCGAGCGCGAGCCCGTGGTGGCGCTGTGGGTGTGGCAGTGCGTGGTGGCCGGAGTACTGCTGTCGTTCGCGCTCTCCATGACGTTCAGCGCTGCCGCGGCCTGGCAGGCGGTGCGCGGGCATGTGTTCGCGCCCGCCCCGCACGCGGTCGTGGAGGCCTATGCGCTCGCGGCCTACGGGCCGTGGTCGGCGGTGATGGCCGTGCTGCTGGCCCTGGGCGGGGTGTGGACGGCCGCGATGCTGACCCGCGAGATCCGCCGCGTCCGCCTGGAGCGCAGGCGACGGCGGGCCGAACTCCTGGAGCGTTCACCGCTGCTGCCCGGCGAGGAACCGGGCAGTGGCCGGCTGGTGGTCCTGGAAGGAGAGCGTCCCGACGCCTGGTGGCTGCCGGGCGCGGCGCCCCGGCTCGTCGTCACCACCGCCGCGCTGGGCCGCTTGAAAGGCCGTCAGCTCGATGCCGTACTCGCTCACGAGCAGGGCCATGCGAACGCCCGCCACGACTGGCTGCTGAACTGCTCGACGGCGCTGGCGACCGGCTTCCCGCAGGTTCCGGTCTTCGCGGCCTTCCGCGGCGAGATGCACCGGCTCGTCGAACTGGCCGCCGACGACACCGCCTCCCGGCGTTTCGGCCGGCTGACGATCGCCCTGGCCCTGGTCGAACTCAACGAGGACCGCGGGGTGTTCGGCCCCTGCCCGACTCCGGACGCGCAGATGCCGCTGCGGGTGAACCGGCTGCTGTCGCCCGCGGGCAGGCTCACGGCTGGCCGCCGGTTGCGGCTCACCGCGGCGGCCACGCTGCTGCCCGCGATTCCGCTTCTGGTCGCGTTCGTCCCGGCGCTCAGCGCGCTGGGGTAGGCGGCCGCCGCTCCTGCCGCGCCCCGTCCGGGCCCGATCCGTCCCCGGCACCCGCACGGTCCGGTCCCGGCCCACTCACAGCGCCCCCGCGGAGTTCCCGGCCCGCCCCGCTCACAGCACCGCCGCACGTCCCCGCCGCGCCGGGATGGCCCTGCGCCCCGAACGTCGGCGAGGATCCCCTCATGCACTCCCCGCTCCTCTCCCCCGCACGCCACACCCGCAGCCCCTCTCCAGCCCTGTGGACGGGAGGCGTCTGCGGGGCTCTCGCCCTGGTGCTGCTGATCCTGGTCGCGGTGCGATGGTCCCCGCTGACGCGCCTGGACCGGGACATCGCCGAAGCCCTGCACCGGCGGGCGGTGACGGAGCCCGGCCTCGTCCATCTGAACCGGATCCTGACGGACTGGCTGTGGGATCCGTGGACGATGCGTGCGCTCATCGCGGTCGCCGTGGTCGTCCTGTGGCAGCGCGGCGCCCGGATGCTCGCCGCCTGGGTGGCGGTGACGACCCTGGTCTCCAGCCTTCTCCAGCAGGGCATCAAGGCCGCTGTCGGCCGCGAGCGCCCGCGGTGGCCGGACCCGGTGGATTCCGCCCACTACGCGGCGTTCCCCTCGGGACACGCGATGACGGCAGTGGTGAGCTGCGGCCTGCTGCTGTGGCTGCTGCAACGGTCCGGCTGCCGGCCCTGGATCCGGCGGGCGGCCCTGGCCGCCGCGGGGGTCTCGGTGCTCGGCGTCGGCCTGACCCGGCTCTACCTGGGCGTGCACTGGCCGTCCGACGTGGTGGGCGGATGGCTGCTCGGCGCGGCCCTGGTCGCCCTGGCGGCGGCGTCGTACGACCGCTACGCCTCCCGGCCCCGGGTGGGCACGGACTGAACAGGCGTCTTTGCCCGGTGCCTCCGGCTGGGCGCACTTGCCCCGCCCGCGCCGCCTCGGCGAGGATCGGGGCCATGCCGATCAAGGGTGCTCTCTTCGACTTCTCCGGGACGCTGTTCCGGATCGAGTCCGTCCGTTCCTGGCTCGCCGCCACCCTCGCGGAGCGGGGGGTGCGTGTGGACGAGGCCGACTTCGAGCGTTACGCAAGGGAACTGGAGGTCGCCGGCGCGCTGCCGGGCGGCCCGGCCCCGCAGCGGGTGCCCGGCGCGCTGGCGTCGGCCTGGGCCTCCCGCGACGAGAGCGCGCACCGGCACCGCGAGGCGTTCACGGGCCTGGCGCGCGAGGTGGCGCTGCCGGACCCCGGACTCTACGACGCCCTGTACGACCGGCACCGGACCCCGGCGGCCTGGCGTCCGTATCAGGACGCCGAGGAGGTGCTCGCGTCGCTGCGTGAGCGCGGCGTCGCGATCGGCGTGGTCAGCAACATCGGCTGGGACCTCAGGCCGGTCTTCCGGGCGCACGGCCTGGACGCCTATGTGGATGCGTATGTGCTGTCCTTCGAGCACGGGATCCAGAAGCCGGACGCACGCCTCTTCCACACCGCCTGCACACTTCTGGGACACCATCCGACCGATGTGGTGATGGTCGGCGACGACCGGCACGCTGACGCCGGGGCGTCCGCGCTGGGCTGTGAGGTGCGCTTCGTTCAGCATCTGCCGGTCGAGGAGCGGCCGAACGGGCTGCGTGAGCTCGGGCTGGCCTCCGAGGTTGCCTGAGAGACATGTGAGAGATGTCCCTGACGCGCCATGGGTCGGATTGTCACATCGGGGCCTTAGCCTGGTAGCTATGTCCCCGACTCCGTGCCCGTCCGGTTCCGTGCGTTCCGCCGCAGAGGTGAATGAAGACATTCGCGACCTGTGGCAGCGCTCGGGCGGACACCTGTCCCCGGAGGACGAGGAGGAGTACCAGCGGCTGCTGGTCGAGTGGGCGGCGGCCACCGGCGGCAGCGCCCGTTCCGCGGCCTGACCCGTCCGTGGGGCGACGGCACGTGTGACCCGTGCGGGCCCGCCTGATCTGCTGCCGGGCCGGGTTTGCGGTTCGGCCGTGCGCCGGCTCCCGGCACGCCGCACCCTGGAGGCATGACTCCTGCGCCGATCGTGATCTTCCGGCCGTCCCCCACCGGCGGGCGGCGCGTCACCGTGCAGCACGAGGGCCGGGTCCAGATCCTCGGCCTCGCCCACTCGGACCACGATGTGATCGTGTTCCTGGAGGGTGCGGGGCTCGACGATCCCGAGCGGATCCTGGACAGCCCCGAGTGGGTCGAGTGGCGGGGCGGCCGGGCGCACCGGTACGAGGCGGCCTGAGACCTCTGATTCCGGCGATCCCCTGCGTCGCCGGAACCAGCCGGTCACCCCGGCCGGAGAGACGGCCGGGAACCGCGCGGCGGACTGCGACGCATCACGGCTGCCGGTGCGGGGGTACAGCATGTCCCGGCGTGGCGGATCGGTCAATGAACCGACGGTCCACGCGAAAGGCCGGTCCCGCCCGCGGCAGGCCGGTCCCGCCCGGGAAGCCCGGACGGGACCGGCGGGATCAGCGGGTCCGGCGGGCTCAGCGGTCGAAGTAGTCCGGCTGCGTCTGGACGTTGAGTTCGTCCGTCCGCACCCGCTTCGCCGGGTCGGTCCGCCGGTCGTCGATCTTCAGGACGTCGAAGCCCTTGGCGATGTCGTTGGAGTAGATGTAGCCGTTGTAGTAGTACGCCGACCACGGGCCGGCGGTGGTGACCTCGTCGGTGGTGACGGGGCCGCGCTCGAAGAAGCCGATCTCCTTCGGGTGGGAGGAGTCGGTGAAGTCCCACACCGAGACACCGCCCTGGTACCAGGCCTGGACCATCAGGTCGCGGCCCTTGACCGGGATGATCGAACCGTTGTGGGCGACGCAGACCTCGGTGTCTGCCTGCGGGCGGTCGATCTTGAAGTAGCTGCGGAAGACGAGCTTGCGGTGATCGCCCTTGCCGACGATGTCGTAGATGCCGTCGGCGCCGCGCTTCGGGCCGATCTCCTCGTTGCAGGTGGCCGCGCCGCCACCGCCGAGCTCGTCGGTGAAGACGACCTTGTCCGCCCGCTGGTTGAACGTCGCGGAGTGCCAGAACGCGAAGTTCACGTTGTCCTGCACCCGGTCGATGATCTTCGGGTTCTCCGGGTCCTTGATGGAGAACAGCAGACCGTCACCCATGCAGGCACCGGCAGCCAGGTCCTTGGACGGCAGCACGGTGATGTCGTGGCAGCCCGTGGTCTTGGAGACACCCGGGTTGGTGGGTCCGCCCGGGTTGCCGCCGTCCGGGAAGAGAACCGGGAAGTTCACGATGCGGGCCTCTTCGGGCGCCTTGCGCGGCACCTTGATGACGGAGATCCCGTCGTGCGGCGGCTGGCAGTCCGGGAACGTCTCGTTCGGCGAGTACGAGGACACGTACACGTAGACGTTGTTGCGCTCCGGAACCAGGGTGTGGGTGTGCGATCCGCACGCGGTCTCGACGGCGGCGACGTACTTCGGGTTGCGCTTGTCGCTGATGTCGAAGACCTTCATGCCCTCCCAGGAGGACTTCTCCGTGGCGGGCTGGGTGGTGCTGGAGCACGAGTTGTCGCTGCGCGAGGAGTCCGTGGACAGGAACAGCAGGTTCCCGGAGACGGAGATGTCGTTCTGCGATCCGGGACACAGCACCTGGGCGACGGTGCGGGGCGCCTTCGGGTTGCTGATGTCGAAGATCCGGAAGCCGTCGTAGTTTCCGGCGAAGGCGTACTTCCCCTGGAAGGCCAGGTCGGTGTTCAGTCCCTGGAGCGCGTCCTTGGGGACATTGGCGAGGTGGGTGATGTTGCGGCTGTGGACGATCTCGTCCACGCCCGGTATCTCACCGCTTCGGATCGCGGCGGCCGCCTCCGCCTCCTGGCTCGCGGAGACATCGGTTCGGCTCACGGCCGCGTCCCCGGGGTCGGGTGTCGCGGCCGCGGGCCCGGCCATCAGCAGAGTGGCGAAGAGCCCGGCGGCGGCTGCCGCCACGCCCAGACGTCTGCGCCGCACCGGGGTGGTGTGCAACGAGGTCACTGCGTCCTCCCATGGATCCAAAAGTAGGTGACCGGTTCACGGACTCCGGCAGTATGGTCCCTGCCATGGACATCTCAACAGATGGCAACAGAGACGTAATGAAAGTTTTTGATCAAAGCTGTGCGTTGGCGTGCTAGGACAGAGCGCAACCAGCCCTGTGCCAACGGAGGTCGCTTTGTTGATTCGTCGTCAGTCCTTGCGGTTGCGCCGATTCGTTCTCGGTGCGGCCGTCGCGGCAGCCGTGCTCACGTCGGCCGGCTGCGACGCGGACGGTGGTGACAGCGGCTCGAAGTCCGGGGCCCACCAGGCCGGTTCGGTCGTGGCGCCCGGGAAGCCGGGCGAGCCCGCACGGACGCTCTCGCCCTCGGAAGCCGTCAAGGAAGCCGGGGTCGACAGTCCCAACTCGGCGGACGTCCGTTATGTGCAGCTGATGATCCAGCACCACACTCAGGCCCTGGAGTTGACCGGGCTGGTCCCCAGCCGCTCCCGTTCGGACACGGTCAAGAGGCTCGCCGAACGCATCACCGCCGCCCAGCGGCCCGAGATCGGCGCGATGGAGGGATGGCTGTCGCGTCACGGCCGGTCCGGGCAGTCCGGCAAGCACGACCACGGAGCGATGCCCGGTATGGCCACGGCCGGCCAGCTGGAGCAGCTCAGGGCCGCGAAGGGCACGGCCTTCGACCGGTTGTTCCTGAAGTTGATGATCACGCACCACCAGGGCGCCGTCACCATGGCCACCGACGTCCTCTCCGAGGGGAACAACGTGCAGGTCGAGGAGATGGCGGGCGACGTCGTGGCCCAGCAGACCACCGAGATCAACCGGATGCGCGCCCTGTCCTCCTGACGACGGACAGTGGGCCGGTGCACACGCTGTGGAACGAAGAGCATCGGGCGCGCCTCTCCCCCACCGGGTCCGCCGGTGCGATGCTGGAGACACCCTCCGGGAAGAGGTGCGCCGTGCTTCGTGTCGCCGTCGTCGGCTCCGGCCCCAGCGGGGTCTACACCGCTCAGGCCCTGGTGACCCAGACCCTGCTGCCCGATGTGCGGGTGCACGTCCTGGACCGGCTGCCCTGTCCGTACGGGCTGGTGCGGTACGGCGTCGCACCGGACCACGAGAAGATCAAGTCGCTGCAGCAGAGCCTGCGCGCCGTCCTGGAACACGAGCGCGTCACCTTCGTGGGCAATGTCGCCGTGGGCGGGGACGGCGTGCCGCCCGAGCGGCTGGGCGAGCTCTACGACGCGGTCGTCTACTGCGTGGGAGCGGCTACGGACCGTCCGCTGGGCATCCCGGGCGAGGACCTGCCCGGGAGTCACTCGGCGACCGAGTTCGTCTCCTGGTACAGCGCCCACCCTGATGCGGCGACGGACCTCTTCGCGCTGAGGGCCCGCTCGGCCGTCGTGATCGGGGTCGGCAACGTGGCCGTCGACGTGGCGCGGATCCTGGCGCGGGGCGCCGATGAGCTGAGGCCCACCGATGTGCCGCAGCCCGCGCTCGGCGTGCTGGCCGGCAGCCGGGTACGCGAGGTGCACATGGCGGGCAGGCGGGGCCCCTCCCAGGCCCGGTTCACCACCAAGGAGCTCCGCGAACTCGGCTCGCTCCCCGGGGCCCGCATGGTCGTGGACCCGGCGGAGCTCGCCCTGGACCCCGCGTACGGCGATGCGGTCCCCGGCGCCCCGCCGCTGCCGGCGATGGTACGGCGGAACCTCGACGTCCTGCGCGGATGGGCGTCCGCTGCGCCCCGGGCGGACGACCGCCGCCCCCGGACGATCGGACTGCGGTTCTTCCTGCGCCCGGTCGAGCTGCTGGAGCGCGGTGGCCGGGTGGCCGGGGTCCGGTTCGCCCGTACCGCCCCGGACGGAAACGGCGGGGTGCGCGACACCGGTACGTACGAGGAGATCAGTGCCGAACTCGTACTGCGGGCGGTCGGCTACCGCGGCATGCCGCTGCCCGGGCTGCCGTTCGACGCGGTGCACGGCACGGTGCCCCACCGGGCCGGGCGGGTGCTGCGGGACGGGGTGCCTTCGCCCGGGGAGTACGTGGCGGGGTGGATCAAGCGCGGCCCGACCGGGGTCATCGGTTCGAACCGTTCGTGCGCGAAGGAGACCGTCGGATCGCTGATCGAGGACGCGCCCCTCCTGGCCTCACACCCGTCGGTCCCGGACCCACTGGCCGTGCTCCGGTCCTGGGGGCTGCGGCCGGTGGAGTGGGACGGCTGGCTGTCCATCGAGCGCGCGGAGGCGACGCTGGGCCGCTCGCTCGGCCGGGGACCGGTCAAGATCCCGGACTGGCCGGGTCTGATGGGCGCGGCACACGGCGACGGCCCGGCGTGACGACACGACCGTCCGGACCGGCGCGAAGCGTCCCCGCCACCCGCACGAAGAATTCCCCGGCACCGGCGCGAAGCGTCCCCACGCGGCCGCGGTCAGCCCTCGCGGAGGCGGCCCGCCTGGAGGTCGGCCGCTTCGAGCACGCGGTCGAGCAGTCCGGGGAAGAGCGCTTCCAGGTCCTCACGCCGGAGCCCGTTCATCTTGGCCGTTCCGCGGTAGATCTGCTGGACGATGCCGCTCTCCCGGAGCACCCGGAAGTGATGCGTGCTGGTCGACTTCGTCACCGGGAGATCGAACCGGGAGCAGGTGAGCTCGGCGTCGGCGGCGGCCAGCTCGCGGACCACACACAGCCGGACCGGGTCCGAGAGCGCGTGCAGGACCGACTCGAGCCTGATCTCGTCGCGCGCGGGATGGGCCAGCGTACGGGCGCCGGCCGCCGGGTCTGTGGCGCTGGCAGGGGTCACGGTCGCTCCGCATCGTCGCATCGTCCGGGGATCCCCATGATACGAGGCCCGTCGTAGTACGACTCATTAGGACAGAATCCGACCTGAAGGATGGCTAGCGTGGTGGTAGCCGGGCACGGGGCCCGACGGCCTGAGGAGGCGCAGCCGGATGACGGACACCCAGGACACCCAGGAAACTCCTGACACCCCGGAGAACGCACGTCACTTCGCGCGGACCGCCCAGCTCGAATCGTGGCTGGAGCAGCACCATGCCGACCGGACCGGGCTCTGGCTGAAAATCGCCAAGCGGGACTCCGGCGTGGAGTCGGTGAGCGCCTCCGAGGTCATCGACTCCGCGCTCTGCTTCGGCTGGATCGACGGGCAGCGCAAGTCCTTCGACGCCGTGTACTACCTCCAGCGGATCACGCCCCGCCGGCGCCGGAGCGCCTGGTCGCTGATCAACGTGGAGAAGGTCGGGGAACTGACCGGGGCCGGGCGGATGCGCCCGGCCGGGCTCGCCGAGGTCGAAGCCGCACGTTCCGACGGGCGGTGGGCGGTGGCGTACCCGTCACAGAGCAGGGCCACCGTCCCGGACGACCTCGTCGCGGCCCTGGCGGCGGACGACGCGGCGCGGGTCTTCTTCGACCGGCTCAGCAGGTCGGACCGCTATCTGGTGCTCCTGCGTCTCATGACGGCCACGACCCCCGAAGTCAGGGCGGCCCGCCTCCAGAAGGCGGTGGCCTCCATGGCGGCGGGCCGCAAGGTCCGCTGATGCCCGGTCAGCCGCTCAGCAGCTCCGGGTCCTTGGCGAGCGAGGCGAGCCGGCCGCCCGGGTCGACGACCAGCCTGCGCGTCGCCAGGTCGAGGATGCCGGCCACGCCCGAGACCTCGGCGGCCACCGTGCCGTCCTCCTTGAGGATCTGCTGGGCGATGGTGAACGTCTTGCCCGGCCCGTAGTCGAACCGGCAGGACACCCGTACGCGTTCCCCGCCGCGCAGTTCCCTGCGGTACTTGACCGTGACCTCCAGCGCCACCGGCCCCACCCCGTCGGACAGCAGCTTCTCCTGGGACAGCCCGGCGGCCCGCAGCATCTCCCAGCGCGCGTGTTCGGCGTACTGGAGGTATACCGCCTGGTTGAGATGCCCCTGCGTATCGAGTTCGTAGCCCCGTACGGTCACGTCCACAAAAAAGGTCATGGACATCGAAACAGCCGGGCCCATTCCCGCATTCCCGCACCGCGCGAGCGGTGGCGCGCCGGTCAGTCCGTCGCCGCGACCAGGTGCGGGAACCTCAGCTCCGTGCGGCTGGAGAAGACGTCGTCCGGACGCAGGACGGTGCTGGGGTGGCCGGGCCGGTTGGGCGAGTCGGGCAGGTGCTGGGTCTCCAGGCAGATGGCGCTGTGGCGCTCGTGGTGCCCGCCGCCGGGGGCGGGCAGGGTGCCGTCCAGCTGGTTGGCGGTGTAGACCTGGATGCCCGGTTCGGTCGTCCACACCTCCATGACCCGTTCGGCGCCCGGGGCGGTCAGCCGGGCGGCGCGGCGCAGGCCGTCCGGTGTTCCGGCGGTGTCCAGGACCCAGCAGTGGTCGAACCCGCCGGCCCTGCGCAGCTGCTCGTCCGGGAGCGCGATGCGGTCCCCGATGCGGTGCGGTGCGGTGAGGTCGAACGGGGTCGCGTGCACCGCCGCGGCCGGGCCTTCCGGGATGCCCTCGTCGTCCACGGGGAGGTAGTGGCCGGCGTCCACCTGGAGCGTGTGCCCGAGGATGTCGCCCTGTGCGGTGAGGTCGAAGTACGCGTGGTTGGTGAGGTTGACGACGGTGGGGCGGTCCGTGCCGGCGGTGTAGTCGAGGGCGAGGGTGCCCGCCGTGTCGAGGGTGTACGTCACGGCGACGTCCAGCGCGCCGGGGAAGCCCATGTCGCCGTCGGGGCTGTGCAGGGTGAGCCGGAGCGTCGCCGCGGTGTCGGTGGCCTCGCCCTCGGCCTGCCAGACGCGGGTGTGGAAGCCGTCCGGGCCGCCGTGCAGGGCGTGGCCCCGGTCGGTGGCCGGGACTCGGTACGCCTCCCCGTCCAGGACGAAGCGGCCGTGCGCGATGCGGTTGGCGAAGCGGCCGATGAGGGCGCCGAAGAACGGGTTCTTGCCCGTGTAGTCGTCCAGGGAGACCAGGGACCGCACGACCGACGCGGACGCTCCCCGGGTGTCCGGCACGGTGAGGCGGTGCAGGATGCCGCCGTAGCTGAGGATCTCCGCCCGGACTCCGGTGCCGGAGTCGAGCGTCCAGACGTCGACGTCCGTGTGCCCGTGGGCGCCGAACGGTTTGCGGTTCACGGTGGGGCGAGGCATCAGAGATCCTTGGGACGAGCGGACGGCCCGGCGGGACGAGAACGGCGGGCCTGGACACAATCGCCGGACTCCCCCGGCAGTGCGGGGGTCCGGTGCCGGATCTACGGTCCGGCGGCGGGCTCGGCGGCCGGCCGGGGAACGGTGGATTCACGGACGACGAGACGGTAGCCGGGCCGGGGCCGCCGGGGTTCGGACACCGGGTTGCCGGAGAGCCGTTCGACGAGGCTGTCGACGGCGAGCCGGGCGATCGCCTCCTTGTCGGGGGCCACCGTGGTGAGCGTGGTGGCCCCGTAGAGGCTCTCCTCGATGTTGTCGAACCCGACGACGGCCACGTCCTCGGGGATGCGCAGTCCCCGTTCGGACAGGGTGCGCATCGCCCCGATGGCGATGAGGTCGTTGTACGCGAACACGGCGTCGGGCCGCTCGCCGCGGTCCAGGAGGGCGGCCATGCCGGTGGCCCCGTCCTCGCGGCCGTACCCGTCGGTGACGACCACGAGCGACTCGTCGGCCTCGATGCCCGCGGCGGCGAGCTCCTCGCGCCAGCCGCGCAGCCGCAGATGGGCGGGCTGGCGTTCGCGTCCGGTGCGCGAGCCGAGGAAGGCGATCCTGCGGTGGCCGTGGTCGATGAGGTGGCGCACGGCCTCGCGGGACGCCGCCACGTTGTCGATGGCGATGTGGTCGTACGGGGCCTCGTACTCGCGCTCGCCGAGCAGCACCAGGGGCGCTGTCTCGGTACGCGCCATCAGGTCCTCGGTCTCCAGATGGATCGGGCTGAGGATGAGGCCGTCGATCACATGGGACCGGAAACCCTGACTGACCAGGAGTTCCTTCTCCCGCAGCCCGCCGGTGTGGTCGACCAGCACGGTGTAGTCGTGCCGGGCGGCCGCGTCGACGACCTCGCCGGCCAGCTCCGCGAAGTACGGGTTGCCGAACTCGGGGACGGCGAGGGCGATGATGCCGGTGCGGCCCTTGCGCAGATGGCGTGCGGTGAGGTTCGGCCGGTAGCCGAGCTCGTCGATGGCCTGCTGCACCTTGGCCCGCATCTTCGGTGTGACGTGCTGATAGTTGTTCACCACGTTCGACACGGTCTTGATGGACACGCCCGCCCGTTGTGCAACGTCCTTGAGGCTGACGCCCACGGCACTCCCTGAAATCGACTGGTCGCGCGTTGACGCGCGGTGGCCCGGCTCTGCCGGTTCGGCTCGAACGGTGCCGGGGCCGCCGGCCCCGGCACCGGTTCAGGTGCTTCTGCGGCTGCGCGCCAGATAGCGCTGGGCCACGACGACAACGATAAGGAATCCGCCGCTGACGACGGACTGGTACGAGGAGTTCAGCGATCCGATCTGGTTGATCAGGTTCTGGATGACCTGGAGCAGCAGCACGCCCCAGAGCGTTCCGCTGATCGATCCGGCACCGCCGACCAGGAGGGTGCCTCCGATCACGACGGCTGAGATCGCGTCGAGCTCCATGCCCACGCCGACGATCGTGACGCCGGAGGAGAGCCTGGCGGCGCTGAGCGCGCCGGCGAGCCCTGCCAGCAGCCCGCTGAGCGTGTAGACGAGGATCTTCGTACGGGCGACGGGCAGGCCCATCAGCATGGCCGCGTCGCTGCTGCCGCCGACCGCGAACAGCGTCTGCCCGAACGACGTGCGCTGGAGGACCAGTCCGCCGATGCCGAACAGCGCCAGGGCGATCAGGACCGGGTATCCGAAGCCCCACACACTGCCCTGTCCGAGTTCGGCGAACGCGGAGCCCTTGGGGATCAGGTAGGTGGTGGCACCCTCGTCGGTGATCGCGAGGAGCAGACCGCGCGCCCCCAGCAGGGTGGCGAGCGTGACGATGAACGGTGCCATCCCGGCACGGGCCACCAGGAAGCCGTTGAGCAGTCCGATCGCACCGCACACGACGAGCGGGACGAACAGCGCGGCGAGGAAGCCCCATTGGGAGGCCCAGGCGGCGAGGACGCCGCCCAGGGCGAAGACGGAGCCGACGGACAGGTCGATGCCGCCGGTGATGATGACCATCGTCATGCCGAGGGCGACCACGGCGCCGAAGGAGGCCTGGACGGTCACGCCTCGCGCGTTGTCCAGGGTGCCGAACGTCGGGTAGACGAAGGACGCGACGATGACCACCGTGAGCAGGACCGCGAGCACGCCCTGGCGCTGGAGGAGTTCGGCGATGCGTTGTCCGGCCGGGGGACGCGCCGCGCCGGTGCCGGACACTGCCGGGGCCTTGCGCGGAACCGGGGCCTGGACCGCGGGGGCGGGTGAGGTTTCGTTCATCGGGACCGACGCTCCCGGGCGACGTAGACGGCGGCGATGATGATGGCCGCCTGGGCGATCTGTGCGGTGGAGTCGGGCAGGTCGTGCTTGACGAGGGTGGCGCGCAGCAGCTGCATCAGCAGGGCGCCGGCGACCGTGCCGAGAACCCGGATGGAACCGCCGTTGAGCGGGGTGCCCCCGACGACGACCGCCGTGATGGCGGAGAGTTCCATGAGGGTGCCGAGCGAGGAGGGGTCGCTGGCGGTGAGCCGGGCCGTGGCGAGGATGCCGGCCAGGGCGGCCAGGACCCCGCAGAGCACGTACACACCGATGAGTACACGGCGGACCGGCAGTCCGGCGAGTGCGGCCGCGGACCGGTTGCCGCCGATGGCGACGACCTGACGGCCGAACGTGGTGCGCTGGACCAGGAAGGCGACGGCGACCGCGAGGACCGCGGCGATGAGCACGACCAGCGGAATGCCGAGGAAGGAGCCGGTGCCGAGCGACAGCAGGTCGGGGTTGACGATCTGCTTGAGCTGACCGTCCGCCATGACCAGGGCCAGGCCCCGGCCGCCGACGAACAGGGCGAGGGTGGCGACGATGGGCTGCAGTCCGACGAGCGAGACCAGGGAGCCGTTGATCGCTCCGACGACGGCGCCGGCCAGCAGCGCCATGACGAGGGCGGGCACCAGTCCGTACCCGAGGTACAGCGGCAGCAGCGCGGTGGCCAGCGCCATGGTCGAGCCGACGGAGAGGTCGACGCCCTCGGTGCCGATGACGAGCGCCATGCCGAGGGCGACGATGACGATGGGGGCGACCTGGACGAGCTGGGTGCGGAGGTTGTCCGCGGTCATGAAGTGCTCGGTGAACAGGGCGTTGAAGAGAAGGACGACCGCGACGGCGAGGTAGACGCCGTACTCCTGGTACCAGGCGGGGTCGCGCAGCCGGGCGAGCGGCCGGGCTGCGGGGGTGGCGAGTGCGGCCTGGGTCATCGGGGGTCCTCCTTGGCGGCCGGGGCGTTGCCTGCGGGCGCCGGTGAGTGGTCGGCGAGCACGGCGAGCAGATGGCTCTCGGCCACCTCGTCGCCCGACAGTTCGCCCGCGACCGCGCCGCCGCGCAGGACGACGATGCGGTCGGCGCCCTCGATGAGTTCCTCGATGTCGGAGGAGATGAGCAGGACGGCGAGGCCCTCGCGGGCGAGGTCGTCGATGAGGCTCTGGACCTCGGCCTTGGCACCGACGTCGATGCCGCGGGTGGGTTCGTCGAGCAGCAGGACCTTGGGCTCCAGGCAGAGCCAGCGGGCCAGCAGGACCTTCTGCTGGTTGCCTCCGGAGAGCTCGCCGACCTTCTGCTCGGGGCTCGCGGCCTTGATCCGCAGCCGCTTCATGAAGATGTCGACGATCCGGTCCTGCTTGGCGCGCGAGACGATGCCGGCGCGGGAGAGGCGGGGCATCGCGGCCAGCACGATGTTCTCGCGGACCGAGAGCCCGGGCACGATGCCTTCGGCCTTGCGGTCCTCGGGCAGCAGGCTGATGCCCGCCCGGATGGCGCCGGCGGAGGTGAGGCGGCGCAGGGTGCGGCCGCCGATGCTCAGTTCACCGGCGTCCAGGCTCAGCGCGCCGGCCAGGGCCTTCGCGGTCTCGCTGCGGCCGGAGCCGAGGAGCCCGCCGAGACCCAGCACCTCACCCGCGTACAACGACAGGGATATGTCGTGGAGCTGGTGGTCGCGGGAGAGGCCGGTCGCGGTGAGCACGGGGGTGCGGGAGGCGTCGTGGCCCTCGGAGCCGAAGCTGGTGACTCCGTCACGGCGGACCTCGGCCATGTCGCGGCCGAGCATCATCGAGACGAGCTGCATGCGGTCGAGGTCGGCGAGGTCCCCGGTGTGGATGTGCCGGCCGTCGCGGAGCACGGTGACGCGGTCGCAGATCCGGTAGAGCTCGTCCATACGGTGGCTGACGTAGAGCACGGCGATGCCGCGTGCGCGCAGGTCCTCGATGACCCGGAAGAGGGTCTCGACCTCGCGCGGCTCCAGCGAGGAGGTGGGCTCGTCCATGATGACGACCTGGGCGTTGACCGAGACGGCGCGGGCCAGCGCGACCATCTGCTGGGTGCCGATGCCCAGGGTGTGCAGGGGCCTCTTCGGGTCGACGCGTACGCCGAAGCCGTCGAGGAGTTCGGTGGTCTCGCGGTGCATCCGGGAGAAGTCGATCAGGCCGAACCGGTTCTTGGGTTCACGGCCCAGGAAGATGTTGCGCGCCACGCTCATGAGCGGGACGAGGTTCACCTCCTGGTAGATCGTGGAGATGCCGGCCTGCTGGGCCTCGAACGGCCGGGCGAACGCGATCTGTTCGCCTGCCAGCCTCAGTTCGCCCTCGTCGGGCCGGTAGACGCCGGTCAGCACCTTGATCAGGGTGGACTTGCCGGCTCCGTTCTCCCCCACGAGCGCGTGGGTCTCCCCGGCGCGCAGGGTGAAGGAGACGTCGTCGAGGGCGACGACGCCCGGGAAACGCTTGCTCACCGAGCGGGCTTCGAGGACGGACGCGGCCGACGCGGGGTCCGGTGACACACCGGCGGCCGGCGCGGGCGCCTCCGTCACGTCGGCGGGCGACGCGGATGCCTCCTTCGCGCCGGCGGCCGGCTGCGGCGGCTGCGGTACTGCTTCGGGTGGTGCCATGGCTGTTCTTGGCCTTCCGCTCTTCCAAGGGTGTGGGCCCGGGGCCGCCGTGACGGGTGGCGGCGTCACGGCGGCGGGTGGTGGTAGTGGTCGTGGTGGTCCGGCGGGTCCGGTACGGACCGGGGGCCGCGTACGAACCGGTACGCGGCCGGACCGGGGGGCCGCGTACGAACCGGGAGCCGTATACGGACCGGTACGCGGCCGGACCGGCCTGCGGGCCCCGCCTGCTACGGGCAGGCGGAGCCCGTCCCGGTCAGAACGCGCCGCCGAGCGAGGCCTTCGCGTTGGACTCGTCGTAGGCGCGGTCGGTGATGATGACGTTCTCCGGGATCTCCTCACCGGCGTAGAACTTCTGGGCGGTCGCGAAGGCCAGCGGGCCGAAGCGCGGGTTCGACTCGATGACGGCGTTGTACTCGCCGTTGACCAGGGCCTGGACGGCGTTGCGGGTGCCGTCGACGGAGACGACCTTGACGTCCTTGCCGGGCTTCTTGCCGGCGGCCTTCAGGGCGGTGACCGCGCCGAGACCCATCTCGTCGTTCTCCGCGTAGACGGCGGTGATGTCGGGCTTGGACTGGATCAGCTGCTCCATGACCTGCTGGCCCTTGTCGCGGGCGAACTCGCCGGTCTGCTGGGCGACGATCTCCAGGCCGGGGGCCTTGGCCTTCAGCTGGTCGACGAAGCCCTTGGTGCGGTCCGTGGTGACGTTGTTGCCCGAGGCGCCGAGGAGGATGGCGACCTTGCCCTTGCCGCCGGTCGTCTTGATCATCGCGTCAGCGGCGCGCTTGCCCTGCTCCACGAAGTCGGAGCCGAGGAAGGCCACGTAGTCCTTGCAGGCGGTGGAGTTGACCTTGCGGTCGATCGTGAGGACCGGGACCTTCTTGGCCGCGGCGGCCTTCAGCGCCGGCTCCAGACCGTCCGAGTTCAGCGGGGCGACGATCAGGAACTGGGCTCCCTGCGACAGCATGTCCTGGATGTCGCTGATCTGCTTGGACAGCTGCGACTGGGCGTTGGTGGTGAGCAGCTTCTTGACGCCGACCTTCTTCGCCTCGTCCTTGATGGACTGGGTCTCGGCGATCCGGAAGGGGTTGGCTTCCTTCTCGGACTGGGAGAAGCCGACCACGGCGTTCTTCAGGTCCAGCTTCGGCGCACCGTAGGTCTGCAGCGAGCAGCCTGAACCGGAGGAGGACTCCGGGGTCTTGGCCGCCTGAGCGCCCTGGCTGGTGTCGGAGGTCGCGTTGTCCGAGGTCTCCGACTTGGAGCAGCCGGAGGCGGCCAGCGTGGCCGTGGCGGCGAGGAGGCAGGCCACGGCGAGGGTACGGGTTCGGCGCTGGATCATCATGCGCGGGAGCTCCTTGGCGGGATGACGGCACGCCGATGGGCGTGCGGTCGGGCATGGCTGGACGATGCATCGGCTGCCGCTCGGCGGCTGATGTCACTGCATTCCTCACGACCCCGCTAGCTGGACAAACTGCGGTCGTGAGTGTCTGCGCGGCCTCTCGGCGGCTCGGTTTACAACGTTATATAGGCGCCGCGGCACGGGCGGCAAGAGCGTGGTCGATGCGTTTCCAAAATGTGTCGAAGTCACGCGGCCCCGGTGAACCGCTCCCGCCCCACAGTTGTCGCCGCACCCCTGGACAGCAGGCCGGCGCCGTGCTGTCATACCGCCGGTACCCAATTTTCCAACGTTGCAAGCACGTTGCCGCGCCACCCCCTCCGGTCGCGACGGCGTGCCTTGCCGTGCGCGCGTCCGGGATCCGCACCCGGGCCCGTTGGGCGGCCTGGCGAGGCCCGCAGTGTCCGGCAAGTCCCGCAGTGTCATGTGCCGTTTCCGAGCCGGTGCCCCACACGGCCGGCCGAGAGCAGGAGCCCTCCATGCCCCTGAACCGCAGACAACTCATGGCCGGCGCGCTGGCCACCGCCGCCGCCGCCACCGCCGCCTCCGGCCGCTGGGCCACCACCGCGACCGCGGCCGGACACCGGGCGAAGCCGGCGCACGGCGGCCACTACTCCCCCAACGCCGCACCGCTGCACCCGACCGCGTTCCTGAAGCTCCCGCCCGGCCGGGTCACCGCGCGCGGCTGGCTGGCCGGACAGCTGAAGCTCCAGCTGGACGGATTGTGCGGCCGCTACGAGGAGTTCTCGCACTTCCTCGACTTCACCGCCACCGGCTGGGTCCGCCCCGAACTCGGCGGCTGGGAGGAAGTCCCGTACTGGCTGCGCGGATACACCGACCTCGCGATCGTGACCGGCGACGCCAAGGCCCTCGCCGCCGTGCGCCGCTGGTTCGACGCGATCCTCACCACCCAGCAGCCCGACGGCTTCTTCGGCCCGAAGGCGCTGCGTACGTCCCTGAACGGCGGCCCGGACTTCTGGCCCTTCCTGCCGCTGATCCAGGCCATGCGCTCCTGGCAGGAGTACGCGGGCGACACCCGCGTCATTCCCTTCCTCAGCCGGTTCTTCCGCTACATGAACGCCCAGGGGCCCGGCGCCTTCAACACCAGCTGGATAGCCCTGCGCTGGGGCGACGGCCTGGACAGCGTCTTCTGGCTCTTCAACCGCACCGGCGACACCTTCCTCCTCGACCTCGCCGACAAGATCCACGCGAACGGCGCCGACTGGGGCGACAACCTGGTCAACCCGCACAACGTGAACATCGCGCAGGGCTTCCGCGAGCCGGCCCAGTACGCGCTGCGCAGCGGTTCCGCCGAGGACACCCGGAACACGTACGGCACGTACGGCAAGGCCATGGACCAGTACGGGCAGTTCCCCGGCGGCGGCTTCGCCGGGGACGAGAACGCGCGTCCCGGCCACGGAGACCCCCGGCAGGGCTTCGAGACGTGCGGAATCGTCGAGTTCATGGCCAGCCACCAACTGCTCACCCGGATCACCGGCGACCCGCTGTGGGCCGACCGCTGCGAGGAGCTGGCGTTCAACTCGCTGCCCGCCTCGCTCGACCCGTCCGGCAAGGCGGTCCACTACATCACCAGCGCCAACAGCGTGGACCTGGACAACGTGCCGAAGAGCGGCCGGCAGTTCCAGAACGGCTTCGCCATGCAGGCGTTCCTGCCCGGCGTCGACCAGTACCGCTGCTGCCCGCACAACTACGGCATGGGCTGGCCGTACTTCGTCGAGGAGCTGTGGCTCGCCACCCCGGACGGGGGGCTGGCCGCCGCGATGTACGCGAGCTGCGAGGTCACCGCGAAGGTCGCGGACGGCACCGAGGTCACCTTCACCGAGGAGACCGGCTACCCCTTCACGGACACGGTCACCCTGACGCTCAAGGCACCGAAGAGGCTGTCGTTCCCCTTGGTGCTGCGCGTTCCCGCCTGGTGCGACAACCCGGAGATCGAGGTCAACGGGCGTCCGGTCGACGCCCCCGCGGGACCGGCGTTCACCCGCGTCGACCGTACGTGGTCCGACGGCGACCGGGTCACCCTCCGCTTCCCGCAGAGGACCACGGTCCGCACCTGGGAGCACAACCACGGTGCCGTGAGCGTGGACCGCGGCCCCCTCACGTACTCCTTGCGCATCGGCGAGGAGTACGAGCGCATCGGCGGCACCGACCGGTTCCCGGAGTACGCGGTGCACGCCACCGGTCCGTGGAACTACGGGCTCGTCCTCGACGAACGCAAGCCGGCGGCCTCGCTGCGCCATCACAGCGTCCGCCCCGTCAAGGACACCAACCCGTTCACGCTCGACGGCACCCCGCTGACCATGACGGCGAGGGCCCGGCGGATCCCGGAGTGGACGGCGGACGGGGAGCACGTCGTCGCCCCGCTCCAGGACGGTCCGGCCGGCAGCTCCGAGCCGGTGGAGGAGATCACGCTCGTCCCGATGGGAGCGGCGCGGCTGCGCATCACCTCGTTCCCCACGACCGATCCGGGCGCGGAGCACTGGCTCTCCAACGGCTGGTACCGGATCCGCAACCGCCACTCCGGCAAGGTCCTCGGCGTCGACACCATGTCCACCGCCAACAGCGCCCACGTCGTCCAGTTCGGTGACACCGGCACCGACGACCACGACTGGCAGCTGGTCCCCGAGGGCGACGGCTGGTACCGGATCCGCAACCGCCACTCCGGCAAGGTCCTCGGCGTGGACAACATGTCCACGGCCGACAGCGCCCACGTCGTCCAGTTCGACGACAACGGCACCGACGACCACCTCTGGCAGCTCGTCCCCGACGGCGACGGCTGGTACCGGATCCGCAACCGCCACTCCGGCAAGGTCCTCGGCGTGGACAACATGTCCACGGCCGACAGCGCCCACGTCGTCCAGTTCGACGACAACGGCACCGACGACCACCTCTGGCAGCTCGTCCGGCCCTCCTGACTGTTCCACGCACCCCCGCACCGCTCCCCGCGCCACCCGGCGCGGGGAGTTTCCCGTACCGGAACAGAACCTCACGAAGGAGACAAGAAATGAGTCGTTTACGTGTGCCCGGCCGGAGGCCGTGGTGGAGACGGGCGGTCGTCACGACCGGACTGCTGGCGCTGGTGTCCTCGGCGCTGGTGGGAGTCGGGGCGGCGCCCGCCGGTGCCGCCTCCTGGGCGCCCAAGCCGTCCCCGATGACGACGCCGTGGACCGGCCAGGTCCCCGTCGACACACCGCTGCCGGAGTACCCGCGTCCGCAGCTGACCCGCCCCGACTGGGCCAATCTCAACGGCATCTGGGACTTCGCGGTGACCGGCAGGGACGCCGGGCAGCCGGCCTCGTTCCCTGATCAGATCCGGGTCCCGTTCGTCGCGGAGTCCGCGCTCTCCGGCATCCAGCGCAAGATCACCGAGAACGACAAGCTCTGGTACAAACGCTCCTTCACCGTGCCGTCGAACTGGAACGGCCGCCGGGTCGAGCTCAACTTCGGCGCCTCCGACTGGCAGACCACTGTCTGGGTCAACGGCACCCAGGTCGGCGCGCACAAGGGCGGCTACGACTCGTTCGCCTACGACATCACCCCGCAGCTCAACGGCGGTACGAACACCGTCGTGGTCTCCGTGTACGACCCGACGCAGACCGGCGGGCAGGCCGTCGGCAAGCAGCGGATCAACGACGTGCAGCCGCACAACGGCGGCGGCATCTTCTACACCGCGGCCTCCGGCATCTGGCAGACGGTCTGGCTCGAACCGGTCGCGGCCGCCCACATCACGCGTCTCGACATGACGCCGAACCTGGGCAACAGCACCCTGCGGGTGAAGGTCCAGGGCGCCTCCGCGTCCGGCCGCACCACCCGGGTCACCGTCTCCAGTGGCGGGAACGTCGTCGGCACGGCGACCGGAACCGTCGGCGCCGAGATCTCCGTACCGGTGCCGAACCCGCGTCTGTGGACTCCTGAGGACCCGTTCCTGTACGACGTGAAGGCGGAGCTGCTCGACGGATCGGCGGTCACCGACTCGGCCGCCGGTTACACGGGCATGCGGTCGATCGCCGTGGCGAAGGTCGACGGCGTCCTGCGTCCGGTCCTCAACGGGAAGTTCGTCTTCCAGTCCGGAACCCTTGACCAGGGCTACTGGCCGGACGGCATCTACACCGCGCCGACCGACGCCGCCCTGAAGTCGGACCTCCAGGCGCACAAGGACCTCGGCTTCAACATGGTCCGCAAGCACATCAAGGTCGAACCGCAGCGCTGGTTCTACTGGGCGGACAAGCTGGGCCTGCTGGTCTGGCAGGACATGCCGGCCATGGACACCGGCAAGAGCCCCGGCACGGCGGCCCGCACCCAGTGGGAGGCCGAGTTCCACGCCATCATCGACCAGCACCGCAGCTCGCCGTCCCTGGTGATGTGGGTCGACCAGAACGAGGGCTGGGGACAGTACGACCAGGCCAGGATCGCCAACGAGGTGAAGGCGTACGACCCGTCCCGGCTGGTCAACAACATGAGCGGGGTCAACTGCTGCGGGTCGGTGGACGGCGGCAACGGGGACGTGGTCGACAACCACATCTACGTCGGCCCCGGCAACACCGCGCCGACCGCGACCCGGGCGGCCGTCCTCGGCGAGTTCGGCGGCCTCGGCTACAAGGTCCCGGGGCACGAGTGGTTTCCCGGCGGTGGATTCAGCTACGAGGACCAGGCGAGCGTCTCCGCGCTGAACAACCGGTTCGTGGGACTGCTCGACAGCATCCGCGTGGGCCAGCTGCCCGCGGGCCTCTCCGCCTCGGTCTACACGGAGATCACCGATGTGGAGAACGAGGCGAACGGGCTGCTCACCTACGACCGGCAGGTCGTCAAGGTGGACACCGCACGGGTGAAGGCCGCCAATCAGGCCCTCATCAACGCCTCGCGCAACCCGGCCCCGCCGGTGACCCTGCCCACCGGACAGTACAAGTCGCTCCGGGTCACGACCCCCGGGTACACCGACAAGTACCTGCGCCATCAGGATGCGCTGGCCTTCACGTCGGTCGTCGACGGGGCGAGCAGCGCGCTGCTGAAGAACGACTCCACCTGGAAGATCGTCACCGGGCTCGCCAACAGCAACTGCTACTCGCTGGAGTCCCGCAACTATCCCGGCGAGTACCTCAGGCACCGGGACTTCCGGGTGCGCAGGGACGCGAACGACGGCTCGGCGCTCTTCAAGGCCGACGCCACCTGGTGTGCGGTCGCCGGAACGGGAGGCGTGCGGCTGTCCAGCGCCAATCTGCCCGGCAGCTATCTGCGGCACATCGACTCGGAGGTGTGGCTGGCCACACCGGGCGGCGGACACGCCTGGGACAACCCGGCCACCTTCACGGAGGACACCACCTGGGCCGTGGAGGCGCCCTGGGCGCCGTGATCTGACTCCGCCCGCCCTCTCGTGCACGGGCCACGGCCCGGATGCGACGCCGACCGCGTCGTGTCCGGGCCGTCGGCCGTCTACCGCGTACCCGAGCCCGGGGCGACGTACGTGTGCAGCAGCGCCGTCCGGCCGTCGGCCGTCGTCCAGTCGCCGGGACGGCTGCCGGCACGGCGCCATCCGGCCCGTTCGTAGAGGGCCACAGCGGCCTCGCCGCCCTCCTCCACCTCCAGGACCGCCCGCAGCCCCTCATCGGCCGCAGCCTTCGCCACGGTGGCGAGCAGGCCGCTCGCCACGCCGCGCCGGCGCGCCGAGGCGGTCGCGAACAGCCTGGCCACCGAGGCCAGTTCCGCCGGCGGGCGCCCCACGTCCGCTGCGAGCACGTCGTCCGTACGGGTCAGGGCCACATGGCCCAGCACGTCCGGACCGTCCACCGCCACCCAGGCGCCGAGCATGCCGTGCGGTGTCAGCCAGCCACCCGGATCGGCCGGCCACTGAGCCGGGTAGCGGTCCGCGTCGTGCACCGTGGCCAGCGCCTCGACGCACGCCTTCATGTCGTCGTCGCGGCGGCGGCGGATCTCCAGCTCTCCCATGGCCCGATCCTCACACGGTGCCGCCCCGGGCAGGTTCGCCGGGGGCCGGCACAAGCCGCTGCCTGCCGCCGCACGGATGCGGCAGCAGGCAGCGTTCAGTGGTCCGGTGGTTCAGTCGTGCAGTGGTTCAGTCGTTCACGAACGGTCCGGGGCTACGGCCGCACGGCGTCGTGCAGCGCGCTCACCTCGTCCGCCGTCAGGGCCTTGTCGTACACAGCGACCTGGTCGACCGAACCGTTCCAGAAGTCGGTGTTGCCGCCCGACCACTTGGCGCGGCCGACGGACAGTGCGCCGGTGCTGACGTCGGCGGTCCCGGCGGCCGAGGTCGCCGCGAGCTTGCCGTCGACGTACAGCTTGATCTCGTCACCGCTGCGGACACCGACCACGTGGTACCACCGGCCGAGCTCGGGAGTGATCTCCAACCGGGCGCGGTGGGCGCCGGGGGTGGAGAAGGCGAAGCCGCCCTGACCGTACTGGAGGTAGAACGGGTTCTCCTGGCGCCGGCCGTCCTGGCTGACGATGGTGGCGTAGTTGCCGGGAAGTGCGTCCAGCGACGCCCAGGCGGAGACGGTGTAGTCACCGGTGGTGTCGAGGACCGGGCCGTCGGTCTGCGCGTACTGCCCCTGGCCGTTGAACTTCAGGGCCGAACCCTGCACGCCGGGCGCCCAGGACGTGCCCGCGGTCAGTGTGAGGTTCTTGTGGTTGGGCCCGCTGTCGGCGGCCTCGGTGCCCTTGTTCTCGTCGAGGGACCAGGCGCCGCCGCCCTTGACCTCGTCCCGCTCACCGGCGGCGGCGCCGGCGGCGATGACCTCCTGGTTGATCTTGCGCACCGGGGCCGGGTCGACCTTGATCTCACGGCGGTCGTACGTCCAGAGGCCGTTGAGCTCGTTCTCCAGGTCGGTCACCTGGGTGTAGATGGACCCGGAGAGTTCGGCGCCGGCCGCTTCCAGGTAGTACTTACGGGTGTTCTCGACGTACTTGGCGGTCAGCGCGGCCTTGTCGGCGACGCCGCTGTAGATCGCGGTGGGCGCGCCGGGCCACATGTGTCCGGGCGACCGCAGGGTGAAGCCGCCGTGCTCACCGTCCATCGCCGCACGGTTCTCGTCCGGGAAGGCCGGGTCGGTGTTGTTGTAGTCGTGGTGGTCGATGATGTCGCCCTTGCCCGAGTCACCCTTGGAGTTGCAGCAGTTGACACCGCTGTGGGCGTTCACGACGCGGGAGGGGTCGGCGGCCTGGACCTTCTCCGTGATCTTTCCGGTCTCGGTGCGGTCCCACTCGCCCCAGCCTTCGTTGAAGACGATCCAGGCACCGATCGACGGGTAGTTGTGCAGCTGCTTCATCATCTCGGCCCCCTGGTCGAGGAAGGCCTTCTGGCCCTTCTCGCCGGTGATGTTGCCGGAGACGAAGTCCTGCCAGACCAGCAGTCCGAGCTGGTCGGCGTGGTAGTACCAGCGGGCCGGCTCGACCTTGATGTGCTTGCGCACCGAGTTGAAGCCGAGGTCCTTCTGCGCCTTCAGGTCGAAGAGCAGGGCGGAGTCACTGGGTGCCGTGTTCAGGCCGTCCGGGTAGAAGCCCTGGTCGAGCTGGGCGAGGGAGAAGAACGGCTTCCCGTTGAGGACCAGCTTCTGGTAGCCGCCGACCTTCGCGACGCCGAAGGACCGCATGCCGAAGTAGCTGTCGACGGTGTCCTTGGAGCGGCCGTCGTCGAGGGTGACCTTCAGGTCGTAGAGGTACGGGTCGTCGGGCGTCCACAGGTGCTGCTTCGCGACCGGCAGGCTCAGCTCGCGGTTGGCCGGGCCGGTGACCCTGCCGACGACCTTGCCCTTCTTGTCACGGGCGACGGCGGTGATCCGGGCGGACTTCGAGGCGTCCTCGGAGTTGACCGTCAGGGCGAGCCGGCCCTTGTCGATGTCCGGGGTGGTCGTCAGGGAGTCGACCGCGGCCGGGGCGACGGGCTCCATCCAGACGGTCTGCCAGATGCCGGACGAGGCGGTGTAGAAGATCCCGCCGGGGTTGGCCGACTGCTTGCCGGTGGGCTGGTCGGCGCCGGTGGTGTCGGTGACGGCGACGACGATCTCCTGCGGGCCGGTGCCCTTGACCGCGTCGGTGATGTCGGCGCTGAAGGCGGTGTAGCCGCCGGTGTGCTGGGCGACCTGCTTGCCGTTGACCCAGACGCGGGCCTCGTAGTCGACGGCGCCGAAGTTGAGCTTCAGCCGGTTGGCCTTGCCGCCCTTGTCGCCCTTGCCGCCCTTCACCGACCAGTTCTTCGGGACGGTGACGAGCTTGCGGTAGAACATGTGGTCTTCGTGGCGCTCGAGGCCGGAGAGCTGCGACTCGACGGGGTACGGCACGGTGATCCGCTCCCCCAGCTTCTTCCCGAAGACGGGCTGCTCGCCCGCGGCCGCTCCGGCGAATTCCCAGGATCCGTTGAGGTTCTTCCAGTCGTCGCGGACCTGCTGCGGCCGGGGGTACTCCGGCAGCGGGTGGTCGCGGTCGACCTTGTCGCCGAAGGTCGTGGTCAGCCGGTGCGTGGACAGGTTCCCGGCGCTGCGGCTGATCTGCGGAACGGTCTCGCCGCCCACCCGGACGCCCGCTTCGCCGTCGTAGGCGACCCTGACCCGCTGGCCCTTGAGAACGGGTGCGGCCAGGGTGACGGTCAGCGCGTGGGGGTTGCCGGGCGTGGGCGCGACGGACTTCACCGGCATCGGCGAGGTGTCGGCCTCGATCGTGAGGTGATCCTTCAGTGTGGCGAAGTCGCTGACCTTGTCATCGAACACCGCCTGGAGCTTCAGGCCGTCGTCGGCGACGCTCAGGCCGACCGGGTAGACCTCGAAGTCCGCCGGGGGCGTGAACGCGGACTCGGGCACGATCTGCCGGGCCAGCGTCGCGCTGGACCAGCGCAGGAACATGTTCGCGCCACCCGTGTCCTGGAACATCTCCAGCTTGAACGTGTGGGGCTCACCGGCCTTCAGCGCGACCGGCTTGCTGGTCTGCTCGTTGTCCCAGTCCGGCTCCCAGTGGTCGATGACCACCTCGCCGTCGATGAAGAGCCGGAAGCCGTTGTCGCCGCTGGCGGCGAAGGTGTAGTCGCCGTCCTCGGGGGCCGTGATGTTGCCGGTCCAGCGGGCGGTGGTGTTCTCGGTCCGGCCGGTGGTGGACTCGAACGTGCCGGTGAGGCCGGGGAAGTTGATCTGCGGCTCCAGGGAGACACCGCCGAGCGTGCCGAAGTCCCGCGCACCGGGCGCGGACATGCTGTAGTACTCGCCCTTGAGCCCGTGTACAGCCGTCGCCGGGTCTCCGGCCGCGAAGGTGGCCGGCGTGGCGGAGGCGGTCGTGGCCGGGGTGGCCGCGGCGGCCGGGACCAGAGTGGCACCGACGGGTATCAGGAGTGCGGCGGCACAGGCCACCGTCCTCAACACAGCTCGGGATACGGGCATTTGTCGTCTCAAGGCGTCGTCCTGTCGAGAGGGCTGAAGTGCCTCGAACCTGCGAGGCACAGCACATAATCGAACATTGAGCCACAGCACCAAACGCAAAACAACAGTCGTGCACGGAGAATTTTCAACGATATAAATCGAGCGGGCCGGACCGGCCGACGCCGCGCCGGATCTCCGCGTACAGGACGCGGGGATCCGGCGCGGCGTCACGACCGGATCGCCGCGTACGGGAAGCGGAATCCGGCGCGGCGTCACCCGGCGACTACCGCGGAAGCCCCGAAGGGTCCGTGGCCCAGGAAGTGTTGGCCTGCCCCGACAGCCGGTAGGCCACCTTTCCTCCCCTGGTCAGCAGGCTCGCGTCCGTCCACGACCGGTCATGGGCACGCCCGTTGACCGTCACCGCGTCGACGTAGGGATGAGCCGCGTCGGCCGCCGGAGCGGTGATCGTGATGCCCCTGCCGTGCGGCCGGCCGATCACCGCCTTCGGGAACAGCGGGGTCCCCAGCAGCATCTCGCCGCCGCCCGGTGTCTGCGGGTACAGGCCCAGCGCGGAGAAGACGTACCAGGCGGACATGGTGCCCAGGTCGTCGTTGCCGGGCAGGCCCCGCGGCCCCGTGCCGTAGACCGTGTCCAGGATCTCGCGCACCGTCTCCTGGGTCTTCCACGGCTGCCCGAGGGCGTTGTAGAGCCAGGGGGCGTGGATGCCGGGTTCGTTGGTCGGGTCGTAGCGGACCGCGTCGCCGCCCCTGACCGACCAGGAGCCGTCCGCCTTGTGGAAGAACCCGTCCAGGCGTCGCGCCGCCACGTCCCGGCCGCCCATCGCCTCGGCGAGACCCTGGACGTCCTGGGGAACCATCCAGGTGTACGTGGCGCTGGTGCCCTGCGCGAATCCGCGGTCGCTGCCCGGGCCGAACGGCGTGACCCAGGAGCCGTCGACGTTGCGCGCCTGGATGTAACCGGTGGTGCCGGCGCCGTCCGTGGCGTCGGGGTTGTACACGTTGCGCCACCAGCCGCCGCGCTCCTTGAACGCCTCGGCCTCCTCGTCACGCCCGAGGAGTTCCGCCCAGCGTCCGAGCGCGGCGTCGGCGACCGCGTCCTCCAGCGTCTCGGCGGCGCCGCCCCAGCAGTGGCAGACGTCCTGCGGCGCGAAGCGGGACTCCAGGTACTGGGCCAGATTGGGCCGCTGACCGGTGCACTGGCCCGGGCAGCCGGCGTCCGAGAGCCCGTCGTCGACGGGAACGGTCGCCTGGCGCGCCAGCGACTCGTACGCGCCCTCGTAGTCGAAGTTCCGCACGCCCATGGCGTAGAACGTGGCGAGGGTGGCCGCGGTGGGGTCGCCGGTCATGACGTGGGTGGCACCGTTGATGTGAACCCAGCGGTCCCACACCCCGCCGTTCTGCCGGGCGAAGTTGTACAGCGACTGGGCGAAGTCCCCGGCGATCTCCGGTTTGAGGAGGGCCAGCAGTTGTATCTGGGCCCGGTACTGGTCCCAGCCGGAGAAGTTGCTGTACTGCGCACCCTGTCCGCGCTCGATCCGGTGGGCCTTCCCGTCCATGCCGGGGTAGCGGCCGTCGGTGTCGCTGATGAGGTTGGGCTGCATCAGGGAGTGGTAGAGCGCGGTGTAGAACGTGGTCCGCTGGGCCTCGGTCCCGCCGCCCGTACGTACGGAGTCCAGCTCCCGGTCCCACGTCCGGCTCGCGGCGGCCGCGACGTCGTCCACGGCCGCATGCGGGGCGATCTCCTCCCGCAGGTTGGCCTCGGCGCCCGCCTGGCTGACGTAGGAGATGCCGATCCGCATGTGGACATCGTTGTCGGAACGGGTGTCGAAGCCGACCCAGCCGCCCGATCCGCGGCCCGCCCGGTCCGCGCCCGTCGCGTACCCCTCACCGCCGCTGCCCTCGGTCGAGCCCGGGGCGAGCGTGCCGTCCTTCCAGGTGCCGGTGGAGGAGAAGGCGCGGTCGAAGGAGGCGGTGAAGTAGAGGCGGTAGTAGCTCTTGCGGTTGTTGGTGCCGCCGTTGGCGCGCCGCCCGCAGAAGGCGCCGGTGAGCACGGAGCCCGTGACCTTGCGGGCCGCGGTGTCGATCCGGACCTGGGCGTCCTCGCTGCCGTTCAGCGAGTTGGAGACCCGGAAGAGGAGGTTGGCCGGCTTGCCGGCCGGGAACGCGAAGTCGGCCACGCCCGCGCGGCGGCTCACCGCGAGGTCGGCGGTGGCTCCGGAGTCGAGGCCCAGGGTGTAGCGGCCGGGGACCGCGCGCTCGTTGTCGTGCGAGAAGTCCGCGGCGTAGACGGCGTCCTTGGTGTCGGCGGACGGCGACGACGTGACGTCCCCGACGAACGGCATGATCGGGATGTCACCGGCCGCTCCGGGGTTGCATCCGGCGCCGTTGACATGGGTGAGGCTCAGTCCGCGCAGCCGGGTCACGCCGTACTCGTAGCCGTTCGCGGCCCCGGTGCTGGTCTGGTCTCCCGTGGTACTCGTCGGCGACCAGGCGATCATGCCGTACGGGAGGGTGGCGCCGGGAAAGGTGTTGCCGCCGTTGGCGCTGCCGATCAGCGGATCCACGTAGGCGGTCGGGCGGGTGACGGGCGCGGCGGCCTCTGCGGCGGGCAGCACGGCGGCGGCCAGTGCGCCGGTGACGACCAGGGCGGCTGTTCGCGCGGCGAGGCGCCGGGGCGCGGTCAGCGGTCTGGGGGGCATGTCGCGTACCTTCCGGGAGTTCGGACAACGTTGTCAGCGGCCGGCTTGCGGCCCGTGACCACGTGATCGATGCGCGGCCGAGCGTAGATCCCCGGAGCACGGGAGGGAATGCCCCAGCCGTCATCCCGGATGAATGCGCGGTGAACGGATGCCGCGATCCGGACGGCGGGTACGCAATCGCCCTCTGCGTGCTCCGGCCCGCCATCGGGAGATGGCGGGCCGGAGCACGCAGAGGGCGCGGCGGGTGTGCTCAGATCGCGTACGCGTACTGCTCGGGGGCGTGTGCCCGGCCGTTCAGTTCACGCGCCGCGTACTGCGCCCAGGACGGGCTGCGCAGCAGTTCACGCCCGAGGAGAACCGCGTCCGCGCTGCCTTCGGTGAGGATCTTCTCGGCGTGCTGCGGGTCGGTGATCAGACCGACGGCCGCGACGGGGAGCGAGGTCTCCCGCTTCACGCGCTCGGCGAAGGGAACCTGGTAGCCGGGTCCGGTCGTGATGCGGGCGCGGGGGGCGTTTCCGCCGGTGGAGACGTCGAGCAGGTCGACGCCGTGCGCCCGCAGTTCCTCGGCCAGCCGTACGGTCTCGTCGGCGGTCCAGCCCTCGCGCTCGTCCTCCGCGTTCTCGGTGAGCCAGTCCGTGGCGGAGATCCGGAAGAAGACGGGCAGTTCCTCGGGCCACACCTCCCGGACCGCGTCGACGACCTGGAGGGCGAAGCGGACGCGGTTCTCGTAGCTGCCGCCGTACGCGTCGGTGCGGTGGTTGCTGTGCGGCGACAGGAACTGGCCGACGAGGTAGCCGTGCGCGCCGTGCACCTCGGCGACCTGGAAGCCCGCTTCGAGGGCGCGGCGCGCGGCCTCACGGAAGTCCGCGACGACCGCCTGGATCTCGTCGAAGGTCAGCTCGTGCGGCACGGGGTAGCCGGCGTCGAAGGGCAGCGGGCTCGGGGCGACGGGGGTCCAGCCGTGCGCTTCGGGCCCGACGGGTCCGCCGCCGGTCCAGGGGGCCGCGGTCGAGGCCTTGCGGCCCGCGTGGGCGAGCTGGATCCCGATGACCGACCCCTGCGCCTTGACGAAGTCCGTGATGCGGCGGAAGGCGGCTGCCTGGGTGTCGTTCCAGATGCCGAGGTCGGCCGGGCTGATGCGCCCCTCGGGGCTGACGGCCGTCGCCTCGGTGAGGATCAGTCCGGTGCCGCCGGTGGCGCGGGCGGCGAGATGCGCGAAGTGCCAGTCGGTGGGCACGCCCGTCCCGGGCCCCTCCACCGCGGCGCAGTACTGGCACATGGGTGCCATCCATACCCGGTTGGGCACGACGAGCGACCTCAGGGTGAAGGGGTCGAAAAGGGCACTCACGACGGACTCCGTTTCGTCGGGTACGGAAGGATCGCTAGTACGATACATCCCGTACTACGACGTCCGTCAAATTACGACGTCTCTCGTACTAGGGTCCTTCGCCGATCAGGCCGGAGAAGGAGCGCGGTCCGGCGTGATCCGAACCGAGAGACCCGGGACGGAACGGAGTCCGGAGCGATGCGGGTCAGGTCAGCGGGTACGACGTGCGGCCGGACGCCTCGTCGATCTCGTCATGGGCCTTGGTCAGCAGCTTCATCGCCAGTTCGTTGAGTGCGCGGGCCCCCGCGATCTCCTCGCCCACCCTGGGCTGTTCGGAGTCGGAGGGATGGCGGCTCGCATAGCCGTGGGCACGGACCTCGCTCCCGTCGGAGAGCCGCACCAGAGCGGCCGCGCGGGTGCGGTGGGTGTCTTCCTCGAATTCCAGCTCGATGTGCCATCCGACAGCCGTCTGTGTCATGGCGCTCACCTCCGGAGTCGTCTTCCTTCCAGGGTGCGCCTGGTCCCGCCGCCGTGCGCGCCGGGGCGGGGCCCCGGACCGGATGGGGCTCCGGTGCGCGCCAGCGGACGGGCTCCCGGCAGCCAGGTCGTCACCGTCCGCGACGGCGCAGCGTGATGCGGGCGTCGGCGTCGTAGAGCTGGTTCCAGCTGCGGCCGGGACCCGACTTCCAGGTGATGTGGGTGGTGGCCCCGTCGGTCCGGACGGAGTCCACGGTCATCGCGCGCTCACCGTCGCGCACGTCCCCGCGGCGCAGCTCGTCCGCCCTGACGGTGACCGGGGCCTGTGACCGCGCGCTCTCGGCCTCGTCCGCCGCGAGTCCGAGAGCGGTGGCCAGTTCCCGGGCCCGGGCCGGGGTGCAGGTCAGCGCGAGCTCTCCCGACGGTGTGCCGACCCTGATCTCGACGCCCTCACCGACGGCGGCCGCCGCCAGGCGGCCGCCCTGCGCACCGGTGCCGTCGTTGCCGCTCGTCATTGGCTCTGCTCTCCCTTGCCCGGGCCCGGGCTTCTCAGTGCAGCCGGAGGCTCTCCGGCGGGCCCAGATAGCTGGGCTTGAGGCCGCCGGTGTCGACCACCAGGTTCTGCAGCACGACCGTCGGGTCGACCATCCAGAATTTCAGCACATGCACTCCGGGGGCGGCGATGTGGTGCTCCGTGGCGGTGACGTTGACGTTGTCGGAGGTGTTGCGGGCCCACTGCGCGTTCATGGTCCCGTCGTCGGCCCCCGTCACCTTCGTGACGTTCACCGACTGCGGTGCGGCGTCGTCGAAGGAGACGGCATACGTCAGCCCGTCGGTCGGCAGCGGGTTGTTGCGGGGCGACAGATAGGCGTGGACGGTGACCGGGCCGGTGGTGAACAGGCTGACGCGGTACTCCAGCCGGGGGCCGGAGCCGCCGGGCGTCTGCCGGGCGGCGGTGACCGGGAAGGGTTCCATCCCGGCGCCGGTCCGCCCGATGTCCGGGATGCGCTGCCAGCTGATGCCCGCGCCGCCGACGGCCCGGCTGTAGTGGTCCGCCTCGATGGAAACGTACCCGTTGGCCTCGACGAAGCCGTCGAGGCGTGAGCGGGACAGCGCGGGACGGTCGACGACCGCCGTGACGACCACCTCCGCCCCGTCCGGCCCGCTGACGGTGACCGGGACCTCGGTGACACCCTTCGGGGCCCTGGCCCAGTCGACGCGCAGCGTGATCCGGTCCTGCTGTTCGACGCGGCCCCTGACCCGGTCCGCGGTCAGCCAGGAGACACCGGTGCGCACCCGGTAGTCGAACGGTTCGCGGCCCCGGTTGAACACCTCGATGTACTGGGCGGGCTGGCTCTGGTACGGGCTGAAGACCGGGAGCACGGCAGGGCCCTGCTCGTGCGGCCACCACGCTGCCGAGCCGTCGACGGCGACGCCCATCTCGGCTCCGGCGGGCAGGTCGATGCGCCGGACCGCCGGGAAGAGGACGTCCTTGAGCGCGACATTGTTGATCTCGGGCTGCTGCCAGGGGGCGTTCGGGCCGTACCGGGCCACGTCGCCGTAGTCGATGTGCGGCTGGGTCTGGAAGCCCTGCCACTTTCCGCCGGCGATCCGCGTGTTGAAGCGGTCGGCCAGGGCCAGGTCGTCGGCGAGCCGGGCCTCGGCGTCGGCCGCCAGGTCATTGGTGCGGGCCCTGCCCTGAGCGGCGTAGTGCAGGCTGGTGAACTCCGCCTCGCGCAGGGCGTACAGATTGGCGGTGGCCTGCACCTCGTACCCGACCAGTTCGTACCAGGCGTCCTGGGCGGAGGCCGGCAGCCGGCGTCCGACGCGCTCGGCCTCCGCGCCGAGCTGCCGCCATTCCTCCGTGACGCGCTCCAGTTCGCGGTAGTCGACGATGCTGAACGGGGTCGCCCGGTCGTCGTACACGATCGCCGAGCTGTCCTCGGCGGGGTCCTTGGCCGGGTCGAGGGTGATCCTCCGGTTGAGCAGCTCGGGCTTGCGCCGCGACTGGAGCCGGGCGTAGGCGCGCAGGACGGAGGCGATCGCGGCGGCCTGCTTCTCGCCGAAGTTCTGCCGTGCGTAGCGCTCCTCCCACTCCGGCAGCCGGTCCAGGGTCCACCGCTCCGGGTCCCAGGCGTACTCCAGGAAGAACTGCGTGGGCAGTTCGTTGCCCTTGAGGTCGCCGACGTTGGTGATCCACAGTCCGTGGTTCCCGTAGGCGACGGACTGGTGGAGCTGGTCCCACATGTTGGGCAGGGAAGCGGTGTCCACCCACTTGTAGTTGCGGCCGACCCCGACGTAGTCGAAGTGGTAGTAGAGCCCGTAACCGCCCTCGCGGGCATCGTGCTCCAGGTCGGGCAGCTTGCGGATGTTGGCCCAGTTGTCGTCGGTGAGCACCACCGTGACGTCGTCGGGGACCCGCAGTCCGCGGTCCCAGTAGCGCTGGACCTCCTTGTAGAGCGTCCAGACCTGCGGGATGGTGGTGACGTCCCTGCCGGAGACCTCGGCCAGGATCTGCCGCTGGGTGGCGATGATCTCGGTCATCAGCTCGATGCCGTCGCCGTCGGGCAGGCTGACGTCGCCGTTGCCGCGCATGCCCAGGGTGACGACGCCTTCGAAGTCCTCGTCCTTCATCCGGCGGATGCCGTCGGCCCAGTAGGCCTTGATGGCCTCGGCGTTGCGGCGGAAGGACCACTCGCCGGTGCCGCCGTACGGGTCGTGTCCGGGTGTGGTGACGGTGCCCGCGCTGTCGCGTACCGCCGCGACCGCGTGACGGTTCCACTCCTCGATGCCGCGCATCATGGGGGCCTCGTGCGAGGTGCCCATCACGACGCCGTACGCCTTGGCTGTGGCGTGGTTGAGCGGGTCGTCCTCGGCGAACGCGCGCCCCCAGACGGCGGGCCAGAGGTAGTTGGCCTTGAGGCGCAGCATCACCTCGAAGATCCTGGCGTAGAAGTCGGCGTTGAATCCGCCCTCGAAGCCGGGCGCCTTGCCGGGGCCGAAGTAGGCGGGCGCCCAGGTGCCGAGCGCCGGGTTCTCGTCGTTGATGAAGAAGCCGCGGTACCTGACGGCCGGGGTGCCCTGGGTGTGCCGGCCGGGCAGGACGTGGATCTCGTCCCGGTGCACGGGAGCGACGTCGTCCCACCAGTACCAGGGCGAGACACCGATGCCGCGCGAGACGTCGTACGTCCCGAAGATCGTGCCGCGCTGGTCGCTGCCCGCGATCACGAGTGCGCGCTCCACCCCGGGCAGCGGCTGGTCGACGACGGTCTGGAGGCTGGTCTCCCACTTGCCGTGGATCGCGGAGACGTCGAGCTTGCCGCGGGCGACGAGTCCGTCGATCAGCGGGCTGCGGCCCAGGGTTCCGATGATCGTGATCTCACGGCCCTTGGGCGCCGCGCCGTGCGAGAGGACGGGGCGGACACCGGTGACCCGTTCGATGTCGCTCTGGAGGTCCCCGGCCACCCGGACGACTCCGGCCCAGTCGCGGTCGCTGACCAGGATCGGGACCGCGCGCCCGTTCCTGACGAGTGCGAAGCTGCCGCGCCGGGGCGTGAACGAGATGTACGCGCCGGGGTCCGTCGGCCGCACCGCCGGGGCGGGGCCGCTCGCGGACGCCTCGGCGGACAGGCCGAGGAGGGAGCCGAGAGGGGTCGCGGTGAGTGCGGTGAGACCCAGCCCGAGTCCCAGCACCGCTCTGCGGCCCGCGTACTGCGGAACGTTGTCGTCCATACTGCTCTCCTATTTGTTCATATTCTTGACAAATTGGGTGGATGAGTGCCCGGATCAGTTCTCCGGCAAGGGGCCGGGCCCGGTCAGCCGGCGGAGCCGGGAACCACGGGCTCCGGCTGCGCGGCCGTGGCCGGCTCCTCGTCGCCGTCGGGACCCGAGACGGCCGTGACGATCGCGTCGGCCGTCGCGTCGGGTTCGGGAGCGATGAGCCCGACGACGACGTACACCACCAGCGAGGTCACCAGCGGGGTGACGATGACGAGGGTCTGGTCGGTGCTGTCGAGCACGAACTTCACCAGGACGTAGCCGGTCAGCCCGAGCGCCCAGGAGGACAGCGCCGCCCGCGGACCGCACCGGCGGAACAGCGGCAGCAGACCGAGCAGCATCGGGATGGAGATCGGCCCCATCACGGCGGCGACCAGGCCGACGATGATGCCCAGCACTCCGCCGAAGTGATCGGCCTCGATGGCGACGACCATGCTGATGGTGATGAAGACGACCGTGCAGACCCGGGCGATGAGCAGCCCCGTCGCCGGGGGCAGGCTCCTGGCGCCGCGCACGAGCGCCGGGATGATGTCGCGGGTGACGACGGCGGAGACCGCGTTGGCGTCGGACGATGCCATGGCCATCGTGTGGGAGAACATCCCCGCCAGGGTCAGCCCCACCAGGCCCGCCGGCAGGTACGACTGCGCCATCAGCGCGTAGACCTTCTGCGGATCGGTGATGTCCGGCAGGAGTACGGCCGCGGCGAGTGGCGGGAACAGCAGGACAGCGGGCCACACCACGTACAGCACGGCGGAGAGCCCGGCCGAACGCCGGGCGGCCTCCGGGGTGTCGGTGGCCATGTACCGCTGGGCCAGGTTCCACATGCCGCCGTTGTACTCGAAGAGTTTCACGACGACGTACGCGCCGAGGAAGGTGGCCGTGTACGGGCCGACCAGCGGATGGCCGTGGCCCTCCGGCAGCCGGTGCCAGATCGTGCCGAGTCCGGTGATGCCGTCACCGAGCCGGTCGAGGACGACCCAGACCATGGCCAGCGCCGCGAAGCCCTGGATGACGAACTGGCCGAAGTCGGTGAGCGCGTCGGCCCACAGCCCGCCGACGGTGCAGTACAGCAGGGTGACCACGCCGGTGATCAGGATGCCGGCCGTCATGGACATACCGGCGAACACGTTGAGCAGGACCGCTACCGACGCCCATTTCGCGGCGACGTCGAAGACCTTGAGCAGGGCGCCGCTCCATGCGAGCGCCTGCTGGGTGGGGACGTTGTACCGCCGGGCCAGGTACTCCAGCGGCGAGGCGACGGCGTAACGCTGCCGCAGCCGGTTCCAGCGCGGGGCGAACAGCCAGGCGCCCACGCCGGTGCCGAGGGCTAGCGGCAGGAACGCCCAGACGTAGACGGTGATGCCGTAGCTGTAGGCGATGGCGGCGTAGGCGACGAACACGGCGGCGCTGTAGCCGGACATGTGGTGGGAGATGCCGGACAGCCACCAGGGCATCCGGCCGCCGCCGGTGAAGTAGTCGCTGACGTCACCGACGCGCTTGTGCGACCAGAGGCCGATGAGCAGCATCACCAGGAAGTAGCCGCCCAGAGCGGCCCAGTCGAGTGGGGCCATGACAGAACCTCGATGTCCTGTGAGGGGGTACGGAGGGTGGGCCGCGGAACCCGCAGCGGGCTCCGCGGCGGGTCACCAGCGCGGTGACTTCCTCTCGTAGCGCGGGTCGATCCGCTTCATGTAGCCGGTGTCGTCCCGGTTGCGCAGACCGCAGCCGAGGTACTGCTCGTGCAGCCGGGCCAGCGCGTCCCGGTCGAGTTCCACCCCGAGCCCCGGCCCCTCGGGCACCTGGACGGACCCGTCGGTGAACTCGAGTACGCCGGGCTCGACGACCTCCTCCGTCTTCCACGGCCAGTGCGTGTCACAGGCGTAGGTGAGGTGGGGTGTGGCGGCTGCCAGGTGGGTCATCGCGGCCAGGCTGATGCCGAGATGGGAGTTGGAGTGCATGGACAGCCCCATGCCGAAGGTGTCGCAGATGCCGGAGAGCTGTTTCGAGCGGTGCAGACCGCCCCAGTAGTGATGGTCGGAGAGCACCACCTGTACGGCGTCCTGCCGCACGGCCGGCGCCAGGTGCTCGAAAGCGACGACGCACATGTTGGTGGCGAGCGGCACCGGGGTCTGCCGCGCCACCTCCGCCATGCCCGCGAGTCCCGGGGTGGGGTCCTCCAGGTATTCGAGGACGCCCTCCAGCCGGCGGGCCACCGCCACCGAAGTCGGCACACTCCAGGCGGCGTTGGGATCCAGCCGGAGCGGCACCCCCGGGAAGGCCTCGCGCAGGGCGAGGACCGCCTCGACCTCCTCCTCGGGCGGCCGGACACCGCCCTTGAGCTTGACGGCGGTGAATCCGTACTCGGCGATCATGCGCCGGGCCTGGGCCACGAGGGCGTCCGGATCCAGTGCCGCGCCCCAGTCGTCGGGCTCGCCGCCGGGGTGCCCCGCCCACTTGTGGAAGAGGTAGGCGCTGAACGGGACGGAGTCCCGCACGGCACCGCCCAGCAGATCGCTGACCGGGCGGCCTGCCGCCTTCCCCTGGAGGTCCAGACAGGCGACCTCGAACGGGGAGAAGACCCGGTCGACGGCGCTGCTGGTGGCGATCATCCCGGTCAGTCCCGAACCGCCGGTGCCGTCGTCCCCCGCGAGCGCCTCGGCCACCTTGCGGTGCATGGCGCCCAGTGCGTACACGTCCATCCCGGTGAGGGCGTCCGCGGCCGCCCGCAGGCGGCGCAGATGCCCCTCGTCGGCGTAGGTCTCGCCGAGCCCGACAAGTCCTTCGCCGGTGCCGACCTCGACGATGGCCCGCAGCGCGTACGGTTCGTGCACGCCCACGGCGTTCAGCAGAGCCGGGTCCCGGAAGGCCACCGGGGTGATCCTCACTCCGGTGATCCGGAGGCTGTTCGTCATACCGATGCCCTTCGGGTGAGCGGTCAGTCCCGGCCGGCGGCGAGCTTCAGGTCCTGGGTCAGTGCCTTGTACGCGGGCTTGGCCGCGTAGTTCTCGTCGAAGAGGTTGGCCGCGCCCTCGCCCTCGAAGGTGGAGGGCACCCAGGAGTACTTGTCGGTGAAGCCCCACACGGTGAAGTCGGTGCAGTGACGGGTGAGCAGGCAGCCGCGCAGCAGCACGTCGTACCCCTCGGCCTGGGCCTCCTGCTTGGTGCTGTCGGAGGGCATCGGGATGCGGACGTCGGCCTCGGTGATCGCGGTCTCCAGACCGAGGCCGTCGAACCGCGACATGTTCTCGGCGATGTCGTGCGGGGCGTTGTACTGGACGGAGAGGTGGCCCTGGATGCCGACGCCGTCGATCGGTACGTGCTGCCTGCGCAGCTCCACGACCAGGTTGTACAGCGCGGTGCTCTTGGCGTTGACGCCTTCGATGTTGTAGTCGTTGATGAACAGCTTGGCCTTGGGGTCGGCCCGGTGGGCCCAGCGGAAGGCGTCCGCGATGTAGCCGGGGCCGAGCTTGCGGAGCCAGATGCTGTCGCGCAGGGTGCCGTCGTCGTTGAAGGCCTCGTTGACGACGTCCCACTGCCAGATCCGGCCCCTGAAGTGGCCGGCCTCGTCGGTGATGTGCTTGCGCAGGATGGCGCGCAGCTCGTCGGCACCGAAGTCGCCCTCGGTGAGCCAGGACGGCAGCTGGTTGTGCCAGAGCAGGGTGTGGCCGCGCACCAGCTGGCCGTTGGCTGCGGCGAAGTCGACCAGTTCGTCGGCCGCGGTCCAGTCGTAGGTGCCCCGCTCCTTCTCGACGGCCTCCCACTTCATGACGTTCTCCGGGGTGACGGAGGTGAACTCGCCCGCCGCCTTGGCCCGGTAGGGAGCGTCCGCCGCCAGGGCCGCCATGTCGACGGCGGTTCCGATGCGCAGGCCGGCCCGCAGGCCGAGGCCGCCCAGGGTGTCGGCGGCGGGGGGCTTCGGCTTCCGGTGGGAGGCGGGGCGTTCCGGGGCCGCCGAGGCGCTGAGCGCGAAGGAGGAGACGAGCAGGGCCGCGGCGGCGGTGCCGACCATGGCGGACCGAATTGTCTTGCGCATGACATGTCCCTTTTCGGTGGGCGCGCCTCCCGCGGGATCTGCTTGCCCGGGATCGACGCACGTTCGATGAAGATGCTTCGAAAGTTTCGTGAACCTCCCCGCAGTCGCGGCGGGGAGGTTCACGGGGAATGGTGCGGCTGTGCGGGCGGAGCCGGTCAGTGCGCGGCCGGCTCCGGTACGGGGACGGGCTCGACCGAAGTGCCGCAGACCAGCTGCCGGCGGTGGTCCACGATCCGCTCGGGACCGGTGAGCCGGAGGTGCAGGGTCCGGCGTACGTCGGCCGCGTCGCTGGAGGCGGCGAGCCGCAGTTCGAGCGCGCCCGGCTCGACGACGCGACGGCCGCCGATGCCGGTGAAGGACGCCAGGTCCGCGTGGAAGCGGAACCGGACCCTGGCCGCCGCGCCGGCGGCGAGCGGAACCCTGGCGTAGCCGATCAGCCGTGCCTGGGGCCGGGTGGTCTGGGCCACCGGGTCGTGGAGGTAGAGCTGCACCACTTCGGCCCCGTCGCGCTCCCCGGTGTTGCGGACCGTCACCTCGACGTCGGCAAAACCGTCGGTGGGAATCTCGGCCGGGGCCGGATCGCCCTGCTCCCAGTCGAAGGCCGTGTACGACAGGCCGTGCCCGAAGGCGTAGAGCGGCGTCGGATCCAGGTTGCTGACCCCGCTCGCCAGGCCGAGCGGCGGCTGCAGATACGTCCACGGCTGACCGCCGGGTCCCTGCGGAACGCCCACCGGCAGCCGGCCGGAGGGGTTGACGCGACCGGAGAGCACCCCGGCCAGCGCCGGACCGCCCTCCTCTCCCGGGAAGAAGGCCTGCACGATCGCCGCGGTCCGGTCCGCCCAGCGCCCCAGCGCGTACGGACGGCCCGTCAGCAGGACCAGGACCACCGGGGTGCCGGTCGCCAGCAGGGCGTCGAGGAGCTCGCCCTGCATGCCGGGCAGCGAGAGGTCGGTCGCGTCGCAGCCCTCGCCGGACGTGCCGCGGCCGAAGAGACCGGCCCGGTCGCCGAGTACGGCGACGCAGACACCGGAGTCCCGGGCCAGCCGGACGGCCTCCGCGATCCCGGAGCCGTCCGTGCCGTCCACCTCGCAGCCGGCGGCGAAGTCCACCGCGGAACCGGGGAACTCCCCGCGCAGCGAGTCCAGCACCGTCGGCACGTCGATCCCCATCGCGAACTCGGGGTGCGAGACGCCGACGTGGCTGGGGAAGGAGTAGCAGCCGAGCATGGCCAGCGCGTCGTCCGCGCGGGGCCCGACCACGGCGATGCGCCCGGTGTTCCGCAGCGGCAGCGTGCCGCCGGGGTTGGCGAGCAGCACGCAGGCCTGTTCGGCGAGCTCCCGGGCCAGGGCCCGGTTCTCCGGCGGGTCGAGGTCGACGGTGTCCCGGGCCTCCTCGGGGTCCGCGCCCTTCAGTACGGCGGGCAGCGGCGACCAGTCCGGGTCGAGCAGTCCGAGCTCGCACTTCTGGAGCAGGACGCGGCGCAGGGCGCGGTCGACGAGCGCCTCGTCCACCGCCCCGTCCCGGACGGCGGCGACGAGGACGTCGCCGTAGCTGCGGACGGTGGGCAGTTCCACGTCGACGCCGGCGGCCAGGGCGAGCCGGGCGGCGCCCGCGCGGTCGGCAGCGACCTTGTGCAGGGTCTCCAGGAAGCCGATGCCGAAGTAGTCGGCGACGACGGTCCCGGTGAATCCCCAGGTGTCCCGGAGGAGTCCGGTGAGCAGGGCCGGGTCGGCGGCCGCGGGCACGCCGTCGATCTCGGCGTACGAGTGCATCACCGAGCGCGCCCCGCCCTCCAGCAGGGCCATCTCGAAGGGCGGCAGGATCACGTCCGCCATCTCCCGGGCCCCGGCCCGTACCGGCGAGAGGTTGCGGGCGCCGGCGGAGGCCGAGTATCCGGCGAAGTGCTTGAGCGTGGAGATGATCCCGGCGGACTCCAGCCCCCGCACGTAGGCGGTGCCGATCGTGGCCACCAGGTAGGGGTCCTCGCCGATGGTCTCCTCGACCCGGCCCCAGCGCAGGTCGCGGGCCACGTCCAGGACGGGTGCGAGGCCCTGGTGCACCCCGACGGCCCGCATGTCGGCGCCGATCCGCTGGGCCATCTCGGCGACCAGGTCCGGGTTCCACGCCGCTCCCCACGACAGGGGGACGGGGTAAGCCGTCGCGCCCCAGGCGGTGAAGCCGGCCAGGCACTCCTCGTGGGCGAGTGCGGGGATGCCGAAGCGGCCGGCCTCCGCGATCCGCCCCTGGGCCCGGGCCAGGGCGAGGGCGCCGACACCGGGGTCCACGGGTGCGGTGCCGAACGGCCGGGTGAGCTGGCCGAGACCGCGGGCCGTCAGGTCGTCCCAGTCGACGGGGTCGACCATGTCGTTCTGGTGCGGGGCGACCCCGTCGCCCTCGGCGTCGGCGCCCACCCAGATTCCGTACAGCTGGGCGGTCTTCTCCTCCAGGGTCATCCGGGGGATCAGGTCGGCCACCCGCTCCTCCGGGGTGAGGGAGGGATCGCGCCAGGGGCCGTCGACGGGCGGGGCCGCTCCGGTGCTGCGGGCGTGCGGGACAGCGGGGATTGCCATGGGGGCAGGGTTCCTCTCGTAAGTGCGGTGGTACGGGGCGGCCTGGAGTGCTACTTGCCGCCCACCCCCATCAGTCCGTTGACCAGTGCCTTGCGTGCCACGAGGTACACGGCGAAGATCGGCACGACGGAGAGCACGATCGCGGCCAGGATGGCCGGCACGTTGACGCCGAACTGGGACATGAAGTTGAACAGGCCCAGCGTGAGAACCCGGTTCTCCTCCGACTGGGTCAGGATCAGCGGGAACAGGAAGCCGTTCCACGCCTGCAGAGCCGTGTAGATCGCCACCGTGCTGATGCCCGCCTTGGACATCGGGATCGCCAGCTGCCACAGCATCCGCAGGGGGCTCGCGCCGTCGAGCGCCATCGCCTCGTACATCTCCTCGGACACATCGCGCATGGTGCCGCTGAGGATCAGTACGGCCACCGGCATCGCGAACGCCGCGGTCGGCAGGATGATGGCCGGCAGACTGTCGTACAGACCCATCTTGCTGATCAGCAGGTACAGCGGAACGATGACGGCCTGCGCGGGGATGGCGACGCCGAGCAGGAAGGTGCGGAAGGCGAGCGACGAGAGCCGGCTGCGGGTCCGTACCGCGACGTACGCGACGGGAACCGAGAGCAGCAGGACGATGGCCACCGTGGCCACGGCGACGACGGCCGTGTTGGCGAGCATCGTCGAGAAGCCGCTGTCGAGCACGGTGCGGTAGTTGTCGAGCGTGGGGTCGGTGGGGACGGCCAGCGGGTCGCCGTTGAGGGCCTCGTCCTGGCGCATGAGCGAGGAGGAGACCAGCGTGTAGAGCGGGACGACCACGAGCAGCAGCCAGACCAGCGAGCCCAGGCCGGCCAGCGGGTTGCCCCACTTCCTGCGGCGCCGGGCGGCGGCCGGCCGGCTCCGGGTCACGGGCGACGTGGGGCGCGCCGCGGGGCGGGTGTCGATAGACATCGCGTCACATACCTTCCCGGGTGGACCGCATGTTCCCGAAGCCGCTGAAGCGGACCAGGATCAGTGACAGGGCGGTGGCCACCACGACCAGGGCCGTGGCGATCGCCGCGGCGTAGCCGAGGTCGTAGGTCTGGAAACCGGTCCGGTACATCAGGTACGGCAGCACGGTGGTGTCCGTGCCGGGACCGCCCTTGGTCATGATCAGCACGGTGTCGAAGTACGTCAGCGAGCCGACGATCATCAGGACCGACGAGGTCGTGATGGTGTTGCGCAGTTGCGGCAGGGTGATGTGGAAGAACTGGCGGAGCATGCCCGCCCCGTCGATCTCCGCCGCCTGGTACAGGACCTGCGGTATCTGCCGGGTGCCGCCCTGGTAGATCAGGGTGTGGAACGGCATGAACTGCCAGCCGCCGACGAAGGCCACGGTGAGCAGCGCGCCGGTGGACGAGCCCATGATGTTCGGATCGATCCCGAACCAGGGTCCGATCGTCTTGATGACACCGAAGTTGGGGTCGAGCAGCGCGTGGAACAGCATGGCGATGGCCGTCGTGGAGAGCAGCAGCGGGATGAAGAAGACCGCCGAGAGCACGGCCCGGCTGCGCTGCCTGCCCGCCGCCCAGACGCCGAGGAGCAGCGCCACCGGGGTCTGGAACGCCCAGCTGATCGTGGTGAGGAGCAGGCTGAGCCACGCGGCCTGACGGAACTCCGGGTCCTTGAACAGCCGGGTCCAGTTGTCCGTGCCGACGGGTGTCGGGGAGTTCAGCCCGTCCCACTGGCAGAAGGAGAGATAGACGGCGATCGCGAGCGGGACGATCGCGAAGAGCGCGAAGAAGAGGATGCCGGGCACGGCCCAGGCGACCGGGGGGCGGCCGACGTTGCCGACGGCCGCCTTCCTTCCTCCGCGCACCTTTTTGTACGAAGAGACAGGGGACATTGTTACTTGACGGCCTTCATCGCGGCGACGAACTGCTCGGGGGTCGACTTCCCGGCGAACAGCTTGCTGATCTCGGTGAGCAGCGGGGTGGCGTACCGGGACTCGAGTGCCTGGTCCCAGGAGAGTGTGAAGTCCGGGGCCTTCTGGACCATGTCGTACTGGTCGGTGGCGAACTTCGGGTTGGGCGAGCCGCTCAGCATGGAGGCGGCGTTCGACGTGGTCGGGACGTCACCGTTGTCGACGAGGGCCTGGGCGTAGGTCTTGGACGCCATGGCCTTGAGGAACGCTATGGCCGCGTCCTTGTGCTTGGTCCGGGCGTTGACCGACCAGTAGTTGGTGGGGTTGCCCACCACGTTCGCCGCGTCACCGACACCGCCGGCCACGGTCGGGAACGCCGTCCAGCCGAGGTCCTTCTTGGCGAACTCGGGCGCCTTCCCCAGCTGGGTCGAGTACTCCCACGAGCCCATCAGGTGCATGGCGGCCTTGCCCTTGTTGAGCAGGGTGGGCGCGCCTCCGTTGCCGTAGTCGACGGAGTTGAAGTTCTTGCCGAAGGCGCCCTCGTCGACGAGCTGCTTGACCGTCTGGGCCGTCTTGAGCACGGCCGGGTCGCCCCAGCCCGAGGTGTCGCCGTTCTGGATCTTCCGGAAGACGTCGGGGCCGCCGATCCGGTCCAGGAGGTACTCCATCCACATCAGCTCGGGCCACTTGTCGGAGCCGCCGAGCGCGAACGGGGTGATGCCCTTGTCCTTGAAGGTGGTGATGGCCTTCTGCAGGTCCTCCCACGTCTTGGGGGGCTCGATGCCGTTCTCGGCGAAGAGGGTCTTGTTGTAGAAGAGCATCACGGGCTGCATGCCGCGCATGGGGATGCCGTAGGTCTTCCCGTCGAGGCCGCCGGCGGTGATGATCGAGGGCAGGAAGCCGGCCTTGAGCGTGGGGTCGTTCTTCACCGTCGACGTGAGGTCGACCAGTTGGCCGGCGTCGACGTACGGCTTGATGGAGCCGCCGCCCCAGTTGAAGAAGATGTCGGGCGCGCTCGGAGAGCCCATGGCGCTCCGCAGCTTGTTGACGTATTCGGTGCCCGGAACCGGAACGAGCTTGACCTTGACCTTCGAGGTCTTGTTGAACTCCTTGACCGCGGCTTCCTGCACCTTGACCGCGTCGTCCCCGTAGACGTACGCGGTGAGGCTGCCTCCGTCGCTGCCGCTGCCGCCGTCCGACCCGCAGCCCACCAGCACGCCCGCCATCAGCATGGCCGCACCGGCAGCGGTCCATCTCGCCGCCCGCGTACTCTGAGTGAAAATTCCCGACCCCATGACCGCACCTCTGTCGAATGTTTCGGCCCTGCTTGCGAATGTTGCCGGAACCGTACGGTCGTGTTTCGGGCCAGTCAAGAGGGCCGGTCGAGGGAATTTTCCTTGGGGGCCCACCCCTCCCTCCGGGCGGCGGGCAGTTACGATTCCCTGTATGAGCCCCGCAAACGTCCAGTCACATCAGGAGAATGCGCCGGCCGGCGAGTCGTCGGACGGCACCGCCACCCTGGCGGAAATCGCCCGAGCGGCCGGAGTCTCGGCTCCGACAGTTTCGAAGGTGCTGAACGGACGGGCCGATGTAGCCCCCGGCACACGCACCAAGGTCGAGGAGCTGTTGCTGCTGCACGGCTACCGCCGCAGACGCGGCTCCACGACGCAGTCGCAGCTGATCGATCTGGTCTTCCACGAGCTGGACAGCGCGTGGGCCATGGAGGTCGTGCGGGGGGTGGAGAACGTCGCGCGCGAGGAGGGCCTGAGCCTGGTCCTGTCCGAGAGCGCGGGCCGCCTCACCCCCGGGCAGACCTGGGTGGACGGAGTGCTGGCGCGCCGGCCGGTCGGGGTGATCCTGGTCCTGTCGGACCTCACCGCCGCCCAGCGCGCCCAGCTCACCAGCCGGAACATTCCGTACGCGGTGGTCGACCCGGCCGGCGACCCCGGCGACGACGTCCCGTCCGTCGGAACGACGAACTGGCAGGGCGGGCTCGCCGCCACCCGGCACCTGACCGGCCTCGGCCACCGCAGGATCGGCGTCATCAGCGGCCCGTCGCGCATGATGTGCAGCCGCGCCCGGGTGGACGGCTACCGTGCCGCCCTGGAGACCGCGGGCCTGCCGATCGACCCCGCCCTGGTCCGCGAGGGCGAGTTCCAGCACGAGGCCGGATACACCACGGGCATGGAGCTGCTGAGCATGGCGGACCGGCCGACCGCCATCTTCGCCGGGAACGACCTCCAGGCGCTCGGCGTGTACGAGGCCGCACGCGAACTCGGACTGCGCATCCCCGAGGACCTCAGCGTCGTCGGCTTCGACGACCTGCCGCTCACCCGGTGGATCGGGCCGCCGCTGACCACGGTGCGCCAGCCACTCATAGAGATGGCGGAGACCGCGGCCCGGCTGGTCCTCGACCTCGGCCGGGGCCGGCAGCCCGCGACCACCCGCGTCGACCTGGCCACCAACCTGGTCGTGCGCAGCAGCACGGCGGCCCCCGGACGTTGATCAACCCGGTTGCGGCCGGGTGCGGGCATGGGTACCGTCCGGCGGCATGAAGACCCCTGTCCTGCACACGCGTCGGCTCCTGCTGGAGCCGTACGCACCCACCGACGAAGAAGACTTCGTCGCGCTCTTCCAGGACGCCCGGGTGGGGCGCTGGATGGGCGACGGCGTGGACGAGGAGGCCGAGGACCGGGCCCTGTTCGGCCGGCTCTTCACGAAGGTGTACGCACAGGACCTGTTCGGCGTCTGGGTGGTGCGGCAGGACGGGCGGGCAGTCGGGCACGCCGAGATCAAGCCGTCCCCCACCCCGGGCGTGGACGGCCACGAGATCGTCTACGCCGTGACCCCCACGGCATGGGGTCAGGGCCTGGGCACCGAGATCGCCGAGACGCTGGTCGCCCATGGCTTCGGCACCCTGGGCCTGGCCGAGGTGCACGCGACCGTCGACGCCGCCAATGAGGCGTCGCTCGCCCTGCTGACCCGCATCGGCTTCCGTCACGTCCGTGACCTCGCCGAGGACGACGGAAGCACGACCCGCCTCCTGACCCGTCCGAAGGCGCCCGGCTCGGGGCGCTGAGCGTCCGGGCTTCCTGCAACCCGTCTCCCGCCGCGTATGCCGCGGTGTCCGGAGCCGTCCTGCGCGCCACTGTCAGTGGCCGGGTGCAGACTGGCGCATATCCGGTACAACGGCGTTTCGGGAGGTTCGGTCATGACCGATGTTCTGCTTACCGTCGGCACCCGCAAGGGGCTCTTCATCGGCCGCAGGAGCGGCGGGGCGTGGGAGTTCGGCGATCCGCACTTCAACGCACAGGCGATCTACTCCATCGCCATCGACAAGCGCGGTGACGTACCCCGGCTGCTGGTGGGCGGTGACAGCGCGCACTGGGGCCCGTCCGTCTTCCACTCCGACGACCTGGGCGCGAGCTGGGTCGAGCCGGCGCAACCGGCCGTGAAGTTCCCCGAGTTCACCGGAACGTCACTGGAACGGGTCTGGCAGCTGCACCCGGCGGGCCCCGAGGCGCCCGATGTCGTGTACGCGGGCACCGAGCCGGCCGCGCTGTTCCGCTCGCGGGACCGGGGCGAGTCGTTCGAGCTGGTGCGCCCGCTCTGGGAGCATCCGACGCGCTCGAAGTGGGTGCCGGGCGGAGGTGGCGAGGGGCTGCACACGGTTCTGACGGACGAGCGGGACCCGCGGTCGGTCACGGTCGCCGTCTCCACCGCCGGGGTGTTCAGGACCGCGGACGGCGGCGAGAGCTGGACCCCGGCGAACCGGGGGGTGTCGGCGGTCTTCCTGCCCGATCCGGACCCGGAGTTCGGACAGTGCGTCCACAAGGTCAGCCGGGACGCCGTCGATCCCGACCGCCTCTATCTCCAGAACCACTGGGGCGTGTTCCGCAGCGACGACGCCGGGGGCAACTGGACGGACATCGGCCAGGGCCTGCCCTCCGACTTCGGCTTCGCGGTGGCGGCGCACCCGCACCGCGCGGACACGGCGTACCTCTTCCCGATCAACGCCGACGCCGACCGGGTCCCGGCCGGCCACCGCTGCCGCGTCTTCCGGACGACCGATGCGGGCGACAGCTGGGAGCCGCTGTCATCGGGACTCCCCGACGGCGCGCATTACGGCACGGTGCTGCGTGACGCGCTCTGCACGGACGACGCCGATCCGGCCGGCGTGTACTTCGGCAACCGCAACGGGGAGGTGTACGCGAGCGCGGACGACGGGGACAGCTGGCAGCAGCTCGCCTCGCACCTGCCCGACGTCCTGTGTGTCCGGGCGGCCACGATCGGCGGGTGACCGGGCAACGCCGCGCCACCGGCAGACCCGCTCCGGTGGGACCGGGCCAAGCGCGGGCTGCGGGGTGACGGGCGGGGGGCCCGCCCGCCCGCGGCTACGGGAGGCGCCAGTCCACCGGCTGCGCCCCTTGGCGCGCGAGGAGTTCGTTGGCCTTGCTGAAGGGGCGCGAGCCGAAGAAGCCCCGGTCCGCCGACATGGGAGACGGGTGGGCCGACTCGATCGCCGGGAAGTCCCCCAGCGACGGACGGAGATTGCGGGCGTCGCGGCCCCACAGGATGGACACCAGCGGGGTGCCCCGCGCGACCAGGGCCCGGATGGCCTGCTCGGTGACCTCTTCCCAGCCCTTGCCCCGATGAGCGGCCGGCTTGCGGGGCGCGGTCGTCAGCGCCCTGTTCAGCAGCAGCACGCCCTGCCGCGTCCACGGGGTCAGGTCGCCGTTCGACGGGCGGGGCAGGCCCAGGTCCGTGTGCAGTTCGCGGTAGATGTTCTCCAGGCTGCCCGGAAGCTGACGAACCTCGGGTGCCACCGCGAAGCTCAGCCCGATCGCCATCCCCGGCGTGGGGTAGGGGTCCTGACCGACGATCAGCACGCGCACCTCGTCGAAGGGCTGCTGGAACGCGCGCAGCACGTTCGCCCCCGACGGCAGATACGTACGGCCTGCCGCGACCTCCGCCCGCAGGAAGTCCCCCATCTCGGCGATGCGTCCCGCCACGGGGGCCAACGCCTGAGCCCATCCGGGCTCCACAACTTCGTTCAACGGTCGCGCAGTCACAGCCTCACCCTACCGGCGTAACGACGGGTGTCCTGCGCCTCCCCCGCCTGCGGTGACCGCACGGCCCGGGTGCGGTCCACCGCGACGTCTCCGGCTCGCCGCGCAGGGCCTGGGGATAGGCTGCCGCCGTCATTCCTCTGCTGACGGGAGCCGCTCCATGGAGTCACACGGGCATGCGGCCGGGGAGTACGTCCTCGGCGTCGACTCGGGCGGTTCCGGGCTGCGGGTTGCGCTGGGCACCGTGGCCGGTGAAGCGCCCCTGGCCACGTCGGAGTGCGACGAGCCGGTGCGGACCGGCCCCTCCGGCATCGACGCCTCCCACCTACTCGACCAGCTGCTGCCCACCGTCCGTCGGCTGCTCGCCCGGCACGGCGGAGGCGACCGGATCGCCACCGCCGCGATCGGGGCGGCCGGCATGGCCACGCTGGGCGACCAGCTGCGTGCCGAACTGCCCGCGGCCCTGGCGGACGCGTTCGGTCTGCGGCAGCTGGCACTGGCCGCCGACGCGGTGACCGGGTACGCCGGAGCGGTCGGCCAGCGGCCCGGCGCGGTGGTGGCGGCCGGTACCGGCCTGATCGCGCTGGGAACGGATCTCACGCAGTGGCGAAGGGCCGACGGCTGGGGGCATCTGCTGGGTGACAGCGGAGGGGGTGCGTGGATCGGGCGGGCCGGACTCGACGCGGCGATGCGCGCCCACGACGGACGGCGCGGGGGCTCCCCGGCCCTGCTGGCCAGACTGGAGGCGGTGTTCGGCCCGGCGCCGGAACTGCCCGGCCTGCTCTATCCGCGTACCGACCGGCCCGCGGTCCTGGCCTCGTTCGCTCCCGAGGTGGCCGCGTGCGCGGCGCACGACCCGGTCGCCGAAGGCATCCTCCGTGACGCCGCCGGGCACATCGCGGAGGCGGCCGCCGCGGTGTGCCCGAAGGCGGGTGCGGGCGGCGCGGGATGCGAAGTGGCTCTGACCGGTGGCTTGTTCCGGATGGGCGAGCCACTGCTCGCACCGTTGCGCGAGGAGCTGGCGCGACAGCTCCCGCAGGCCCGGGCGGTCCCCGGTTCGGGTGATCCGCTGATCGGTTCGCTGCGCATCGCGCAGGCGCTCGCCACCGAGGGGCTTCGGCTGCCACTCCACGCCACGCTGCTCCGGGTCACCGTGTCCCCGCAGGAATCCGGCACTTCCCGGGGGGCGACAGAGCAGGGCAGTCGACCGGTAAGCCGCTGATCGGATAAATGCGGACAGACAACGCTCGACCGGCCCCTCCCCGAGCAGTGGGGTACCCAAAACCAGTAGCATGCGGCGCCATGAGCACCCCCACTGGGCCCGCTTCCGGCCTGCCTGTACGAATGCCGCGACCTCGCCAGTCCGGACGGCACCGCCGCCCGGAGCCCGTGGTCGCACCTGAGGGCGCTGCCGCGCTCGTTCTCGCCGTTCCCGGTACCCCTTCCCCGGCCAGCCGCGGTCTGGCCGAGGAGGTCATCAGCATTGCCCGCTCCGAGCTGCCCGGTCTGAACGCCCTGATCGGTTACCTCGACGGCGACGACACCGAGTACCCCAGCCTTGCCTCCGCTCTCGCGCACGCCGCCGCCGAGCGCGTCGCGCGCTTCGAGCAGGCGATGGCCGTCGGCCGTGAGGTCGCCGAGCCCGAGGGCCCGGCCGCCGTCGTGGTGCCGCTGCTCGCGGGACCCGACAGCACGCTGGTCCAGCGGATACGCGGCGCGATCGAGGACAGTGGGGCCCCGGCCGAGCTGACCGATGTGCTCGGCCCGCACCCGCTGCTCGCCGAGGCGCTGCACGTACGCCTCTCCGAGGCGGGTCTCGCCCGCGCGGACCGCGCGAGGCTGTTCACCGTGGCCACGGCCGCCGACGGCATCGTGCTGGCCACCGTGGGCGGCGAGGAGGCCGTGCAGGCGGCAGGGATCACCGGCATGCTGCTGGCCGCACGCCTCGCCGTGCCGGTGATGGCCGCGGCGCTCGATGTCGAGGGCTCGGTCGCCTCGATCGCCGAGCAGCTGAAGGGGTCCGGGTCGGTGCAGCTGGCCGTGGCGCCCTACCTGGTGGGCCCCGAGATCGCCGACGGGATGCTGGACGCCGCGGTGAAGGAGGCCGGCTGCGCGAGCGCCGAGCCGCTCGGCGCGTACCCGGCGATCGGCAAGCTGGTGCTGTCGATGTACATGTCCTCGCTCGGCATCGCCCCGGCGGTGGCGCAGGGAGCCCAGGCGCACTGACCCGGGCCGGGAGCCGGGTGCGCCGTCCGTCGCGGAAGCGGGACGGACGGCGCACCGGCCCGTCCGGGACACGCGCAGGCCCCGGGACCCGTTCGCGGGTCCCGGGGCCTGCGCCGTTCCTCAGGCGAAGATCACGCAGGAGGCCGCTGGGACCTCCAGGGACCCTTCCGGCGCCGGGATGCCGGTCTCCGGGTCGACGGCGAACCAGCTGACGTCCCCGGACCTCTCGTTGGCGGCGTACAGCCGCCGGCCGGACGGATCGAGGGCGAGGTCGCGCGGCCAGTGCCCGCCGCAGCTCACGGTCGTGATCAGGGACACCTGCTCGCCCGTGGAGTCGAGGGCGAGCACCGAGATGCTGTCGTGGCCCCGGTTGGCCACCCAGAGGAACCGGCCGTCGTGCGCGACGACGACCTCGGACGGATAGCTCGCCCGGCCGGCGTCACCGCTCGCCCCGGCCGGCAGTACGGGCGTCTCGCCGACCGCCTCCAGGACCCCGGCGGTCGCGTCCCACCGGCACACCATGACCGTGGGCTCCAGCTCGTTGAGCACATAGGCGTGGCCGCCTGCGGGGTGGAACGCGAGATGGCGCGGGCCGGTGCCGGACCGCAGCACCGTCTCGCCGTGCGCGCGCAGCTCCCCGGTCTCCGCGTCGAGCGCGCAGATCCGTACGGAGTCGGTGCCGAGGTCGACCCCGAGCACCCAGTTTCCCGACGGGTCGGGAAGGACCTGGTGGGCGTGCGGCCCCTCCTGGCGTTCGGTGACCGGGCCGCTGCCCTCGTTCGCGAGTACGCAGGAAGCGGCTCCGAGCGAACCGTCGGCGAGCACGGGCAGCGCGGTGACGCTTCCGGAGCCGTAGTTGGCGGTGACCACGTGGCCGCCCACGAGCGCGAGATGGGTGGGGCTGTCACCGTCGACCGGCCGGAGCTCGCCGAGGAGCCGCGGAACATCGTGGCTGACGTCGAGGGCCGCCGCCGCACCCTTCTCCGTCTCGCTCACCGCGTAGAGGACCGCGCCGCCGGCGCCCCGGCCGAGCGCGAGGTACGAGGGGTCGGGTACGGCGTCCGTCGCACCGAGGACGGTGAGCGCCCCGGTCTCCTCGTCCACGGCGGCGACGGTGATGCCCCGCCCGCCCGCCGAGGTGAACGACCCGATGTATGCCCGTCCGGCACCGTTGCTGCTGTCCACCGCACTGCCTCTCTCCGCCGACTGATCACGACGACGACGGCCGCCGCGATCTTCCGCGGCGACCGTAGCAGTGTCTCCATCTGGTCTGGACCAGGGGTGCGGACTCGGCGGTACGGAGTCGGGGGTGCGGGGTCAGGCCGGGAGGAGGGGTGCGCGGCGCGGGGCGTGCAGGGGCGCGGCCAGTTCGGCGAGCGCGCGCTCCAGGCTGTGCAGGTGGGCGAGCGCGGGTTCGGTGGCCGCCGAGTGCGCCGGGACGCCCCCGGCCGCTGTGGCACGGGCCGGGCGCTCGGGCGCGGTGAGCGCCTCCACGGCGCTCTCGACGCGCCAGCAGGCGGCGGCGAGCCGGGCGTCGTGGGAGGCTTCCGGGTCCGCCGCGACAGAGGCCAGCCCGCGTACTTCCCGCGCGCAGTCGTCGAGCAGGGCGAGCACATGCCGTGCCCGTCGCTTGCGGGCCCTCATCGGGTTGAGCGGGTGCACCAGGGGCGCGAGCGACAGGCGCACCCGGCCGAGGATCGCCTCCAGCTCGGCGACGCGCCGCGGCGGGTCGGCTTCCTCGCTCCCGGCGAGCCGTGCGGCGGCCTCCGCCGTGCACGTGTGCACGCACCGCAGCGCCCGCTCCACCCAGACCTCGGTCACCGAGTGCGTGGTGACCGGCAGCACGAACAGCACCGCCAGTACGGCACCGAGCGCCCCGGCCCCCGTCTCGGTCACCCGCAGCACGAGCAGATCCGCGTCGAGCACACCGAGCAGCCCGTACAGCATGCTCGCCATCACGGTCACGGCCAGCATCATCCAGGTGTAGGAGACAGCGGCGGAGTAGAAGATGCCGAACACGCTGATCGCCACGACCACGGCGGCCACGACCGGCTCGTGGTGCAGCGGCACGGCCACGGCGAAGCCCAGACCGATTCCGAGCACGGTCCCCAGGAATCGCCTGAACCCGCGCACGACGGTCTCGCCCCGCGAGGTCGTGGCCACGAACACCCACCAGGTGGCGCCGACCGCCCAGTACCAACGCTGGTCGGAGAGCACCTGCCCCACGGCGAGCGCGAACCCCGATCCGAGCGTCGCCTGCACGGCCTGGCGTGTCGTGATCCGCGCGAGCCCTGCTCCCCCGGCCGGAAGGGCGACCGCCACGGGTGCCGCGAGCCGCCGCTCGTAGCACCACGCCCCGAACCGCACCACCGACGACGCGACGAGCGACAGCAGCACCGCCGCGTACAGCTCGGGCAGCTTGCCGGGAACGGTGTGCAGGAACTGGGCGGAGAAGTAGGCCATGAAGCCGAACACGCCCAGCGAGTGCCCGCGCGGCCCCCACCGCCGGGCGTACACGCCCGCCCCCACGACCGCGAGGAACGCCAGGTCGCGGGCGACGGGCACATCGTGCAGCGCGGCCGCGAGCGTGAGGACCGGGAGGCCGACGACGGGGAGGAGCGCGGTCGTGACCGCCTGTCCACGCACTGTCGGGTCGGTCACCGTGAACAGCGCGAGCAGCGCGGCCAGACCGCCGGTGATGGCCGCCGCCAGGGAGTGCCCGGCCGCCCCGCACAGCGCCACGGCGAGCCCGATGCCGAGCACGGCTCTGGACGCGAACCGCAACCGGATCCGCCCCGGATCGTGTGCGATGAACGCCCTCTTCAGCACGTGGCCCCGCCCCTTTCGCGCATGCATCAGCGCAGACATGAAAAAGGCGCCACAGAGATCCCGGGGGACCCGCAGCGCCATTGATAGAGCCATTTCAGCACCTGAAGAGCTAATGGTTCAACTTGAACCACCACCTATGGACCAATGGCTCATGATCACCCCACGCTGCCGGGCCACGGCAGAGCCAACGGATCAGGCTGCCACGACGTCCGCACCCACCGGACCCGCCGGAGCAGGGTGGCCGTTCACACGGCGCGTGGACCGCGCCAGGTCCACCGGGTCCCGCTCGCGGCGCCGGGCCCGCGCAGGCAGTCTCAGTGACGGGGGACCTTCGCGCCTGCCTGGACGGCGCGTCCGGCTTCGGCCCATCGCCGTCCTTCCGCCTTGAGGCGTTCGTCGCCGAGCGCTGCGCCGTCGGACTTGAGTTTGGCCCCCTTCGCCTTCATCGCCAGGGCTCGGATGAGTGCGGCGTGCCGTTCCATGTGTTCGCTGGCCTCCGCGTCGTAGCGTGCGGGCCGCTTGGCATCCGGCCCGTGTGTGACGGGATACCCGCGAGAGCCGACTTAAACCGGAATGCACAGTTCTGTCAGCAATCGATGCTTCCCCCCCTGCCTGCTCCGGGCGGCACCAGGCCTCCACGCCTGCACGGCGCTCGCGCTTGCCGGCACACGACGCCGTGAGCGCCGCGCCCAGGTCAGGGCCAGGACCTCAGCGCCTGGACCGCCAGGAGAACGCAGAACGTCAGCTGCACCGCCCCGATGGCCCGGTGCCCGATGCGCAGCAATACGACGGCCGTGATGCCGGCCGCCAGGGCCAGAGCGCCGAAGCCCAGCACCGGCGCCCGGTCCAGGGGCGGCATGCCGGTCGCCGTCCGTCCGGAGCCGGAGCCCATGCGGTCCAGTCCCCGCACGGCGAGCACGATGACGACCAGCAACCCGGCCGCCGCGTCCGCCGCCATGACGAGGAACAGAAGACAACCTGCGGTGAGGGCACGCTCTCCGCCGGAGGGCTGCTTGTCGGCACGTTCGGTCATGGCTCGACGATCACCCGGAACAGACCATTCCGAACGGGCCGTAGCCGACTCGCAACCGAGGCGTGCCCGGCTCTTCATGCCCCGACGAGCCCGGCATGATCCGAACGAGGGGACTAGTGCACCGCCGTGTCGTCGGGCCAGATGCCTATGTGATCGGTCTCCAGCTCCAGCATCACCCGGTCACGCATGCCCAGGGCTTCGGTGTGGTCGGCGGGCAGCTGCAGGCGGCCCGCGCGGTCCAGCATCGCGTATTCCCTGGCCACCACTGATTCCCGGCCCGTCGCGTCGACCTCCGTGCGCCGCAGGGTCTCCGTGGAGGTTCGGCCGTCGCGAATGGCCACCGTGCGGCGGACCTCGGAGGCCACCGACTGGTCGTGGGTGACGATCAGGGTCGTCGTGCCGAGCTCCTGGTTCGCCATCCGCAGCGCGGCGAAGACCTGTTCGGCCGTCTGGGAGTCGAGCTCTCCCGTCGGCTCGTCGGCGAGCAGCACCGACGGTTCGTTCGCCAGGGCCACCGCGATGGAGACGCGTTGCTGCTGGCCGCCGGACATCTGGTGCGGGCGGCGGTCGCGGCAGTCGGCCACCTCCAGCAGCGAGAGCAGTGACTCGGCGCGCGCGGCCCGTTCGGCCTTCTTCCTCGTGCGGCCGGCCAGCTGCATGGGCAGCGTCACGTTCTGCACGGCGCTCAGGTACGGCAGGAGGTTGCGTGCCGTCTGCTGCCAGACGAAGCCCACCACCTCACGCCGGTAGCGCAGCCGGTCCTTCGCGTTCATGGTCAGCAGATCACAGCCGGCCACCTTCGCCGCGCCCGCCGTCGGCTCGTCCAGACCCGCCAGGACGTTCATCAGCGTCGACTTGCCGCTGCCGGACGCCCCGACCAGCGCCATCAGCTCTCCCTCGCGGACCAGCAGGTCGAGCCCTTGCAGCGCCTGCACCTCGACTCCGTCCGTGGAGAAGATGCGGACCAGACGGTCGCAGGTGATCAGCGCGTCGTGGCCGTACTCGGGCCGGTCGCGCCGGGCCGCCGCCCGGCGCTCCAGCTCGCCGAGGGTGATGCCCGTGGAGGTCTCGGTCATCGCGTGTCTCCTGCCCTGAGTTCGGTCGTTGTCGTACGCCGGGTGATCACCCAGGCCTGCGCGGCGGCCACCGCCGACGCGATCGCCACCAGGGCGAGCGCGGGCAGCAGCAGGCTCAGCGGATCTGCGCGCAGCTCCACCTCGCCGAGCGACACCGCCCGATCGGCCAGGGCGAGCCGGCCGAGATCGATTCCGGGAGCCAGCAGCAGGATCGCCACCCAGCCCACCAGCGCACCGCCCACGGCGGCCAGCAGGGCCTGCGGGAGGTTCTCCAGAATCAGCAGACGGCGCCCCTGCCTGCGAGTCAGGCCCATGGTGCGCAGCCGTCCCAGCAGCGCGGCCCGCTCGGCGGAGGTCTGGAGCAGTGAGAGCACCAGCGCGAGCACCGCGTACCCGGCTCCCACACCCGCGGCCACCGCGTAGATCCGTTCGGCGCCGCTCTGCACGGGTGACGTCGTGAATCCGGCCCGTTCGGCGGAGCGCAGCTTCACCGTGGCGGAGCCCGCTGCGCGGGCCGCTGCCCCCAGGTCGGCGCCGGCCACGGAGGGCCCGGATATCAGCAGCATGGAGGCGGGGTGCCTGCCCGGCAGGCCGGCTGCGTCGATCACCAGGAAGTCGCCGTCGGTGGCGGCGGGCGTGGTGCTGCGCACCATGTCCACACGGACCGAGAACGGTTCCGCCGCCGAGCCGATCGTCGCCGTCCCGCCACGCAGCCGCTCGGCGACTGCGGGCGAGGCGAGCGCGGGCAGCACCCCGGAGGACTTCCGCAGTTCGGCGGCCCGGAACGGACCGAGGCCGGTGCGGCCGGCGAGACGCGCGTACGAATCGGGGTCGACGGCGAGCAGGGTGACGCGCTCGAGCCTGCCGTCCCGCAGGTCCAGGTCGTACTCCCGGTGGACGGGCGCGACATCGCTCACCCCGGCCACCTTCCGTACCGTCCCGGCCAGCGCGTCCGGCAGCCCCTGGTCCGCGTCGATCCGGGCATCGGCACCGATCGCGGCCAGGGACGCCCGGTCCCGGGCGTCGGCGACACCGGAGAGTACCGAGCCGCCGAACGCCGTCGTCGTCAGGGCCACGAGCAGCGCCAGCAGCGGAAGCACGGTGGAGGCGGCGGAGGAGCGGCCCGCACGGGCGAGCGAAAGGAAGCCGACCGCACCGCGCCGCCTCGCCATCGGCAGCGCCGCGAGCCGCAGGGGCAGCGGATACAGCCGTACGAGCAGCAGCGCGGCGATCACACCCACCAGGACCGGGGCGGCGCTGATCAGTGCGTCCGCGTCGCCGTCCGAGGTGCCGCGGCGCCGCAGCGCGGTGACCGCTGCCACGGTCAGCACGAGCAGCGTCAGTTCCGCCACGGTCCGGCGGCGGGAGGGCCTGGCCCGTACGAGATCGTCACGGTCACCGTGCAGGCGCGGCCGCCGGTGCACGAAGGCCGCCCGCAGCGGCAGCGTGGCACAGCCGAACAGTGCGACCGCGGCCGAGGCGAGCAGCGCCGGCAGCGTCCTGCCCTCGGGCACGGCGACGAGCGCGAGCGCGCAGCCGAGGGCCGCGCCGGTCAGCACGGGCACGGCGACCTCGGCGAGCAGCCGCCCCGCGATTCCCCGGACCGATCCGCCCCGTGAGCGGAGCAGCGACAGCTCGGCGTGCCGGCGCGAGGCGGCCAGGCCGCCGGTCATCAGCAGGACGACGGCCGCGACGCTGCCGACGCCGAAGGCGGCGACGGCGACCACGGGCTTGAGGGCGGCACGGATGCCGTCGAACTCGACGAGGACGTCGTCCAGGCCGGAACTGGTCTCCAGCCACGGCGCGATCTCGGTACGCAGCGCGCTCTGCAGCGGGCCGTGTTCGAGGGAGGCGATCGTCTGCTTGATCCGGGGCAGGCCGGCGATGTCCATCCCGGCCGGGTCGGGCGCGATACGCCAGTAGGCCTCGGTGTCCACGGGCATGGACAGCAGGATGGGTGCCGCTTCCGGGGCCAGCAGCAGCGAGCCGTGCCAGTACGGCAGTGGGGGCTGATCGGGCGTGTGGAGGTAGGTCGGCGTGCGCAGCACGGATTCGACGGACCAGTAGCTCTGCTGCGGGCGCAGCGGCTCGACGATGCCGGTGACCCGCACGGCGAGGGGTGCGCCTTCGGCGCGCGGCACATGGATGGTCGAGCCGACCTTGATGCGCAGCGCCCCGGCAGTGGCGGAGGTGACCGCTGCCTCGACGGTGCCGGTGGCCGGGGTGACGGACCCCGCGGTCGCCCTGGGCATCCGTCCGGAGACCGGCGTGGAGTGCTCGGCGACCGCGGTCTGGGCGGACAGGGTGAATACCGGCAGGCCGCCGTTCAGCTCGGGCAGCCACGTGTCGGTGACCTCCACCGGCTTGAGGGTGCGTGCTCCGTAGGCGGACTGGCGGGTGTCGACGCGCAGGGACCCGGGCAGGGCGGCCAGGATCTGCCGGTAGTTCTCGGTCAGCCGACGGGCCCGCAGTGCGTCGGTACGCGCCTGCGGTCCACCGTCCACGTCCTGTCCGGGATCGCTGCTCAGCTGGATGACGGTTCCATCCGGTGAGGTGGCGCTCACCTCGTGGCGCAGACCCCGGCTTTCGTACGCGTCCACCGCGCCCGGGAACGCCGCGGCGAGGAACGAGGTGACCAGGACGAGGAGCAGCAGGGCGGCGGCGGACCCCGGCGCTGTACGCAGCCGGGTGCGGACCCAGGGGGCAGCGGTCTTCATGTCACTCGCCTCCCTGGACACGCAGCGCCGCGGCGGGATCGCCTCGGCGCATCGTCCACATCGCCACGATGAGCACGGGTGCGGCGGCGACTCCCGCGACCAGCAGCGCCACGCGCCCGAGCGGCAGTTCCACCAGCACGCTCGGAGCGGGTTGTGTGGCCTGTCCGGTCAGCACGATCAGCGGTACGACGGCACGGGTGAGCACAGCGCCGAGGGCCACCCCGATCAGCAGCCCGAGCGCGATCAGCAGTGACTGCTCGACGGTGAGCAGCCGGGCCAGCTGGCGTCGCGGGGCGCCGAGTGCCCGCAGGACAGCGAGCTCCGCCGAGCGTTCCCGCTGCGTTCCCACCGTGCTGACCGCGAAGCCGACCGCGGCCAGTGCGGCGGCGACGAGCGCCACCGCGAGCAGCGCCGACTGCGGGCCCGCGCCGAGCGGATCGTCGTGCAGGTCCTCGGCGATCTCGTCGCGGACCTGGATCTGGGTCGGGTCGATCTCGGCCCTGTCGCGCAGCGCCGCCGCGACCTCGTCCGCGGCTCCGCGCTCGGTGAACAGCCACCATTCGGTGGGCGGGAACGACGAGTCGGGACGGGTGGCGAGCACCCGGTTGACGGCGCGCAGATCGATCAGCAGCGCGCCGCCGTCGGTGGCGGGCGTGGCGGCCGGGTCGAGGGCGCCCGCCCCGGGTCCGGTGGTCGGAACACCGCGGAGCGTGCCCACGATCTTCGCCCTGACGGCGCCTCCGGGCATCGGGATGTCGATCAGGGACCCGGTCTTCGCTCCACTGGATTCGAGGAAGCGGTCGGTCGCGAGCGCGGCGGGCAGAGCCGGCTTCCCGCGCTTGGCCGTGACCCGGACGGTGACCCTGCGCTCGGGGCCCCACTGGTCCTCGGACACCGCTCTGCCCGTGTGGTAGGTGACGTCGAGGGGTGTACGGGACGACGAGCTCACCGCGGTGATCGCGGGGCCGCGCTCGTTCCGGGAGAGGTCGGGCTCGACGCTCGCCGTGGCCCTGGCCTCCCACGCCGGCCCCTTCGGCACGGTGACCCGCCGGGTGGCGCCGTCCGCGGTGACCGAGCGCATCGCGCCGATCGTGAGGCGCTTGGCGGCGATCCGATCCGGGTAGCCGGTTTCGTCGAATTCCACCCCGGTCAGCGCCAGCGGACCCGCCGGCCTTCCCGCCGGGGCGTCCGCCGCCTTGGCGAAGTCGACGGTCAGCGCGTGCGGCTTGCCGTCCGGCACGGGTGCGTCCGACTCCAGCCGGTAGGACACCCCGAAACGGTCCTCGAAGGTGAGAGTGATGGCGGTGCCCTCTCGCTCGTTCGGGCCGTCCGAGGCGGCGCTCAGCGTGACGTCGAGGACGAGGCGGACCGTGTCATCGGGCAGCAGTACACCGGCGCGTGCGGTCCTCGCCGGGGTCAGGGTCCTCAGCAGTCCGCCCGGGTCGGTGTCGGCCAGGTCGCCTCGCAGCCGTAGTTCCCCGCCTGCGAGCCCGGTGTCGAGCGCGAGCACGGTGGCCTGGCGTCCGCCCGAGAGACCGAGAGCGGTCCGGGCGGCCGGCGCCACTGCCCGTACGCCCGGCATCCCGTCGTACACACCGCCCTGGCCGAACCGGGAGGTGCCGCTGCCCAGCACGCGTACCGGGGCGCCGGCCCGGAAGTCCGCCTGGTCGTCCTGCGAGCGGTCCCAGGACGCGCCCTGACCGATCGCCAGCATGCCCATCGCGACGGCGAGCACCAGCAGCAGCACCGGTCCCGCGCCGCGCTGCGGTCTGCGGCTGATCTGCCAGCCCGCCAGCGAGACGGTCAGACCCCGGCCCGCGGTCGCCCGCCGCTCGGCGAGTTTCGCGGTCGGCGGCAGCAGCCGCAAGGTCAGGACGGTTCCGGCCAGCAGCGCCAGCGCCGGCGCCACGACGAGCAGCGGGTCGATGCCCAACGCGCCCTCACGGTCACCGTTGAGGGCGCCGCCGCCCGAGGTACGCCGGTCCAGCTGCCAGAACGCGACCGCGGCGACGACCACGAGGGCGATGTCCGCGCCCGTCCGCAGCGGGGCGGGCAGCGTGCGGCCTCGGCCGCGTGCCGCCACTGCCGCGGTGAGCGCCGGGGCCACCACGGCCGCGGCACAGGCCAGCGCCGCCGCCACGCCGACCAGCCAGACCTCCGCGGTCGGACCGGTGTCGACGCTCAGCCCGATCCTGGCCAGCAGCCCCTGGCCGGCGAGCAACCGGGTCAGCGGACCCGCGAGCAGCGGCGCGCACACGGCGGCGGGCAGCGCGAGCAGCAGCGCCTCCAGGGCGGAGAGCGCGGCGAGACGGCGACGGGACGCGCCTCGGGCCAGCAGCACCTGGGCCTCGCCCGCGCGTTCCGTGCTCAGCAGCCGGGCCACCAGCAGCAGCGTGTACGCGGCGAGCAGCACCAGTTGCAACGAGATGATCAGGAGGGTCGCCCTGGACACGAGCAGTGCCCGCTCCAAGGAGCCGAGGACGTCGGGCAGCGAGGTACGCGTGGTGACGTCGCTCTCCAGCCCCGGCTGGGCGGCGAGGAACTTCTGGCTGTTCTTCGCGGCCGTGCGCAGCGAGTCGATCCGGTCGGCGCCGAACGCGGTGAAGTCGGCCGTGGCCAGCCAGGACAGACCGCCCTGCGTGACCCGGCCGGACCCGAAGGCCGCGGTGTCGGTCAGCAGCGGCCCGTACGTCATGAACGAGTCCTTGTGCACGCCGCGCCCGCCCAGCTCGTCCAGCTGCCAGTACGGATCGTTCCGGTCGACGGGACGGTAGACGCCGGTGACGCGTATGCGCACGGCGGGACCGCCGAACCGGTCGGTGAGGGTCATGACCCGTCCCGGCTCCAGTTTCAGCTGCTTCGCGGCGACCTCGGGCACGGTGACCCCGACCACGTCATCCTGTCCCGCGGTCGGCCAGGCGCCCTTCGACAGGCGGACCCGCGAGCGGTCGGCCAGAGCGAACGTGGTGAGGTCGGGTTCGCCCGCGCGGGCGGCCGCCGGCTGCAGACTCCGCGGCAGCGCGTACGGCCCCGAGCGGTCGAACTGCCGCAGGGTCACCGGCAGCCCGTCGAAGGACTGCCTGGCTCCGCGCCGGACCGCCTGTGCGGCCGCGGCGCGGTCCGCGCCGGGGCTCTCCGCCTTGATGATCAGCGAGGCGGCGGCCGCGTCCCTGGTCTGCAGGGCGTGACGCAGACCGGCGTCCCCGACGGAACCCGCGAAAGCCGCGAGCGTGGCCAGCACGGCGGTGGTCAGCAGGACGGCCAGCAGCGCCGCCGTGACCAGCAACCGGTGTGCGCGGACGCGCAGAAACACAAATCCCGTCACCGGTCTCCCCCGAAGCGCCTTGCACACATCCCCCGAAAAATCTTTCGAAAGGGATGTTTACAGAGAGTGCGACCAGAGGGCACCACTCTCCCCCACGACTTGACCGAATTGTGACCGCATTTCGGTGCGTGAGTACCGGAATGCGGAGCTCCAGCCGTGCGTCAGACGTGCTCGACGATGTGGCCGTCGTTGAGTTCGAGCACCCGGTCGGCCAGACCCAGCAGCTGGGCGTCGTGCGTGGCGACCAGCGCCGTCACCCCCTCGGCCCGCACCACGGCCCGCAGCAGCTCCATCACCGCCAGCCCGGTCTCCGCGTCCAGCTGGCCCGTCGGTTCGTCGGCGATCAGCAGGGCGGGCCGATTGGCGAGTGCGCGGGCGATGGCGACACGTTGCTGCTGGCCACCGGAGAGCTCACCGGGCCGCTGTTCCGCGTGTTCGGCGAGTCCGACCAGTGCCAGGAGCAGCTCGACCCTCTCGTCGCGCTCCTTCGGATCGGTTCTGCGCAGACGCATCGGCACACCGACGTTCTCGGCGGCCGTCAGGATCGGGATCAGGCCGAAGGACTGGAAGATGAAGCCGATGCGGTCACGCCGCAGCTCCAGCAGGCCGTCCTCACCGAGGTCCGCCAGATCGGTGCCGCCCACGGTGACGCGGCCCTCGTCGGGGGAGTCGAGCCCGCCGACCAGGTTGAGGACCGTCGTCTTGCCGGAGCCCGATCTGCCCTTGAGCGCGACCAGCTCACCGGGCGCCACGTCGAAGGAGACGCCGCGCAGCGCGTGGACGGCGGCGGCCCCGGAGCCGTAGGAGCGGTGCAGGTTCTCCACACGCACCATGGGCTCCCCGTCCCTGCCCGCCGCAAGGGTCGTGCCGGAGTGCGCGCTGATGTTCTTTGCCATGAAGGGTCCCCCGTACGGAATCGGTCCGGCCAAGTATGTGCAGGGGCCTGCGCCCGGGCAATGGCGGGTGGCCGCCGGAGGTCACGCGGCCATGGCGGGCCCTGTCCGGCACCGGATGACGCGGTCGTGCGCCGCCCCTTCGGCAACGGCCCGGTCCGGGCCCTTCGCCCCGTCGCCGGGCCCGCGCAGCCCGGGGACGGGACCGCCCCGCCGCGCGGGAGGCGCGTGCCCGGGCGAGACTACCCAGGGGGACGGGCAGACGACGGGGAGAGGCTGAGGAATGGCGGCGTCCGCGAGCGATGACCTGCTGGGCGATTTTCTGGCCGACCCGGCAAACTCCGCCCTCGACCTGACCACAGCCGTGGACCGCTGTTCCAAGGCCCTCGGCCTCCAGCATTCGACGGTCTATCTGGCCGATGTGCAGCAGCGCGTCCTGGCTCCCCTGACGGGCTACGGCCCCGAACTCATCATCGACGACTCGCTGGCGGGCTGGGCGTACCGCACCCAGTCGCTGCGGGTGGAAGAAGCGGACATGGGCGGCCTGACGGCGTGGCTGCCGCTCGTCGACGGCGCGGAGCGCCTGGGTGTCGTGGCGGTGCTGTCCGCGACGCTTGACGCCGTGCTGCTGCGCCGCGCCCGGGTACTCGCCTCGCTGCTGGCCATGATGATCACCTCCAAGCGGTCCTACAAGGATTCGTTCGTCGCCCGGACCCGCACGGAACCCATGGAGTTGCCCGCGGAGATGCTCCGGGCGTTCCTGCCTCCCCGCACGATCGGTACGGCGCACGTCGTGTCCACGGCCGTCCTGGAACCCGCGTACGAGATCGCGGGGGACGGATTCGATCACGCCCTCACGCCCACGACCCTGCACGCCTCGATCCTCGACTCGATGGGGCACGACCTGGCCTCGGGCCTCGCCACCTCGGTCACCCTGGCCGCCTGCCGCAATGCGCGCCGCACGGGAGCCGATCTCCCCCGGCTCGTCGAGAGTGTCGACGGGGCACTCACCCGGTGGCTTCCCGAACAGTTCTGTACGGGGATCCTGGCCCAACTGGACCTGGCCTCCGGCGTGCTGCACTGGAGCAACTGCGGCCATCCGGCCCCGCTGCTCATCCGGAACCGTGCCCTGGTCCCGCATGCGATGGAGAAGGAAGCGGACCCGCCCATGGGCTTCCCCTTCGCTTTCGCGCCGGAACCGCGCAAGGTCCACCGGATCGCCCTGGAGCGGGGGGACCGCGTGCTGATGTACACGGACGGCGCCACCGAATCCCGGATGCGCAACGGAACGGAGTTCGGCCTCGAACGTTTCGCCGACTACGTCGTACGTGCCGCCGCGTCCGGAGAACTCGCGCCGGAGACCCTGCGCCGGCTCATCCACTCCCTCCTGGACCCGGAGAGCACGACCCTTCGTGACGACGCGACGATCCTGATGTTCGAGTGGAGGGGCCCGCCGGTCTGAACGCCACCGCGGCTTCGCAGACGTGGCTCAGCCCTGAACTCCACCGTCCCTTCGCACGACACGGTGCCGCCTGCGGGAACTGACCGACAGGGCCGCCGTCCTCCCCCGGCGTGCCCCGGAAGGCCGAGCACCCGGCATCAGGCCGCCCGGCAGCTTCCCCGGCGACCCGCCGGCGGACGGGCCGTGCACGGTGCCAGGAGCCCGCTCCGGGCGGTATGGACACACCGAGTTGACATCACTACGCTCACCCTTGGTCTAGACCGCAGCACTCTCCGGACATCACCCCACATCTCCAGGAGCGACGTATGCGCAGAAAGATCACTTCCTTACTGACCGGGCTCGGCCTGGCCGGCGTGGCCCTGCTGGCCACATCCGGCAGCGCGCAGAGCCACGGCTACACCGACGCGCCGATCAGCCGTCAGCAACTCTGCGGGATCGGCACCGTCAAGCACTGCGGCCAGATCCAGTGGGAGCCGCCGAGCGTCGAGGGCCCCAAGGGATTCCCCACCCGTGGACCGGCCGACGGCCACATCTGCTCGGGCGGCATCGGCCGCTTCTCCGAGCTCGACGACCCGCGGGGCGGAGCCTGGCCCGCCACCCAGGTCTCCGCCGGGCAGAGCTACACCTTCCGCTGGCGGATCGAGGCCCGGCACGCGACGACCGACTTCCGGTACTACATCACCCGGGACGGCTACGACCCGTCCCAGCCGCTCACCCGGGCCGACCTCGAACCGCAGCCGTTCCTCACCGTTCCCTTCGGCGGCAGGCAGCCCGGCTCGACCGTGACCCACTCGGGCGTGCTGCCGCAGAAGTCCGGCAAACACCTGATCCTCGGCGTCTGGACGATCTCCGACACGGGCAACGCGTTCTACGCCTGCTCCGACGTGAAGTTCTGACGCCGCGCCGCCCCCGGCCCCGTGCCCGCCCGCACGAGGGGCCGGGGGCGGACGTCCGGCGCCGCGGGCGGCGGTGGGCCATTGGTACAGTCGCTGCCGCGAACGACGTACCAGGGAAAGGCCGGCGGACCATGGCGGTGGACGCGCTCGACACCCGGATCCTGCGGCTCCTCATCGAGCAGCCGCAGACGAGCGTGCGCGAGTACGCGCGGATCCTGGCCATCGCCCGGGGCACCCTCCAGGCCCGTATCGACCGCCTCGAACGGGACGGCGTCATCACCGGAAGCGGCCCGTTCCTCTCCCCCGCCGCCCTCGGCCACCCGGTGCTCGCCTTCGTACACCTGGAAGTGACGCAGGGACATCTCGACGACGTGGGCGAGGCGCTCGCCGAGGTACCGGAGATCATCGAGGCGTTCTCCACCACGGGCGGCGGCGATCTGCTCACCCAGGTGGTGGCCCGGGACAACGGGCACCTGGAGGACGTCATCCAGCGACTGATCCAGCTTCCGGGCGTCGTCAGGACCCGGACCGAGGTCGCGCTGCGCGAACGGGTACCGCACCGTTTGCTGCCGCTGGTGGAGTCGGTGGGCCGGGCGGCTTCGCCCGGACGCGGCCAGGGACCGCCCGAAGCGGGTCCGCCGGAACGGCCCCGGCCGCCCGGCTGAGACCATGGCGGCCATGAACTCATCGCACGCAGACGCTCTTTCCGTCATCTTCGACCTGGACGGCACCCTGGTCGACAGTGAGCCGAACGCCTACGAGTCGATGCGTCTGCTCCTCGGACGGTACGGCGTGGCCGACTTCACCTGGGAGCGCAACGCCCGCTTCATCGGGATCAGCAACCTGGAGGCGCTGACGGTCCTGCGCGCCGAGTACCGGATCGCCGCGTCCGCCGACGAGCTGGTGGCCGGTCAGGACGCGATCTATCTGGACCTGGCACGGAAATCCACCCAAGTCTTCCCCAGGATGCGGGAGTTCGTCGAGCTGCTGCACAGGCGAGGTGTCCCCGTGGCGGTGGCATCGGGCTCGTCCCTGGCCGGGATCGAGGCCGTGCTGACGGGCACCGGCCTGGACGCCTTCTTCACCACGTACGTCTCCGCCGACGAGGTGCGGCGCGGGAAGCCGGAGCCGGATGTGTTCCTGGAGGCCGCCAGGCGCCTGGGCGCCGCGCCATCCGACTGTGTGGTGGTGGAGGACGCCGCGCCCGGCGCGAGGGCCGCGCATGCGGCGGGAATGCGCTGCATCGCGGTCCCTTACGTACCGGTGGACACCACGGATCCGGCGTTCGACACGGCGGGGCTGCTCTTCCCCGCCGGGCAGGACGAGTTCACCGCTCGGGCGGCGTACACCTGGCTGTTCCCCGGAACCGCACCGGGGCCGAAGGAGCGCGGACCGGCTGCCTGAGCCCGGCGGGACGCGGGCGGGGCTGCCGGGCCGTCACCGTCGGGGTGGCCGGGGCGAAATGACAATCGGTCGCCCCGGGTCCCCGCGCCGGATATCCTGATCTTGCCGCGTGCCCCCACCCCGTCCCCCGTTCCCGGCGAGGTCGCCGCCGCGGCAGCCGAAGCGGTCCTCGGCCCGAGCTGTTCGAGACACGTGAGCTATTCGAGATAGGTGTGCGCAGGTGCTGGTTGCTGGTCGGTACCGATTGATATCCGCCATCGGCCGTGGCGGGATGGGTGAGGTCTGGCGGGCCACGGACGAGGTACTCGGCCGGTCCGTCGCCGTGAAGCTGCTGCTCGGCGAACACGCCGACGAGTCGGCGACCGCGCGGTTCCGGCTCGAGGCCCAGACCGCCGCCCGGCTGAGCCACCCGCATCTGGTGGCCGTGTTCGACTTCGGTTCCTGGGAGGACCGGCTCTTCCTGGTGATGGAGCTCGTCGAGGGCAGGAGCCTGTCCGACCTGCTCCTGTCGCAGGAGCGGCTGGGCCCGGAACAGGTCGCCCGGATCGCCGGCCAGGCGGCCGCCGGACTCGCGGCGGCCCATCGGCAGGGCATCGTCCACCGGGACATCAAGCCCGGGAACCTGATGCTGGACGCCGAAGGATCCGTCAAGATCGGCGACTTCGGCATCGCCCAGTTCGTCGACGACCCCTCGGCCGCCCTCACCACGACGGGTCACATCGTCGGCACGAGCCTCTATCTCGCTCCGGAACGGGCCCTCGGCCACACCGCGGGCGCCGCCTCGGACATGTACTCACTCGGTTGTGTCGTCTACCAACTGCTGCTCGGCCAGCCGCCGTTCCGCTCGGACACCCCGACCGCGACCCTGTACCAGCACGTGGACACGCCTCCCGTGCCGCTGCGGCAGCGCGGCGTCGACATGTCCGCCGCCTTCGATTCGTACCTGCTGGGTCTGCTCGCCAAGCAGCCGGAGGACCGGCCCACCGCACAGCAGGTCGCCGACTGGTTCCACAGCGAGGCCTGGCGGGGGCGGCCGGAACCGCTGCCGCGGCACCGGCCCGCTCCCCCGCAGGGACCGCCCGCACCCGTCCCCGGGTCCGGAACGGATTCGGGCGCCCCGACGACCTACCGGCTGCCCCAGGCGGCCGGACACGGCAGGCGCGCCGCGGCCCGTCCCCAGAACGTCCGGCGACGGCGCAGCGCCCGCGAGGCCATCAGACGCAGACCCCGGGTGGCCAGCGCCATCGCGGGCACGATCGCCTTCCTCGCAGCCGTGTATCTGGGGATGAGCCTGTTCTCCCCGGAGTCCAGTTCGGCCACCACCCCGGACGGCAGCCCGACGACGAGCGGACCGCAGTCCCCCGCGCCCGGCCGTTAGGAGTGTCCGCGCGGTGTCGTCGTCCGCCCGGACGGCCGGGCCCGGACGAGACTTCGCGGACACGACCGTGGGGGCCCGCCCGGGACAACGGCGGCCCGCTCCCGTTCTCCGGGCCCCCTGTCACTCCCCGTCGGCGAGCCAGCTGCGGGCGGCGCCCAGCAGTGCCCGTACGCCCAGCTCGATCGTCGGGTCCTGAAGCGGTGCGTACAGCGGCGAGTGGTTCATGGGAAGGTCCGCCGGCAGCCCGCGCGTGGCGAGCACAGCCGGGTCGAGGCCCTCGAAGGCGGCCGGATCGGCGCCGCCGAAGTGCCAGAACACCGACGGCGCGCCGAGTTCGCTGCCGAACAGGCCGAAGTCCTCGCTGCCGTTGACCGGCTGCGGCAGGACCATCACCGCCTGCTCGCCGAGGACGACGCGCAGGGCCTCGATCGTCGTCTCGGTGGCACCCGCGCTGTTCACGGTGAGGGGGAAGGCGTTCAGAGGCGTGATCTCCGGTTCCTTGGGCGCATCGGACGCCACCGCCTCGGCATGGACGATCCGGTGCACCGCGGCCAGGACCTTCTCGCGTACGACAGGGTCCACGGAGCGAATGTTGATCTTCAGCTCCGCCTCGTCCGGAATGATGTTCTCCTTCGTGCCGGCGTGGATCGAGCCCACCGTCACCACAGCCGCCTGCGAGGCGCCGACCTCGCGCGAGACGACCGTCTGGAGGCGGAGCACCACGGCCGCCGCCATCACCACCGGGTCCACCGTCGACTCGGGCGACGAGCCGTGTCCGCCGCGGCCGAACAGACGGACCCGGTAGCTGTCGGACGCTGCCATCAGCGGCCCGGGTCGGGTCACCGCGACGCCCGTCGGGAACGGGCCGACGTGCTGGCCGAGGCAGATGTCCGGCTTCGGGAAGCGCTCCGCGAAGCGGTCGTCGAGCATGCCGCGCGCGCCCTCGGCCGTCTCCTCGGCGGGCTGGAACACGGCGACGACGGTGCCGCGCCAGGTGCCCCGCTGCCGCGCGAGCAGCGCGGTGACGCCCAGCAGACAGGTCACGTGCATGTCGTGACCGCAGGCGTGCATCACCGGCACATCGTTGCCGTCGCGATCGGTGGCGCGGTCCACGGACGCGTACGGCAGGCCCGTCGTCTCCAGGACGGGCAGGCCGTCCATGTCGGCCCGCAGCAGCACGGTCGGCCCGTCGCCGTTGCGCAGCACGCCGACGACTCCGGTGCCGCCGACGCCTTCGGTGACCTCCCAGCCGGGCTGCGCGCGGAGCCGGGCCGCGGCGACAGCTGCCGTGCGGGTCTCCTGGAGCGAGAGTTCGGGGTGGGCGTGCAGGTCCCGGTAGAGCTCGCGCAGGCCGGGCAGCAGCGCGTCGAGGCCGTCGTCGGGAGGGGTGGAGGCGGTGGTCATGTCAGCTCGCTTTCTGCGGGACGGGAGGCGGAGGATGCGGCGGTGGGGTCCGGCAGCCGCAGTGCCCGGTGGAAGGAGGCGGAGTCCTGCGGGGTGAAGACCGCGACCACTCCGGCCAGTACGGCACCGAGGACCAGGAAACCGAAGGCGGCGCCGAAGCCCAGCCGGTCCGCGAGCAGGCCCATCGCGGTCGGCGCGATCACGCCGGCGAGCTGACCCCCGAAGGTGATGAGCCCGGCGCCCGCGCCGGTGAGTCCGGGCGGCAGACTGCGCAGCGGAACCGCGTAGACCGGCATGTACGACAGGGAGGCGGAGCCGACGGCCACGGTCATCCACAGAATGAACACGGCCGTGCCGGACGCGGTCGCCATCAGGATCAGGGCGACGGCGGCCACGCTCATCGAGGGCACCACGATTCTGCGCTGGTTCCCCTGGAGCCGGTCCGCGAGCCGCCCTCCGGTGATCACGGCCGCGGCCGCCGCGGCCGCGGGGATGACGGCGAGCGCTCCGGCCGAGGTCAACGAGATGCCCCGCTCCTGGCTCAGGTAGGACGGCACCCATGTGTTCAGGCCCCACACGATGATGTCGTAACCGAAGAACATCGCGGCGAAACCCCACATGGCGGGCGAACGCAGCACGGCTCCGGCCCCGCCGCCGAAGGGCCGGACGCGGTGGCCGGCGTCCTGCGGGCCGGCGTCCTGCGCGATCGGCTCGGGCAGCCACAGCCGGACCGCCGCGTAGACGAACACGCCGATGCCGGCCACCGTGAAGAACGCGGAGCGCCAGCCGAACTGCATGATCAGCGGGGCGGCCACCAGAGGCGCGAGCACCGCGCCCATCGCGTTCGCGGACTGGACGACACCGTTGGCACCCATCCGCTGCCCCGGGGTGGTCCGCTCGGTGATCGCCTTCATCGAGGCACCGGGGAAGATCCCCTCCGCGGCCCCGAAGAGGAACCGCACCACCAGCAGGATCGCGAACGACCCGGCGAATCCGGTCAGCGCGGTGAACGCCGACCAGAGCAGCAACGCCCAGCAGGTCACCCGCCGGGCGCCGTACCGGTCGGCGAGCATTCCGCCAGGTATCTGACAGACCGCGTACGCGAGGAAGAACGCCGAGACGGCCAAGCCCTGCTGTGCGCGGCTGAGGTCGAACTCCTCGCCGATCGAGGGAAGCGCGAGATTGATGACGAGCCGGTCGACGTAGTCGATCAGCCAGGCGCCGAAGAGCAGCGCGACGGTGATCCTCGCGCCACGGTCAAGGCGCTCTCTGCTGCGGTCCGGGGACGATGGAGCCACGGGCACTCCTTCCAGGGTGGCGTGCGATGGTGGTGGTGCGGCTCGGAAGTGGGGACAGACTCCGGCCGCCGCACGAAATGAGGCCCGAATTGCAGGAAACAGGCAGAGGACCGACATCGGATCCGGATTCCGCCACCACGCTCGAAGGGATCACGGCCTTCGAGGAGACGGATCTCGCGCTCGTCGACGCCCTGCAGACCGATCCGCGCGCCCCCTGGTCCCGCATCGGACCGGCGGTCGGCGTCGACGCCACCACCGCGGCCCGCCGCTGGGCACGCCTGGAGCGGGCGGGCCTGGCCTGGGTGACCGCCTACGCGGGGCCCGCCACCGCGACCGTCGGCTACGTGGAGCTCGGCTGCCGGCCGCGCCGCCTCACCGAGCTGAGCGAGCGGACCGCTGCGCTGCCGTGGGTGGCCAGCGTCGAGCACGTGGTCGGCGACTGCGACCTGTTCCTGACCGTCGTCGCGCCCGACCTGGCCGCGCTCGGCCGCCGCATCGGCACCGACCTCGGGATGCTGCCGGGCGTGCGGTCCACCCGCACCCGGCTGGGTCTGCGGATCTACCAGGAGGGCAGCGGATGGAAGGTGCGGGCCCTCGAACCGGCGCGGCGCGCCCGGCTCGCCGCACCGCACTCGGCCGGCGGTCCTTCCGCACACGCGCCGCGCGCGGAGATCGACCGCCGGCTCCTGGACGCGCTCGGCGCGGACGGCCGTGCCGGCTGGGCCGAACTCGCCGCGCACACCGGGCTGAGCGAGTCCACGGTGCGCCGCCGCCTCACCCGCGAGCTGCGTGACCGGGACATTCTGGTGCGCTGCGACCTCGCCCAGGAAGCGGCCGGATGGCCGGGCATCGCCACGTACCGGGCCGTTGTGCCGCACGGTGAACTCGACGCCACCGGGAAGGCGTTGGCACGGTTGCCGCAGGTCCGGCTGTGCGCGTCCGTGACCGGCTCGTGCAACCTGCTCTTCTCGATATGGCTGCGCGACCTGGACGGGATCACGGCCCTGGAGGCGCTGCTGGACGCGCGGTTTCCCCGGCTGACCGTCCAGGACCGCACCGTCACCCTGCACACCGCCAAGCGCATGGGCCGCCTCCTCGGGGAGGACGGGCGCGCGGTGGGGCACGTGGCGCTGGGGTTCTGAGTGCGTCTCGTCAGCGAGTCGTCGACGGTGCGACAGCGGGCGGCCGACGGCAGCGCCGGGAGTCCCCCGACCGGGCAGAGACCGAACCTCGGGGAGCGGACCGGACCCCCCGGGCCCGGTCCGCCACCGACAGGCCCCCGGGTTGAGCAGGGTCCGTCACCAGCGGTCGTGGACCGCCGCCCGGATCCTGCGGTCGTACAGGCCGCGCACCGCGTCGAGCGTGCTCCGCGGCAGCGGCTCCAGCGCCGCCGCGGCCGCGTTGGCCCGGGCCTGCTCCACCGAGCGGGCCCCGGGGATGACGCTGGTGACACCGGGCTGCTGAATGATCCAGCGCAGTGCCGTCTGCGCGGGTGTCGCCCCCTCGGGAGCGAGTCCGGCGAACTCGGCCGCCGCCTCCAGCCCGGTTCCGTACTCGATCCCCGAGAAGGTCTCGCCCTGGTCGAACGCCTCCCCGTGCCGGTTGTACGCACGGTGGTCCTCGGGTGCGAAGACGGTGTCCGCGGTGTACTTGCCGGACAGCAGCCCGGAGGCGAGCGGCACCCGCGCGATGATGCCGACGCCGGCCGCGCGAGCGGCGGGCAGGACCTCGTCCAGCGGCTTGAGGCGGAACGGGTTGAGGATGATCTGCACGCTCGCGACACCGGGGCGGGCGATGGCCGTCAGCGCCTCGGCACACGTTTCGACGCTCACCCCGTAGGCCGCGATCCGCTGCTCGGCGACGAGCGTGTCCAGGGCGTCGTAGACCTCGTCGCGGGAGTAGACGGGCGTGGGCGGGCAGTGCAGCTGCACGAGGTCGAGGGTGTCGACCCCGAGGTTGGCGCGTGAGCGGTCGTTCCAGGCACGGAAGTTGTCCAGGACGTAGTTCTCCGGCACCTGGTCGGCGCGCCGGCCCATCTTGGTCGCGACCAGGACGCCCGCGTCGGGGCGCTCCTTCAGATAGCGGCCGATCAGCTGTTCACTGCGTCCGTCCCCGTACACGTCCGCGGTGTCGAAGAAGGTGACGCCCGCTCCGACGGCGGCGTCGAGGACGTCGAAGGCATCGGCCTCGCGCACCTCGCCCCAGTCGCCGCCGAGCTGCCATGTGCCCTGCCCTACGACCGAAACGTTCCGTCCGGTCCTGCCCAGTTCTCGCTGCTCCATGGCGATCATGCTACGTCCGCCGGGTGGCCGGTCCGGAGCGGCGCCGCAGCCGCCCGGAGAACCGGGGCGGGCCACCTCGTTCCCCGCCCCGGCCGGCGGTCAGCCGGCGGGCTGACCGAGTGCGGTGAGCCGGCCGGCCTCGTCGTCGGTGAGCCGCAGGGCACCCGCGGCCACGTTGGCCTCCAGGTGCGCGGGGTTGCCCGTGCCCGGGATGGCCAGGACGTGCGGGCCCCTGCGAAGCGTCCAGGCGAGCCTGACCTGGGCGGGAGAGGCGTCGTGGGCCCGGGCGATGTCGAGCAGCACCTCGTGCTCCGCGGTGAGGTCCGCACCGGCCTCGCGGCCGCCGGCCGCGATGGCGTAGAACGGCACGAAGGCGATGCCGAGTTCACCGCAGGTACGAAGGACGTCCTCGCAGTCACCACGCCGTTCGCCTATGCCGTACCTGTTCTGCACGCAGACGACGGGCGCGATGGCACGGGCCTCGGCGAGCTGGTCCGGCCGGACGTTGGAGAGACCCAGGTGGCGGACGAGGCCCTCCTTCCGCAGCTCGGCCAGGGCACCGAACTGTTCGCCGATCGGGGCGGGTCCGTTCGCCCTCAGGTTCACCACGTCGAGGTGGTCCAGGCCCAGCTGACGGATGTTCTCCTGGACCTGTCCGCGCAGTTGCTCGGGGCGCGCCCACTCCTGCCAGTCACCGGAGGGGCCGCGTCCGGGGCCTACCTTGGTGGTGATGACCAGGTCGTCGCCGTACGGAGCCAGTGCCCGGTTGATCAGCTCGTTGGCTGAACGCAGGGGCGAGAAGTAGAAGGCCGCCGTGTCGATGTGATTCACGCCGAGCTCAATGGCGCGGCGCAGCACGGAAATCGCCCGGTTCCGGTCGTGCGGGCCGCGGTCGTCACTGAACGCGGCACCGTTCTGCGTCAGGCGCATGGCGCCGAAACCGATCCGGTTGACGGTCAGATCGCCGAGCTGCCAGGTACCGGCAGCCGCTGCGTCGGGAGTTTCCAGCGTCAAGGGTGATGCCTTCCATGAAACGGGTGAGCCGATGTGCACAAAGTGATGACACGCCAGAAAGCTTGCTTAATTTACAACTTCATGATATCTTTGCGCCAACGCGTCTGTCGCTAACTCCACTTGGTGCGCATGCAGGATAGATCCACGCCATCATCCTGTCCAGCCCCCTCCGGGCCCGCCCCCCTCGACAGCCCCTCTCGGACCGTTCGCCACCGCCCCCTTCCTGTGGGCCGGCTGTGCGATCGCACCATGACGACTTGACCAGACTTGCCAAGCCCTCCCCGTACGCCCGCAGTTCGTTGACGGGGTCATGCCCACGTGTGAGTGTTCGGTCGCCCGATCACGGACACCACCTGGGCGGACGCCCCGTACCGACGGCAGGGACGGTACGTCTCCCCACGCCGCTGCCCGTGACCGAGCTCCCCACGAACCGAGGAGCCTCGATGAAACGCAGACCGATGACGGCCGGGACAACCCTGGCCGTCCTCGCCGGAATGCTGGTTGCCACGAGTGGCCAGTCAGCTTCCGCGGAACCGTCGCCGCCGCCCACCCCGAGCGCGCTGTCGACCGCCGTGTCCGCCGCCGACCGGGCGGCGGCCAGTGGTCTCGACGCCCTGGCCAAGGGGCCGGACGAGCGGTACGAGCGGCAGATGGTGACCCCCTGGGTCAACGGGCTCTACTCCGTCGCCTACGAACGCACCTACCGCGGCCTGCCGGTCGTCGGCGGCGACGCCGTCGTGGTGGCCGACGCCGAGGGACGCGTCCGCGGATCCCAGTCGGCGGTCTCCCGGCGCATCAACGTGCCGGTCGCCGCGACCGTCTCCGCGAAGACCGCCGAGGCCACCTCACGCGGGGAACTGCGCACGGTGGAGCGGGTCGAAAGCCACCGGCTGGTCGTCCGGGCCACCGGCGCGAAGTCCCGGCTGGCCTGGGAGACCGTGCTCACCGGCCGGACCGCGAAGGCGCCGAGCCGACTGCACGTCTTCGTCGACGCGGGCACCGGCAAGGTGCTCGACAGCTACGACGACGTCAAGGCCGGAACGGGCAACAGCCAGTGGAACGGCCCCTCCCCACTGTCCATCAACACCACCTCCTCCGGCGGCAGTTACTCACTGCGCGACCCGGCCCGTCCCGGGCTGAGCTGCGCCGACTACAGCACCGGGAGCGTCTTCACCAAGTCGAGCGACTCCTGGGGAACCGGCAGCGCCTCCAGCAAGGAGACCGGCTGCGTCGACGTGATGTGGGCCGCCCAGCACGAATGGGACATGCTGCGCGACTGGCTGGGCCGCAACGGACACGACGGGAACGGCCGCAGCTGGCCGGTCAAGGTCGGCCTCAACGACGTGAACGCCTACTGGGACGGATCCACCGTCTCCATCGGCCACAACAACGCCAACCAGTGGATCGCTGCCATGGACGTCGTGGGCCATGAGTTCGGCCACGGCATCGACCAGTACACCCCCGGCGGCGCCAACAACGAGTCCGGTCTCGGTGAGGCCACCGGCGACATCATGGGAGCGCTGACCGAGGCGTACACCAATGAGCCCGCGCCGTACGACGACCCGGACTACACCGTCGGCGAGAAGATCAACCTGGTGGGCAACGGACCGATCCGGATCATGTACAACCCGGGACAGATCGGCGACCCGAACTGCTACAGCTCCTCCATACCCAGCACGGAGGAGCACGCGGCGGCCGGCCCCCTGAACCACTGGTTCTATCTGCTGGCCGAGGGCTCGAACCCCGGCGGCGGCAAGCCGTCCAGTCCCACGTGCAACAGCTCCTCGGTCACCGGTGTGGGCATCCAGAGCGCCGGCAAGGTCTTCTACGGCGGCATGCTGCTCAAGACCAGCGGCATGACGTACAAGCGCTACCGCACCGCGACACTGACCTCGGCCAAGGCCCTCGACGCCACCTGTGTGCTGTTCAACCGCGCGAAGGCGGCCTGGGACGCGGTGAGCGTCCCCGCCCAGAGCGGCGACCCGACGTGTGCCCCGAGCGGAAACAACGACTTCTCCCTGTCGCTCGACCCCGCCTCCGGCTCGGTGAAGCAGGGCGGTTCGGTGACGGCCACGGTCAGGACCACCGTGTCCTCCGGCAGCGCGCAGACGGTGAACCTGTCGGCGACCGGACAGCCGAGCGGTGTCACCGTCTCGTTCAGCCCGTCCTCGGTCCAGTCCGGCGCGACGTCGGCCATGACCGTGTCGGCCACATCGGCCGCGGCGCCCGGTACGTACACGCTCACCGTGAAGGGCGCGGGCACACAGGAACACACCGCGCAGTACACCCTGACCATCGGTGACGGCGGGAATCCGGGCGGCACGGCCCCCGACATCAGCGTCGCCAACGTGCAGGCGCACCTGACCCAGCTCAACACCATCGCCACGCAGAACGGCGGCAACCGCAGGGCCGGCAGCAGCGGTTACACCGCCTCGCTCGCCTATGTGAAGGGCAAGCTCCAGGCGGCCGGCTACACCGTCAGCGAGCAGACCTGCACCACCTGCACCTACCGCGGGAACAACCTGATCGCGGACTGGCCGGGCGGTCCCGCCGACCGGACCGTGATGTTCGGCGCCCACCTCGACGGCGTGGCCGCCGGGCCCGGGATCAACGACAACGGTTCCGGCTCCGCCACGCTGCTGGAGAACGCGCTCGCCCTGGCCCAGCAGAACCCGACGATGACCAAGCATGTGCGCTTCGCCTGGTGGAACGGCGAGGAGCAGGGCCTGGAGGGCTCCGAGTACTACGTCGGCCAGCTCTCCGCGGCCCAGCGGTCGGCCATCGGCGCGTACTACAACTTCGACATGGTCGCCTCCACCAACGGCGGATACTTCATCAACAACCTCAACTCCACGGCCTCGGCGCCGATGAAGGAGTACTGGACGTCCCTCGGCCTCGCCCCGGAGGAGAACGTCGAGGGCCAGGGCCGCTCCGACGACTACTCGTTCCAGCAGGGCGGCATCGCCACCTCGGGGTACGCCACCGGGGCCAGTGACACCAAGTCGTCCGCTCAGGCGGCCAAGTGGGGCGGTTCCGCGGGCCGTTCGTACGATCCGTGCTACCACCAGGCGTGCGACACGACGGCGAACATCAACGCGACCGCGCTCAACCGCAGCGCGGACGGGGTCGCCTACACGCTGTGGAAGACGGCCGTCGGCACCACGGCACCGGCCGACGACTTCTCCATCTCGGTGAACCCGGTGTCCGGCAGCGTCCAGCCGGGCGCCTCCGTCACCGCGGCCGTGTCCACGGCCACCACCACCGGTTCCGCGCAGACGGTGCGGCTCACGGCCTCCGGTGCGCCGAGCGGGGTCACCGTCTCGTTCGCCCCGTCCTCCGTGCAGTCGGGCTCGTCGTCCACGATGACCGTCTCGGCCGGAACGCAGGTCACCGCGGGTACGTACACCCTGACTGTGACCGGTACGGGTACCGCGACCCACACCACCACGTACTCGCTGGTCGTCGGTGGCGGCGGAACCTGCCAGGCGCGGCAGGTCGTCGCCAACGGCGGTTTCGAGAACGGCACCACGCCATGGACCCAGTCGGACGCGATCATCAACAACCGGACCTCCGAGAAGCCCGCACACAGCGGTTCGTACCAGGCGTGGTTCGGCGGCTGGGGCAGTACCCACAGCGACACGGCCACGCAGTCTGTGACCGTTCCGGCGGGCTGCTCGACGTACCGGCTGTCGTTCTATCTGAGCACCGACACCGACGAGTCGGCGGGTGACCCGACCGCCTACGACACGTTCACCGTGAAACTGGGCTCCCGGACCCTCGCGACGTACTCGAATCTCGACGCGAGCAACGGCTACGTGCAGCAGTCCTTCGACGTCGGCTCCGCCGCGGGACAGACGGTGACGCTGGGGTTCACCAGTAAGGAGGACGCCTACCTGCAGACCAGCTTCGTCGTGGACGACGTGGCGCTGAACGTGAGCTGATCCGGATACACGGCAACCGGGGCGGGGCGTGATCCACACGCCCCGCCCCTGCGTGTCAGCGGACCACCGCCGCCAGCCTGCGGACGAAGTCGTCGGTCTCCGGGCGGCGGCCCCGGGCCGCCAGCCGCGTGTGGAGTCCGCGGAGTTCCTGGCCCAGCAGCGTCGACGGATTGATCTCGGTGGTGTCCAGGACCGGGTCCGCCACGGATTGCGCCGCCGCCGGGTCACCGGCGCACGCGTGGGCGTCGGCCATCCGGGCCAGGAACAGCATCCGCGCCGAATGCATGCCGGGCGGCAGCAGCCCGAGCGCGGTGCGGGCCGCCCCGACGGCGCGGAGCGCGAAGCGGCGGTCACCGGTGGCCGCGGCGAGATCGCGCAGCGCGCCGGCCGCACCCGACTCCACCCGCAGGCGCACGGAGGCGACGGAGAGCCAGGGCGCCTCCGTCTCGTCGCGCTCGCCGGCGCGGTCCATCTGCGACCAGGCCCGGTCGATGTGCCTGAGCGTCCCGGCGGCGTCGCCGCGGACCGCGTGGCCGCGCGCCTGGTAGAGGTCGCTCAAGGCGCCCGCCCAGTGCCGGCCCGCGGCGGCCTCGCCGATCGCCCCGCCGTAGACGAGTGCCGACGGACCGTCACCCTCCAGCCGGGCCAGGGTGCTCATGTCGCCGAGTGCCGCGACCTGGGTCCCGACACGGCCGGCGATGGCTGCCCACTGCAGCGAGCGGTCGAGCCAGGCCATCGCGGTCCCGTTGCGACCCCACAACAGCCGCAGACAGCCCGCCGACTGCGCGTACTCGGCTGCCAGCGGGGCCAGTTGGGCCTGGTACGACGCGGCGGGAAGCGCCATCCACCGGAGCATGGCGTGCAGCGTGCCCTCGACGACGACGGTCGCCCCCGGCCAGGCCCGTTCCTCGTCGGCGCGCAGACAGACCGCGAGCAGGGCGGTGAGCGCGTGCACGGTATCGCTGTCGAGGACGGGGCGTGACCGTGCGTCGGGGCCGAGCGCGCAGAAGGCGGCGTGCAGCGCGATGACGTCCGCGAGGACCGGGACCGTGCAGCCGTCGCGGCCGTGCAGCGGGCAGACGAGTCCGTAGGCGGGCAGGCTCGCGGGCAGGACGGTACCCGGCGGCAGCATCGCGAGCAGCGCCCCGCCGGCGGGCTCCCCGGGCAGCGGGCCGCTCCGCACGGGGGCCGGTGCACCCGGCACGCCGCCCACCCGCTCCTGCTCCTCGGCCGCCTCGCAGGCGGTCACCAACTCGCCCTGAGCCATCAGCAGTTCATCGAGGCGCCTGGCCAGTGGCAACGGCGTCCGCCGGCTGCCGTGCTCCAGTCTGCTGATGGCGGTGTGGTCGTACCCGACCCGGGCACCCACCTGGGCCTGGGTGAGCCCGGCCCGCCTGCGCCACCGGCGTAACCGGGATCCGAACGACCGCCACGCCTCCGCGGTACGGGCGCCCGCCGGTACCGGACCCATGGCCTCGTTCACCCGGGACCCCGTCGCGCCTGGTCAGCGGCGCCAGGCGTGCCACGCTCACGGCTCATGCCCGGAGGATAGCGAGCAGCCGGGCCCGCTGTCCCGCAGGTGTCGACAAGATGTCCGGTAACAGGCGCAGCGGTTGCCTGCCCACACCGCTACCGTCCCCTTCTCCGGGCGCCCCGCCGCCGTCGAGCCCACGAGAGCAACGACAGCCCGGCCCATGCATGTTGAGCATGCCCGCAACATCATCATCTGAATCCACGACCCATCAGAATCCGCACCACGACGATCTCAAGGCGTAGGCAATCAGGGCAATCGTGAGATACCTGTCGTCAATTCTTGTTCCCAACAGGGCTGGAACAAGCGGCTGTTGCACACCTATTGACGTGTGGGGACGCAAGGGAGAAGTATCCGATCGGCCGGAGAGAGCGCTCTCTCCGGCTTCGTGTCGTGCACCCGCTACCGCGACTCAGGAGACAAGCCCCCATGTACACACCCCCCTTGTTCCGCAGACCCGCTCCCTCGACCGGAAGAAGACGCACCGGTGTACTGACCGCCGTCGCCGGCCTCGTCGTCTCGCTGCTCGCCTTCACGCCGTCCACCTCCGCCAGTGCGGCGCCCTCGCTTCTCTCGCAGGGCAGAACGGTCACCACCTCCAGCCAGGAGAACGGCGGCACCCCCGCCACCGCCGCCGTCGACGGCGACAACGGGACCCGCTGGTCCAGTGCGTTCTCCGACCCTCAGTGGATCAAGGTCGACCTGGGCTCCACCGCCTCGGTCAGCCAGATCGCGCTGAAGTGGGAGACCGCCTACGCCAAGAGCTACCGGATCGAGTTCTCCACGGACGACAGCACCTGGAGCACCGCCTACTCGACCACCACGAGCCCCGGTGGCACCGAGACGCTCAACGTCTCCGGAAACGCTCGCTATGTCCGGCTGACCGGCACCACCAGGGCCACCCAGTACGGGTACTCGCTCTGGGAGTTCCAGGTGTTCGGCACGACCGGTGGCGGGGGCGGCCCCCAGATCCCGGGCGGCGGCGACCTCGGCCCGAACGTCCTGGTCTTCGACCCGTCGACGCCGAACATCCAGGCCAAGGTCGACGAGATCTTCAAGCAGCAGGAGTCGGCGCAGTTCGGCACCGGCCGCTACGCGCTGATGTTCAAGCCGGGCACGTACAACAACATCAACGCCCAGATCGGCTTCTACACCCAGATCGCCGGCCTCGGGCTCAAGCCGGACGACACCACGTTCAACGGTGACGTGACCGTCGACGCGGGCTGGTTCAACGGCAACGCCACCCAGAACTTCTGGCGTTCGGCCGAGAACCTCGCGCTCAACCCGGTGAACGGCACGGACCGCTGGGCGGTCTCCCAGGCCGCGCCCTTCCGCCGCATGCACGTCAAGGGCGGACTGAACCTCGCGCCGAACGGATACGGCTGGGCGAGCGGCGGGTACATCGCCGACAGCAAGATCGACGGCCAGGTCGGCCCGTACTCGCAGCAGCAGTGGTACACCCGCGACAGCTCGATCGGCAGCTGGGGCAACGGCGTCTGGAACATGACGTTCTCCGGCGTCGAGGGCGCACCCGCCCAGAGCTTCCCGAACCCCCCGTACACCACGCTGGAGAACACCCCGGTCTCCCGCGAGAAGCCGTTCCTCTACCTGGACGGCAACAACTACAAGGTCTTCGTGCCCGCCAAGCGCACCAACGCACGCGGCGTCTCGTGGGCCAACGGCACGCCGCAGGGCGAGTCCATCCCGCTGAGCCAGTTCTACGTGGTCAAGCCGGGTGCCTCGGCCGCCACCATCAACGCGGCGGTACAGCAGGGCCTGCATCTGCTGTTCACACCCGGGATCTACCACGTCGACCAGGCGATCAACATCGACCGCGCCAACACGGTCGTGCTGGGTCTCGGTCTCGCGACGATCATCCCGGACAACGGGGTCACCGCCATCAAGGTCGGTGACGTGGACGGTGTGAAGCTCGCCGGACTCCTCGTCGACGCCGGACCGCAGAACTCGCAGGTGCTCGTTCAGGTCGGCCCCGACGGCGCCTCCGCCGACCACGCGGCGAACCCGACCACCGTCCAGGACGTGTTCGTGCGCGTCGGCGGCGCGGGCGCGGGCAAGGCCACCACCGGCATGGTCGTCAACAGCGACGACACGATCATCGACCACACCTGGCTGTGGCGCGCCGACCACGGCGACGGCGTCGGCTGGGAGACCAACCGGGCCGACTACGGCCTCCAGGTCAACGGCGACGACGTCCTCGCCACGGGCCTGTTCGTGGAGCACTTCAACAAGTACGACGTCCGCTGGTCCGGCGAGCGGGGGAAGACGATCTTCTTCCAGAACGAGAAGGCGTACGACGCCCCGAACCAGGCCGCCATCCAGAACGGCGGCACCAAGGGCTACGCGGCCTACAAGGTCGACGACTCCGTCACCACCCACGAAGGCTGGGGCCTGGGCAGCTACTGCTACTTCAACGTCGACCCGACCATCCGCCAGGACCACGGCTTCCAGGCACCGGTGAAGCCCGGCGTGAAGTTCCACGACCTGCTCGTCGTCTCCCTCGGCGGCCAGGGCCAGTACGAACACGTCATCAACAACACCGGATCACCCACATCCGGCACCTCGACCATCCCCTCGAACGTGGTGTCCTTCCCCTGACACCGCGCATGGGGTGATCCGACCGTCCCGCGGGGCCCGGCAGTCGCTGCCGGGCCCCGCGGCCTATGCCTGACCGGGCGGCGGCCCGTCGAGCGACTGCTCGGACCAGATGACCTTGCCGCGCTCGGTGTAGCGGGTGCCCCAGCGCTCGGCGAACTGGGCGACCAGGAACAGCCCGCGGCCTCCCTCGTCCGTCGTCGCGGCGTAGCGCAGGTGCGGGGAGGTACTGCTGCAGTCGGACACCTCGCAGATCAGCGCCCGGTCGTACAGCAGCCGTACGCTGATCGGCTCGGAGCCGTAGCGGATCGCGTTGGTGACGAGTTCGCTCAGGATCAGCTCGGTGACGAAGCCCTCCTCGTCCAGCCCCCGGTCGGCGAGCCAGCGGCCGGCCTGCTTGCGCACACCCGCGACGGCCGCGGGGTCGGGGTCCACCTGCCACTGGACGCGGCGGTCCTGATCCAGGGTGCGGGTGCGGGCCACCAGCAGGGCGACGTCGTCGCCCGGGCGACTGGGCAGAAGGGCCTCCAGCACGTCGTCGCAGGTCTCCTCGGGTGTGCGTGCACGGCCTGCCAGAGCGCTCCGCAGCTGTTCCAGGCCGTCGTCGATGTCCCGGTCGCGACGTTCGACGAGACCGTCCGTGTACAGCACCAGACGGCTCCCCTCGGGCACCTCCAGCTCGGTCGCCTCGAAGGGCATGCCACCGATGCCGAGCGGCAGGCCGGCGGGGATCTCGGGAAACTCCACAGTGCCGTCGGGCAGGACGAGGGCGGGTCCGGGGTGGCCGGCCCGGGCCACCGAGCAGCGCCCGGAGACCGCGTCGTAGATCGCGTACAGACAGGTGGCCCCGGTGATGCCCCCGCCGCCGGCCTCCTCGTCCTGGTCCATCCTGACGACGAGTTCGTCGAGATGGCCGAGGAGTTCGTCCGGCGGCAGGTCCAGCGTGGAGAAGTTGTGCACCGTGGTGCGCAGCCGGCCCATGGTCGCCGCGGCGTGCAGACCGTGCCCGACGACGTCGCCGACGACGAGCGCGACCCGGGCGCCGGACAGCGGGATCACGTCGAACCAGTCCCCGCCCGCCCCCGCCTGCGCCGGCAGATAGCGGTAGGCGACGTCCAGGGCGTTCTGCTCGGGAAGGCCGCTCGGGAGCAGACTGCGCTGCAGGGTCACGGCCATCTCGTGCTCGCGGGTGTAGCGCCGGGCGTTGTCGACGCTGACCGCCGCCCGGGCCACCAGTTCCTCGGCGAAGGACAGGTCCTCGGCGTCGAAGGGGGTCTCGTTCCCGGCGCGCCAGAAGTTGGCCATGCCGAGGATGACCCCGCGCGCGTGCAGGGGAACGGAGAGCAGCGAGTGGAATCCGGACTCCAGGATCCGTGCCGCCTGCTCGGGGTCGGGCAGACGCCACTGCTGGGACGCGGCGAGATCGGGCACGATCCAGGTGTGGCCGCTGCTGCTGCCGATGCCCTCGGTGCTGGTCGGCACGAAGCCGATGACGCGGCCCAGCGGGTAGAGGGGGTGGTCCGGGCCGATGCCGCTGACGGCGGTGCGGCGCATGTCCATCACGTTCCCGGTGGGCGGTTCCGGTTCTTCCCCGCGCAGTACGGAGTCGGCGAGGTCGACGGTCGCGCAGTCGGCGAATCCGGGCGCGGAGACCTCCGCCAGTTCCTGCGCGGTCGTGGTGACGTCGAGGGTCGTGCCGATCCGGGCTCCGGCCCGGTACAGGAGCAGCAGCCGTTCCCGTACGGTCTGGGCGCGTCCGGTGACGGCCTGCAGCTCCGTGGTGTCCCGCAGAGTGGCGACCGTGCCGGGCGGCCCTCCTCGTTCGCCCGTGGGGCGGAGGTTGACGGCCAGCAGCCGGTTCCCGGCCGGCCTCACCTCGTCCGTGGCCACCTTTCCGGAGGCCAGCAGCTCCGCGGTACTGGGGGCCAGCCCGAGCTCTGTCACGGCCCGGCCCTCGGCGTCGGCGGGCAGCCCGAGGAGGCGGCGTGCCTCGTCGTTGGCGAGGACCAGCCGGCCGTCGGCGCCGAGGATGAGGACGCCCTCGCGAACGGCATGGAGCACCGCGTCGTGGTGTTCGTACATCCGGGTCATCTCGGCGGGGCCGAGGCCATGCGTCTGCCGGCCCAGACGCCGGCTGACCAGACCCGCGCCACCCGCTGTGAGAGCGAGCGCGACGCCGGCGGCGCCGAGGGCGAGCGGGAGGCTCGGATAGGCGAGCTTGTTCACCGTGTCGACCTTGATGCCGACGGACACCAGACCGGCGACCGTGCCGTCGCGGCGTTCCACCGGCACCACCGAGCTGACCGCCAGGCCCCGGCTGGCGTTGACGGTGCGCGTGATGGACTCGCCCTCGAGCGCCTCCTTGTACGGGCCGATGATGTGCTTGCCGATGAGCGCGATGTCGGGGTGCGTGTAGCGGATGCCGTCGGTCCCGGCCACGACGACGTACTCCACATCCGTGCTGCGCCGGACCTCCTCGGCACGGGGCTGCAGAATGGCTGTGGGGTCCCTGCTGTCCATGGCGGCCGCGACTCCGGGCGCGTGGGCGAAGGTCTCCGCGACGCTCAGCGACCGGGTCCGCGCCTCCTTCATACTGTCCCGTCTGCCCTGCACCACCAGGGCGACGACGGCCGCGGTGACGAGCAGCATCACGATGGCCAGCATGAGGACGAACACCTGGCCGGCCACGGAATGGACGCTGAAGAGGGTGCGCAGCCTCCGAAGGAGCGGGGGCTTTCCCGCGCCCGGGCCGGAGGGCGCGTGCCCGTCACCGCCCGGACGGCCGCCATCGTGTCGACGCCGCCGTCGGGCGGAGTGGCGAAACCGCGTCGCGAACCGACCTGTACCACCCACATCTTCAGGTTTAACACGATTCGCCGGGGCCGCCCCTCGGGGCCCGGGCGGGGTCGATGACCGCCGGGCGTGTGAACGGCGCGCCGTCAGGGCATATGACGGATTACCGACAGGAGGTGGTGCCCGTGGGCCGCATCAGGATCGTCCGACGTCCCCAGCTTCCGTCCCGGCCGCCGCCGCTCGATCTGCGCACGCCGTCCGGGCGCCCGCTGCCCTACTGACTTACGCCTCCACCCCTTCTTCCGCTGTTCTCGGGGCCGCACACCGTGCGGCCCCGAGGCGCGTTCCGGAGCGGCCGGCCGGCGCCCGCTTCCCGCACGTCGCGGGGGGCGCGCGCGGATGTTGCGCCCTGCCGCGCAGCGCCGCGACCCGGCAGGATGTCGGTGTACAGAGTCACCGTCCGCGGACGGCACCGGCCGTCCCACGAAGGGGTTCCCATGCGGGAAGCGCACGAAGACCAGTCCGGTCCTTCCGGTCGGGGCGAAGGCTCCGCCCCCGGCCCGTCCGAGGAGGCCCAGGTGATCGTGGTGGGTGCGGGGCCGGCGGGTTCGTCCGCCGCCTTCCACCTCGCGAGAGCGGGCGTCGACGTGCTGCTGCTGGAGAAGTCCGCGTTCCCGCGGGAGAAGGTGTGCGGGGACGGCCTCACTCCGCGCGCGGTGCACCAGCTCATCCGGATGGGCGTCGACATCAAGGCCCCCGGCTGGACGCGGTCGCGCGGGATGCGCTGGGTGGCCGGCGAAAGGCAGGTGCGGATCGACTGGCCGGCGCTGGGCGGCTACCCGGACTTCGGTCTCACCCGCAGCCGGCACGACTTCGACGACATCCTGGCCCGCCACGCGGTGGCCGCCGGAGCCCGGCTGCGCACCGGTGTGAAGGTGACGGATCCCGTGACGGACCGGTCCGGCCGGGTCACCGGGGTCACGGCGGTGTCGGGTGCCGGGGATCCGGTGGTGCACCGGGCCCCGGTCGTCATCGCGGCGGACGGCGCCTCGGCGCGGCTCGCGCTCGCGATGGGGCTGCAGCGGGACACGAAGCGGCAGATCGCCACGGCGGCCCGCCGTTACTACCGCAGTCCCGAGCGTTCGCGCGAGGAGTACCTGGAGCTCTGGGCCGACCTCCGGTACCCGCGGAGCGACCGCTATCTGCCGGGCTACGGCTGGATCTTCCCGATGGGTGACGGCCGCGTCAACGTGGGCCTCGGCGCCATCCCGCACCGCCGCCACGGCAAGGCCGACCTGCGGGCCGCCCTGGACCGGTGGATGGCCAGGACCCCCGAGGCGTGGGGGCTGCGCGAGGAGAACGCTGAGGGGCCGGTCCGCAGCGCCGCCCTGCCGCTGGGCTTCAACCGTCATCCGCTGTACACCCGGGGGCTTCTCCTGGTCGGCGACTCCGGAGGCATGATCAGCCCCTGGAACGGTGAGGGAATCGGCCAGGCACTGGAGGCCGGGGAGGTCGCTGCCGAGACGGCCGCACTCGCGCTGGCCCTGCCGGAGGGCCCCGGGCGGGAGAGGGCGCTGCATCACTATCCGGCCGAGATGAACCGCCGCTGGGGCAGCTACTACCGGCTCGGCAACACGGCCGCCGACCTGGTGTTCAGCCGGTCGGGTTTCCAGCCCGTGCTCAACCGTTACGTGATGGGCTCGCCGTTCCTCCTCAACACGCTGGCCCGGCTGCTCACCAACCTCACGGACAAGCCTTCGCGCGATGTGATCGACCATGTGCTGAACACCGCGGTACGCCTGGTCCCCGCGCCGGACGCCCGTCGGCGCTGATCCCCGGCCACCGGCAGGGCCCGGGGCCGTTCAGGCCCGGGCCCCGTCGTGCCAGCGGGCTGCGAGGAGCAGGGCGATGTCGTCGGGACGGTCGGCCGCCTGTGTGGCGCGGCCGATCACGTGGTCGGCCGTTTCGTCCAGGGGCGCCGGGCCGCATGCGGCGATGATGCCGCGCAGCCGCTCGATGCCGACGTCGATGTCCGTGCCCGACTCCTCGACCATGCCGTCGGTGTACAGGACGAGCATCGCGCCGGGGTCCAGGAGCAGTTCGGTGACGGGGTACGAGGCCTGGGCGTCGATGCCGAGCACGATGCCGCCCGGCAGGTCCATGACCTCGGTCGTGCCGTCGGGGCGGCGGAGCACGGGCTGCGGGTGGCCGGCCCGGACGGCCCGGGTGAGGCCGGTGGCGGGGTCCATGACGATGTAGCAGCAGCTGGCGAACTGGCCGGGGTCGAGATCGATGAGCAGCCGGTTGGTGCCGCTCATCACCTCCTGCGGATCGTGTCCGCTGAGCGCGAAGGCCCGGACCGCGCTGCGCAGTTGGCCCATGGTCGCGGCGGCGGCGACACCGTGGCCCTGGACGTCCCCGATGACGAGTGCGAGCTTTCCGTCGGTCTCGATGACGTCGTACCAGTCGCCGCCGACGTCCATGCCCTGGGTGCCGGGGAGGTAGCGGCCGGCGGTGTCGACGCCGTCCACGACGACGGGCAGCCCGTGGGGAAGGAGGACGTCCTGGAGGCCGCGGGCCAGGGCGGCCTCGGTGTCGTACCGCTGGGCCCGTTCCAGTGCCTGGGCAATGAGGCCGGCGAGGGCCGTCAGGACCGTGCGCTCCTCCGGGCTGAAGCCGCGCGGCTGGTCGAACCCGAGGATGCAGGAGCCGACGTGCCGTCCGGAGGCGATCAGCGGGAGGAAGGCACGCGCCCCGACGTCGGTCTCCATGGGGATGCCGGGGTATGCGGCGGCCAGTCGCTGCATGGACTCGAAGAAGATGGGGCGCCCGGTCGTCAGCGTCTCGACCCCGGGAATGCTCGCGTCGAGGTCCACCCCGTCGAAGCGGTCGAGGAAGCCCTGGGGAAAGCCGGTCTCCCACTCCAGGTAGAGGTGGCGCTCCTTGAGCAGGTAGATCGCGAGCTGGCGGCCGCCGAAGGCGGGGAGCAGTTCCTCGGTGACCACGGCGGACACCTGGCGGGCGGTGACCGCCTCGGTGAGGGCGATGGCCAGGGCGACCGGCCGGTAGAGCGCGGCGGAGCGGTCGGCCGGGGAGCCGAGGCCCAGGCCGGGCGAGACGACGGATCCCGGCGCGTAGACGGGCTGTTCGGTGGGGGTCAGTACGGCGGTGAGGCCGTCGTGGCCGGGGTACAGGGAGACGGAGAGCCAGGGCGGAGGGGTGCGACGGGCGAGGAAGTGGACCGGGGCGTCGGAGAGCATCGCGGCGCGGTAGTGGTCCTCGTAGGCCGGGTTGGCGAACCACGGCAGGGCTTCCCAGAGCACCCGTCCCACCAGCTCCGACCGGGGGTGGTCGAGGATCTCCTCGGCAAGGCGGTTGATGTAGGTGATCCGGGCGAAGCGGTCGAGGGAGAAGATGCCGCGCGGCAGCCGGTCGGCCGCCTCGGCGACGACCGGGCCGATGCCGAGATCCACCAGGAAGCCGGTCAGATGCGTCGAGGCGCCGGGGTCCGCGCCCGTGTCCCGCCGGCCGGAGACCTCCAGCAGGTGCGAACCTCCGTCGGGGCCGCGCAGCCGCATCCTGCGGACGACGGGGCCGCCCGAGTCCGCGGCCTGGCGGGCCAGGGCCCACAGTCCGTATACGTCCTCCGGGGCGAGCCGGGCCGCGAGCGCGTCGATGGTGCCGGGGAACCGGTGCCGTCCGGTGCCGAGGATGGCGCACAGTTCGTCGTCCGCGCCGACGGCGCCGCTCCGCAGGTCCCAGTCGAAGCGCCCGATCCGCACGGGTGGCGAACTGCCCGCCGGCAGCTGTACGGGCAGTGGCTCCTCGTCCCACGCCACCGTGGTCCCGGCGGACTCCAGGGCGGCCAGCGCTCCTCCGAGTCCTTCGGCGATGCCCTGCAGTCTGCGCCGGTCGGAGCTCGCCACCGGTTTTCCGGGGGTCGCCGCGCGCAGCACGACCAGAACGCCGACCGGCCTGCCGGCGCTGATGACCGGGACGTACAACGAGCTGAAGGGGAACGGCAGCCCCGCCATCAGCTGGGGGAAGCGGCGCATCGCCTCCTCCGCGTCGGCGAGGTGCACGGGCTGCCCCGACCGGAACGCTTCGGCGACCGGGAACGGCCGGTTCACATGCATCCGCCACCAGGGCCGGAACAGGGGGCCGGGCAGCCCGGCCAGAACCGCGAGCCGCAGCAGCCCGGGGGTGAGGGAACGCAGATAGACGCCGCCGGCCCGGCCGCCGGCGGATTCGATCGCGCTCACGACAGCCTGGGCGAGCACCAGCGACAGCTCGCCCGGCGCCCGGCCGTTCATGAGCCTCCCGGACACACCACTGCCCTCGCTCAGCGGCTTGCGCCGGACCGCGCCGTACCAGGTCACACAGCCAGCATGCTCCCCTGCCACGGCGGCGCGCATTTCGGAGCGTCCGGCACCGGCTGCCGAAATGCACCCTGCGTCCTTGTATGCAACTCTGAAGGCGGCCCATCGTCCGACATCCGCGAGGAGGCACGATCATGGGCAAGAAGCAGAGCCGGCACAACCGCGGCGCCCGCACCGGAGGCCATGAGCACTCCGCTGCAGCGGAGGCCAAGGAGCAGACGAGCACGGCGCCCGAACCCGATGCGGTGAAGGCGATCTCGGAGCAGGTCTCCCACAAGCGCGAGCGGAAGTTCGGCCACAACTGACCTTGCGGCGCGCCGGCGCCACCGCCACCGCGCGCTCAGGAGCGGCAGCCACCGTCTCACGGAGACTGCCGCTCGCTCGGGCCGTATCGCCTCCGGGCGCCGTCCCGAACGAAATACGACATGGAGCGCGGCGCCCGCGTACGAATCGCGGCGCAGCGCCTGCCACCCGCAACACGACGCAGGGCCCGCCGCCCGGATCCGGGCGGCGGGCCCTGCGGAGGTGGTGCCGGCTCTACTGTTCGCCGGTGGGCGGACGGCGGTCACCGAACTCGTCATTGAGCTTCTGCTGGGCGGAGTCGACCTGGCCGCCGTACTTGCCATCGGTCTTCTTGTCGACGAAGTCGCCGCCCTTCTCGACTCCTTGGCGGGCCTGATCGGGATGCCCCTTGATCATGTCCTTGATCTTGTCGAGCATGCTCATGACTTCCTCCTCATGGAACGCTGACCCTCCCAGCATCCATGCGATGCCCATGTGCCGCATCCGGGACGACGACGGCCGCCGGCACCGGCACCCCCCGGCACCGGCGGCGGACGCTCACGGGCCGGGGAAATTACCCATAGGTATGTAGTGACTTCTCACGCGAGCGCCAGTAGAACTCGTTCTCATTCGATCGAGAGTGAGGAACGTCACATGACGGATTCGAGCTTACCCCACAAGAGATCGAGCGAGGTCTCGCGTCGCCGGTTCATGGCAAGAACAGGTTTCATTCTGGGAGCCGCGGCCCTCTCCGGTCATGCCACCGCCGCCCAGGCGCGCACCACAGGCGCAGCGGCGGTGATCGGCAGCGGCGACCACGTCCCGGTTCTGGTCGTGGGCACCGGGTACGGAGGTTCCGTCGCCGCCCTGCGGCTCGCCCGCGCAGGGATCCACGTCCATCTCGTCGAGATGGGGATGGCCTGGGACACCCCCGGGGCGGACGGCAAGATCTTCGCCAACACGACGCAGCCGGACGGCCGTTCGTACTGGCTCCGCACGAAGAGCAAGCAGCCGCTCAGCAACTTCCTCGGCTTTCCCATCGACCGGGCGATCCCCCGCTACACCGGCATCCTGGACGCCGAGGACTTCAGCGGCATCACGGTGTACCAGGGGCGCGGCGTCGGAGGCGGGTCGCTGGTCAACGGCGGCATGGCGGTGACACCCAGGCGGGAGAACTTCGGCGCCGTCCTCCCGTCCGTGAACGCCGACGAGATGTACTCCACCTACTACCCGCGCGCCAACGCCGGCCTCGGGGTCGGCACCGTCGACCCGGCGTGGTTCGACAGCGTGGACTGCTACCAGTACGCCCGGGTCGGCCGCAAGCACGCACAGCGCTCCGGCTTCCCGTTCGTCTTCGTGCCCGATGTGTACGACTGGGACTACATGGAGCAGGAGGCGGCCGGCACCGTACCCAAGTCGGCGCTGGACGGTGAGATCCTCTACGGCAACAACCACGGCAAGAAGTCGCTGCAGCAGACCTACCTCGCCCAGGCCCGGGCCACCGGCAACGTCACCATCTCGCCGCTGCACCAGGTCACTTCGGTCACCCCGGCGACGGGCGGCGGCTACACGGTCGTGATCGACGAACTGCGCACCGACGGAAGCGTGGCGACCACCAAGACGGTCGTCGCGGACAAGGTGTTCTTCGCCGCGGGAAGCGTCGGCACGAGCAAGCTGCTGACCCGGCTGAAGGCCACGGGCGCGCTGTCCGGCCTGAACGACGAGATCGGCAAGGGCTGGGGCGACAACGGCAACGTCATGTGCGGCCGCGCCAATCACATGTGGGACGCGACCGGCGCGGTCCAGTCGAGCATCCCGTGCGGCGGCATCGACAACTGGGCCGCCGGAGGCGCGTTCGCCGAGGTCGCGCCGCTGCCGACCGGGATCGAGACGTTCGCCTCGTTCTACCTGTCGATCACGAAGAACCCGAACCGCGCCCAGTTCTCCTGGAACGCCGCCACGGGGAAGGTCGACCTGAACTGGCAGACCGCCTGGAAGCAGCCGTCCATCAACATGGCGAAGACGATCTTCGACAAGATCAACGCCAGGGAGGGGACGATCTACCGGACCGACCTCTTCGGTGTCTACAAGATCTGGGGCGACCACCTCACCTACCACCCGCTCGGCGGCGCCGTCCTCGACAAGGCCACCGACAACTACGGCCGCCTGCACGGCTATGCGGGCCTCTACGTCATCGACGGCTCGCTGATCCCCGGCAACACCAGCGTCAATCCGTTCGTCACCATCACGGCACTCGCCGAACGGAACATCGAGAAGATCATCGCCACCGATCTGTGACCGCGGGTGCCCTCGCGCGAATCCTCCGGTAGGAGGTGCCGGACAGGCCTCCTACCGGATGCGCGCCACGACCGGGTCCTCCGGTGTCTCTCAGTGGCCCGGCAGTACGCACACCGCGTCGAGTCCCAGCACATGGTTGAGCCGGCCGAACGCCAGCCAGGAGCCGATGCTCATGCTCAGCTCGACGATCTCGTGCTGGCTGTAGTGCGCGGTCATCCGGGCCCAGAACGCGTCGTCCAGGCCGTGGTGGTCCAGGGCGTACCGCTCGGCGTACTCGGCCGCCAGCCGGGTCCGGTCGTCGAAGGCATCGGTCGTGCGCCAGTCGCTCACCGCGCCGGCGAACTCCTCCTCGACCTTCCGCCCGTCGCGTTCGGTGCGCCAGTCCAGGCAGAAGAGACAGCCGTTGATCTGCGCGATGCGGAGCCTTGCGGCCTCGAACTCACGGAGTCCGAGCGTGGTGTGCTCGTACACCGAGAGCGAGAAGTTCGCGGCGGCCATGCCGATGCCGGGGACCATGTCACCCCACACGTATCCGATCGGCTCCTGGCCTTCGGGGATGTCGATGATCATGACTGCTTCCTTCCGAGTCGGCCGGCTGCGGGACGCAGGGGCACGTCGAGCGCGTCGTAGAGTCCGGGTTCCGCCTCCACCAGCCAGTCGATGGCGTTCACCAGCCGTCCGACGGCGGTGGCGTTGCCGCCCGCCGAGCGGTTCTCTCCCTCGTCGGTGGCCTCGACGGTCACCTCGATGCGCGGGCGTCCCTCGATGATCACCCGGTGGGCGCCGGCGCCGTCGGGCGGCGACGGCCAGTCCGGGGCGCACGACGGATGGATGCGGGTGATGTGCTCGATGACGATGCGGGGTTCGCCTTCGACGATGCCCTGGACCTCGAAGCGGACCGCGCCCTGGGTCCCGGCCTCGAACTCACCCATCGTCCTGGTCGTGACGGTGGTTTCGAGCGGCCGCCGGGCCATGGTCTCGCGGATGTCGTCGAGTTCCACGCCCAGGGCCCGGGCCATCAGCCGTATCTGACCGCCCCACACCATGGTCGGGACGGAGGCCGCGAGCATGAGGGGCTCGTACTCCATGGGGTGCCCCATGCCGATCAGGTGGCGCACCGAGTCGGGCTGGTCGTACGTGGAGTAGTCGAAGATCTCCTGACAGCGGATCGCGTCGATCGTGGTGCCGAGACCGCTGATGAGCAGGGGAAGTACGTCGTTGCCCCAGCCCGGGTCCACGCCGGAGACGAAGAGCGATCCGCCACCGCCGGCCACGGCGGCCAGCACCGGTTCGCGCAGCTCGGGCGGGGCCCCGCGGCCGTCGTAGAGCGCGTACAGCGCCGGAGTGACGACGACGGCGCCCCCGGCCACCGCCCTGGTGATGTCGGCCAGGGCCTCGTCGGGACGGATGTCGCCGGAGGCCGCGTACACGACGGCCCGGGGGGCGGTGGCGAGCACCGCTTCGATGTCGTCGGTCGCCGCGACGCCGAGGTCGCGTTCCAGCCCGGCCAGGGCGCCCGCGTCGCGGCCCACCTTGCCGGGATCGTGGACGAGGACGTGCGCGAGTTTCAGGGCCGGATGGGCCTCGACGGCGCGGATGGCCGCACGGCCGACATTGCCGGTTCCCCAGACCACCGTGGAAATCATGCGGCGGAGGGTAGCGCGCGGGATGAAAGGTTCATAGTGCCTTCGCGCACCGGCTTGGGAGCGGGTGGGGACGGGCCCGGGAGAACTGTCCCCGCCCCGCTCCCCCGGGCTGCTACTCGTCGATCGCGGTCCCGTATCCGGCGCCCTTCTCCGGACCTCCGAACGTTCCCGCGTCGAACGTCCACGAGCCGGCGGCTGTCACGCCGCCGGTACCGGCCGGGAACGCCCACACGATGCCGTCGCCGGCGTTCTCTCCGGGCGCGGCGGTCAGCAGACCGGACCGCCCGTCATCGTCGGGATCGGTCAGCCGCACCCGGCCGCCCCAGCGGTCACCCCGTTCGGGAACGCCCGGCACGTTCACCGAGTCCTGGTCCCAGGAGCCCGCACCGGCGGCGGTCAGCCCGCCGGCCGCACCGCGCAGCACCCACACGGCACCCGCGTCGGCAACAGCGCCGATGTCCTCGCCGGGGGCGCCGATGGCCACTTCCGCGTACTCGTCGCCGTCGGTGTCCGCGACGGAGAGGTCAGCGCCCCAGCCGTCGCCGGCCTCCGAAACACCAGGGACCCCCGGGGTGTCCTGCGTCCACCACACGGGCGGGGTGCCCGGGCCCTCGGCGCCGACCGGTCCGTCGCCGGCGCTGCCGTAGTACACGCCGACCACACCGCCGGTCATCGCCTCGCCGCCGTCGCCCGGGCTGTTCGGCTCCCCGGTGACCAGGTCGTCGTAGCCGTCGTTGTCGATGTCGCCGGAGGCGACTGCCGGACCGCCGCGCAGGTCGTGGTCGTAGCGGAGCCCCTGGACCTCGCCGAGGAGGAGCGCGGACCATCCGTGGCCCGGCTCGTCGCCGACGGTGACGCCGGAGATGACGAGGTCGGCGAGACCGTTGCCGTCGTAGTCGCCGGTGGTCAGGGCACGGGGTGCGATCTCGCGCCCGGGGGTGCCGGGGATGCCGCTGCTGCTGCTCGACGTGGCGTTCCGGCGGGTGCCCGGGGCGTACTGGAACAGGGCGAAGCCGGTGCGGTCGGTCACGGCCAGCTGGTCGCCGGGGATGTCGGGGCTGAAGTGCGCGGCGGCGAGGGCGCTGCCGAACCCCATGCCGGCGGCGAGTTCCCCGGCCTGCATCCAGTCGCTGCCCGAGCCGGAGAGCCCCTGCGCGGAGCCCCACAGGACGATGACGCCGCCCGCGTCGGTAACCGGTTCGACGTTCTCGCCCGGGAGGCCCACGACGGCGTCGTCGTACCCGTCCCCGTCCAGGTCGCCGGTGGCGAGGGCGGTGCCGAAGCCGTCCCCGGCCTCGGCGCCGCCCGGTACCCCGGTGGTGTCCTGGCTGAGGACGGCGCCCCGGGCGGTGCCGATGCCGCCCGGCCCGCCGTACTGCACGGTCACGTAGCCCGCGCCCTTCTTGCCGCCGATGGTCCCGCCGGGCGCGCCGATGAGCACGTCCTCGTAGCCGTCACCGTTGAAGTCGGTGTTGCGGTCGTCCGCGTGCGTTCCGCCGGGAGTGCCGGCGGCGTAGGCGGAGGGCGCGGTGACGGCGGCCCCGGCGATCAGGAGGAACGAGGCCGCGACGACGGCGGCCGGCCGGTAGGTGCGCACGAGCGGCTCCTCGGTTCAAGGATGACCGGGCGAGACCGGGGGGATGCCGGGAAGAGCCCGTTTCCCTCCCGGCGCCCTGTTGGACCGGCTCGGCGGCGCAAGGGTTGTACGGCATCGCAAAAGGGGTGGAAGGGAGCTGCCGAGCTCCCTTCCACCCCTTCTCACGGCTCCGCGCGGGGGCGGTACCGCGGTGGATCAGTAGGCCCCGAAGACGTTGTCGATCGAGCCGTACGTCGCGGCGGCGTAGTTGCACGCGGCGGTGATGTTGGCGACGGGGTCCAGGATGTCCAGCGAGGTGCCGGGCACGTGGTACGCGTCGAACGTGGGCTGGATGACCTGGAGGAGGCCCTTGGACGGGGTGCCGGCGGCGGCGTTCGAGTCCCAGTTGTTGACGATCTGCGGGTTGCCCGAGGACTCGCGCATGATGTTGCGGTGGATGCTGTCATAGCTGCCGGGGATACCGTGCTCGGCCATGATGGCGAGGGACTCCTTGATCCAGCCGTCGAGGTCGTCGGTGTACGCCGTCGCGGCCTGCGCGGGAGCGGTCTCGGCGGTCTGCTCGGCGACGGGCATCGCCGTCCGCTCGGAACGGTCGGCGCGGTCGGCGCTCTCGGCACGGGCGGCCGACGACTGCGAAGCGCTGTCGGAGGTGTTCTCCGCCTTGGAATCGCTCGGGGTCGCGGCCTTGGGGGCGGCGGCGGTGGACTTGGCGCCGATGGTCAGCTTCAGGCCCGGGTGGATCAGGTCGGGGTTGCCGCCGACCACGTTCCGGTTGTCCTTGTAGAGCTGCTCCCAGCCACCGGCGAGGGAATGCCCACGAGCGATCTTGGCAAGCGAATCGCCGGAGATCACGGAATAGGTGGTGGACTTGCCCTGCTGTACGGCAATTCCCTTGCCGGCAACGGAAACCGGGGCCACGGCCTTTTCCGCGACGACCGACTGGACCGGTGCGGCGGAAGCCGATCCGGCAGCGATCAGGGGGAGCGCGAGAACCGCGCTGCCCGCGCTCACGGCGATGAGACCGCGGGTCAGGGGGGTGGACTTGGAACGACGGTGATGACCCTTGATGGGCATGGCGCTTTTCCTCTCCGCCGCCTGCGAGGTGAGCTGTCGGGTTCGGACTGGAGATGTCCGGCCGCGCATGGCGACTTCACCCCTAGCCGCTCCGGATTCCCGGAACGGCGGCAAACCTGGGTCCCCCGCTCCTGCCGTACGTGAGTGGTCGGGTTACCGGACGGCGGCAGGATTCGGCGTTCCATCCGGATTGACGGTGACCGTAAGCGAGAAAGACCGGGCGAAACAAGCCCGGAATTCCTGATCACAATTGATTCGCAAGATCAATAAAAGGAAATGTGCGATGCCGGTCACATCCGGGCGGGCCGGCTTTCTAGGGGCGACAGGGAACCGAAGCATCTGGTTCCGCGTCAGGGGCGGGAAACGTGACGCTGGCCACTGCGCCCGAAACGGGCGATTTGCCCGTCGCCCGGACGCCGCACCCCCGGGCCCGCGACACGGGGAGCATTCCCGACTATTACGATCAATCACCTAATTGGGACATTGAGGGGTGGGGGTCACCTGCCCGGCGACGCCTGTTCGGTGCGCGGCACGACGACCGGTGAGCCGTCGCCCGGGGCGGCGAGCATGTCCGCGCCGAGCGCGTACATGCTCCTTCACCAGTGCCGCGTCGACCGTCGCCCGGGGGGCGCCCGAGGCGATGACGCGGCCGTCCTTCATGGCGACGAGCGGGTCGGCGTAGCGGGCAGCGGCAGCCAGGCCGTGCTGGACCATGACGACGGCACGGCCGGTGGCCGCGACCTCGCGGACGGGTTCCAGGACCTCGACGGCAGGCCCGGGGTGGAGGGCGATGGTCGGTTCGTCGAGCAGGACGACCGGGGTCTGCCGGGCCGGCCCCACCGCGCGGGCAGCGCCGGCGCTGCCCGCCGGGACAACCGGTCGACGCGCTCCCCTCCGGCCAGGCCGGTGGTGCCGGTGGCGTCGAGTGCGTCGTGTACCGCCCGCTCGTCCTCGCGCGACCACTGACGCAGCAGCCTCTGGTGCGGGCTGCGGCCGTAGCCCGCACCAGGCCGTCCACGGTGACCGCCTCGGGGGCCCGAGGCGACTGCGGCAGCGGCGCGACATGGCGGGCGGCCCTGCGGCGGCCGGTCTCCCGGGTGCGGCGAGGCGGTTTGCGGCCAGGGTCCGGGTGGGACTGCCCGCGACGCCGAGGCGGCACCGACCAGCAGGCCGGTGAAGACGCGGGGCCGCCGGAGGTTCCCACACGATCGTGACGGTTCCGGCGTCGCCGGTTCCCAGGAACCCCGAGAGAGTCCGCGACAGGCTCGTCCCGGACGAACGCGCCATCACTGAAAGGCTGACGCGGAAAGCCGGCAGCGGAACGAGCAGCGCTGAGGCCAGCGGGCTGCGCCTCCGGAGGAGCCAGGAGAGCGTCCCGGTGCGGAGCACCACGCTGTCGTACGGGGCCACGTCCCTCGTCGGCAACTCCGGTGTGGGCGTCGACGGCGCGGAGCACGGCGCTGTCGGGGGTCACGTCCGTCATCGACACGTCCGGTGCGGGCGCCGACGGCAAGGACCAGCTGCACCGCATCCGCCTCGCACGCTGACCTTCCGTCACCCGCCGAAGGAGTCCGGCCCACCGCGCGACGCGGTGGGCCGGACCCCTTCGGGCACCCGTGCGTGAACCTCAGCCGCGGCGGCGCGGGCGGGCGGTCATGCCGCGGTACTCAGGGGCAGGAGGTGGGGGCGCTTGGCGGTGCGTCCGTCTCCCGATGACCGGCCGCGCAGCCGGCGCCCGAGCCACGGGCCGAGGAACGCGGCGGCCCAGCGCAGTTCGGCCCCGGCGGACTGCCAGCCGGTGGGGAGCACTTGGGGTGGCAACGGGTGCGTCCAGGTGGAGTCGCTGTGGGGCAGGTCGATGGCCTGGGCGACGGCTGAGGCGATCCGCGCGTGGCCGAGCGGGCTGGCGTGCAGCCGGTCGACGCTCCACAGGCGCGGGTCGGTGGCGACGGGGTGATGGGCTATCTCGGCGACGGCGACGCCGTGGCGGGCCGCGGCGGCGCGGATGAGGGTGTTGAGCTCCGACACCCTGGACCTGACGGGCCGGGCGACGGGCGCGATCTTCCCCACGTCGGGGATGGTCAGGGTCGCCACCTGCGCCCCGGCCGCGGTGAGCGCGGCGAACATCTCCTCCAGGTGGCCGGCCACCTCCCCGACGTCGACCCGCGGCCGGAGCAGATCGTTGACCCCGGCCACGACGGTGGCCAGGTCGGGGCGCAGGGCGAGAGCCGGTTCCAGCTGTTCGGCGTGGACCTGGCCGGCGACCCGTCCCCGCACGGCCAGATTGGCGTACTGGAGGCCGGGGCTGACGGTGGTGAGGTGCTCGGCGAGCCGGTCGGCCCAGCCGCGCAGGCCGATGATGTCGTCCCCGTCGCCGACCCCTTCGGTCTGGCTGTCGCCCAGCGCGACGTAGCGCAGGTACTCAACGCCCGGCATGAGCCGCCTGCCTCTCCCGCAGCACGGCCGCGATCCGCAGGCACCAGTCCCGGTGGCCCTGCTCGAAGGCCACGCCGCGCAGGCACGTCAGGTACGGCCCGATGCGCTCGCCGTGGCGGAGGAACTCGTCCTCGTCCGCTTCCCCGCGCATCTGCCGCAGCAGATCGTCGAGGAGCGCGATCTTCGCGTCCGCCGCGGCCACTCGCTCATCGAGCTGCTCGATGACCTGTGCGGTGCCGATGCGGTCGGCGGACTGGACCTTGACGAGCAGGTCGTCGCGGATGAAGGACGGCTTGGACGTGGTCGCGGCGAACTTCTCCAGCTCCTCGCGGCCGGCGTCGGTGACCTGGAAGACACGTTTGTTGGGCCGGGTCTCCTGAACCACCTGCCGGCCCTCGACCAGCCCCTCCTTCTCCAGCCTGGCCAGCTCGGTGTACAGCTGCTGGGGCAGGGCGTGCCAGAAGTTCGCGACGCCGACGTCGAACGCCTTCGCCAGTTGGTACCCGCTGAACTCGCCGTCCAGCAGCGCCGCCAGCACGGCATGTCGCAAGGCCATGGAAGCAGCCCCTCCCTCTCCTCACCGGTCGGCCGGCGACACCGGCCGACACCCGTCGTACTCAAGAATAGGACTACTCAAGCTCTTGAGTACAAGTGACGATGCTGCCGCCCGGCGGCGGGAGGGGCTGCGGCCCTGGGGAAGGACTACGGCCTACGACGCCGGGGGCGTCGTCGCCGCGTGACTTCCGTAAGGGCGCGTGATGATTTCCATTCCATGACCCGCGGGATCCATGAAGTACAGCCCGCGCCCGCCATGATGGAAATTGATCTCACCCGCCTGTTCGAGACGCGGATCGGCGTAGTACGTGATTCCCGCGTCCTGGATACGCCGCAGTGCGACATCGAACTCCGCGTCTCCGATGAGGAACGCGTAGTGCTGCGGGGCGATCGACTCGGGCGGAAGGGTGGCGAAGTCCAGCGTGACGCCGTTGCTGAACAGGACCGGAATGAACGGCCCCCACTCCGCGCCTACTTCGAGATCCAGAAGATGGGCCAGAAACTCGGCGGATTCCCGGTTGGACCGGGCGTGGATGATCGTGTGATTCAACTCGACAGACAAAGCGGAATGCCTCCGAAGGCATCTCCCGGACACCTCCATGCCTCACCCGGCCGGTGACCGGCACGCGATGTCCGCCTGAGATCATAGGAGTGGTTCCGCCCGCCTGTCGAGCCACTTCGACCGGGCACGCCCTGGCCGGCCCACAAGCGATCCGGGTCCGGTCCGGCGGCGTCGCCCGAGAACGTTCCGGATTTCGTGCGGAGAACCTCACGGGCCCGCTCCGCAGCGCGTGTTATGCCTTCGTTCACGAAGTCGAGGAAGCGGGCGACGAGGACGGTGGTGAACGCCTCCTCGTACGCGCGCACGGCCTCGGCGTCACGCCCGTGCGGCAGCGGAGATGCCTGCGATCCGCCGGGGACGGCCTGTCTGCACTGGTGCGTGCGGCGTTCGGTGTGACGGTGCGCGAGGTCGGCGCGGTAGGTGGTGGGCCGCCGTTACGCCTCACCTCACGCGTGATCGTCGACGTGGGGCGGTCGGGGCGTCGGGCGATCTCCGCGTACGGAGACCGCCCGTGAGCCCGAGCGCGATCTGCTGCCGTTCCTGCTGGGCGAGCCTGCCTCCCGGCATCACGGCCCCTCCCTGGTTTTTCATCGGCGCCGATACCCCGACCGTAGCGTTCGCGTTCAATCCATTGCAATGAATGAGGACGGGGTTGTTGCGTTAGCCGCACAACCATTGCAACGATGCTACACCTTTCACCTGTACGTATGGCCACTTGGAGCAACAACGTCATTGCGCGATCAGTGAACGCAACGTAGCGTTTTCGCCATCGGAAACAACGAGTCGGAGGAAGGCATCATGCAGAAGTACGACACCCCCACCCCGGTCCTCGCCATCCTGGACATCGCGGCCGGACACGTCCGGTTCATCGCGGCCGACCGGCCCGACACCACGGTCGAGATCCTGCCCGCGGACGCCTCCAAGAGCCGCGACACGAAGGCCGCGGAACAGACCACCGTCCGGTACGGCGACGGCGTTCTGCGGATCGAGTCCGCACCGGCCAAGAACCGCCTCGTCGGCAACACCGGTTCCGTCGAGGTGACCATCCAGCTGCCCGCCGGCTCCCGCATCGAGGCGAAGACGGCCGACGCCGAACTCCGGGGTGTCGGAAGGCTCGGCGATGTCGTCCTCGAGTGCGCTCAGGGCTCGGTCAAGCTCGACGAGACCGCGGGTGCCCGCGTCACACTGCTCTCCGGTGACGTCTCGGTCGGCCTGCTGGGCGGCCCCGCGGAGATCCGCGTCCAGAAGGGCGACATCCACGTCGCGGAGGCTGTGCAGGGCACGGTCGAACTGCGCACCGAGTACGGCCACATCTCCGTCGGCGCCGCCCGCGGCGTCTCCGCGTCCCTGGACGCGGGTGCCGCGTTCGGCCGGATCGAGAACGCGCTCAGGAACACCGACGGCGACGCAGGTCTGAACATCCACGCGACCACCACGCACGGCGACATCTCGGCCCGCAGCCTGTAGACCTGCAGAAAGAGCGTCCCTCCTGCGCAACCCGGCCTTCTCGGCGAACGGTCCGCGCAGGTCCTGCGCGGACGACCCGAAGCAACAGAGCGACCGTCATGCCGCCGCAGGATCCGCCTCACCCCGTCCCGCCGCAAGGGCGGCGCACCCCGACAACACGTCGGCGTACGCCGCCCTTTCGGCGCCCTCGACCCTTGGGCCGGCACGCGCACGGAGCGGTCCTGGGGGTGTGGGTCAGTCCCACTGGTCCTGGTTGATGAAGCGGCTGAAGCCTCGCCAGGAGTTGGGTCCCATGACGCCGTCGATGGGTCCGGTGTAGCCGTGGGCGGCTGCGAGGCGTTGTACGGCGGCCCAGGTGTTGGTTCCGGGGACGCCGTCGAGGGGGCCGGTGTAGCCCCAGTTACGCATGTTCAGCTGGAGCGCGGCGTAGGTGCGGGGTCCCGGGATCCCGTCGATGGGTCCGGTGTACCCGGACTGGATCCGGAGCCAGTTCTGCGTGCGCTGCCACATCACCGGGCCCGGCACACCGTCCTGCTCCGTCGACGTCTTCGGCAACCCGCCACCGCCCCCCAGGTAGTTCAGCGGATTGACGCGCGTGCCGCCCGGGGTGATGAGGTGCCAGTGCACGTGCGGCCCGGTAGAACTGCCGGAGCCGGGAGCGCCGACCGCGCCGCCGGAGCGGCCGACGATTCCTCCCTTGCCGACCGAGGCGCCGTTGGCCAGCAGGAACTGCGACAGGTGCATGTACTGCGTCCGGTACCCGTCGCTGTGGGTGATCGTCACCGTGTGTCCGCCGGTGCCGTTGTTCGGAATGTTCGTGACGACTCCGGCACCCGCAGCCGGCAGCGCCGTGCCGACGCCCATTCCGTAGTCGATCCCGCCCAGCGAGCCGCTGTCGAGGTGGTCCTGCCAGGTGCCGGTGATCTGATAGCCGCTGAACGGGTTGTAGATGTCCAGCGCCTGGGCGGGATTACCCGAGAACAGCACACCGCCGGCCGCCAGGCCGAGCGTGGTGACCGAGCCGCGCAGCAGCGTACGTCGGCTCATCCCGGCCCGGGGCCGAGCGTTCTGGACGTCATCGGAACCATGCTTCTCGCACACAGCAACTCCCTTGTGAATAAAGCGACTTGACCTGGCAGAGGGGTGCGGTGTCACGGTAGCCTACGCGCATAGATATTGATAAGTGCATGACATTCACACCCCTGGCACATCCATGCCGGGACCCCCGCCCCCACCGGAGGAGACATGCACAGGAGAGCTCTGATTCGCGGCTTCGTGGCGACAGCCCTGACCCCGGCCGGCATCGCCCTGGCCGCCGGCCCGGCGATCGCGGACGGCCCGGCCCGCACACGGGCGGCCGACCTGGAGGGCATCGACGTCTCGAACTACCAGCTGGGCGTGGACTACGCCCGGGCGGCCGCTGAGGGCCGTAGCTTCGTGATCGCCAAGGCCGGCGGGTGCCAGCTCGCCGAGGGCCCGTACACCACGTCCTCCTATGCCGCCCATGTCGACGGAGCCCGCGCCGCCGGGCTACGGGTGGGCCACTACTGGCTGTCGGGAGACTTCCTCGCCCCCGCTGCCGCCGCCGACTACTTCGTGGACCATCTGCACGACTACCGGGCCGGCGACGTGCTCGCGCTGGATGTCGAGGTCCTGGACGACTCGACCCGCCTGTGGGACGACACGGACGTGGCCGCCTGGTTCAACCGCGTACGGGAGCGGGTCGGCAGCTACGTGCCGTGGTTCTACATCAGCACCGGCGCGCTGCGGTCCCGGACCTGGAACCGCACGATCGCCGCGGGCGCCCATCTGTGGGCCGCCTCCTGGGGGCCGAACGACGGCACCTGGCCCGGCGCACCCGACCTCGGCGGCCGGTACCCCGACTGGGCGGCGCACCAGTACACCTCCGTGGGGTCCGCCGGCGGCGTCTCCCCGGTCGATCTCAGCCTCGCCCGCCCCTGGGCGTTCGACCTCACCGAGCCGACCGACCCGCCACCGACGGGTGGCGGGTTGCCGAAGACGTCGACGGAGCAGGACGGTGTGCCGGGCCCGGTGATGTGGCAGCGCACGCAGAACTGGCTCCGGATCCAGTCCGGGTACACCGGACCCATCGACGGGGTCCCGGGACCCCGCACCTACGCCGCGCTCCAGCTGAACATGCGCAACTGGGGCTACACCGGCCCCCTCGACGGAGTCCCCGGAACCAACACCTGGGCCGCCGTACAACGCCTCGCAGCCGCCCACGGCTACACCGGACCCATCGACGGCGTCATGGGACCCAACTCCTGGCGAGGCTTCAGCCGCTTCATCAACCAGGACCAGTGGGACTGAAACCAGGACCAGTGGGACTGACCCACACCCCCAGGACCACCCGCCGCCCCACACGACCCGCGGCACAAGAAATCCCCGGTCCGCAATTGCGGGCCGGGGATTTTCCCGAGTATATTGAGTGTTTCTGTGCGCCCACAGAAAAGGCCCCGCACGGGGGGCCACTAAGAAACACCATATCCGTCAGGGAGCAATGTTGTCAACTCGGGAAAGTGCCGAATTGCAGAAGGAGCAGGAATTCATCGACCGGCTCTACGACCGCGTCGACGCGGTGCGCGGAGTCGCCGCCCAGCATGTCGAGGACGCGCTGACGCCGGTCGGGAACGGGCTGCAGGCCCGTCTCGAGCGTGATGTGCTCGTCGCCGAACGCTCCGGGCTGCTGGCCGCCCTGAACGCGGTGGACGGCTCCCTGTGTTTCGGCCGAATCGATCTCTCCGACGGCACCGCGCACCATATCGGCCGTATCGGCATCCGTGAGGACGACACCGCGCACACGCCGCTGCTGATCGACTGGCGCGCGCCGGTCGCGCGTCCCTTCTACCTCGCCACCGGTCACACTCCCATGGGGCTGCGCCGGCGCAGGCACATCACCACCGAGGGCCGCGACGTCACCGAGCTGCACGACGAGATCCTCGACGTCGGGGACCGGCAGCGCACCGGGTTCGAGGACCCGAGCGGTGACGCCGTGCTGCTGGCCGCCGTGAACTCGGCACGCACCGGCCGCATGGGCGACATCGTGCGGACCATCCAGGCGGAGCAGGACCGCATCATCCGCGCGCCGCACCGCGGTGTGCTCGTCGTCGAGGGCGGTCCCGGTACCGGAAAGACGGCGGTGGCGCTGCATCGGGCGGCGTTCCTCCTGTACGAACACCGTGAGCTGCTCGCCAAGCGGGCCGTCCTGATCGTGGGCCCCAACCCGGCGTTCCTGAGCTACATCGGTGAGGTGCTGCCCGCGCTCGGCGAGACCGGGGTGCTGCTCGCCACCCAGGCCGAGCTGTTCCCCGGGGTCCACGCCGACGGCACGGACACCCCCCGCGCCGCCACGGTCAAGGGCGGCGAGCCGATGGCGGAGGCGCTCGCCATGGCCGTACGCGACCGGCAGTTGCTGCCCGAGCCCGGTGCGCCGATGGTCATCGCACACGACGACGGCGACCTGATCCTCGACTGGGAGATCGCCTACGAGGCCCGCCAGGCGGCCCGCGACACCCTGCTGCCGCACAATCTCGCCCGCCCGCACTTCGCGTTCCGGATCATCGACGCCCTCACCGCCCAGCTCACGGAGCGCATCGGGGCCGATCCGTACGGCGGGCCCAACTTCCTCGGCCCCGACGACATCGCCCAGCTCGGCAAGGCGGTCGCCGTCAGCGGCGCGGTGCACGGCGCCATCGACGAGCTGTGGCCGCCGCTCACCCCGGAGGCGTTCCTCACCGAGTACCTGGCGGACCCGGTCCACGTACCCGCTAAGGACGCCGAGGCGATCCGGCGCGCGCCCGGCGGTGCGCGGTGGACCCCTGCCGATGTCCCGCTGCTCGACGAGGCCGCGGAGCTCCTCGGCTCCGACGACAGCGCCGAGCGGGCGGCCGCGGAGGCCGAGCGCCAGGAGCGGATCGCCTACGCGCAGGGCGTGCTGGAGCTGTCGCGGGGCTCGGAGTCCTTCGAGTTCGAGGACGAGGAGTCCGAGGTCCTCGCCGCCCACGACATCATCGACGCGGAGCGGATGGCGGAGCGCCAGGAGGAGGCCGATCACCGCAGCGCTGCCGAGCGCGCCGCCGCCGACCGCACCTGGGCGTTCGGGCACATCATCGTCGACGAGGCGCAGGAGCTGTCACCGATGACGTGGCGGCTGCTGATGCGCCGCTCGCCGACCCGCTCGATGACCCTGGTCGGTGACCCCGCGCAGACCTCCGAGGAGGCGGGCGTCGGCTCGTGGGAGAAGATCCTGGCGCCGTACGTCGGTGACCGCTTCGAGCACGTGGCGCTGAAGGTCAACTACCGTACGCCCGCCGAGATCATGGAGCTGGCCGCCCGCGTGCTGCGCGCCCATGACCCGTCGTTCGAACCGCCCGCCTCGGTGCGGTCCACGGGTGAGCTGCCGTGGCTGCGCGAATCCGGTGACGATCTGGCGGGCGCGGTGGCCCGGGCGGTCCTGGAGCTGACACCCGAGGAGGGCCGGCTCGCGGTGATCGCGCCGCGGGCGCTCCACGAGGAGATCAGCGCTCCGCTGACCGGAGTCACCGCGGGCGCCGAACCCGACCTCACGCACACGGTGGTGCTGCTCGACCCGCGGCAGGCGAAGGGGCTGGAGTTCGACCATGTGCTGGTCGTGGAACCCGCCCTGTTCGGGACGAGCGACCTGTACGTGGCGCTGACCCGGGCCACGCAGCGTCTGGGCATCATCCACCGGGCGGAGCTGCCGGAGGCGTTGCGCTGAGCCCGTCCGACGGACGCTCCGCGCCCTGCCCCCGGCTCGGGGCTTCGCGCCGGAGCCGCGCCGTGAGGTGATGCCGCAGCCGGTGGCCAACAGCCGCGAGGTCGTGGACGAAGTCGAGCGTGTCGTCGTCCGCCAGGGTGTACCGGCGCCGGCTGGCCTCGACGTCCTTGGCGGTGGGGGTGACCGCGACCTGGTGGGTGGTGAGGTCGACCGCGCCGCCCTCCGCGCGGCCGGTCAGGATCTCCGCGATGCCGGTGGGCTGGGTGATCAGCGCCTCCACCCGGCCGTCGGGCTGCATCCGCCACCAGCCGCTCTCCCGCGCGGCCGGCCGCAGGGGCAGCCCGTCCGCGTCCAGCAGCCAGGCACGCGCCTCGTAGTGGAGGAAGGGCCGCCCGTCATGGCTGAAGGTGACGTGCTGCGCGTACGTGAAGTCCTCGGCGAGGGTCGGGTACCCGCCGCGGCCCCGGCCGGTCCAGCTGCCGAGGATTCCGGCCAGCGGCTCCAGCAGCGGGTGCGGCGCGGGGGTCTCGTCCGGCCCGAAGGCATCGGGGTACGGGGGTGTGCTTGCGGGGTCGGACATGAGGTGAGCTCCTGGATCGGTGCCGGTGCCGGTGCCGGTTGGCAGCCTAGGGCCTTTCGTCCGGATGGTGCCGGACCCGCGCGCCCGGCACCATCCGGGCGAAAGGCCCCGGGGCCGGGGCGGCGGGCGCCGCCCCGCGGCACACGTCCGGGCCGGCCCCGTGAAGGGGGCCGGCCCGGACTCACGCTCAGACGAGGTCGAACCGGTCCAGGTTCATGACCTTGTCCCAGGCGGCGACGAAGTCCTTCACGAACTTCTCCTTCGCGTCGTCACTCGCGTAGACCTCCGCGACCGCGCGCAGCTCGGAGTTGGAGCCGAAGACGAGGTCGGCCCGGCTGCCGGTCCACTTGACCTTGCCCGAGGCGTCGCGGGCCTCGAACGTGCTCGCGTCGTCGGACGTGGCCTTCCACGCCGTGCCCAGGTCGAGCAGGTTGACGAAGAAGTCGTTGGTCAGCTGCCCGGGGGTGTCGGTGAGGACGCCGAGCGAGGACTGCTGGTGGTTGGCGCCCAGAACACGCAGGCCTCCGACGAGGACCGTCAGCTCGGGCGCGCTCAGGTTCAGCAGGTTCGCGCGGTCGAGCAGCAGGTACTCGGCGGGCAGCCGGTTGCCCTTGCCGAGGTAGTTGCGGAATCCGTCGGCCTGCGGCTCCAGCTCGACGAACGACTCCACGTCGGTCTGCTCCGCCGACGCGTCGACGCGTCCCGGGGTGAAGGGGACCTCGATGCCGGAGCCGGCGTCCTTGGCCGCCTTCTCGACGCCCGCCGCTCCGGCGAGCACGATCAGGTCGGCGAGGGAGACCTGCTTGCCGCCCTGCGCGCCGGAGTTGAAGGACTCCTGGATGCCCTGGAGGGTACGCAGCACGCCCGCGAGCCGGTCGGGTTCGTTGACCTCCCAGCCGTTCTGCGGTTCGAGGCGGATGCGGGCGCCGTTGGCGCCGCCGCGCTTGTCACTGCCGCGGAAGGACGAGGCGGACGCCCAGGCGGTGGAGACGAGTTCGGACACCGACAGGTCCGAGGCGAGGATCTGCTCCTTGAGGGAGGCGATGTCCGCCGCGTCGACGAGCTCGTGCGTCCGGGCGGGCAGCGGGTCCTGCCACACCAGGGTCTCCGCCGGGACCTCCGGGCCGAGGTAGCGGACGACCGGGCCCATGTCGCGGTGGGTCAGCTTGAACCACGCGCGGGCGAAGGCGTCGGCGAACTGCTCGGGATGCTGGTGGAAACGGCGCGAGATCTCCTCGTACGCCGGGTCGAGCCGGAGCGAGAGGTCGGTCGTCAGCATCGTCGGCGCGTGGGTCTTCGACGGGTCGTACGCGTCGGGGACCGTACCCGCGCCTGCGCCGTCCTTCGGCCGCCACTGGTGGGCGCCCGCCGGGCTCTTGAACAGCTCCCACTCGTAGCCGAACAGAATGTCGAAGAAGCTGTTGTCCCAGGTGGTCGGGGTGTCGGTCCAGATGCCCTCCAGACCGCTGGTGATCGCGTCGGCGCCCTTGCCGGTTCCGTGCGTGCTCTGCCAGCCGAGGCCCAGCTGCTCCATCGGGGCGGCCTCGGGGTCGGGGCCCACACTGTCGGCCGGGCCCGCACCGTGGGTCTTGCCGAAGGTGTGACCGCCCGCGATCAGGGCGACCGTCTCCTCGTCGTTCATCGCCATGCGGCGGAAGGTCTCACGGATGTCGCGGGCCGCGGCGACCGGGTCCGGAGTGCCGTTGGGGCCCTCGGGGTTGACGTAGATCAGGCCCATCTGCACCGCGCCGAGAGGGTTCTCGAGCTCCCGGTCACCGGTGTAGCGCTCGTCGCCCAGCCACGTGGTCTCGGGGCCCCAGTAGACGTCCTCGTCGGGCTCCCACACATCCGCGCGGCCGCCGCCGAAGCCGAAGGTCTCCAGGCCCATCGTCTCCAGGGCGACGTTTCCGGTGAGGACGATGAGGTCGGCCCACGAGAGGTTCTTGCCGTACTTCTTCTTGACCGGCCACAGCAGCCGGCGGGCCTTGTCGAGGCTCGCGTTGTCCGGCCAGCTGTTGAGCGGGGCGAAGCGCTGCTGCCCGGCTCCGGCGCCGCCGCGTCCGTCGCTGATCCGGTAGGTACCGGCGCTGTGCCAGGCCATCCGGACCATGAAGGGGCCGTAGTTGCCGAAGTCGGCGGGCCACCAGTCCTGCGACGTCGTCAGCACCTCGGCGATGTCACGCTTCACCGCCGGGAGGTCGAGGCTCTTGAACGCCTCCGCGTAGTCGAACTCCTCACCGAGCGGATTGGCCACGGCGGGGTTCTTGGCGAGGATCTTCACATTGAGCCGCTCCGGCCACCACTGGCGGTTCCCGCCGCCCTGGGTCGGGTGCGGCGCGCGGCCGTGCGCGACCGGGCAGCCGCCGGCCCCCTCTGCCTTCGGGTCGGTGACGATCGCGTCGTGGTTCTCAGTCATGGAAATCCTTCCGGACGGGGCGGATCACGGTGCTGAGGAACTGCGGACTGCGGGAAGGCCGGGTCCGGATTCCGGGGCGAGGGGCCCCGTCTCCTGAAGTCACGTACTTTTCCGCTGCTGTCCTGTCCCTTGGCTGTCGACCGGAACCGATCCTACGATGGACATAGTCCAAGTCAATACGAACGACAGGCGTGTACGGATCCAATCGTCGGACGACGCACAGTAAGGCTGGTGGGCATGAGTGACCTGCTGCAACGGCTTCGCGCACGTGGCTGGCGTATGACAGCTCAACGCCGGGTGGTCGCCGAGGTACTCGCCGGTGAACACGTGCACTTCACCGCGGACGAGGTCCTCGCACGCGCCACCTCCCGGCTGCCGGAGATATCCCGCGCCACCGTCTACAACACCCTCGGTGAACTGGTCTCGCTCGGCGAGGTGATCGAGGTGGCCACCGACGGCCGCGCCAAGCGCTACGACCCGAACGCCCACCACCCCCACCAGCATCTGGTGTGCTCCGGCTGCGGCACCATCCGGGACGTCCACCCCTTCGGCGACCTTCTCGCCGAACTGCCGGATTCCGAACGGTTCGGCTTCACGGTCACGGAGGCCGAGGTGACCTACCGGGGTCTGTGCCCGGACTGCGGACCCGGCTGATCGGCGCGTAAGCACGATCGTCCCGGCGTAGGCTGCACCCACCATGAACGCGGCGGGGGCGGAGCGCATGACGGCTGAGTCAGTACTGAGGTGGGGGTCGACCCTCGATTCCGTCGTGGTGTACGCGCACGGCGCGCTCTGCAGCCGCCTGGCCCGGGGCGCCGTGCCCTCCGACGGCCGGGTGCGGGTGACGGGTCTGCCCCGCTCCCTGGACCCCGGCTCGCTGCGGGTCCGGGTCCGGGGAGCCTCCGGCGTACGCGTCACCGAGGCCCGCGTCGAAGTCGAGGCCGAGCTGCCCCGGCCGCAGGCGCCGGAGACATCGCTGCGCGAGTGCGCGCGGCTGAGAGACGTGTACGAAGCGACCCGGCAGCGCCGCGACCGCCAGCTCGGCGTGATCAAGGAGGTCAGTGCGCTCGGCCCGGTCACGCCCGCCCGGAGGCGCGACGATCCGCACCGGCGCACCCCGGCGGACGCGTGGCTGGAGCTCGCCGATTTCGTCGACGAGCGGCTGACGGGACTTCACCGGCGCCTCGTCGAGCTGGAGGAGGAGCTGCGCGGCGCCGAACACGCGCTCCACGTCGCCACGGACCGCCTGGAACACGAGTCCACCGACGCCCCGTCGGCGCATGTGGAGACCACCGTCTGCGCGGCGCTCACGCTCGACGGAGCCACTGGGCCGGGCGAGACCGACGTGGAAGTGGAGCTGGAGTACGGGGTGCCGGGCGCCGTCTGGGTGCCTGCGTACCGGCTCACCCACCGGCAGGGCGACGACGGCGGGAAGCTGGTGCTGCGCGCCTCGGTCGCCCAGCGGACCGGCGAGGACTGGACCGGCGTACGCATCGCCCTGGCCACCGCCGACCTGCGGCGCCGCACCGATCTGCCCAGGCTCCGTTCGGTCCGGATCGGACGCAGCCAGCCCGCCCCCGCGCCTTCCGGCTGGCGCGAACCCCCGGCCGGGCTCGCCGGCCTGTTCTCCGGATACGACGCGGCGGGCCCCGCGCCGATGCGGGCGAGCGAGGCCGTGGCCGTAGGCGGCTGGGCGGGCTCCGCGGACGATTCCGTGGACGATTCCCTCGCGCCGCCGCCCGCCCCGCAGGGTTACGGTGCTCCGCCGCCGCCACCACCGCCGCCCGCCCCTCAGGGCTACGGTGCCCATCCGGAGCCCCTGGGCGGCGCGATGCCCTCCCCCGCGGAGCCGGGCGGGGCGCAACCGCGCGCCAGGTCGCGTTCCGGCGGCCGGGCCCCCGCCGCCATGGCGCCACCCGCGCCCGGCGCGGCCGTGTCGCCGCCTCCCGTGGCCGGTCCGCCGGAGCCGAGCAGCGCCGAGCTCGACTACGCCGCCCTGACCCTGGCCGGTCCCGACGAGCAGGGCGGTCGCCGGGGCCGGCTGTTCCCCGGCTCCCCCTCCGACCCGGTGGCGGTCGAGTACCGCCGCCGCGCCGAGACGGCGGCCATGCTGCCGCTGCCCGGGCAGGCCGTGCGTCCCCGCGAGTCGGCGGGTTCCTTCGATCACCGTTTCGATGCCGCCGCCCGCGCCGATGTTCCGTCGGACGGCACCTGGCACACCGTCACGGTCGGTGAGATCCCGGTCGGCCTGCGCACCGAGTACCTCTGCGTGCCGTCCGTGGAGCCGGTCGTGTACTCCACGCTGGCCCTCTCCAACGCCACGGACCAGGCGCTGCTGGCCGGACCGGTGGAGGTCGTCGTCGACGACGAGTTCCTGCTGACCGCCGCGCTGCCCACGCTGGCACCGGGCGGTGAGCGACGCGTGGGGCTCGGGCCGGCCGAGGGCATCCGGGTGACGCGGCGTACGAACCTGCACGAGTCGACCGCGGGCCTGCGCAACAACACCACGGTGCTCGACCACCACGTCCACGTGGAACTGGCCAACCGGCTGTCGCGGCCGGTCACCGTGGAAGTGCACGAGCGCGTTCCGGTCACCTCCGAACCGGAGGTCAGGATCGACGAACGGGCCGACTGGACGGTGCCCGAGGAAGGCGACGGGCCCGACAGTCCTGCGCCGGGCACCCGGGTCTGGCGACTGGACCTGCCCGCCGGTGCCACCGCCGCCCTCGACGGCGGCTACGCCATCCGTATCCCGTCCGGCAAGGCCCTGGCCGGCGGAAACCGCAGGAGCTGACACCACTCATGTCCACGGCCCCGAAGCCGATCGCTCTCCCTGTCACCGCTGTCACCTGCCTGGAGGACCGTGCCCACGTCGAGCGCTCCACCGTGCTCGACCTGGAGGCCGGGGTCCAGCGGCTGCGTCTGGGGCCGGTCAGTGCGCTGGCCGTCGACCGGACGCTCCATGCCGAGCTGACTTCCGGTCACCCCGCGAGCGTGCTCGACGTGCGGATCGTCCGCGACTGGACCCCCCGCGCGCCTTCGCCTCCCACGGACGACGACTCCGCGCTGCGCCACCGCGTGCACGCGCTCGAGGAGGAGCAGCGGGAACTGAGGCAGCGACGCGACCGGCTGAACGCCCGCCTCGGTCTGCTCGGGCGCCTCGCCGAGGACCTGCTGCGGGAGATCGGCGAGGGCGCCGGCCACGGGGAGACGGAGCGGCCCCGCTGGAGCCGCGAGCTGGACCGGGCGGACGCCGAACGCGACGTGCACGCCGAGCAACTCCGCACCGTGGAGGCACGGCTGACCGCGCTCGCCTCCGAACTCTTCGACGTCAGGCAGGCACTGCACCTGTCGGAGGACGAACCGGCCGAACTGGTCGGCCACATCGAGCTGACCGTGAGGACGGCTGCCGCGGGTCCCGTCGGACTGCGGCTGAGCCATCTCACCCCGTGCGCGCTGTGGCGGCCCGCCTACCGGGCGGTGCTCGACGGGGACGAACTGACGCTGGAGACCGACGCGATGGTCTGGCAGCGGACCGGCGAGGACTGGTCCGGTGTACGGCTGACCCTGTCGACGGCGCGTTCGGCGCTGGCCGGCGATCCGCCACGGCTGGACGAGGACCGGCTGACGCTCAAGGACCGCTCCGCCGCGGAGCGCCGCACGGTCGAGGTCGAGCTGCGCGAGGAGGAGATCGGGACGCTCGGACCGGCGACGGTGCTCGGCCTGCCCGGCGTGGACGACGGCGGCGAGGCGCGGGTCCTGAGGTCCCCGGCACCGGTCTCGGTCCCGGGGGACGGCGCGGCCCACCGGGTGCGGCTGTCCGCCTTCACCGCGCCCGCACCGAGCGAGTACGCCTGCTCACCGGAGCTGTCCCCCCTGGTCACGCAGGTGGTGAGGTTCGACAACCGGTCCGGCCACGCCCTGCTCGCCGGGCCCGTGGACCTCGTCCGAGGCAGCGGGTTCAGCGGCCGCGGCACGCTGGAGTTCACCGCCCCGGGCGCCCCCGTCGAGCTGGCCTTCGGCAGCTGCGACGACTACCGGGTGGTCCGGGATGCCGAGGAGTCCCGCGACGTGGCGGGGCTCAGCCAGCGGACGGTGGTCACCCGTACGGTCCGGCTGCACCTGTCCCGGTTCTCCGCTCCCGGCGAGCACGGCGACCGGGTGGTGGCCGTCCGGGAACGCATCCCCGTCTCCGAGGTCTCGGCGGTGGACGTCCGTCTGCACAAGGGCGCGTGTCTCCCGGCACCGGACACGGTCGACGCCGAGGGCATCGTCCGCTGGGATGTCGCGCTCCCGCCGGGCGGCCGTCGCACGGTCACGCTGGTGTACGAGTTGTCGGCGAGCGGCAAGGTCACCGGTCTCTGACGACGGGCGACGGGCGGCGGGCGGCGGGCGACGGGCGGCCGGCGGCGGGCGGCCGGCGGCGGGCGGCGGGCGGCGGGTCAGTAGTACTGGGCCAGGCAGAATTCGTGGTCCTCGGGGTCGGTCATGACGACGACCACGCCCTCGTCGTACTCGTGACGCTCGCCGGTGAACCCGCCGCCGAGGGCGAGGACCTGGGCCATGCCCTCCTCGATGTCGTCGACCGCGATGTCGAGGTGGAGGCGCACCTTGCCCCGCTTCGGCTCGGCCACCGGCTGGAAGACGAGGCGGGGCTGCGGGTCGTCGCGGTGGCCGAGGTAGATCCAGCCCGGCTCGGACGGCCCCTGCGGACGGTCCAGCAGCGCGCTCCAGAACCCCGCCACCCGTTCCACGTCGACGCAGTCGACCGTCACTCCGGCCCATCGGTTCGTCATGCCGTCAGCACCCTCTCGTCGGGCGGTACTCCAGCAGCAGGGCTTCTCCCTCGCCGGACACGCGCCGGAAGCCCGCCTTCTCCCAGGCACGCACGGCGCGGGCGTTCGTCACGGCCGGATCGACCGTCACCCGCTGCCACTGCAGGGTTCCACACACATGGTTCGTCAGCGCACGGGCCGCGTCCGGCCCCAGGCCGCGGCCGCGTGCACCGGCGACCAGCACCAGGTCGAGACCGCCTTCGGCGGGGCCCGCGTACCAGTACTGCGCATAGCCCACGGGCTCTTCCCGCACGAGCACCAGGAACGACTCGACCTCCGGACGGCGACGCCCCAGATACTTGGCGGCGACCTCCTTACGGGACAGCGGCGCCCCGCCCCAGTGCTCCACGAAGCCGGGATCGGCGAACCAGCCGGCCAGCAGCGGAAGGTCGTCCTCCGACGTCGGCACGAGCCGCGTCAGTCGCCCGTGGACCGCAGGTCCTTGACGCATCGACTGCCCCTCGGTCGCCCACTGTTACGGCCGTGCGCCCGCCATTATGCCGCCGGGCGCTCCGGATCGGGCCGCCGGCCGGGACCGGCTCACGAGCGGGCCCGGCAGCCGCCGGCTGTCGGCTGCCTGCGAGGACTCGCATGAGAGCATCCGTCCATGAGCAGCGACCTGGAAGTAACCGCCCTGGCGATCAATGTCGCGGTCCCGCAGGCGCTCCGCTGGACGGACACGCGACGCGGTGAGACGTTCACGCTGACGACCCTCAACGTCCGGCTCCTCCCGGACGGCCGCCTGGCCGCGAAGGCGTACGGCCGCCCGGCCGGTGGCGGCCGGGGCGCGTACGTGTCCTTCCCCGTCCCCGAGGATCCCGGACTGGCGGCTCTGATCGCCGACGCCGCAGGCCGTGCCGGGGCTTTGTGGGCCGCACATCGCGGTCTGGGATGAACCACCCGGACCGGCGTGTCCCGCTCGCTCGAGTTCAGCCCGCCTCGGGCGGATTCCGTGCGTCGAAGGCGAAGAGGGTGTTCTCCGCCGCGGCCACGACCACCGCACGCCCCGCGATGGTCACGCGCGGGCTCGCGCCCTGCTCACCCGCCAGGCCGTCGGCGTGCGGGTCCGTCGTCCACAGGACCTTTCCGCTCTTCGGTGACAGGGCGAGCACCCTGCCGGAGGCCGAGCTGAAATACAGGACGCCGCTCGCCGCCGCAGGGCCCGAGGCGCCTTCCACGCCCGTCTGCCGGGACCACTTCTTCCGGCCCGTCGCGGGGTCGAGCGCCGTGACGAGTCCGGTCCGCCCGCTCACGTACACGGTGCCGTCCGCCATGCCGGGCGTTCCCGCGTAGGTCCTGGCCAGCCGGGAGTACGTCACCTTCCGCGAGACCGGGTCGACCCGCGCCACACCGTCGTAGCCGGTCAGTTCCGCTCCCTCCCGGTGCTCCCGGAGAAGTACGAGGCTGCCGTCGGCGGCGCCCACCGGCACGGCGGCACCGTCGACCGCGAGAGGACTGCCCAGCGTCCCCGACGCGCGGTCCAGCGGGTACAGGGTGGAGTGGCGCACCTCCGAGGCCTCGATCTCCGCGCCGGTGACGCACATCGCGAAGAGCCGTGGGCCCACCGGGACGGGAGCACACTGCGTACCCGCGGGGAACGACGTCGTCCAGGTGACCTGACCGCTGTGCGCGTCACGGGCCTCGAAGCGGGAGTTGGAGGCGTCGACGGTCACCACGGCGGATCCGGTCACCACGGCGTCCAGGGTCCGGCCCGTGACCGCCGTCGACTGGGCGCCGGACGGCACGGACCACAGCTCCCGGCCACTGTCCGCGTCGAGGGCCACCACCTCGGTGGAAGGATCCTGGGGAGCGTCCTGGGCGGCGAAGCGGTAACCGAGCACCGTGCGGTCGGTGACGCCCACCATGTGCATGCCCTGGACGGGGACGCCGGGGCTCTTCACCGTCCACGCCGACGAGCCGTCCACGGCACTGACGCGGGTCGCGACCACGCCGCCGCCCCCGCAGAACAGCGCGTCCCCGCGCGCGACGCACCGCAGTTCGTCGGGAATGTCCTCGGCCCCGCCCCGCACGGTCCTGCGCCACGGTCCGAAGCCGTCCGGCAGCGCGGCGCCCGGCGCCGCGACGCCGGTGCTCTTCCCGCCGTCGCCGCTCTCCCCGGAGCCGCCCGTCCTCAGTGCGGCCGCTCCCCCGCCGATGGCCGCCACCGCGACCGCCGCCGCCAGCACGGGCCGCCACCGGCCGCGCAGCCGGCGCCCGAGGGCGGTGCCTCCGGTGCCGGAACCGGCCGGGTCCGGGGTGGGCCGGGTCGCGAGGTGATGCTGCGTGTTCATGTCCCGGGTGCGGCCCGCGGCCGGCCGGTGCGCGCCGGTTCCGCCGAGGTCGGCCGGCAGGTCCCGCAGCAGCACGAGGAGTTCGTCCGCGGAGGGGCGGCCCTCGGGCTCCTTGTCCAGGCACGGCTCGACGACCGCGCGCAGGGCCCCCGGCACGGAATCGAGCGACGGCTCCTCGTGGACGACCTGATAGGCCGTCATGTACGGGCTGTCCGAGTCGAAGGGCCCGTGGCCCGTCGCCGCGTACACCAGCAGGGTTCCCAGCGAGAAGACGTCGGACCGCGGTCCCACACCACGCGGCGCCTGCAACTGCTCCGGCGACATGAAGGGCGGCGTGCCGATGACCCGGCCCGTCATCGTCAGCGTCTGCTGGTCCACGGCACGCGAGATGCCGAAGTCGATGACGCGCGGACCCTCGGGCGAGAGCACGACGTTCGAGGGTTTCAGGTCGCGGTGGACGACCCCGGCCCGGTGGATGTCGCGGAGCGCCTCCGCCAGCCCGATGGCGAGCCTCCTCAGCTCCCCGCCGTCCAGCGGGCCGTGCGTCGCGATGTACTGGGCGAGCGTGTGCCCCTCGATGTAGGTCGTGGCCATCCACGGCTGCTCGGCGTCCGGGGCCGCGTCGACCACGGCGGCGGTGAACGCACCGCTCACCCGCCTCGCCGCCGCCACCTCCTGACGGAAGCGGATGCGGAACTCGTCGTCCCCCGCGTACTGCTGGTGGATCAGCTTGATCGCGACGGGCCGTCCCGAACTCGTACGGGCCAGAAAGACCGTGCCCATGCCGCCCGAACCGAGCCGTGCCTCAAGCGGATAGCCGCCGATCTCGGCCGGGTCACCTGCGCGCAGCGACACTCTTCCGGTCCTCCCGTCCCCCGTGAAGCTCTGACGTCACGGGTGTGCGTATCTGTCCTGCACACAAACTAGTCGCAGGGCGGTACGGCGGAGCAAAGCGGGTGACGAACCGGGAGCCCGGAGGCGCTCGTGCGCCCCGTGCGGCCCGGCCGCTCCCTCAGGAGGCGTCCTGCCCGACGGGCTTCAGCCGGACCGGGCGCCGAAGCATCACGCCCCGAACCGGTCGTCCTCAGGCGGTCAGCCAGCCCCGCAGCGCTGCCTGCACCCCGGCCTGGAACCGGGTCTCCGCGTTCAGGGCCTGCATCAGGCGGGTGATGCGGCGGCGGACGGTGTGCACGTGGATGTCGAGGCGCCGGGCCATCGCCTCGTCCTTCAGGCCGGAGGCGAGCATGGTCAGCAGCTCCCGGTCCTCGTCCGTGATCCGGTCGTGCGTGACGGATCCGATGGGGACGGCCCGCTCCCAGACAGACTCGAACAGCGGCACCAGCGCGTTGCTCAGGAGTGCGTCGCTCACCACCAGGGCCGAAGCCGTCGGGTCCGCCGCGTCGGTCGGCGGCAGCAGGGTCACCCGCCGGTCCACCGTGATCAGTTTCGTCGGCAGATCCGTTCCCACCCGTATCTGGACGCCCTGCAGGGCCAGATCGCCCAAGCCGCGTGCCCGCCCCTGGAAGCTCAGCCCCTCCCGGTCCACCGCGACGCGCACCCGGACGCCGCGCCGGACGGGTTCGGCCACGTCGAGAGGCGCGGGCATTCCGTCCGGCTGGCTGGCCGCGTACGGCGGCCGGTCCAGAAGTGCCACCTCCTCGTTCGCCGACACCAGCAGCGAGGCAACCCGCGCGGCGATCGCGGCCCCGCCCCGGACCGTCTCGATGCCGGTGGCGCGGGGGGTGTTCACGGAGCTCAGCAGCTGGGCGGCGATCCGGTCGACAGATCCGGTCAGTTCCTCCAACTCGGCCGACTTGTGCAGGAGTTCGGCCTGCCGAAGATGGATCAGGTTACGCAGCGCGGTGGCCGGAGCCACGGCTGCGGGCAGCCGGGACGATTCTCGGACCGGGTGGGTGAAGTGGTGCTCGGCCAGGTTGTCGAGCGCGTTCGTGACCCGTCGCACGGTCAGTCCGAGGGACTGGGCGAGCGCGGTGCGGGAGGTGTTTTCGGGTGCGTCGAGCAGCGCTTCGTACACCCGGAGTTCGTCCGCTCCGAGCCCGAGCGCCTGCCATTGCGTGTCCCACCCAGTCAGCCCCACTGGCCGAATTCTTACCTGTCAATGCAGGCCACACAAGTGTGGACGTCCACAAGTGCACACCCGGAACGCATTGTTCACACCCCTGTTCCGGTACTTGCATGTCCGTATCCGATATCCGTTCATGCAGTAGTGGCACCGAAGGGGCACCGTGCGGAGTTCATCGCGCAAGAGATCAGCCAGAGCAGGACAGGGATCCGGCAGCATGCTCGTCGGCCAGGGCATCGCCGCGGTTCTGGCCGCCGCGGGCCTGTTGGTCACGGCGATACCGGCCGCCCACGCGGACACCGCCCCCGTATCTGCCACGTCCGAGGTGACGCCGGGCTCGGAGACCGACACTCCGTCGCTCGTCACCGACCTGAACGAGCCGGTGGCCGCCACCGGCAGCGCCGCCGACGCCGCCCGCGGCCACCTCAAGGCCAAGAAGGGCCGATACCACATCGCCGACACCTCGGCCAAGGACCTGACCTCCGTCGGGACCACTACCGAGAAGGGCGGCAAGGAGACGGTCCGCCTCCAGCAGAAGTACAAGGGCGTCGAGGTTCTCGGCGGCCAGTACCTGGTCCGGATGACCAAGAAGGACGGCAAGCGCGCCGTCACCGGCACCTCGGGCAACTACTTCACCAAGCTGAAGCTCGACTCGGTCACCCCGAAGGTCTCCGAGAAGACCGCGATCGAGCGCGCCGTCGGCGCCGTCACCACCCGGTTCGGCGGCGGCCTCCTGCGCGCCCCGGCCAAGGGCGAGAAGCAGGCCGCGGCGGAGTTCACCGGCACGGCCGGCGACGTCACGATCCTCCCGCAGGGCACCGGCGTGCTCACCCGGCACATCACCGTCACGGGCACCAACCCGGCCGACGGCTCGCCGGTGCAGCAGGAGGTGTACATCGACGCGCACTCCGGCTTCCCGGTCATGCAGTACAGCGGCATCAAGACCTTCGGCGCCACGGGCACGGCCACCGGCGCGACGGAAGACGTCGCTGCCCCCGCCGACGCCTCCACCGCGGCTGCCGACCAGCTCGTCGTCAAGGGCAGCGGCGTCCGCTACAACGGCCAGAAGGTCGACATCAATCTGTACAAGGACACCAAGGGTCTCCTGCAGATGATCGACTACAGCAAGCGGGACGCGGACGACTCCCCGTACGCGGGCCCCATGCTCGCCACGTACGACGCCCGAGGCCGTGAGGCGTCCAGCGCCTCCGGTGTCTGGCCCACCGGCGTCAAGTACTTCCAGCCCGCCACCCCGGATCTCGGTGAGGAGTACACCAACTCCGGCGCCGTGGACGCCCACTGGGCGGCCGGCAAGGTCTACGACTACTACAAGAACCACTTCGGCCGGGAGGGCCTCGACGGCAAGGACGGTTACATCTACTCCCTGGTCGGCGTCGTCCAGCGGGGCCAGCCGTACAACAACGCCTTCTGGGACGGCCAGAAGATGGTGTACGGCCAGGGTGGTGGCGACTACCGCACCTTCTCCGCCGACACCGACGTCGTCGGCCACGAGATGACCCACGGCGTCGTCGAGCACACCGCGAACCTGGTCTACGCGGGCCAGTCCGGCGCCATGAACGAGGCCCTCGCCGACTACTTCGGCAACGCCATCGACCTGGAGGCCAACGGCCAGTCGATGGACGACCCGGACGCCGGTCTCCTCGGTGAGGACCTGTGCACCACCGCGGGCCCCCGCGAGTGCGCCCTGCGCGACCTGAACGACGGCGCCACCACGTCGAAGAACTTCATCGGCGTCACCTACAGCGGTGACAACGGCGGCGTCCACCTCAACTCGACGATCTTCTCCGGCGCGCTGTGGGACCTGCGCGAGGACCTCGGCGCCGAGCTCGCCGACCAGATCGTCTACCGTGCCCTGTCCGCGTACATGACCCCCCTCGACGGCTTCACCGAGGGCCGCGCCGCGGTCATCGCCGCCGCGCAGGAGCTGGGCGCCACCAAGGCCCAGCTGGCGATCGTCAAGCGGTCCTTCGACGCGCACGGCATCGTCCCCGGCTGGGAGAAGGCCCTCGGCGTCGACACCGACACGCTCATCTCCAAGGTCAACGTCGCCAGCACCGGCGTGGGCGCGGCCGGCGGCAAGTACGCCGTCTCCCGCTCCAACGAGGACGGCAGCGAGCCGTACTCGGTGTGGCTGGGCAACACCTCCGGCAAGGGCCAGCCGCAGCTGGTGAGCGCCAACAACGGCGACTACAACGTCTACGCCAACACCGATGGCAAGACGGTGGTGTGGGCCGACTACAGCAGCCAGGGCATCTTCATCATGGCGCGCCCGGTCGGCGGCGGCCTCGCCAAGAGGGTCGACGGCATCGGCAGCGACGTCACCGGCCTCGTCGTGGACGGCGACTGGGTCGCGTACACCGCCCTCAACCCGCAGTACGGTGTCACGAACGTCCGCTATGTCAACATGAAGACCGGTGAGACCGGTCTGGTCGACGGCGGCCGTCCGTACAACATCTCGGGCCTGGCCTCCATCAAGGACGGCAAGATCGCCTACGCCAAGGTGGCCCCCGACGCGAACGGCAACATGAAGGTCGGCGTCGAGGTCTTCGACACGGCGACCCACACCAAGACGACGATGCCCGCCTCCGACGACACCATGGGCATCGGCCAGACCGCGATCACCGACGACGGTGTCTTCTGGATCGAGGACGACGACGCCACCGACACCGGCAAGGCCGCGGTGCGCCGCGCGAACCTCGACGGCTCGAACCCGGTCACCGTCACCCCGGAAGCGGGCGAAGGCTCCCTCTACGCCTACTCGCTGACGGCCTCGGACGACGCGGTCAGCATCTCGACCGTCCCGCCGGCCACCTCGTGGGCCAACGACACGATGATGAAGCTGTACCAGGTCGCCCCCGACGGCAAGGGCGGCGCGCAGCGCATGTCCTGCAACCGCGGCGAGCAGGTGTTCGGCGCCGCTGACGAGGGCCAGCGCGTCCTGTGGTTCGACGGCACCACCGGTTACACGAACCTCGTGAAGCGCGACCGCCCGGCGGGCCGTTGCTGATCTGATCCGGGGCACATGCGGGAGAGGCGGGGGGGGGGGGGGGGGGCCCCGCCCCCCCCCCCGGGGGGGGCGGGGGGGGGGGCCCCCCGGGGGTGCCCCCCCCCCCCCGGGTTGGCCGGCGACGGTGGGGGTGGGCCCGCTGGC
>NZ_JBIVTU010000008.1:129213-245982 GCF_044756845.1 Streptomyces sp. NPDC091416
TTTTGGTCCGCGCCCCCACCGGTTCCCCCAACCTCTGCCCGGCCGGGGGGGGGGGGGGGGGGGGGGGGGGGGGGGGGGGGCCCCGGGGGGGGGGGGGGGGGGGGTGGGGGGCCCCCCCCCCGCCTCTCCCGTGCTCGGCCGGGAGCGTGCGCCCCCGGCTGATGCTCCGCCGTCCGCGTTTGCGCCTGATCCGTTCGGAGTAGCCCTGCTGGCAGCGGAGTGACGGTGCGGCAAGGCTGGCGGGCAGGGCTGCCGACGGGCTGCCTCAGTCTGTCGCGAGGGAGCGCACCATGACCGGGAATACGCAGTCCAAGCCTGCCGAGTCCTCGATCAGCCGGGCCAACGAGAAGCTTCTGAACCGTTTCCCGTTCGATGACACCCACGACATGGACGACGCCCGACGCGGGTTCATGGGAACGGCACCGACCAGCGAGATCAGCACGGCCGACGGCTCGGTCATCTGGGACCTCGACGCCTACGGGTTCCTGGCGCAGGACTGCCCGCCCACCGCCAATCCGAGCCTGTGGCGGCAGAGCCGGCTGGTCGCCGACCACGGACTGTTCGAGGTCGTGGAGGGCATTTACCAGATCCGCGGATTCGACCTGTCGAACATGACGGTCGTCGAGGGCGAGCGCGGCATCCTGGTGATCGACCCGCTCATCTCCTCCGAGACCGCCGCCGCGGCCCTCGCGCTCTACCGCAGCCATCGCGGCGACCGCCCGGTCACCGCCGTGCTGTACACGCACAGTCATGTCGACCATTTCGGTGGAGTGAAGGGCGTACTCACCGAGGAGGAGGTCGCCGGGGGCGTGCCCGTGATCGCGCCGGAGGGCTTCCTGGAGCACGCGGTCAGCGAGAACGTGTACGCGGGCACGGCGATGGCACGCCGCGCCGCCTACATGTACGGGGCCGCCCTCCCCAAGGGCCCGCAGGGACAGATCGGCGCGGGGCTGGGACAGACGACCTCGACGGGATCGGTCGGCCTGATCCCGCCGACGCTCGACATCACCCGCACCGGGCAGACGGAGACCGTCGACGGCATCCGCATGGTCTTCCAGCTCACCCCCGGCACCGAGGCCCCCTCCGAACTGAACATCCACTTCCCCGACCATGCGGCACTGTGCCTCGCCGAGAACGCGACCCACAACCTGCACAACCTGCTGACGCTCCGGGGTGCGGAGGTCCGCGACCCGCGGGTGTGGGCCATGTATCTGACCGAGGCGGTCACCCTGTTCGGCGACTCCACCGACGTGGCCTTCGCCTCCCACCACTGGCCCGTGTGGGGGCGGGAGAAGGCGCAGGCCTTCCTCGCCGAACAGCGCGACCTGTACGCCTACCTGCACGACCAGACGCTGCGGATGATCAACCAGGGGATGACTCCGCTGGAGATCGCCGAGGCGATGGACATGCCTCCGGCTCTGGAGCGGGCCTGGCACACCCACGGCTACTACGGCTCCGTCAGTCACAACACCAAGGCCATCTACCAGCGCTACATGGGCTGGTTCGACGGGAACCCGGCCCATCTGTGGGAGCACCCGCCCGTCGAGGCGGCGAAACGGTACGTGGACTTCATGGGGGGCGCCGACGAGGTGGTGCGCCGGGCACGTGACGCGTTCGCCGAAGGCGACTTCCGCTGGGTCGCGCAGGTCGTGAACCATGTCGTCTTCGCCGACCCGACCCATGCGGAGGCCCTCGCTCTGCAGGCGGACGCGCTGGAGCAGCTGGGGTACGGCAGCGAGAACGGCACCTGGCGCAACTTCTACCTGACAGGTGCTCTGGAACTCCGCCGGGGCCCGGTCGGGTCGCCGACCACAACGGCGTCCGCGGACCTCCTCCGCGCGCTGTCGCTGGACCAGCTCTTCGACGCCCTGTCCATCCGGGTCGACGGTCCTCGCAGCTGGGACGCGGACATCAGCGTGCGCTGGAACGTGACGGGCGGTGAGCCCGTCACCCTGCGGCTGCGCAACGGCGTGCTCACCCACATCGCCGGGACCGGACCGGCCGTCTCCTCCCCGGACGTCGAGGTGGCGCTGGACGAGGCCGCGCTGCGTGCCGTCCTGCTGGGCAGCCTCCCCCCGTCGGAACTTCCGGAACGCGCCACCATCACCGGTGACGCGGCGAAGATCACCGAACTCCTGGGCCACCTCAGCCCCCCGGACCCGGACTTCACCATCGTCACTCCCTGATCCGACCGGTCACGGCGGCGCGGACCGGCACGGACCGGTCCGCGCCTACCTGGTCCCCGAGCTGTTTTCGGCAAGGAGAACGCCCATGGCATCCGTCGACGCCGCCACCCTCCGCCGGATGAGCGACGCGCTCTTCATCGAGAAGGGGCTTCGCAGCCCCGGCTCGACCCGGTTCTGGGGGCTGCTCGTCCTGGCGTCGGTCATCGCGAGCGCGGGCGTGGTCGGTGACTCGACGGCAACCGTCATCGGGGCGATGATCGTGGCTCCGCTGATGACTCCGATCCTGGGCAGCGCACTGGCGCTGGTCCTCGCCGATCGGTCGCAGGTGGTCCGGTGCGTACTGCTGGTGCTGGGCGGTGCGCTGGCCGTGGTGGCGGTCGGCATGCTGCTGGGCTGGATCGCCGCCCCGCCGGACTCGTTCGCTTCCAACAGCCAGGTCACGTCCCGGATCAGCCCCCGTCTGATCGACCTGCTCGCCGCGCTGGCCACGGGCACCGTGGGCGCCTTCGCGCTGGTGCGCGCGGACATCTCGGACACGCTGCCGGGTGTGGCGATCGCCATCTCCCTGGTGCCGCCGCTGGCCGTGACCGGGCTCCTGCTCACGGTGGGCCGGTATCACGACGCCGGAGAGTCCACGCTGCTGTTCGCGACCAACGTGGCGGCCATCGTGGCGACCGGCACGATCGTCTTCCTCGTCTTCGGCGTAAGGGGCGTGGCGCAGGAGTCGGGCTTCGCCGTGGGCCGGTTCCACGGAGGTTCGCTGGCGGCCGTGGTGGGGCTCATGCTCCTGATCGCCGTGCCGCTGACCACCGGGACGATCACCGTGGCAAGGGACCGCTCCCTGGCCGCCGACGCCCGCCCGGTCGCCGAGAAGTGGGCGGCCACCGGGAAGTGGCAGATCGCCTCCGTCGAGGGCCGCAACGGCGTCGTGGTCATCGGCGTACTCGGGCTGCCGCCCCAGCCGGCACCCACGGCGCTGCGTGCCGCCCTCGACCGCAACGGCATGCGGGACGCGGATCTGGAACTTCATCTGGTGGGCGGCCGCACCCACTGGTGCCCGGCGGACACCGACACCTGCACCGTGCGGGACTCGGCCATCGGCTGACCTGGGCTCACGCGGCCCACGAGGCTACGGAGGCACTGTCCGGCACGGCGCCCCGGGCCCTACGGGCTCAGGGTGCTCGGCTACAGTGGCGCCCCCATGAACACGCAGCAAACACCCCCCACCAACGGTCACCGTGTCGCCCCTTTGCTGCGTCTGCACCTTTTCGGCCGTTTCCGCGTATCGCGTGACGGTTGTCCCGAACCGACCGGCAGGTGGCCGCGGCTGACGGCCCAGGCACTGGTCAAGCTGCTCGCTCTCACTCCGGGCCACCGGCTGCACCGTGAGCAGATCATGGACCTCTGCTGGCCGGACACCGATCCGCACGCCGCCGCCGGCAATCTCCGCGTCGCGCTGCATGCGGCGCGGCGCGCGCTGGAGCCCGAGCTCGCCCCGCGCGCCGCCTCCTCGTACCTCGTGTCGGACGGAGCGATGCTCTCCCTCGACCCGGCCACCGTATGGGTCGACGCCGACCACGCCGAAGAGGCCGCCGAATCCGCGCTGGCATCGCATGACCCCGCCACGCTGAAGGACGCCCTGGCCCTGTTCACGGGCGAGCTGCTGCCGGAGGACCGCTATCTCTCGTGGACGGAACCGCGGCGGGCACGGCTCACCGCCCTGACGAACGAGATGTACCTGGGTCTGGCCTCGGCCCACCTTGAGCGGGGCGCCCTGCAGGAGGCGACGGCGACGGCGGAGCACGTCCTGCGTTCCAGCCCGGCCGAGGAGGCGGCGCACCGGATCCTGATCGACGCCTACATACGCCAGGGTCTGCGACGGCGTGCGGTGGGCCAGTACCACCTGTGCCGTGAGGCGCTCGCGGCCGAATTGGGCGTCCCGCCCGGTCCGGAGACGGAGCGTCTGCACCGGGTCGCCCTGGCCACCACACGTAAGCCGGGCCCGGCCCGGGTGGCCCTGCCCGCACCCCTGCAGAGCCCGGACGTGGCCCCCCTGCGCGGCCGGGACGAGCTGCTGCACCAGCTGCTCACCACCGGGGGTCCGCCGGTCCGCATACTGACCGGCGAGGCCGGTGTGGGCAAGACCCGGCTGGTGGCCGAGGCCGCGCGGCTCGCCGCCGCCTCCGGGTCCGCCGTGCTGTGGGGCGCCGGCCACGACGCGGAGGGGCACACCCCCTACGGCGTCTTCGCGGAGGCGCTCGACGGCTGGCTGGCCGAGCGGGATGTGGCGGAGCGCGCCCGCGTGGGCTCGGAGTTTCCGGAACTGGCGGCCTTCCTTCCGTCGCTGGGGCAGATACGGTCCTTCGGTGACCGCAGCCCCGAGGAGGAACGCGACCGGCTGTTCGGCGCGACGGCCGGCCTGCTCGCCGAACTTGCCACTGTTCAGCCGGTGCTGCTGGTTCTGGACGATCTGCACGCCGCGGACTCCGGTTCGTACCAACTGCTGAGCCATCTGGCACGGCACGCTTCGCGCCCGGGATTCCCGTTGCGCGTCCTGGTGACGTACCGGGCCGAGGAACTGGCCGAGTCCGGTCCTCGGGTCGTGGATCTCACGGCTCTGCTGCGGCAGCCGCAGGTCGTGCACGAGGTCGTCCAGCGCCTCGACCGGGAAGCGTGCCTGGCGGTGGCACGGGATGTCGCACCCTCGGTTCCCGGGGCCGGTACGGACAGCCCGGAGCGGTGGGACCGGGTGTGGGAACTGTCTCTGGGCAACCCTCTGTTCGCCGGTGAACTCGCCCGGAACCTGGGCGTCGACGGCCCCGAGGGCGTGGCGCCGGACGGGGTGCGGCAATTGGTGGCGGAGAAGCTCGCCCGTCTCGACGGGAACACACGACACGTGGTGGAGGCGCTGTCCGTCGGCGGTGCCGAGACGGCACTGTCCGAGCTGCTCGACGTGGCCGCCGACGGCTTGCACCCGCCGCTGTCCGGGGCCGCGGCGATCGCCGCTCTGGACGAGGCCATCGGCGCCGCGCTCATCGAGGAGCGGACCGTCGTCGTGACCGGACGGCACGAGACAGGAATCGCCTTCCGGCACCCGCTGGTCCGCCTCACCTGCTACGAGCGCCTGTCCGCCGTCCGCCGTCGGCACCTGCACGGCGCCTTCGCGCAGGCGGTGCGCAGGCGCCGTCCCGACGCCGTCGACACACTCGCCTCGCATTTCGCGCGGGCCGACGACGTCCGCGCGGCCGAGTACCTGCGCCTGGCGGCGGAACGGGCCGCGGCCCTGTACGCGAACGACACGGCCGACCGCTACTACCGGGACCTGATAGCCCGGCTCGATGTCGACGCCGGACGCGCCCGTCTCGCGCACGCCCAGGTACTGCGCAGCATGGGCCACTTCGAGCAGGCCGTCGGCGCCCTGCGCCCGGCCCTGGCCGAGTTCGAACGGCTCGACGACCACGACAACCGCGTCCTCGCGGCGGCACTCCTGGCGGAGATGCTGGTCAGAACCGGCTCCCCCGCACCCGGCCTCGCCGTCCTGCGGCAGCATCCCGTGACGGAGGAGACCTCTCCCGAACCGACGGCGGGTCACTTCCTGACGCTGTCCGTCATCCTCAGTACCCAGGGCCATTACGACGACGGGTGCGCCGCCGCCGAACGCGCCCTGACAGCGGCGGACGAGGTGCCGGGACATTCCAGCCACGGGTTGAAGGCCCGCGCCTTCGTCCTTCAGGCGAGCAATCTGGGGCTCGCGGGCCACTTCGACCTGGCCCGCGCCGCGGGCGACAGGGCGTTGGTACCGGCCGAGGCCTACGGAGACCCGACGCTGCTCGGATCGGTCCTGTCGATGCTGCGGGAGAACGCCCGCCGCGCCGGCCGTCTGCGCGAGGCGATCGACCGGGGAGAGCGCGCCCTCGGCCTCGCCGAACGGTCCGGCGGACCGGCGGCCGCCGCCTTCGAGCGGGCGAACCTGGCGGAACTCCGGCTGCTCCTGGAAGAGCCCGAACAGGCCCGCGCCCTCGCCGAGGCCGCGGTCGCGGGCGCGGAACCGGCCGAGGCATGGTGTCTTCCGTACGCGCTCGCGGCGCTGGCCCGCACCCGGTGGGCCATGAACGAGGCAGCCGCCGCCGAGGACCTCCTGGACCGCGCCGAGTCGGTCGCCACCACGCTCGGAGACCGGCGGGCGAGCCACGCGGTGCGCACCGCACGTGCGGAACTCGCTCTGCACATGGGACGTCCGGAGGCAGTGCTGCGGGTCCTGGACCGTTTCGGCGACGAGGCACCCGTGCTGGCGGCCTGGGGGGAGCTTCTCTCCGGCCGTGCCGAATCCGCCAGGCAGCTCGCTCTGGCGGAGGTGTCGCGGGCGGAACGTACCGGAGAGCATCTTGCCGAGGTGGAGGCCCGGGTCGCACTCGGTGCTTCCTTGACCGTGCTCGCCGAGGCAGCCGCAGGGGCCGGGGAGCTGGCCCGGGCCGAGTCGCTTGCCGAGCTCCTTCCCTACCCGGCCGGGACGAGCCGAGCCGCCTGGGCGCGAGCCCTGTTGCGCGATGGCGGCCACGCCTGAAGGGCACACGCCGGATCCACTGCTGACGGGCGGACGGCTTGTCCGTGTTTACCCGGTCATGACCTGCCACGCACCGCAATGCCACCAACGGCAAGGGCAAGGACGAAATCCTCGTCCCGACCGACGCCCTCCGCGTCTACAACGGCAACGGCAAGAAGCTGTGGCAGTACGCAACTACCTCGCCGTCGACCTCGACGGTGACGGAGCCGAGGAGATGATCTCGCTCAACTTCAACACCACCGGCGATGACCGGATGTCGCAGGAGCTGGGCGGGCGCGTCCTCAGCCCGGACGACAGCATCCACCAGATGACGACGTTCAAGCTGTCGTGATCCCACCCGGCGACCGCCGGGAAGCCACGCAGAGAACCCCCTGGGCCCTGCCCAGGGGGTTCTCTGCGTGCCGGGGCGTGCGACTGCGCGCGTCACAGATCCTCTACCCCCACACGACACCGCCGACTACAGTAATTCGCAACTCTTACCCAATATATGGAACTACCAGAGATGAGGCGCGCCGTGAACACGGTCACCTTCCTGACCATCGGTCAGGCCCCCCGCCCGGACCTGTCCGAGGCAATCGAGGCACACTTGCCGGCGACCGCACGTGTACGGCACGCCGGTGTGCTCGACGGTCTGACCCGCCGGGAGACCGAGCTCCGCTTCGGGGCGACGGAAGGGCGCGCGACCCTTCTGAGCCGCCTGGCCGACGGCAGTTCCGTGACCTTGGACGCGGACACCCTCGGTGCCGCGCTGCAGTCCCGCATCGATCAGGTGGAGGAGGCGGGCGCCGACGTCGTGGTGCTCCTGTGCACCGGCGAGTTCCCCGGCCTGCGGACCCGGCGGGCGCGGCTCGTCGAGCCGGACGCCCTGGTCACGGGATATGTCGGCACCGTCCTGCGGGGCAGCCGGGTCGGATTCGTCGTCCCGCTGCCCGAGCAGGTCACCGAGGCGCGCGAGAAGTGGCGGACAGTCGTTCCGGACCCCGCGTTCACCACGGCCTCGCCGTACGCCGACAACGACGCGGCTCTGCTCGCGGCGGCCTGCACCCACCTCGAGGCCGGCGCGGACGCCCTGATGCTCGACTGCATGGGGTACGGGGCGCGGCACCGCAGGTCACTGCGCGCGGCGGGGCTCACCGTGCCCATCTTGACGCCGGGCGCGTTGGTGGGCGCCGCCCTCGGACCCCTGCTGGACTGAGGGCGCCTCAGCGGCCGGCGTCGGCCTCGACGTACCGCAGCCAGTACGGGTCGCCGATGCGCTTGCCGACGCGCAGGGCGGCGTCCCGTACCGACCGGCCGAAGCGGGCCGCGTTCCCGTCGTGCAGCTCGGGCGCGGGCAGGGCGACGCCGATGCCGAAGATCTGCCCCGTGTCGCTGTCGAGTACGGCTGCGGAGACGCCGGCGACGTTCGGCACGTACTCGCCGCGCGAGGACTCCCAGCCGTCGGCACGCACCCTCGCCAGGCAGGAGGTCAGCTCACCGGGGGTGCGCGGCGCCGAGCCCGTGCTCTGTTCCAGGCGCGCGTCGACGAGGCGCAGCACCTGCGCGTCGTCCAGGCGGGAGAGCAGCGCCCGCCCCATGGAGCTGGCGTAGGCGGGTGCCCGGGTGCCGGCCGGGGTGTACGCCTGGAGGGCACCGGTCGTCCCGAGCCGCATGTGGAGCACGAGCGACTCGGGCCCGTCGAGCACGTCCACGTACCCGGTGTACCCGATGTCGGCGACCAGCCTGGCCACCTCCTCCTCCAGGAGGGAGGCCGTGCTGCGCGAGGCGCGGAAGTGGTACGAGGCCTCCATGACGAGGACGCCGGGGCGGTAGGCGCGGCTCGTCGGGTCGCGATCGAGGAAGCCGTAGTCGGCCATCATGCTGAGCGTCCGCGAGACGGAGCTCTTGGGCAGGTCCAGCGCCCCCGCGACATCCGTCACGGTCAGATCGCGCTGCAGACGCGCCATCAACTGCAGGACATCGCGCGCGTTGGCGAGTGTGCTCACCGTTCTCCCGCCTCCCCCGAGCTCCCCCGAGTCATGTCGTCCGATCGTAAAGGGCGCCCGGGCGTCTTTTTGACCGCCCCCCGCACGCGACTCCGGACCGCCCACATTTCGAGAACCCCGGCTCAACCCTTGACGCCGGACCGCACGCTATGGATGATCCAGATAGATCCAGATATTCATAAGCTGTTCCATATTTTAGAACTTCCCCAGGCGACTGACAAGGCGCCCACCCGCACGGGAGCACCGAAGACCCATGAGCACTGACGCCTCTCCCCAGGCAGAGACCTCGCACCCCGCGAGCGAGAGCCTGCGCCATCCCCGCGCCCTCGCCCCCGGCAACCTGATCCTCACCGTGGTGCTCAGCGTGTTCGGCGCGATCGTGGGCGTGCAGTTGCTCGCCACGCTCGGGGTCACCCCGAGCACCTCGCTGATCGGTGCGCTCGCCGCGATGACACTGGCCCGCGTACCGCTCGTCATGTTCCGCGGCTTTCGCTCGGTGCACGCCCAGAACCTCGCGCAGACCAGCATCTCCTCGGCCACGTTCGGCGCGGCGAACAGCCTGTTCCTGCCGATCGGCATCCCGTTCCTGTTCGGGATGGACGACATGATCATCCCGATGCTGATCGGGGTCGCCGCCGCGATGCTGGTCGACGCCTGGCTGCTCTACCGGATGTACGACACCCCGGCCTTCCCCGCGAAGAACCCCTGGCCCCCCGGGCTCGCAGCGGCTCAGGCCATCAAGGCCGGCGACGAGGGCGGCCGCCGCGCCAAGGTGCTCGGCCTCGGCTTGCTGACCGGCCTGGTCGGCGCCGCGTTCACACTGCCGATGTCGGCGTTCGGCGTAGCCCTGATCGGCGGTCTCGGCGCCATGGCCGCCTTCGGCGTGGGCCTGCTGTTCAACCAGTACGCCGACCCGCTGTTCGGCCTCGACCTGGGTGCCATGTACCTGCCTCACGGCATGATGATGGGAGCGGGTCTGGTCGCCCTCGTCCAGGTCGGCCGCACCATCGTCCAGGCCCGGCGCACCCCGGCGAACGACACCCGCGCGACCGGACAGGCCGGTGCGCCGGAGGGCGCCCGACGTCTGGGGCGCTCGATGCGGCTGGGCTTCGGCGCCTACCTCGTCATCTCGGTCCTGCTCGCGTTCGGCACCGGTGCCGCCACGCACATGAGCCCGGGCATGCTGATCGGCTTCCTCCTGTACGCCTCCGTCGCCGCGTTCCTGCACGAACTGCTCGTCGGCATCGCCTCGATGCACTCCGGCTGGTTCCCGGCCTTCGCGATCGCCCTGATCACGCTGCTGCTCGGCATCCTCATCGGCTTCCCGCCCGAGGCGCTCGTCGTGCTGTCCGGCTTCACCGCCGCGACCGGTCCGGCCTTCGCCGACATGGGCTACGACCTGAAGGCGGGCTATCTGCTGCGCGGCGAGAACGCCGACCCGGCCTTCGAGCTGGAGGGCCGCCGTCAGCAGCTCATCGCCGCGATGATCGGCTTCGGCGTCGCCATCGTCGTCGTCCTCGTCTCGTACCGGATGTTCTTCGACAACGGGCAGACCGCCCCGATCGACGCCGCGTACGTCGCCGCGATCAAGGCGGGCCCGTCCGGTGAGACCGCCCGGGACCTCGCCCTGTGGGCGATCCCCGGCGCGATCGTGCAGCTCATCGGCGGTTCGAAGCGCCAGCTCGGCATCCTGCTGGCGACCGGCCTGCTGATCACCACACCGATGGCCGGCTGGATGGTCGCCGCCGGTGTCGCCGTGCGTGTGCTCGCCCCGCGCGTCCTCGGCCCGAAGGCCAAGGACGACCTGGAGGTCTTCGCCGGCGGCGCGATCGCCGGTGACGCCCTCTACTCATTCGGCAACGGCGTGTTCAAGGCCGCCAAGTAGGCCAAGCAGCCAGCCCTCCGTACTTCCTCTCGCACCCCTGTACAGAACCCCCCTGGGAGACCCCCGTGAAGCGACAGTTGACCCATGACGACATCCGCGCGGCCGTGTACGGCGGTGCCGTACTCGGCGGAGGTGGCGGCGGATTCGTCGAGCGGGGTCTGCGCACCGCCGAACTGGCCCTCCAGATCGGCATACCGGAGCTGTGGTCGGCCGACGAGTTCGCGGCCGACGACCTGACGGCCACGGTGGCCCTGGTCGGCGCCCCCGCGGCGCCCGACCCGCAGGTGCTGCCCACGCACCTGCTGCGCGCCCTGGAGCTGCTCCGCCGTGACCTGCCGCGCCCGCTCGTCGCGATCCACACGAACGAGAACGGCGCCGAGACCACCATCAACGGCTGGTTCCACTCCGCGATGACCGGCCTGCCCGTCATCGACCTGGCCTGCAACGGCCGCGCCCACCCCTCCAGCGTGATGGGCGCGATGGGCCTGCACCAGGAGGAGGGCTACCTCTCCTCCCAGGGCTACGCGGGCGGCAAGCCGTACGCGTACGTCGAGGGCTCGGTCTCCGGCGGCCTGGAGGCCACGTCGAACGTGGTGCGACGCGCCTCCGTCGAGGCGGGCGGCTGGGTGGGCGTGGCCCGTAACCCCGTCGAGGTCGGCTACGCGGTGCGCAACGGCGCGCCGGGCGCGATCGGTTTCGCCATCGAACTGGGCCGCCGCTTCCTGGCGGGCGGCGTGCTCGGCGCCGCCCAGCATCTCGGCGGCGAGATCGCCGTGACCGGCAAGGTGCTCGAGTACCGCTGCGAGCAGCGGGAAGGCCTGGACGTCGGCGTCGCGATCCTCGACGACGCGGCGCGCACCACCCTGCACATCGTCAACGAGTACATGGCGCTCGACATCGCCGGCGTCCGCCGGGCGTCGTTCCCCGATCTGATCACGACGTTCGACGAGGCCGGGCAGCCGCTCGCCTCCGCGGACGTCGAGGTCGGCAAGCAGGTCAGCGTCCTGGTCGCCCCGGCCGACAACCTCCTGCTCTCCCGGACGATGTACATGCCCGAGGTGTACGCGCCGGTGGAGGAGCTGCTCGGCATCGAGTTCGCCCCGGCTGCCAGGGTCCTCGCCGATGCCTGAGCAGGTTCCGGCCGGTGTCGCCGAGGCCGGCTCCGTACGGGAGTTCTGTGACGCCCAGTGGGAGACGGAGGTGCTCCCCCTCCTCCGGCAGCACATCCGCGTCCCGGCGGTCAGCCCCGCGTACGACCCGGACTGGGAGGCCCACGGCCACCTCGACCGGGCCGTCGACGCGGCGGCCGCGTGGCTGCGGAACGTGCCGCTGCCCGGCCTGCGGGTGGAGGTTCTGCGCGCGCCCGGACGCACGCCGCTGATCTTCTTCGAGGTGCCGGGCGAGGGCACGCCTGCGCAGGAGACCGTGCTGTTCTACGGCCATCTCGACAAACAGCCCGAGGGCGACGGGTGGACCGAGGGCCGCACCGCTTGGGAACCGGTATTCGACCACCCGCGGCTGTACGGTCGCGGGGGCGCCGACGACGGGTACGCGCTGCCTGCGTCGGTGACCGCGGTGCGGGCGCTGGCCGAGCAGGGCGCTGCCCGGCCGCGCTGCGTCGGCGTGTTCGAGGCCGGCGAGGAGTCGGGCAGCCCCGACCTCGACCACTGGTTCGCCCTGCTCGCGCCACGCATCGGCGAGGTGGGCCTGGTGGTCTGCCTGGACTCCGGGGCGGGCGACTACGAACGGCTGTGGCTGGTCACGTCATTGCGCGGGGCCTGCGGCGGGACGCTCGACGTGCGGGTCCTCGGCGACGGCGCGCACTCCGGCGACGCGGGCGGCGTGGTGCCGTCGTCGTTCCGGGTGCTGCGGCGGCTGCTGGACCGGCTGGAGGACGGCGCGACGGGTTCGCTGCGCCCCGACGTACTGCACTGCGAGGTGCCGGAGGAGCGCCGCGCCCAGACACGTGCGGCGGCGGCGCTGCTGCGCGAGCAGGTCTGGGGCCGCTTCGACTGGTACGGGAACGCGTCCCCGGTGACGCGCGACCCCGAGGAGCTTCTCCTCAACCGGGCCTGGCGCCCCAGTCTGGAGGTCACCGGAGCCGACGGGATTCCTCCGGTGGCGTCGGCGGGCAACGTACTGCGTCCGCACACGCGCGTGAAGGTCTCTCTGCGGCTGCCGCCCACGGTGGACAGCGCGGCGGCCATCGCGGAGGTCGGCCGGATCCTCGAGGCGGACCCGCCGTACGGCACGTCGGTCCGGTTCACGCCCGACCGGGTTCTCGCCGACGGCTGGCACGCACCCGCCGAACAGCCGTGGCTCCGGGCCGCGCTGTCGGCGGCGAGCCGGGCCTGCTTCGACGGGGCGGACGTCGCACGGATCGGTCAGGGCGGCACGATCCCCCTGATGGGGAAGCTGACCCGGCAGTTCCCCGAGGCGCAGTTCCTGGCCTGCGGAGTGCTGGGCCCGGGCGCGAACGCCCACGGCCCGAACGAGTCCCTCCACGTCCCCTACGCGCGGCGCCTCACGTCGAGCCTGTCGCTGATCCTCAACGACTACGCCCTCCGGGCCCGGCACGAGGAACGCGCCTGCGCGGAGTGAACGACGCGCGGCACCGGCCCCCGGCCGATGCGGCAGGGCCCGCCCCGGATTGCTTCCGGAGCGGGCCCGTTCGTGCCTGCGGACGTGCTGGATCAGCTCGTCAGGTCGGGGCGCTGAGTCACCCGGATCGAGTTGACCAACGTCGTGCCGGTGACCGCCTTGAAGCCCACCTCCAGCCGGCCGTCGGTGACCTTGACCGTGAACGTCCTGGACAGTGCGGTCCGGGCGCCGCCCGACTCCAGGCGGACGTCCACGTCCGCGACCTTCTCCACGCCTTCGGCCGTCACGTCGAAGACACGCTGTCCCGGCTTCACGCCTTCCGGCTCGGCGAAGCCCAGCTCCACCTGGTAGACGCCGTTCGGGACGGCACCGAAGCGGTACTCGCTGACGCCTTCCCGGCCCGAGCGCAGCAGTTGCTGCTCCTGGGAGCTGCCGGCACCCGCGATGTCCTTACGGGTGTAGGTGAGGACGGTGCTGTCACCCACGTATCCGAACGAACCTTCCGCGTACGACCGGTCCTGGGTCCAGGTGTCGCCGAGGGCGTCCAGGGAGGCGGTGTCCGCACCGACGTCGACACCTTGCTGGTAGGCGGGGACGACCAACTTGAGCGGCAACGAGAACGTCGGTGTCCGCGCACTCTCCGACGTCACCACGAGGGTGCCGGAGTACACGGTGCCGGGCTTGGCCGCCGCCGTGTCGAACGTCAGCGTGACCTGCTGCTGAGCGCCCGCGCCGAGCGTGCCGGACGCCGGGGCGATTTTCAGCCAGGAGGCACCGGACTTCTCCGCGACGGTGTACGTGGCGGACGAGCCGCCGTTGGCGAGGGTCAGGGTGCGCCGGCGCTGCTCGCCCGCCGGAACGACCAGCTGCCACCCGGAACCGTTGTCGGCCCGCACCGCGCCCGTGGTCAGGGCGGATTCGGTGCGCAGCGCGGACAGGCTGCCCAGTTCGGCCGTGCGGGTCGCCGTGGCGTAGTGCGGCGCCGTGATGGTGACCTTGTGGTCGGCGGCCGCGGTCACCGGGATCTGCGTCAGGTACGCGCCGTCGGCCCGGGTGGTCGCCGTGCCGGCGCTCGTCCCGTCGCGGGTGACGGTGACGGTGGCACCGGCGACCGGCTTGCCGTCGTTGGCGTCGGTCACCGTGCCGGAGACGACCGCGTGGCCCTCGGGCCGGAAGCTGATCGCCATGCCGTCACGGACGGAGAGCTGGTCGAACGAGTACTGGAAGGCGTCGGTGCCGTCGTGGTTCTCCGCGCCGATGGTGGCGCCGGTGCCCTGCTCGAAGCCCTTCGCGCTCGGGTCGATGCCCTTGTAGTGGAAGGAGTACGTACCGTCCTCGCCGATCACGGCGGCGAAGCCGATGTGCTCGGTCGTGTCGCGGGCGATGAGCATGTCGCGCCACTCGACGACGTATTCACGGTGCGGGGCAGTGCCACGGACCGACGTGTAGATGCCGGACGAGGCGTCCATGGCGAGCTGGTCCCAGAAGGGCGAGAGCGCGCCGTTGGCCGGGGCCTTGTCGGGCAGCGGGGTGTTGTCGAGCACGGAGAGGTAGCCGAAGATCGCCTGTCCGTCGCGGGTGATCCATCCCTTGTCGTACGTGTGGCCGTACAGGGCGACGGGGAACGGCAGCGTCACTGCGGAGTAGGCCCTCGACGGCGGCGGGAAATCGACCTTCGTCTCGCCGGTCGGGTACTCCGCGGACACCTGGCGGCAGGTGGTGCCGAAGGCGTCGGTGCGGGTGGCGAGGGCGATGTCCTTGGTGGCCGTGCCCGTGGCGACGTCGGTCACGATGCCGATGGTGGCCGCGCAGTGGTTCAGCGGGGTCAGGCTGATCCGGTAACCGCCGCCCACGGGCAGCGTCAGCTTGTAGCTGCCGTCGGCCGCGGTCGTGGCCCGGACCGGGGTGCCCTGCACCTTGATCGCGACGTCGGCCTCGGTGCCGGAGTCGCTGCGTACGGTACCGGTCAGGGTGCCCGTGGGTGCGGTGGCGAGCGCCGTGTCGTGGGTGGCGGAGCCGCCGTCGGTGACGGTGAGTCCGGCGGTGTCGGTGAGGTAGCCGAACTTGGTGACGGACACCGTGTACGCACCGGAGACCAGCCGCGGGAAGGCGTAGGTGCCGTCCTTCTTCGTGGTCAGGGTGGCGTGCGTGGGACCGGCCACGGAGACCTCGACGTCGGCGGCCCGTTCGCCGCCGATGGTGACGGTGCCGGTGAGGGCGCCGACGTGGTCGCGCGGGGCCGCGTTGACGGCGGCGTACGCGTCGAGCCGGCCTTCGCCGTAGACGTTGTTGAAGGCCGCGGTGCCGCCGCAGCTGGTGTCGTCGACGTCCATCGCGGACTTGTTCAGCACGGCTTCGGTGGCGGTGATGTCACCGCGCAGTGCCGGGGCCGCCGACCAGAGCAGGGCGACGGTGGCCGCGGTGTGCGGCGAGGCCATCGATGTGCCCGACTTGGCCGCGTAGCCGCCACCGGGGGTGGCGGAGCGGACGTTGACGCCGGGGGCGGCGATGTTCGGCTTGACGGTGCCGTCGACGCCGGGTCCGCGCGAGGAGAACGAGGCGATCTTGTTGTTGCTGTCGAAGGCGCCCGAGGCGTACGTGTTCGTGAGCGCGCCCGGGGAGCCGGCGGTGTCGCAGTAGGGTCCCGCGTTGCCGTTGGAGAAGGCCGGGAAGATCCCGGCGTCCCGCCACGACTGCACCATCGCCTGGTACCAGGTGTCCAGGCTGTCGGAGCCCCACGAGTTGTTGATGACGTCGGGGGCGCGATCGGGGCGCGGGTTCTCCCCGTCGGCGTCCGTCGGCGCGAGCATCCACTGCCCGGCGGCGAGCAGCGCCTCGCGCGGACAGCCCTGCGTGGTGCAGGCCTTGGCCGCCATCCAGCGTGCGCCGGGTGCGACGCCTGTGGAGTTGCCGGCGCCGTCGTCCCCGACCATGGTGCCCATCGTGTGGGTGCCGTGGCCCTGGTCGTCGCAGGGCTGTGCCGTACCGCAGGTGTGGGTCGCGTCGAACCAGTTGTAGGCGTGGTCGTACGTGCCGTCGGCCTTCAGGCCGCGGTAGGCGGCGGCGAGGGCGGGGTGCTGGTAGTCGGTGCCGGTGTCGATGCTGCCGATGACCGTGCCCTCACCGCGTACCCCGTACTCGTTCCACACCTTGGGGGCGTTGATCCGGTCGATGTTCCACTCGATGCCGTCGACCTTGGCCTCGTTGGTGCCGTTGACCGCGGGCGGGAGCGGGACGGTGTCGTCGGCCTCGATCGAAGCGACGTCGGAGCGGGCGGCGATCTTCGCGGCCAGGGCCTTGCTGCCGGTGACCTTGACGGTGTTGCTGATCCAGTACGACGTGTAGGACGCGTCGGCCTGCTTCAGCAAGGCCGTGAGTCCTCGCTGCGAGCTCTTGGCGTACGCGGTCTTCGCCTTCAGCACCGCACGGCCCTGGCCGGTCTTGGTCGGGGCCTTCCTCGCAGCCGAAGTGTCGGCCTGGGAGGCGAGCTGCACCCAGAAGGAGACCTTGTCGTGCCGGGTGAAGTCCTTGAGCAGGGCGCTGTCCGCCTTGCTCTGCAGGGTGGTCGGCGGGACCGGTTCGGTGTCGGCTGCGACGGCCGGCAGGGCACCCAGGAAGGGGGCGCCGAGGGTCGTGGCGAGCGCGGTGGTGAGGAGTCCTCGCCACCGGGGTGTTCTGTGTCGGTTCACGTCTGCTTTCCTCATGGGGATCAGCTGCTCAGGTCGGGACGCTGGGTGACGCGGATGGCGTTGACGAGGGTCTTCTCGGCGCCGGTGGCGACCAGCCGGACGTTCAGCTGGCCGTCGGTGACGGTGACCGTGAAGGACTTGGCGAGCGCCCGGTAGCTGCCGCCGGTCTCGGCGACGATGTCGAGGTCGGGCAGGCGGACGGAGCCCTCGGCGAGGACGTCGGTGAGGCGCTGTCCGGCCGTGACCTTGCCGAGTTCGGCGAAGTCCAGCTCGACCTGATAGGTGCCGTTCGGCACCTGGTCGAAGCGGTATTCGAGGGCGCCCTCGCGGGCGGTGCGCAGCAGCTTGTCGTCGGTGGTGTCCTCGATGGCGTTGGTGGTGCTCACCTTCGTGGACTGGCCGACGAAGCCGTACGAGCCGGCCGTGTACTTCTGGTCAGGGGTCCAGGCGTCGGCGGCGGAGTCGGTGTACGCCTTCGCCCCGCCGGCGTCGATCGCCGTGCGGTAGGCGGGCACGGACACGGTCACCGGAATCCTGATCTCCGGGGCGCGTCCGCTGTCGGAGGCGACGACGACGGTGCCCTTGAGGGCGGTGCCGGGCGCCACACCGTGCATGTCGAAGGTCAGGACGACCTTCTGCCCGCCGCCCTTGGCCAGCTGCCCCTGTGCGGGTGCGGCGCTGAACCAGGAGGCGCCACTCGCCTCGGTGACCGTGTAGCCGGTGTCGGAGGCGGAGTTGGCGAGGGTGAGGGTGCGCTGACGGCTCTCCTCAGCGGGCACGATGACGGTGGTCGCGGTGGCCGGGGTGGCGGTGACCTTTCCGGTGGTCAGCGCGGTGGAGAACTGTTCCGTGGAGCCCGTGGCGAGGGCGACGGTACGCGTTCCCGCGCCGTAGTGCGCGGCAGTGACGGTGACGTCGTAGTCGGTCTTGTCGCCGGTCACCGGCGCCTGCACCAGGTACGTGCCGTCGGACCCCGTGGTGCCGGTGGCGACGGGCTCGCCGTCACGCGAGACGGTGACGGTGGCTCCGGCGAGCGCCTTGGCGTCGTTGCCGTCGGTGACGGTGCCGGTCAGGGCTGCGCTACGGGTGGGCCGGAACTCGACCGCGAGGCCGTCGCTCACGGACGCCTCGTTGTACGAGTACTCCAGCGCGTCGGTGCCGTCCGCGTTCTCGGCGCCGATGGTGGCGCCCAGACCCTTCGCGTAGTCGCCGCCCACGGGGTTGCGGTAGTGGAAGGAGTACGTGCCGTCCTCACCGATCACCACGGAGAAGTCGAGCCTCTGCGTGCGTGCGGCGGACGTCACCTCGTTACGCCACTCCACGACGATCTCGCGGTGCGGGGCCGTGCCGCGGGCCGACCAGTAGATGTCGCCGCCGTCGTTGGCCAGCTGAAGGTTGTCCCAGAACGGGTAGAGCGAGCCGTTGGGGAGTCCCGGATAGGGGACGGTCCGGTTGGCGCTTACGCTGCTGGACGTCTCGAAACTGAGGTAGCCCTCGATGTTCGCGCCGGCCTGCCGGTACGTCTTGCCGTACAGCGCCACCGGGAAGGGGAACTTGACCGTGGCCGAGCCGTCGTAGTCGCTGCTGGTGCTCAGCTTGGTGGATCCGGAGGGGAACACGGTGTCGTGCGTGGTCCGGCACACGGTCCCGAACCGGTCGCCGCGGTTGGGCAGGGTGAGGTCCTTGCCCGCCTCGCCCGCGACGACCTGGACGCCGAACGATCCGATCGTGGCGCAGCGGGAGACCGGGGTGATCGTCAGCTGGTAGGCACCGGCCGGGAGCCGGAGCGCGTACGTACCGTCGGCCGCCGTCGTGGTGGTGGTGTCGGCGGGGGCACCCGCCACCACGATCTTCGCGCCGGCCTCGGGGCCGGACAGCGTTGTCACAGTGCCTGTGAGTGTGCCGACGGGCGCGACGGTGAGGGCCAGGTCGCGGGTGGCGGTGGCGTCCTCGATGACGGTGGTGGTGGATTCGGCGGTCGTATAGCCGAACTTGGTGACCTTGACCCGGTAGTCGCCGACCATGAGCTTCGGCAGGCTGTACGTGCCGTCCGCGTGGGTCTCGGCGAGGGCGTTCATCGGCCCGTCGAGTTCCACGGTCGCGCCGGCCAGCGGAGCGCCGTCGGAGGTGACGGTGCCGTTGAGACCGCCGAGCGGGCCGCGGGGGACGGATGCGACGGCCTCGTAGGCGTCGAGCCGGCCCTCACCGTAGACGTTGTTGTTCTCGGCGCTGCCGCCGCAGGTGGTGTCGTCCACGTCGTGGGCGGTGCGGTCGAGGAGGCGTTCGGTGGCCGCGACGTCGCCCCGGATCGCCGGGGACGCCGCCCACATCAGGGCGACGGTGGCGGCGGTGTGCGGTGAGGCCATCGACGTACCGGACATGACGGCGTAGCCGCCGCCGGGGGCGGCCGAACGGATGTCGACGCCCGGGGCTGCGATGTCGGGCTTGACGGCACCGTCCTCGCCCGTGCCCCGGGACGAGAAGTACGCGATGTCGCCGGCGCTGTCGAAGGCGCCGGTGGCGTAGCTGTTGTTGTAGGCGCCCGGGGAACCGGCGGTGGCGCAGTCGGGGCCGGCGTTGCCGTTGGAGAACGCCGAGAAGATCCCCGCGTCGGTCCACGCCTGGACCATGTCCTTGTACCAGGTGTCGATGACGTCGGCACCCCAGGAGTTGTTGACGACGTCGGGGGCCAGGTCCGGGCGCGGGTTCTGGCCGTTGCGGTCGGTGGGCGCGAGGATCCACTGGCCGGCGGCCATCAGCGCGTCCTGCGGGCAGCCGAGCGGGGTGCACGCCTTGGCCGCGATCCACTGGGCGCCCGGAGCGACACCGATCTTGTTGCCGTCGCGGTCGTCCCCGACCATGGTGCCCATGGTGTGGGTACCGTGCCCGTGGTCGTCGCAGGGGGCGTCGCCCGAGCAGCTCGCGGTGGCGTCGAACCAGTTGTACTCGTGCTGGTACGTGCCGTCGGCCTTCAGACCGCGGTACTTGTTCATCAGCGTCGAGTGCTGGTAGTCGACGCCGGTGTCGATGTTGGCGACGACGATGCCGCTTCCGTTGATGCCCACCTCGTCCCAGACCTTGGGCGCGTTGATGCTGTCGAGGTTCCACTCGACGCCGTTGACCGTCGGCTCCTGCTCGGCGGGCAGTTCCTCGGGCAGCTGGAGGAGCTTGTCGGCCGCGATGGAGGCGACCTCCGGGCGGGCGGCGATCTTCTGCGCGAGGGCCTTGTCACCGGTGACCTTGACGATGTTGCTGATCCAGTACGAGGTGGAGTGTGCGCCCGCCTTCTTCACCAGGGCCTCGATGCCGGCCTGGGTGGTGGCGGCGTGCTGCTTCTTGGCCGCGATGACGGCCTTGTCCCGGCCCACCCGGGTCTTCGCCCCCTTGACGGCCGAGGTGTCGGCCTTGGAGCCGAGCTGCACCCAGAACGTCGTGGTGTCCTTCTTGTCCAGCTGCCGGACCACCTCGGTGTCGGCCTTGCCCAGCAGCTGGGCCGCGGGCGTCGGGGCCGGGCCCGCGGAGGCGGGCACCGCTGCGAGGAGCGGCACCCCCATGGCCAGGGTGAGCGCGGCGGCCATCAGGCCTTGCCGTCGCGCGAGTTGCTGTCTCACGTACGCACTCTCTTTCCAAAGGGTTCTCTTGCAGGGCCGGCACGGGTGCGGACCGGGCTCGGAGGCCGTCCGCACCCGTGCAGGGGTTCGGGGTCAGCCCAGGTCGGGCCGGTGGGTGACGCGGATGGAGTTGACGAGCGGCTGGTCGGCGGGGCTCGCGAACCGCAGGTTGAGCTGTCCGTCTCCGACGTGGACGGTGAACGTCCGGGCCAGTGCGCGGAAGGTGCCGCCCGCCTCCAGGGCGATGTCGACGTCCGGGAGTTCCTGGACGCCTTCGGCGAGGACGTCGAACACCCGCTTGCCGGGCTGGGTGTTGCTCAGCTCGGCGAAGCCGAGCTCCACCTGGTAGGTGCCGTCCGGGAGACCGTCGAAGCGGTACTCGTAGGCACCCTTCGCGGCGCTGGAGTACAGCGCCTGGTCGTCGGTGCCGGCGATGGGCTTACGGGTGGTGACGGTGCCGGTGCGGCCGAGGTAGCCGTACGAGCCCTCGGTGTAGGCCCGGTCCGGGGCCCAGAGGTCACCGGCGGAGTCGGCCACCGGTCCCGCGGCGCCGGACCCCGCGTCGATCGCGGTGCGGTAGGCGGGCACGGCGACGGTGACGGGGATGTCGAGGACCGGCGCACGGCCGCTCTCGGACGCCACCCGGAGGGTGCCGCGCAGGACGGAGCCGGGCGTGGCGCCCGAGGCGTCGAAGGTGACGGTCACCTTCTGCGTGGCGTCGGTGGCGAGCCGGCCGGCCGCCGGGTCGGCCGTCAGCCAGCCTGCGCCGTCCTTCTCCGCGACGGTGTAGTCGGCGGCGAGCCCGGAGTTGGCGAGGGCGAAGGTGCGGGTGCGCCGCTCCCCCGCCGGGACGACGAGCTGCCAGCCGTCGTCGGGGGACGCGGTCACCCGGCCGGTGCGCAGGGCGGTGTCGGCGCGCGAGACCTCGGCGCCGCCGAGCGTCGCCGTGCGGGTGGCGGCCTCGTAGTGGGGTGCGTCGACGCGGATCTCGTACGCGCCGGCGTCCTTGGCCGGGACCTGTACGAGGTACTGGCCGTCGGCGCCCGAGGTGCCGGTGCCCACCGTCGCCCCGTCGCGGCTGACGGTCACGCCGGCTCCGGCGAGGGCCTTCCCGTCGTTGGCGTCGGTGACCGTGCCGGCGACGGACGCGGTCCGCTCGGGCCGGAACGCGATGGTCATGCCGTCGCGCAGGGCGGTCTCGTTGCAGGAGTACTGGAAGGCGTCGGTGCCGTCGTGGTTCTCGGCTCCGACGGTGGCGCTGGAGCCGCGTTCGGCGGCGCCGCCCTCGATGTCCTTGTAGTGGAAGGTGTAGGTGCCGTCCTCGTTCATGACGGCGGCGAAGCTCACGCGCTGGGGCTTGTTGTCGCTGAGGAGCATGTTGCGCCACTCGACGACGAGTTCACGATGCGGCGCGGTGCCCCGGAACGCGGTGTAGACGCCGGAGGAGGAGTCCATCAGGAAGTTGTCCCAGAACGGGTAGAGGGCGCCGTTCGGGGTGCCGGTGAACGGCAGTTCCTCGTTGATGTTGGTCGTGCTGCTGGGTCCGAAGGCGAGGACGCCTTCGACCGTGACGTTGGCCGAGGTGTACGTGTGGCCGTACAGGGCGACGGGGAAGGGCAGTTCGACGGGGGCGCTGCCCGATGCCCCGCTGAGCGGCAGCTTGGTCGCGCCGGTCGGGTAGGCGGCACCGGCGACGACCTGGCAGGTGGTGCCGTAACCGTCCGTGCGTACGGGCAGGTCGAGGTCCTTGCTGCTCGTGCCGTCCTCGACCGTGATCTGGAACGCCACGGCCTTGGCGCACTTGTCACCGGGGGTGACGGCCACCTGGTACGTGCCGACGGGCAGGTGGAGGGTGTACGCGCCGTCGTCGCCCGTCGTCAGGGAGACGGGTGTGTCGGACACCGCGAGCCCGGCGCCCGCCTCGGGGCCGCCCTTGACGCGTACGGTGCCGGTCACCGTGCCGGTGGGCGCGGTCTTCAGGTCGGCGTTCCGGGTCACCGTGCCGTTGGCGACGACGGTGACGGCGGCTGTGTCGGTGAGGTAGCCGTACTGCGAGACGGACACGGTGTAGTCGCCGGCCATCGTCTTGCCGAGGGCGTAGGTGCCGTCGTCGGCGGTGCGGACGCTCGCCTGCATGGGGCCGTCCAGGCGCACGGTCGCCCCGGCGAGGGGCATGCCGTCGGCGGTGACGGTGCCGGTCAGCGCGCCGAGCGGGCCGCGCGGGGTGGACATCACGGCCGCGTAGGCGTCCAGCTTGCCCTCGCCCCAGACGTTGTTGTTGGCCGCCGTCCCGCCGCAGCTCGGGTCGAAGGTGTCGACGGCGGTGCTGTCGAGCAGACGTTCCGTCTCCTCGATGTTGCCGCGGATGTCGGGCGAGGCGGACCACATCAGGGCGACGGTGGCGGCGGTGTGCGGGGCGGCCATCGACGTGCCGTTGAGGGACTGGTAGCCGCCGCCCGGCCAGGCGGAGCGGATGTCGACGCCTGGTGCGGCCAGGTCGGGCTTGATGCCGCTGCCCTCGCCGGCGCCGCGCGAGGAGAAGTCGGCGATGTCGCCGTTGCTGTCGAAGGCGCCGGAGGAGTAGGCGTTGTCGTAGCCGCCGGGAGAGCCGCTCGTCACACAGTTCGGGCCGGAGTTGCCGTTGGAGAAGGAGGCGAAGATGCCGGCGTCGCGCCACGCCTGGACGGTGGCCTTGTACCAGAGGTCGAGCGTCGTGGAGCCCCAGGAGTTGTTGACGATGTCCGGGGCCAGGTCGGGTCGGGGGTTGGCGCCGGTCATGTCGGTCGGGGCGAGGATCCACTGTCCGGCGGCGAGCAGCGCGTCGCGCGGGCAGGCGTCCCTCTCGCAGGCCTTCGCGGCGATCCAGGTCGCTCCGGGGGCCACGCCGACGGCGTTGCCGGTGCCGTCGTCGCCGGCCATGGTGCCCATGGTGTGGGTGCCGTGCCCGTCGTTGTCGCAGGGGCTGTCGCCGGTGCAGTCGTCGGCGGGGTCGTACCAGTTGTAGCTGTGGTCGTACGTGCCGTCGGCGCGGTGGCCCCGGTAGCTTCCGGCCAGTGCGGGGTGACGGTAGTCGACTCCGGAGTCGATGTTGGCGACGACGATGCCCTCGCCGTGCTTGCCCAGGTCGTTCCAGACCTTGGGGGCGCCGATCCGGTCGATGTTCCACTCCACGCCCTCGACCGTGTTCACCCGGCCGCCGGTGGTGGCGTGCGGGAGGACGAGCGGTTCGTCCTCCTCGATGGCGGTGACTTCGGAGCGTGCGGCGATCTTCCGGGCGAGGTCCTTGTCGCCGGTCACCTTGAGCGTGTTGGCGATCCAGTACGACGTGTAGGGCGCGCCGGCCTTCTTGAGCAGGGAGACGAGTGCGGCCTGGCTCCGGCCGGCTTCGGCCTTCTTGGCCGCGATGACGGCGCGGCCCCGATCGGCCTTCTTCTTCTCCCTGCGCGCGGCGGTGGTGTCGGCCTGCTCACCGAGCTGGACCCAGAAGGTGACCCGGTCCTCGGCGTCGAGCTGGTCGCGGACCGCGCCGGCCGTCTTCTGTGCGTACAGGCTCGGCTCGGGCGGGGCGGCCGCCGACGCGGGCAGCACCCCCATCAATGGCAGGCTCATGACACCAGAGACCAGGGCTGCGACGACGGCGCGCCGTCGTGGGGGGACTTGCCTCAACACGCACTCTCCTTCACAGGAAATCCGCACGAGGGCCGCGAGATGATCGCGCGGTGGTGACCACACAGCAGTATGGGAGCGGCACACCGCGTCACCGGGCGCTCAGGGCTGGCGAGTTGGCGACATGGCGACCACTCGCCAACCGACCGTCCGGACGGGCGGAGCGCACTGTCCGAAACGCCGGGTGCCCCCGGACGCGGCGGCGTCCGGGGGCACCCGGCGGGGCGGGCCGGTTCCCGTCATTTCACGGCGTACGCCCGGGTGATGGTCTGCTGGACGGAGTTGCCGTCGGCGTCCTGCGCACCGATCCGCAGCGACACGTATCCGGCCCCCTCGGGATGGCGGGTGGACACGGTGAACCGGCCGTCGGCGCCACCGGACACCGACGCCTTCCGCCAGGTGGCCCCGTCGTCGTACGACACCTCGGCGGTCATCGTCCGCGCCCTGACGGGGCCTGCCGTGCCGGGTTCCTCGGTGCGTACCGCGAAGCTGAACCTCTCACCTGCGGGAGCCCGGTTGAGCAGGTCGAGCGGCAGGTCGTAGTAGAGCTGGAGCAGCGGCAGCGGAGCGGTCCCGGACTCCGGGCGGGCCGAGGTGAAGCGCCATTCGGAGTGGGTACGCGTGGACATCTTCCAGTAGTCGGCGGTTCGGGCGCTGTCCATGGTCAGCGTGTACTCGGTCGGCTCGGCGTACGGAGCGGGGAACGAACCGACGGCCGTGATGCGCTTCGCCAGCACCTCGCCGTGTGCGGAGAGCTGCGTGGAGAACGTGTCGGTGGCGTACGAGTACACGCCGTCGTGAACGGCCTCCGAGTCGGTCCACGGGGTGATGGCCAGGTTCATCGTGGCGGGACCGCGCACCGGGATGTACTCCGGGTCGTTCTCGGGAACGGCGGGGCGGGCCACCTGCTTGAGCCAGTCCTCCTTGACGACCTGACCCGGGCTGTAGTCGGTCATCGGGCCGCTGTAGTGGCTGCCCCAGTCCTTGTCCAGATAGACGAGGTGGCGCCACGTCACTCCGTTCGCCGACACCCACTCGGTGCGGTGAATGGGTGCGGGCAGCGGTCGCGGCGTGCTCCAGGAGGTGGCGGTCGCCTGGCCCGGCCGGTAGGCCCAGCGCAGGTCCTGGGCGAAGGGGTGCTCGGTGTGGGAGTGGTAGTCGGCCTCGACCCGGGCGGTGGTGGTCGTGTCGACCTTGAGCGTGGTGTCCTCGGGGATCTGCCCGTCCCACGGGAAGAGCAGGTCGTACGCGTAGCGGCTTTCGGCCTCCGCGGCGATCAGCAGGACCTGGTGTCCGGACGCGGCCTGCTGGGCAAGCTCCTGGCCCGGACCGGCGTCCAGGGTGAGCGCGGGGACGGGCAGCGTCGCCGCGCCCGCCGAGGCGAGGAAGCGGCCGGGCGCGGTGCTGTACACGAGCGCCGCCTTCGCACCCGACTTCGCCGCGGCCGTGACCTGGTCGGTGAGCGCCAGGTCCGTGGAAGCACGGATCAGCGCGATCCGACCGGACAGGTCCACCCCGGTGAGGTCGGCCGCCGAGGCCGTGCCGACCGGGACCACGCGGCGCAGCGAGACGCCGTCCAGCTTCGGTGAGCCGACCACGTACTCCGGGCTGCGCACGACGCCGTGTCCGACCGCGTCGATGCGGATCTCGGGGGTGTACATCACCCACTGGGTGAACAGGGTGAACCGCTCCCGGGTGGTCTTCTCGGTCGGCAGCGCGTACACGTGGTCCACGTACTGGTCGAGCTGCGCGATCTGTGTCGCCGAGCGCGACCCGCTGGAGCGTTCGTACCCCACCATCAGGCCGCGGTGCTCGGCCGGGGTCGGTGTCTTGACCTTGATCTCCTTCGCGGCGGCGCCGTCGAGGGTGACCGTGCGGTCGCTGTCGACGACCATCTGCGGGTCACCGGCCAGCGTGAAGTCGACGACCTGCTTGCCCGCATCGTCGAAGCCGGCGAGGAAGCCCATCATGCTGTACGTGCCGGGCTTCACGCGGAAGACCACGTCGCCCTTGGCGTTGAAGGGAAGGGTGGTGAGGGCGCCGGTGTCAAGGTTGTAGAGGCTCGCAGCGCTGTTGCGGTAGGCGACCTTTCCGGCGTGGTTGACCGCGTGCACGGTGAGGGTGACCACCCGGTCCTCCTTCACCAGGCCGAACTCGGTGTGCACGGCGCCCGATCCGTCGCGCGCCTGGGCGGTCAGCGTTCCGCTGATGCGTCCGCTCGGTCCGGCCTCGGGGTCCGCGGTCAGGGTGACCTCGGCGGTGCCGTGCGCGGGCACGGTCACGGAGTCGGCGGACGGGGTCACCATGCCGGCGGGCAGGGGGGTGCCGAGCCCGTTGTCACCGCGCACGGACAGGTCGAGGGTCCGCGCGGTGTCGCCGTCGTTGCGGTAGGTCACGGTGCGGGCGACCGGCTCGTTCGCCGCACCGTACTTGAAGGAGCCGTAGCCGACGGACCCGGTCGCGAAGAGCGTCCGGGCCGTTGTCCGGCCGATGTCCACCCGTCCCGCGCCCTGCTCGTATCCGGTGGCGCCCGCCACGGACTCGGAGGTCGACATCAGGGCGTCCTTCAGCCGCTGCGGCGACCAGTCGGGGTGCTCCTGGGCGAGGATCGCCGCGGCGCCCGACACGTGCGGGGTGGCCATGGAGGTGCCGCTGAGCGCCGTGTAGTAGTCGTCGACGACCTGGCCCTTGGCGGTTCCGGCGGCGCGGGCGGCGACGATCCCGACGCCGGGCGCGGCGATGTCGGGCTTGAGGGTGCCGTTGGTGAGCGGGCCCCGGCTGGAGAACGACGCGGTGGCGTCGTTGTGGTCGACGGCCGCGACGGCGAGGGCGGAGGGCGCGGCGGCGGGGTTGGCGACTGTGTTCGGGGTGGGTCCGTCGTTGCCGGCCGCGATGACGAAGAGCGTCCCGGTCTCCGCGGTGAGGCGTTCGACGGCCAGGCTGGAGGGGTCGTCCCCGTTGCCGGGGCCGCTGCCCAGGCTCATGCTGATCACCTTGGCGCCGGTGTGCGCGGCCCACTCCATGGCGCCGATGACGGCGGACGTGCTCCCCTGGCCGTTCTTGTCGAGCACCTTGCCGATGACGAGCTGCGCGCCGGGGGCGACGCCCTTGTACTTGCCGCCGGAGGCGGCGCCGCTGCCGACGACGGTGTCCGCGACATGGGTGCCGTGGCCGTTGTTGTCGACCACCGAGTCGGCGTCGCCCTCGGTGGTGAAGTTGCGGGACTCGACGACCTTGCCGCTCAGGTCGGGGTGGGTCGCGTCGATGCCGCTGTCGAGCACGGCGACCTTCACGCCCTTACCGTCGTAGCCGGCCTGCCAGGCGGCCGGGGCACCGATCTGCGGGACACTCCGGTCGAGGGAGGCCTTGACCTTGGCGTCGAGCCAGATCCGGGTCATGCCTCCGTCGAGCGTGGTCTTCGCGTCCTTGCTTCCGGGGCGCACCGCCTCGTCCCAGAACGTCCGGGCCTGCTTCTTGTGCGTACGGAGCGCGGCGGCGCCGAGGCTGGCCAGGGTGCGCGTGCGCGCGGCGCCGTCGGGCACGGCGGCACGGGCCGCGCGGGCGCCGGAACCGTAGGAGACGATCAGGGGCAGGTCGGCGGCGCGCGCGTCGTCGTACCCCTGCTCGACCAGGGCGCTGACGTTGAACAGCTGCGCGTCGACCTTGCCCGCGTCGACCAGCTCCCGCGCCTGTTCGGGGATGACGAACAGGCCGTCGGAGGATTCGCTGATGAAGGCGTTGTGGCGGACGGTGCCGCCCTCGGCGGGGACGATCATCGCCGAGCGACGGCCGTCCGGCCACTGGGTCAGGCGCACCACGTCGCCGGTGACGAGCGTGACCTGGTGCTCCGTGGGCTGCGCTGCTCGGCCGGGACTTTCGGGGGCGGACGGGGCGGCCACGCCTGGCGTCTGGCCGAGGCCGCTCACGCCGAGGGCGAGGGCGGCGGCCGCCGCCAGGAGGGGGAACCGTCTGGATCCGGGCACGCGGGACTCCTTGTCGACACGGGGGAAGTGCAGGGAGATCCCCGGAGCCTCGCGGATGCGCGCACGCCACGACAAGGCGTACCGCTGGCGAGTGTGCGACAGCGTGCGCGCTGTCGCCGCCTCGCCAGCCGGTGGACGCGACCGGCCGTCACATCCAGTTGTTGCGCATGGCGTACCAGCCGAGCTGGAGCCGGGACGTCACCGACGCCAGGTCCATGAGCGCCCGCAGCCTGCGCTGGACGGTGCGGGGCGAGGTGCCCAACTGTTTGGCGGTGGCCGCGTCCGTGAGGCCGGAAAGCATCAGCTGGAGGATCTGCCGGTCGACCGGAGCGAGTTCCGCGACTTCACGCAGATAGGGACGGGAGTGCCGCCAGGCGGTCGCGAACAGCTCGGTGACCAGCATGGTGAGCGGCTGCCGCAGCAGCACCGCGCGCTCCTGGCTGAGCTGGACCATGCCGACCTCACCGTCGGCGATGGCCAGTTTCAGCAGCGGGCTGTCGATCACCCGGACCTGCTCGCCTCGGCGCACCCGCTCCTCCAGGGCGGCCACCGCGGCCGGTTCGGCGAGGAAGTCGCGGTCGACCAGGAGCTGGTAGGTGACGCCCGGGACGGAGTCGAACCCGGGCGGCGCAGCGTCCGCCGGCGACGTCAAGGTCCTCGGGACCGGTGTGACGGTGTTCAGTCCGGTCAGGAACGCCTGGAACGTGTGCCGGGCGCCGGTCTCCAGCTCCAGGATCCTGCGCCCCTGGGCCACCGGGCCCTCGACGGTCTCCACGTACACCAGGCCGTCGTCCGCGGGCCGGGCCCGGACGAGGCCGGCCACGGCCGACTCGGCGCGCCGCAGGTCCTCCCCCAGTTGCCGGAAGACGGCCTGCAAGCTCTCCTCCGTGTCCGCCGGCTCATCGTCGTGCGCGGGTTCGCGGGCGGGCGGAGGAGACGCGCGCTCCGGCACCTCGGTGGTCCTCGCGGGATTTCCGGGATCGAGCGGGGGCTTGGGCGTGGACATGGGCCTCAGTCTCGCCGACGACCACGGCCGCCCACCGAGGCCCGGATCCGCTCGACGGAAGGGTGGGAGGGCCCGTTCACCTTGGGATTACTGGCCGTTGAGCGGGGCGCCACCGCCTGGAAAGCGACGATGGCGAAAGTACGTCATGTCGTATCCTCGCCACCCCCGCGAACGTGAAAGCGGGCCGACTCCCCAGAAGGAGCCGGCCCGCCCGAGGTCCGTCCAGGGCCTCTCGTTCAGATCAACGAACGACCCTAGCCGAGCGACTTGTTGACCTCGAAGGCTCGGGTGACGGTCTGCTTCACCGAGCTGCCATCGCTCGCGGTGACCGTGGCACGCAGGGTCGCGTACGAGGCGCGGAGCGGGGCGATCAGATCGGCGTGATCCGGCGAACCATGCTGTCCGGCGGTCACCTTGACGGAGTGCCAGGTGACCCCGTCGTCCCAGCTGACCTCCAGCCGTGTGGGGCCGACGGTTGCTTCGGCGGCGCCCGGGACACGCTGGACGGCGAGGTCGACTCGCGTCACGGCGAGGAACCGTGCCCCGCCGGACTCGTCGAGACCGTGCGGGGTGAAGCGGACAGCCATCAGCGGCAGGACGGTGCCGGCCCCTGCGTCGGTGTCCGAATCGAAGGCCCACTGCGCCTGCACCCGGGTGGACAGGGCGGCATAGGCCTGGTCACGGGTGAGGTCCGCGTCCAGGGTGTACCGGCCCGGACCGGCCGGGGCCGCGACGGACTTGGCGCTGCCGATGGCGCTCCACTGGCTCACCTGCTGCCCGTCCTTGGCCAGAGTGAGCGTGCCCGTCGCGCCCCAGTCGGAGCCGCCGCGGGTGCCGTCGCCGTCGACGAACCACGGTGTTCCGGCCCAGACCACGGTGTCGTCGACCCGGTAGGCGGCCACGGCGGGCAGCGCCGGTCCGACCACCGCGGCCGCGAAGTCCAGGCGGCGCAGGGCGTGCGGGCCGAAGGTCTGTGCCGAGGTCGCGATCGACTGGCGGCCGGCGATCGTGGCCCGGTCCAGCCACTCACCGGCTGTGCGGTAGTCGCGCACGATCGAGGGGAAGCGGACCTGCTGGTCGATGAAGAGCGGCAGCAGGGCGTCGTCGTCCGGCGTGGCCCCGGTGGTACCGGCGCCAGGAGCGCCCTGGGCGTTGAGGTGGACGCGTACGTCGGTCAGGTCACGGCGGTGGACCGAGAAGGCGGGGCCGGCCGGCACACCGTTGTTCCAAGTCCGTGCCACGTGGTAGAAGAACGGGCTGGGTGCCTGGGTGGAGGCGTCCTTGGCCGCGAACACGGCGAACGTACGGTACTTGGCGTCCGCATCGGCGAACGGCGTCGCGTACAGGGACTTTCCGGCACGCTCGCCGGTGGTGACCACGCTCAGCGTGTACTTCCCGGTGCCGGCGGGCAGCGCGAGCGCGGCCTGTACGGCCGTGGCACGGGCGGCCGGGTCGTGGACGTCGACGGTGACCGGGACGGCGGTGCGGGCGTCGAGGTCGACCGCGGTGTCATCGATCGGGGTGACGGAGGTGGCGGCCATGGTGGTGGTGCGCTCCGTGCCGGTGCCGCTGGTGATCGTCATGCCGACCCAGTACTGGGCCTCCGGCACGGTCACCGCTGCGGTGCCCGCGGTGATGCGGACCGGGTAGCGGTCGCCGGTCCAGCGGTTGACCAGCAGGGCGGTGCCGGTCGCCGGAGTGCCGTCGCGCTGCTCGGCGTGGACCGTCACCTGGTGACTGGGCACGGGGCTGTTCACGGCGAGGATCGTGCGGGTGACGGGCGTGCCCCCCTGCGAGGCGGTGAGGACCGCGGACCACGGGCCGTGCGGCAGCAGGGCGGCGCGGGTGGTGACGGTCGCGGTCGCGGTGCCGTGCGCGGGGACGGTGACCTGGTCGCGGTCCACGGAGAACTGCCCGGCGTTGCCCGGCTGGGCGGTGGGCGAGAGCGGCTTCTCGATGGCCAGGTCGAGCGTCGTGGCGCTGTCACCGTTGTTGGTGAAGGTGACGGTGTGCTCGGTGTCCTTGCCCGCTCCGTCGGACCAGCCGGCCGTCGTCGTCAGGTTCGCCGGGGAGGCGAGGACCGTCTGCCGCACGGCGGTGCCCACGTCGACCCGGCCGGTGCCCTGCTGGTAGGGCGAGCGCTTGGTGTTCGGCTCGGCGCTGTTCATGAGCGCCGTCTTGATCTGTTCGCCGTTCCAGTCGGGGTGCGCCTGGGCGACGAGCGCGGCGGAGCCCGCCACGTGCGGGGTCGCCATCGACGTACCGCTCTTGGAGGTGTGGCCGCCGCCCATCTTCGCGGCGACGATGCTGACGCCGGGTGCCGTGATGTCGGGCTTGACCGCGTTGTCGCTGGGTCGCGGGCCTCGGCTGGAGAACGCGGCGAGTTCGTCGTCGGCGTCGACCGCGCCGACGGCGAGGGTAGCGTTGGCGATGGCGGGCGCCCCGACCGTGCCGGTGCCGTACTCGCCGTCATTGCCGGCGGCGACGACGAACAGCGTGCCGCTGCTCGCCGACAGGTCGTTGATGGCCGCGATCGCGGGGTCCGTCTCGTCGGCCGGCCCGCCCAGGCTCATGTTGACGACCTTGGCGTGGACGGTGTTGACGGCCCAGTCGATGCCGGCCAGAACCGCCGAGGTCGGGCAGGAGCCGGTGTTGTCGCAGACCTTGCCCACGGCGAGCGACGCGTCGGGGGCCACGCCGCGGTAGGTGCTGTCGACGCCGGCGATGGTGGAGGCCACATGGGTGCCGTGGCCGTTGTCGTCCTCGGCGGTGTCGCCGCCGAGGAAGTTGGCCGAGACGCTCACCCGGCCCGCCAGGTCCGGGTGGTCGGAGTCGTAGCCGCTGTCGAGGACGGCGACGGTGACGCCCTTGCCGGTGTATCCGTCGGACCAGGCCTGCGGGGCGTTGATCTGCGGGACGCTCTTGTCCAGGGCGACGTGCATCCGGCCGTCGAGCCAGAGCTTGTTCGCACCGCCGGCCAGCGAGCGGCCGGTGCCGGCGGTGAGGCGCTTCCAGGTGGCGGCGGCGTCCGTGCGGCCGTGCGGGTCGAGCGAGGTCAGGCCCAGGCGGGGGATCGTGTGGCCGGGGCGGGCCGCGCTGCCGGCCGCCTTGCGGGCCTGCCTGGCCGCACCGGTTCCCTTGGCGTGCTGGACGATCATTCCCACGCCGCCGTCGGCGGTGGTGCCCTTCGTGCCGTAACCGGCGTCCAGCAGCGCCTTGACGTCGAAGAGGCGGGGGTCGATCCGGCCGGCGGCGAGCAGCGGATCGGCGTCCGCGGGGATGACGCTGACGTCGTCCGCTCCCACGGAACTGGTGGTGAAGGAGACGCCCTCGCGGCCGGGCGCCGGGCTGACGGTGGCCGAGCGGATGGCGGTGCCGGAGCGTTCGACCGTGACGGTGTCGCCGGTGGGCAGCGGCACGGTGAAGGTGGCGGGCACCTCGGGCCGGGCGGTGGTGCCGGCCGGGCCCGGCGGGCCGGCCGCCTGCGCGACGGTGACGGGTATGAGCGTCGCTGCCACCAGACCGGCGGCGGCGACGATGGATCTGACCTGCATGAAGGGAACCCCCCAAGGTTCACGGAACGGACGCGTCGCATCCTCGCAGCGCAGGGGCCCGTCAACCGGGTTCATGAGGTGGCGACTTGACGACGCGTCGTAGACCCGCCACCGCACCGGGGCACGGAAAGGGCCGGGCCGTCGTGCGACGGCCCGGCCCGGTGGCATACGGCCGGATCAGTCCTTGTAGTCCGGCGCGATCCGCTCCACGAGGCGCAGCAGGGCGCCCCAGGCCAGGTCGTACGCGTCGTGGTCCTCGAAGTCCGAGGACGCCCCGCCCTCTCCGGTCAGCTGCTGGGCGGTGTACTCGGCGACCGTGTCGGAGGGAATGACGAGCGGGGTGCCGGCGGCCTGGGCGGTGACCTGGATCTCGCAGGCCTTCTCCAGGTAGTACATGCGCAGGAACGCCCGCTTGGCGCTGTCGCCGACGGTCAGCAGGCCGTGGTTGCGCAGGATGAGCGCGGGGTGGCCGCCCAGGTCGGCGACGAGGCGCTCCTGCTCGTCCAGGTTGAGGGCTACTCCCTCGTAGTCGTGGTAGCCCACGCGGTTGTGGAACTCCATCGACATCTGGTTGACCGGCAGCAGGCCACCCTGCTGGGCGGCGACGGCGCAGCCCGCCTTCGTGTGCGTATGCAGGACGCAGTGGGCGTCGGTGCGGGCCCGGTGGATCGCGCTGTGGATCACGAAGCCGGCCGGGTTGACCGGGTGCGGGCTCGGCTCCACGGGGTTTCCGTCGAGGTCGATCTTGACCAGGTTGGAGGCCGTGATCTCCTCGAAGAGCAGCCCGTAGGGATTGATGAGGAAGTGGTTGCCGGGGCCGGGCAGCCGCTGCGAGATGTGCGTGAAGATCAGGTCGGTCATGCGGAAGTGCGCGACCAGCCTGTAGACGGCGGCGAGTTCGCGGCGCAGGTGCAGCTCCTCGGCAGCGGCGTCCGTGGTGACGGGGGTGGTGAGAAGGTCGGTCACGCGGGGGCTCCTGGTGTGCGGGGCGCGGCGGGGGTGGCGGGCCGGTCGGGGACGACGACCGGGGTGTTCGGGCGTCCGGTGGTCCACCAGGCGATGACATTGTGCGCGGGGCCGGTGACGTACGAGCGCAGCGAGGCGTCCGAGAGGAAGGCGCTGTGCGGGGAGAGCAGCAGCCGGGGGTGGTGGCGCAACGGGTCGTCGGCGGCGGGCGGTTCGGTGGGGAAGACGTCGAGGGCGGCGCCGCCGATGTGGCCGCTGTCGAGGGCGGCCAGGAGGGCGTCGGTGTCGACGAGGTCGCCGCGCGAGACGTTCACCAGGAGGCTGCCGGGTCGCATGCGGGCCAGCAGCGGCGCGTTCACCATGCCCCGGGTCCGAGGGGTCGACGGGGTGTGCAGGGAGATGATGTCCGCCTGCGCGATCACCGTGTCCAGGTCGGCGCTCGCCACGCCGTCGGGCCAGTCGGTGGCGTGCGGGTCGTGGGCGACGATCCGGCCGAAGAGGGGGGCGGCGATACGGGCGAGGGTGCGGGCGATACGGCCGAACCCGACCAGGCCGAGGGTCAGTTCGCTCACACGGCGCGGCGTCTCGGTGAAGTCGCTGTTCCAGTGGCCGCCCCGGACCACCGCGTCGGCCTGCGGGAGGCGCCGGGTGAGGGCGAGGGCCTGGGCGAGGGCGTGCACGGCGACCTCTTCGGTGGCCGAGTCCGGCAGGTTCGACACCCACAGACCGCGGCGGGCCGCCTCGGCGGTGTCGACCATGTCGTGGCCCGCGGACATGGTGGCGATCATGCGCACTCCGGGGAGCCGGTCCAGGAGGGCCGCGTCGACACGCGCGTATCCGACGATCAGCGCGTCCGCGTCGTGCGCGGCGGCGGCGATGGCGTCCGGGTCGCGACTGCCGACGAAGCGGGCGTCGAAGCCGGCGCCGGTGAGGAGCTCGAGACCCGGCTCCGGGTCCAGCTCCTCCGTCTCGGTGACCACGGCCACAGGGCGGACCACTACAGCCTCCAGGAATGATTCGATTGTCTCATGGGAGTGAAACTTACGTTTCAGCTGTGGAAGATGTCCAGCCCGGACGGGATGATTGCCCGAGTCGGTTGCCGACGCCCCACCGAAGCCGCCGTCGGGGCAGGCGGCGCCCTGGCCGAGAATGAGCGCAGACCCCGGCCGGACCAAGACCGGGCAGACCCGTCACCGAGGGGGACCATCCATGGATCTCGACGAGACCGACCTGGCGATCGTGCGCGGACTGCAGACAGACGGCCGGCTGACCTACGAGACCCTGGCCCAGCAGGTGGGACTGTCCCGGCCGGCGACCCGGACGCGGGTGCACCGGCTCCAGGAGTCAGGCGCCGTGCGCATCGTGGCCATCACCCATCCGGCGGTGCATCGCCTCACCGCCTCCGCACACCTGGCCATCGACACCAACGGCGCGTCCGCCCCGGTCGCCCGCGCGATCGCCACGCTTCCACAGGCCCCTTTCGTGACCCTGACCAGCGGCCGGCGGTCGATCATGGCCGAGCTGCGTACGGCGGGATTCGGCGAGCTGGAGCGGACCGTCGAGCACATCCGGGCACTGGACGGCGTCCGCGTGGTGGATCCACTGATCGCGACGCGGCACGTGAAGGACCCCTATCTGCTGGCCGAGGAGCCGACCGTCACCCTCCAGGACGAGATGGACGCGCGGATCCTCGCGGAACTGGAGCAGGACGGCCGGCTGCCGTTCGCGGAGCTGGCGGGGCGGGTCGGCCTCTCGGCCGGCGCCACCCGCGCGCGCACCCTGCGACTGCTGGATGGCGGCGTGGCGAAGGTGGTCGCGCTGGTACGGCCGGACGTACTGGGCATGGGCTACTTGTGCGGGTTCAGCCTGCGGGTGGCGGGGGCGGCGGCGCGGGCGGCGGAACTGGTGGCCGCGTTCCCGCGAGTGACGTTCCTGTCGACCTGCCTGGGGCGCGCGGAGCTGGTCGGCACCGTCACGGCTGAGTCGTTCACCGCCGTGCGCACCACGCTGGAGGAGATGCGGGAGCTGCCGGAGGTGCGCGAGGTGGAGAGCTGGCTCCATCTGGAGCTGGTCAAGGAGCAGTACGGCATGGGACCCCGCCCGGCCTGACCGACCGCCCGAGGGGACGGCCGCACTCAACACAGTCGATCCGTAACCGATTCAGCGATTCGACGTTACAAACATTCTTTCACTGACCCTCTGGTCAATCAGTCGTTCGCTATCTATGGTTCAGCAAGTCGAATCGTCTGTCGACGCAACCCCCGTACCTCTCCGGTCGAAAGCAGGCCCGTCATGTCCCGTCCGTCCGAATCCCCCGATTCCCCCGAGCGCACGCTGCTCGTCACCGGTGCCGCCGTGGCCGCTGCGGGCACCTCGGTGCGCGCCGAGGCGCTCGCCGTCCGCGGTGACCGCGTCGTGCACGTCGGCACCGCCGAGGAGGCCCGCGCGGCACTCGGGGGCCGCGTCGACACGGAACTCGTCCTGGACGGCGGCCTGGTCCACCCCGGCTTCGTCGACGCCCACTGCCACCCGGTCATGTACGGGCAGGCCCTCGCCTGGGTCGACCTGCGGCCCGAGCGCGTCGGGGACATCGACACGCTCGTCGAGGTGTTGCGCGAGGCCGGCCGCGACCTGCCCGCCGGCGTCCCGGTCCGCGGCTTCGGCTACGAGCACCGCCGCCTGGCCGAGGGCCGCCACCCGAACTGCCACGACCTGGACCGCGTCGCCGACGACCGCGAGGTCTACGCCATGAACGCCTCCGGCCACGGCGGCGTCGTCAACTCCCACACCCTGCGCACCTGCGGCATCACCGCCGCCACCCCGTCCCCCGAAGGCGGCAGTATCGGCCACTTCGAGGACGGGGAGCCCGACGGCCAGCTGTGGGACGCGGCCTGCGACATGCTCACCGGCCCGGCAGGCGTGAAGATCGGCAACCACGGCCCGAACTTCCACCTCTCCGAGCCCGACGCCATCATGGCCGACCATCTGCTGCGTGCCCAGGAGGTCTTCCTCGCCGCCGGTGTCACCACGATCGGCGACGCCCAGGTCTCGCGCCGCGAGATGGAGACGTATCTGCGCGCCCACGACGACGGCAGCCTGCGCATGCGCGTCTCCGCCTATCTGACGTCCGCGCTGCTGGACACCGCCCTCGAACTGGGCGCGGTGCGCGGCTTCGGCGACGACCTGTTCCGCATCCAGGGCGTGAAGTTCTACGCCGACGGCACGCTCGGCGGCTGGACCGCCTACTTCCCCGAGGGGTACGCGGCCGACTGCTGCCACCACGGCCAGCTCTACCACTCGGTCGAGGAGTACGCGCAGATCGTCCGCCGCGCGCACGCCGCCGGTCTGCAGACCGCGACGCACGCCCAGTCCCCGTACGCCATCGGCATGGTGCTCGACGCGATCGAGAAGGCGCAGGCGGACCGGCCGCGCGAGGACATGCGTCACCGCATCGAGCACTCCGGCCTGCCGACCGACGAACAGATCGACCGCATGGGCGAGCTCGGCGTCATCCCCGTCATGCAGCCGCAGCACCACCTGCGCACCGGCGACGGCACCCTGACCGCGATCGGCGAGATGGGACACCGCTACAACCCCGCGGGCCGCTGTTCGCAGGCCGGCGTGCCGGTCGTCTTCTCCTCGGACGCCCCGGTCGCCCCGCCCGCCCCGCTGGAGGCCGTGGCCGCCGCCGCGACCCGGCGCACCGTGCTGGGCACGGTCCTGGGCGACGAGTCGCTGCGCCTGCCGGTCGAGGCCGGGCTGCATGCCCACACCGGCGCGGCGGCAGCCGCCCTCCACCGCGAGGACGCGGTCGGCGCGCTCGCTCCCGGCATGCTCGCCGACTTCTGCGTCCTGGACGCCGACCCGCTGACCGTGCCCGTCGACGAGCTCACCGGCATCCGTGTGCGCGAGACGTGGGTCGGCGGCCGCCGCGCCTGGGCCGCCGCGGGCCGCTGAACCACCGCCCCGAACTCCCCGGCGGCCGGACGATCCCGTCCGCGGCCCGGCCGCCGGGTCAGGCCCTTTCCGGGGCCGCTCCCCCGCACCGCAGCAGTTCCCGTCCCCGACCGTCCTCATCCGCCCGGAGGTCCCCGTGCCGGACCGCACCACCCAGCGCTCCCCGCAGAGCCCGTTCAGGACGGCCTTCGCCGCCCTTTCCGGAACATCCATCGAGTGGTACGACTTCTACGCATTCGCCACGGCGGCGGCCATCGTCTTCGACGACGTCTTCTTCCCGGCTGACATGCCGGCGACCCTGAAGACGATCTCGGCCTTCGCCACCTTCGCCGTCGGCTTCCTGCTGCGCCCCCTCGGCGGCATCGTCTTCGGTCACATCGGTGACCGCGTCGGCCGTAAGAAGACCCTGGTCATCACCCTGATGATGATGGGCATCGCCTCGTTCGCGATCGGTCTGCTGCCCACCTACGAGCAGGTCGGCGCCCTCTCCCCGATCCTGCTGATCGTGCTGCGCCTGATCCAGGGTCTGGCGATCGGCGGCGAGTGGGGCGGCGCCGTGCTCATCGCCGTGGAGAACGCCCCCAAGGGCAGGGCCACCTTCTTCGGCTCCTTCGCCCAGCTCGGCTCGTCCGTCGGTGCGCTGCTGTCGACCGGCATGTTCAGTCTGATGAACCTGTTCGGCGACGACGCGTTCAACAGCTGGGGCTGGCGCGTGCCGTTCCTCGCCTCCGCCGTCCTCGTCGTGATCGGCCTGGTCGTCCGCACCAAGCTGGAGGACTCGCCGGTGATGGACGAGATCCACGCCGAGCAGAGGAAGAGCGACCGCGACACGGCAGGGCGGGCCAAGAAGCAGGGCGCGGTGAGCAGGCTGCCCGTCGCCGAGGTGCTGCGCAACGACTGGAAGACCGTCCTGGTCGGCGTCTTCTCTCTGGCCACCGCCACCGGCGGCTACTACGTGGTGACCAGCTATCTCCTCACCTACGGCACCGACGACCGGCATCTGTCCGAGTCGATGCTGCTCAACGGCCTCACCCTCGCCGCGTTCCTGGAGCTCCTCGTCACCCCGTTCCTGGCCCTGCTCGGCGACCGGATCGGCGCGCACAAGGTCGTCGTCGGCGGTCTCGCGGGCGTGGTGCTGCTGTCCATTCCGCAGTTCATGGTCATGAACACGGGCAGCGTCGTGCTGATCTACCTGACGATGCTCGCCATGCGGTTCGTGATGTCCGCGCTGTACGGGCCGATGGCCGCGATCCTCGCCGACGGGTTCGCCCCGCACGTCCGCTACACCGGGATCTCCCTCTCGTACCAGGTCTGCAACCTGGTCTTCGCGGGCTTCGCACCGGTCACCGCCGTGTGGCTGTCCTCGCTGGCCGGCGGCGCCTACTGGCCGCCCGCCGTCGCGCTGATGGTGGTCTCCGCCATCGGCATCTGGTGCACGCTGCGACTGCGCACGTACCACCGGCGGCGCGTCGCGGCCCAGACGCCGGCCGTCGCACCCGGGCGGGTGGCCGTCGACGCCTGAGCCGATGTCCGTGCGCCGAGGGGCCGTCCCGGAAGGGGCGGCCCCTCGGCGTGTCTCAGCGGACCTCGTAGGCGCGGACCATCGTCTGGCCTACCGACGCGCCCTGCCCGTCGGCGAGCGTGACGCGCAGGTGGACGAAGGTGCCGGCGGGGGCGTCGCCGGGCACGACCGCCTGCCAGGTCCCGTGCGACCGCTCCGTCTGTGCCGGGTGCCAGTCGGTGACCGCCTCCGTGGTGGTCTGACTGCCGTAGGCGTACTCGACGCGGGCGTTCTCCAGGGCGACCGGACCGTCCGCACCGTCCACGACCGCCCCGAGGCCGATCGTCGTCGCCTCGCCCGCCGGGCGGGAGTTACGCAGATCGGACGGCAGGTCGAGCACCGGGACGAGAAGGCGCTGGGCGCCCTGGTCGGCGGCGCCGGAGCGGAAGTTCCACTCCGTGGCGTAGGCCAGCCCGACGCGGTCGATCGCGGTGGCGGTCCGCCGCCACGTCTTGCGCACCGTCACGTCGGCCTGCTCCACGGGCAGCTCGTACATGCCCGAGACCTGGGGCTGCGGCTCACCGTTCACGAGCAGCTGAAGGGTGCCTATGTCCAACCGGCCGAGGGTGGAGTCATGACCGCCGGCATCGCCGAACGGGGCCATGGTCATGGTGAGCCGGTTGCTGTCACGCTTCATCAGCGCGGGGCTGTAGGTGTTGCGCACGGGGCCGTACGGCGACTTGTACCAGTTCGCCGTGGACGCGCCCTGCCGCACCGCCGCGCGCGGTCCGTCGTACGCGGTCCCGCTGGTCGTGCCGAGGTCCCGGCGCATCAGCGTGGTCCAGGTCAGCCCTTCGCTGCCGGATGGCGTGAAGTACTCGGTGCGCTGCTGCGGGGCGTGCAGCGGCAGCGTCGTGCCACCGGCCCACACGGCGGCCATGCCGGGCAGACCCACCTTCACATCGGACCAGTACGTGGTGTCGCCCGTTGCCTGCTGCACGTGGTAACGGGCGTCGGTGACGGCGAGCTTGCTGTCACGGACCCGCTGGATGCCGGGGCGGATCGCGTCCTTCGAGGTGTACGCCAGGTTGTAGACGTACGGGCTGTTCGCGGTCGCGGTGCCGGACCAGCTCACCTGCGCCGAACCCGTCGGGCCGGCCTCCGCCTTCAGCGCGAGGGCGTCGTCCCAGGTGATGGTGGCCTGCGGCGCTCCCCCGTCGGGACCGGTGATCTGGAAGCGGCCCTTGCTGTCGGGGACCGCGGCCAGCACACCGGCGGCTCCGGCCTTCCTGGCAGCGGTGTCCCACAGGTAGGCGTTGCCCCCGCCCGTCCCGGCGTCCACCAGGGCGACCTTGCCCTTCAGGTCCTGGGCCGCGAAGTTGGCGTCCGTTCCCTTGCCGATCGCGACGACCTCGGCAGAGCCCCGGCCGTCGAACTCGGTGGCCTTCTGCACCGGCAGCGAGTCCAGGACCCGTCCGCCGCCCGTGGTGAACCGGGCCTGCGGCGCGGTCTGCCGTACGGAGGCGAGGAAGGTGGCCTTGTCGGCGTGCCGGACCGGCTGGGCGTAGATCTCCTTGACGTACGACGGAATCGAGGTCGCGTAACCGGCGAGCATCCGGCCGCTGTCGCCCAGAGCGTAGGTCAGGCCCATCGCGAAGCCGTTGGGCCGGCTCGCGCGGTCGGTGTCCCACGCGACCCGCTCGGCGTCGCGGGCGTCCAGGGTGACGGTGGTGTCGCCGGAGACGGTGAGCTCCGGCCGGTAGAGCTGGGACACCGAGGCCACGCTGCCGATGTCGCCCGGCTCGTCCCTGGTCATGATCATCCCGCTGAGGGAGTAGGTGCCGAGCGGCACCCGGATCGTGGTGCTGCCGGCCTCGGGGTAGCCGATGACGTACCTGCCGGCGGTGTCGCGGTGGTCGTCGAACAGCTGGAATGCCGAGAGGGACGACGCCGGGTCGCCGTGCCGGTCGAAGCCCTTGACCGTCAGATCGGCGGACGGCACCTCCAGGTGCACGCCGAACGGAACGGTGACGCGCACACCGTGCGCGCCCGTGCCGACGAGGCGGCCGGTGAGGGTGCCGTAGTCGCCGGCGTCGAGCTTGGCCGCGGGGTCGATGCGCACCGGCACGTCGGCGGTGCCGTTCGCGGGGACGGTGACCCGGGTGCGGGCGGCCGAGGCGAAGCCGCGGACACGGGAGCCGTCGTCACCGCGGACGTCGCTGACGGCGACGGTGAGCGTGACGTCCTTGTCCGTGACGTTGGTCAGCGTGACCGCTCGGTCGACCGCGTCGAGTCCGGCCTGCGGGTACGCGAAGTCGCCCAGCAGCGGATTGGGGTCGCCGACGACCGGCTGGGCGGTCGCCCGGGCCACGTCCATCGGCCCGGCGCCCTGGTCGAGGACGGGTGCGTCGGTGCCCTTCGCCGACGAGGTGAGCAGCGCCTTGAGGCGGGCGGGAGCCAGCCCGGGGTGCTGCTGGAGCAGGAGCGCGGCGCCGCCGGCGACGTGCGGGGTGGCCATGGAGGTGCCGGACATCGACTGGTACGCCTGGGCGTCACGGCCGCCCGCGCGCGCCGCGACGACGTCGACGCCCTGGGAGGCGATGTCGGGCTTGGCGTTGATCCCGTCGGCGGAGGGTCCGCGGCTGGAGAAGGACGCCGTCTCGTTCTTGCGGTCGACGGCGCCGACGGTGAGGGCGCCGGGTGCGCAGCCCGGCGTGGAGACGGTGCCGCGCAGCGAGGCGTTGCCCGCCGCGATGACGAACAGGGCCTTGCCGCTGAGCCGCTGGACGGCTTCGACATCCGGCCCGGTGCAACTGGTGGAGCCGTCGGCGCCGAGGGACATGGAGACGATCTGGGCACCTTCGGCGACGGCCCACTCCATGCCGTTGACGATGCCGCTGAGGGTGCCGGAGCCGTCGTCGCCGAGCACCTTGCCGACGAGGAGGTCGGCGCCCGGGGCCATGCCCGCGTACCGGCCGGCGGAGGCGGCGCCCGTTCCGGCGATCGTGGACGCGGTGTGGGTGCCGTGGCCGGTGCGGTCCTGGGCGTCCTGGTTGAGGACGAACACCTTGGTCTGCTTGATCCGGCCCGCGAGGTCGGGGTGGCCGGCGTCCACGCCGGTGTCCAGGACGGCGACCTTGACGCCGGACCCGTCGAGCCCCGCCTTGTGCGCGGTGGCGGCTCCGGTGAGGGGGACGGTCGGGGTGCCGAGTGCGTCGACGGCGTTCCCCCGGACCTTGGCGTCGAGCCAGATCCTGGTGACGCCGCCGGCCGCACGGGCCGAGTCCTTCGCCGGGGCCAGGTCCTTCCAGGCGTCGGCGGCGGACGTCTTCGTGACGGACAGTCCGGCGCCGCCGATGGAGTCGAGCGCGGCGGTCGTCCTGACGCCGGGGCGGGCGGTGCGCGGCATGCGGCCCCCGGCGTATTCCACGATCACCGGCATGGTGGCGGAGTGGGCGTCGTCGTAGCCGTCGGCGACGAGCCGGCCGATGTCGAAGAGGCGCACGTCGACGAGTCCGGCGTCGACGAGCTTCTCGACGCCCTGCGGGAACACGTAGGTGCGGTTGCCGTCCTGCCAGACGGCGGCGGGGTGGTCGGTGCCGTCCACGGGGCGGGGCGATGCCGAGAGGACCCGGCCGTCGTGGTCGACCCGGGTGTCGACGACGTCACCGGTGACGAGGGTGACGGTCACGGTGCGGGCGGTGTCGGTGCCGCTGCCTGTGACGGGTGTGGTGGTGGCGGGTCCGGCCTGGGCCGCGGGTATACCGACGCCCAGCAGGGCAACGGCCGCGAGCCCGGCGGCGGTGGTCCGCCATGGTCTGATGCGTCTCACAGGGAACAACTCCTGGTCGAAAGGGCGCTGAACCAGAAGCGTCACCAATTCCGGTGCCTCATGGGGGCGTTCGGGCTGGCGAGAGGCCGCCATGGCGTAATCACGACAGGGCGGGCACCGCGGACCCGCACGCCGCTGACGTGGCGCGGCGGGGGTCCCTGGCCGGTTGTGCACGGGAGCGGGGAGAATGGGCGTATGTCGCCCGTCCCAGGAACACCCTCCCAGCGGCCTGCCGGCTCCGCGCCGTCCGGTCCTGCCCTGCGCGCGTCGCTCACCGAGCTGCAGGACCATCTGCGTGGCGCGGACGCCGCGCTGGCCCGGCTGCTGGGACAGTGGGGATCCGACGCCGGCGGGAGCGACGACCATATCGTCCGGGTCCTGGAGAGCCGGGAGGAGCAGGCACGGCGCATCTACGACATCGAGTACGCCGCCCGCACCACGTTGTGGGGCTTCCAGTCGGGGGCGAACACGGTGGCGCCCGTACCGACGACCCTGCCGGACGGGCCGGACGGACCGGACGGTCGACGGAGAGACGGAAGTGGACCGCCGATGCGCAAGGACGGCAATCCGGACGCGTCGTACCGCATCGTCGTGGACCGCGACTTCCTCTCCGAGCCGGCCGCGCTGCGCGCGCTGGACCTGCGGGTGGAACGGGGCCACAAAGTCCGGGTCGTCGACCAGCCCTTGATCAAACTGCTCATCGCGGACGGTGAGACGGCCATGGTCCAGGTGGAGCCGGGACGGTCGCTGGAGCTGCGGCCGCCGCTCGTGGTGCTGGCGATCGAGCTGTTCGAGTCGGTGTGGCGCCGCTCGCGCCCGTATCTGCGCGAGGACGGCGATCTGAGCCCCACCGACCGCCGCATTCTGCAGCTGATGCTGTCCGGACTCACGGACGCGGCGACGGCCCATCAGCTGGGCACGTCGCCGCGTACGGTGCAGCGCCGGGTCCGGGCGCTGATGGATCTGGCCGCCGTGGCGTCGCGCGTCCAGCTGGGCTGGTACGCGATGCGCAACAACTGGGTTTGAGAACCCCGTCACGACGGCCGTCCGGCTACATCAGGTTCAGGTAGTCCTCCAGCGACTTGCCGCGCAGGCGCTTGACCGGGTCGGTGTACCGGTCGGACCTGCTGTTCTGCGCCAGATAGTTGTCCTTCACCCAGGCGAGGTCCTTCGCGCCGACGGTGCCGTCGTGGTCGATGTCGGCGGCGCGGTCGGCCGTCCCGCGCGCCGCGTACACGGCGGCCGCGTCCCTGACGTCGACGACGTCGTCGCCGTTCACGTCACCTGCGACGAGGGCGGCCGCCGAACTGGCGGTGTTGCCGGCCACACCCCAGGTGCCGTCCAGGCCGAGGTCGATGTCCTCGGTCCAGGTGAAGTGGCCGGGCGCCGTCACCCGGAACCGGTACGGCTTGTCGGACGGGGTCAGCCCGCTGACGGAGATCCGGCCGGTCTTGTCCAGGGCCGCCTCACGGCTGGTGCCGTCGGGTGCGGTGAGGGTCGCCTCGATGCCGTCGGCGGTGTGGTCGCGGACGTTGTCGTACGCGCCTTCCCGGGTCAGCAGGGCCTGGACGGCCGGGCGGGCGACGAAGGTCGACGTCGGGTTGAGCATGCGCACCGCACCGTAGAACTGGATGTTCAGGTTCGTCTTGGTGCCCGCCGTGTCGACGGCCGAGGTGCTGCCCGTGCTCAGGCCGGCGCTCGCCGTCACCGTGCCACCGGTCACCTCGTACGTCACGTTCACCAACGGCATCGAATCGCCGCTGAGGCCCGCACTGTCGGCGACATCGAAGGAGAGCGTGCTGTACGAGGACGATCCGGCCGACACGTCGGTGCGTCGGATCTCGGACGGGCCGTGTGCCTTCAGTTCGGCGGTCGGTTCGATGGAGACGAGCTTGACGTTCCGGTCGTCGTAGCGGAACTGGGACGTGAACGTCTTCCAGTTCTTCAGCTCGTGCGCGGTCAGCGTGTACGTGACACGGTCACCGGCGCGCGCCGACGCGGTGCTCGCGTCGCCGACCACATAGGGCGTGCCCTTTCTCATGATGTTGACCTGGCGGATGCCGCTGATGTTGCCCGCGGCGTCCGTGGGCCACAGCTTGAGATTCGCGACGGGCGGCCCGACGGGAAGTTTGACCTGCCCGTTCACGGTCCCGTCGGGCCCCACCGGGAGACTGCTCTCGGGTGCGTTCGGGCTGTAGAGCGAGTAGTACAGGCGGTTGTCGCTCTGGCCGATGTCGAGGCCCGCGGCGCGGATGTCGTCGGCCTGGGCGTCCAGGAGGGTGCCGGTCACGTTGAACGACGTGGCGTCGGCGGCCCGTTCGATGACGGTGGGGTGGGCGGAGTCCCAGGCTCCGTAGGCGTCCTGGTACGTGGGAAGTTCCGAGTCCACGTACACGTCACGCAGTTCGCTGTCGGTGCCGCCGGCGGCGTCCGTGCCGACGATGCGCAGCTTGTAGTGACCGTCGTCGATGAAGCGGCCGCGCGGGTCGAACGGGGTGGCCTTGTCACCGGTCGACGGGAAGTACCAGGGGCCCACCGTCGCCGGGCCGTAGAGGACGCCCTCGGTGAGACCGACGGTGTTGATGCCGCCGATGTAGCCGAGGTCCTTGCCGTCGGCGTCGGTGAGGAAGATGTCGATGCTGCGCAGCTGTCCGGCCATCCGCAGGTTGAAGGTGGCCGCGCCGGACCCGACGGCGCCCTCTTCGGAGCCCCGTCCGGTCGACATGACGGACTTGGTCATGTCGACCTCCTCGAACCCGGACTTGGCGACACGCAGCCCGAACGGGACGTGCAGCGCCGGCGTCCCGCTGCCGCTGCTCGGTGTCAGCGTGACCGTGCCCTCGTAGTAGCCGGCCGCGGCACCGGCGGGCACGCGCAGGGCGGCGGCGAGGGACTTCTTGCCTCGGGCTCCGACCGTGATCCGGTCACTGGTGGTCAGGGTGATGTGCGCGGCGTCGGCGTCCGCGGAACTGCCGGAGCCGCGGCTGAAGGCGGTGCGCACGTCGTACGTGACGGGCCTGCCGCTGTCGTTGACCACGCGCAGGGTGCGCTGGAGGTTCGTGGCGCGGCCCACCGGCAGCACGCCGAGGTCCAACGCGCCGGTGACGGCGTCGACCTCGGTCTGCGTGCCGTCGACCGTGACGTGCGGGGTGGTCTCCGGGACCTGTACGGCGGCGGTGGCGTGCACGGCCGCGTACGGGTCGACTGCTCCGGCGCCGGCTTCGAACACGCTGACGTCGCCGGGCAGGGAGGTCGCCGTGTTCATCAGCGCCGTCTTGATGTCGTCGGGGCTCAGTCCGCGGTCGTGCTGGAGCATCAGCGCGGCGGTGCCGGCGACGTACGGCGCGGCCATCGAGGTTCCGCTGAGGCGGGCGTACGCGTAGGTGTAGTCGCCGCCGGCCGGGTCGACGATGTCGGCCGGGACGGACGACAGTACGCTGACGCCCGGCGCGGTGACCTCGGGCTTGATGGCGGCGCTGCCGTAGACCGGGCCGCGCGAACTGAAGTCGGCCAGCGACCCGTCGCCGAGGCGGAAGGTTCCGGCCGACGTGAACGAGACGTCGGCACCGGCCGCCATCAGCGCGGCGCCGTCCGCCGCGGTCAGCGAGAACGCCGGGACGTAGTTCGGGTTCTCACCGATGTAGAACGGGATGTGCCCCTCGGCGGCGTTGTCGTTGACGAGGAGAACGGCCGCGGCGCCCTTGTCCTGTGCGCGCCGCACCTTCTCGTCCAGCGGAATGCCGCCGCGCCGGACGAGGGCGGCCTTGCCCGTGACGTCCTTGCCGGTGTAGCCGGCGGCCGTGCCGGTGCCGACGTCGACGACGTCGAGCGAGCCGTCCGTCAGCTTGTCCAGGGCGTCGCCGTAGGGCTGGGCGAGCAGCCGGCCCTGCGCAGTCACCGATCCGGCGGCAAGCGTGTACGAGGGCAGGGTCAGCGGTTCGGAGTGGGCGCCGACCGTCAGCGGGAGGGCGGCGGCGGCCGGTGTGGCGACGGTGCCCGCCTTCGGGCCGCTGTTGCCGGCGGCTATGACGGTGGTGACGCCCGCGAGGACCAGGTTGTCGGCGGCTATGGACTGCGGGCTGAGCGGGTCGTTGATGGCGGCGCCCAGCGACATGTTGACGACGTCCATGCCGTCGTCGGCCGCCTTGTCCATGGCGGCGATGATGTTGCTGGTGCTGCCGCTGCCGTAGGGACCGAGAACGCGGTAGGCGTGCACGGAGGCGTCGGGGGCGACGCCGTGCGCGGCGCGCGCCTTCGCGTCGGCGCCCTGCCCGGCGATGATGCCGGCGACGTGGGTGCCGTGCTCGGTGTAGTACGTGGAACCGGCGTTGGTCTCGGCCTGGCCGGAGGCCTTCCAGTCCTCGTACGTGGTCTCCATCGGGTCGGCGTCGTCGTCGACGAAGTCGTAGCCGCCCTTGTACACGCCCTTGAGGTCGGGGTGCCGGTAGTCGATGCCGGTGTCGATGATGCCGACCTTGACGCCCTTGCCGGTGATGCCCTCGGCGTGCAGGCGGGCCAGGCCGTCATCGGCACCGTCCGTCTCCGCGCCGCCGGATCCGGTGGCCTCCGGGTCGGAGAGCGCCTTCACCGTGCTGTCGGGCCACACCGAGGCGACCTCCGCGTGGTCGAGCAGCTCGGCGACCCGGTCACCGGGCAGGCTGAGGCTGACCCCGTCGAAGCTGCGGGTGTAGCTGCGGTGCAGCCGGGGCGCCGGGGACTGCTCGCCGGACTTCTCCGCGGACGCCTGCTTCTCGGGGAACATGTCCTTCAGCACGTCGCGGAACGCGCTCTGTGCCTCGGTGACCGCGGTGCGCGCGTCCGTCTCGCTGAGGCTGCGGCCCTCGGCGGCGGCAAGCAGACGGGCGGTCCTGGCGGGCGGCGTCCGCAGTTGCACGATGACGTCGACGGGGTCGGCGGACTTCAACGCGGCCTTGTCCGTGACGTGGAGGCCGCCCATGTCCAGCGTCGCCATCCGGTGCAGCGCCTCTCGCTCCTGGCCGTCCAGGGAGGCGAGCACACCGACGGCGCTCGGCGTGGTGCCCGGGCCGGGTGCGGCGACGGCCGCGGGCGCCGTACCCGCCGCGGCGGCGAGGACGGCGGCCGCCATCACCAGGGACAGGCGTCTTTGTTCCGGGACATGCGTCATATGTGCCTTGCTCCACTCTGGACTGCGCCGGTGACGTTCGCTCGATCATCGACGCGTGGCGGAGCAGGACGGAAGGGCACCCGGTGGCGCATTCACGACGTGTCGTCAAACCGCCATCACCGGCGAGGCACTCGAAGCAGGGTGCCGACGGTCCCGGGAGCGAAGGGCTCTATGCGGACGGCGGGGGCCCGTCGGGCGACCGGGCGGCCGCCCACCGACGGGCGTCCTCGAGTGCCGTCGCAAGGGGGCCGAACAGTTCAGGAGCCGCCGGGACGATCCCGTTCTCACCGAGCCGGTCGGCGATTCCGGTCCGTTCCAGGAGGCGTACGAGCGAGGGGTCGACGCCGCACAGGATCAGACGGCCGCCCTGGTCGCCGAGGCCCTTCGCGTACCGGTCGAGGAGCTTGAGCATCGCGGAGGACGGCACGTCGGGGATCGTCCGTACGACGAGGATCAGCACCGCTCCCCGCGCGCCGTCCGTGGCCGGGAGCCGGCTCTCGATCCGGGGCAGTTCGGCGAAGAAGGACGAACCGGCGTAGTAGAGGACCGTGACTGTGCCGGGGGTGAGGGCGGGGGGCGGCTCGCCGGTCTCCCAACGGCCCCGGCCCTTGCGTACGAGCGCGAGGAGCTCGGCCTGGCGGGCGGACTGTGCGCAGTACAGCAGCAACGACAGTACGGCTCCGAGGACGATGGCCTGCTGGAGCGGGAGCTGGGTGGTGGCCAGGAAGGTCAGCACCATGGCTCCGGCCGACATCCATGACGTGCGCAGGACGAGCAGGATGTCGTGGCGCTTGCCCCAGATCAGCTCGCCGCCCACGACCAGGATCAGGCCGCCGATGACCGGCATGGGGATGCGCTCGGCGAGCGAGCCGCACAGCAGCACCACCAGGGCGAGGAAGACGCCGGAGACGATGCCGGCCCACCGGGTGCGGGCCCCCGCGGACACCGCGACACCCGTGCGGGACATCGAACCGCCCGAGGGCAGCGCCTGGAACAGTCCTCCGGCGAGGTTGGCGTAGCCCTGGGAGCGGAAGTCCCCGTTGATGTCGGAGCGCGAACCGTCGGGGTTGGGCATCGACGGCGCGATTCCGGCGGCCTGGGCGAGGCCGACGAGGGCGACCGAGACCGCGCCCCAAGCCAGGTCAGGGACGGCCGACAGGTCGGGCGCGGTGAAGGAGGGCAGGGCGCCGGGAATCGACGCGATGTCCTTCACCGTCTCGATGTCCGTGCCCAGCAGGCCCGCGCCCACGCTGACCGCGACCATCGCGATGAGCAGGGCGACCGGTTCCAGCCTTCTCACGGCACGGGCGAGGGCCCAGACGGCGATGGTGGCGAGCGCGGTGAGGGTGGCGGCGAGTTGCCAGTCGGCGATGTGCCACAGCCAGTCGCCGAGTTGGACGAGCCGGTTGTGTCCCTGCGGCTCGTAGCCGGTGGCGTCCTTCAGGACGCCGGTGATGATCTGGAGCGCGATGCCGGTGGAGAAGCCGGTCATGACGGCGTTGGAGACGAAGCTCATCACGGCCCCGAGCCGCAGCACTCCCATGAGCAGCATCACCGCACCGACCATGACCGTCAGCAGCGCGATGTTGCCTGCGTCCTTCGGGTCGAGCCCGGCGTCCGACAGCACACTCTGCGACGTCAGCGCGATCGCGCTGGTCAGCGTCGTGACCATGAGGACCGTGCGGGAGGTCAGCGAGCCGACGATCGCCGGCACCACACCCGCGTACAGACCTGCCACCGGGTTGAATCCGGCGATGGCCGCGTATGCCATGCCCTCCGGAATCGAGAAGAGCCCGGTCACCGCACCCGAGCTGACGTCGGAGGGCGTCGGTCTGCCCAGGCGCGCCCTGCGGAGCAGCGCCGTCCACCGTCCGGGCATCGGCCCGCCCCCTTTCCCGGATACAGAACCCGCCGCACATCACGGCACGGCGGGCTCACGAACGGCTGGGCGGGAGTCAGCCGGCGAAGACCTCGCGGAGCTTCGCCTCCTTCTCACCGTCCAGGTTCGACCGGATCAGCTCGGAGTGGCCGGTGGGGAAGGCGGCCCGGACGCGGTCGACCACGGCGTCCTGCGAGAGGAGGAAGAGCGCCGACGTACCGGGCGTGACCTTCGACTTGACCGAGTCGATGAAGTCGTCGTCGATACCGACATCGGCCATCTTCCCGCCGAGCGCGCCGGCGGCGGCACCGACGGCGGCACCGAGCAGCGGCATGAAGAAGATCAGGCCGAACAGCATGCCCCAGAAGGTGCCCGAGAGGGCTCCGAGACCGGCGAGGTTGCTCAGCTGCTTCGTCTTCGGCTTCGTCGCGTCCGCGGGCCAGCTGACCGTGGCCGCGTCGATCACCTTGATCAGCTCCTGCTTCTGCAACTCCAGGAGGGTGCTCTCGACGCCGGCGGCACCTTCGGGCGAGTCGAATTTCCAGACGGTCAGCGTGGCCATGAATCCTCCGCGGGGTGCGAGCAGACAAAGACGCCGCAAGGGCGCCGAACACCGACCATTCAAAACTGAACAGATGAACCACGCATCTCAGGGACAGGCGGCAATCCATGCCTGACCGCCCGTTCACTCGTTCGGCCCTCACCATGGCGCCGTGGCCGGAATTGCCCGTGAGGATCAGCACAACCTCGCAGCAACGGCCGTACGGAAGTGGATGGACAACCACATGACACAAGAAGACGATCATGGGTGACGCCATCGGTCAGATGCTGGCCTCCGCCGTCGGTATCGCCATCAGCCCCGTGCCGCTCATCGCGGTCATCCTCATGCTCGCCACTCCGAAGGGCCGGGCCAACGGCCTGGCGTTCACCGCCGGCTGGATCGTGTCGGTCGCGGCCGTGGTCACCGTGGTGGTCCTCGCCGGGTCGGGCGCCGACGCCTCCGGCGACGACGGGCCGGCCACCTGGACGCTCTGGCTCAAGCTCGCCCTCGGCGCGCTCTTCCTCCTGTTCGCCGCCAAGCAGTGGAAGGACAGGCCCCGCGAAGGGCACGACGCCGCCACACCGGGCTGGATGAAGGCCATCGACACCTTCAGCCCGGCCAAGGCTGCCGGCCTCGCCGTCGTCCTGGTGGTCGCCAACCCCAAGAACCTCGTTCTGGCGATCGGCGGCGCGGTCTCCATCGCGAGTTCCACCGCCGGCGCTGGGGGCAAGGCCGTCGCCGCCGTCCTCATGGTCCTGATCGCCTCGCTCTGCGCGCTGGTCCCGCTCGGCGTCTACCTCGCCGGCGGCGCCAAGGCCACGCGCGTGCTCGGGGGTTGGAAGGAATGGATGGCCCTTCACAACAGCGCGATCATGACCACCCTCCTGGTGGTTCTGGGCGTGAAGTACATCGGCGACGCCCTCAGCGGTCTCACCTCCTGACCCTCTCTCCCGAGGAGACCCCTTCATGAGCAGTACGGAAGCTTCGGCGGACCTGCCCAGACCGCGGACGGCCGCTGCCCGGCCGGCGACATCGGCCATGACCTGGGTGACGCTCGCCTTCATGACCACCGCGTCGGTGGCGAGTCTGCGGGCCGCGCCGACCATGGCCGTCTACGGCCTGGCCTGCGTCTTCCTCTACCTCCTGCCCGCGATCCTGTTCCTCCTGCCCACGGCGCTCGTCTCCGCCGAGCTCGCCTCGGGCTGGAGCGGCGGCGTCTACCGGTGGGTGAGCGAGGGACTGTCGAAACCGCTCGGATTCCTCGCCGTGTGGTGCCAGTTCGCGATGACGATCTTCTACTACCCGAGCCTGCTCGCGTTCGTCGCCTCGACCATCGCGTTCATCATCGACCCGGCGCTCGCCTCCAACGGCCCGTACACCGCCGTCGTCATCATGGTCCTGTACTGGACCGGCGTCTGGATCTCCTCGCGCGGCACCAAGGCACTCGCCGGACTGGCCAGTTGGGGCCTGATCATCGGCACGCTGATCCCCGGCACGGTGCTGGTGGTCCTCGGCATGGTCTTTCTCGGCGAGGGCAACGCCTCCGCCGCCCCGATGGACTCCGCGAACCTGCTCCCGCAGTGGACGGGCCTGGCCAGCCTGGTCCTGATCGTCAACAACTTCCTGTCGTACTCGGGCATGGAGATGAACGCCGTCCACGTCTCCTCGCTCAAGAACCCGGCCAAGGAGTACCCCAAGTCGATGTTCCTGGCCATGGGGTTGGTGCTGCTGATCTTCATCCTTCCCGCGCTCGCGATCAGCTGGGTCGTCCCCGCCGACCAGCTCAGCCTGACGGCGGGCGTCATGCAGGCGTTCGACGCGTTCTTCACCTTCTTCCACATCGGCTGGCTGACCCCGATCGCCGCCGTCGCCCTCGTGGCCGCTTCGCTCGGCGGCATGCTCACCTGGCTCGCGGGGCCGTCGAAGGGCCTTCTGGAGATCTCCCGCAGCGAGGGCTACCTCCCGCCTTTCCTGCAGAAGCTCAACAAGAACGGCATCCAGCAGAACATCCTCGTCACGCAGGGCGTCGTCACCACGGTCATCGCCCTCATGTACGCGCTGATCCCGAACGTCTCCGACGTGTACTGGATCTTCTCCACCATCACCACACAGGTCTACCTCATCGTGTACCTGCTGATGTTCGTGGCCGCGTTGCGGCTCCGGAAGCTGCAGCCCGACCACCCCCGCGGCTACCGGGCACCCGCCCTGGGCCTGTTGTGCGTCGTGGGCTGGCTGGCCTCCGCCGCCGCCCTGCTCATCGGGTTCGTGCCCCCCTCCCAGTTCGGCAACGGCAGCACCTGGGCGTATGTCGGCATCATCGGCGGCGGGCTGGTGATCCTCGGGCTGATCGTCCCGTGGGCCTTCCTCAAGCTGCGCAAACCCGGCTGGCAGACCACCGAGGCGGCCACGGCGGAGGGTGACGCGTCATGAGCCCCACCCGATTCGCCGCCGAACACAAGTGGATCTACTGGGGCGCGATCGCCCTGCTCCTCGCCCTGGCGGTCGTCGGCCTCCTCCGCTACGAGAACGTCTCGACCTCCAGCAAGTCCACCGCCAAGGCGAAGCAGCTCCAGGACAAACTGGTCGAAGCCGGCTATCCCTCCCCGGACACGGACACCGTCGAGCAGGTGCTCGGCACGGACGGAGGCCCGGTCTGCGAGAAGCCCGGGGGCGCGCTGGCCAAGGCCCTGTGGAAGATCCACCTCTCCAACGGCGCCACCGGCCCCGGCATGCGGCCCGTCATCGCCGACACCAAGGCCGTCGAGGTGGAGCGGATCGTCCTGTCGGTCTACTGCCCCGACAAGGTCGACGACTTCGACAAGGCCCTGGACAGCCTCAAGACCGACACGACCGTACGACGCTGAGGGAGCCCCCGTGACGGACACAGAACTCGCCGCCCGCATCGCCGCCCTGATGCCCCGTGCCCAGGACGACCTGGCGGAACTCGTCGCCATCCCCTCCGTCGCCGACCCCCGCCAGTACCCGGCCGAGGAGTGCCGCAGGGCCGCCCGGTGGGTCGCGGACGCCTTCACCGACGCCGGCCTCCAGGACGTACGTCTCGTGGAGACCCCCGACGGCAGCCAGGCGGTACTCGGCCACCGCCCGCCGCCGCCCGGAGCGCCGACCGTGCTCCTCTACTGCCATTACGACGTACAGCCCCCGCTCGACGACGCAGCCTGGCATACCCCGCCCTTCCGGCTGACCGAGCGCGACGGCCGCTGGTACGGCCGCGGCGCCGCCGACTGCAAGGGCAACATCGTCATGCACCTCACCGCCCTGCGCGCCCTCGGCGACGACCTCCCCGTCGGCATCAGGTTCGTCGCCGAGGGTTCCGAGGAGCAGGGCACGGGGGGCCTCGAACAGTACGTCGCCCGGCACCCCGAGGAGTTCCGGGCCGACACACTCCTGATCTGCGACACGGGCAACGCCACCGTCGGCACCGGTACCGCGACCGTCTCCCTGCGCGGGCTGGCGAACGTCGTCGTCACCGTGGAGACCCTCAAGGGCGAGATCCACTCCGGCATGTTCGGCGGCCCCGCCCCCGACGCCCTCGCCGCGCTCATCCAGACGCTCTCGACCCTGCGCGATCCCAAGAGCGGGGCCACCCGCATCGACGGCCTGGACTGCCGGGGCGTCTGGGACGGAGTCGGCTACGACGAGGAGCAGTTCCGCACCGACGCAGGTGTCCTCGACGAGGTCCGGCTCACGGGCACCGGCAGCGTCGCCGACCGCCTCTGGGCCAGGCCTGCGGTCACGGTCCTCGGCATCGACTGCCCGCCCGTCGTCGGCTCCTCCGCCTCCATCCCGCCCTCCGCCCGCGCCCGCGTCTCCCTGCGCGTCCCGCCGGGAACCGACGCCCGGACCGCCGTCGACGCGCTGACCGCCCACCTCCGTGCGGCGGCTCCCTGGGGTGCCGCGGTCACCGTCGAGACCGAGAGCACCGGGTCCGCCTTCCACGCGGCCACCGACGGCCCCGCGTACGCGACCCTCGACCGGGCCATGACCGAGGTCTACGGCACGCCGATGGCGTACCTGGGGCAGGGCGGCTCCATCCCGCTGTGCAACGTCCTCGCCGAACAGTTCCCGCACGCCGAGATCATCCTCATGGGCGTCGAGGAACCGCAGTGCCTCATCCACGCCCCCAACGAGAGCGTCGACCCGGCCGAGATCGAGCACATGGCCCACGTCGAGGCCCTCTTCCTCCGTCATTACGGAGTCGCCCGGGACCGGTGACCGCGGCTGACTACCCGTCGTGGGTCTGCCGGGGGCCGGTGTACTGCGCGTCGGTGACCGGTTCGGCCCATGTGGTCTCGGGAGTGCCGTCGGCGGTGGCCTCCCACAGGGCGATGTGTTCCATGAAGCGGTCGGGGACGGCGCCGTGCCAGTGCTCCTCGCCGGGCGGGCAGCTGACGGTCCGGCCGGGGCCGGCTTCGAGGACGGTGCCGTCACGGGTGCCGATCAGAGCGGTGCCGGAGACGATGTGGAGCGTCTGGCCCACGGCGTGGGAGTGCCAGTTGGTGCGGGCGCCGGGTGCGAAGCGCACCAGGTTGGCACGCATCCGGGAAGGTTCCTGTCCCGCGACGATGACGTCCCACCAGACGTCGCCGGTGAACCATGCGGACGGTGCCTTGCTGGTGGGCTGCTGCGTGACGAACTCCATGGGGGGCCTTTCGGTACCGGGGTTGCGGTGGTGGCCGGGCGGGAGACTCCTTCCCGGCCGCGGAGCGGGGAGAAGGGTGCGGGTCAGGGCTTGAGGAGGGCCTTGACGGCGCGGCGTTCGTCCATGGCCCGGTAGCCCTCGGCGACCTGGTCGAGGGGCAGGGTGAGGTCGAAGACCTTGCCCGGGTCGATCCGGCCCGACACCACGCGTTCGATGAGGTCGGGCAGGTAGCGGCGGACGGGCGCGGGGCCGCCGCGCAGGCCGACGTGGGAGAAGAAGAGTTCCTGGCCGTCGATCGCGACCTCGTGGGGGACGCCGACGAAACCGACGTTGCCGCCGGGGCGTGCGGTGTGCAGGGCCTGCCGCATGGCCTGCGCCGTGCCGACGCACTCCAGCACGCTGTCGGCGCCGATGCCGTCGGTGAGGTCCTTGATCCGGGCGATGCCTTCGTCGCCGCGCTCGGTGACGATGTCGGTGGCACCGAACTCGCGGGCGAGCTTCTGGCGGGAGGCGTGGCGGGACATGACGATGATGCGCTCCGCACCCCTCTCCCTGGCCGCGATCACCGCGCAGAGGCCGACCGCGCCGTCACCGACCACCACGGCGGTCGAACCGGGCCGGACCTCGGCGGCGTCGGCGGCCCACCAGCCGGTGCCCATGACGTCGGAGACGGCGAGCAGCCCGGGCCACAGCTCCTCGGCCGGAATCCCGTCGGTGGCGACCAGGGTGCCCTGGGCGTTGGGGATGCGTACGTAGTCTGCCTGGCAGGTGGACATGAACGCGCGGTGCAGGCAGTTCGACTGGAAACCGTTGCGGCAGTTCGCGCAGGTGTTGTCCGAGGTGGCGAACGAGCCGACGACGAACTGCCCCGGCTTGACGGACGTGACCTCGCTGCCGACCTCCTCGACGAAGCCGACGTACTCGTGCCCCATCGGGTGCGGGTCACCGATCGGCTCCAGACCGCGGTAGGGCCACAGGTCGGAGCCGCACACACAGGAGACGGCCGTACGGATGACGGCGTCGGTGGGGTGGAGAATCTTCGGGTCGTCCAGCGTCTCGAAGCGGACATCGCCGGGGGCGTGGATCACTGCGCCGCGCATGAGGGGGTTCCTTACGTACTGGGGGTGGGGCCGTTTCGGACGGCCCGCGTGCTGCCCGGGCCGGAACGTGCCGTACGGCACGGGCCCGGGGCCCTCGCTTCCTCTGCCGCCGGGCGGCGGGAAGGAGTGCCACGTCATCCAGGTAACCGCCATTCACCGCGGGCAGCCAGTCACCGTCGATGGGTGTACCAGCAGTACATCCCTCACGATGCGCGCACGACGTACCGTCGAGGGGTGGACAACAGCCAGGAGGTCCGCGAGTTCCTCACCTCGCGGCGCGCCAAGATCACCCCCGACCAGGCAGGACTGGTCTCCGGCAGCAGACGCCGCGTCCCGGGCCTGCGCCGCAGCGAAGTCGCCGCACTCGCCGACATGAGCGTCGAGTACTACGCCAAGCTCGAACGCGGCAACCTCGCGGGCGTCTCCCCGGCCGTCCTCGAAGCCGTCGCCCGCGCGCTGCGGCTCGACGAGGCCGAGCGCGCCCACCTGCTCCACCTGGCCCAGGCCGCCGACGGCTCGGATGCCCTCACCCGCCCCCGCAGGCGGCGCGCCAAGGGCCAGTGGACCCCGCACCCGAGCCTGCAGTGGACGCTGGACGCGATCACCGCCGGGCCTGCCTTCGTCCGCAACGGCCGCATGGACGTCCTCGCCGTGAACGCGCTCGGCCGTGCGTTCTACGACGATGTGTACGCCACGCCCCGCAATCAGGCGAACCTCGCCCGGTTCACCTTCCTTGATCCCGCCGCGCGCCGCTTCTACCCCGACTGGGAGCTCGCCGCCGACGTCACCGTCGCCATCCTGCGCACCGAGGCCGGCCGCAATCCCCACGACAAGGACCTGCACGACCTGGTCGGCGAACTGTCCACCCGCTGCGACGAGTTCCGCACGCGATGGGGCGCCCACAACGTCCGCCACCACGGCACCGGGACCAAGAACTTCCACCACACCGCCGTCGGCGATCTCACCCTCGCCTTCGAAGGGCTGGAGATGGCGGCGGAACCCGGCCTGACGCTGACGGTCTACACCGCCGAACCCGGCTCCGCCTCCGAGGAGGGCCTGCGCCTCCTCGCCTCCTGGGCCGCCACCCGGGCGGCCGGCGATGCCGCCCGGCAGACGTCCCGCTGACCCCCGTCAGGACGGGCGGAGCCGGATCAGGGCCGGCAGCCGGTCGACGGCCACGGTCAGAACCGGCACCACCGGGATGTGCGTCAGCAGCCGACCGGTGAGGAGCCGACGACCACGTCGTCGAACCACAGGGTGTCGTCGCCGGTTCCGTAACTCTCCCAGCCCAGCCTCAGCTCGGCAGGGTCCGGCGGAGTGGTCCGCGAGAGCCACTGCTGGTCGATGTCCTGCGTCGGCACGCCGTCGGCGTGCAGCCCCGGCACCTGTTCGTCGTTGAGCCAGGTGTCGAGCTCCGGCGCCGTGGTGTCGACCGCGAATCGCAGACATTGCCAGCTGTCCGTCGGCAGAGGCCTGCTCAGCCCCACCCCGACGGGGCTCTGCGCCGGCAGCGTGGCGTCGTCGCTCTCCCGGTTCCACTGCAGGGCACCGTTCTGCCCGCCGATCCGCAACGCCTTGCCGCCCTGGGAACCGTCCGGCATCGACACGAACGTGACGTGCGCGGCCGGGAGCGCGGTGGTGTGCCTCACCCACATGCGGATGTGCAGCACCGGGCCCACCGACGACAGGTCGGCCGCGGCAGCCACGAAGGCGTGGTTGCAGTAGCCGGCCCGCCCGTCCAGCCGCAGCGATCTCGTGCCGCTGTGCGCGACCTCCGTGTCGACGGCGGCCGTGCCGGTGCCCTGGCAGTCGGGGGCGGTGAACCGCCAGTTCCCGGCGGGGGCCGGGCCGGTCTGGTCCTCGAAGTCCTCACAGACGGCGGCATCGCCGCACTCCGCCGAAGGCGGTGTGGTGGGCGGTGGTGTCGTGGGAGGTGGCGTGGTCGGCGGTGAGGTGCCGTCACCACCGCAGGACACCCCGTTGAGCGCGAAATCGGTGGGGGCCGGGCCCGCCGACTGCCAGGTCCCCTGCAGACCGAAGTCGACTGTCCCCCCGTCGGCCACCGCTCCGTTCCAGTCCGTGTTGACGGCGGTCACCACGTGACCGGTCTGCGTGACGGTCGCGTTCCACGCGGAGGTGACCTGCCGGTCGCCGGCGTACGTCCACGTCAGCCGCCAGCCGCTGAGCGCGGACCCCGTATGGACGATGCGCACCTGGGCGGAGTAACCGCCCGTCCACTCGTTGACGGTGTAGTCGACCCGGCATCCGGACGCCAGGTCCGAACCGCTGGCGGGCACCACGACGAAGACGGAGAACACCAGCGCGAGAGCGGCCACGACCGCCGTCCAGGGTCTGCGCAGTAATCGCGGGAGAAGATTCGGCATGTGCGCCTCCTCGGGGTGGGGAACCGTAGGACAGTGCGACAGCAGCGCATGGGAGCGCTCCCATTCATCACAGCGACATGACGGCGTACTGTCAATACGGCGGTCGCCCCCGGCATCCCGGACACCGGGGGCCGCGCGTCAGGTCCCGTAGGAGATGCGCACGTCCTTGAAGCCCAGGGAGTGCAGGAGACCCTCCAGCATGGTGGTGGTGTTGGCCTCGGCCCTCGCGGTCAGCCCGCTGTCCTTGGCCGCGTCGCCGATGTGCGAGACCGCGAGCTTCTGCACGGCGTGTTCGCTGTTGGGGTTGTCCGAGAACACGTCTCCGAGGCGGTCCAGCAGCCCGCGCTGCTTGGAGACCGCGTAGGAGTGGTCGGCGTCCAGGGCGGGCTTGCCGAGCCGCGCGTGCGGGAGCCGCAGGGTGGCAGCGGTGCGGTCCTCGTTCACCGTCACGCCGTTCCCGCCGATGTTGCCGAGGTCGACGTACGCCTCCACCGTGCCCGCACCCACATAGAGCGTGCGGGAGCCGCGTACGGCGTCCGGCAGGTACTTGGCGTCCTTCTCGAGGTCGACGACCACCTGGAAGTTTCCGGAGGCCGCGTCGAAACGGCTCAGGTCCCTGATGGACTTGAGGACAGCGGGGCCCGAGCGGTCGGTCGTCTCGGTTCCGAACAGATCCTTGATGCCCGGCAGTACGGCCAGCCTGATCCCGGCGAACAGCACCGCCAGCACCAGCACCAGGGCAGTCACCACCTTCACCCAAACGGGCAGGCGTCCGAGAGAAGTCGTCATCCGATGGCCCTCCTTTCCTGTACTTCGAATGCCCCCGGAAACCCTTACGAGACAGGCGAGTTGAGAAACACACCAAGAAGCGGGCGGATGCGGTGCCGCACGACGGCCGGTGCGGACGTGTCCGGGCACCGGCCGACAGGCCGCGCGCGGGCCGGGCAGGCAGGCGCGCGCGGGCAGCTCAGGAGGACGGCATCGGCTCGGTCCCGTCCCCGGGCCCACGGCCGAACGAGGTCAAGCGGTCCCGCGGGCGTGATGGACCGAGCCAATCCGGGGAACCCTCTCTCGCGTCGCCTCGCGCCCCCGACGAAAGGAACTGGCCATGTCCGCCCGACCGACCACGCTCGATGCCGGCACCGACCTGCCTCAGATCTTCGAACTCGCGCAGCAGCTCCGTGTGGACTCGGTGCGCTCCAGCACGTCCGCCGGATCCGGGCACCCCACCTCCAGCCTCTCGGCCGCGGACCTGATGGCCGTGCTGATCACCCGCCATCTGCACTACGACTGGTCCGCACCGGACCATCCCGCCGGCGACCACCTCATCTTCTCCAAGGGGCACGCCTCGCCTCTCCTCTACGCCATGTTCAAGGCAGCCGGAGTCATCAGTGACGAGGAGCTGATGACCACGTACCGCCGGTTCGGCCACCGTCTCCAGGGCCACCCCACCCCGGTTCTGCCCTGGGTCGACGTGGCCACCGGTTCCCTCGGCCAGGGCATCGCCTACGGCGTCGGCATCGCGCTGGCGGGCCGTGACCTGGAGAAGCAGCCCTACCGGGTGTGGGTGCTCTGCGGAGACAGCGAGATGAGCGAAGGCTCCGTCTGGGAGGCGCTCGACAAGGCGGGCCGCCACCAGCTGGCCAACTTCACCGCGATCATCGACGTCAACAGGCTCGGTCAGAGCGGGCCCACCGAGCTCCAGTGGGACACGGCCGCGTACGCGCGGCGTGCCGAGGCGTTCGGCTGCCGTGCCCTCGTGGTCGACGGCCATGACCTCGAAGAGGTCGACCGGGCTCTGACCACGGCCGCCGACGGGCAGGCGCCCACCGTCATCGTCGCCAGGACCGTCAAGGGCCGGGGCGTCGAGGAGGTCGCCGACCAGGAGAACTGGCACGGCAAACCGCTGCCCGAGGATCTGGCCGAACGCGCGGTCGCGGAACTGGGCGGAGTCCGCGACCTGCGGGTACGCGGCCCCCGGCCCCCCGAGGCCAAGGCTGCCGCGGCCCCCGCGGCGGGTCCGGTCGAGCTGCCTCGCTACGACGTCGGGGACGACGTCGCCACCCGGGTCGCCTTCGGCAAGGCACTGGCCGCTCTCGGCGCCCGCCCCGAGGTCGTCGCCCTGGACGCCGAGGTCGGCAACTCGACGCACGCCGAGGACTTCCGGAAGGCCCATCCGGAGCGGTACTTCCAGGTCTACATCGCCGAACAGCAGATGATCGCCACCGCTGTCGGGATGGCCGTCCGCGGCTACCGCCCGTACGCCACCACGTTCGCCGCCTTCCTCACCCGGGCACACGACTTCATCCGGATGGCCGCCGTCTCCGGGATCACCATGGCCCTGTGCGGAACCCACAGCGGGGTGGAGATCGGCGCCGACGGCCCCTCCCAGATGGGCGTCGAGGACCTCGCGATGATGCGCGCGATCCTCGGGTCCACCGTCCTGTATCCGTCCGACGCGACCTCGGCCGCCGCCCTGACGGCCGCCATGGCGGACATCGAAGGCATCTCGTACCTGCGCACCACGCGAGGCGCGTACCCGGTGCTGTACGGCGAGGACGAGACCTTCGCGCCGGGCGGGTCGAAGACCCTGCGCGGGGGCGGTGACGACGACCAGGTCACCCTGATCGGCGCCGGTGTCACCCTGCACGAGTGTCTGGCCGCCGCCGAGGAGCTCGCCGCCGACGGGATCGCGGCCCGCGTCATCGATCTGTACTCGGTCAAGCCGCTCGACGCCGACGCCCTGGCCCGAGCCGCCTCGCACACCGGCGCCCTGGTCGTCGCCGAGGACCACCATCCCGAAGGCGGCATCGGCGAAGCGGTCCTCTCGGCTCTGGCTTCATCAGGCAGCCACCCCGGCTTCGCCCACCTTGCCGTCACGAGCCTGCCGGGGTCGGGCACACCCGGCGAACTCCTCGACGCGGCCGGCATCTCCCGCTCCCATATCGCCGATGCCGCCCGCGCCCTGGTCAAGCGCCGCTGACGCGGAGCGGGAGGCCGGGCCTCCCCGGCTCCTTCCGCCCGGCGCCCGAAGGCGGGGACGGCTGCTGCGCTGTCAGTGGGCTGCAGTACTGTTCCCGCCATCGCACGCCGACTCGAAGGACCAAGAGAATTGACCGGCCTGTCCGCCTTCCCGCTGCCCTTTCAAGCCTCCCGATCCCTGCCGTTCGCAACACCCCGGACGCTGCGGGAACTTCAGATGATGCGGTGCAGCTCGCACCTTCGGGCGAAGCCGCGATGGTTCGACAAGATGACCGATGCCGACATCGTCGGCAGGTGGACGCGGGAAGCGGTCGCCCAAGGGCTCACCGAGGCACAGATCGGCTATGTACTGGCCGAACTCGCGCACTACGCGGCCCTGCGGGACGGCCGGACCGGCATCGAGGTGTCCGCCGTCGACGGGGTGTGGCAGTCGGACACACTGATCGACGACAAGCTCGGAGCACGGCTGCGCGAGGCGGTCCGGGTTCTGGAACAGGTCCCCGAAGCCGACCGGGACTGGCATCCCGGATCCGGCGGCCAGGTCCTGGACCTGGTCCATCCCTCGCTGTTCTGTCTGGTCAGAGAGGTGAGCGGCGCGCCCGGCCGGGCTTGGCCGAACCCGACGAATCGCTATGCGAAGTACGAGTTCTCGGACACGTTCCAGTGGCTGCCCACGGACGTCGACGTCAGTGCGGACGGCGAGGTCGCGTTCCGTTCGTACGTCAACAACGTCCACCCCGAGACTCATCACGAACTCGCCGCCGTCCTGCCGGACTTGTTCGCGCGCGTCCGGCCTCTGTTCGAGAGGGTGCTCACCGACCTGCGTCATCCGCGGCCTCTGCGGATCGAGGCCGATCCCTATGGCTGGTACGACTCGGAGCCGGAGTATCCGGACGAGTCCTCCTACAGTGACGACGCCGCCCACGCGGAAGCCGTCGACGCGTGGGAGGAGGCCGTGGAGGACTGGTGGGAGAGCCGGCGCCCGGTCGTTCCGGACGCCCCGGCCTTCGTCGCGCCCGAGTTGCCCGATGAGTCCGCCCGGGTCGACCTGCGCGGCCGCCGTCTCCAGGTCATCGTCAAACTCGCCACCATTCACCTCACCCCGGACAAGCCCGAGTACGCCGGCGGTTCCTGGCATGTCGAGGGGATGCTGAACGAGCGGATCGTGTCGACCGGCATCTACTACTGGGACAGCGAGAACATCACCGAAAGCCGGCTGAGCTTCCGGACGGCGCTCGACGACCCGCGCTACGAGCAGAACGACGACAACGGTCTGCGGGAGGTCTACGGCCTGGAGAACGAGGACGCGCTCAACCAGACGCTGGGATCGGCATCGACACCGGCGGGCCGCTGCCTGGCGTTCCCGAACATCCTTCAGCACCGCGTCGGATCGTTCCGCCTCACGGACCCCACGCGCGCGGGACACCGCAAGATCCTCGCGTTCTTCCTGGTCGACCCGTCGGAAAGGATCGTCTCGACCTCCGATGTGCCACCGCAGCAACCATGGTCCGCTACCACCACCATGACGCTCGATCAGGCCCGGGGCTTTCGCGAACAGCTCATGCGAGAACGCAAGTTCTTCGTCGACGAGCACAACGAGCAGCTCTACGAACGGGAATTCTCCCTCTGCGAGCACTGAATCCCACCGTGCCGCCCGGGGCGGCCGATGGTCACGGCGCCCCGGAAACGGTCCGGGGACAGGGTCGACATCGTGTCGAGCGAGGCGTCGGGGACCGGCAGCAGGTGGGCATCGACCCAGGTGTCCCCCGTTGCCGCGTTGGCCCACGGATCCTCGATCACGACAGCCCCGGGTACGACCCCGTGGCAGAGCACCCAGTGCGGCACGTCGAACCCCTGCATGTCGGCCAGCGAGAGCAGGAGCAGCACGTGCTCACGCCGGCCGATCGCGTCCCGGACCGCCGTCATGGAGAGGTGGCCGGGGTCGACCGGGACCCCGGTCCGCTCGGCGTCCGTACGTGACGCGCGCTGGAGCAGGGCACGCCATTCCTGTTCCTTCTCCGGGAGGTGGTCGAGCAGGACGGGCCGTTCCGTGTCGAGGTGGACCTGGACGGGGGACGACGGCCAGGCCCGGCGTACGGCGACCCCCAGTCCCACCGGCTCGCAAGCGAGGAAGTTGTTCGCGTCGCGCCACAGCGTCAGTTCCGCCTGACGGTCGAGGGCTTCGCGCGGCAGTGTCCCCGCGTGCGCCTGCGCGACCAGGGCGGTGACGGCACCACACGTGAAGTGCGTGCTCTGCCCGTAGTACGGAGGCGGCTCGGCGACCACGCCGTCGCTCAGCCAGCGGACGTATCCGGAATCGGGTCCGGCCGCACCCTCCGGCTGTGCGAGCGGAGGCCCCAAGGGTGCGAAGCCCGCGGCAGCGGCGTCCTCGGGGCCGGCCGTCCAGCCTTCCCACTTGACCTGCGCGAGCCCTCGCCGGCGTGCGTGGTCGACGACTGCCGCGACGGCTGCCCGCACATCGCCGACGGCATCGACGATCTTCAGATAGGCCGTGTTCGGGCGTGCCGTCACCAGCGCGGCAGCGCTCCACCCCGCACCGTCGTCACTCGGTACGGCGACGAGGTGAGGGGCGTGGGCCGAGCGGTCGGCCGTCTGCCAGCGCTCCGGCACCCGGCGGCCCCCGAGCCTCCTCGCCAGGGCCGGCGACTCATCGGGCACGAACGGGACGACGACGCTCTTCACGGACGTTTCCTGTGGGGACGGCATTCGGGTGCTCCTGGCGGGACGGCGGGGGGAAGGAAGGGGGCGGATGGGCGTTCGCCCGCGGGTACGTGGCGTTCACCCGCGGATACGTGGCCGGGGGGACCCGGCCGCCGCCCGGTGTCATGCGCGGGACTGCCGGAGCACCCACACGAAGTACGGGGCACCGACCAGGGCGATCATGAGGCCCGCCGGTACCTGGGACGGGGCGACGACGGTGCGGCCGAGGGCGTCGGCCACACAGACCAGCAGCCCGCCGAGCAGCATCGCGACCGGGATCGACCGCCCGTGCCGGGCGCCCACCAGCGACCGGGCCAGGTGCGGGGCGACGAGTCCCACGAAGCCGACGACGCCGACGGCGGCCACGCTGAGTGCCGCGAGCACCGCGGCGATCGCCAGGGCCGCGAAACGCACGCGTACCGGCCTGATGCCGACGATGCGCGGGGTGTCCTCGTCGACGGCGAGCAGATCCAGCCGGTTGCGCAGGGCGAGCAGCACGGGGAGTGCGAGCGCCAGGGCCACCGCGACCGGTACGACGTCGGGGAACGTGCGCCCGTAGGTCGTACCGGAGAGCCAGGTGAAGATCCGGGGCGTGTTCCACGGGTCGGCACGCAGCAGGAGGAAGGTGGTGACGGAGCTGAGGCCGTACCCGCAGCCGATGCCGATCAGCACGAACCGGTCGGGCAGGAAGCCGCCGCGCCAGGACAGCAGGGCGATCAGCCCGAACGTGGCGAGCCCCGTCACGACGGCCGCCACGATGAGCAGCGGACGGCCGCCGGACAGCCCGGACGTGACAATGACCACGGCGCCCAGTCCGGCGCCCGCCGTGATGCCCAGCACGCCCGGTTCCGCCAGCGGATTGCGGACCACGCCCTGTACGACGCAGCCGGCCAGTCCGAGTGCCGCACCGGCGAGGATCGCGGCGACCACGCGCGGGACGCGGTCGTCGAGCGCCTGTCCGATCAGGTCGGGTGCGGTGCCCTGGATCCAGAGCACGACGTCCCCCGTCCGCAGCCAGAGGCTTCCGGCCAGGACCGCCACGGCGGCCGCCACGACCAGGAGTCCCGCCGAGCCGGAGACGACGAGGAGGAACGCGCGGCGCGACCGTGCGACGACCCGGGCGTGCGGTGGCTGCCGGAGCCGGCCCGTGTCACGCAGCCGCAGCGCGAGAACCACGATCACGACGGAACCGAGCAGCGCGGTCGGCACACCGGTGGGAATGGAGGCGGCCCCGTCCGCGCCCTGCACCGCGCGCAGGGTCGCGTCCGCGAGCAGGATGAGCAGCGCGCCGAGCAGCCCGGCCGCGGGCACCAGGTAGAGGTGGCGGCGCAGCGCGCGGACCCGTCCCGCGATGAGCCGGGCGAAGACGGGGGCGCCGAGGCCGACGAAGGCGATGGGGCCCGCGAGTGTCACCGCCGTGCCGGTCAGGACCACGGCGCAGATCACGGCGGTCACGCGCGTCGCCCGGATGGGCACGCCGAGGGTGGACGCGGCGTCGTCGCCGAGGTTCATCACGTCGAGCCGCCGGGACAGTGCCAGGGCGACGCACAGCACCACGACCACGACCGGGAGGGCGCGCACGGACGCGTCGATGTTCATCTGCGCGAGCGAACCGCTCCCCCAGGCGAAGAGACCGGTGGTGTTCTCCTTGAACAGGATGAGGACCATCGCGGTCGCCGAGTCCAGGGCCATCGCTATCGCCGACCCGGCGAGGATGAGGCGGGTACCGGAGGTGCCCGCCGCCCGGCCCGCGAGGAGCAGCACGAGTGCCGCGGCGGCCAGGCCGCCGGCGAAGGCGACGGCGCCCGATGCCCAGAGGGGGACGGTGAGCCCGAGGGCGGCGACGAGCGAGAGCGTGAAGTAGGACCCGGCCGTGACCGCGAGGGTGTCCGGGGAGGCCAGTGTGTTCTGCGTGACGGACTGCAGCAGCGTGCCGGCCGATCCGAGGGCGAAACCCACCGCGACGCCCGCGAGCAGGCGCGGCAGGCGCGAGCCGATGAGGATGTCGCCGACCGGCGCTCCGCCGGTGTTCTCCTGTTCCCCGGTGAAGTACCTCACCAGGTCGCCGACGCCGACCCCTGACGTTCCCTGCGTCAGGTGCCACATGCCCACCAGGACGGTCAGGACGAACAGGGCTGTCAGGACGGCCGCCCCGGCGGGACCGCTGCCGCGCTCGGCGCGTGGCAGCGCTTCCCTCCGGGACACCGATGTCTGTGAGATGGTCACGTGCTCACTTCTTGTCGAGTACGTCGACGTAGGCGTCGATCGCCTGCTCGCAGGAGAGCGGGCCGCCGGCGCCCCACACACCCGACGGGAAGGCGTGCGCGCGGCCTTCCTTCACGGCCGGGATGGTCTTCCAGAGCGGGTTCTTCTCCAGCGCGGCGACGTACCCGCCGGCCCCTTCGTCATTGGCGTAGAAGAAGTTGGCGTCGCCCACCGCGGTGAGTCCCTCGACGTCGGTCTGCGCGAGACCGTAGGAGGGGTCGACGCCTCCGTCACCGTGGGCCTTGTTGACGTCGTCGGTCCACACGGGGTTCATGCCGAGCTCTTCACCGATCTGGGTGAACAGGGCGCCCTTGCCGTAGGGGCGGACGGTGAGGTTGCCTCCCTCCAGCCATCCGTCGAAGAACAGGAAGTCGTTGGTCGGCAGCTCGGCGTCGGTGACCTGCTTCTTCGCCGTCGCGAGGTGCGCGTCGAACTCCTTGAGCACCTGGTCCGCCCGCTCGGTGCGCCCCGTCGCCTTGCCGATCATGCTGAACACGTTCTTCATGTTCCCGATCGGGTCCTTCGGGTCCGCCCCCAGCGTGGCCATCACGGGGACACCTCGCTTCTCCAGCTTCGCGAGGGTCTCGTCGTCGGCCTTGAACGCCTCCACGACGATGAGGTCGGGCTTCGCCGCGTAGAGGGTGTCGAGGTCGGGCTCCTCACGGGTGCCGATGTCGGTCACCCCGCCGGGCAGCTTCTCCGCGCTGACCCAGGTGCTGTATCCCTTGGCGTCGGAGACCGCGGTGGGGGTCACGCAGAGCGTCAGCGCGTCCTCCACCTGCTGCCACTCCAGGACGGCGATCCGCTTGGCGGGCTTGTCCAGCTTCACCTGCCGGCCGACACCGTCCGTGAAGGAGACCGGCTCGGTCGAGGTGGACGTGGTGTCCTCGGCGCAGCTCGCCGACGCGGGCGCCGCGCCGGCGCTGCTGCCGGCGGCCTCGGTCCTGTCGACGGACGTCGTGCCGCAGGCCGTTGCGGCGAGGACGATGAGCCCGGTGGAGGCTGACGCCGCGAGGCGATGGGTGCGGTTCATGAAATGGTCCTCTTTCTTACGATGAGTTGTGGCGGCGGACGATGTGCCGCCGCGGCCGAGGCGGGGGCGGGGTGCTGTCCGACCGCCTCGGGCGGGGATTTCGGGCAGGGGGTGTCGCCGGGCCGGCGCATGCGGACGGAGCCCGGCGGTTCAGAGCGGACGGAACGGTTCCGGTGTCTTCGGGCGGGACGGACGGTCCCGGTGGATTCGGGCGGTAGGGGCCGGGGCCCGGTTTCCTCAGACGGGATGGCGTCCGATCGGATCGATACGGAGGCGGCCCGTGCGGGGGTCGGTACCGACCTCGACAGGGATGTCGTAGACCTCGCCGATGTTCTGCGCGGTGAGGACATCGGCGGGTGCTCCCACCGCGTGTACGCGGCCGGAGCGCATCAGGACCAGCGTGTCCGCGACGCGTGACGCGTGGTCGAGGTCGTGCAGCACGATGCCGACGGCGATGCCGTGCTTCTCGACGAGGTCGCGCACGAGATCGAGGGTCTCGATCTGGTAGCGCAGGTCCAGATGGTTGGTCGGTTCGTCGAGCAGTACGACGCCGGTGTCCTGGGCCAGGCAGGCCGCGAGCCAGACGCGCTGCATCTCACCGCCGGAGAGTTCCCCGACCGGCCGGCCGGCCATGTCCCGTACGCCGGTGACACCCATGGCGCGGTCCACGGCGACCCGGTCCTGCGCCGTGAGTCCGGCGAAGCCGCGCCGGTACGGGTGGCGCCCGAAGGCCACGACCTCCGTGACCGTCAGCCCTTGGGGCGCGGGCCTCGACTGGGAGAACAGCGTGACCTCGCGGGCGAACCGGCGGGCGCTGAGCAGTGCGGCGTCGCACTCGTCCGCCCCGCCGGGGACACCGAGCGTCATCCGGCCGCCGTCCACCCGGTGCAGCCGTGAGAGCGCGCGCAGCACCGTGGACTTCCCGCTGCCGTTGGGTCCCACCAGTGCCGTCGCACGGCCCGGTTCCAGGGCGATCGAGACGCCGTGCACGACCGTCCGGCCGCCGTAGCTCAGCACCAGGTCGTGCCCGTTGAGCGCGGCCGCCTGGGTGCCGGGGTCGGCCGCGGGGGCGGCCTGCCGGAAGGGGCTTGTGAACATGGATGCGTCCGGAGATTCGAAGGGGCGAGGACTGCGGCACCCTCCGTCCGGTCTTCACGAGCCGGACAGCCAACTCTTCCGCGTTCGGGCAGCGCCCTTCACGGCAAGCACCAACTAAGGGTTACCTAACTCCGAGAAGGTTATATTCCGCTTGCCATGTCGACAACCAGGCGTTCTGGACATGCGATACGGGATTCCGGACATTCACGCGGGCCCGCCGGCCACTGCGGAGAAGGCGCCGGGCGTGGTTCCCATGACCCGGCGGAACGCGGCGATGAAGGAGCTGGGCTGCGCGTATCCCAGCGTCTCGGACACCGTCATCACATCGAAACCCTCGGAGAGGAGCATCAGGGCCCGATGGACCCGCAGCATCTGCCGCCACTGGGCGAAGGAGAGGCCTGTCGCCCGGCGGAACGCACGGGTGACCGTGCGTTCGCTGGTCTCCAGCAGCCGCGCCCACTCCTCCAGTGAGCGGCTGTCGGCAGGATCGTCCAGCAGGGCTTCGGCTATCGCGTCGATCCGGGGATCGCCCGGGAGCTGCAGGGCGAACTGGCGCTCCGACGGCCGGATCACGTCGAACACCACCGACTCGGCCCGCGCCCTGGCCGATGGGTCGAGATCCGTACGGGACAGATGGGCCAGCAGCGACTCGAGCAGAGGCGTCATCTCGATCGCCTTCGGCTCCCCGAACGCGAACGGCGTGCGGTCGGGTGCGAAAAGGGCGTCGTGGAACGCCGCGCCCGCCGTCGCCCGGCCACTGTGGACCACTCCCGCGGGCATCCACAGCCCGTTGCCCTCGAACACGGTGAAGATGCGGTCCCCCACCTGGGACGTCAGCGTTCCGCCCCGCACCCAGACGAGCTCGTGCAGCGGATGCGCGTGCGGTGCCCACTCCGTGGGAACGGGCGGAATCCGGAACCCGGCGCTGATGGCGAAGGGGCCCTCGCCCTGTTCCGGAGGCGGCGGTGCCGGGGCTCTGTGCACCACAGTGCCCGCCTCGCGCCGCCACATCGCGGGCATCACTTCACCGCAGGACGACCGGACCATACGGCGGATTCTATCCGCGGCCCGTGTTCCCCCGAGCGGCCGGTGGGCACGGCCGTCAGGGCGCCGCGCACCCGGGCAGGCACCCGCACGCCCTCACCGGCGGTGGACACTGACGGCATAGCCGCCGCCGTCGTACGGGTCGGCGTCCCAGGTGGCGAACCGGTCGACGAGTGCGAGGCCGGCCGCGGCGCAGCAGTCGTCGTAGTCCGTCAGTGTGAGGCCGGGCGGCACCGGCAGATGGGCCGCGTCCAGGCCGAAGCCGGCAACCAGCAGGCCGCCCGGACGCAGTGCCGCGGACAGGCGCTCGACCACCGCGGCCTCCGTACCGGGGGCGAGCAGCGGGAAGATGTTGCCCGCGGCGACGACGAGGTCGAAGCCCCCCGCGACACCGAGTGAGTCCGGCTCGAACTCGGCCAGATCGCCCTCGAACCAGGGCAGGTCGGGAGCCTGCTTCCGCGCCACGGCCAGCATCGACGCGTCAAGGTCCACCCCGACGCAGTCGTAGCCCAGTTCCGCGAGCCGGATCATGACGCGTCCGGTACCGCACCCGGCGTCCAGCACCCGCGCTCCGGCGGGCACGAGAGCCGCACAGAACCGGGCCTCACCGTGCACGTTCTTGCCGCTACGGGCCAGGGCCGCGAATCGTGCGGCGTAGTCCTCCCCGGACGCTTTCCCAGCAAACTCGGACCAACGGCTCATGGGCCAACTATAGGTCGGCCGTCCGGCCGCCCGGAGTTCAGCCAGACCGTCCGGGGCTCCGCCGGAGCCCTGGTGCGTGGGGTGGCGGCCGGGCAGGCTACTTTGCTCGGATGAGTCTCCTTGATGATGTGGCCGAGCGCGACGGCTGGCGATGCTGGGTGTGTGACGAAGCCGTCGATCCCGACGAGTCGGTGAACGACCCGCGGGGGCCCAGCGTCGACAGCCGGACCGCCGACCGGAAGGCCAAGGTCGCCGAACGGCTCGCGCACCGCGGTTGCAACACCCGCAAGGGCGCGGTCAAGGTGGTCATCGCCTGGCCCGACCGCCTGTACGTGGTCGAACCCGCGCCGCTGATCACCGTCGCGGGGAGGCTGGAGCGCAAGGGGGGCCGCGAGATGGTGGGCCGTTGTCCGACCAGGCAGGACGCCCAGGAGGCGGCGGACTGGCTGGTCGACCGGTTCTCCCGGCTCGTACCGGGCCTGCCGGTGACCGCCGGCATCGAGCCGGGCGGCGGCCAGTTCCTCGTCACCCTGACCGCAGGCCGCCGCTGACCGGGGGTCACCGGCGCACCCGCGCGCGTCACACCGGACCGTCGGCCGCGCCGGTCCGTCCGGACGGCTCATGTGTCCGACCGCTGTTCGGCTTCCCTCGTCGGCCGCCCGGGTTCGGCCCGGGGTGATTCCATCGGGAAGTGGACCGGGCTGAGCAGGTACTGAGCCCGGGGCCCAGGACGCGCCGGAGCCGGCCCGATTGGCCCCCGCCTCAGGAGCCGGATGCCGGCGCTCGCGGGCCGGGTGCGCAGCCGGCTGCTTCCCGGCCGGAACAGATGGCCGTTCCACCGCGAGAACACGTGCCGGCTTCGCCCCGAACGGAACCACGCACCGCAGCGCCGGCGTCTGCCGCACAACAAGCGCTTGCCACTGAGCGCTTGCCACAGAGCGGAGCACGAACCTCGTGAAACGGAACAGGAAAGCCGTATCGGTTGGAGCCGGCGGTGTGGGTTGCCTGATCTCCGCATTCGGCGCAGCCGCCGCGCCACTGGCATGGGCGCCACGGGTCTCGGACAGTGTCCACGGCGGTTTCGAGGGCCAGGACCGTGATCTGAGCGTGCTCCTCGTCGGCCTTCCGCTCGTCGCGCTCGGCGGCGCCCTGGTCCCTCTGCTCGCCTGGATGCTGACGACACGCTGGACGGGCCGCCCCTGGGCCGCGGCGCTCGCGGCATCGGCCTCGCTCGTACTCGGAATATGGGGACTACTGGAGTACTGGACTCCGCAGCAGTCCCCGGGGGCGGCTGCGACATGAGCGTCCGGTACCCCGGCTCGCGCTCGTATCCGGTGTGCCCACGTTCCGGGGTTCGTCGGGAGCGCCGGCCCCGGACCGGAGGCTTCGGCGGTCCGGCTGCCGCGCGGCGGCCTCAGTGGGCCGCCCCCTCCCAACCCTCGCCGCAGGGGCCGCCGTCGGCGCTCTCGTCGATGCGGACGTCTTGGCCGTCCACGTCGACGAGCGGCTGGTAGAAGCGGGCGATCTCCGAACCGGTCCGGGGGACGTAGTGGAAGATGAGCGACCTGCGGAAGCGGTCGCGCGTCGTGTTGGGAAGTGATCCGTGCACCAGGCTGCCGTGGAAGAACAGCACGTCACCGGGGCGGAGTTCGCTCTGTACGACGGCCAGCCCGGCAGGCGGCCGCACCAGTCCCGTACTGAAGGACTCCGCCCGGTCGGCGGCCTCCGGACAGGCGATGTCCATGGTGTGGCTGCCCGGGACCACCTTGAGGGCGCCGTTCGCCTCGTCGCAGCGGTCCACGGCGATCCACGCGGCAAGGCAGGTCTCCGGGTGGGCACGGAGGAAGTAGTTGTCCTGGTGCATGGCCTGCCCCCTCGCCTGCGGGGGCTTGAAGTAGAACATCGACTGGGCACCGTACGCGGGGCCGATCAGCGCCGTGACCACGTCGAGCAGCCGGCGGTCGGTCATCAGGCGGCGGGCGGCGCGGCCCACATCGAGGTCGGTACGCCGGTGAGGCTGTATGAACCGCGGGTAGCGGGCCAGGACGTCGTCCGGAGCGACTTCGTCGGACGCTCCGAGATCCGCGTGGCCGCGTTCGACCTGTGCCATGAACACATCGCGCAGAGCCTGCGTCTCGCAGTCCGTGAGCAGGCCGTCGACCTGGACCACGCCGTCACGCTCGTAGCGGTCGCGGAGCGCGGCGGTGTCGTCCCGCGCAAGGGACAATGCACTTGTTGTCATGGCTCCATCGTCATGCCGGTCGCTCCGTACGGGCATGGAGCAATCGGCCGCTTCCATGGAGGATCCTGCTGTGCCGGCTCAGCGCGCGCCCGATGCCCTCCGCTCCCCCACCGAGCCGGCCGACCCCGTGGTCACGGGTCGCCTGGACGGTCAGGACCTCTCCTACCGCACCGTCCGGCCGGGCGGCACCGCGGACTGGCTGGTGCTGGTCACGGTGGAAGGGTGCGGGCAGCTGTGTCTGCCGGGCCGGCCGGACGTACTCGTCGCACCCGGCCAGGTGGCGGTCATCGAGCCGCGAACCCCGCACGACTACGGCACGGACCGGGACAGCGGCCGGTGGTCGCTGCGCTGGGCCCACATCCTGCCGCGTCCCGAGTGGCTCCTGCTGCTCGACTGGCCGTCGCCGGCGGCCGGCATCCGCCGGATCGACGTCGACGCGACCGTGCACGCCCGCATCGTCCGGGCGCTCGACCGGGCCACCGCGGCGCGCCACGGCGGGCTGCGGCGCGAAAGGATGTTCGCGATGAACGCCGTCGAAGAGGCTCTGCTGTGGTGCGACACGGCCAACCCGCGGGAGAGGGTCATGGATCCCCGTCTGCGCGCGGTCCTCGAACACGTCGGCCACCACCTCGACGAGCCGCACACGGTCGCTTCCCTGGCCCGGGTCGGCGGTGTGTCGTCCTCGCGCCTCGCCCACCTCGCCTCGGCCCAGCTCGGTACGAGCCTGATCGCGTACGTGGATCACCGGCGCATGGAGCGGGCCCGGCACCTGCTGCGGTACACCGATCTGCCGATCGCCCACGTCGCGGGTCAGGTCGGCTTCGCCGATCCGCTCCACTTCTCCCGCCGCTTCCGCGCGCTCACCGCGATGTCGCCGTCCCGGTTCCGTTCCAGCTGGGGCGTTCCGTAGAACACCGCCGCGTTCGTTCGCCGTTGCCGGTGACAAAGCCGTCGGTCCGCCGGTGTGCGCCATGGGCGTGGCACCTTCGGCAGGAGGCGCGGCGGCGGACAAGAGGGACACGCCGGAGCGGCGGGGCGGCAGGAGTGGCGACCGACAGGCCGGGCGCCACCGCCACCCCGGCCGCTCGGCCGTGCAGCACGACGCTGCACGGCCCTGCCTGCTCAGCAGTTGTACGGGCCGGGGCCCGGCACACGAGCCGGATGTCTCAAGGCGTGATGTCGGACCGGCCGGCGTCGTCCCACTGGTCCAGAATGCCTCCCGCCGTTCCGAGGAAGGTGTTCAGAACGCCGTCCGCGACCTTCACCGGGGCGGCTCCCCAGCGGTTGCGGGCAGGCTCGACCCGTACGGCGGCCGCCTGTTGCGCCAGCGTCCGGGCACTGCCGAGCAGGCTCTGAGACCGTTCCGTCTCCCCGTCCACGCGGGCAGCGAGGGCGTCCACCATCGACACCAGGGCACGGCCCCAGAGGTCAGTGGCGTCCAGCCACGGCTTGGCGTCCACGACGAAGCCCGCCTGCACGGATCCTGCGCGGATCTGCGCAGGACTGTCCGCGATGGCGACGGCGTAGGAGCGCAGGTCGGACAGTGCGGCCGTGCGCTCGCCCGCGTTCCACCGGTCCCAGAACCGCGTGAACAGCGAGGCGAGTCGGGGCGCCTGCGGCTGCCACGGCTTCGCCCCGAACGTGGGGGCGAGGTGTTCCAGGTCGGTGAAGACGGCCAGGGCGTCCGTGGCCGTCGGGTCACCGGCAGCCAGGTAGGACAGTGCCTGCCGACCGTTCGTCCCGGCGTCGTAGGCACGGTCGTTCCAGGCGAAGCCGGCCGCGCCGAACACGGCGATCTTACTGGCGTACGGCTGGTTCATGGGGTTGGCGACGACCCCGCTCAGGTGATCGGAGAGCCCCGGCTCCCGCTTGTCGTACGGCGCGAGCAGCAGCCGGCCGCTGGTGGCGCCGAAGTCGTTGACGGGGTAGTTGTCCCAGACGAACACCTTGCGTCCGAACAGCGTCGAGGCGGCGTCGGCCTGCTGATTGGTGATGGCGGGCGGCACGACGTCGGTACCCGTCCACATGACGACGACATCGGGGTCGAGTGCCGCACGCAGAGTCTGCTTGTACGTGGTGTCGGTGAGGTCGCCGTATTCGGTGGGCACCATCTGCAGGGGCCGGGTGCCGGGGTGTGTGGCAACGAAGGTGCGCTGAACGTCGTTGAGCAGTGCGACCTGCGCCTCGGCGGCGGCCGTGCGGCCGGGAGCGCCGAAGGCCGCCTGGTCAGCGGCACAGTTCCAGCGGGTGTAACTGATGTCGTCCAGCGGGATGGAGAAGGCGCGGGCACCCAGGTCGTAGACCGCCTGGAGCTTCGTCTTCAGCGCCGCGAGGTCGGAGGCGTCGGAGTAACAGATCGATTGGCCCGGGGAGACGGCGAAAGTGAACCGGACGTGGTTGGCGTTCGCACGGTCGATCAGCGCCCCGAGTTCGGTGAGCTTGTCGGCCGGATACGGCTGCCGCCACTGCTCCCGGTGGTACGGGTCGTCCTTCGGAGCGTAAATGTAGGTATTGGCTTTGACATCTCCGTAGAAGTCCATCTGATCGAGGCGCTCGGCAGCTGACCAGGGCTGGCCGTAGAAGCCTTCGATGGTGCCGCGCAGCGGCATCGCGGGGTGGTCACTGACGCGGGCGCCCGCCAGTCGCCAGCCTTCGGCGGAGCGGACGAACAGCTGGCGCAGGGTCTGCACGGCGTAGAACTGCCCTGCGGCGTCGGCGCCGCCGAGGGCCACCTCCTTGTGCGGACCGTGGGAGGTGACCTGCAGGGCGTACCCCTCGCCCTGGCCGGGCACCGGCGTGTCCCCGAGTCCACCGGCGATGTCGGGCCGCGATGCGGCCCCCAGACGCACGGTCAGCAGCCCTGGGGCGGATCTCGCGCCGGGGGCTACGGTGTCGACGCGGCGTACGCCGTGGGCGCGCAACTCCCGGACGAGCCGTTCCCGCGCCGCGGGGTCGGTGCCGGCGTCCGCCACAATCACCGCTCGCCCGGTGACAACGATGTCAGCATCCACCCGGGCGATCGACTGCGGTGTGGGCGAGACGGTGGGGAGGGGAGGCCGGGCGGAGGCTGCGGCGGGTCCGGTATCGGCACTGGCCAACGGCCCCAGCCCGAGTTGGCTCGCGCCGAGCGCGGCAACCAGGAGTGATGCTCTTACCAGACGACGAGATCTCTTCAAGGCTCTCCGATCAATGCGCAGTCGAGCCGTTCGTGACAGCGGCCCGCCTGCTTCAGCGGATGGGTGGAGCTGAGCGTGTGTCCTCGATTGCGCTCAACCACTCCAGCAGCGCGCCCGGAACGCATGGCGACGCCCTGCACATCGCACCAACTCCCTTTCCCTTGACGTCAGTTGTCGGGGAGAGGAATCGGAGAATCGCGAGCTCAGGGGTGCTGGAACGGAGGAGCGAAGGCCCTGGTGCAGCCTGGGCATCAAAATCGCACATGCGCCGCACCATGTCTAGACCTTTTGGTCTAGACCATCGGCCTGAGCTTTGGTTTCCCGGAAGTTCATGAGCGGACACGCGTCGGCGGTGGTCGCGCCCGGGGCGCCCGGCCGCCATTCACAGCCGGAGCGAGAGACCGGGCCCGGCGCGGCGAACGGCCTTTCGCGGAACTCCTCGCAGCGCCACAGCCGTCACCGGCGAGCGCCATCTCCCGCACCCCGGCCAGGCGGTGGTTGCACACCGTCAACCCGCCCCGGTGCCAGCGGAGTTCGCCGTCCTCGTCGACAGCGCCCTGCCGCCCCTGCGTGCACGAGAAACTCGGCTTCTCCATGGCGTCCGTCGCCTGCGAGGCCGGCGCCGGCAATGCGGTTCGCTCCTGCCGCTTCGCCACCCGCAAGGACACCGATGGCCAGCGGGCACCGAGGGCCTCGCAGCCTGCGCCGCAGCCGTCATCGCTGCCCGGCGGACCCGAACCCCGGCACGGCTTCACCGGTCGCCTGCACGCACATCTGGGCGATGCAGGCGCCGGCCACGGCTGCGCCGCTGCCCCGACCGTGACCTTCCCCGCCGCCGGAGCAGGGGAAGCCCGCCGCACGGAGCACATGCGACGGCGCTCTGGATGCGGGCGAGACCACTGTTCCGCAGCAGCGCGAGGAGAATTGTCCAACGCCGCGTGGCCGGCGGCTCCGGCTCGGCCCATCGATCCGATCATGCCGTGATGTGCGGGGAACGGCGACCGACGTCCGTGGGCGGAGCCGCCCGGACTCCGTTCCGACAGCGTCCGCCGCGCTCGCCGGGCGGCACCGGTCCGTCAGGCCACGGTGCCGCCCGGCGAGGTGGGTGCGCTTCTCCGGGCGGGGTCGGACGAGTTCGGAGAAGAGCGGCTTCAGGGTCGGAGCGGCAGTTCGTGAACCGGTCGCCGTGGGATCCCGTTGCCGGTCCGGCGGCGGATCGCGCGGGAGCCCCTGGGGCGATCACACGATCTTGCCGCGACACCGACCCGGACACCTCACCCACGTGCTCCGCCGACCCACCCCAAGCCCCTTGGCATCCCTCGGGCCACCACGCCCGTCCAGCGGACGGGCGAGGGAGGTACCACGGCCCGCGTCTCCCCCTCGCCTGCGCCCAACATCCCTTGGGGCGAGCTCACTTGTCGATGTGCGTCACATTGTTGCTGTTGACGTTGACCTCGTTGTGGACGTCCCCGACGTGGAAGTCGATCAGCCCGCACAACAGGCAGCCCGGATTGCCGGCCGGCGGAGACGGGGCCTGGGACACGGTGACGGTGGTGGTGCCGTTCGAGGCGCCGCAGCTGTCGTCGCCGTTGTAGGCGGCGGTGACGGTGCGCGTTCCGGTGGTCGTGAAACCGGTGGTCAGCGAGGCGTGTCCGTCGGCGGAGACGGGTGCGGTCGCCAGGAGGTCCGAGCCGTCGAAGAACGACACGCCGAGGCCGCCGCTCGGGTCCGAGCTGCAGGTCACCGTCGCGTCGAGGGTCACCAACTGCCCGGTCACAGCCGAGGAGGGCGTGGCCTGGAGCGTGGTCGACGACGGATCGGCGGCCGCAGCCGACGGAGCGAGGGACAGCACCGTGGCCGCCGCCACGGCGACCACGATTCCGGCCTTACGCGCAAGACACGCTTTCACTGAGGAGCCTCCTCGGTCTGATCGTCAGGCGGGTTCGCCCGACCGTTCGGAGCGTGACCATAGGCCGCTTTTGACGGCATGTGCGGTAGGCGCGTGTCCCGGCGAAGCCACCTGAGTCATCGACTCGCTCGAATGCGCCGGAGCGGGCCGGAGGCGCGGGCCGATGGCACCGGGGCGACTGGCCGGTGCCACGGCGGGCCAGGTGTGGGCGGAGCAAACATTGCCTGCCGCGGCCCTGAGGGCTGTCCCGCAGTTCCTGGCGGGGCAGCCCTCAGATCGCGGGAGGCGCGACGCGCTGGTAGGCGAGCGAGTTGCTGGTGCCGCCCGACGTGGTGACGCTCACCAGCACCGGACCCGCCGGACCCGCCGGGGCGATCGCGAACACAGTCGTGTCCGACACCACGGTGAAGGCCGCCGGTGCGGCACCGAAGCTGACCGCGGAGGTCGTGGTCAGACCGGTTCCTGTCAGCGTCACGGAGGCACCGGCGCTCGTCGGCCCCTGCGCGGGCACGAGCGCGGTGAGCGCCGGTGCCGTCAGATAGGTGTAGACGAGGGAGTTGCTGGTGCCGCCGGGGCCGGTGACGGTGCATGCGACGGATCCGGTGCCGGGCGGTGTGACCGCGGTGATCTGAGTGGCGGAGTTGACGGTGAACGAGGTCGCGGGGGTGCTGCCGAACGTGACGGCGGTGGTCCCGGTCAGGCCGGTGCCGGTGAGGATCACGCCGGTCCCGCCGGACGTCGGGCCCCGGTCGGGCGCGATCGCGCTGAGGGACGGGGTGGGTGCGTAGGTGTAGGGGATCGTGTTGCTGAGGCCGCCGGGTGTGCGCACGGTGACGTTGACCGTTCCGGTTCCGGGCGGGACCGTCGCCGTGATCGTCGACGGTGTGCTGACCGTGTACGACAGGGCGGCCGCGGATCCGAACGTGACGGCGATGGCGCCGGTGAACTGGCTTCCGTTGAGGGTCACGGGATTCGTGCCCGCCGCCGGACCCGTGTGGGGTACGACCGACGTGAGGACGGGAGGGGCCACGGTGACTCCAGGGAGTGTGGTCGGCCCGGCTGGGCCGCGAACGGGGGCGCGGAAGCGGTGAGGGCTACGCAGGCGAGCCGCGCCCCGCTTCCGCCGGGCACGGCCCCGGTGCACGCAGCGGACCGGGGCCGTGAGTGGCCGTGTGTCCGGGGCACCGTCAGATGCCGGGGCCGGACACATAGGTGAAGCCGTCGCTGAGGGTGGCGCTACCGCCCACGGTTGTCACGACGACGTCGACGGAACCCGTGGCGCCGGGAGGGGTGAAGGCCACCAGCGTGGTGTTGTTCAGCACGGCGAAGGATGCGGGGGTGCCGCCGAAGGTGACGCCCGTGGTGAACGCCAGACCGGTGCCGTTCACGGTCACCGAAGTGCCTCCGGGCGTCGGCCCCGACGCGGGTGTGAGCGAGACGAGTGCCGGCGCGTCGGCATAGGCGTAGACGAGCGGGGCGGTCGTCCCCCCGGCGGTGGTGACGGTGACATCGACGGAACCGCTGGAGCTGCCGGCCGGAACGATCACCGACAGCTGGCTGTCCGACACGACGGTCGGGGTTGCGCCGTTGGAGCCGAAGGACACGGTGGTGGCCGTGGAGAGGCCGTAGCCGTTGACGGTGACCGCGTTGCCGCCCGCGGTCGGACCGGCTCCCGGATCGATGAACACCGCAATGGGCGGGCTGATGTAGAAGAAGGAGAGCGAGTTGCTCGTCCCTCCCGCGGTCGTCACGTTGACATCGGCGACGCCGCAGCCCGCAGGGGCGATGACGGTGATCGAGGTCGGGGTGTTCGAGGTGATCGTGGCCGTCCTGGAACCGAAGTGGACGGCGGTGGCACCCGCCAGGTTCACGCCGGTGATGGTGACGGTCGTTCCGCCGCTGGTGGAACCTTGGTTGGGACTGATGGGCATGAGGGATTCCTCCTCACTCGGAAGTCTTCTCCGAGCGGTGACTGGATGTTCCGGTCCACGGAGGCCCCGGACCGGCCCGGGCCTGCTCGTCCGGCCGCCGGCAGGCAGGATGTGCGGAGGCCCCGTCCGGGTGGGACGCGTGCAGTCCCGGAAGGAGGTCTGTCCGCGAGGATCCGATGGACCGCCGCCCGTTGGTGCAGACACCTGAATTGACCCATCAGAGTGATTCCTGCGCCAGGGGAATTGACGCGGTATCAACCATTTGGCGGAGCGCGCCGGGCGTACGGTGGCGCACGTTCCAGTGGTACACGGCCACCACTGGGTCCTTGGGCGGAGGCGCTGGGTCCTTGGGCGGAGGCGCTGGGCGAACGGCCGCGCGCGGTCATGAACTCGGCCTGCCCCGTTGGGCATTCACGCGGCGCCTCGACGACGAGCAGCACACCTTCCGCCTGTCCGGACAGGCCCTGCTCCCGACCGGCCCGAGGATCCGCAGCCATCTGGCCGCCGACCACCCGGACCCGGCGGATCCTCGCCGCCTTCACCCGGCTTCGGCTTGCCCGCCGTCGAAGGCCGCCGTCCGTGCGATCAGGGTGATGCGGTGACCGGCGCCGGCCGCCGCGGGTGCGCGCACCGGCGGCGCTTGTCAGGAAGCACCTGGGTGATGCCCAGACCGTCGCAGTGCTCCAGCAGGGGAACGGTGACGCGTCGGGTGGCGCCCAGGGCGCGGCTCGCCGTTCCCACGGTGAACGGTTGGTCGAGTCCGCTCAGCCGGTCGGCCGCCAGCCGGGGGGCGTCCGGCAGCAGCACCACGTGCTCCGCGAGCCGCAGTACCGCTCCGTGGCGGACCGCCGCGGCGAGCTCTCGGCGGCCGAAGCCGAGTTCCGCGAGCCGCTGGGCGTGAGGAGCGGCGAAGGGCCGCCCGTCGAGTTCAGCGGTGAGCCGGAGTACCGCGTCCGTCACGGAGGCCGGCTGTGCCGCGGGTCCGGCGCTCACGCGTCCGCGGCTCATCCGCAGGGGCGGCGTGACCAGCGCCTCCACGAGGGAGACCGCGGGCAGCCCCAGACGATGCCGGGCGGCCTCCACCGGTATGCCGTCCTCGGTGGGCCGCTCGGAGAGGTACGCCGCCACCAGTTCGGCCAGCCGGGTGCGCAGGGCGGTCCAGTGTGCAGGGTCGGCGAGCCAGTCCCCCACGACGGGCGCGGTGTGTACGGCCACCCCCATCGCGGTCAACTCGCTGCGCCTGACCAGCAGCCGGCGCCGCAGCTCGGCGGCCTCGGCCGGTGCGCCGTGGGCGTCGTCCAGCTCCGCGGCCCGCCGGGCAGCCGCGCCGCGGCGCCGCAGCTCCGGTGGCCGGGGGTCGAGCACCGTCAGGCCGGCGAGCACCCGTCGCAGGCCGGGATCGCGCAGCACCGCGCGGTCACCGATGCGCAGCGGCAGCGGCTTTTCCAGGGTCAGGCGGACGAGGTCCGGACCGAGCGGCCGTACGCGCACCGGCACGGCCGCCGAGCCGAGGTGGGCGACAGCGGTGCGGGGAAGTTCCGTGGCAGGCGTTCCGCCGTGTACGCGCACGTCGCAGCTCAGGCAGGGCAGGAAACCGTCGGGTGTGAGCAGGGCGTCACCACGGCCCGTCGCCTCCTTGTCGAGGCCTCGGAGGTTGACGGCGACGCGGGCGGTCGCCCGTGCCACGTCCGTCTCCTCGCCGAGGGCCTGCAGTCCTCTGACGCGGACGGGGCAGCCGGAGCGTGCGGTCACCAGGACGTCGCCCCTGCGGATCCGCCCCGCCCCGAGGGTGCCGGTGACCACCAGCCCGCTGCCGCGCACGGTGAAGGCCCGGTCGATCCACAGCCGCACGGGGGATTCGGTGTCCTCGTCCGGCAGCCGCGCGACGAGCCGGTCGAGGGCGGCGCGCAGGTCGGCGATTCCCGCGCCGGTGCGGGCGCTGACGGCCACGGCTCCGACGCTGCCGAGGGTGCTGGACCGGATCCGGTCCCGTGCCTGCACCATGGCCGGACCGGGGTCGGCCACATCGCTACGGGTGATGACGAGCAGTCCGTGCCGTACGCCGAGCGCGTCCACGGCTGCGAGGTGTTCGGCGGACTGGGGCTTCCACCCCTCGTCGGCGGCGACGACGAACAGCACCGCCGGCACGGGTCCCACCCCGGCCAGCATGGTGGGGACGAACCGCTCGTGTCCCGGGACGTCGACGAACGCCAGCCGTTCACCCGATGGCAGATCAGTCCATGCGAAGCCCAGGTCGATGGTCAGGCCACGGCGTCGTTCCTCCGCCAGCCGGTCGGGGTGGGTGCCGGTCAGCGTGTGGATCAGTGTGCTCTTGCCGTGGTCGACGTGCCCGGCCGTCGCGATGACCCGCATGGTCACCGCCCCGCCGCGCGCAGCACCGCGGCGAGGATCTCGCCGTCGGACTCCTCCGGAACGCACCGGAGGTCCAGCAGCAGCCGGCCGCGCACCACCCGCCCGAGCACGGCCGGTTCACCGGTGCGCAGGGCTTCGGCCAGGTGGTCGGGGACGCTGAGCGCACAGGACGGCAGAACGGTCCCGGGCGCGCCGCCTCCTCCGACCACCGCATCGTGGGGTACGACGCGCGCGTCCAGGCCTCGGCGGACGGCGTCCTCGGCCAGGCGCTGCGTGCGGACGCGCAGCTGCGGCAGCGGCATGCGCACGGCTGCGCGCACGGGTGGCTCGGGGCCGCGCAGTGTCGCTTCCAGGGCGGCCAGGGTGAACTTGTCCACGCGCAGGGCCCGGGCCAGTGGATGGCGCCGCATCCGTTCCACGACGGCGGCCTCGCCGAGGACCAGCCCGGCCTGCGGCCCGCCGAGCAGCTTGTCACCGCTGGCCGTGACCAGGGTGGCCCCGGCGCGCAGGGCCGTGGCCGCGTCGGGCTCGTCCGGCAGCACCGGGTCGGGAGCGAGGAGGCCGGAGCCGATGTCGACGACGACGGGAAGGCCGAGGGAAGCCAGCTCCCCGGGCCCGACTCCACCGGTGAAGCCGCTCACCGTGAAGTTCGACGGGTGGACCTTGAGGATGAAGCCGGTGTCGGGGCCCGCGGCGTCCGCGTAGTCGCGCAGACGGGTCCGGTTGGTGGTGCCGACCTCGCGTATCCGTGCGCCGCAGGAGACCAGCAGTTCGGGGATCCGGAACCCGTCGCCGATCTCGACGAACTCGCCCCGGCTGAGCAGGATGTCGCGTCCCGGGGCCAGCGTCACCGCCGCGAGGGCCAGGGCTGCGGCTCCGTTGTTGACCACGTGCACGGCCTCCGCGGCGGGCACCGCTTCCCGCAGGGCGGCCATGGCGCCGCGGCCGCGTGGCGCCCGTCTGCCGGTTTTCAGGTCCAGCTCGACGTCCGTGTATCCGCCTGCCGCCGCCATGGCCTCCCGCGCGGACGGCGACAGCGGGGCCCGTCCCAGATTGGTGTGCAGTACGACGCCGGTGGCGTTGTGCACGGGGCTCAGTGCGCCCGTGTGCGCGGGGAGCGCGGCGAGTGCGGCCCGGACCGCGTCGCCCGGGCAGATCCGTCCTTCGCGTACGAGCTGCTGGGCGGCGCCGACCGCGGCCTTGACGACGGACCTGCCCAGCCGTGCGGACGCCTCGCCCAGGCGGGGGTCGCCGAGGAGGACCGTGGTGCTCGGCACCTGCCTCCGGATGTCCGCAGGCGGCTCGTCCGACCTGTCCGCCACCCGTGCCACCCCGATCGAAGTCAGCGGAGGCGGACGGGAATCGAACCCGCCTGGCCCGGTTCCCGGACCACACCGATTTTGAAGATCGGGAGGGGCACCAGCCCGCCCAACGCCTCCGGAGCAAGATTGTGGTCCCCGCACACTGCTGGGGCAAGAGGTGAAATGATCGCCGTATGAAGCCAGTTGGCCCGACCGCCGTACCGGCTGCGCCCGTACGGCTGACCCAGTTCGCGCACGGCGGCGGCTGCGCGTGCAAGATTCCTCCGGGGGAACTGGAGGCGATGGTCGCGGGACTGCTGCCGCCCCGGGATCCCGGACAGGCCCTCGGCGGGGACGAGGACCGGCTGCTGGTCGGACTCGACGACGGTGACGACGCAGCGGTGGTGCTCACCGGTGACGGCACCGCCCTGGTGTCGACGGCCGACTTCTTCACGCCCGTCGTCGACGACGCCCGCGACTGGGGCCGGATCGCCGCGGCCAACGCCCTGTCCGACGTCTACGCGATGGGCGGCCGGCCCGTCGTCGGGCTGAATCTGCTGGGCTGGCCCCGCGACGTCCTGCCCGCGGAACTGGCCCGGGAGGTCTTGGCGGGCGCCCTCGAAGTCGCCCGCGGCGCCGGCTGCTTCGTCGGCGGCGGCCACAGCATCGACAGCCCGGAACCGCTCTACGGAATGGCCGTGACCGGCCTGGTGGATCCGGACCGGCTGCTGCGCAACGACGCGGGGCGGCCCGGGGTGCCCCTGACCCTGACCAAGCCGCTGGGCGTCGGGATACTCAACAACCGCCACAAGCGGACCGGCGAGGTCTTCGCGCACGCCGTCGCCACCATGGCGGCGCTCAACGACAAGGCCTCTGCGGCCGCTCTGGCGGCCGGCGCCGTGTGCGCCACCGATGTGACCGGATTCGGGCTGCTCGGCCATCTGCACAAGCTGGCCCGGGCCAGCGGCGTCACGGCCGTGGTGGACGCGGCCGCCGTTCCCGTACTCGACGGCGCCCGGGAGTCCCTGCGGGCCGGTTACGTCAGCGGCGGCACCTTGCGCAATCTCGAATGGGTGCGCCCGCACCTCGACGCGGGACAGGCGGGCGAGGACCGACTGCACCTGCTCGCCGACGCACAGACCTCCGGCGGGCTGCTGATCGCCGGTGAGGTGCCCGGACATCCGGTCATCGGGGAACTGGTTCCCGCCGTGGCCGGCACCACGCTGGTGGTCCGCTGAGCGCTGCGAACGGCCGCGGGTCCGCGGGCGGGGCCCGGGTCCCGCGGCCGGCTCCCTACCGGTAGCGGATGTGCAGGTGGTTGTCGTGGTTGGCGTAGCTCGTGGTCAGCCCTTCCGAGATCAGCTGCGGGTCGTTGAAGAAGATCAGCTGGACGTGGCCGACGGCCTTCGCACGGATCTCCTGCACGAGTCTGCGGGTGGCCGCCCGGTCGTACGCGCTCGACTGCCAGGTGATGCGGCCGGCGGTGCACTGCGCCGAGTCCGTGCGCGCGGGCCACACGTCGATGTCCATCCCGACTTCGTGGCTGCCGTGGCCGGGGATGTCCCCGCCGTGCTCGAAGCCGGCGTCGCCCACCGGCAGTCTGCCGTTCCCGGTGGCGGCGAAGGTGGCGGCGGCGGCCTCCAGTTGGCCGGCGGCGCCGGCTGTCGCCCAGTGGGCGCCCGCGTTGCCGTCGGGGCTCTGCGCGCACATCGTGGTGCCGCCGAAGTCGATGTTCTCGTAGTGCCACAGCAGGTTCTGCCAGGTGGCCGGCCCGACGACGCCGTCCGCGCCGATTCCCGCGTGGGACTGGAAGGTGCGGACGGCGGTGCCGGTGGCGGGTCCGAACGCCCCGTCGGCCGTGAGTCCGGCGCCCCGCTTGGCGTTGAGCAGCGTCTGGAGGGCCGTCACCGCGGGCCCGCTGTCGCCCTGGCGGACGGTGATGAGGAGGGCGCCCCAGGTGGCGGGCCCGACGATGCCGTCCGCGGTCAGGCCCTTGAACTGCTGGAAGCCCACCACGGCGCTCTGTGTGCCGGGGCCGAAGGCACCGTCCACCGCCACGGGGCGGCCGTGCGCGGCGAGCAGGTGCTGCAGCGCGACGACGTCGGAGCCGCGGTTGCCACTGCTGGTCAGCGGGAACGCCGCCTGCGGGAAGGCCTGCGCGGGGACGCCGAGCCCGAGGAGCAGGCCCGTCAGCGCGGCGAACAACGTGATGATGCGGGCGAGTCGTCTCACCGTGTCTGCCTCACATTCCTCTTCATTCGCCTGCTCACTTTCCGGACTGGAGGGCGCCCCAGGTGGCGGGGCCGACGATGCCGTCGGCACCCAGCCCGCGCGAGGACTGGTAGTCGCGCGCGGCCTGACCGGTGCCCGGGCCGAACACGCCGTCGATGGCCACCGTCCGGCCGAGCGCGGCGGTCAGGGCGCGCTGCAGCCGGGTGACGGCCTCTCCCGTCGAGCCGCTCTGGACGGTCGGGGTGGATCCGCGGGACAGCAGGGCCGTCCAGGTCTTCGCGCCGATCACGCCGTCCGCCGTGAGCCCCTTGCCGGCCTGGAAGCTCCGGGCGGCGGCGCCCGTGTCGGGCCCGAAGATCCCGTCGGGGGTGCCCGGGTCGAAGCCGGCGGCCTTCAGCAGGCACTGGGCGGCCTTGACCCGGTCTCCGGTCGAGCCGCTCTGGACGGTGGTGTACGCGGTGAAGTCGAGGTTCGCCCCCGTGCAGGTCGGTGCGGGGGCGGAGCCGTTGCCGACGTCGAGGTAGTCACGGTCGATGTTGATCGAGTAGCCGCCGTAGGACTCGGTGACCTCGCCCGCGTACTGGTGGATCCGCTGGTGGCCGGACCAGTAGGAGGACGGCACGTAGGAGCCGGTGTTGGTGTCGGCTGCGCCGTTCCACCACGCGTAGAAGAGATGGTCGACGCGCGTGTAGGCACCGTTGTTGTACTCGGCGGCGGCGTCCTTGATCCCGGAGGCGGCACTGGAGTAGAAGCCCGACAGGTAGCCGCTGCTGTGCAGCCGTTCGGTCCAGCCGGAGAGGTACGACAGCACGGACGCCTTGCAGGAGGCCGTGGAGGTGTACGCCTCGATGTCGCTGTAGATGGCGCTGCCCGCCGGGATGCCGAGGTTCGAAGCGGCGGTGATGGCACCGGTGGCCGCGGTGACGCCCTGGGCCTTGGCCGTGGCCGGGTCGGTGGACATCTTCAGCGAGTAGCCGGTGCAGGGTGCCTGGCGGCCGACGTCGATGGGGAACAGACGCCACCCGTTGCCCGTCTGGCTGGTCACCCAGCTCGCCGTCAGATTCGGCTGGGCGCAGCCGCGGAAGGATCCGCTGATGTAAACGCCGACCGCACTGTACGGCGAGCTCGCCTGCCAGGCGTTCATCGCCGCCTGCGAGGGCGCGGCGCAGGCGTCGAAGCCCTTGCCCTGGTAGCTGCCGGGTTGCGGCCCGGCCGCGGCCAGGGGGGTGGCGTCGGAGCGCTGCGCCGCGCGGGGCAGCGCGGTGCGCTCGGCACCTTCGGTGAGCTCGGCGGAGGCGAGCACGCCGCGCACGAGGTTCTCCGTCTCCGCCGTGTGGGCGGCGGTCACGAGGACGCCGGCGTCCTCGACCGCGATCTGGATGGTGTCGTTGCTGGAAGCGGCGGACGGGGCGACGGCCTTGCCGCGCTGGGTCCGCGCGGTCGCGGCCGTCGCCTGGCCGGCGGAGCGGGCGGTGAGGGGCTCCACGACGATGCCCGCCGAACGGCCGACGACCCCGGAGGGGCAGTCGCTCTGCTCGGCGGGCTCGCCCAGGTAGACGGCGGGTCTGTCGAACCGGAGGCAGGCGCGCGGGTTCTCGGCCAGATCGACCACCTGCCATTCGGCGGGCACCTCGATGCGGTAGCCGTGGTAGCTGACGCTCCGCAGGCCTTCGGGCTGGGAATCCGCCGCGGCGGGGACGGGGGTGGCGAATGCGCCGATACCGGCGAGCACCGCCAGCAGGGCGGTTCCGGCGCGGGCGCGCCAGGGGGTCCGAGAGGACATCGGTTCACTCCTATGCGAATGCGTGAGGGGAGAGTGAGGGAGAGCGGTTCGGCCCCGCGCCGTCCACAGAATGCGCGGCCGGGCGGGAGTCCGGCCCGGGGAAGGCGGGATGCCGTGCGGGGGCGGTGGTGACGTGGCGGTCAGACACCGCAGTTGGGGGCGGGCCACGAGCGGCTGGCGCGTCCGTCCGGATGAATGCGGTCGTCGTGGTCGGGGCAGCGGTGGCCGAAGATGCCGCCGGAGCCGTGCGGGCGCGCCCGCCGGGCGAGCGCGCAGAACGACGGGCCGCCGACCGGACCGGGGCAGCGGTGGCCGGCGCTCCTCCCATCACCACCGCCATGATCATGACAATCAAACGACAGGGCGGTCCGCGCCGCACGCCTCAGCATGGCGCCTCCGTTGTGAGTCCTTCCCGGTTCCCCGCTCAAGGGCTGAGGCGAGTCTGACCCGGCCCTCCATGACGTGTCCACACCATCCTCAGCCGCCACAGGACCAGACCTGCGGCAGGCCCCTCCCGCGGGCGGCACCCGGTGCGGCGGGGCGTACGGCTCCTGCCCGGCCGGACCGGCACGAGGCAGGACGAAGCCCCTACCGCCCGACCCCGCAGGCGGCAACGGCGATCAGCGCGGAGCACACGACGGTCATGCCGCTGAGCCGCAGCGCGAGCCGGTCGTCCCAGCGCTCTCCGTCTCCGGAGAGCCTGCGCAGGACCGGGGTGAGTGCCCGGCCGGCTCCGAAGCCGAGTCCGGCGGCCAGCGCGGGCGCGTAGGAGCCCCCGGACAGGAGAACCGCTACCGCGATCGCGTACGGCGCGCTCGCCGAGACGTAGGTGCGCACACCCGTACCGAGTTCGAAGCCGAACTGCAGTGCTCCGCGCGCAAGATGACGCCGCAGGACGTCCTGCGGTATCTGCCGGGCGTTCTGCGGCAGCCGCAGCGACAGCCTGCCCGCGTCGCGCAGCGCGGCCAGCAGCGCGACGGCCACGATCAGTCCTTGCCGCACGCCGGCCGGAAGCGGTGTGAAGAGACCGGACACGAGCCACAGCACCCCGGCCGAAAGCAACCCGCCGGCCAGCAGACCGCAGGTGAACACGCCGAGAACCAGCGCCTGCCTGTATGTTGCCCGCCAACCTGGCGAGGCCAGCGCGAAAGCGCTGTTACGCGTTCAAACGGAGCCGGACAGCGAGTAGCCGGCCAGACCGCCGGTGACCGCCCAGGTCAGCACCGGGGCGTGGAGGACTGCCGCGATCATCGCGATCGCCAGGGCCGCCACGGGCAGAACGGGGTCGGTGAGCAGCGCCCGTACGGCACGGGCGCCGGCCGGCCGGCTCGCAGGACGGACGGGCTCGCTCATCTAGGCCGTCCCGGTCAGTGTGAGCCAGGTGTTCGGGCCGACCACCCCGTCGGCACTCAGGCCGTGCAGGGACTGGAACGAGACGACGGCCTGCCGGCTGAGCGTCCCGAAGTTGCCGTCGACGGTCAGCGCGGAACCGTGCTTGTTGAGCTGCCGCTGCGCGCCCCGTACGGCATCGCTCACATCGCCCTGACGCACGGTGACCACCAGGACCGGCCAGGTCGCCGCGCTGACGCTGCCCGTGGGACTGAGTCCGTTCGCCGACTGGAACGCCTCGGTCTGCGCCTCGGTGTCCACCCCGAAGATGCCGTCGGCATCCGTGGGATGACCGTGCTGGGTGAGCAGATGCTGGATGGTGAAGACGTCGGGTCCGGTGGCGCCGCGGGCGACGGCCGGCCAGGTGACGGAGCCGGGGCAGTCGCAGTCGGTGGTCCAGCGGCAGATGGACTTCACCCAGCCGGAGCCGGTGTTGCGGTACCCGTCGTGGCACCGCCGTTCGATGCCGCAGCCGCAACTGCCGCAGGCCGCGCTGTAGCGCCACAGCCAGCCGTCGTAGGTACCGGCGTAGCACTGGTTGGGCCGCAGGGTCCAGGTGACTCCGTCCGTCCGGTGGAAGCCGGTGTTCGTCCCCGAGGTCACGCACGCGTCGGCATAGATGGTGCTGGGCCCGCAGCCCGGGGAGCAGTTGTGGTCCGCGGCGTAACTGGGGCACGCACCGGTCCAGATGTCGTACCCGTCGGCGTACGCCTCCCGGGCCGCGGAGAACACTCCCAGCGCGGCGAAGCCCGCGGCGGTCGCCGCCTGCAGCACGGTGCGCCGGGACGGTGCGAAGGAGGGGAGGGCCGCCCCGCGCCCGGTCCAGGAGCGGCGGCGGCCGCCGCTCCCTGCGCGGCGCAGTGTGGGCACGTCGTCCAGTGAGGTCATGGCCGGCTCCTCGGCGTTGCGGGTGCGATGTCGTCGAGCAGCCGCAGCAGCGCGGTGGGTGAACCGAGTGGCTCGGAACGCACGATCCAGAGTTCCGGATCGATGGCCACCGCGTAGGGGGTGGCGGGGATGTCGTAGGCCGTGAACAGCTCCGGCCGGTGGTCCCTGACCGGGACGGCTCCCTCACCGGCCTGCGGTCCGGCGCCCGCGTAGAGCCCGAGCACCTGCGGGCCCGTCGCGTCGCCCTGGCGGGCCGTCCAGGCACCGGCCTCGGCGAGCACCTGGCCGCAGGTGCGGCAGTCCGCGTCGAGGAAGAGCAGGAGCGCGGCGCGGCCCGGTGCCAGGAGGCCGTCGAGTCCTGCGGGACCGGGCCGGGCCGCATCGAGGCCCGGAGCGTGCGCGCCCGGGGCGATGCCCATGCGCCCAGGAGGGTGCGGCCGCGTGCGTGACAGCTGGTGCACCTGCCTGATCAGCCCCGAGACGACCAGCGCGAGCAGCGCGATCGCCGCCCACGAGGCAATCAGGGCGCTGGTGGTGAAGTCCATCGCGTTGGCACTCCTTCGGCGGTCCGGTGCACGGTGGTCTTGGTCTGCTGGTGAGCAGTGGCCCTCGTTGACAGGTGGACGGAGGCTGCGGTCGGCTCGTGCATGGCAGCGGGCAGGTACCACAGCAGAGTTGTGCAGGCGGGGGCCGCGAGCGCCAGCGTGACCAGCTCCGCCGTGGAGAACCGGCCGGGGCCGGCCCCGGCCGCGGCCGCACCGCTGATCGCGAGCACGGCGAGGGCCACGGCCCGTCGGGTCACCCAGCGGCTCAGGGGCACATCCTGTCCGGAACAGCCGCACGGCCCGCCGCGGCCGAGGGCGAGGACGTGCCGCGTGTAGGCGGCGTAGAACCCGAAGAGGACGGCCCCCGCGACGAGCACGGTCCGCAGCCCCCGCTGGTGCCCCGTGAGGAGCGCGGTCGCGCCCGCCGCCCCGAGGAGACCCTCCGCGACCGGCAGCACGGCGGCGGCCGACCGGCGGACCCGCGGGCCCAGCACGCCGTGCGCCCACAGCGCGTCGCCCAGGGCAGCCGGGCTGACGGCGTGGGAGCCCGCACCCATGAGCAGGGTCAGGACGACGACGGAGGCGGTCAGGCCGCCCCAGAAACCGGTCACCGGCGGATCACCCGGTGTGCCGCAGCGTGAGTCGCCCGACGAGTTCGGGCACCTTCTCGACGGGAGTCGACGCGAGAGGCACCACCGTGGCCCAGATCGCGGTGGAGGAGAGCACGAAGAACGGGCTGCCGTCGGAGAGCGTGTCGCGGAACAGCTCGCCGGACGCGACCGCCACGCCCTTCCAGGGCGGGAGCTGGGCGGTGTGCTCCTTCGTGCGCCGCGACAGCTCCAGCAGTCCGAGGCCGGGCACCTCCTTGACCAGCGTCGCGGGACGCGCGAAGGCGCTTCCGGCCGAGGGGTCCGGCTGGAGGGTGACCCCGTACTCGCTCTCCGCGATACGCACGGACCGGAGCAGCCCGAGCACCTCGGCCACGCCCATGCCGTACAGCCGGGTCACGAGTGAATGGCGCTCGCCACACCACACGACGAGCGACGGCCGCTCCACGAGCCCCGAGCGCGGCTCGCGTTCGACCGACCGGAAAACGCGCAGCGTGCCCTTCTGGAACGTGAGCTCGGACTCCGGCGACCCGACACCCAGGGAGGCGGCGACATCATCCCCCAGCGAAGCCGGCCCGGCGGTGAATTCGACCAGCCGGCCACCGGCCACCACCTCGACCGCCGAAGTGCACGGCTCCCGGAGGTCGATGTCGCCCTCCAGGTGATACGTCCCGCCATCGAGCGCGCGATGAGTGACGAACGATGCGGCCATGTGCATCCTCCCGGGGCGGGGGTCCGATGTGACACCGCAGCCGCTGAGGAAACTAGACACAAGTCATGCCCCTGTCAATCACGGGGCGCCCGACCACTCCGGATCAGCCACTGCGCGCGCGTCGTCCCCCACCGCTGCTTCAGCGCGGGGATACCGCCTGTCCGGGTTGCCGCGCACACCCCGGGCCCGTCCCCCGTGGCCGTCCTCCCCCTCGAACCGGGCGCGGAAACCGGAGGGCCGAAGAGCCGCGGCAAGCCCCGGCCGGCACCCGTGTTCCACAGCCTGGCTTCACCGGCTGCGGCGGTCCGGCGGCACGAGATGTCCGGGGCCGACGGCACGAGATGTCCGGGCCCTGCCGCACGAACTGGTTGTCGGCGGACTCACTCCTTCTGGTAGCGAAGGTCTCCCCACCGTCACGCCTGCCTCCCCAGGAGGTTACGTAGAAGCACGCATTCAGCCGAGTCCGGGATGCACGGACCGCAGGAGACAGGTGACGCACATGCGAACCGAGGCCACCGAGAGGGCCGAGCTGGTCTTCTCCCTCTTCGACGCCAACGGCAACGGGGTCCTCGACTCCGAGGACTTCGACCTCATGACGGGACGTGTCCTGGAGGTTGCGGTCGCCTCGGACGACGGCGCCAGGGAGGCCATCCGAGCCGCGTTCCGCCGGTACTGGACCACGCTGGCCACCGAGCTGGACGCCAACGGCGACGGGGTGATCTCCGTCGACGAGTTCCGTCCGTTCGTGCTCGACCCCGAGCGCTTCGGTCCCACGATCACCGAGTTCGCCGAGGCGCTCGCCGTACTCGGCGACCCCGACGGGGACGGACTGATCGAGCGCCCGCTCTTCGTCTCGCTGATGACGGCGATCGGCTTCGCCGAGGCGAACATCCACGCACTCTTCGACGCCTTCGGCCCGGACGCCGAGGACCGCATCACCGTGACCACGTGGGCCAGGGGCATCGAGGACTACTACGCCCCGGACATGGGCGGGATTCCGGCTGACCAGCTGGTGGCTGTCCGGGCCGTCTGACCCGGCCCGGACGTCGGGCGTTCCGTGGCGGCGCCGGCTGTCACGGAACGCCGAACGCCGGCACGGACACCCGGCTCCTCCTCGTGCGCGCGGGCATCGGAGGCGGACGATCTCCGCGTACGTGCGGGTCTTCGGCTCTGCCTCGTGCGCGGGCATCGGCCCCGGGAGGTCACGGCGGTGCCGGGCCCGCGCGGACGTCGTGGTGGGTGGGCGTCAGGGGCGGTTCTTGTGCGCGAAGACCCACCGGTTCCCCTCAAGCGCGTCGTTCGGCTCGGGAAGGGGACCACGTCCCCGCAGACGGGAGAACTCGAACGGGGTGTGCATCGAGGTGGACCAGCCCTTCGCCGCCAGGTCACCCGCGGAGTCGGGGCGTGGGCCCCGGTCGAAGAGGTCGAGCAGATCGATGCCGATCTGGTCCCGCGTCGCCGCATAGATCGGGCTGTCGCGGTATGCCAGCAGGTCCTTCTCCAGCTTGGCCTCGAAGGCCAGGGCGCTACCCCCGGTGGTGAGCCGGTCCACCGTGTCGATGAGGTACGTCTCGGCGGGTCCCGGAAGGTAGAAGAGCAGTCCTTCGGCCAGCCAGCAGCTCGGGGCAGCCGGGTCGAAGCCTGCGGAGGTCAGCGCGGTGGCCCAGTCGTCGCGCAGGTCGACCGGAACTTGGACCCGCTTCGCCCTCGGGGCTGCCGACAGGTCCGTGAGCACCTGTTGCTTGAAGGCCAGCACGCCGGCCCTGTCGATCTCGAAGACGACGCAGTCGGACGGCAGGTCCAGCCGGAAGGCCCGGGTGTCCAGTCCCGCTCCCAGCAGGACCACCTGGCGCACGCCCGTACCGGCCGACCGCTGGAGAAAGTCGTCGAGGACCCCGGTCCGCAGACCGAAGTAGCGGGCGAACCTTCCCCACAACGGGTTGCCGTCCCCGTCCGGAACCTGCTGAATACTCACCGGCCAGTCCGCACAGGCGGGGGCCGCGCGTACGAAGTGTTCCGCGTAGACGTCCTGTGCCAGGCTGTCGGGGCGGCGGGTCTCGATCGCCCGTGCGGCGGCGACGAGGAGGGCGGTCAGTCCCACGCCTGCGTTCACGCCTTCCGCACCGGTCGGCTGCGCCGCCGACGCGGTCGTGTCGCCTTCGGTGGGAGCGAAGCGCTCGGAAGGGTCGCTGCCGGGACGGCCGGGGTCTTCGGTCGTGGACGTTTCACTCATCGTTCTCTTCCTTCCGGCAGCAGGACGGGTTTGATCACGCGTCCGGCGTCACAGTCGCGTTCGGCCTCGTTGATGTCGGACAGGGGGTAGGTGCGGATCAGTTGGTCGAAGGGGAAGCGGCCGGCCTGCCACAGACCGATCAGCCGGGGTATCAGCAGTTCGGGTACGGCATCCCCCTCGCAGATGTGCCGGATGCCGCGGCCCCCGACGAGCGTGCCCGGTTCGAGCGGCAGGGCCGTGTGCAGACGTGCCACGAGTCCGAGGGTGCCGGTGGGACGCAGCGCGCGGAGCGCGTCGTTGATGAGCGGGACGGAGGCCGTGGTGTCCAGGGCGTACTGCGCGCCGCCGTCGGTGTGCCGGCGGATGCGCTCGGCCAGTCCGGCCGTCTCGGCGGACAGCGGGACCGCACCGAACCGCTCGGCCAGCTCCAGACGCCCGCGATGCCGGTCGACGGCCACGGTCCGTACGCCGGCGGAAGCGGCCGCCATGACCGCGGTCAGGCCCACCGCTCCCGCACCGAGTACGACGAGGGTGTCACCGGGACCGGCACGGAAGGTGTTCAGTACGGCTCCGGCGCCGGTGAGGGCGCCGCAGCCGAGCGGACCGAGCAGTTCCAGCGGCAGGGAGGGGTCGACCCGGACGGCGTTGCGCGCCGGGACGAGGGCGTATTCGGCGAAGGAGGACTGGCCGAACCACCGCGAGGCCAGCGCTCCCCCGGCGGCGTCGGTGAGCCGTGGCGCGTCCTCCTCGCGTCCCCCGAAGAGGTTGAGCGAGGCGAAGGAGTCGCAGTATGCGGGGGCCGCGCCGCGGCAGTTCCGGCAGTCTCCGCAGGAATCGAAGCTCAGCACGACGTGATCACCGACGCCAATCGCGCTGTCCGGGCAGTCGCCCGCAGCCACCACCACTCCGGTCCCCTCGTGGCCGAGGACGGCCGGCAGCGGGGTACGGCCGGCTGATCGCCGGACCGCGAGATCGGTCCGGCACATTCCGCATCCCGCGATCTCGACGAGGATCTCACCGGAGGCCGGGACGGTGCCCAGGACGACCTCCTCGACCGCGAACGGGGACTCGTACGAGCGCAGCACCGCGGCTCGGAACCTCATCGCTCCTCCTCCCGCGGTCGGTGCACGACGAACGGACGGACGTTGCCGTAGAGGCCCCATGGCCCGCCCGCGACACCGACACCGCTGTCCTTGACGCCTGCGAAGGGCTGGGCGAGGGAGAGTTCGGCGTGGTGGTTGATCCAGGCCGTGCCGCATTCGAGCCGGTCGGCTGTCGCCGCCGCCCGGTCGAGATCGGTCCCCCACACGGAGCCGCCCAGCCCGAAGCCTGTGCCGTTGGCCGCCTCGACGGCCTCGTCCAGGTCGCGGTAGGGCAGCACCGGCAGAACCGGTCCGAACTGTTCCCCGGTCACCACCGGGTCGTCGGGAGGGACGTCCGTGAGGATCGTGGGAGCGAAGAAGTAGCCCGGTCCGTCGAGCCGGTGACCACCGGTCACCGCCCGGGCGCCGGCGGCCAGGGCCTGTTGTGTGACCCGCTCGACCCTGGCCAGCTGGGCGGCGTTGTTGACCGGCCCGAGCCGGGTGTCCGGGTCCAGGCCGGGTCCGACGACGACGGTCTTCGCGCGGTGCGCGAGGGCCTCGACGACCTCGGCGTGGAGCCGGGCCGGTGCGTATACGCGTTTGACCGCCATGCAGACCTGCCCGCAGTTACGGAAAGCGGCCCAGAACAGCCGGTCCGCGATCCGGTCCACGTCGACGTCGTCCAGCAGGACGGCCGCGTCGTTGCCGCCCAGTTCCAGGGTGACTCGGGCGAGGGAGGCCGCCGCAGCACCGGCGACGGCCCGCCCGGTCGGCACTGAGCCGGTGAACGTGACGTGTCGGATGCCCGGGTGGGAGGCAAGGCGGGCGCCGAGGGGTTCCCGGCCGGTGACGACGGTGAGGACGTCCTCGGGCAGAGCTGTGGCGAGGACGGCACCGAGCAGCCGGGTGGCGAGGGGGGTGTGGGGGGACGGTTTGAGGATCACGGTGTTTCCTGCCGCGAGGGCGGGCGCGAACTTGGCCGACGCGAGCTGGAGAGGGAAGTTCCACGGCACGATCGCGGCGACCGGGCCGAGGGAGCGCCAGCGGATCTCGCTGTGCACGGGGCGGCCGTCGTCGATCCGGCGGGTACGGGGAGCCAGGTCGGCGAAGTACCGCAGCCGGGCCGCCGTACGGGCGACCTCGGCGTACGACTCGGCCAGGGGTTTGCCCTGTTCCCGGGTGAGCAACGGAGCGAGGTCGTCCCCGGCAGCCTCCACGGCGTCGGCTGCGGCGTTCAGTCCGGTGGTACGGGCGGCCGGGTCGGCGCGCCATCCGGTCCAGGCGCGCCGGGCCCCGTCGATCGCGTCGTCCAGCTCGTGCGGCCCCTGGTCCGGGGTCTCGTCGAAGGTCTTCCCGGTGGCCGGGTCGATGACGGCGAGGCGTGGGGCACGGTGTCCGGGGCCGCGGCCGGATTCGGGTGTCGGCATCCCGGCGTTCAGTTCAGGGCCGGGACGTCGGCGGCGTGCTCCCGGGCCTGCCGGTCCATCTCCGCCCGGAAGGCCGCGACCAGGTGCGGCTGGATCCTTCCGGTGTTGCGGTCACCGCCCGAGCAGACCGCTCCCCGCACGCCCACGATGTCCGTGCCGATACGGGTCAGCGGACCGAGGTCGGCCTGCTTGACGCTGCCCGCGAGGGCGGCGAGCAGACCGGACGCGTGGGCGCGGCGGACGAACTCGCCGCACACGTCCGGCGGAACGTGGTCGAACAGCCGCGTCCCGTCCTTGATCGCGGTGTCCAGCATGGCCGCGTCGGCACCGGCGCGGGCAGCGATGTCGGGCAGGGCGAGCGGATTGACGCAGCCGACGCGGTGGGCGTCGGCATAGCCCGAGGCGACGACGAGCGCGTCCGGGCGGTGATCCTTGACCGCCCGGACGACCGCCCGCATGACCTCGACACCCTGCTCCGGAGTGGTGCATCCGTACAGGCCCACCTTGATGTACGTGGCACCGGAGACGGCCGCGCCGAGCGCGGCCTGCGCCACGGTGCCCGGCTTGTACGGCACGTCGCCCACAGTGGCGGACACCGGTTTGTCCGCCGGAACCGCGTCGCGGATCTCCCGGATGACCCAAGGGAAGTTGGCGCCGAGAGAACCCTCATCGGGCTTCTTGACGTCGACGATGTCGAGGTGTTCCGCCGCCTTCGCGCAAGCGAGCGCTTCCTCGACGCCGTCCGGGGAGATGAGAAGCAACACCGTGAACTCCTTCCGCCGCGAATCCGCCCGGCCGGGGCACGGGGAACCGCGGATCACCTGGTTCATGTGCGGTGTGCTCATCATTTCCACTGCCGCCGCGGGGCGGTAGGGCGTGCGGAGTCCCCGGACGGCGCGTGTACGCATGGGCATGACTCCGAGTACACCGGCGCAGAACGCCCGAAGGAGCCGGTTTGAAACCGCGGGCCTGCTGGACCGTGACTGGCCTCGGCCGGCAACCGTGTCCGCCGCCTGATCAGAAAGCGCGCTCACCAATGAAGCCCAACCGAATCTGCCGGTTGGCGCAGTCGGCGTTCGCGTCCACCAACATCCGTTAAGAACACTCAAATTACCGGAGGCCGCAGGCTCCACGTCACAGTCCGCAGAAGGCGATGGCCGCCTTCAATCACTGGCTCCTGAGAGCGCAACGCGCCCTCTCCACGATGCGCCCAGCACGGCCTGGCGACAAACATGTCGGGCGGCACGGGCGTGAGGCATGCGCCAGGTCGGACGGACACCATTCCTCCGCTCCGGGTCGCTTCCATCCGGAACTCAGCTGACGTGCCCGCCATGCTGAGGCTTCGGCGCACCTGGTGGCACGAAGCACGCGGTGACAGTCTTGCCCGACGCCTGCGGATGCGTGGCCCAGCCATCGGCGAGCGCGTCGACGATGGCCAGCCCCCGCCCTCCGGTCGTCGTGAGGTCCTCGGACTGCTTGGCAGGAGGAACAGGGTCGGAGTCGTGGACGCTCACGTGCAGGCAGTGGCTGTCCCAGGTGAGTACCAGCTGGGCGTCGCTGTGCGCGTGTATGTGCGCGTTGGTGATCAGCTCGGAGACACTGAGCAGTATCGCGTCCACCGTCTCGGGGGCGCTCTCGGTCCACTCCAGGGACATCAGGTGTTCCCGCGTCCACCGACGGCCGGCCCGCACGCCTTGCGACACCGGAAAAGACTGCGCCCATCCGACCGCGCGCAGCGACGCGTCCTTCGCCATCGGTCCTCCCTCACTCCGCTCCTCTCCCTCTCCTGCCCCCGGCTGCGAAGCGCACCCCTGGAACCCCGACACACAGTCCGGTCGCCGTCCCGAAGCCGAAGCGCAATCGGGGTCTGCCCTTGGGATATGAGGGCACACGCACTGCACCCCTTCGAGAGGAGCACTCCATGCTCGGCATAGGCGCAGCCGTCCTGTTCGTCATCGCTTTCCTGATCAACGCAGCAGACATCACCACGAACGACGTCTTCTCCTCCGTGAACCTCATGCTCCTGGGTCTGGCACTTCTGGCCCTGCACGTATCGGGAATCGGAGCCGGTTCCCGCCCCTCCCGCAGACGCTGACGGCACGGGCGGGAACCCGGCGGGGCGGGAGCGTCTTCCACATCGCGGACGAGTACGCGGCCACCCATGCACCCCTCCATGGGACTTGGCCCGAGGCCACATCAAGGACGCTCCCTGGTGGCCACCCGTAGAGCTTGGAATCGAGCAGTGAGCTCGTGCTCGCTGTCTCGACCTGCCGGCTCGGCGCCGCGGGGTGTCTGGACAAGCCCGTTCACCGGGCTGAGCCCTCGCACCTTCGGGAAGTTGGTGAGCGTTCCGCGTCGTGAGGGTGCGGGTGCGGTCCGCGAGGGCCGGCCGTGGGGCCTCCGGCTGGAAGACCGAGCCCTGCTGATTGCCGCGTACAGCGATGGCTGCCCGCTGGTTCTGCTGATCACGCCGAACCAGCGGGCCGACGCTCCGCAGTTCGTCCCCGTCCCGTTCGCATCCGGGTCTCGCCGCAGCGTTGGACGGCCGTGCACCCGGCCCGAGCAGGCGGGGGTTGGCAGACGTACTCGTCCCGCCGTGAACCTCGTTCCTCAGCAGACGACAGATCACGCACATCATCCCGGAACCGAAGGATCAGCGGGCCGACCCGCAAACGCCCTGGCTCGGTGGTGGTCGGCCCACGGTTTCGACGAGGCGATCTACAGACGAGGCGATCTACAAGTGGAGAGACGGAGTTGAGCGGACGATCAGCGCGCTGAATCACTTCCGTCCCGTAGCCACCGCATACGGTAAGCAGCCCGCTGTGGCATGGAGGACCGCACGACGCCCGAAGCGACGCCCGATGCGACGAACATGCCAAATCGATCGTCATCGACGGCTGACGTGATACTCGCCCGGCGGATGAGCCCGGACTCGCCTGACGACACGGCGTACGAACTGGAGCCGCCACTCCACAAACGGTCCTCTCCGGACTGGAGCTGAGACCGCGCCGGCAGGAGCAGGGACTTCTCTGTGCCTGGGCTGACGAGACGACTCCTGAAGCCCTGTCCGAGCGTGTACTTGCTGCCCGGAAGCCCTTGGACGTAGCCCTGGCGGATCAGCATCGACAGGGCTGCTGACTCAGCCGAGCCGAACGCCCTCAAGGAGCGAGCGAGCTGCGCCCGAGTCACCACTCCTTGCGGGGAATGTGTAAGTGTTTCCAAGATCTTCAAGGCTTCCGGGATTGCATGATGGCACTGCGCGTCCAGCGCTCCCAGATCCGTATCCGCCGCGGCCTGGTCGTCGGCCTGTTGAGTGGGTTCGGGATCGTTTTGCTGCCAGTCGTGGATGCCGCTCCTCAGTGCAGATCCTGCGGCGAGCGCGGCGCCCGCGCCCACCATGCCGCGTCGGTTGAGCATGAGGTCCATTCCCGTGAATTCGGTGAGGACTGCTGCCGTCCGTTCGGGCGCCCACGGGAGGCCGTCGGGGTTGGCGCGTTCCGCACTACTGACGTCCCGGCGCTTCCTTGCGCGTCCCGGCCGTCCGAACCCGAGGTCCTCAACGGTCACGACACGCCCGAGACGTTCGGTGAACAGCGCTGCCAGCACCGTTGGTACAGGCTCACGCGGGCTCTCGCCCATGTCGATCCAGCGCCGTACGCGCGAGGTGTCGGTCGCCAGCTGCGGATGGCCCACGGCCGCCGCCCGCCGGTTCACCAGTCCGGCGAGTTCGCCCCTGGACCAGCCGGCCAGGCTCAATAGATCCTGCAAGCGCGTGTTCGGGCAGTCTTGAAGGCTGGAGAGCCTGTCGCGGGTAACGCGGGGCGTACCAAAGGAATTTCGCCATCGACGCATAGTCCTCAACCACGTCTGCCCCGTTCGGCGAACCCGCAGCCAGGCGTTGAGGCACGTCGCGGATCTCCTCTGCATGCAGCACCAGAGCCACCACAGGGAGCAGCACGCAGCCGGAATGGAAATCCAAGCGACCACGGGCCACTGTTCGTACAGCGGATTCAGTAGGGCCCGTCCTTCATTCCACCAGCTCGTCGGGACAGTCGAATCGCCGCGTCGATTCGCAGGATCACCGTGTTGCAGCCCGCCTCCGAAGTGACGACCTCCCAAAATCACGATGGTGGCAACCACAGCGGCCGCCAGGCTCGAACGCAGCAGTGCCATGCCACGAGACACATGCGTGGCGACCGTCCCTGGCGCTCTGTCCATCAGGGCTGCGGTCTCGCCCTGAGTACAGTCCAATGCCTTCGTTGCCCATACCGCTGTTCGCTGCGGAAGAGACAGGCCTGCCAGAGCCTGCTCGATTGCACAACGGTTGGCAATCAATGCGGCGATGTCTGCGGATTGCATTGGGTCGAACCGCAGGGGATCAGCCGCGCGACGGGCCTCCAAACGGGCTCGAACCACCTGCTGCCGGGCCCGATTGGCCACCTCTGCGCGGATCACCACGCGCAAGTACGGGATCGGGTTCTCGATGGATGCCGGATTACGCAGGGCCTTGGCAAAGGCATCCTGCACGATGTCCTCTGCCGAGACAACCGACTCAGGCACGCCGCGAGCAAAGAGTTCGTTCCGGGCAATCGTCGAGAGACTGACCCGGTACTGCGCGTAGAGGGCACCCAACTCCTCCCCGGTCACCGCCTCCCGCTCAGCCATCTTCTCCCTCTCGCTTCGCCCGCACATCCTGCAAGCCGGTCGAACTTGCCAGGCGGGCCCGAATGATCTCGGCTCGGGCGAGCGACCGATTGCGTTGCGCCATGCTGTCAAGCCAGCCCTTGAACGCAGGGGCGCAAAGGGTGACAGCGGACAAGAGTGCAGCGGTGAGCTCCACCGTTCAACCTCCCGTTTGGTGTGGGCCATTGCGCTCAGTGGGCGCGGTGGCCGTTCACAAGAGAGAGGGACGAGCAGGGCATCCTCATGACATGCAGTCCTGATTTTCTCAGTCTCGCACGTTCACGGAACTGGCGACCCGGGGGTCCGACGAGACTACGAGGACTCCGAGACGCGTTCGTCGTGGCCCGAGACTGCGACCTCGAGTCTTCTCGCCCGTGCTGCACGAACATTGAGCCTTTTCAACGTGGCCACGATCGAGTGACGCCGGGGTCACGACGGGACCCCCGCCTCTGCGCAGCCATCGTCGACCGCCTCACCTTCGGCAGCAACATCATCGGAACCGGGACCGACTCCTACCGCCTCGCCACCATCCGAGCACGAGCCGAACAGCAGTCTCTGGGCTGACTCCAGCCTCGGGAGCCTGGCCGAAATGGCCGCATGATTGTGGTCACCAGTGGTCGTTGAGCCAGTCTCCCGGGATCAGGTTCCGAGCTCGGTCGAGGTCTTCTGCCGTCCGGCCACGGGCAAAAATGGCTGCGCCAGCGTCGTCGCGCAGCAGGGCGTCCTGGCCCAGGAACCATCGGCTCCCGTTTTCGTCATCACCGGTGGGATACAGCGGGAACGGCAGCCGGACGAAGTTCTCCTCCAGCAACTCGACGTCGGACTCATCGGAGTCAAGGAAGTCGCAGCGCTCTTCATCGGCATGCAGGGATTCGGACAGAATAATCTCAATGAAGCACAGGGAAAGGCGCTCCAGCCAGCCTTCCCACCGTTCGGCGCTCTTGTCCGCCAGATCAGTCCGGCTGAACACCGCAGGGTCGTCGTCCTGCAGGCTATCGAGGCGGATTCCCCAAGACGCCGCGCCTTGATTCTCATGCCGGAAGACCAGGGCCTGCCTGGCCTCATCCACATAGAGCTCGGCCGGGCCGAGGAGCACGTCGTAGTTACTGGTCAGATCCCGGCGGCGCCCGAACAGCAGATACGCCTCGCGCAACGCAGCCGGCAGCCGCATTCCGAGTCTCTCCTCAGCTGCGGCCAGATCGGCCTCTGACCACCCATCGGTGACCTCCAGAGGGCTGGCCCAATGACCAGCAAAGTCTCGGATGAAGCCCCAAGCGCCGCTGCGTCCCCTGACGGCGTCAACGAGGGAGGCAGCAAGATCGAACTCATGTGTCATATCACGACGATATCCGCCCCGATCTGCAGCCCTGGCCATGCCCCGACACACCAGCCACGCGCTATCGAAACCCACCATCTCGACCCGATTGATCAACATCCGTTCTCCGAACACGACATCAATCGCTCCCCCTCTCGCCTACGAAGCCAAGACCGAACTGCTCGGCAAACGCGAACACCCATCGCCGGCCGGCGGGGCACGCACGCCGCCCCGCTCCCAGCCCCGGCGAAGCCAGATGCGGTCGATTCCCCTTCACGCCGGGGCCTGCCGTCGGTGGTCGTGCTCGACCAAAGCGCCTCACATGTGGATGCTGGTGGGAGAAATCCATGAGGAGGGGGAGGCGTGGTTGTTCCACAGCCGGCAGGGTTGATATCGGTTCTGCTGAACAGGGCTGCTCGCGTCGACGAGCGCGATGATGCCGCGATGGACCTTGAGGCGTACTCGGGTGAGCACGTGGTGAAGGCGCTCATCGACGTGACCAGTTCGCCGGTCGAGGACGAGCTTGTGCTCGACTCGGCAGCAGAGTCCCTGGGTCGGATCCTGGCCCGGGACGGCGGGTGCCCTGAGGAGCTGCTTGTGTCTCTGCGCCCTGACGCAAAGCGCATGGTCGAGGAGATGCTGCGAGCGAGTCGCCAAGCGGAGTAGGCGGCGGTGTCACTCAGCCCCCGGGGTCTTGTCGGCAGGGGATCGGGGGCAGAGCCATTGAGCGTTTTCGGCATTGTCACTGACCGTTTTCAGCGTTGCCTCTCATCCCCAGCAGCGGCAATGTCTACGTCGTACCAGCGAAGTTTCTGGCTGCTGTTGGGGCCGCCCGTTCCGGTCGCGATTCCCTGTTTACCGTCGGGCACAGCGATGTACGTCATGCCGCCGTGAGTCTGGAGCACTACCTGACCGACCTGACGGTAGGCATGTGGCTGGGAGGTACCAGCGCGGCAACGCTCTCAGCTGCCTCAGGCGAAAATCCGGCGAACCGTCCCGAGTTCTTCCTCAATATCAAAGCCACGCTTCCCCGCTTCCTCGAGGATGGGCGGAGTGGTCCGCAGTGGATCGGAGGGTGAACCGCAGGCGGATTAGAGGGTCGTGACCGGCGCGGAACTCGCCGAGCAATCGGGCGACACCGGCAACGGCCAGATTCTCGCTTGGTGCGGCCGGAAGACGCACCTGCAGTCGCGGCTTCCTCGGAGTTACCCGAGGAAGCTCAGCCGGACGTTGCGGTTGGCATTGTCGACGTTCGTATCCACCAGACACACCGACTGCCAGGTCCCCAGCTCCAGCCGCCCCCCGATCACGGGCAGCGTCGCGTGCGGTGGGACGAAGGCCGGGAGCACGTGGTCGCGGCCGTGGCCCGGGCTGCCGTGGCGGTGCTGCCAGCGGTCGTCCGCGGGGAGCAGGGCGTGCAGGGCGCTGAGGAGGTCGTCGTCGCTGCCCGCGCCGGTCTCCAGTACCGCGATTCCGGCGGTCGCGTGCGGGACGAAGATGTTGAGCAGGCCGTCGCGGCCCGCGGCCGTCCGGGTGAGGAACTGTTCGCAGTCGGACGTCAGGTCGGTGACGGTCTCCGTCGTGCCCGTGGTGAGGTGCAGGACGCTGGTGGTGAACGCTGAGGACATGGGTTCATTGTCCTGCCCGCGCCGCGGGAATGCGCGACCACGGGCCGGGACGGTGCCGGTCGGAGCGGCCGGGGGGCGGCGGGAAGATCCGCGTCGCCGATGCGGTTGGTAGAAGCGTGAACAGTCTCGGGATGCGCACAGTGGATGTCGTGGTGATCGGCGCCGGGCAGGCAGGGCTGTCCAGCGCGTACCACCTGCGTCGCAGCGGTCTGGCACCGGACCGCGATTTCGTGGTCCTCGACCATGCCCCGCGTCCCGGCGGCGCCTGGCAGTTCCGCTGGCCCTCGTTGACGTACGGCAAGGTGCACGGCATGCACGCGCTGCCCGGCATGGAGCTGACGGGTGCCGACGACAGCCGGCCCTCGTCCGAGGTGATCGGGGCGTACTTCGATACCTACGAGCGCACCTTCGGGCTCCGGGTGCACCGGCCCGTCGAGGTGAGCGCCGTGCGTGAGGGTACGGGCGGGCGGCTGCTCGTCGAGACGTCCGAGGGCGGCTACGCGACGCGCGCGCTGATCAATGCCACCGGCACCTGGGACCGTCCGTTCTGGCCCCGTTATCCGGGGCAGGAGACCTTCCGCGGGCGGCAGTTGCACACGGCGGACTACCCGGGGCCGGACGGGTTCGCCGGGCAGCGGGTGGTCGTCGTGGGCGGTGGGGCCTCCGGGACGCAGCATCTGATGGAGATCGCCGATGTGGCGGCGGAGACGTACTGGGTGACGCGCCGGCCGCCCGTGTTCCGGGAGGGCCCGTTCGGTGCCGACCAGGGCCGGGCAGCCGTGGCCCTGGTCGAGGAACGGGTGCGGCGCGGGCTGCCGCCGCAGAGTGTCGTGAGCGTCACGGGGCTGCCGGTCACCGACGCGGTCCGGCGGGCCCGCGAGTCGGGGGTGCTCGACCGGCTGCCCATGTTCGACCGGATCACACCGGACGGGGTGGCCTGGGACGACGGCCGCACCGTCGCGGCGGACGTCATCCTCTGGGCGACGGGTTTCCGCGCCGCCGTCGACCACCTCGCCCCGCTGAGGCTGCGTGAGCCCGGCGGCGGGATCCGGGTCGAAGGGACGCAGGCCGCGCGCGACGAGCGCATCCATCTCGTCGGGTACGGGCCGTCCGCCAGCACGATCGGTGCGAACCGGGCCGGCCGCGCCGCCGTGCGCGGGATCGGCCGGCTCCTGGAGCGCGCCGCGCCCGAGGCGGAGGAGCCCATGGCCGTCCCCGCGTGAGCGCCGTTCAGCCGGTGCCCTCGCTGCGGCGGTTGCGGTTGAACTCGGCGACGTTGCGCTGCTGCTCCGCGTAGTCGTCGGTGAAGCGGGTGTCTCCGGGCGCGACCGTGACGAAGTACAGCCAGGGGCCGGGGGTGGGGTTGATGGCCGCCACCATCGCCTCCTCACCCGGGTTGCCGATGGGGGTGGGCGGGAGTCCCTTGTGCTCGTAGCTGTTGTACGGGCTGTCGATCTTCGTGTCGCCCGTGGTGGTGTCCAGGGTGCTGCGGTTCAACGCGTAGTTGAGCGTGGAGTCCATCTGGAGGGGCATGGAGCGGTCGAGCCGGTTGTGGACGACCCGGGCCACCTTCCCCATGTCGGGTTCCGTGTCCGCCTCGGCCTGGACGACGCTGGCGATCGTCACTGTCTGGTACACGGTGACGTTGTTGCGCTGCGCTCCGGCGGTGATGTGGTCCGCGCCGAAGCGGGTCCGTGCCGTGGAGACCATGTAGCGCAGCAGGCTCTTGGGGGTCGTGCCGGAGGTGACGGGATACGTGGCCGGGAAGAGGTAGCCCTCGGGGTTGCCCTTCGCCTCGGCCGGCAGTGACAGGTCCGCCGTCGCGACCGCCGTCTCCGTGGTTCCGGCGGGTTCGCCCAGGACCTTGTCCGCGGCCGCGTACACCTGTGACGCCCGCCACCCCTCCGGAATCACCAGGGAGCGAGCCTGCTCGGCGGGCTTCGGCTCCTTGGACAGCAGGGGTACGAGAACAGCGGCGGCGGCCGCCCCGAGTGCGAGCACGGCGGCGACGACCAGCAGAAGACGACCCCGCCGGGTCGGACGGATCCTGCGGTGGGGACGGGTGTCCGGGGACTCGTTCGCCATGCGGGCACGCTATCCCGCGCGGATCATGCCGTCGGTGCGTGGTCCGTGGCGACACGCTGCACGGACCACGTGACACGAACACACGAACAGGGGATCGGATGTTCGCTGGAACGCGTGATCATGTCGGCATTCGTTGCTCAACTGCCGGACCGCGGTTGATGATTACAGGGCGCAAGCGACGGGCTGCAGACCGCGACTGCGCTGTCCCAGAGATTCACCATGCACAAGGAGAAACACCCGATGAACCTGATCACCAACCTGCTCGCCGGCGTCGTCCACTTCGTGGGTTGGCTCATCTGACCATTGCTCCACCCCGGCGCCGTCGCTCCCCGTCCCACGGGAGGGGCGGCGTCGTCGCGTGCGGCTGCAGGCCTCCCGGGGAGAGCTCTCACGGCCGGGGACCCTGCCGTATCGCGCCCCCGGCCCCGGCCGGTCAGCTCGCAACGGGGGCGGCGACCCGGATGTCGTCCCTGCGGACCAGGGCCGCGTACCGCCCGTCCTGACGCAGCAGTTCCTCGTGGCTGCCGCGCTCGGCGGTGCGGCCGGCGTCGAGGACGACGATCTGGTCGGCATCGCGCACGGTGGAGAGCCGGTGGGCGATGGTGATCGTCGTGCGGCCGGCGGAGAGCGCGTCGATCGCCTCCTGCACGGCGAATTCGGTGCGGGTGTCGAGGGCGCTCGTCGCCTCGTCGAGGATCAGCACCGGCGGATCGCGCAGGATCGTGCGGGCAATGGCCAGGCGTTGCTTCTCGCCTCCGGAGAACCGGTAGCCGCGTTCACCCACGAGGGTGTCGTAGCCGTCGGGCAGGGAGGCGATGTGGTCGTGGATCTGTGCGGCGCGGGCCGCCGACTCGATCTCCTCGTCCGTCGCGTCCGGCTTGGCGAAGCGGAGGTTCTCGGCGACCGAGGCATGGAAGAGATACGTCTCCTGGGAGACGACGCCGACCGCCCTGGCGAGGGTGTCGAAGTCCAGCTCGCGCACGTCGACCCCGTCGAGCGTGACACGGCCGCCGGTGACGTCGTAGAGCCTCGGCACGAGATAGCTGAGGGTGGACTTGCCGGAACCGGTGGGGCCGACGACGGCCAGGCTGGCTCCGGCGGGCACGGTCACATCGACGCCGCTGAGGGTCGGACCGCTCTTCTCGTCATAGCTGAAGTCGACGTTCTCGAAACGGATCTCACCGCGGATCTTCTCCAGGCGTACCGGCTTCTCCGGCTCGGTGATGTCCACCGTGAGGTCGAGGTATTCGAAGATGCGCTGGAAGAGGGCGAGGGACGTCTGCATCTGCACCCCGGTGGAGAGCAGGCTCACGGCGGGCCGGAAGAGGCCCTGCTGGAGCGAGACGAAGGCCACCAGCGTTCCGATCGAGACGTCCGGACCACCGGACTGCAGGGCGAGGCCCGCCGCCCAGTAGATGACGGCCGGCATCGCGGCCATGACGATGCCGATCGTCGACATCCGCCAGCGTCCGGCCATGCTGGAGCGGACCTCGAGGTCGACCAGGCGCTCCGACTCCTCCGCGAATCCCTTGGTCAGCGAGTCCGAGCGGCCCATGGTGCGGCCGAGCAGGATGCCGCTGACGGAGAGCGATTCGGTGACGGTGGCCGCCATGGCGGCCATCTGCTTCTGGCGCTGGGTGGTGATCTTCTTCCGCTCACGGCCGACCCGGCGGCTGATCCAGACGAAGACCGGCAGCAGGAGCAGCGAGACGACGGTGAGCCGCCAGTCGAGCGCCAGCATGGCGACGACCGTGGCGATGACCGCGGTCAGGTTGGAGACCAGGGAGGTCGCCGTCGAGGTGACGGTGGCCTGCATCCCACCGATGTCGTTGGCGATCCGGGACTGGACCTCACCCGTGCGGGTCTTCGTGAAGAAGGCGAGCGGCATCCGCTGGAGCTGGGTGTAGACGGCGGTGCGCAGGTCGTGCATGACCCGCTGGCCGACCGTGGTGGAGATGAGCGTCTGGAGCACGCCGAAGACGCTGTTCATCACCGCGGTGAGGATCATGCCGAGGGCGAGCAGCGAGAGCAGCCCGGTGCGCCCCTGCGGGATGGCCGTGTCCAGGATCTCGCGCAGGAGGAACGGAGAGGCCACCGACACCAGCGACGAGGCACCGACGAGCAGTCCGACCACCGCGAGGCGGCCGCGGTAGGGATGGAAGAGGCGGAGGATGCGGCGCAGCTCGGCGGGCGGCTGGGCGGCATCCCGGGGCGGGGGTGTCCACGTGGGTTGGTCGGGTTTCATGGGCTCCTTCGTCAGGCGTGCGACAACGGGGAGGGGCAGACGCGTGAGTGTGCGACAGCGTGCGCGTCCACAGCGTGACAGGGCGGTGGATGGCCGCCCGGCAGGTCCGGAGGCCCGGACCTCGCAGCCCCTGACAGCCGGACGGATGAGAGCTTAGCTCATTGTTACCTATACTCACAATGAACAAGGTCCTGATATTGTTCCCGTCATGGACACCCCCGACCCCGACGGCGTGCTCGCCGAACAGCTGCTGCGGCTGACCCGCAGGCTCCAGCGCATTCAGAGCCGTCAGCTGGAGCCGATCGGCATCACTCCCGCGCAGTTCCGGCTGCTGCGCACCGTCGCGCACTACGACGGCCCTCCCCGGATGGCGGATCTCGCGCAGCGTCTCGACGTCGTCCCCCGCGCCGTGACCACGCTGGTCGACGGGCTGGAGGCCAGCGGCCGGGTGCGTCGGGCACCCGATCCGGACAGCCGCCGGGTGGTCCGGATCGAGATCACGGACGAGGGCATCGCCACGCTGCGGTCGCTGCGCAACGCGCGCCGGGCGGCCGCAGAGGAGATCCTGGCTCCACTGACCGCCGATCAGCGTGAGGTGCTCGGCGGACTGCTGACCGCTCTGGTCAACGGAATGCCGGAGCGCACCTGCTGACCGGGCGCGAAGCGTCGCGCCGAGCCGCCGAGGGGATCTGGACATGCCACTGCTCGAACCGAACCCGGAATCCCTGCGCCCCGGGGTGGCACGCCCCCCGTCCCACGACCGGGTTCCCGACGCGCAGGCACCGGGCACCCCCGAGCCGCTCCGGGGCGATCTGACCGAGCTCCTGGGCCCGCAGAAGGTGCTCTGGAAGATCTCCGACCTGGTGCGGTACGCCTCCGACGCCAGTCCGTACCGGTTCGTTCCCCAGGTCGTGGTCGTTCCGGAGGACATCGACGACATCTCCGCGATCCTGTCGTACGCGCACGGCAAGGGCCGCAACGTCGTGTTCCGGGCGGCGGGCACCAGTCTGAACGGCCAGGCGCAGGGCGAGGACATCCTCGTGGACGTACGCCACCACTGGGCGGGCATCGAGGTCCTGGACGGCGGCGCGCAAGCCCGGATCCGGCCGGGGACGACGGTCGTGCGGGCGAACGCCGCCCTCGCCCGGCACGGCAGGCTCCTGGGGCCGGACCCGGCGAGCGCGATCGCCTGCACGATCGGGGGCGTGGTCGCGAACAACGCCTCCGGGATGACCGCCGGCACCACCCGGAATTCGTACCGCACCGTCTCCTCGCTCACCGTCGTGCTGCCCGGCGGCACCGTGGTGGACACCGGGGATCCCGGGGCGGACGAGGCCCTGGCCCTCGCGGAGCCGCGGCTCTGCGAGGGGCTGCTCGCCCTGAAGGCGGAGATCGAGGCCGATGCCGCGCTCACCGCCCGGATCCGCGCCAAGTACGAGATCAAGAACACCAACGGATACCGGCTGGACGCGTTCCTGGACGGTTCGACGCCGGTCGAGATCCTGCGCGGTCTCATGGTCGGCTCGGAAGGGACTTTCGGGTTCATCTCCGAGGTCGTTTTCGACACGCTGCCGCTGGACCGCAGGATCTCCACCGCACTGCTCTTCTTCCCCTCCCTGACGGCCGCCGCGGCGGCCGTCCCGCTGTTCAACGAGGCCGGCGCCATCGCCGTGGAACTGATGGACGGCAACACCCTGCGCGCCTCGGTCAGCGTCAAGGGGGTGCCCGCCGACTGGGCGGGGCTGCCGAAGGAGACCGCGGCCCTGCTGGTGGAGTTCCGCGCTCCCGACGAGGCGGGCCAGGAGGCGTACGAGGAGGCCGCGGCCGGGGTCGTGCGGCAGCTGGAGCTGGTCCGTCCCGTCACCTCGGTGACCAATGAGTTCACCCGGGACGCCCGGACGATCTCCGGCTACTGGAAGGCCCGCAAGGCCTTCGTCACCGCCGTCGGCGGCTCCCGGCCGTCCGGTACGACGCTGATCACGGAGGACTTCGCGGTCCCGCCCTCCCGGCTGGCCGACGCCTGCGAGGCATTGCTGGGGCTCCAGGAGGAACACGGTTTCGATGCCGCCGTGGCGGGCCACGCGGCCCACGGCAATCTGCACTTCCTGCTGGCGTTCGACGCTGCGAAGCAGTCCGACGTCGACCGGTACGCCGCCTTCATGGCGGACTTCTGCCGGCTGACGGTGGAGCGGTTCGACGGATCGCTCAAGGCGGAGCACGCCACCGGCCGCAACATCGCGCCCTTCCTGGAGCTGGAGTGGGGCCCGCGGGCGACCGAGCTGATGTGGCGTACGAAGCAGGTCATCGACCCCGACGGGGTCCTGGCCCCCCGGATCGTGCTGGACCGCGACCCGAAGGCCCATCTCCGCGGGCTGAAGACCATTCCCGAGGTCGAGGCGGTGGCCGATCCCTGCATCGAATGCGGATTCTGCGAACCGACCTGCCCCAGCCACGATCTGACCACCTCACCGCGCCAGCGCATCGTGCTGCGCCGCGAGATGATGCGGCAGCCGGACGGTTCACCGGTGGAAGCCGGACTGCTCGACGCCTACGGATACGACGCCGTCGACACCTGTGCGGGCGACTCCACGTGCAAGCTCGCCTGCCCCGTCGGGATCGACACGGGCGCCATGATGAAGGACTTCCGGCACCGCCGGCACTCCCCGCGCGAGGAACGGATCGCCGCGCTCACCGCGAAGAACTTCCGCGTGGTCGAAGCGGCGGCCCGGCTGGCGATCGCCGCGGCCGACAGGATCGACGACCGGCTGCTCCAGGGTGTCACCGGGCTCGCCCGCAAGGCCGTGCGCCCCGATCTGGTACCCGAATGGCTGCCGCAGATCCCGGGAGCGGCAGCCCGTAAGCTGCCCCGCACCTCGAGGGTGGGGGCGAGCGCGGTCTACTACCCGGCCTGCGTCAACCGCATCTTCGGCGGCCCGGAGGGGCACCGTGGCCCCTCGCTGCCCCAGGCCGTCGTCCTCGTCTCGGCCCGTGCCGGAAAGCCCGTCTGGATTCCGGAGGATGTCGCGGGCACCTGCTGCGCGACGATCTGGCACTCCAAGGGGTACGACGCCGGGAACGCGGTGATGGCCAACCGGATCGTCGAGGCCGCCTGGGGCTGGACCGCCGGCGGAACGCTGCCCCTGGTAGTCGACGCCTCCTCGTGCACGCTGGGCATCGCCCATGAGGTGGTGCCGTATCTGACCGAGGACAACCGGAAGCTGCACCGGGAGCTGACGGTGGTCGACTCGCTGGTGTGGGCGGCCGACGAGCTCCTGCCCGAGCTGACGGTGCTGAGGAAATCCGGTTCGGCGGTGCTGCACCCGACGTGCTCGATGGAGCATCTCGACGACGTCGACCAGTTGCGTACGGTCGCGGAGGCCTGCGCGGACGAGGTCGTGATCCCGGACGACGCCGCGTGCTGCGGCTTTGCGGGCGACCGGGGCATGCTGCACAAGGAACTGACCGATTCGGCCACGGCGAAGGAGGCCGCCGAGGTGAACACACGGGAGTACGACACCTATCTGTGCGCGAACCGCATGTGCGAGATCGGCATGGACCGGGCGACCGGGCGTTCGTACCACTCGGCGCTGATGGAGCTGGAGCGGGCGACCCGGCCCGGGCCCGTATGAGTGCCGGGCGGCCGCTCAGGCCTTGAGTCCTGCGCGGTCGCCCATCACCACGACCGGGTTCTGCTTCGGGTCGAGGGTGCGCAGCAGCTTCACCATGGCCGCCTTCGGCAGACTCACGCAGGCCGATGTGCCGCTGCCGTGGTCCATGTGGAGCCAGATGCTGCCGCCCTTGGACTGGCCCTGAGGGCGCGTCGGATCGTTGGGAGCGGTGCCCTTGACGCGGTTGTAGTCGATGGCGATGACGTAGTCGAAGTCGTGCCAGTACGGCTTGGACCAGTAGCGGGGGGCCCGGATGGCGTCCGACTCCGTGTACGGGAGCAGGGCGCCCGGGTCGGGCAGTGCGCCGCCCGCGTCGGTGAGGGTGAAGACGCCGACCGGGGAGCGTTTGTCGTCCTCGTGGTGGTCGGTGGTCCAGCCCTTGCGGCCGTTGTGGGCCTTCCAGCCGGCTGCCTTGTCCCAGGTGGAGCCGGTCCGGGTGTACAGGACGACCGTGGAGTCCGCGGAGTTCCTGCCCGCGCCGTACACGGCGACGACCTGACGGGAGTCGTCCGGGATCTCTGACTGAAGGCGGTCGCCCACGTCGGGGATGCGTTTCAGCCCGGTGGTCCGCTCCTTGTCCTTGTCCTTGCGGGCATCGGCGGACCGCGCGTCCGCCTTCTTCGGTTTCTGCCCGCCGCCGCACGACGTCAGGGTCGTGAGCAGGACACCGCAGGCGGCCGCCGAGGCCACCACTCGTACCGCACCGGCTATACGCATCCGTCCATGCTCGCACCACGCGGCGGCCGGAGTCGTCCTCGGCCGCCGGGGCCGGTGAATGCGTGCCCAATCTTTACTCCGTGGACGGGCCCCGGCTTCCCGGGCGTTCACGGGGCCGTACGTAAAAGGGTTTGCCTCGGCTCCTGCGGGGAGCGAGGCTTGGACGGTTTGGTCCCCCAGGGGTCTCCCGTGGCTCCCCCGTGGGTCCCTCATGGGTCCCCCACGGCCTCCCCCACACGTTTCTGGAGATCCCCTCGGATCTCAGCTCCTTCCGATCTTTTGGGACGTCATGCACATTCGCGATCTTCCGTATTCGGATCCCGGCGATCCCGATGTCCGGTCGGGTCCTCGCTTCCTGCTCTGGCTCGGCCGCAACCAGATCCGCGGACAGCTCACGTCCATGGCCTGGGGTCTGCTGCACCAGTGCTCCATCGCGGGGCTGCCGCTCGCCGTGGGGTTCGCCGTCCAGTCGGTCGTCGACCGGTCCGGCGGACGGCTGGCGCTGGCCGGCGGCATGATCGCGGTGCTGGGCGTGCTGATCGCGGTGGGCGACACGATGCTCCACCGCACCGCCGTCACCAACTGGATCACCGCTGCCGCCCGGGTCCAGCAGCTGCTGGCCCGCAAGACCGCGGAGCTCGGCTCGGCGCTGACGCGCAGGGTCGCCGCGGGCGAGGTCGTCGCGGTGTCCACCGCCGATGTGGAGAAGATCGGCTGGTTCGTCGAGGCGCTCTCCCGCTTCGCCGCGGCCGCCGCGGCCCTCGTCATCATCTGTGCGGGGCTCGTCCTCTACCTGCCCTCGCTCGGCGTGCTCGTGGCGCTCGCCATGCCCCTGCTCGCGCTGGCCGTACTGCCGCTCCTCCCCCGGGCCACCCGCCGCGCCGACGTCCAGCGCGAGAAGGCGGGCAAGGCCACCGAGCTGGCCTCCGACACGGTGGCCGGGCTGCGCGTGCTGCGCGGCATCGGCGGCGAGGAGCTGTTCCTCGGCCGCTACCGGCGCGCCTCCCAGGAGGTCCGCACGGCTGCCGTGCACAGTGCGCGGATGTGGTCGCTGATCTCGGCGATCCAGGTGCTCCTGCCGGGTGTTCTGCTGATCTCGCTGGTCACCTACGGGGCGGCGCTGGCCCAGGACGGGAAGATCGGCGTCGGCCAGCTCGTGACGGTGTACAGCGCGGCGACGCTGATGCTGTTCCCGTTGCGGCACTTCGAGGAGATCGCGATGGCGTACTCCTTCTCCCGGCCGTCCGCGCAGCGCGCGGTCCGGGTCCTCTCGCTGAACCGCGTCGCGCGGCCGTCCACCATCGACACCGTCCCGACCGGTGACCTGTACGACCCGGTCACGGGGCTGATGGCTCCGGAAGGGCTGTTCACCGCGGTGGTCTGCGGCGACCCGGACGAGGCGGGCCGCCTCGCGGACCGGCTCGGCGGCCATGCCCAGCCGGCCGTCGCGAAGGAGGGTGAGGCCGAGGAGGCCGAGGCTCCCGCGGTGCCTTCGGTCCTGCTCGGGGGCGTACCCCTGGACGAACTGGAACTGGACGCGGCCCGGACCGCCGTGCTGGTCCAGGACAAGGACCCGGTACTGCTCTCCGGAACGCTGCGGGACCTGCTGGACGTGCCGTCGTCCGGGCGGGTGGCCGCCGCCGACGCGCTGGCTGCGGCGCAGTGCGGCGATGTCCTGGACGCGCTCGCCCAGGCGTCCGCCGACACCGGGGGCGACCCCATGAGCACCAGGATCACCGAGCGCGGCCGGTCGCTGTCCGGCGGCCAGCGGCAACGGCTCGCCCTGGCACGGTCGCTGGTGACCGACCCGGAGGCCCTGGTCCTCGACGAGCCGACGTCCGCCGTCGACTCGCACACCGAGGCGCGGGTCGCCGAGGGCGTCAAGGCGCTGCGCAAGGACCGTACGACGGTGGCCTTCGCCTCGTCACCGCTGCTGCTCGATCTGGCGGACCGGGTCGCGCTGATCCATGGCGGGGCCGTGGTGGCGGTGGGCACCCACCGGGAACTGCTGCGTGACGAACCGCTCTACCGCGCGGTCGTCACCCGGGAGACCGACGACGAGATCGCCGCGGCGGGACCGGGCACGCACGAGGACATCGACACGATCGACACGATCGAGGAAATCGAGGAGAGGGCATGATCGGCCTCGCACCACCGCCGTACGACCCGGCCGCCCCGGAGTCGGCGACGACCCTGCCGGTCGGTACCCCCACGACCGTACGCACCTATGTCCGGGAGCTGATGCGGCGCCACCGGCGGCCGTTCGTCGTGGTCACGGCGCTCAACTCCGTCGCGGTGATCTCCTCGATCGTGGGTCCGTACCTGCTGGGCGGACTGGTCGAGGACCTGTCCGAAGGAGTCACCGACCTTCATCTGGAGCGCACCGCCGCCGTGTTCGCACTGGCGCTGGTCATCCAGACCGTGGTCACCAGGATGATGCGGCTGCGCAGCGCGATGCTGGGCGAGGAGATGCTGGCCGATCTGCGTGAGGACTTCCTCGTACGGTCGGTCAGGCTGCCGCCGGGCGTACTGGAACGGGCCGGTACGGGAGACCTGCTGTCCCGGATCACCACGGACATCGACCGGCTCGCCAACGCCATGCGTGAGGCGGTGCCGCAGCTGGCCATCGGTGTGGTGTGGGCGGGGCTGTTGCTCGCCTCGCTGGCCGTCACCGCTCCCCCGCTGGCGCTCTCGGTGCTCGTCGCGCTGCCGGTGCTGATCATCGGCTGTCGCTGGTACTTCCGGCGGGCCCCGTCGGCGTACCGCTCGGAGGCGGCCGGGTACGCGGCGGTCGCGGCGATGCTCGCGGAGACGGTCGATGCCGGACGGACCGTGGAGGCGCACCGGCTGGGGGCCCGGCGGGTCGCTCTGTCGGACCGGCGGGTGGCGGAGTGGACTGCGTGGGAACGGTACACATTGTTCCTGCGCTCGGTGCTCTTTCCCGTCATCAACGCCACGTACGTGACGATTCTCGGCGCGGTCCTGATGCTCGGCGGCTGGTTCGTCATCGAGGGGTGGCTGACCGTCGGTCAGCTGACGACGGGTGCGCTGCTCGCGCAGATGATGGTCGATCCGATCGGCCTGATCCTGCGCTGGTACGACGAGTTGCAGGTCGCCCAGGTGTCGCTGGCGCGGCTTGTGGGGGTCCGGGAGATCGAGCCGGACGCCGGTGACGCGGGCGTGGCGCCGGACGGCCGTGACGTGCGTGCCGACGAGGTGCGTTTCGGCTACCGGGCCGGTCTCGACGTGCTCCACAGGGTGTCGCTCGACGTCGCTCCCGGCACGCGTATGGCGCTGGTCGGCCCGTCCGGTGCGGGCAAGTCCACGCTGGGCCGGCTGCTGGCCGGGATCTACGCCCCGCGGACCGGCGAAGTGACACTGGGTGGAGCGGAGTTGTCACAGATGACGGCGGAGCGTGTCCGCACGCATGTGGCCCTGGTCAATCAGGAACACCATGTGTTCGTCGGCTCGCTGCGGGACAACCTGCGCCTGGCCCGTACCGGTGCCGGGGACGCGGAGCTGTGGGCCTCGCTGGCCGCGGTCGACGCGGACGGCTGGGCGAGGGCCCTCGACGAGGGACTGGACTCCGAGGTCGGTTCGGGGGGCCTGGTGCTCACCCCGGCGCAGGCGCAGCAGATCGCGCTGGCCCGGCTGGTGCTGGCCGATCCGCACACGCTGGTCCTGGACGAGGCGACGTCGCTGCTCGACCCGCGCGCGGCCCGTCATCTGGAGCGCTCGCTGGCCCGGGTGCTGGACGGGCGTACGGTCGTGGCGATCGCCCACCGGCTGCACACGGCGCACGACGCGGACGTGATCGCCGTCGTCGAGCAGGGCCGGATCAGTGAACTGGGCAGCCATGACGAGCTGGTGGCGGCGGACGGCGCGTACGCGGCGCTGTGGCGGTCCTGGCACGGCTGACCCGGGCCGCGTTCACGGCACCCGGCGGGGGGGGGGGGGGGGGGGGGGGCCCCCCCCCCGCCCGGGGGCCGGGCGGGGGGGGTTAGGTTGGGGGCCGTGCGGCTGGGGGGCCCCCACCCTCCGCGCCCACAGCAACCG
>NZ_JBIVTU010000008.1:245990-488528 GCF_044756845.1 Streptomyces sp. NPDC091416
GCGGGGGGGGGGGGGGCGGGGGGGGCGGGGGGGGGGGGGGGGGCGGGCCCGGGGGCCCCGGGGCGGGGTCCCCGCCCCCGGGGGGGGGGGCCCGGGTCCCCCCCCCCCCGCCGGGTGCCGTTCCGGATCCGTGATGTGGTGGTCGCCGTCAGCCGGGGGTGCCGTCCCGGACGAACGCGTCGCCGTCAGCCGGGGGTGCCGTCCCGGACGAAGGCGTCGCCGTCAGCCGGGGGTGCCGTTCCGGACGAACGCGTCGCCGTCAGCCGGGTCGCCGCCGCCTGCGGGCGTTGCCGCGTCCCTGGCGGCGCTGCCGGGCACGGGCCGCGATGAGACCGTCACCGTGGCGGCGGATGACGTGCGCGGTCGCAGCAGGACCGCGGACACCAGCGCGGCGAGCAGCGTGAGTGCCGCGGCCACGATCAGGCACAGCCGGAGTCCGTCGAGGAAGGCGTCGCCCACCGCGCCCAGGGCCTGGCCGGTGTGCGCGCCCAGGTCCATCCCGGCGACCGCGCCGAGGCCTCCCTCCCGGGCGGTCTCCGCCATGTGCTGCCGGTCGGCTCCGGAGATCCCCGCGTCCGCGAGACGGGCGGGGAAGGTGTCCAGGGCGCGGGAGGTGAGGAGCGCGCCCAGGACGGCCGGGCCCAGTGCGCCGCCGATCTGACGGAAGGCGTTGTTGCCGGCTGCGGCCATGCCTGCCAGGTGCTGGGGAACGGAGGCGACGGCGGTGGCCGTCATGGGCGTCAGGATGCCGCCCATCCCGATGCCCAGCAGGGCCAGCCGCCACGCGAGGGAAGCGAAGGACGTGTCCGCGTCGAGGGTGGTCATCGAGAGCAGCGCGCCGGTGACGACGAGGAGCCCGGCAGTGATCAGGGCGCGGGCGGGAACCCGGTGCATGAGGCGGGAGACGGGGCCGCCGACGACGATGGAGGCGCCCGTGACCACGAGCAGGCGCCAGGCTGCCTGGAGGGTGTCGAGCTGTTGCACCAGGCCGAAGTAGAGGCTCAGCAGGAAGAAGAAGCCGATGAGGCCCAGGAACGTGATCATCGCGACCAGGGTGGTGGCCGTGAACGCCGGGCTGCGGAACAGGGCCAGGTCCAGCATCGGGCTTTCGCTGCGCCGCTCGGCCATGACGAAGAGCACCACGCCGGCCACGGCGATGAACAGCGCCACCAGGACGGTCGCGTCGGTGAAGGAACCGGCACCGCCCTCGATCACGCCGTACACCAGCGCCGTGATCGCCACCGCGGCGGTGATCTGGCCCGGCCAGTCGAGCCGTCGCCCGTGCGGGGCGCGCGAGTCGGTCAGCAGTCGGGCGGCGAAGACCGCCGCGACGAGTGAGACGGGAATGACCAGGAGATAGATCCACCGCCAGTCGGCGTGCTCCAGGACCAGTCCCGCGATCAGCGGGCCGACGGCCAGCGCCATCAGCAGCGAGGTGGCCCACAGGCCGATGAACCGGCCGCGCTCCCGGTGGTCGGGCACCGCATGGCTGATCAGGGCCAGGGTCGTGGGAAGGAGCGCGGCGGCACCGAGTCCGGCGAGTGCCTGGCCGGCCCAGAGCACCTCGATCGACGGCGCCGACAGCGCGACGGCGGCACCGGCGGCGGAGAACAACAGACCTGCCTGGAAGACCTTCTTGCGCCCGTGGACGTCGCCGACCACACCGGCGGTCAGAATGAACGCGGCCATGGGCAGCACGAACGCGTCCTGGACCCAGGACAGTTGGGCCGTCGACGCGTCGAGTGCCGCCTGGATGGCCGGCAGGCTCACGGCGACGGTGGTCACCGGCAAGTAGGCGACGAAGACGCCCAGGCAGGCCATGACGAGCGTGGCCGTCCGCCGGTCGGGCCGGCTGCTCGCCGCGGGTGTGACGTTCAAGGAAGTACTCCTCTGCGACGCGGAGCGCCGCGGTTGATGTCCGAGGGGGTCCTGTCCGGCGGGCAGCCGGGGCGCCGGCTCGCGTGGGGCGGCCGTTCACCCTGACCGCGCCGTCCGCGCCCGCTACGGGCGCCAGGGCCGGGAAGCGCCAGGCCCCCGCTCCGGAAAGATCCGGACCCCAGCATCGGCGACTGGCGGCAGAACCAACGAAGCAGGCCGGGCCGGCGACGACAAACCTCCATGGACAGCCGTCGTCATGCCACACTTCCCCCGTGATCGACGACGTGGACCTGAGAATCCTCCGTACGCTCCGTCGCGCACCGCGCGCCCCGTTCCGGCTCGTCGGCGAGGTGGTCGGGGTGTCGGAGCAGACGGCGGCGCGCCGCTATCAGGCCCTGCGCCGGGCGGGTGTGATGCGGGTCGTGGGCCTGGTCGATCCGGCCGTGCACGGTGAGGCGCAGTGGGTCGCCCGCATCCGCTGCCGCCCCGACCGGGTCGCTCCGCTCGCCGACACTCTGGCCCGACGGCCCGACATCGCTTACGTGGGCATCGCCTCGGGCGGTTCGGAGATCATCTGCGTCATCCGCTCACCGCTCCACGCCCCGCGCCAGGACATGCTGCTCCGGCAGCTTCCCCGGTCCACGGCCGTCCTCGACGTGAGCATCGATCTGCTCATCCATCCGTTCGGCGACCCCCGCACGGCCGGCTGGACCGGCTACGGCGGACACCTCACCGCCGGGCAGGAACGGCTGCTGGCCGGCAGCCCGTCCCCCGTCCCGGACGGCCCGCTCCTCCCTCTCACCGCACAGGACGGCCCGCTGCTCGACGCCCTCGCCGAGGACGGCCGTACCTCGCACACACAGCTGGCCGGAGCAACCGGCTGGTCCAAGGGCCGCGTCGCCCGCCGGCTGGAGTCCCTGGAGACGTCCGGCACCCTCTCGTACGACATCGACCTGCTGCCGGAGCACCTCGGCTACCACCTCAACGCCACCCTCTGGCTGCGCGTGGCACCCGCGCGTCTGGAGAGCGCCGGAAACGAGATCGCCCGTCACGAAGAGGTCGCGTTCGCCGCCGCGACCAGTGGCGACCACAACGTGATGGCCATTGTCATCTGCCGCGACGCGGAGGAGTTCTACCGCTATCTGACCACGCGCCTGGCGGCCGTCCCCGGCGTCGACGCCTATGGGGTCAGCATCCGGGTGCGCCGCCTCAAGCAGGCCGCTTCCCTGATCTCGCACGGCCGTCTGGTCCCTCCCGCGCCCGCGTAGGCGCGGGACGGGCCGCCGGCCGTCAGATGAAGTTCATGGCGGCGGCCCCGCCCACTCCCCCGAGCACCATGAACGCCGGCATCAGCACCTTCAGCTCCACCCAGCTGCCGGCCCTGAACCGCATGGCCTTCGGCGGGCCGATCGGGTACCAGCGCTTGCGGCCGACCGGGATCGGCCACAGGATCGGGCAGCCGGAGACCGTCAGCGCGTCGCCGATGTCATGGACGAGGGCGCCGAGCACGATGGGCAGGCCGAGCCAGAGGTACTCCTGGCCGGGGGCGTCGAAGAGCCAGTCGGAGCCGTTGCCCGGCTTGTCCAGGACGCCGGCGAGGATCCAGGCGCTGGTCGCGCCGAGCAGCCACACCAGGACGTCGCTGGAGACCCGGGCGGCCCGCCAGAGCAGTCCTTCGACGGCGAGCACCAGGTGGACGAAGAGAATCGCCAGCACCGCCCACCGGCCGCCGGTGATCGCCGCCGCCGAGGCGCCCGCTCCTATCAGGACCGCCCACAGCCAGGTGTGGGTGAGCGTCCGGTGGCCGCCGTTGCGGTTCGAGTCGCCCCGCATCTTCGTGGCCTTGTAGACGGCGTGCGAGAGCTTGTCGACGATCTCGCAGAGGCCGCGGGAGATGGGGCCGAAGGCGCGCGAGATGGTCGCCGACTTGTGGTCGAGGTCCGGGGCGAGCGCCGCGCCGGCGGTGATCAGCGCGCCGACGACCAGGACGGGCCACGGCATGGCGTGGCCCGCGGCCGCCGCCGCCGCGCCCACCCCCAGCCAGGCCGCTGCCCCTGACAGAGAGTGTGCCGGTCCCATCATGGCTGTTTCCGCCCCCGTAGGTGTCGTGAGGTGCGACAGGCATCGCCTGTGCGCATGTTCCGGCCATCATCGTTGTGGTGCGGCCGAGTTGAGTGGGCAGCGTATCGTCCGTGATCTTCGTACCGTCGTCCGGTTCCCTCATCGGGGTGGAAGACAGGCAAGATGGGGGCGTGACCCTTATCGATCAGCTGCCCCCGACCGACGACCCCGACGCCCTCTTCGAGGCTTTCTCGTCATGGACCGAGACGCAGGGGATCACCCTCTATCCCGCTCAGGAGGAGGCGCTGATCGAGGTGGTCTCCGGGGCCAACGTGATCCTTTCCACACCCACCGGGTCCGGAAAGAGCCTGGTCGCGGCCGGTGCGCACTTCACCGCGCTGGCCCAGGACAAGGTCACCTTCTACACCGCTCCGATCAAGGCCCTGGTCTCGGAGAAGTTCTTCGACCTGTGCAAGCTGTTCGGCACGGAGAACGTCGGCATGCTCACCGGCGACGCCTCGGTCAACGCCGACGCACCGGTGATCTGCTGCACCGCGGAAGTGCTGGCGTCCATCGCGCTGCGTGACGGAAAGTACGCGGACATCGGCCAGGTCGTGATGGACGAGTTCCACTTCTACGCGGAGCAGGACCGCGGCTGGGCGTGGCAGATTCCGATCCTGGAGCTGCCGCAGGCCCAGTTCGTCCTGATGTCGGCCACGCTCGGCGACGTCCGGATGTTCGAGGAGGACCTGACCCGCCGCACCGGCCGCCCGACCTCCGTGGTGCGCTCGGCGACCCGGCCGGTCCCGCTCAGCTACGAGTACCGGCTGACGCCGATCACCGAGACGATCACCGAGCTGCTGGACACCCGGCAGTCGCCGGTCTACATCGTGCACTTCACGCAGGCCGCGGCCGTCGAGCGGGCGCAGTCGCTGATGAGCATCAACATGTGCACCAAGGAGGAGAAGGAGAAGATCGCCGATCTCATCGGCAACTTCCGCTTCACCACCAAGTTCGGCCAGAACCTCTCCCGTTACGTACGCCACGGCATCGGGGTGCATCACGCGGGCATGCTGCCGAAGTACCGGCGGCTGGTCGAGAAGCTCGCCCAGGCGGGGCTCCTGAAGGTCATCTGCGGGACGGACACGCTCGGCGTCGGCGTCAACGTGCCCATCCGCACGGTGCTGTTCACCGCCCTCACCAAGTACGACGGCACCCGGGTGCGGACCCTGCGGGCCCGTGAGTTCCACCAGATCGCGGGCCGGGCGGGCCGGGCCGGGTTCGACACGGCGGGCTTCGTCGTCGCGCAGGCCCCCGAGCACGTCGTGGAGAACGAGAAGGCGGTCAAGAAGGCCGGCGACGACCCGAAGAAGAAGCGCAAGGTCGTCCGCAAGAAGGCGCCCGAGGGCTTCGTCGCCTGGTCGGAGACCACCTTCGACAAGCTGATCCAGTCCGATCCCGAGCCGCTGACCTCCCGTTTCCGGGTCACGCACACCATGCTCCTCTCGGTGATCGCACGTCCCGGCAACGCATTCGACGCCATGCGCCACCTCCTGGAGGACAATCACGAGCCGCGCAGGGCGCAGCTGCGCCACATCCGCCGGGCGATCGCGATCTACCGGTCGCTGCTGGACGGCGGCGTGGTGGAGCGGCTGGACAAGCCCGACGCGGAGGGCCGCATCGTGCGGCTCACCGTCGATCTGCAGCAGGACTTCGCGCTGAACCAGCCGCTGTCCACGTTCGCGCTCGCCGCGTTCGAGCTGCTGGACGCCGACTCGCCGTCGTACGCGCTGGACATGGTCTCCGTGGTGGAGTCGACGCTCGACGACCCGCGCCAGATCCTCGCCGCACAGCAGAACAAGGCGCGCGGTGAGGCGGTCGGGCAGATGAAGGCCGACGGCATCGAGTACGAGGAGCGGATGGAACTCCTCCAGGAGGTCACGTACCCGAAGCCGCTGAGCGAACTGCTGTGGCACGCGTACGACGTCTACCGCCAGAGCCACCCGTGGGTGAGCGACCATCCGGTGTCGCCGAAGTCGGTGATCCGCGACATGTACGAACGCGCCATGACGTTCACGGAGTTCACGTCGAACTATGAGCTGGCCCGCACCGAGGGCATCGTGCTGCGGTATCTCGCGAGCGCGTACAAGGCGCTGGAGCACACCATCCCGGACGACATCAAGTCCGAGGACCTGGAAGACCTCATCGCCTGGCTCGGCGAGATGGTCCGTCAGGTCGACTCCAGTCTCCTCGACGAGTGGGAGCAGCTCGCCAACCCCGAGGTGGAGACGGCGGAGCAGGCGCAGGACCGGGCCGACGAGGTCAAGCCGGTCACGGCCAACGCGCGCGCCTTCCGGGTGCTGGTGCGCAACGCGATGTTCCGCCGGGTCGAGCTGGCCGCGCTGGACCGGGTCCGCGATCTGGGCGAGCTGGACGGGGACGCGGGCTGGGACGAGGACGCGTGGGGCGAGGCGATGGACGCGTACTGGGACGAGTACGAGGAGCTGGGCACCGGTCCCGATGCCCGCGGGCCGAAGCTGCTGAAGATCGACGAGGATGCCGAGCACGGTCTGTGGCGCGTCCGGCAGACGTTCGCCGACCCGAACGGCGACCATGACTGGGGCATCAGCGCCGAGGTCGACCTGGCCGCGTCGGACGAGGAGGGCCGGGCGGTCGTCCGGGTGACCTCCGTGGGCCAGTTGTGAGCGCGCCCGTACCGGTGGCGCCGCTGCGAGAGTGGAGAAGAACCGCATGACGAACCCCGCCGAGCGCCTGGTCGACCTGCTCGACCTGGAGCGGATCGAGGTCAACATCTTCCGCGGCCGCAGTCCCGAGGAGTCCCTGCAGCGGGTCTTCGGCGGTCAGGTGGCGGGGCAGGCGCTGGTGGCGGCGGGCCGCACCACGGACGGGGACCGGCCGGTGCATTCGCTGCACGCCTACTTCCTGCGGCCGGGCCGTCCCGGGGTGCCGATCGTCTACGAGGTCGAGCGCGTCAGGGACGGCCGGTCGTTCACGACCCGCCGGGTGACGGCCGTGCAGCAGGGCCGGACGATCTTCAATCTGACGGCGTCGTTCCACCGCCCGGAGGAGGCGGGCTTCGAGCACCAGTTGCCGCCGGCCCGTGTCGTGCCCGGTCCCGACGAGCTGCCGACGGTCGCCGACGAGGTGCGTGAGCACCTGGGCGGACTGCCGGAGGCGCTGGAACGGATGGCGCGCCGTCAGCCGTTCGACATCCGCTACGTCGACCGGCTGCGCTGGACGCAGGAGGAGATCAGGGACGCGGACCCGCGCAGCGCGGTGTGGATGCGTGCGGTCGGCCCGCTCGGCGACGACCAGCTGGTGCACACCTGTGCGCTGACGTACGCGAGCGACATGACGCTGCTGGACGCGGTGCGCATCCCGGTGGAGCCGCTGTGGGGGCCGCGCGGCTTCGACATGGCGTCGCTGGACCACGCGATGTGGTTCCACCGGCCGTTCCGGGCCGACGAGTGGTTCCTGTACGACCAGGAGTCGCCCGTGGCGACCGGCGGGCGGGGACTGGCGCGCGGCAGGATCTACGACCGCGAGGGCAATCTGCTGGTGTCGGTGGTGCAGGAGGGACTGTTCCGGCGGCTGGGCGAGCAGCGGTCCTGACGGCCGCCGGGGGCGCGTGCCCGCTCGTACGGCTCAGGTACCCGGCAGCGGGTCCTGTTCGACGTCGTGCCGGCGGGTGCGGATGTCCGGCGGAGCCGGGTGCAGTTTGGCATCGCAGGAGGGGCCGAGGCCGGTGCGGCGCGAGGCCGTGCCGGTGAGCGGACGCCCGCACATGCGGCAGCGGACCGGACGGCGGCCGGTGGCCGCGGCGGTGCCGGGCAGCGGTTCGGCGTCGGGGGCGGGTTCCGGGGGCTCCATGCGTCGATCATCCCAGGGGCCGGGGGCTTCGGGCTTCGCGCTGCCCGGGTTGTGGGGGCTCCCCGCGTCACGCCTTCCCGGAACCCGTCTACCCTTCGACTTCCGGTCGCGCACAATGGAGGAGTCGCCCGTGACCAACGCCCTGCACGTATTGGCCCTTCCCACGAACCCGAAAGCAGGCGGCGTGGTCCGTCCGGGCGTGGCCGAAGGCTTCGGCCACGCCGTCGTCGGCTCGTCCCCGGGCCGGTCCGACGTGGTCGCGTACCTGGAGCGCGAGCTGCCGCCGGGTGGCATACCGGCGTATCTCGCGGCGCGGAAGGACGGTGCCCGTTCCTTCGTGCTGTGGGCCGAGCCGGAGCGCCGTACCCGGCTGGCCACGCTCGTCACCACGTCGGCGGGCAACGGCGTCTCGGAGTATCAGGTGTGGGGCGGGCAGGGTGAGCTCCTCGGCACGTTCGTACGGGAGAAGGCGCTGTCCGGCAAGGGGCTGCGCACGCGCTGGACCGTCGCCCAGGCGGGCTGCCCGGAGGCCGTCGGGTTCAAGGGCCGGATCTTCTGGTGGTCCGTGTGGTGGCCGCTGTTCCCTCTGTGGGTGCTCATCGGCGTGGCGAGCCTCTTCGGCGGCGGCGGCGACGTGCCGCGAGGCCCGCGGCGCATCATCTGGCGGGCCGGCCGGGAAGCCCCTCTGGAATACCGGTCCGACGACCGGGTCGTCGTGCACGCCCCGTGGGTCGACCAGCGGCTGGCGGCCGCGCTCGCCGCGGTGGTCCGTTCGTTCGACAGCTGGATCGGCACGCCGTGGGACGACAAGAAGAAGTGACGGCCCGCGGCCGGCCGGACCGGCCGGTCCTCGCGCTTCCTCCCTCGCACCGTTAGGCCATTGGACGGATACCGCGGTCCCCGGCCCGCTGCGGGCGCGCGCCTGACCGCGCTGCCTCGCCCCCGCCGCGGAAGGTGGTCGCGGGCGGTGTTCCGCGGGCCGCGACCGCAGCCCCGGGCACCGGAGGGATGTCGTCCGAGGAGGCGCGGTTATGACGGCCGATCAGGTGCTCATGGGTCTGGGACTGATCGTGGTGCTCGCAGTCGCCTCGCAGCTGCTGGCGAACCGGCTGCGTGTCCCGGCGCTGCTCGTCCTGCTGCCGGTCGGCTTCACCGCCGGGGCACTCATCGACTCCGTCGACCCCGAACGGCTCCTGGGGGCCGCCTTCTCCCCGCTGGTGTCCCTGGCGGTGGCGGTGATCCTGTACGACGCCGGGCTCGGCCTGGACCTCAAATGGCTCAAGAACCACACACGCAGGGTCGTGCGCCGGCTGCTCCTGCTCGGGACGGTGCTCACCGTGGTGTCGGCCGCGTTGTTCGCCGTACCGGTCCTGGACATGTCCATGGGGGCGGCGGTGATGCTCGCCTCGATTCTGGTCGTCTCCGGGCCGACCGTTGTCGGGCCGTTGCTGGCCTTCGTCAGGCCCACGGAGCGGTTGCAGCGCATCCTCATCTGGGAGGGCTCGCTGATCGATCCGGTGGGCGGCATCCTGGGGGCGCTCGTCTTCCACGCGGTTCTCGTGGGCGAGCGGCCGGGGTTCGGGCGCCAGGTGGGCGAGTTCGCGGCCAGTGCGGCGGTGGGCGTCGCCGGTGGGGCGATCGGCGCCGGTGTGCTGTGGCTGCTGCTCCGGCGGGTGCGGCTCAGTGAGGAGCTGGCCACCTCGGTACAGCTCGCCGCCGTGATCGGCATGGCAACGGCGTGTGACGCGCTGCGCGACGACACGGGCCTGATCTCCGCCGTCGTGATGGGGATGGCCATGGCCAATCTCCCGGGTCTGGACCTCCCCGCGCGGCGGCCCTTCTTCGACACGCTCGTCTCACTGATCATCGGTCTGCTGTTCGTCTCCATCTCGGCCACGGTCACCCCGTCGTCGCTGCGGCACGTGGTGCTGCCGTCGCTCGCGCTGGTCGCCCTCCTCGTCCTGGTGACCCGGCCGCTGGTGGCGCACCTGGCGACGCTGCGTACCGATGTGCCGCGCGGCGAACGGTGGTTCATCGGCTGGATGGCCCCGCGCGGCATCGTCGCCGCGGCCACGGCGTCCACGTTCTCGGCCGATCTGATCGACAAGGACGTCACGGGCGCCGAACGCATCCTGCCCGCCACCTTCGTCGTGATCGTCGCCACCGTGATGCTGTACGGCCTGACGGCGTTCCCGGTCGCCCGGCGGCTCGGGGTGCTGCGTCCGGCCCGGTCCCGGCCGCTGCTCGTCGGCGGCGCGCCGTGGGCGGTCGACCTGGCGTGTGCCCTGCGTACGGCGGGGCTGGACGTCCTGATGTGGGCCGGCGCGGAGGGCGAGCGGAAGCGGATCGTGGAGGCCGGGCTGAAGCTGGCCCCCGGTGAACTGCTCGCCGCGGCGACCGGCGCCGGCGCGGAGCTCGAAGGGATCACCGGAGTGCTGCTGCTCACGGACGAGAACGACTTCAACGCCCTGGCCTCGACGACCCTGCGCGAGAGCGTCGACGGTCCGGTCCACCGGCTCGCCTCTCCCTCGGCGAGCCACGGGGTGGTCGCGCCGTACACGGGCGGTGAGTCGCTGTTCGGTGGCGGTCTCACCGGACCCGAGCTCGCCCGCCGGTACGAGGCAGGTGCCCGCGTGGTGGCGCGACCGGCCGGCAGCGCGCTCCCCGACCGTCATGTGCTGCTGTTCGTGGTGAGTCCGGACAAGCGGCTCGACCCGGTCACCGACACCCTGACGCCGCCTGCGGGCGCAGGCGACACCGTCATCCTCCTGAGCCCGCCCACCGGCGTGCTCACCGGCTGATCGCCGTGGCACGGCCGGCCACCGGCCGGACAGGGTGACCCGAACCCCGATCGACCCCACCGCGCTGCCGCCCCCGGATTTCCTTCAGGACGGGGCGGCACGAGGATTCCCGAGCCGAGGAGACAACGAGCATGTCGGCCGAACCCGCCGGAGCGTCCGCCGCCCGGCAGCCCGATCCCACCGGAGCCCCCGCCGCCCCGCACCCCGATCCCGCCGCCCTGATCCGCACGCGCGGCTACGCGGTCCTGCTGCTGATCGTGGCGGTGCTGGGAGTCCCGGTCTCGGCGGGGGCCTTCGGCTTCCTCGCTCTCGTCTCCGAACTGCAGTCGCTGACGTACGACGACCTGCCCGAGGCCCTCGGTTTCGACGGGACGCCCTCGTGGTGGCCGGTTCCGCTGATCGGCGTGGCGGGGCTGCTGACGGGGCTGGCCATCCGGTACCTCCCGGGAGACGGCGGGCACAAGCCGGCCGAAGGGCTGGTGAGCACCGGCCCGCCGCCGGCCGCGCAGCTGCCCGGCATCGCTCTCGCCGCCATCGCCTCCCTCGGTCTGGGCGCGGTGCTGGGCCCGGAGGCACCGCTGATCGCGCTGGGCGGGGGCGTGGCCGTGTACGCGGTGCGGCTGATCAAGCCGGACATCGATCCGGGGGCGAGCGCGCTGGTGGGGGCCGCGGGCAGCTTCGCCGCCGTCAGCGCCCTGCTGGGTTCGCCGCTGCTCGGCGCGTTCCTGCTGATGGAGGCTTCGGGGCTGGCCGGGATGATGCTGGGCGTGGCGCTCGTCCCCGGGCTCCTGGCGGCCGGGATCGGTTCGCTGATCTTCACGGGTCTCGGCTCGTGGACGGGGCTGGGGACGTACTCACTGGCGCTGCACAAGGTTCCGCCGGCCGATGGACCCACCGTCGCCGAGTTCGGCTGGGCCGTCGCCCTCGGGCTGGGGGCCGCACTGGTGGGCTCGGGGATCCGCCGGCTGGCGCTGTTCCTTCAGCCGCGGGTCGAGCGCCGGAGGGTGGTGGCCACCACGGTGATGGGCCTCGCCGTCGGCGTGCTGGCACTCGTGTACGCCGAGATCAGCGGGAATTCCGCGTCGCAGGTGCTGTACTCGGGCGAGCACGCGCTGGATCCGCTGCTGGCCGACGCCGCGACGTACTCGGCGGCCACCCTCGTGGTCCTCATCGTCTGCAAGTCGCTTGCCTACTGCGCGTCCTTGAGCGCGTTCCGGGGTGGTCCCGTCTTCCCGGCCATGTTCGCCGGTGCGGCGGGAGGCCTCGCGCTCTCCCATCTCCCGGGGCTGAACCCGACCTCCGGGTTCGCCATGGGGATCGGGGCGATGTGCGTGGCGATGCTGAAGCTCCCGATGACGTCGGTGCTGCTGGCCACGCTGCTCCTGGGGTCCGAGGGACTCACGGTCATGCCGCTCGTGATCGTCTCGGTGGTCGTCTCCTACGTCGTCACGCTCAGGATCACGCCGCCGCCTGCGGCGTTCACCACGCAGCCGCCCGCGTCGTAGCGACATCGCCGGCGGCCGCGACATGTCCTCTTGTCAGACCCGCTCGCGTTCTCCCCACCCCGCGCAGAGCGCCCAGATGATGAAGATGTCCAGCGCGATGAGCACGATCGACCACAGCGGGTAGTACGGCAGCCAGATGAAGTTGGCGAGTGCGCCGAGTCCGGCGAGGACGACACCGACGGCACGGGCCCAGGCGGCCCCGGTGAACAGGGCGCAGCCGGCGAGAACGATGACGATGCCGAGAACGAGGTGGATCCAGCCCCAGCCGGTCAGGTTGAACTGGAACACGTAGTTGCGGGTGGCGACGAAGACGTCGTCCTTGGCGATGGCGGCGATCCCCTGGAAGATCGCCATGGCGCCACCGAAGATCATCAGGATGGCGGCGAAAGCGGTCCAGCCGGTGCGGAGCGGGTGGGAGGGCTCCGTGTCGGCGCTCCGCGCCGTCCCTGGCTGCTTGCTGGTACTGGCCATGTCGGCCTCCTCGGGTAGCGGAACCACCCGGCAGGACCGAAGCGCCCCGGCCGGGCGTCCCCAAGGACAAGCCTGGCACGGCGGCGCGCGTCCGGCAGCGCGGGGAAACCCGGCGCTGTCGCGGGGCGGCTCCCCCATTCTCTCCAGATGGAGATAGCATCTCCATCATGAGAAACGAGGCCGGAGCCGTGGAGGCCGGGCTCGCGGTGCGCCTGGGCGAGCTGCGGATGGAACGGGGCTGGTCGCTGGACGAGCTGGCCCGGCGCAGCGGGCTGAGCCGCTCGACCCTTTCGCGGCTCGAACGCGGCGAGCTGAGCCCGACGGCCGCCCAGCTCGGCCGGCTGTGCAGCGTCCACGAGCGGACCATGTCGCGGTTGCTGATGGAGGTGGAGGCCCAGCCGCCGCAGCTGGTGCCCGCCGGGCGGCAGGCGGTGTGGCGGGACGAGTCGACGGGCTTCGTCCGCCGGTCGGTCTCGCCCCCGCACGCGGGACTGCGCGCGGAGGTGATCGAGGGCCTGCTGGACCCGGGTGCCGTGATCGCGTACGAGAATCCTCCGGTGCCCGGACTGGAGCAGCACATCTGGGTCCTGGAGGGGACGCTGGAGGTCACCGTCGACGCCACCGCGCACACGGTCGGCCCGGGCGACTGTCTCCGGTTCCGGCTGCGCGGCCCCTCGCGTTTCCACTGTCCGGGCCCGGAGCGGGTCCGGTACGCACTGATGATCGTCGCACCGTGAAAGGACCTGCCGCATGACCGAGATCGTTCCGGTGTCCGGACCCGAACTGGTCACGTACGCCGATGAGCTGGCCGCCCTCCTCGTGGAGACGGTCGACGGCGGATCGTCCGTGGGCTTCCTCGCCCCGCTCGACCGGCAGGCCGCCGCGTCCTGGTGGCGGGAGCGTGCCGGTGCCGTGGACGCGGGGCAGCACCGGGTATGGATCGCCCGGGACGGTGAGCGGATCGCGGGCACCATCGGCCTGGTCCGCGCGGCGCTGCCCAACGCCCGTCATCGCGCGGAGGTCGCCAAGCTGATGGTCCGTCCGTCGGCACGGGGCCAGGGCCTCGGCAGGCGGCTGCTGGGTGCGGTGGAGCGCTCGGCGGCGGAGGACGGCGTGACGCTGATGGTTCTGGACACGGAGAGCGGCAGTCCGGCCGAGCGGCTGTACCGCTCGGCCGGCTGGACGGAGTGCGGTTCCGTTCCCGACTACGCCGCCGACCCGGCCGGTGTCCTGAAGCCGACCACCTTCTACTACAAGGCGGTCGGCCGGGACGGCGCCGGGTCCGTTCAGGCGGTGAGCCCCCCGACGTCCTTGTAGGCGACGCCGTCCTTCATGACCAGCAGGATGTTCTCCGGGTCGCCGAGAGCCCGGATGTCGTCGAGCGGGTTGCCGCGGGCGATCACGACGTCGGCGCGTTTGCCCGGCTCCAGAGTGCCGATCTCGGCGGCGAGACCGAGGAGTTCGGCCGCCTCGGCGGTTCCGGCCCGCAACGCGCCCATGGGAGTCATGCCGCAGTCCACGAGATGGCCGAGCTCGCGCAGGTTGGTGCCGTGCTCGGCGATGCCGCAGTCGGTGCCCATCGCGATCCGCACCCCCCGCTCGATGGCGCGCGGGATGTGCCGGCCGGCCACGTCCTGCCAGTGCTTCTTCTTCGCGTACGCCCAGGGCGCCGCCTTCCCGGGGTCCGGGTCGGTCCGGGCGGTGGTCAGCGTCGGCACGAGGAAGGTGCCCCGCTCCAGCATCAGGCCGATGGCCTCGTCGTCGATCTCGTAGCCGTGCTCGACGCTGGCGACGCCGCCCCGCACCGCGTTGAGGATCCCGCCCCGGCCCTGGGCGTGGGCGGCCACCTTCTTGCCCCGGTGCCCGGCGGCGATCTCCGTGATCGTACGGATCTCGTCCTCCAGGAACCCGTCGTCGTCGGGCTGGTCGGTCGGGCTCCACACGCCGCCGGTCGCCGCGATCTTGACGCAGTCGGCGCCCTGGCGCAGCACCTCGCGGACCGCCCGGCGGCATTCGGCGGGTCCGTCGGCCAGCCGGCCCATGGCGTTCTCGTGGGGACGGTGGTCGTTGCCGGGCCGGAAGTCGCCGTGCCCGCCGGTCGGGCTGAGCATGGACACGGCGACCTGGAGCCGGGGGCCGACGAGCAGGCCGGTTTCGACGGCCCGCCGGTGTCCGGCGTCCGCACCGCCGAGGTCCCGTGCGGTGGTGACCCCGGCTTCGAGGGTCAGCTTCATCCGGGGGCCGGCCAGGAGGGTGAGCAGGCTGTGCGGCAGGGCGGCGATCTCGGCGTGGCTCATCGCCGTCCCGGGCGCGGCCATGTGGACGTGGCAGTCGATGAACCCCGGGAGAATCGCGTCTCCGCGTATGTCGATCCGCCGGGTCGCGGCCGTTGTCGTGGGGCTGTCCCCGGTCCGGCCCGCCCAGCGGACGCGCCCGTCCTCGATGAGGACCGCTCCGTCGTGGACCGGGTCGCCCCCGGTGCCGTCGATGAGCAGGCCGTTGTGCAGGAGTACGGAGGTGGTGGGGGCGGGCATGGCGCGGTTCCTTCCGTGGAGGGGGTTCAAGGGGGCTGGGCCGGGGTTCAGTCGGCGGACTTCGCGGGGCGGGCCACGACCGCGGCCGCGGCGGCGACGAGGACCGAGACCGTGGCGCAGCACCACCACACCGTGGTGTAGGCGTCGATCGTCGGTATCTCGGTGCCCTGGAAGGTGAGGGCGGTGAGGATGGCCGCGAAGACGGCGCCCGCGACGGAACCGCCCACGGTCTTGGCGGTGTTGTAGATGCCGGTGGCGATGGCGGTGCGTTCGTGCGGGCTGGAGTCGACGATCAGGACGGGCATCGCGCTGAGGGCGAGTCCGACGCCCGTGCCGACGATGACGTTGACGACGACGAACTGCCAGGGCTCGTCGTGGGCCGCGATCAGGAACAGGTAGCCGATCGCCATGAGACCGCCGCTGAGTCCGAGGGTGCCGCGTCCGCCGATGAGCCCGAACAGGCGGGAGGCGAGGAGCGAGGCGACGAACGCCATGACGCCGGAGGGCAGCATCAGCCAGGCGATCCCGAGGGCGTCGTACCCGAATCCGTAGCCGACCTTGTCGGCGGGTGAGGAGACGAACAGCACCAGCGCGGTCTGGGCGCCGAAGAGAGCGGTGCCGAGCAGGAAGCTCGCCGCGTAGACGGGGAGCAGGGTGCGCCGCACGGTGAGGCGGATGTCGACGATCGGCTCGGCGACGCGGAGTTCGACCAGGACCCAGGCGGCGAGGGTGAGCGCGGCGACGGTGAACAGGCCGAGGGTGGCCGCGTCGGTCCAGCCCCACTTGGGCCCCTGGGAGATGCCGAGCAGCAGTGTGGCGAGTCCGATGCTGAGGAGTCCGGCCCCGGCCCAGTCGACCCGGCCCCGGGCCCGGGTCCTGGATTCGGGCACCAGGAAGAAGACGACTCCGGCGCACAGGACGGTGGCCGCGGCCGGGATCCACAGGACACCGTGCACGGAAGAGATGGCCTCCCGGAGCAGTCCGGCGACGACCATGCCGGCGCTGGCGCCGAAGGTCAGCGCGCCGACGAGCAGGGCGATGGCGCTGCGGGCGCCGGAGGCGTCGAGCCGGTCGCGGACCAGTCCGATCTCCAGGGGCAGGAGCGCGGCGAGCGGCCCCTGCAGCACCCGGCCGGCCAGCAGCACCTCGAAGGAGGGCGCCCAGGCGACGAGGACGGAGCCGACGGCGAGGCAGAGGACGGCGATGCGCAGGAGCCGTCGGTGGCCGTACATGTCGCCGAGCCGGCCGAACAGCGGCACCGAGACGGCGGCGGCGAGCAGTTGGGCCGCGTTGACCCAGTTGAGGTCGCCCGCACCGACGTCGAGGACGGTGCCGAGTTCGGGCAGCAGGGTCGGCATCATCCCCTGGATGATGCCGCTGGTCAGTTCGACGAAGACCAGGAATCCGACGACCGCGGCGACGCGGGAGGCGCCGAGGCCGGGCGCGCCGGTGCCCGTGGTGGGCTGGATACGCGACATGGGTTCTCCACTTGGGCACGGCCGCGCGCACGGGCGCGGCAGAGGGTGGCGGGACAGGGGACTTCGGGTGGCGCGCCCGGGGTCGGTGCGCCCGGGTGGGCCGGGGTCAGTCGGTGGACTGCCGGCCGGCGGTGAGGAGTGACTGGGCCACGGCCCGTACGACGGCCAGATCGGCGGGGCCGGGGGTGATTCCGAGGGCGGCGAGCAGCGCTCCGGTGTCGGTGGCACCGTCGCCCGGACTGGCGGCGTACGGCGCGGGAGCCGGTCCGGTTTCCGGGTCCTGGAGCGGGGCGGGCCGTCGCCGGGGGTCGGGCGCGGCCCGGCGCAGATGCCAGATGGTGGCCGACTGGTAGGCCTCGCCCGCGGCGATCAGGGTGTACTCGCTGCGGGGCCGGCCGGCCAGTTGGAGGGAGAGCGGCAGTCCGGCCGGGTCTGCGCCCATGGGCAGCGCGAGGGCCGGGAATCCGGTGGGGTTCCAGACGGCGGTGAGGTTGAGTTCCTCGCCGGGCGCGGCTTCTTGTGCGTAACGTCGCGCGGGGGCCGGCCAGGTCGGGGTGGCGATCAGGTCGACGCCGCCGGGCCCGTCCATCCGCTCCAGCAGCGCCGCTGTGAGCCGTTCACGGGTGTCCTGGGCGCGGAGGTAGAGATGAGCGGGCAGAAGCCCGCCCGCGGCGGCCAGCCGGCGAAAGCTCCGGCCGTGCCCGTCCCAGTCGGCGACGAGCCGCTCACCGTGCACGGCGAAGGCTTCGGCGAGCATCGTCACGGCGTTCACCGCGAGCAGGCCGCCGAACTCGGGGAGCTGGAACTCCCGTACATGGGCGCCGAGTTCGCGCAGCGTCCGCAGGGCCTCGTGGAAGGCGTCGCGACACGCCGCCGTGATGCCCGGCGCGTCGAGCAGCCCGTACGGGACGCCGATCCGCAGTCCGGGCACCGCGGTGTCCGCCGTTGGGGCGGGCCGCCGGGGGCCGGTCAGCGCGTCGAGGAGGAGTCCGCAGTCGCGTGCGGTGACGGCCATGGGGCCGAGGACGTCCTGCGAGGGACTGAGCGGGACGCAGCCGTCGACGGGCAGCAGCCCGAAGGTGGTCTTGAGGCCGGTGGTACCGCAGAGGGCGGCGGGCAGCCGGACGCTGCCGGAGGTGTCGCTGCCGAGGGCGCCGAGGAAGAGCCCGGAGGCGATGCCGGCACCGTTGCCCGTACTCGATCCGCCGGTCCAGCGTTCGGGGTCCCAGGGGTTGCGGGGCACCGGGAAGGAGTGGGAGGGATCGGGGCGGCCCATGGCGTACTCGGTCATGGTGGTCTTGCCGAGGACGACGGCCCCGGCACCGCGCAGCCGGGCGACGGCCGGCGCGTCGAGGCCGCGCCACCAGTGCGGGTCGTGGGCGGGGCTCTGCACGGTGGCCGGACCTTCGACGGTGGCGAGGTTGTCCTTCACCGCGAGGGGCAGCCCGTGCAGCGGACCGCGTTCGGCGGCGGGCAGGGAGTCGGCGGCACGGGCCGCGGCCAGGGCCTGTTCCGGGAAGCGGGTCACGTACACACCGAGCAGCGGATCGAGCACCTCGGCGTCGGCGAGGGCGGCGGCGACGAGTTCCGCGCTGCCGGCGGCGCCGGACCGCAGGGCTGCCGCGGCGTCGGTGAGGGTGGCGAAAGGCTGCTGCACGCGGCGCCTCCGGAGGCAGGATGTGGCTGGATCTGATGGAGTACGGCGATGCTAATCTCCGCTCAAGAAGCCGCCCGAAATTGCTGATATCTGTCATGGGAGATGAGCAAATGCAGTTCCTTCCCCTCACGCCTTCCGGTTCGGACCTGTGATGACCGAAAATCTGCCCTCGATGAGCGAGCTGGACCTGGCCCTGGTCAACGCCCTGCAGATCAACCCGAGGGCGCCCTGGACCGAGCTGGCGAAGGCGCTGGACATCGACGCCGCGACCGTGGCCCGGCGCTGGGAGAGGCTGCGGGCCGCCGGCCACGCCTGGGTGACGGCATACCCGTACGGCGGCTCGGGTGCCGGCGCGCTGATCGAGATCGACTGCGCGCCGGGGCAGGCGGGGGCGGTCGCGGAACTCCTGTCAGCGGACCCGCACGCGGTGACCGTGGAGCACGCGGCGGGCGGGCGCGATCTGCTGATCACCGCGATGGCCACCGGCTTCGGCGCGCTCTCCGGCTACATCGTGGACCGGCTGGGGACCATTCCCGGCATCGTGGCGACCCGGGCGCATCTGATCACCCGCAGCTACACGGAGGGCAGCGTGTGGCGGCTGACCAGCCTGAGCCGTTCCCAGCAGGAAGTCCTGACCGCGTCCCGCCGGTCGGCCCTGGGCGATTCGCCGCATCTGCCGGAGTACGCCGAACTCGTCACGACCATGGGCGAGAACGGCCGCATGTCCCTCAGCGAGCTCGCCGAAGCGCTCGGAATCTCGGTCAACACGGCGAGCCGCCGGCTGAACCGGCTGCTGGAGGCGGGCCGCCTGGTGATCCGCTGCGACCTGGCCCGCTCACTGTCCGGCTCACCGGTCGCCGTGACGTTCTTCGGCACCGTGGCTGCCGAGCATCTGGACTCCACCGCAAGGGAGTTGGCCAAGCTGCCGGAGATCAGACAGTGCCTGGGCCTGGCCGGTCCGCAGAATCTCATCGCCACCGTCTGGGTCTCTTCCCTGGTGGACGCCCAGGCCCTGGAGGTGCGGCTCGCCGCGACCCTCCCGCATCTGCGGATCGCCGACCGCGCGGTCGCGCTGCGCGCGGTGAAGCTGATGGGCCGGCTGCTGGATCCGGACGGCCGGGCGGTCGGGTTCGTGCCGATGAACCTCTGGGAGTGACAATTGCCGTGGAAGACACCGACGAGGAGACATCCATGACGCTGCACGACATCCCGCTCCACACCCTGACCGGCGAGCCGACGACGCTGGGCGCTTACAGCGGCCAGGCGGTCCTGTTGGTGAACGTCGCCTCCAAGTGCGGGCTGACCCCGCAGTACGCCGGCCTCGAACGGCTCCAGAAGGAGTACGGGGACCGGGGCTTCACCGTGCTCGGCGTGCCGTGCAACCAGTTCGGCGGCCAGGAGCCCGGGAGTTCGGAGGAGATCCAGACATTCTGCTCCACGACGTACGGGGTGAGCTTCCCGCTGCTGGCGAAGACCGACGTCAACGGCGCCGGCCGGCACCCGCTCTACGCGGAACTCACCCTGCTCGCGGACGCGGACGGCGAGGCCGGTGACATCCAGTGGAACTTCGAGAAGTTCCTCATCTCCCCCGCGGGCGAGCCGGTCGCCCGGATCCGCCCCCGCACGGAGCCCGAGGCCCCCGAGGTCGTCGCGGCCATCGAGGCGCTGCTCCCCGCCTGAGCGCCGGGCCGGTGCGGCCCGGCCCCCGCGCCTGTCCGGCGGACAGGCACGGGGGCCGGGTCACCGTGCCGGAGATACGTCAGCGGATGGGCATCCCGGACAGCGTGCGGGCGATCACCAGGCGCTGGATCTCGCTCGTGCCCTCGAAGATCGTGTAGATCGCGGCGTCCCGGTGCATGCGTTCCACCGGGTACTCACGGGTGAACCCGTTGCCGCCGAGGATCTGGATCGCCTGAGCGGTGACCTTCTTGGCGGTCTCGCTCGCGTACAGCTTGGACATGGAACCCTCGGCCGACTCGAACGGCTTGCCGGTGGTCGCCATCCACGAGGCGCGCCAGACCAGCAGGCGGGCCGCGTCGATCTGCGTACGCATGTCGGCGAGCTGGAAGGCGATGCCCTGGTTGTCGATGATCGGGCGGCCGAACTGGGTCCGGGTCCTCGCGTAGTCCAGCGCGACCTCGTACGCGGCACGGGCGGTGCCCACGGCCATCGCGCCGACGGCCGGGCGGGAGGCCTCGAACGTGGCCATCGCGGCGTTCTTCACGCGCTCGCCGCCGCCGGAGGCAGCGCGCTCGCGGGCCCGTGCGAGGCGCTGGTCCAGCTTCTCCTTGCCGCCGAGCAGGCAGTGGCCCGGGACGCGCACGTCCTCCAGGACGACCTCGGCGGTGTGGGAGGCGCGGATGCCGTGCTTCTTGAACTTCTGGCCCTGCGAGAGGCCCGCGGTGCCCGGCGGCACGATGAAGGAGGCGTGCCCCTTGGTGCCGAGTTCGGCGTCGACGACCGCGACCACGACGTGGACGTTGGCGATGCCGCCGTTGGTGGCCCAGGTCTTGGTGCCGTTGAGCACCCACTCGTCCTTGGCCTGGTCGTACACGGCACGCGTACGCATCGCGCCGACGTCGGAGCCGGCGTCGGGCTCGGAGGAGCAGAAGGCGGCGACCTTCACATCGTTCGCGTCGCCGTACATCTGCGGGATCCAGGTGCCGATCTGTTCCTCTGTGCCGTTGGCGAGGACGCCTACGGCCGCCAGGCCCGTACCGACGATCGACAGGGCGATGCCCGCGTCGCCCCAGAAGAGCTCCTCCATCGCCATCGGGATGCCGAGGCCCGTCGGGTCGAAGAACTGCTGCGCGTAGAAGTCGAGGGAGTAGATTCCGACCTTGGCGGCCTCCTGGATGACGGGCCAGGGCGTTTCCTCACGTTCGTCCCACTCCGAAGCAGCCGGACGGATCACGTCCGCGGCGAAGCCGTGAAGCCAGTCACGGACCTGCTTCTGGTCGTCGTTGAGATCGAGCGTGAACTCGGCCATGTTCCCCTCCACGTACTGCCGTCAAAGAAATAGTTACTTGCGGTAACAACAGTCTGTTACCGACAAGTAGCCTCTGTCAACCGCCCGGAAGGCGATCCACACAGCGCTGGGCAGGGTGTTACGTTGCGCAGGCAGGACGGACATGCACGGTCAGGGGTGGGAGAAACGACATGGAGACCACACGACAGGCCGAGCGCCAGCGGTCCGCGGCCGAACGCCGCCGCCGCGAGCTGCTCGAGGCCGCCGACCGCGTGGTGCTCAGGGACGGCCCCGGGGCCTCGATGAACGCCATCGCGGCAGAGGCGGGCATCACCAAGCCCATCCTCTACCGGCACTTCGGCGACAAGGGCGGTCTCTACCGCGCCCTGGCCAAGCGGCACACCGACGCGCTGCTCAGCGCCCTGCGAGCCGCGCTCGACGCCCCCGCCGACCGCCGCGCCCGCGTCGAGGCGACGCTCGACACCTACCTCGCGGCGATCGAGGCCCGCCCGCAGGTCTACCGCTTCCTGATACACCCGTCCGACGACGCGGCGCCCTCCTCCGAGCAGGGCTTCGACGTGGGACGGCACTCCGCCCCGCTGCTGCGGCGGCTGGGAGAGGAGCTCGCCACGGTCATCGCGGAGCGGGTGGATCTCGGCCCCGACAGCCAGGGGATGGCCCGGATCTGGGGCCACGGCATCGTCGGCATGATGCACGCGGCGGGCGACTGGTGGCTGGGGGAACGCCCCTGCTCGCGCGAGCAGCTGGTGCGGTGTCTGGCCGACCTGCTCTGGGGCAGGCTGGCGGTGGCGGGCGACCGCCCCGGCGGCCCCGGGTTCTGACCCCGGCGGCCCTCAGCCGGCGCGCCCCCAGGGCGCCCGGCGGGCCGCCCGCAGCGCGCGTGCCCGGCGCAGTCCGGTCAGCCGGTCCGTGTAGACGGTCCCGTCGAGATGGTCGCACTCGTGCTGGAGGCAGCGGGCGAAGAAGCCCGTTCCGCTGATCCGCACCGGCTCCCCGTCGGCCGTCACACCCTCGACCACGGCCCGGTCGAAGCGCGGCGTACCGGCTTCGATGCCCGGCAGCGACAGACAGCCCTCGGGGCCGCGCACGGTGATGCCGTCGGCCTCGACGAGCGTGGGGTTGACCACGTGTCCGAGATGGCGGACGTCCTCGTCGTCGGGGCAGTCGAAGACGAACACCCGGAGCGGCACACCGACCTGGTTGGCTGCGAGACCTACGCCCTGCGCCTCGTACATCGTGGCGAACAGGTCCTCGATCAGCCGGGCGAGCGACGGGCCGAAGTCCGTGACCGGCTCGCACGGGGCGTGGAGCACCGGGTCGCCGAGCAGGGTCATGGTCCGGACGAGGCCGGAGCTGCCGGGGATGGGGCGGTTTCGCATGACGGACATCGTACGTTCCGCCAGAACGCCCGCTGCCTGCCGCGAAGGGCTCACCGCGACAGCGACCTGCGACACTTCAGGCCACACGGTCCGGTGCGTACGAGGAGAACGGAGGTCGGTGCCGCGATGAGCCTTCAGGATCTCGGCCTCACGGCGGACGAGGACGCGGTGTACCAGGCGCTGATCACGCTGCCTTCGCCCGGCTACGCACAGCTCGCCGAGGCGGTCGGCCTGCCGGAACGGCGGACCGGCGCCGCGCTGCGCACCCTGGCCGACCGCGGACTGGTTCTCCGGGTGGCCGACGGCGAGCGCTACGCGGCGGCGCCCCCGGCCGTCGCCCTCGGGGTCGAACTCGCGGCCCACCGCGAGCGCCTCCAGCGTGCCGAACTCGCCGTGGCGCGGCTCGCGGAGACGTACCGCACGGCGACCGCCGACCGGGCCCAGCGCGATCTCGTGGAGATCGTCGAGGGCACCGACGCGATCCGCATGCGCTATCTCCAGCTCCAGCTCTCCGCGCGCGGGACGATCGACATCTTCTCCGCCGGCACACCCCAGGCGGTCACCCCGGCCGACAGTGCGGAGGTGACGGCCATCTCGCGCGATGTGCGGGTGCGGGCCGTCATCGACCAGGGGTTCCTGGGTGAGCCGGGTGCGGCGGACCAGGTGGCACAGTCCCTGGCCGACGGGGTCCAGGTACGCACGGTCACCGAGGTTCCCTACAAGCTCATCCTGTGCGACGGTGCCGTGGCGATGCTGCCGCTGCACGGACGGGACGCCGGAGTGGACCCCGCGGTGGTGCTGCGCGGCGGACTGGCCCATGTGGCACGGGAGTTGTTCGAGCAGGTGTGGGGGCGCGCCCGCCCCTACCAGGAGCAGCCGCACGCGGAGATCGACACCGTCGACGCACACATCCTGCGGCTCCTGCTCGCCGGCCTCACGGACTCGGCGGTGGCGGGTCAGGTCCAGCTGTCGGTACGCACCGTGCAGCGCAGGCTCCAGGCGCTCATGGCCCTGACCGACGCGACGACCCGTCTCCAGCTGGGCTGGCACGCGAGGGACCGGGGCTGGGTATGACGAGCCGGGGGCGGGCCCGTACGCAGGCCCGCCCCCGGCTGTGATTCCTCTCCCGGTCAGCGCAGCGTGACCGCCCTGACGACCTCCTGCTGGACGGAGAGTCCGCCGGGCGCCGTGGCACCGGCCCGCAGTGACACCGACCCGGCGTGACGCGGCGTGCCCAGGGTCGTCGTCCACCGGCCGTCGCCGGTGCGCTTCAGCCGTGCCTCCTGCCAGGTCGCACCGTCGTCGTACGAGACCTGCAAGGTGGCCGCGTCCGCCGTCACGTCACCGGCGAGCGAGGCGGCGTGCAGGCCGAGCCGCAGGATCCGGCCGGCCCGCGCCGCCCCCTGGAGGTCCGTGTCGACGTCGTAGCCGAGGTTCAGCAACGGCACGTCCTGCCGGGCCGGGGTGCCCGCGGGCGCCGCCTCGAAGTCGAAGCCCCAGGTGGTGTCGGTCTTCGTGGACGTGCTCCATGCCGGGGAGTTGCGCTGCCCCGCCGCCTCCAGCGTGTACGAGCCCGTGGTCAGGTTGTACGCACGCCCCGCACGGGAGTTCACCTTCGCCAGCTGGGTGTCGCCCCGGTGCAGCGAGGTCTGGGCGGTTCCGCCGAACCCGGCGTGGCCGTCGTCGCCGCCCGACAGCATCGGGATGTTCCACATCAGCGTGTTGGTACCGGTGGCGTAGACGGAGTGGTCGTCGGTCAGGCGCGGGGCCTGCACCGGCTTGAACCACTCGGCCCCGGCAGGCCGGCCGGGTGACACCTGCGTGTAGCCGCTCTCCCGGAAGGAGGCCGCGGCGCCCAGACCCTCGTGCTGCTCCCACCACGTGCCGATGTCGCTCGTGACCGGGGTGACGTACTCGGTGAGCGTGCGCCCGTACTTCTCGTACGAGTCGCCGCCGAGAGCCGGGCTCCACGCCGGGACGAAGTAGCGGCCGCCGAAACCGGTCGTGCCCGCCGCCGCGTAGAAGCCGGAGTCCAGACGGGCCAGGTCGCCGTTGTCCGGCCGGTAGGCCAGCGACCTGTCCGGGATGCGGCCGTCGAACTTCTCGGCCAGGTCGTAGGTGTAGTCCGGGTACTCCCGCTGCGTGACGCGCAGCGTGCCGCGGCCCGTCCTCGCCTCGGTGACCAGCCGGGCGCCGTCCGACTGCGCCACGGACGCCACAGTGACGTCCCCGCCGCCGCTGTAGGTCTCGAAGAGGCGGCCACGGGTGTCGTTGACGACGATCAGCATCGCGGCGCCGGCGGCCGAAGCGGCCTGCGCCCGCTGAGCGGCGGTCACGGTTGTGCTGCGGTAGATCACGACCGCCTTGCCGCGGACGTCGATGCCCTCGTAGTCGGCTGCCGCGCCCTGACCCGCGTACACGGTCCTCAGGGTGCCGGTGCCGTCGTGGTACGCGCTGCCGCCCTGCGGGACCAGCGTGACCTCGCGGCCGGTGCCGGTCGTCGCGGCGAGCGCCCGCTGCCGCATCCGCCAGCTCATGAACGCCTTCAGCGAACCGTCGGCGACCTGCTCGGTCGGCGTCAGGTAGACGGAGTCGTACTTGGCGGCCACCAGCCAGGAGGTGGACCAGCCGTGCTGTGCGGCGTCGCCGTAGCGGCGCGACAGGTTGAAGACCCGCTGGACCGTCTCGCTCCTGCGCTCGGGGACCGCGGTCACCTCGCGAGCCCTGGTCGCGTCGAGGACCGCCGTGCCTCTTGGGTGGCCGGCGCCGAGCGTGATCTCGTCGGAGATCAGCAGCGCCTGGCCGAGTGCGTCGGACCGCTCGCCCGGCACGTCGAGGTAGGCCGAGACGGCGTAGCGGCCCGGCGGCAGGCGCAGGGTCTTCTCCCCGTCGACTTCGACGTACGCCGCGGTGGTCGAGGAGGCGTCGTACAACGCCACCGTGTGCGCCGCGGGATTGCCGTCGCGGTCCTTCAGCTCGATGGTGTAGTCATACATCTCCGCTTCCTTGAACAACGCGAAACCGGTGTGCGCGACCACGGCGCCGGAAGCCGCGTCCGTGGCGGAGACCTGACCGGAGAATGTGGTGCCGGTGGGAACCTTCGCCGGGTCGAGGGTCAGGGTGACGTCCGCGGTTCCGTGCGCCGGGACCCTCACCGACGGCGCGGAGAGCACGTAGGCGTCCGAGTCCGTGCCGGTGGCGAGTGCGAGCGTCGCGTCCGCGTCACCGTCGTTGCGGTAGGTGATCGTGCGGGTGGCCGCCTTCGCGTCGGCGTGCGGCCAGTCGTACGTGGCCGCTTCGACCGAGCCGGTCGCCTCGATCGTGGAGTCCAGGGCCGCTACGGTGTCCACCCGGCCGGTGCCGGCCTCGTACGGCGTCGCGCCGGTGCGGTGCGACGTGCTCATCAGCGCGTCCTTGATGCGCCGGCCGCTCCAGTCGGGGTGACGCTGCTTCAGGATCGCGGCGGTGCCCGCGACCAGCGGCGTCGCCATCGAGGTGCCGCTCATGGTCCGGTACGGGCCGCCGGTCCAGCCGGGCACCGACTGCGAGGCCGCGGCGGTGACGTCGACGCCGGGGGCGGAGACGTCGGGCTTGAGGCGGTGGGTACGGGTCAGCGGGCCCTGACTGGAGAATTCGGCCCGCTCGTCGTTCCCGTCGACCGCGCCGACCGTCAGCGCGGAGGCCGCGGCACCCGGGGAGCCGACCGTGCCGGGGTCGTAGGCGTTGCCCGCGGCGATCACGTAGAGCGGACCGCCGTTGGCCGACAGCGTGTTCACGGCCTGCGCCATGGGGTCGTCGCCGTCGGACCCGTCGGGCGTGCCGAGGCTCATCGACACGATGTCCGCGCCCTGGTCCCTGGCCCACTCCATGCCCGCGATGACGTCGGAGTCGCTGCCGGAACTGCCCTTGTCGCTCAGGACCTTGCCGATGAGCAGCCGGGCGCCGGGGGCCGCGCCCCTCTCCTTCCCGCCGGAGGCGGCGCCGGTGCCGGCGATGGTGGAGGCGGTGTGCGTGCCGTGGCCGTGGCCGTCGTCGACGCCCTCCCCCGGCACGAAGCTCTTCGACGCGTCCACCTGGCCGACGAGATCGGGGTGGTCGAGGTCGGCGCCGGTGTCGAGCACCGCGACCTTCACACCCTTGCCGTCGTAGCCCTGCTGCCAGGCGTCGGTCGCCCTGATCCGCGCCGTCTCCTCGGCCAGGGAGGCCTTGACCTTCCCGTCCAGCCACAGCTTGCCGATGCCACCGTCGAGGGTGCGCGGCGCCTTCCCGGGAGCGATGTCCTTCCAGAACGCGTGGGCGTCGTCCTTGGCGGTGCGCAGCGCCGTCGCGTCGATCGACTCCAGCGTGTGCACGGTCGCGGCGCCCTCGGGGGCGGCCGGGGGCCGGGCGGAACGGGCGTTCTCCGGCGCCGTCGCGATCAGCGGCACGGAACCGGTCCGCGCGTCGTCGTACCCCATCGCCACCAGCTCGGTGATGTCGAACAGACGCGGATCGAGCCGGTCGGCGGCCAGCAGCGGCATCGCCTGCGTCGGCACCGCATACGTGTGCTCCCCCTGCGTCCGCACCTGCACGCCGCCGGCGGCCGGGTCGGCGAGGTCGACCGTCACGACGTCGTTGGCACCGGGAAGATCGGTGTAGTGGACCACGTCGCCGGTGACGAGCGTGAGGTCGTACGACGTACCGGCGGACGGGCCCGCCGCAGCGGCTGCGGAGGGGTCCGCCACCGCGGCCGGCACCCCCGCCCACCCGGTGAGCGCCATGGTCAGCGCGATGGCGGCCGGCAGGAACCGGCGCCTGGTTATTGATCTCATGGGATCGGTTTAATCGGCGTCACGGCCCTTGCACAGCCTTGTCCTGTGTCGTATCTCCGACATGGCGGAAACGTGACGGGCAGCACCCGGAGCCGGCGTGCCGACAACCCCGCACGGGCTGCGAGACCTCCCGTGTCCGGGTCCCGGTCTCGGGGGCCTTCGGCGTGAAATGACGGGGCGACGCGTCTCCGGATCCCGCACAACCGCCCTGACCTGTATGTTTGCCAGACAAATGAAGTGGTGTTAGTTCGCGCGTGTCTCGTTCCACGGGAACTCCACGGTCCGGACGGTGCCGCCGTGCCTCCGCCGCGCCGGACATCGATAGGCTGGGCGCGGACCGATGCAAGGAGGATCTAGGACGATGGCAGGCAACACGGAGCCGTTGTCGCCGCGGGCCAAGCTGGCCGTGACGGCGGGCAAGGCCGCTGCGGCGGTGTCGCGAGCGGCCGGTCGGGGCAGCGGATCGGTGATCGGCGGCCGGGTGGCGCTCAAGCTCGACCCCGACCTGCTGGGGCGGCTGGCGCAGCACCTGGACGTGATCCTCGTGTCGGCGACGAACGGCAAGACGACCACGACCCGGCTGATCGCCGAGGCACTGCGGGCCGCCGGCCCGGTCGTGTCGAACGCGCTGGGCGCCAACATGCCCGCGGGCATCACCTCGGCCCTGGCCGGTGGCTCGGACGCGCAGTACGGCGTGATCGAGGTCGACGAGAAGTACCTCGCCGGCGTCGCCCGCGACACGACGCCCAAGGTGATCGCGCTGCTCAACCTCTCGCGCGACCAGCTCGACCGGGCCGCGGAGACCCGGATGCTGGCCGAGAAGTGGCGGGAGGGACTGTCCGGCTCGAAGGCCGTGATCGTCGCCAACGCGGACGACCCGCTGATCGTCTGGGCGGCCTCCTCCTCACCCAACGTGGTGTGGGTCGCGGCCGGCCAGGCGTGGAAGGACGACGCCTGGTCCTGCCCGTCCTGCGGTGGTGTCATGCAGCGCCCCGGCGACGACTGGTTCTGCGGCGAGTGCGGCTTCCGCCGCCCGCCGCCCAGCTGGGTCCTGCACGGTGACTACGTGCTCGACCCGCACGGATCGGCGTGGCCGATCCATCTCCAGCTGCCCGGCCGCGCCAACAAGGCCAACGCCACCAGTTCGGCCGCCGTGGCCGCCGTGTTCGGCGTGCCGCCGCAGGTCGCCCTGGAGCGGATGTACCAGGTGCAGGCCGTCGCGGGCCGCTACGACGTGGTCACCTTCCTCGGCCGCGAACTGCGTCTCCTGCTGGCGAAGAACCCGGCGGGCTGGCTGGAGACGTTCTCCCTGATCGACCCGCCGCCCACCCCGGTGATCCTTTCCGTGAACGCCCGCGGCGCGGACGGCACGGACACCTCGTGGCTGTGGGACGTGGACTACACCCAGCTCGCGGGCCACCCGATCTTCGTGCTCGGCGACCGGAAGCTGGACCTCGCGGTCCGCCTCGAAGTGGCCGGTCTCGACTTCCGGGTCTGCGAGAACCTCGACGAGGCCGTCCAGCAGGCACCGCCCGGACGCATCGAGGTCATCGCCAACTACACCGCCTTCCAGGATCTGCGCCGTCGTGTCGGCAACTGACCCCGGCCCCGGGCCCCTCAGGAGAGGACGAAGCATGAGCAACAACAGCCTGCGGCTGGTGTGGGTCTACCCGGACCTGCTGAGCACCTACGGCGACCAGGGCAACGCCCTCGTCGTGGAGCGCCGGGCCCGCCAGCGCGGCCTCGACGTGTCGCGTGTCGACGTGCGCAGCGACCAGCCGGTCCCCACGTCCGGGGACATCTATCTGATCGGCGGCGGTGAGGACCGGCCGCAGCGGCTCGCGGCGGAGCGGCTGCGCCGCGACGGCGGCCTCAGCCGGGCCGCTTCCAACGGCGCGATCATCTTCTCGGTCTGCGCGGGCTACCAGATCCTCGGCCACGAGTTCGTCAACGACCTCGGTGAGCGCGAGCAGGGCCTCGGGCTGCTCGACGTGATCTCCACCCGCGGCGAGGGGGCCCGGTGCGTCGGCGACGTGCTCGGGGACATCGACCCGCGCCTCGGGCTGCCGCCCCTGACCGGGTTCGAGAACCACCAGGGCGTCACCCATCTCGGGCCGACGGCACGCCCGTTCGCCCAGGTGCGGTTCGGCCGGGGCAACGGCACCGGCGACGGGACCGAGGGTGCGTACAACGACACCGTCTTCGGCACGTACATGCACGGGCCCGTGATGGCGCGCAACCCGCTGATCGCGGATCTGCTGCTGAAGCTGGCCCTCGATGTGAACGCCCTGCCGCCCACCGACGACCGCTGGTACGAGGCGCTGCGCGCCGAGCGGATCGCCGCGGCGACACAGCCCGCCTGATGAGGGCCATTTCGCTCAGCTGAGCGGAGTCCAGCAGGCGGACGCCCGGTTCGGTCCCGCCACCCTGCGCCGGTAGGGTGGCGGGGATCCAACCGGACGACGTGGTCCGGTCGTCGGCCCACGTTGCAAAGGTTTCCCGGGCAATGCGAATTGGTGTGCTCACCTCCGGCGGCGACTGCCCCGGCCTCAATGCCGTCATCCGTTCCGTCGTCCACCGCGCTGTGGTCGACCACGGCGACGAGGTCATCGGCTTCCACGACGGGTGGCGGGGCCTCCTCGAGTGCGACTACCGCAAGCTCGACCTCGACGCGGTCGGCGGCATCCTCGCCCGCGGTGGCACGATCCTCGGTTCCTCCCGGGTCCAGCCCGCGCATCTGCGCGGCGGTGTGGAGACGGCCAGGGGCCATGTCGCGGACCTCGGCCTCGACGCGATCATCCCGATCGGCGGCGAGGGCACGCTGAAGGCGGCCAACCTGCTGTCCGAGGCGGGGCTGCCGATCGTCGGCGTACCGAAGACGATCGACAACGACATCGCGTCCACGGACGTGACCTTCGGTTTCGACACCGCTGTCGGCGTGGCGACGGAGGCCCTCGACCGGCTGAAGACCACCGCCGAGTCCCACCAGCGCGTCATGATCGTCGAGGTCATGGGACGCCACACCGGCTGGATCGCCCTGCACTCCGGCATGGCGGCCGGCGCGCACGCCATCGTCGTTCCCGAGCGGCCCTTCGACATCGACGAGCTGACCGAGCTGGTCGGCCGGCGCTTCTCCGCCGGCAAGAAGTTCGCGATCGTCGTGGTCGCCGAGGGCGCGAAGCCGCGTGAGGGCTCCATGGAGTTCGAATCGGGCGTCAAGGACGTCTACGGGCACGAGCGCTTCGCCGGCGTGGCGACGCAGCTCTCCATCGAGCTGGAGCAGCGCCTGGGCAAGGAGGCGCGCCCGGTGATCCTCGGCCACGTCCAGCGCGGCGGCACGCCGACCGCGTACGACCGCGTCCTCGCGACCCGCTTCGGCTGGCACGCGGTGGAGGCGGCGCACCGCGGCGAGTTCGGCATGATGACGGCCCTGCGCGGTACGGACATCACGATGGTGCCCCTCGCGGACGCCGTGGAGACCCTGAAGACGGTCCCCGCGGAGCGCTACTCCGAAGCCGAGTGCGTGCTCTGAGACACACCCCCTTCCCGGAACCGCCCCCGGCCGCAGTTGCGGCCGGGGGCGGTTCTACTCTGGTCGGGACCAACCGGCACGAAACAGGGACGTCCCGACGTTCCCATCGGGAGTGAACAGATGGATCACAGCGGGCACGGCATGAACATGGATCTGCCGCCGTTCACGCTGGGACGCGGGCTCCAGTTCTCCGCGGACCCGTTCTTCCTGACCGGCTGCGTCCTCGCCGTGGTCCTGTACGGGTACGCGGTGCTGCGGCTGCGCAGGCGCGGGGACAGCTGGCCGCCGGGCCGGATCGTCCTGTTCGTCGCCGGTGTGCTGACGATCGCGCTGGTGATGTGCACCCGGCTCAACGACTACGGCATGGTCATGTTCAGCGTGCACATGGTGCAGCACATGGTGATCAGCATGCTGTCGCCGATCCTGCTGCTGCTCGGTGCGCCCGTAACCCTCGCGCTGCGTGCCCTGCCGGTGGCGGGGCGTGGCAGGAAGGGGCCCCGTGAGCTGCTCCTGATGCTGCTGCACAGCCGCTACATGAAGATCATCACGCATCCCGTGTTCACCATCCCGCTCTTCATCGCCAGCCTGTACGCGCTGTACTTCACTCCGCTCTTCGACTTCCTGATGGGTTCGACGACCGGGCACCTCGCGATGATGGTGCACTTCCTGGCGGTCGGCCTGGTCTTCTTCTGGCCGATCATGGGCGTCGACCCGGGGCCGCACCGTCCGGGCTATGTGATGCGGATGCTGGAGCTGTTCGCCGGGATGCCGTTCCACGCCTTCTTCGGCATCGCGCTGATGATGGCGAGCGAGCCGATGGTGAAGGCCTACGAGAACCCCCCGGCCTCGCTCGGCATCGACGCCCTGTCCGACCAGAACGCGGCGGGCGGCATCGCCTGGGCGTTCAGCGAGATTCCCTCGGTGCTGGTCCTGGTGGCCCTGGTGTTCCAGTGGTACCGCTCGGAACAGCGGACGGCGAAGCGCTCGGACCGGGCCGCGGACCGGGACGGCGACCAGGAGCTCCAGGCGTACAACGCGTATCTCGCGTCCTTGCAGGCGCGCGGACAGTAGCGGCGGAGGGGCCTTCGGGGTGACGATGGCATCCACGGCCTCTAGGAGGGTGCGCGCATGTCTGGATCCACGAAGGCAATGGGAGTGCTCACCGTAGGCGCCCTGGTGGCGGTCACCGCGTACACGGTCGCGCTGGGGAGCAACGGCTGGCTCTGGTTCGGCTGGGTGGTGCTGGGGCTCATCACGATGGGAATGGTCGCCACCCGCGAGAGCTGAGCCGGACGGAGCAGGGGCGGCCGGATCCGTACACCCGCACGGTGCCGGTTCGCGGTTCGCCCCGAGCGCCTGTCCGGGGCCGGACGGGTGCGCGCCTACTGTTCGGGCCACGATGCCGCCGGTACGGCGACCGGGTCCGAGGAGTTCGTGATGGAGTACCGCGCAGGAGCGGCCGCGGCCGCGACGGTGAGCCTGCTGGCCGCCCTACTCGGCGGATGTTCGGACGACGGCGGGGGCGGCGGATCGGCGTCGGCCACGCCTTCCGCGACCGGCGCGGCGGCGTCCGGGACCGTGGCGACCGCGTCGAACCCCCTGGGCACCATCCTGGTGGACGGCGACGGGCGGACCCTCTACCTCTGGGAGGCGGACACCTCCTCGAAGTCGACGTGCAACGGTGAGTGCGCAACGGCCTGGCCGCCCCTGACCGTCACCGGGAAGCCGGTCGCCGGCAAGGGGGTGCGGGCGTCGCTGCTCGGCACCACGACGCGTGACGACGGCCGCAAGGAGATCACGTACAACGGTCACCCGTTGTACCGCTACGCGGGCGACACGAGCGCCGGCGACACCAACGGACAGGGATCGAACGGATTCGGTGCGGCCTGGTACGTGCTCGACGCCGGCGGGAACAAGATCACAAAGGCCCCGTCCTCTCCCTCCCCGTCGAACGACGGAGGGTACTGAGCCGTGCCCGCACTGCTTCCCGCGAGGGCGCGCATCGCCGTGGTGGCCGCCTCGGTGGCCTGCGCCACCGCCCTGGCCGGCTGTTCCGGCGGCGGTGGCGGCTCCTCGCCCTCCGCCTCCCCCACGCCGCCCACCGCCTCACGGCCGGCGGGCGGCGCCCTGATCACGATCAAGGACTTCGCGTTCCATCCGGCCACCCTGACCGTTGCCCCGGGTACAGAGGTCACCGTGATCAACAAAGATGCGGCAACGCATACCGTGACGGCCACCAGTGACGGGGCCTTCGACACCGGCCAGGTGAAGTCAGGACAAAAGGTCACCTTCGACGCTCCGGCCCGGCCGGGCCCATATCCGTACATCTGCACCATCCATCCGACGATGCACGGCTCACTCACGGTGCGCTGAGAGCGCTCTCCGCAGCGCCCGGAGACCGTCCGCCTACACCTTCGCGCACGCCGTACGGACCCCCGGGCCACCGCAACCGCACCCAGCCCCGGAGCAGTCCGCTCGTCACTCTCCGGCAATATTGATACACGGTTGCACTACTTGCGCGACGGGCGGGCACCCGGCACGGACCCCGCCACAGAGCCGCCGCACCCCCTCCCCCACCCGGCTGCCCAGCGGTTTCCGCGGCCGGCATGCGAGCAGCGGACGGCAGGAACACAGGCTCGCCGGAGACCGGCGCGCAGATGCGTGAGTCCTCACGGCCATCACCCAACGTGCGCGACCCCATTGGCACCCACGACCTTCTCCGCGACCACGCGCACGCAATCGCGAACACGCCACTCCCGCCCCGCACGCACCCACGCCTCCCACGTCCGGCAGAGCGTTCACGCGCCTGCGGCGCCGGCGTCATCGGCGCACGCGACCGGCGGCTCCCGGGACCGTCCGCCGCACCACCCGAGGCATCCGTTCGACGTGTAGCCGAGTTAACGCGCCCGTAAGGCAGTTGTGATTTAAGTCTTGACAGGTGCCCATCACCACGCCACCTTGGGAGCGCTCCCACAATCAAGACTTGCACACTCCACTCCCCTCCCTTCTCCCCCAACACCAGGTGGCGAAAGGGGTGTTACGGGGCGCAGCCGCGCTCCCCGCAACACCCCGTGCCGCCCGGCCGAGGAAGGTCTTTGTCATGAGCTTGGTGAAGCGCAGTAGACCCAGCCGTACCGGAGGGCTCCCGGCCCTCCTGGTCGGAGCCCTGGCCCTCGCCACCTCCCTGACGGGCGGACCGGCGACCGCGGCCGAGCAGGGCACCCTGCATGAACTCGCCACCGCCCAGGGCAAGTACTTCGGTTCCGCCACCGACAACCCCGAACTGCCAGATGCCGCCTACGCGGCCGTTCTGGGCTCCGAGTTCGGGCAGATCACCCCCGGCAACTCCATGAAGTGGGACACCACCGAGCCGGCCCAGGGCCAGTTCAACTTCGCCAAGGGCGACGTGATCACCGACTTCGCCCAGCAGCACGGCCAGACCGTGCGCGGCCACACCCTCGTCTGGCACAGCCAACTGCCGGGCTGGGTCGGCGCACTGCCCCCGGCCCAGGTCGAGGCCGCCATGACGAACCACATCACCGAGGAGGCGACGCACTACCGCGGCGCGGTCTCCGCGTGGGACGTGGTGAACGAGCCGTTCAACGAGGACGGGACGTTCCGCACAAGTCCCTTCTACACCGCCATGGGCAGCGACTACATCGCCACCGCTCTGCGCGCCGCCCACGCCGCCGACCCGGACGCCAAGCTGTACCTCAACGACTACAACATCGAGGGGCTCGGCGCGAAGAGCGACGCCATGTACGCCCTGGTGAGCGAGTTGCTGGACGAGGGCGTGCCGCTCGACGGGGTCGGCATGCAGGCGCATCTGGCCGTCCAGTACGGCTTCCCCTACCAGATGCAGGCGAACATGCAGCGGTTCGCCGACCTCGGGCTCGACGTGGCCGTCACGGAACTCGACGTGCGCATGCAACTGCCCGCCGACAGCACCAAGACGGCCACGCAGTCCTCGTACTACCGGCAGGTGACCGAGGCCTGTCTGGCGGTCGAACGCTGCGTCGGGATCACCGTCTGGGACTACACGGACAAGTACTCCTGGGTCCCGAGCACGTTCCCGGGCCAGGGCGCCGCCAACCTGTACGACGAGAACCTGCTGCCGAAGTCCGCCTACTCCGCCGTGCGCACCGCGCTGGGCGGAGACGACGGCGGCGGCGAGGGCGGCGAGCCCGGCGCGCTCAAGGCCCAGTACCGCAGCAGCGATTCCTCCTCGGGTGACAACCAGATCAAGCCCGGCCTCCAACTCGTGAACACCGGCGACGCGGCGGTCAGCCTGGCGGACGTGACGGTCCGTTACTGGTTCACCGCCGACAACGGAGCTTCCACGTACAGTACTTGGTGCGACTGGTCGCCGATCGGCTGCTCGACCGTGACCCATCGGGTCGCCGCTGTGAGCACTCCCGTGGCAGGCGCCGACCACTACCTCGAAGTGGGCTTCGGCAGCGGCAGTCTGGCGCCGGGCGCCACCACCGGGGAGATCCAGCTGCGTCTGAACAAGACGGACTGGTCGAACTTCGACGAGTCGGACGACTACAGCCACGGCACCGGCACCTCGTACGCGGACGCCGACCGGGTCGCCGTGTACGTCGGCGGCGAGCTCGTCTGGGGCATCGAGCCCTGACCTTCGGCCGCGCAGGCCAACCCCCTACCGCCTTCCGCTCCCCCGCCGCATCACCCCGCTCCTTCCCCGCGCTTCTCCCCGCTCCCACCCCCGTCCCCCCTTGCTTCGTCCCCCTCTCCCCAACGACACCCGCCAATGGAGGATTTGTGTCGATATCACGTAGAACATTCAGCAGCGCCCTGGGCGGCAGCCTGCTCGCCGCGGGTCTGGTGCAGGGCACCGCCGTCGCCAAGCCCGCGTCCGTGGCCGGCACCGCCGCCCGTGCGGCCGCGGCCGACGATCCGTACACCCAGGCCTTCCTCACCCAGTACGGCAAGATCAAGGCGTCCGCCAACGGCTACTTCAGCCCGGACGGTCTGCCGTACCACTCGGTCGAGACCCTGATGGTCGAGGCACCCGACCACGGGCACCAGACCACGTCCGAGGCCGTCAGCTTCTGGATGTGGCTGGAGGCGGCGTACGGGCGGGTGACCGGTGACTGGGCGCCCTTCAACGCGGCCTGGGCGGTGGCCGAGAAGACCATCATTCCCCAGCACGCGGACCAGTCGACCGCCGACTCGTACAACCCGTCGGCGCCGGCGACCTACGCCCCGGAGCACCCCCTGCCCAGCGGCTACCCCTCCGCGCTGGACCCCTCGGTCAAGGTCGGCACCGACCCGCTCGCCACCGAACTCGCCTCGTCCTACGGGACGATGGACATCTACGGCATGCACTGGCTGATGGACCTGGACAACGTCTACGGCTACGGCAACAAGCCGGGTACCGGCGGCGAGTCCGGGCCGGGTGCCGGGGCCTCCTACATCAACACCTACCAGCGCGGTTCGCAGGAGTCGGTCTGGGAGACCGTTCCGCAGCCCACCACCGACCTCTTCAAGTACGGGGGCCCCAACGGGTACCTCGACCTGTTCGTCGGTGACGCCAGCTACGCCAAGCAGTGGAAGTACACCAACGCGCCGGACGCCGACGCCCGCGCGGTGCAGGCTGCCTACTGGGCGTTCCGCTGGGCCTCGGCCCAGGGCAAGGCGGGCGAGGTCTCGGCCTCGGTCGCGAAGGCCGCCAAGATGGGCGACTACCTCCGCTACGCCATGTTCGACAAGTACTTCAAGCGGGTCGGCGACTGCACCGACCCGGCCTCCTGCCCGGCGGCCACGGGCCGGGACTCCCAGCACTACCTGCTGTCCTGGTACTACGCCTGGGGCGGCGCGGCGGCCGGCAGCGGCGGCGGCTGGGCCTGGCGCATCGGTGACGGCGCCTCCCACCAGGGCTACCAGAACCCGCTGGCTGCCTGGGCTTTGTCCAACGTGCCGTCACTGACCCCCAAGTCCGCGACGGCCAGGTCCGACTGGTCCAAGAGCCTGACCCGGCAGCTGGAGTTCCTGACCTGGCTCCAGTCGAGCGAGGGCGCGTTCGCGGGCGGCTGCACCAACAGCTGGGAGGGCAGCTACAGCGCGCCGCCGGCCGGCACGCCCACCTTCTACGGCATGGCGTACGACTGGCAGCCGGTCTACCACGACCCGCCGAGCAACAACTGGTTCGGCTTCCAGGCCTGGGGCATGGAACGCCTCGCGGCGTACTACCACGAGACGGGCAACGCGTCCGCCGAAGCGGTGCTGTCCAAGTGGGTCGCCTGGGCCTCGTCCGAGACGACCGTGGGTGCCGACGGCAGCTTCCGCTTCCCGTCGACGCTCAAGTGGACCGGCCAGCCCGACACGTGGGACCCGGCGTCGCCCGGGGACAACGCGGGCCTGCACGTCTCGGTCGTGGACTACGCCAACGACGTCGGTGTGGGCGCCGCGTACGTCAAGACGCTCACGTACTACGCCGCCAAGTCGGGTGACGAGGACGCCGGGGCTCTGGCCAAGGCGCTGCTGGACGCGATGGCGCTGAACGCCACGGACAAGGGCATCTCGGTGCCGGAGACCAGGAAGGACTACAACCGCTTCAACGACGAGGTGTACATCCCGGCCGGCTGGTCGGGCACGATGCCCAACGGCGACACCATCGAGCCGGGTTCGACCTTCATCGACATCCGCAGCTGGTACAAGGACGACCCGGACTGGCCGAAGGTGCAGGCCTACCTGGACGGCGGCGCGGCCCCCACCTTCACCTACCACCGCTTCTGGGCACAGGCGGCGCTCGCACTGGCCTTCGCGATCTACGCGGAGCTGCTGGTGGAGGGCGGCGGCGAGCCGGGCGGTGACACCGAGCCGCCGACGGCTCCGGCCGGCCTGGCCGTGACGGCGACGACGAGCAACAGCGTGTCGCTCTCCTGGTCCGCCGCCACCGACAACGTCGCCGTGACCGGCTACGACGTCTACCGCAACGGGGTCCTGGCGGGCAATGCCACCACCCGGACGTTCACCGACACGGACCTCGCCGCGGCGACCGAGTACAGCTACACCGTCGCGGCACGGGACGCGGGCGGCAACACCTCGGCACTGTCGGCCGCGGTCACCGCCACCACGAAGTCGGGCGGTTCGACGGGCACCGGCGCGGTGAAGATCCAGTACAAGAACACGGACTCCTCCGCGACCGACAACCAGATCCGGCTGGGCCTCCAGGTACTGAACACGGGCAGCGCCCCGATCGACCTGTCGACGGTGAAGGTGCGCTACTGGTTCACCGCCGACGGCGGGCCGAGCACCTTCGGCACGTACTGCGACTACGCCGCGCTCGGCTCGTCCAACATCACGCACTCGGTGGTCGCCGTCTCCAGCCCGAAGACGGGCGCCGACCGCTACCTGGAGGTCGGCTTCACCGGCGGAGCCGGCACGCTGGCCGCGGGTGCGTCGACCGGCGAGCTCCAGCTGCGGCTCAACAAGAGCGACTGGTCCAACTTCAACGAGAGCAACGACTACAGCCGGGCCACCAACACCGCGTACGCCGACTCCTCCAAGGTCGGGGCCTACGTCGCCGGCACCCTTGCCTGGGGCGTGGAGCCGTGACCGGCCCGAGACTCCCGGCGCTGGCGGGGGCGGCCGCGGCCCTGGTGCTCGCCGCCGCTTCGATGCTCACCGGTGCCCCCGCCGCGTCAGCGGCGCCGGTCACCGACTGCACCCAGTGGGGCACCACTGAACTGCAGGGCGGGGAGTACCTCTACCAGCAGAACGAGTGGAACTCCGAGGCCGAGCAGTGCGTCAGCGTCGACCCTGACACGGGCGCCTGGAGCGTCACCAAGTCCTCCTTCTCCCTCCCGACGAACGGCGCCCCGGCGACGTACCCCTCCAGTTACAAGGGCTGTCACTGGGGGGCGTGCACGACGGACAGCGGACTGCCGCTACGCGTCGACGAGCTGGGCAGCGTGACGACCGACTGGTCGACCACCCAGGTCGCCTCCGGTGCGTACAACGTATCGATGGACATCTGGTTCAACTCGGCGCCGGTCACCGACGACCAGCCGGACGGCACCGAGGTGATGATCTGGATGAACCACCGCGGGGGCGTCCAGCCGATCGGTTCCCGCACCGCGACGGTCCGGCTCGACGGCCGGAACTGGGATGTGTGGACCGGCCCCGGCGCATCGGGCTGGAAGGTGATCTCGTACGTCCTGCAGGGCGGCGCCACCGAGCTCGCCGACTTCGATGTGAAGGGCCTGATCGACGACGGCGTGGGCCGCGGGTCGATCGACCCGGCGCACTATCTCATCGACGCCGAGGCCGGGTTCGAGATCTGGCAGGGCGGGCAGGGCCTCGGGATGAACCGGTTCGCCTTCGAGGCGAGCACGGAGTCCGGTGGCGGCGGCGACACCCAGGCACCGACGGTGCCGGCCGGTGTGACCGTGACCGGCACGACCGACAGCTCGGTCTCGCTGTCCTGGACTCCGGCGACGGACGACACCGGCGTCAGCGGGTACGACGTCTACCGCGACGGGGTGAAGGCGGGATCCACCGCATCCGCCTCGTTCACCGACACCGGTCTCGCCGCCTCGTCCTCGCACAGCTACACCGTGCGGGCCAGGGACGCGGCCGGGAACACCTCCGCGGTCTCGGCCGCGGTCGGCGCCACCACCGAGGCAGGAGGCGGCGGGAGCACCGGTGCGCTCAAGGCGCAGTACAAGAACAACGACGCATCGCCCGGCGACAACCAGATCAGGCCCGGCCTCCAGCTGGTCAACACCGGCACCACGGCGGTGGACCTGAGCAAGGTCACCCTGCGCTACTGGTTCAGCGGTGAGTCCGGCTCCGCCTCGTACGGCACCTCGTGCGACTACGCGGTCATCGGCTGCGGCGCGGTCACGCACCGTGTGGCGCCGGCCGGTTCGGCAGGAACCGGCGCCGACCACTACCTGGAGGTCGGCTTCACCGGCGGCAGCCTGGCCCCCGGCGCCTCCACCGGGGAGATGCAGCTCCGGTTCAACAAGGCCGACTGGTCCGCCTTCGACGAGACCGACGACTACAGCAGGGCCGCCAACACGGCCTTCGCCGACGCCTCGAAGGTCGGGGTGTACCTCAACGGCGCCCTGACCTCGGGCACTGCCCCGTGACCGGCCGTTGAACGGCCGGTCACCCGACGAACTCCCGATGGCGGGCTATCCATTCACCCCGCTGTGCCCGCCATCGGGGAACCACCAGCGTCCTCACCGACGCTTCACCCGGCTCGCCGTCTCCGCAGACGGCGTCCCGGAGCGACACCCCCACAAGCCGTCTGCGGGAGTTTCCGCAGGCGTACGAGAGGAGCACGGAGCCGCAATGAGTACCAGAGGCACGATCATGCACGGGCTACGCCGAAGGCTTGCCGCAACCTCCGCCCTGGCCATGGGCGCAGCACTGATGGTGGCGATCCCGACCCCCGCCTCCGCAGCCGCGCGGGTCGACAACCCCTATGTGGGCGCCACGGCATACGTGAACCCGGACTGGTCCGCGAAGGCGGCGGCCGAACCGGGTGGCGCCGCCATCGCCGACACGCCGGCCTTCGTCTGGATGGACCGCATCGCGGCCATCGAGGGTTCGGCTACCGCGATGAGCCTGCGCGAGCACCTGGACACCGCGCTGGACCAGGGCGCGGACCTGTTCCAGGTCGTCATCTACGACCTGCCGGGACGCGACTGCGCCGCGCTGGCGTCCAACGGTGAGCTCGGTCCCACCGAGCTCGACCGATACAAGAACGAGTACATCGATCCGATTTCCGAGATCCTTGCCGACCCGGCGTACGCGAGCCTGCGCATCGTCACCATCATCGAGCCGGACTCGCTGCCCAACATCGTCACCAACGCGGGCGGCACCGCCGGTTCCACGGATGCCTGCGCGACGATGAAGGCGAACGGGAACTACGAGAAGGGTGTCGGCTACGCCCTGCACACCCTTGGCGCCATTCCCAACGTCTACAACTACATCGACGCCGCCCACCACGGATGGCTCGGCTGGGACAGCAACATGGCCCCGGCCGCCGCGGAGTTCAAGAAGGCCGCCACTTCCGAAGGGGCCACGGTCAACGACGTGGCCGGCTTCATCGTGAACACGGCCAACTACTCGGCTCTCAAGGAGCCGAACTTCAAGATCACCGACTCGGTGAACGGCACCACGGTGCGCCAGTCGAAGTGGGTCGACTGGAACTACTACACCGATGAGCTGACGTTCGCCCAGGCGCTGCGCACCCTGCTGGTGAGCCAGGGCTTCAACTCCAACATCGGCATGCTGATCGACACCGCCCGCAACGGCTGGGGCGGCTCCGCACGACCCACCTCCGCAGGCCCGCTGACCAGCGTGGACGCCTATGTGAACGGCGGCCGGGTCGACCGCCGGATCCACGCCGGCAACTGGTGCAACCAGACCGGTGCGGGTATCGGCGAGCGTCCCACCGCAGCCCCCGAGGCCGGCATCGACGCGTACGTGTGGGCCAAGCCCCCGGGCGAGTCGGACGGCAACAGCGCCCCCATCGACAACGATGAGGGCAAGGGATTCGACCGGATGTGCGACCCCACGTACACCGGTAACGGCCGCAACGGCAACAGCATGTCGGGCGCGCTGCCGAACTCCCCGCTCGCGGGTCACTGGTTCTCCGCGCAGTTCCAGGAGCTCGTGAAGAACGCCTACCCGCCGATCGACGGCAGCGGCAACCCGGGCGGCGGCAACGACACCCAGGCGCCGACCGCGCCGACCGGTGTGACCGCGACGGCGAAGACCAGCAGCAGCGTCTCGCTGTCCTGGACGGCGTCCACCGACAACACCGGCGTGACCGGCTACGACGTGTTCCGCAACGGTGTGAAGGTGGGCTCGTCCACCACGACCTCCTACACGGACTCGGGTCTGTCGGCTTCCACCGCGTACAGCTACACGGTCAAGGCCAAGGACGCGGCCGGCAACGTCTCGGCGGCCTCCTCGGCGCTGTCCGCCACCACGTCCGCGGGCGGCGGCACCGGAACGGGCACGCTCAAGGTGCAGTACAAGAACACCGACTCCTCCGCGACCGACAACCAGATCCGGATGGGTCTGCAGCTGGTCAACACGGGCAGCGCCGCCGTGGACCTGTCCACGGTGAAGCTGCGCTACTGGTTCACCCCCGAGGCCGGGGCCTCCACCTTCGGCACCTCGTGCGACTGGGCGGTCATCGGCTGCGGCAACCTGACGCACAGCGTGAAGACCGCCGGTTCGGCGGCCGGCGCCAGCCACTACCTGGAGGTCGGCTTCGGCAGCGGCACCCTGGCGGCCGGTGCTTCCACGGGCGAGATGCAGCTGCGGCTGAACAAGAGCGACTGGTCCAACTTCAACGAGGCGGACGACTACAGCCGTTCGACCGTGACGAGCTACACCGACGCTTCGAAGGTCGGCCTGTACATCACCGGCGCACTCGCCTGGGGCACCGCGCCCTGACCTGCGGTCCGGCCCCCGTCCCCGTCCTGACACGGTGACGGGGACCGGCCACGGGTTTCCAACGGACCCGCCCCCTGCCGGAGGACCGGCAGGGGGCGGTGTCATGTGCGCGGGGCTTTCGCGGCACCGTGAGGACGTCGAGTCCCACCTCCGAGACGTTCGGCGCCGGTTGCCGGCGCCGAACCCACGTTCTGCCGCCCCGATCGGCACCGGCCGTCCGACCCGGCCGGGACGGACCTCACCCCGGAGAGGCCAGGCGCTGCTCCGCGGCCACCACGGCGTCGTGCACGCTGGTCCTTCCCAGCAGGACGCACAGGGTGTCCGCGGCGGCGTCGACCGCCCGGCGCGCCTTCTCGTCCGACGGTGATGCCGTCAGCCGGGACCGGCACCGCCTGAACTCCGCCAGCGCTTCCTCGGTCCGTCTGCGTCCCGGCAGCGGAGCGGCCCGGGCTGCCGCGAGTGGCGGGGTGCGCGCGTTCTCGATCGCCTTGCGCAGCGAACGCTCCAGATGGGTCGGCACCGTCGCTCCGCGCGATCCGGCGATCATGGCCGCCGCAGCCTGCCCCGGGGTGACATGGGCGCCCTCCGCCGCGGTGGCCAGGACCTGCGCGGCCTGGAGGGCCGAGCAGGGCGTCACGGCCATGATCATGCCGATCGCCCACGCTGTCGTCGGTTCTTCCAGGAGAGGCTTTCGCCCGGGCCCTGCCCTGCGGCGGCGTCCACCGGAGCCCTGGGGATGCACGGAGGAGACAGAAGAGGAAATCGTCATGGAAGCCATCGCTCGGCAACGGGTTGAACGACTCGGCATGCCGCACCGGGCCGCGCCGGGACCTTCCGGCACCGGAATTCTTTCCCGCACGGCTCACCGCTGACACGCCGAATACGCCGTGTCGCGTCCATCGCGACACGAAAGGCGTAATCGCGAAGGGTTACCGGCGCGCCTGGCGGACACCGGCCGCGGCCCGCGGCACGGTGCGTGCCTGATCCGGTGGGAGCAAGCGGAAAGCAGGGCAGGAGTGGGTGGCAATCCGGTGGCGGCTACGTTCGCCACGGCACTACAGCGCACCGGGAGTTCCGTCCTGGTCAGTACGGCCGGGGAGCTCGACGCGGCGGCCGCGCCCCTCCTGGAGCAGGTGCTCGCCGGCGTGCGGCCGAGCGACACCGTGCTCCTGCTGGACGTCCACGAGGTGCGGTTCATGGACTCGGCCGGGCTGCTGCTCTTTCTCGAAATGCACCGGCGCGCACAGCTCCGCGTCCCCCGGGTGATCGTGGTGGGCTGGCAGGCGCAACCACAGCGAGTGATGGAAGCGGTCGCAGGTCTGCCCCCGCACGGCGGGTGCCCGCCCGGGCGCGCGGCGCTGGCGGGCTTCCGCCGCCTGGTCCAGGACCGGGCCGACCGGCAGCGCGAATCGACCGCCGCCCCCGTGGGGGCGACCGCGTCGGCGGGCTCCGCGACCCTCTGCTGAACGCTTCCCCTCGCCGGTGCGGGGCTCGGGTGTGGGAGGGTGGAAGTGATGAACCAGCCTGGTTCTGTCGCTTCGTGGCTTCGGTACCCGACGGCAGCCCGCCGGGTCGCGGCACGTAGGCCGTGTCGTCGAACCTTCCGGTGCCGGAGCGGGCACGGCGTTCACCGTGCTCCGGACAGACGGGCCTCCCGGCCCGCCGTATCCAGGACTGCCCGCCCCGGCTGAGGGGAAGGCCAATGAAGCCGTACAACGTGCATGTGCAGTTCCTCGGGTCCGTCGCCGTCATCACGCTGTGCCAGGACCGAGCGGCCTTCTGCGCAGCGGAGAGCTCCCCGCTCGACGACGTGAACGCCCGCACCGCGTGCCGCGGACGGCTGAACTGCGCGCTGGAGACACTGCCGCCGTGGACGGGGTCCGTGGTCCTGGACACCGACCGGGTGGGCGTGCCGTATCCGGAGGACGCACTGGCGCTGGTCCAGAGCTGGGCACTGGCCCGGCGGATCCACCTCGTCACGCTCTCCCTGGACGAGGCAGGCCGTCCGCGGAGCGGTCCGCCGCGCTCCGCGCCGGCCGGGGGCGGACAGGGGCCTTCAGGTCCGGCGGGCTCGTTCCGGCGGACCCTCGCCTTCCGGGCACTCGAACAACGGGCGTGCGGGATCCGGCGGGCCCGTCGGCGGCCTCCTTCCCACGAAGGCGGGGCGTGACGCGTGAGCTGCGTACCCCGGAAGGATTCACCCGGTCAACGCGTGCCCGCGTTGGCGGTCCTTCCAGCCTGAGTGGGGGAAGATGTGGTGCTGCCCTGCCGATGGAGGTGAAGCGCCGTGAAACCCGTGCCCCACGAAGACGACGAGGAGTCTTCGTACTCGGGCGAGAACATGCTGCCCGGAGACGTCGGACGCTTCTCCGATGCGCTCGCCCGTGCCACCGCCGAGGAATCGGAAGTGGCGGTACCGGCCGCCCTGTGCCAGGCGTGTGTGGACCTTCTGGACATCACCGGCGCCTCGATCTCCTTGCAGGGCGAGGGCGACGCACGCGTCCTGTGGTGGTCCAGCAGCGAGGTCGCCGGGCAGCTCGCCGAGGCCCAGTACACCCTGGGTGACGCTCCGTGCCAGTCCGCTGTCGACCTGGTGGCACCGGTGCTCGCCGCCGACCTGACACAGGGCCCGGATGCCAGGCGCTGGCCGTTCTTCGCCCAGCAGGCCGTCGCACTCGGGGTACGCGCCGTGTTCTCACTGCCTCTCTCGGCGGGCGGACTGGCGCTCGGCACGCTCGATCTCTACCGGGAGGAAGCGGGTGAGCTCTCCGAACGGGACCGCGCCTTCGCGTTCCCGATGGCCGAGGCCATCACCACCGCGCTGCTGAACCTGCCCGGGGGACCCGCCACGTCCGATCCGGACGAGGACATGTGGCTGGCCATGGCGGAGAGCGACCACGAAGAGGTACACCAGGCCACCGGCATGATCATGGTGCACCTCGGCGTGGATCCCCAGCAGGCGCTGGCACGCTTGAGAGCACATGCCTTCTCCCACGATCTGACAGTGACGGAAGCGGCCCGCTCCGTCATCGAGGGAAAGGTCAGGTTTCATGACTGAGACCGGTCGTGCTTGTCCTGGAAGGCGAGCGGCGGCCACCGGCACCCGCTCCGGTGCGCAAGAGCGACAGGAAGACGGTGGAGTCGTATGAACAGGGAACAGCAACTGGCCGAGGCGTTCGTCGACCTCACCGACACGCTCGCCAGGGATGTCGAACCCCTCACACTGCTGCACCGTCTGACCCGCCACAGCCTCCCCCTGACCGGGATGGACGATGCCGGTGTCCTGCTGGCGAACGCCCGTGGAGATCTGCGGACCGCCGCGACGACGGACGACCGTCCCGCGCTGACCGGTCTCCTCACCTCGCAGATCCTGCGGGGCCCCGGCGCCGACGCGTACCGCACGAACGTGCCCGTGCACGCGCCCGTCATCCGGGAGGGCGCGGCCCAGTGGCCGGAGTTCGCGACGCTGGCGAGCTCGGGCGACTACGCGGGCGCTCATGCGCTTCCGCTGCGGGTGCACGGCCAGGCCGTGGGAGCCCTCAGCCTGCTCTCCCACGAACCGCGAGCTCTGGCGCCGGAGCGGACGGCTCTCGTCCAGGCGCTCGCCGATGTCGCGGTGACGGCCGTTCTGACCTGGAGCAGCGACCCGCTGCGGCCCGCCGACATCGTGACCCGCATGCAGTCGACGCTCTCCGCCAAGGCTCTCCTGGACACGGCTGCCGGCATGCTCGCCGCCACCGGGCACATCCAGCCGTACGAGGCGGCCCGCCAGCTGCATGCCTACGCCGCCCGCACCGACCTGCGCCCCGCCGAAGTGGCGGATCAACTGGTACGGAGGCTGATCGAGCCCAGCACCGTGCTGGCCCGGACACCGTAGGCGCCGTACCGGCGGCGGTCGGCACCGGGCCGGGCAAGGTCTGCCCCGCGTTGCGTACTTCTGGCGTGAGGGGGAACGAAACCTTTGGACACCGCGTGAATTCCGTACACCGCCTTTCCTCGGAGGAGCACTCCGATGACCACCACGCTCATGGCCCTTCCGTCCGCACACCGTGACCACCTTCTGAGTCTCTCCGAACACGTTCAGTTCCCGGCGGCGCAGCGGCTCTTCGAGGAACATGCCGCAGCCGATCGCTTCTGGATCCTCAAGACGGGGTCGGTGACCCTGGACGCGATGGTTCCCCACCGGCGCCGTGCGGAGATCGCCATTCTGGAGCCGGGAGAACTGGTCGGCCTGTCCTGGCTCTTCCCGCCCTTCGAATGGGAGCTGGGCGCCGAGACGTCGAGCCCCGTCCGCGCCCATGAATTCGACGCTCCACGCGTACGGGCCGAGTGCCGCTCGGACCCCGTCTTCGGATTCGCGATCAGTCAGTGGGCCGGCATGGTGCTCGCCCGGCGACTGCAGGCCACTCGCAGTCGGCTGCTCGACCTGTACGAATCGGCCACGCACGCCTGAGAACCGGCTCGTTCGGCCCGTACGGGATCCGGGCTGCCCGGGGCGACCAGGTGCCGCGGTCTCTCGCACGAGGATGATCGGCACGGGTTACACCCGGCGAGGGCTGCACCTACACTGAACGACCTGGAAAGCGGCGGTGAGCAGCGCAAACGGGCTCCGCGCAACGGTTCACCACACGAGGGAGCAACCAGGTGTTCTATTACGTGCTCAAGTACGTCGTCCTGGGCCCGCTGCTGCGGTTGTTCTTCCGCCCTGTCATCAAGGGGGTGGAGAACGTTCCGGCGGACGGCGCGGCCATCATCGCCGGCAACCACCTGTCCTTCTCCGACCACTTCCTGATGCCGACGATCCTCAAGCGGCGGGTCACCTTTCTCGCGAAGGCCGAGTACTTCACCGGCCCCGGTCTGAAGGGCCGGCTGACCGCGGCGTTCTTCCACAGCGTCGGTCAGATCCCGGTGGACCGCTCGGGCAAGGAAGCCGGGCAGGCGGCGATCCGCGAGGGGCTCGGGGTGCTGGGCAGGGGTGAGCTGCTCGGCATCTATCCGGAGGGCACCCGTTCGCACGACGGCCGGCTCTACAAGGGCAAGGTCGGTGTGGCGGTGATGGCCATCCGGGCACAGGTTCCGGTGGTTCCGTGCGCGATGGTCGGCACGTTCGAGATCCAGCCGCCCGGGAAGGTCGTCCCGCGGATCAAGCAGGTCACCATCCGCTTCGGCGAACCGCTGGACTTCTCCCGGTACGCGGGGCTCGAGAACGAGAAGGCGGCGATCCGTGCGGTCACGGACGAGATCATGTACGCGATCCTCGGCCTCTCCGGTCAGGAGTACGTCGACGAGTACGCGGCCAAGGTGAAGGCTGCCGAACAGGCCGACGGTGCCGGGAAGTTCCCGAAACGACGGGGCCGGGCGGTGTGAGCCGGCCGTGGTGACGGAGGAACAAGGACGGGCCGCCGGTGACACCGGCGGCCCGTCCCGTCACTGGGGTGTCACGGCTTCGGTGTGGCGTGCGGGGCGCACGTCACGTCGCGCCGGTCGGTCTTCCCGGTGAGCAGGTAGCTGTCCACCCGCTCGTTGATGCAGGGGTTGACCAGTCCGGTGACGCCGTGGGATCCGGCGCCCTCCTCGGTGATGAGCCGGGAGCCCTCGAAGCGCTTGTGCAGTTCGACGGCACCCTCGTACGGAGTGGCGGCGTCACGCGTGGACTGCACGATCAGCACCGGCGGCAGGCCCTTGCCGGTCCGGACGTTCAGCGGGGTCTGCTGCTTGGCCGACCAGGTCGCACAGGGCAGGTTCATCCAGGCGTTGGCCCAGGTCATGAACGGATAGTCCTTGTGCAGCCGGGTGTTGTCCCGGTCCCAGGTCCGCCAGTTCGTGGGCCACTTGGCGTCCGCGCACTCGACCGCGGTGTACACGGCGTTGCTGTTCTCGGACCGGATGTTGCCCGCCGTGTCGGACAGGTCGGGAGCGGCGGCGTCGACCAGCGCCTGGGTGTCGCCGGCCCGGTAGGCGCTCCAGGTCCGGGCGATGGGTGCCCAGGCGGAGTCGTAGTACGGGGCACTCTGGAAGAAGCCGATGAGCTCGGCGGGGCCGAGGACGCCGCCGATCGGGCTCTTCTTCGCGGCCGCGCGCAGTTTCAGCCACTCCTGCTCGACCTTCTGCGGCGTCGTGCCGATGTGGAAGGTGGCGTCGTTGACGGCGACCCACGCCTTCCAGTCGTCCCAGCGCTTCTGGAAGGCGATGTCCTGGTTGAGGTTCGCCCGGTACCAGATGTTGTCCTTCGCCGGGTTGACGACGCTGTCGACGACCATGCGGCGGACATGGGACGGGAAGAGGGTGCCGTAGACCGCGCCCAGGTAGGTGCCGTAGGAGACGCCCAGGTAGTTGAGCTTCTTCTCACCGAGCGCGGCGCGGATCACGTCCAGGTCGCGTGCGGTGTTGGGGGTGGTCATGTGCGGCAGCATCTCGCCGCTGCGTTCGGCGCAGCCGTCCGCGTACTCGGCGGCGAGCTTGCGCTGGGCACGCTTGTCGGCCTCGGAGTCGGGCACCGGGTCGGCCTTGGGTGCCTTGACGAACTCCTGCGGGTCGATGCACGAGATGGGCGCCGAGTGGCCGACGCCACGAGGGTCGAAGCCGACGAAGTCGTAGGCCTTGGCCGTGTTCACCCAGAGCGGGCTCTTCGTGGCGATGCGCTTGGGGAACGCCATGCCCGAGCCGCCGGGGCCGCCCGGGTTGTAGATCAGGGCGCCCTGGCGTTCGCTGCTGGTTCCGGTGCTGACGTGCCGGTCGACGGCGATCTTGATCTGTTTGCCGTCGGGCCTCGCGTAGTCGAGCGGGACGGTGACCCACCCGCACTGGATCGGCGCGGAGATGGCCCAGTCGGCCGGACAGTCCGCCCAGTCGATGCCGGCCCTGGCCGCGCGCGCCGCGGCCAGCTGGACGCCGCGTGCCTCGGAGCCGTTGTGGTGGCGGCCGTTGGCGGTGGCCGCCGGTGCGGCTATCGCGCCCGCTATGAGCGTGCCCGCGACCAGAGCGCCGGCTGAGCCGAACGCTGCTGTGCGTCTCAAGTGGAACCTCCCCCATGGTGAAGCGCCTTTGGGTGCGGCGCAGTTCTGTAGGAACCTCCCGCGGATCCTGTCGCCTGTGGGGCATCCGGGAACAGATCGCACACACACTTCTTTACCGAATCGATAACCGGACACCGGAGTCCTGCCAGCGGTGTCTCAGCCCCGCACGGCGGCTTCCAGCTCCTTCCTCGCCCGGTCCAGGACGGATCGCAACTCCCTTGCGTCGGAGGCGAGTACGGTCACCAGGACGGCCGGACCGGCCAGCCGGGTGAGCACGGCAGTTGCCCCCAGCAGCCGGGTGTCGGGGCCTCCGTCACCGAAGGCCGGTTCCACTACGAGCAGTTGTCCGACCGCCCGGTGTCCGCCGAGCACGGCCGGGCCGTCCCAGCCGCCTGGCGCGCCCGGACCATATGCCAGTTGCTGGTCGAGGAGCGGGCGTCCGGCGCGGTGGACGGTGAGCCTGCTCAGGAGCGTTCCGGTGGTCTCGCCGTGCCGGCCCAGAATCTGTTCCTCGCGCAGCACCAGCCGTGCGGTGGAGGCGAGTTCGATCATGGTGGTCATGTGGAGTTCGCTGCCGTGCGCCGAGATCAGCTGCTCGGGGAGCCAGTTCAGCTCGGCGTCTTCCTCCGCCTTCAGCGTGATGGCGTAGCGGGCTGCCGCCGGGTCAGGGCCCGGCCCGGGCAGGGCGACCGTCGCCGCCACCGCGTCGACGGTGAGCCGGGTCCCCTGACCGGCCCGTGCCTGGACGGCGAGCCGGTCTCCGCCGAGCGGGGCGCTCATCGCGCCCACGACGGTGACACGTGCGGCTCCGGGAGGAACGGCTCTCGTCCGGCGCAGGGCGAGCGGTCCGTCGCTCTCCAGGACGGGGAGCACGGTCGCGCCGCGTGCGTCACGTACGGCGGTGATGCGGGCGGTCGCGCGGACGCTCACGCGGTCCAGGAGGCGAGCTGCCCCCGTACCCAGTCCGCTACGGGGCCCACGCCTTCGCCCGAGGTGAGCGAGGTGAAGGCGACGGGGAGATCGCCTCGCTGCTGTGCGGCGTCACGGGCCATCCGCCCGAGGTCGGAACCGACGTAGGGCGCCAGGTCGGTCTTGTTGATCACCAGCAGGTCGGACGTGGTGACGCCGGGACCGCCCTTGCGGGGGATGTCGTCGCCGCCGGCGACGTCGATGATGAAGATCTGGGCGTCCACGAGCCCCTTGGAGAAGGTGGCCGTGAGGTTGTCACCGCCGGATTCCACGAGGATGAGGTCGAGCGGTCCCACGGTGTCCTCCAGGTCCTCGACGGCTTCGAGGTTGGCGGATATGTCGTCGCGGATGGCGGTGTGCGGGCAGGCGCCGGTCTCGACCGCCCGGATCCGCTCCGGCGGCAGAACCGCGTTGCGCAGCAGGAACGCCGCGTCCTCACGGGTGTAGATGTCATTGGTGACGACGGCCAGGGACAGCTGGTCGCGCAGGGCACGGCAGAGCGCCGCCACCGTCGCGGTCTTGCCGGATCCGACGGGTCCGCCCAGGCCGATCCGCAGGGCCCGCCGGGTGCCGTCGGGGCGCGCGGCGTCCGCGCCGAGGGCGGCGGGGCCGGTGTGGGAGTGGTCGAGGTGCATGGGGCGGCTCCTGTGCTGTTCGGGCGGCGTACGGCTCGGCGGTGCGAGGTCGCCGGACGGGGCGTGCGGCTCGGCGGTGCGGGCTCAGGAGGCGAAGAGCCGGACGGGGCGTGCGGCGTGGGCCTCTGCGGCGATGTCGAGCAACGGGGCGGAGAGAGAGGGCAGTTCGTCGATGGGTCCGCGTGCGGCTGCGGCGGCCAGCTCGGCGACGCGGTCGAGTTCGGGCGCGAGCCGGGCCAGTACGGCGGTGGCGTCGAAAGGGTTGAGCGAGAGCAGCCGGACCACGGCGGTGGCCGGTCCGCCGACCGTCTCGTACGCGGCGCAGTGTGCGGCGTCCTCGGGCGCGAGCCCCGCCGAGCGCGCGGTGAGGCCGAGTACGACCGGCTGGTGGCCGCCGCGTGGCCGGGCCAGCGCGAAGGCGTCGAGCTCCGCGCCCGGCCAGGTCGCGCGGGCGGCCCGCATCAACTGCCGGCCGAGCTTGCGAGCGACCGCCCGCAGGGCAGGTGCGGGCGTACGGGCGTCTGCGGCCTCGTCCAGGGCCAGCGGGTCGTGGCCGCGGGCGGCCGCCGCGGCGAGTGCCGCGGCGGTGAGTCCGGTCGTGTGCAGACGGCCCAGGCAGTATGCGGCGAGGTCGTCCGTGTCGCGGATCCGCCCTGCCACGACGGCCGCTTCCGCGCCGCCGGAATGGGCGTGACCGCCGGCGGGGAAGCGGCCGTCGGCCAGGACGAGGAGGGTCGCACGGCTCATCCCTGGTCCGTTCTCAGAAGAGGAAATAGCGCTGGGACATGGGGAGTTCACTGGCGGGAGCAGGTTCGACCGCTTCGCCGTCGATCGTCACGGCGAAGCTGTCCGGGTCGACGTCGACCCGGGGCAGTGCGTCGTTCTCCCGCATGTCGGCCTTGGTCACGCTCCGGGTGCTGGTGATCGGCACGAATTGCTTGCCCAGCCCGAGCCGTTCAGGCAGCCCGTCCTCGATCGCCGCTGACGAGACGAAGTTGAAGGAGTTGCCGGCCGGGGCCCTGCCGACGGCACCGAACATCGGGCGCGGCAGAACGGGCTGTGGGGTGGGAATGGAGGCGTTGGCATCACCCATCTGCGCATAGGCGATCTGGCCGCCCTTGATGACCAGCTGCGGTTTGACGCCGAAGAAGGCGGGCTCCCACAGGACCAGATCCGCGAGTTTGCCGGTCTCCACGGAGCCGATCTCCCGGTCGAGGCCCTGCGCCACTGCCGGATTGATGGTGTATTTGGCGACATAGCGACGGACCCGGTGGTTGTCGGCCCGCCCGTCGCCCGGCAGGGCGCCCCGCCGCTTCTTCATCACATGGGCGGTCTGCCAGGTACGCAGCACGACCTCGCCGATACGGCCCATGGCCTGGGAGTCGGAGGAGATGATCGAGATGGCGCCGAGGTCGTGCAGGATGTCCTCGGCCGCGATGGTCGAGGGCCGGATCCGTGACTCGGCGAACGCCAGATCCTCAGGCACCGTGGGGTTCAGGTGGTGACAGACCATCAGCATGTCGAGGTGCTCCTCGATGGTGTTGACGGTGTGCGGCCGGGTCGGATTGGTCGAACTGGGCAGGACGTACGGCTCCGAGACCACGCTGATGATGTCAGGAGCGTGCCCGCCGCCCGCACCTTCGGTGTGGTACGCGTGGAGGGTGCGCCCGGCGATGGCGGCCAGGGTGTCGGCCACGAATCCGGCCTCGTTGAGCGTGTCGGTGTGGATGGCGAGCTGGGCCCCGGTCTCCTCGCAAACACCCAGACAGGCGTCGATGACCGCGGGGGTCGCACCCCAGTCCTCGTGAATCTTGAACCCGAGTGCTCCTGAACGCAGTTGGGAGTGCATGGCGTCACGGGACATCGTGTTGCCCTTGCCGAGCAGACCGATGTTGACGGGGTACGCCTCCAGCGCCTCGAACATCCGGGCCAGGTGCCAGGGACCCGGGGTGATGGTCGTGGCCTTGGTGCCTTCGGCCGGTCCGGTGCCGCCGCCGACCAGAGTGGTGATGCCGCTGGAGAGCGCCTCGTCGACCAGGGTCGGCGAGATGAAGTGCACATGGGCGTCGATGGCGCCCGCAGTGAGGAACTTCCCGTTGCCTGCGATGATTTCGGTCTCGGGGCCGATGACGAGCTCCGGATGGACGCCATCCATCGTGTCCGGGTTCCCGGCCTTGCCGATCCCGGTGATCCGGCCGTCGCGGATGCCGATGTCCGCCTTGACGACGCCCCAGTGGTCGATGACGACGGCGCCGGTGATCACGGTGTCCGGCGCGCCTTCGGCGCGGGTGGTACGCGCCTGCCCCATGGACTCCCTGATCACCTTGCCGCCGCCGAACACCGCCTCGTCGCCCGCGCGTCCGGGTCCGCCGCAGCGGTCCTCCTCGATCTCCACGAGCAGATCGGTGTCGGCGAGGCGGATCCGGTCGCCGGCGGTGGGGCCGAACAGGTCGGCGTACACGGCACGGTGGAGTTCAGCCATCGAGAGGGCCTCCGGTCTGGCCGCGCAGGCCGGGAACGATGCGCCGCCCGGCCAGCGGGACGAGTTCGATGTCGACACGCACGCCGGGCTCGAAGCGGACCGCCGTTCCCGCGGCGATGTTCAGCCGCAGTCCGTGCGCAGCCTCGCGGTCGAACTCGAGGCCGGGGTTGGCCTCGGCGAAGTGGTAGTGCGACCCCACCTGAACCGGCCGGTCGGCCGCGTTGAGGACGGTGAGGCTGCTGACCGTCCGGCCCGCGTTGAGCGGCACGGGCCCCTCCGCGTACAGGATCTCTCCCGGAATCATCGGCGGCCCGTCAGACGATCGGTTCATGGACGGTGACGAGCTTGGTGCCGTCGGGGAACGTCGCCTCGACCTGCACGTCGTGGATCATCTCGGCGATGCCGTCCATGACGTCGTCGCGGGTGAGCACCTTGCGGCCGGACGCCATGAGTTCGGCGACCGTCCGGCCGTCGCGCGCCCCCTCCATCAGGTGCGAGGTGATGAGGGCGACCGCCTCCGGATGATTGAGCCGCAGTCCGCGCGCGCGGCGCTTCTCGGCCACGTCGGCGGCCACATGTATGAGCAGGCGTTCCTGCTCGTGCGGGGTCAGTTGCACGCGTCCACCTCACAGTCGTCCGCCCAGTACCGGCCCTGGGCGCAGCGAGACACTAGCGATCTTCAACATCCTGTTGAAGGTCGAACCGGTGCCGCACGGCGAGGTATTGCACGTTAGAGCCGAAGTTTTTCCGGCGCGTTAACTGGGCCTTTGCAGATCCATGGACATCAGCCCGCGCAGGCCGCTCTCGAGAACCTCCGGCTCCGCGTCGCCGAACATGGCGAGTTGGGTGATGAAGCCCTGGGCGGTGGCGATCAGCGTGCGGGCCATGTGCTCGTCCGGCACGTCGGCGCCGAGCAGGCCGCTCACGCGGTACACGCCGACCAACTCGGCCCAGGAGCGCCGCAGGCCCTCGTACGCCTCACCGAGCGTGACCGCCAGGCGCTCGCTGCGCAGCGTCTCCGACCACACCTGGACGATCAGCCCGGCATAGGCCCTCGGGTCCAGTCCGCCCCGTCGCGCCGGGTCGTCACCGAACAGGGTGCGCACCACGCGGCCCATCAGCACGTCGGGGGTGGGCGGCGGGCTGACGCGGGCGGCACGCTCGAAAGCCTGCCGGACCCCGCCGACCGCCTCGTCGGCGATCGCGGCGATCAGGTCCTCCTTGCCGCCGAAGTAGCGGTAGACCGCACCGGCCGACAGCCCGACCTCCTTGAACACGTCCTGCATCGAGGTGGCGTGGAAGCCGTCGCGGGCGAAGCAGCGCGCCGCCCCGTCGAGGATCTGCCGGCGGCGGGCGTCGAGGTGTTCCTGGGATACACGGGCCATGGACTCAATCTAAAACGAACGTTCCTTCTTGACAAGCCTCCCGCCCGGCGGGACAGTGACACCGTCACGTAAAACGAACGATCCTTCTCTTTGAAATCGAGGTTCCCGTCATGTCCGCTGCCCCGAACCGCCGTCTGGTGGCGGTCGTCCTCCTGGTCCCCGTGGTGGTCGCGCTCGCTCTCTGGGCCTTCGCCTGGCCCGCCGCCCGGATGGCGCCCCGGGACCTGCCCGTCGGCGTCGCGGGCGCCGCACCGGCCGCCGACCACCTGGCGCAGCAGCTCGAACAGCGCGACGGCGCCTTCGAGGTCCACCGCTACGGCTCCGAGGCCGCCGCCCGTACCGCGATCGAGGACCGCTCCGTATACGGCGCGATCGTGGCCACCCCGAAGGGCCCCGAGCTGCTGACGGCCTCCGCCGCCGGCCCCGTGGTCGCCCAGCTGCTGCACGAAGCGGTGACCGCATCCGCGCCCGCGGGCACCTCGGTGCCGGTCACGGACGTGGTGGCGGCACCGGCCACGGATCCGCGGGGCAGCGTGCTCGGCGCGAGCATCCTGCCCCTGGCGATCGCGGGCGTGGCCGCCGGTTCGGCCGTGACGCTGCTGCGGTTGCGCGGCGGGCGCGCGGTCACGGCGCTGCTCGGCGTGGCCGTACTGGTGGGGATCGTCGCCGCCGCGCTCACCGACAGCTGGCTGGGAGTGATCACCGGCGCCTGGTGGAGCGAGGCGGGGGCACTCGGCCTCACGGTTCTCGCCATCGGCGGGACGGTGGCGGGGCTCGCCGCACTGATCGGGCCGGCAGGTGTCGGCCTCGGCGCGCTGCTCATGGTGCTCATGGGCAACCCGTTCTCGGGCGTCACCAGCGCCCCCGAACTCCTGCCCCGGCCGGTCGGGGCGCTCGGCCAGTTGCTGCCGCCCGGTGCGGGCGGCTCACTGCTGCGCTCGGTCGCGTTCTTCGACGGGCGGGCGGCGGGCGGCGCGGCCCTGACCCTGAGCCTGTGGGCCGTACTCGGCCTCACCGCAGTTCTCATAGGCGGCCGCCGCAGGCCTCCGGTACCGGCCGCGCCCGAGGCCAAGCCGTCGCGTCAGCCCGCGCTCGCGGGCTGAGCGGACGCGCGGTGAGGCCGTGCATCCGCCACCGCGGTGGGGGATGCACGGCCTCACCGCGTTCCGTCAGCTGGCCGGACCCTGCTGGCCCCGGTGTTCCGCGGCGATCCCGAAACGGTGCCGTTCGCCCGGAGCGGACGCCGAGGAGCCGAGCGAGGAGACGGAACTGATCACCTGCTCACGCTCCGCCGCCTCCTCGCTCTCAAGTCGCTCCAGGTCAGCGGCCGATACGAGTGCCACGAGCGGCTTGCCGTGCCGCGTCACGACCACGCGCTCGCCGCCGTAGACGACTCGGTTGATCAGTTCGGCGAGGTCAGCTCGGGCTTGCGTCACCGGAATCTCATAAGCCATGCTCCCATCATAACCTTCTGTACGTCCTGTACATTTTTTACAGAAGTGCGCCCGGCTGCCTCCCGGCCCCGCGCACCACGGACGAGAGGCTCAGCCATGCACCGCCCCGCCGCCCGCCACGTACTGCCCGAGTTCACGGAACGCACGTCCCAGGGGGCGCGCACGCTCGACCCCTACTCCAAGCTCCTCGCCGAACGGGTGGTGTTCCTCGGCACGCCCGTGGACGACACGGCCGCCACCGATCTGGTCGCCCAGTTCATGTACCTGGAACACGACGCTCCCGACCGGCCCATCTCGCTCTACATCAACTCCCCCGGCGGCTCCTTCGGCGCCATGACCGCCCTCTACGACACGATGGCCTACCTCACCTGCGAGGTGGAGACCTTCTGCCTCGGCCAGGCGGGCGCCGCCGCGGCCGTACTGCTCGCGGCGGGCGCCCCGGGCAAGCGGCACGCACTGCCGGGTGCCCGCGTGGTGGTGCAGCAGCCCGAACTCCCCGAGCCGGTACAGGGGCAGCCCTCCGACCTGGAGATCGAGGCGCGGGAACTGGCACGGATGCGCGACACGCTGACCGGCATGCTGGCCCGTCACACCGGCCGCGCCGCCGAGCAGATCGCCGCCGACACCGAGCGCGATCTGATCCTCGACGCCGAGGGCGCCAAGGACTACGGACTGGTCGACCACATCGTGCGACGCCGCGGACCGTCGCTGTCCGCGCACCCCGTGAGGTGAACCCGCGATGCAGCCACCGGAGTTCGCACCCCTGCCCGCCCTGACCCGCGCGGAGGGCGAGTTCATCGACCGCTACCTGCAAGTCCTCGACCAGGTGGGCCGGATCAATCCGGCCCACGGCGGCGACACCTACGGCGCCCTGCGTGCCGCCCAGGCGCTGACCTCCTACGCGGCCGCACTGCGGGACGCGCTCACGTCGATGCACGAGCGGGGCGAAGACCGGATCCACGCGGCCACGTTGACCCGGGCCCTGCGCGTCCTCGACGGCGAAAGGCGCTCCGGGCGGGTCACCGTGCCGCCCGACCCGCCGAGTTGATCAGCCCGACCGGCCGACACGCCCGACGTGCGGCCCGGATTTTCTCGCTCGTTCGGCGTAGGCGTTACTTCGCACGAGGGACAACTCGATTTGCGTTCCCGAAGTGGACGATGGGTGAAATCTCCCGTTCCGTAGCTGGTGCGGCACCGGTCGGCGAGACCCTGCGGTTTGCCGCAACGTCACCTGCCCACCCGAACGGATCATTCGTGATGAGCCTCACATATCACCGTTTCACCTCGGAAATCGGTCACTCGGTGAGTCAAGATCCCTGGGACGACAAGCCCCCGCCACCGCGGCGGGGCGGTCCGGGCGGACGCCGAGTCCTGCCGCCGCCCGGATGCCTGGTCGACAGGAGTGGATCGGCAGGAGTGGAGGACCCAGCACAACGGGCCGACCGGACTTCCGGTTGACCCTCGGGGTGAAGCCGCGACTGCGGCCGGGCGACTTCGCCGGCCCGAACCCGACAGGTCATCCTTCACAGGCGGCTGACGAAGGGTTGCGCATGACTGCGCAGGTTCATGTCCCGTCTCTGCTCACCCGGGCCGGTACGGCCTCGGTGATGACTCTCGCCGCCGTCGGCGGCACGCTGTTCGTGCCCGGCGCCGTGACCGACGCCCAGGCCGCCACTCATTCGATGAAGGCCCTCACCATCGCCGCGTCGAAGAAGGGCGCGCCCTACCGGTGGGGTGCCACCGGGCCCAGCCGATTCGACTGCTCCGGGCTGACGCTCTACTCCTTCAAGAAGGCCGGGAAGAAGCTCCCGCGCACGGCCCAGCAGCAGTACAACAAGACCCGCCACATCTCGTCGTCCAAGCGGCAACGCGGCGATCTGGTCTTCTTCCGCTCCGGCCGCAGCATCTACCACGTGGGCATCTACGCGGGCAGCGGCAGGATCTGGCACTCGCCCAAGACAGGGGCCGTGGTCCGCCTGGAGAAGATCTGGACGAAGAGCGTCTCCTACGGACGCGTCCGTTGAGGCCTCTCCCGCGTCCCGGCCCGCTCTCCCGCCTCAGCGCAGCAGCGGGCCCGTCACCAGGGCCAGGCCCAGCGCGGTGAGTGCCGCGCCGCTGCCGCCCTCGATCACCCGGGCGGCACGCGGCCGGCGCAGCCACCGGCCGAGGCGGTCCACCAGGAGCGCCACGACCGGGAACCAGATCAGCGCCAGGAGCACGACGATCGCGGCGAGCAGCAGCGTTCTGGGCAGGGGCGCGGCCCCGGCCGGCACGAACTGCGGCAGCAGGCTGAGGAAGAGCACGGGCGCCTTGGGGTTCAGCGCATTGGTCAGGAATCCCTGGCGCAGTGCGCGACCGGTTCCCATGCCCGCCCGCCCGCTGTCCGCCTCATCCGGCCGGGGGTCCGCCGTCCGTCCGGCGCCGCTCCTGGCCGCGTACAGGGCGCTGATCCCCAGGTAGAGCACATAGGCCCCGCCCAGCAGCTGAATGGTCCGGAACAGCACGGGCACCGCCACCAGCACGGCGGCCAGACCGGCGACGGCGAGCGCGGTGTGGAGGAGGAGGCCCCCGGCGACCCCGAGCGCGGTCGCCACTCCTGTCGCGCGCGAGGCGAGGGCGTTGCGTACGACGACGGTGAAGTCCGCGCCGGGCAGCGCGACCATGGCGGAGGCGACCCCGACGAAGGCGGTCAGTTGTGCGTCCATGGGTCAACCCTGGACCGCCGGAGCCTTTAGCGTGTACTTGCAATCTTCTGGGTCTGCCAAAAGGAACGCTTAATGTACGACCCGACACGGCTCGCGGCGCTCGTGGCGGTCGCCGAGGCCGGTTCGATCACCCGGGCCGCCGCCCGCCTGGGATACACCGCCCCGGCACTCTCCCAGCAGCTCGCCAAGCTGGAGCGGGAGGCGGGGGCGGCGCTGCTGGTGCGCCATCACCGGGGCGCCCGGCTGACCGCGGCGGGCGAGCTCCTCGCCGGACGCGCCCGGCGGGTCCTCGACGAGATGGAGCAGGCACGCCACGAACTGGCCCGCCTCGCCGGACTCTCCGGCGGCCGTCTGCGCGTCGGCACCTTCACCACCGCGGGCATCCATCTGCTGCCTCCGGTACTGAGCGCGTTCCGCCGGGCCCACCCGGACGTGGAGCTGGCCGTCACCGAGTACGAGCCGCCGGGCGGGGTGGCCGCGGTGGCCGCGGGCGAGGTGGATCTGGCGCTGACCCACGACTACGAGCCGGGTCCCGTGACGCCGCCGCCGTCAGGTGTCCTGGCCGAATCGGTCCTGGTCGAGGAACTGGTCCTGATCACGGCCGTCGGCCAGATCCTGGCGGACGGCAGCGGGCGGCTCCCGGTGACGGAGCTGGCGGGCCGCCCCCTGATCAGCAGCGCGCCCACGCATCCGCCGCGCCGCGGGGTGGAGAGCGCGCTCACCGAAGCGGGGGCGCTGCCCGCGGTGGTCTGCGAGTCGCCCGGCTACGCGCTGGTGTGCGCCCTGGTCAGTGCGGGCATCGGGATGGCGGTGGTGCCGGAGATGGTCGCCGCCATGTCGCCGACGCCCCTGTCCGTCCGGCGGCTGGAGCCGGCCTCGTTCCGCCGGACGATCTCGGTGGTCCATCGCGGTGACCGCGCGAGCCCGGCGGCTTCGACACTTCGGGCGCTGCTGCGCAGCGGATTCGGGCGGGCAGCGGTGCCCGGGTGACCCACGCGCGCAGCCGGGGATCACGGTGACCACGGCCACGGCGACCATCGCGCCCGGGTGACCCACGCACGCGGCCGGGGAAGTCAGTGCTGGACGGGAACCTGCCACGGCAGCGCGATCCAGACGGTCTTCCCGCCGTCCGGGGTGGGCGTGACGGTGAGCCGGCCACCGTACTCCTTGGCCAGCGAACGGATGATCACCATGCCGCGGCCGTTGTCCTGCTGTACGGCCGCCGGCAGCCGCTGGGGCCACCGGGGGTGACTGTCCGTCACTCCGAGGCTCAGCTGCTCCTCCCGCTCCAGCCGGAGGTCCACGGTGAAGGTGGGAGACTGCCCGAACGTGTGCTGGACCGCGTTGGTCGCGAGTTCCGAGACGATGAGCCGGACGGTCTCGCCCGTGTCCGTGCCGTCGGGCAGTCCCCATTCGGCCAGCACCCGGGCGACATAGCGCCGGGCCGCGGAGACCGATACCGGCTCGCTCGGCAGGGTGACACGTGCTTCCTGATGGTCTGCCATGGCGAGCCGTCCCTTTCCCACCCGGAAGCGACCCCGCGATCGATGGTTCCGGGTTGTGCTTCGCGCCAGATTGCCACTGATGCTGCCCGCTGTAACGGCGATCCACCAAGATATGCATATATCTGTCGCTCGAAGCGGTGAACTCTGCCCCGGATGTCCCGTAAGGGCGCCACACTGTCCGCTCGACAGGGAGTGGGAGGGAGGCACCACATGCAGCACGGCCCTGCGGTGCGACGCCGCAAGCTCGGGGAGGAACTGCGGAGTCTGCGCCATGCGTCAGGACTCACGAGCCGGGACGCGGCTCGTCTGCTCGGCTGGCACCAGTCGAAGGTCAGCCGTATCGAGACCGGCGTGAGCGGAGTGCGACCCGGTGACGTGACCCGGCTGCTCGACACCTACGGCACCGACGACCCGAAGCTGCGCGAGGTCCTGGAGGCGCTCGCGGGTTCGGCGGGCGGCGGAGGCGCGGGATGGTGGCACGCCTACCGCGGCCTCATCCCGCCGCAGTACCGCGACTTCATCAGTCTGGAATCACAGGCGCGCACCGCCCGAACCCTGGAGACGTCGGTGGTGCCGGGCCTCTTGCAGACCGCCGGGTACGCCCGTGCGGTGACCCGGGCCTCGCTCGACGGGCTGCCCGTCGGACAGCTGGACTCACTCGTGGAAGTGCGGCTGGCGCGGCAGGGGGTGCTGCGGAGCGACCCGCCGCTGAGGCTGAGCGCGGTGCTGGACGAGGCGGTGCTGCGGCGGGAGGTCGGCGGCCGCGGGGTGATGCGGGAGCAGTTGCGCCATCTCAGCAGGGTTGCCCAACTTCCGCATGTTCAGCTCCAGTTGCTGCCGTTCTCGGTCGGCGGCTATGTGGGCCTCACCGGACCTTTCGTTATCTTCTCCTTTCCGACCACTTCTGATCTGGATGTGGTCGTTCTAGACCACTTGACGAGTAGCCTCTACCTGGAGCGGAAAGAAGACCTCGAGGCGTACAGCTCGGCCTTCCGCACCCTGCAGGCACACGCGCTGTCGCCGGAGCACTCGTTGGATCTGATCGCCGCGATCGACCGCGACGGTCAGTGAACCCGGACTGCCCGAGGGAGCGTCATGTCGGATTGCCTCGCACAGCACGCGTTACGTTGGCGGCGCAGCAGCCGCAGCACGGGAATGAACAACTGCGTGGAGACCGCGCCGTTCGGTGGCCGGCGGCTGGCGGTGCGCGACTCCAAAGACCTGTCCAGGCCGCCTCTGCAGTTCACCGCGACGGCCTGGACGTCCTTCGTCACCGCCCTGAACGGCGGCTCCGTCCGCTGACCCCGGGGCCGTGCGCCGTCGGCCGGCGACACCCGGAGGGTCAGCCCTCCGGGGCGGTCCGCCGCACGATGGCCACCGCACGGGCGATCTGCTCGTCCGTCAGGTCGGCACGAGCGGTCAGTCGCAGCCGGGAGACACCGTCCGGCACGGACGGCGGCCGGAAGCACCCCACGGCGATACCGGCGGCACGGCAGTCGGCCGCCCAGCGGACAGCGGTCTCCGCCGAAGGGGCGCGTACCGAGACCACGGCCGCGTCGGGCCTCACCGCGGTCAGACCGGCCGCGGTCAGCTGCCCGTACAGGGCGGTGGCGACCGTACGGGCCCTGGCCGCACGTTCCGGTTCACGGCGCAGGAGCCGCAGGCTGCCGAGCGCGGCACCCACGGCGGCCGGGGCCAGCCCGGTGTCGAAGATGAACGTACGGGCGGTGTTGACCAGATGGTCGATCACCCGGGCCGGGCCGAGGACCGCTCCGCCCTGGCTGCCCAGGGACTTGGAGAGGGTGAGCGTCGCGGCGACGCCGTCGCCGCCCGCCAGGCCGGCCGCGGCGAGCGCACCCCGTCCGCCGTCCCCGAGCACTCCCAGGCCGTGCGCGTCGTCGACGAGCAGTGCGGCGTTCTCCGCGCGGCAGGCTTCGGCCAGTTCGGACAGCGGCGCCGCGTCGCCGTCGACCGAGAAGACCGAGTCGGTGACGGCGAGGGACCTGCCCCGGTGCGCGTGCAGGGTCTTGCGCACGGCCTCGGGGTCGGCGTGCGGCACGACGGCGGTCTCGGCCCGCGAGAGCCGGCACCCGTCGACGATCGAGGCGTGGTTGCCCGCGTCCGACACGATCAGCGAGCCGCGGCCGGTCAGGGCGGTGAGCGCCGCGAGGTTGGCGGCGTAGCCGGAGGACAGGACCAGGGCCGCTTCGAAACCGCAGAAATCGGCCAGTTCGTCCTCGAGCTCGGCGTGCAGCGCGGTGGACCCCGTCACCAGCCGGGATCCGGTGGCGCCGCCGCCCCAGCGGGTTGCCGCGTCGGCCGCGGCAGCGGTCACCTCCGGATGCCGGGTGAGGCCGAGGTAGTCGTTGCTCGCGAGGTCCAGCAGTTCCGGTTCGGCGGGCCGCGGCCGGAGCGTACGGACGAGTCCGGCGTCCGCGCGGCGGCACGCCTCCTCGTCGATCCAGTCGAACGGGGCGAAGGACATGAGCGGGTCCCTTTTGTAGGCAGCTCACAGACCCTAACCGGGGGCGCACCCGGACATGGTGTGGCCATGCACACACCCTCAGCGGGCTCTATTGTCCGGTTCCTCCTTGGCTCGGAGCGGTGCCGTGCGCCAGGATCATCGCCATGGACCTCCTGAACACGCTGGTGGACAAGGGGCTGCGGCGCGAGCTGCCGACCCGTGAAGAAGCGCTCGCCGTACTGGCGACCCCGGACGACGAACTGCTCGATGTGGTGGCCGCGGCCGGAAAGGTGCGCCGTCAGTGGTTCGGACGGCGGGTGAAGCTGAACTATCTGGTCAATCTCAAGTCGGGGCTCTGTCCCGAGGACTGCTCGTACTGCTCCCAGCGGCTGGGTTCCAAGGCCGAGATCCTGAAGTACACCTGGCTCAAGCCCGACGAGGCGTCGAAGGCCGCGGCGGCGGGAGTGGCGGGTGGCGCCAAGCGCGTCTGTCTGGTCGCGAGCGGCCGGGGGCCGACCGACCGGGACGTCGACCGGGTGTCGCAGACCATCGAGGCCATCAAGGAACAGAACGAGGGCGTCGAGGTGTGCGCGTGCCTCGGCCTGCTCTCCGACGGCCAGGCCGACCGGCTGCGGTCGGCGGGCGCCGATGCCTACAACCACAACCTCAACACGTCCGAGGGAACGTACGGGGAGATCACGACCACCCACACCTACGCCGACCGGGTGGAGACGGTCCACCAGGCGCAGGCCGCCGGTCTCTCCGCCTGTTCCGGGCTGATCGCGGGCATGGGGGAGAGCGACGCCGACCTGGTCGATGTCGTCTTCGCCCTGCGTGAGCTGGACCCCGACTCGGTGCCCGTCAACTTCCTGATCCCGTTCGAGGGCACTCCGCTCGCCAAGGAATGGAACCTGACGCCGCAGCGCTGTCTGCGCATCCTGGCCATGGTCCGGTTCGTCTGCCCGGACGTGGAGGTCCGGCTGGCGGGCGGCCGTGAGGTGCATCTGCGTTCGATGCAGCCGCTGGCCCTGCACCTCGTCAACTCGATCTTCCTGGGCGACTATCTGACCAGCGAGGGCCAGGCCGGACAGACCGACCTCGACATGATCGCGGACGCCGGCTTCGAGGTGGAGGGTGCGGGTACGACGACGCTGCCCGGCCACCGCGTGGACGCGGGCTCTGGCTGTGGTTCCCACGCAGGCGGCTGTGCCCCCTGCGGCGACGGCCCGGCGCAGACCGCTCCCACGGAGGCGGTTCTCGCGGAGGCTGCTCCGGCGGAGGCGGCTTCCCCGGTGACCGCTCCCGCGGAAGCCGCCGCGGACCGGGCGGCGCGCACGGACCTGGTGACGGTCCGCCGTCGCGGCGCCGGTACGGACCTCGCTCCCAATGCCTGAGCCGCTCACTCCTGCCGGACTCCGCGCGCTGGACCGGGCCCATGTCTGGCATCCCTACGGCCCCATGCCGGGCCGGCAGGAGCCGCTGATCGTGGAGTCCGCGTCCGGTGTACGGCTCCGGCTGGCCGAACCGGTTCATGGGCAACACGAGTTGGTCGACGGAATGTCGTCGTGGTGGTCGGCTGTGCACGGGTACAACCACCCGGTACTGAACGAGGCGGCGCGCGGCCAGCTGGACCGGATGAGTCATGTGATGTTCGGCGGGCTCACCCACGAGCCCGCCGTGCGGCTGGCCGCCCAGCTGGTCGAGATCACCCCGGAACCGTTGCAGCATGTCTTCCTCGCCGACTCCGGCTCGGTGTCGGTCGAGGTGGCCGTGAAGATGTGCCTCCAGTACTGGCGTTCCGCCGGGCGGCCGGCCAAGCAGCGCCTGATGACCTGGCGCGGCGGGTACCACGGTGACACCTGGCAGCCGATGTCGGTGTGCGACCCCGAGGGCGGCATGCACGAGCTGTGGTCGGGGGCGCTGCCCCGGCAGGTCTTCGCGGACGAGCCGCCGGCCGGTTTCGACGCTGAGCCCGACGCCGCGTACGCGACGCATCTGCGCGAGCTGATCGCGCGCCACGCCGACGAGCTCGCCGCGGTGATCGTGGAGCCCGTGGTGCAGGGTGCGGGCGGCATGCGCTTCCACTCCCCCGCGTACCTACGGGTCCTGCGGGAGGCCTGCGACGCACACGGCGTCCTGCTGGTGTTCGACGAGATCGCCACCGGCTTCGGACGTACGGGCAGACTGTTCGCAGCCGGGCACGCCGGGGTCTCGCCCGATGTGATGTGTGTGGGCAAGGCGCTGACCGGCGGCTATCTGACGATGGCGGCGACCCTGTGCACGACCGCGGTGGCCGAAGGGATCTCGCGCGGCGAGGTGCCGGTGCTCGCCCACGGGCCGACGTTCATGGGGAACCCGCTCGCCTCCGCGGTCGCCTGCGCCTCGATCGAGCTCCTGCTCGGCCAGGACTGGGAGCAGGAGGTCAAGCGGATCGGTGCCGGTCTCCGGGACGGCCTGGCCCCTGCCGCGGAACTGCCCGGGGTCCGCGACGTGCGGGTCCTGGGCGCGATCGGCGTCGTGCAGCTCGATCACGAGGTGGACATGGAGTCCGCGACCCGGGCGGCGGTGCGCGAGGGCGTGTGGCTGCGGCCGTTCCGCGATCTCGTCTACACCATGCCGCCGTACGTCACGGGCGACGACGACGTGGCGCGGATCTGCCGTGCCGTGTGCGCTGCGGCGCGGGAGGGCTGAGATGAGCGTTCTGGTGGTGACCGGCACGGGCACCGAGATCGGCAAGACCATCGTGACCGCGGCGGTCGCGGCGGCGGCCGCGGGCCGTCGGGTGGCCGTGCTCAAGCCGGCCCAGACGGGCCTTGAGCCGGGCGAGCCGGGTGATGCCGCCGAGGTGGTGAGGCTGGCCGGCCGTCATGTGACCGCGGTCGAACTGGCCCGCTTCCCGGAACCGTTGGCACCCGCGACCGCCGCTCGCCGGGCCCGGATGGCACCGGTCCGCCCGTACGAGATCGCCGAGGCGGCCGAGAAGCTGGCAACGGACCACGATCTGGTGCTGGTGGAGGGTGCGGGCGGCCTGCTCGTACGGTTCGACGACGACGGCGCGACCCTGGCGGACGCCGCACGGCTGCTGGCGGCTCCGGTTTTGGTGGTGGCACCTGCCGGGCTGGGCACGCTCAACTCCACGGCGCTGACCTCGGAGGCGCTCCGGTCCCGGGGACTGGACTGTCTCGGCGTGGTGGTCGGCAGCATGCCCGCCGAGCCGGATCTGGCGGATCGGTGCAACCTGTCGGACCTTCCGGTTGCGGCGGGCGCCCCGCTGCTGGGTGTGGTTCCGGCGGGCGCGGGAGCTCTCGCCCCCGCGGACTTCCGTGCCCGTGCCGGGAGTTGGCTGACCGAGCGGCTGGGCGGCAGCCGGCCGCAGGACTGAAAGGCGTACGGCACAGGACGGGGTGCGCCTCAGGGGGCAGAATCGAAGTAGCCGAACCTTTCCGGCCGAGCGGCCCCACGGGACGTCACCCGTCACCCGGCCCGCGCGGACCGGTGCCTGTCGAGGAGGTCCGTCATGCGGTTGCGGAGCACGAAGATCCCGAAGGACGCGGTGCACCACCCTGTCTTCGCCCGGTTCTATGCCCGGATGAGCGTGGCCGCGGAATCCGCTGCGGGCATGGCAGGGGTACGGGCCGAGCTCCTGTCGGGACTGTCCGGGCGGGTCATCGAGATCGGAGCGGGCAACGGCCTGAACTTCGCTCACTACCCGCCCGCGGTGTCCGAGGTGGTGGCGATCGAACCCGAGCGCACGCTGCGGCAGTTGGCGGTGCGATCCGCCCTGCGCGCCGGGATCCCGGTGGACGTCGTGCCGGGTACGGCGGAGGCGCTGCCGGTGAAGAGCGAGGCATTCGACGGAGCCGTCGCCTCGCTTGTGCTGTGCACCGTACGCAATGTGCAGCAGTCACTGGCTGAGATCCGGCGGGTGCTGCGCCCGGGCGGGGAGCTGCGCTTCTTCGAGCATGTACGGGCCGACGGCCGGGCCATGGCAGCCACCCAGCGCGCGCTGGACGGCACGTTCTGGCCGCTGGTGGCAGGCGGCTGTCACACCTCGCGCGACGCGCTCGCCTCCATCGAGGCGGCCGGGTTCGTGGTGGAGACGTACCGGAAGGTCAATATGCCGGAGGGCGGCATCAGGCTTCCCACGTCCTCGTGCGTGCTGGGCGTCGCCCGACGGTCGGCAGTGGTGGACCGGGGGCCGCAAGGGCTGCACTGACCGCCGCCCGGGCGCCCGGCATCGCGCCCCCCGAACCCCGGCGGGCGCGGGTTTCCACGCGCCACGTCATAGGGTCCCGGACGTCTCCGACGCGCCACTGGCCCAGCGGCGCGTCGGAGACGGCCCGGCCTGCCACAGGCTCCGCTGACGCGGCTCGTCGGGGACGGCCCAGACCTGCCACAGGTTTCACTGACGCGGCTCGTCGTAGCCGACCCAAACCTGTCACAGGCTCCGCTGACGCGGCGCGTCGGGGACGGCCCGGACCTGCCACAGACTCCACTGACGCAGCTCGTCGGGGACGGCCCGGACCCGTCACAGACTCCACTGACGCAGCTCGTCAGAGCCGACCCAGACCCGTCACAGACTCCACTGACGCAGCTCGTCAGCGATGGCCCGGACGTCGGCCTTGCCCTCCTTGACCAGCAGGGCCAGATCGCGCACCTGTTCCGGGGAGGTGATGACCTTCAAGCCCGACGCTACGAGATAGCCGTAGGCGACGGCCGACGCGAACATCGCGTTGGAACGCTCCAGCGCGGGCACGTGCAGCAGCAGTTGGAGCAGAGCCGCGGCCCTGGAGTGGGGGTCGCTGTAGACCGGGCTGCCGAAGATCTCCGCCTCGTGCCGCGCGACCGCGGCGACCAGCGCGCCCCAGTCGGTGACCTGAGGGTCGCCGGGTGTCTTGTGCTCGGCGAGCATGAGCAGCCAGGAAAGGTGGATCCGGAGATTCAACGGCTGCCTTTGCGCTCCGGGCCGAACTCCTCGGCGAACACCGATTCGTACTGCTTCATGAAGTCGGCGGCGGCCTCGACGAAGGTGTGTCCGACCTCGCCCGCGTCCTGTCTGACGAGCTCTTCTATGTAGCGGTTCACACTCATCCCCCTCTGGAGCGCGCGCTGCCGCGCGGCCTCGGCGGTGGCCTCGTCCACTCGAACGTTCAGCTGCGTCTTGGGCACTCCCTCACGCTAGCGCGGGACCGCTAGCACCGGCAAGGGGAACGGGGCCCGGCGGCACCCCGGGCCGGCTTCCGCCACCCTCCTCCGGGCCGCCCGCGAGCCCGCCGAACTCCCGCTCTCCGGCATATCGACGCAGCAGGCCGGACCGGGCACGTGGGCGCCGGCAGCCGTACCGTCGAAAGATGAGCGACGGATACCCCACCCGGCCGCCCCCTTCTCCGAACAAGTGGTCATAATTCCTGGTCAGGAAGCCGAAGTCCGCGCAGTCGGCCACGTCCTGGCGGCGAACGCCCGTAACGCCTGCGAATACCTGCGAATGCCTGCCAACCGACCAGATCTCGCGACGACTCATGGAGTGCACATTGAGTACGACGTTCCGTTCCCGTATCACCGCCCGGCTCGGGCGCACCTACCTGGCCAGGATCCAACGGCACGGAATCGGCTCCTCCACGATCAAGCTGCTGCCGGAGGAGCTGCTCATGCTCCTGCGCCGCGACGGCCTCGATCCCGTGCGCCGGGTTGCCGCGACGCGGACGAGTGCCCCGGTGTCCAGGGTCTCGCTGCCGTTCGGCATGGATGCCTGGGTGGTCACCGGCTACGAGGAGTCGAAGGCCGTGCTCGGCTCCGCCGAAGGGTTCAGCACGGACTTCGCCAACCTCGCCGGCAACGCCGGGATCGCCGCGGAGCAGAGCCCCGGCGGGCTCGGGTTCAGCGATCCGCCGGTACACACGCGGCTGCGCCGCATCCTGACGCCGGAGTTCACGATGCGCCGGCTGCGACGTCTGGCGCCCCGGATCGAAGCCATCGTCGAGGAACGCCTCGACGCGATGGAGGATGCCCGCGGCCCGGTCGACCTGGTGCACGAGTTCGCGCTGCCCGTCCCCTCGCTCACCATCTGCGAACTGCTGGGCGTGCCGTACGCCGACCGGCACGACTTCCAGCAACTGGCCATGGACCGCTTCGATCTCTTCGGCGGGACGACCGCCCCCTTCGGCGCCATGTCCGCGTCGCTGGACTACTTCAGGGAGGTGGTCAAGGCGCAACGACGGAACCCGGGGGACGGACTGCTCGGCATGATCGTGCGGGAGCACGGCGACAGCGTCGACGACGAGGAACTCGCGGGTCTCGCCGACGGAGTGCTCACCGGCGGCTTCGAGACGACGGCGAGCACGATCGCACTGGGCTCGCTGGTCCTGCTGCAGAACGAGGACGTCCTCGAACGGCTGCGCAAGGACGACACAATGACCGCACCCTTCGTCGAGGAGGTCCTCAGATATCTCTCCGCGGTCCAGATGGCCTTTCCGAGGTTCGCCCGTGAGGACATCGAGATAGCCGGCGTGGTCATTCCGCGCGGCGACATGGTGCTCTGCTCCCTGAGCGGCGCCAACCGCGATCCGGCGTACGTCTCGGACGAAGGGGGCTTCGACCCGCACCGCGCCACCCCGTCCGGTCATCTCGCCTTCGGCCACGGCATCCACCGCTGCATCGGTGCCGAGCTGGCACGCATGGAACTGCGCGTCGCCTATCCGGCACTGGCCAGGCGGTTTCCCGGCATGCGGCTCGCCGTCCCGCCGCAGGAACTCGGCTTCCGGAAGCTGTCGATCGTCTACGGCATCGAGACGCTTCCGGTGTACCTGAGCTGAGGCAACTCACTCCCGGCGGACCCGAGCTGACGCGGAGCGCTCCCGCGCACGTACGAAGGGACTCGAAATTCGTTCGCCCGCCGGGATGACGCTCTGCTTGGCTCGCCCCATGAGCGATCTTCACATCCGCTGCGCCGGCCTCGACGACATCGACGGCGTACTGCGGTTCTGGCCCGAGGCGGCAGAGGGAACGAGCATCAGCGACGACCGCGACGGGGTGTCCCGGCTGGTCGTCCGGGATCCGGAAGCCCTGCTGCTGGCGGAACGCAACGGCCGCCTCGTGGGCACCGTCATCGCGGGGTTCGACGGCTGGCGGTGCCACGTCTACCGGCTGGCCGTGCATCCCGCGTTCCGCAGGCAGGGCATCGCCACGGCGTTGCTGGACGCGGCGGACGCCCGCTTCACCGCGCTCGGCGGCCGCCGGGCCGACGCCATGGTCCTGGAGGCCAACGAACGCGCACAGCACGCTTGGGCTGCCGCCGGCTACCACCGGGAGGACCACTGGCGCCGCTGGGTGAAGCCGCTCTGACAGCGGGCGGGGCGGGGAGCTGCAGGATCCGGTATCGAAGTCCGGGAGTCCGGGCACCTTCCCCGCCTCACCACTTTGCCGATCCTTTACTATGGGTGCTTCCCCTGTCGATTCCTGTTGAAAGGTGTGAGCGTCCGTCCATGGGCGAGCCTCCCAGTAGCCGATATCGCCGAGATCGAGCGATCCTCCCTTCCCTGACTGATCATGGGACGGAGGTGAACCGATGACCGAAGTGCTTCTGCTCCTCGTGGCCGTACTGCTCTCGCTGGCCTGCGGCGCCTTCGTCGCGGCGGAGTTCTCCCTGACCACGGTCGAACGCGGCCAGCTCGAGCGAGCCGTCGAGCGGGAGGAACGCGGCGCCGCGAGCGCCATGAAGGCGGTACGCAGCCTCACCTTCCAGCTTTCCGGGGCCCAGCTGGGCATCACCGTCACCAACCTGGTCGTCGGCATGCTCTCCGAATCGTCCATCGCGAAACTGATCCGTGGCCCGGTCGAGGCTCTCGGACTGTCACCGGGCGTGGCGTCGTCCGTGGCGCTGGTCATCGGCACAGCCCTGTCCACCGTGTTCCTGATGGTGGTCGGCGAGCTCGTGCCGAAAAACTGGGCCATCTCCTCGCCGCTCGCCGTGGCGAAGACGGTGGCCACCCCGCAGCGGGCCTTCACCGCGCTCTTCCGGCCCTTCATCAGCCATCTCAACAACACGGCCAACCGCTTGGTGCGCCGCTTCGGGCTCGAACCGGCCGAGGAGCTGGCATCCGCCCGCAGCCCGCAGGAGCTGGTGGCCCTGGCCCGGCATTCCGCCAAGGCGGGCGCGCTGGAGGCCGACACGGCCGAGCTCTTCGTGCGCACCCTCAATCTGGCGGAGCTGACCGCGGAGAACGTGATGACGCCGCGGGTACAGGTCACCGCACTGGAGGTGCAGGCGACGGCCGAGGACGTCGCCAACGCCACACGGGCCACCGGACTGTCCCGGTTCCCCGTGTACCGGGGCAGCCTCGACACCGTCGTCGGCGTCGCCCACATCAAGGACGTACTGGCGATCCCCGCCGAACAGCGCCCCCGAAAGCGCGTCTCGGACATGCTGCGCGAGCCGCTGCTCGTGCCGGAGACCCTGACCGTCGACCGACTGCTGGACCGCCTCTCCGGCAAACTCGCGATGGCGGTCGTCATCGACGAGTACGGCGGCACGGCGGGTGTCGTGACGCTGGAGGACATCGTCGAGGAGGTCGTCGGCGAGGTGCGGGACGAACACGATCCGCACGAGACGCCGGATCTGGCGCCGGCCGGCGAGGACGCCGACGGACGCACCCTCTGGTCGGCCGACGGCGCTGCCCGTACCGACCAGCTGGAGAGGATCGGACTGCGCGTGCCGGACGGACCGTACGAGACCCTCGCCGGGCTGATGGCCACCGAGGTGGGCCGCATCCCGGCCGTGGGTGATTCGATCGAGCTCGCCGGCTGGCGTCTCGACGTGGTGGACGCCTCCGGGCGGCGCGCCGCCCGGGCGCTGCTGCACGCGCCGCTGCCCGGTACCGACGAGCCGTCGGAGGACGAGCGATGACCGCCGTACAGCTCTTCATCGGTCTGCTGACCCTGGTCGTGAACGCCTTCTTCGTCGGTGCGGAGTTCGCTCTCATCTCCGTGCGGCGAAGCCAGATCGAACCGCAGGCCGAGGCCGGGAACCGGCGGGCGCGCAGCGTCATCTGGGGTCTCGAGCACGTCTCGGCGCTGCTCGCGGCGGCCCAGCTGGGCATCACGCTGTGCACCCTGGTCCTGGGTATCGTCGCCGAACCCGCCATCGCCCATCTGCTGGAACCCGTCTTCGACGCCGTGGGCGTGCCGCACGGACTGGTCCACCCGATCTCGTTCGTGATCGCGCTGTCGGTGGCGACCTACCTCCACATGCTGCTCGGCGAGATGGTGCCGAAGAACATCGCGCTGGCCGAACCCGTGAAGACCGCGTTGCTGCTCGGACCGCCGCTGGTCACCCTGGCCCGGGCGCTGCGTCCGGTGATCTTCGCGATCAACGCCTTCGCCAACACACTGCTGAAGCTGCTGAGGGTGGAGACGAAGGACGAGGTGTCCGCCACCTTCTCGGACGACGAGCTGGCCCGGCTCGTCAAGGACGCCGGCGACGCCGGGCTCGTCGACGACCGCGCGGCCGAGCGGCTGCACCATGCCCTGGAGCTGGGGCGCAGGCCGGTGCGCGATGTGGTGCTGCCGGTGGACCGGGTGATGTACACGCGGGTCGGGACGACGCCCGAGGAACTGGAGCGCCTTTCGTCCGAGACCGGCTTCTCGCGGTTCCCGGTAATGGACAGCGAGCAGCGGATCCTGGGCTACCTGCATGTGAAGGACGCCCTGGACGTCACCCCTCGCGACGTGCCCTTCCCGGTGACGGCGATGCGGCCGATCGCCAGGGTGCGGGCGGCGACACCGCTCGACGACGTGCTGACCGCGCTTCGGCGCAGCCGCACGCACTTGGCGGCCGTCCTCGACGACGACGACCGGCTGGCCGGCATGGTGACGATGGAGGATGTGCTCCGCGAGCTGGTGGGCCGGCCCCAGCCGCGCTGAGCCCCGCCCGCCGTGCGGCGTCCCGCCCCCTTCCCGGGGTGCGGGACGCCGCATGGCCCGCATGGCCCGCATGGCCCGCATGGCCCGCATGGCTCCAGGATCGGGAGAGGGGTGGCCGCACCGCGATACGATCGCAGGGCCATGGAAATGAATGCTGAATACACCAGTCTCGTCGCAGTAGGCGATTCGTTCACTGAGGGCATGTCGGACCTGCTGCCCGATGGTTCGTACCGGGGCTGGGCCGACGTTCTCGCCACCCGGCTGGCCACCCGCACCCCCGGATTCCGGTACGCCAATCTGGCCGTGCGCGGAAAACTCATCGGCCAGATCGTGGACGAGCAGGTGGACGTGGCGGCGGCCATGCAGGCGGACGTCGTGACGTTGGTGGGCGGTCTCAACGACACCTTGCGGCCCAAGTGCGACATGGGCATGGTCCGGGGCCGGCTGGAAGAGGCCGTGGAGCGTCTCGCACCCTCGTGCAAGACGCTGGTCCTGATGCGCAGCCCCGGTCGTAACGGGCCGGTGATGGAACGCTTCCGGCCGCGGATGGAGGAGCTGTTCGCCCTGATCGACGACCTTGCCGCGCGGCACGGTGCGGAGGTCGCCGACCTGTACGGCGCACCGGTGCTGGGCGACCCCAGGATGTGGGACGTGGACCGGCTGCACCTCACCGCCGAAGGTCATCGCAGGGTGGCGGAGGCCGTCTGGCAGACGCTGGGGCTGCCGCCGGAAGACGACTGGCAGGCAGTCCCGGCGGCCACAGCCCCGCCGCACTGGTCCTCCCGGCGCGTGGCCGACGTGCGCTTCGCCCGCCGGCACCTGCTCCCCTGGATAGGGCGGCGTCTGACCGGGCGCTCCTCGGGCGACGGGCGCACGGGAGCACAGTTCAGCGCGGAGCAGGGACGGGCCTTCTGGGTCACGCCCGTGAACGCCGGGACCCCGGGTCCCGTGACTGCATGGCGACGGGTCGACGAGGGCGAGTAGCCGACCCGCGGGGCGCGGCTGCGAGCCCGCCCCAGACCCCTCTGCCGCCGCTTCGGTCCCGGCACCCTTCCTCGTAGCAACGCACAAACCGGGGGCGGCGCCGACCTGCACAAACCGCCAGTAGAATCTGCACACGTGACTGCTGTGTCTGCGAAGCCTCGCATCCCCAATGTCCTGGCCGGCCGCTACGCCTCTACGGAGCTGGCCGTCCTCTGGTCCCCCGAGCAGAAGGTGAAGCTGGAACGTCAGCTGTGGCTGGCGGTGCTGCGCGCCCAGAAGGACCTCGGGATCGAGGTACCCGACGCGGCCCTCGCCGATTACGAGCGCGTCATCGATCAGGTCGACCTGGCCTCGATCGCGGAGCGCGAGAAGGTGACCCGGCACGACGTCAAGGCCCGCATCGAGGAGTTCAACGCCCTCGCCGGCCACGAGCACGTCCATAAGGGAATGACCTCCCGCGACCTGACCGAGAACGTCGAGCAGCTCCAGATCCGGCTGTCGCTGGAACTGATGCGCGATCGCACGGTGGCGGTCCTGGCCCGGCTCGGCCGGCTCGCCGGCGAGTACCGCGAACTGGTCATCGCGGGCCGGTCCCACAACGTCGCGGCGCAGGCCACGACGCTCGGCAAGCGCTTCGCCACGGCGGCGGACGAGCTGCTGGTGGCCTACGGGCGGCTCGAGGACCTGCTGGGCCGCTACCCGCTCCGCGGGATCAAGGGCCCCGTCGGCACCGCCCAGGACATGCTCGACCTCCTCGGTGGAGACGCCGGCAAGCTCGCCGAGCTCGAGCAGCGCATCGCCGGGCACCTCGGCTTCGCTCAGGCCTTCACTTCGGTCGGCCAGGTCTACCCGCGCTCGCTCGACTACGACGTGGTGACCGCGCTGGTCCAGCTGGCTGCGGCGCCTTCCTCGGTGGCGAAGACCATCCGGCTGATGGCCGGCCACGAGCTGGTGACCGAGGGCTTCAAGCCCGGCCAGGTCGGCTCGTCCGCCATGCCGCACAAGATGAACACCCGCTCGTGCGAGCGCGTCAATGGTCTGATGGTCATCCTTCGGGGATACGCGTCGATGACCGGTGAGCTGGCCGGCGACCAGTGGAACGAGGGCGATGTGTCCTGCTCCGTGGTCCGCCGGGTAGCGCTGCCGGACGCCTTCTTCGCCTTCGACGGTCTGGTGGAGACCTTCCTGACGGTGCTCGACGAATTCGGTGCGTTCCCCGCCGTCGTCGCCCGCGAGCTGGACCGCTACCTGCCCTTCCTCGCCACGACAAAGGTGCTGATGGGCGCGATCCGCGCCGGTGTCGGCCGTGAGGTCGCCCACGAGGCCATCAAGGAGAACGCGGTCGCGTCCGCTCTCGCCATGCGTGAACAGGGCACGGAACGCAACGAGCTGCTGGACAAGCTGGCAGCGGACGAGCGCATCCCGCTCGACCGCGCGCAGCTGGATGAGCTCATGGCCGACAAGCTCTCCTTCACCGGTGCGGCGGGCGACCAGGTCACGACGCTGGTCCGCCGGATCGAGGAGATCACCAAGCAGCACCCGGAAGCGGCCGGTTACACGCCGGGCTCGATCCTCTGATGCGCCGGGCCGTCGGCCGATGACGCCCGAGGAGCTCCTGGCCGCCCGTGACCGCATTGTTCCCGATGTGGTCACGGGCGGCCTGCGCGTACTGTTCTGCGGCATCAACCCAAGCCTGATGACAGGTGCCACGGGCCACCACTTCGCCTTTCCCGGAAATCGTTTCTGGCCGGTGCTTCATCGGTCGGGTTTCACTCCGCGGCAGCTCAAGCCCTGCGAACAGTCCGAACTGCTCCGCTACGGGCTGGGAATCACCAACGTGGTCGCCCGGGCCACGGCCCGGGCCGATGAACTGTCCGCCGAGGAATTCCGCGCCGGGGGCCGGGTGCTCACCTCGAAGGTCGAGGAGCTGCGCCCCCAATGGCTGGCCGTCGTCGGGATCACCGCCTACCGGACGGCATTCGGCGAGCGTCAGGCACACATCGGGCCGCAGGACCGGCTGATCGGCGGGGCCCGCGTCTGGGCGCTGCCCAACCCCAGTGGCCTCAACGCCCACTGGTCCGTGGCCTCCATGGCCGACGAGTACGGGCGCCTCCGGTCAGCCGTCGACTCGGAAACCGCGATCCCCGCCCCTGAGGCCTAAAGAGCCCTGCCCCCTGAGCCCTGAGCCCTGACGACGGAACAGGCCCTCCCGGTGATACCGCCCCTGTGCCCGTCCGCCCCAGGGCGGGCCTCACGGAGGATCGATCTCGGTCACCACCACACCGAGCTCGCACCCGGGGCCCTCTTCCTCCAGGTACAGCGCGAGGGCGATCCACCGAGCCTCGATGTACCAGAGCCGGAGGTACTCGCACCCCGCAACGGTTTCGGCCCACGGGTCAGGTATCTCCTCGCCCGACATCATTCGCTCCTGGGCGCTCCACAGGCTGATCAGCTGCGGCTCCCCCCAGCGTGCGCCAAGCACGGTAACCAGCGCCTCGTGCTCCGCCAAGCACTGCACACGGTGCTCCAGCCGCCCCGCCTCGTCGTCGTCCCAGTGATCGTCGTCGGCGTGCAGGGACGCCGTGTGGTAGCCGGGGCCGCTGACTCCCGAACCCGATCGGATGCGATCCGCGGGGAACTCTCGGGTGCGCATCCCGTCGATGAGGCGGAGGTGATGTGCGGTGGTCATGCCGTCAGTAAACCGTCCGGCACTGACAACGAAAGCCTCGCCCTGCGCTTTGAGGGGTTTTCAGCCACTCTCAACCGCAGTCACCGCATCCATCTCCTCCCCATCAGCGCCCCACCGCCCCCGCCTGCCCCCGTCTTCGGTGAGCATTGAGGACTTCAACAGGTCCATTGGATCCAGTGGGCCTAATAGGCCCTATGAGTCCTATGGGTCCAATGAGCCTAGTGGGTCCAGTGGGTCCAGTGGATTCAATGAGTGCAACGGGTTCACCGGGTGCAACGCGTTCATGGAATCTTTCCGGTGTCACGTCCTGTGCAAATCCCCAGCGTCACTTCTTGCTTCCCCCCGGCCACGTCCTACGCGCCTCCCCGGGCTCACGTCGTCCTAGACATCTCGGCGTCGCAGCGCCCACCATCCGCCCAGCAATGCCAGCCCCGCCCAGGCGGCGGTCACGGCAAGGCCTGTCCAGGGCCCGATACTGCTCTCCGGGTGCTGGTGCAGCACCAACTGTCCGGCCCGGTCGGGAAGATAGTCGGCGACGCCGCCCGCCACGTCGCCGACGACGAACGAGGCAATCAGAATGAAGGGAATGAGCAGGCTGAGCACGGCGACGGCACTTCGCAACAGGACGGTCAGTCCTGCGGCGAAGAGAGTCATCAGCGCGAGATACACACCGCTGCCGACAGCAGCCCTCAGCGCTCCCGGTTCTCCCAGCCCGATGGCGTAGTCCCCCATGAACAGTTGCCCGGCAAGGAACGAGCTGAAGCTGGTGACCAGCCCTACGCCAAGCGCTGCTGCCCCGATGAGTGACATCTTGACTGTGTAGAGGAGTGTCCGGCGCGGAACCGCAGCAAGCGACAGGCGCAGTGCACCGTTGACATACTCGGACGATATCGCCGTGGCTCCGAAACTGATGGCCGCGATCTGACCGAAGTTCAGCGCGTAGAACGCACCGAAGACGAGATCCGCGTCCGCGTTGTCCGCCTCGGCCTGGCCGACGGTGGCGAAGCTGAGGACGGTGACAGCCATCGTGGCGAGGAAGATGGCCGTCAGCGATCCGGCTACGGAGCGCACCGATCTGATCTTGATCCATTCGGAACGCAGAACTGCTCCGACCGTCATGATCAGCCTTCCTTTCGAGTGGTGAGGGCGGCTGCTGCGGACTTGAACTCCGCGGCCCCCGCGGTGAGATCCAGGTAGGCCTGTTCCAGCGTGGCCTGCTCGTCCACCAACTGAAGAACGGGAATGCCTACCGCGGCTGCGAGCGCACCTATTTCAGCCGCTCTCGCCCCTTCAACGGTCCATAGCCCGTCCTCGCCCTGCCTGGCTCGGTGCCCCTTGCGTGTCAAGGCATCGCTGAACCGAGCCGATTCAGTCGTGTTCACCCGTACGCGCACGCGGGGCCTGCTCCGGGAGTCGAGGAACTCCTGCATCGGCATGTCGATGAGCAGGCGTCCCTGTCCGAGGACGATCAGGTGGTCGGCGAACGACGATGTCTCGTTCATCAGATGGCTGGAGACCAGCACGGTGCGGCCTTCCCGCGCCAGCCGCTTCATCAACTCCCGGACCCAGATGATGCCTTCCGGATCCAGCCCGTTCGACGGCTCGTCGAGCATGATCACCTCCGGGTCACCGAGCAGCGCCGCAGCTATGCCGAGGCGCTGGCGCATCCCGAGGGAGAACGTCTTGACCCGCCGGCCCGCGACGCGACCGAGTCCGGCCTCATCCAGGACTTCCTCGACCCGTGCCCGTCCCATGCCATTGCTCACGGCGAGAGTGAGCAGGTGGTCGCGTGCCGTCCGAGAGCCGTGGGCGGCCTGCGCGTCGAGCAGCACGCCGACGCGGCGGAGCGGATCGTCCAGATCCGTGTACGCGCGCCCGCCGATCTTGGCGGTGCCGCCCGTCGGCCGGTCCAGACCCAGGACCAAGCGCATGGTGGTGGACTTGCCCGACCCGTTCGGCCCGAGGAAGCCGGTGACCCGGCCGGGCCGCACGCTGAACGTGAGGCGGTCCACGGCGCGGGTCGCACCATAGTCCTTGGTGAGTTCGTTGACGTCGATGCTGGTCATGTCCTCAGCCTGGCCGCAGCGCCGGCGGCGCCCCTCCCCCGCCGGTGTGGATCATCTCCCTCGCGCGGGGGAGCCGTCCCGCAGGGCTCGCTGGCACGATGGCTGCATGTCCAGCTTCCTCCGCCCGTTGACCACGCCGGTCACCTACACCCGGTGGCTGCATCTGCTCCTGCCCGGCGCCGCTGTCAGTGTCTGGCTGTTCATTTCGACGGACACACCCTGGGTACCCGTCGTCCTCGCAGCTCTGGTGGGGTTGATTCCCGGCATGCGCCTCGCCGAGGGCATCCAGGCACAGCTGCTGCTCACTCCCGGGGAGCGGGGTGACCCCGCTGCATCGATTTCGGTCGCTCCCTCCACGTCGTGGTCCGAACGCTGGCGGACATCTCTCTGGCTGGAGGTCCGCCTGCTCTGTGCCGCATTGGCCGGCATGGCGACGGTGTGGCTGTTGGCCACTGCGGTCGATCTCATCCGCTCGGCGGTCGGTTCGGAACCGAGCGCCGAATGGTTCGCCGCCGGCCTGGGCACGCACTGGTGGGCCGCACTCCTCGCTCCGGTTCCCCTGCTGATGCTGATCGCCATCATCGTGAGCTGCGGAGAACTCATCACCGCTGCTGCCCGGTGGCTTCTCGGGCCGAGCCGGAAGCAGCGGATGTCAGCGTTGGAGGAGCGCACGGAGCAACTGCTCGAACGCAACCGGATAGCGCGCGAGCTCCACGACTCGATCGGGCACGCCCTGACGATCGCCGTCGTTCAGGCAGGTGCCGCCCGGGCGGCACACGACCCGGAGTTCACGGAGCGGGCGCTGCTGGCGATCGAGGAGACGGGCCGTGATGCGCTGGATGATCTGGAACGGGTACTGAGAGTGCTGCGCGAATCAGGTGAGCCGTCGGGGCGGCAGCCGTCACTGAGCGAGGCGGCCCGGCTGCTGGACTCCGCGCGCGGTTCCGGAGCCGAGGTCGATGCTGACCTGTCCGGTCCGCTGGAACAGGTTCCGGCGTCGGTGTCCCGCGAGGGATATCGCATCCTCCAGGAGGCCCTCACCAATGTCCTGCGCCATTCCGGATCTGTCGCGGTCCGGGTCCGCATCGCCGTCGCCGACGGCCGGCTCGAGCTGGTGGTGACGAATCCGCTCATGGGTTCGGCAGATACTCCTCTCGCAGGTTCAACCGATGCCATGGGGGCCGGAAGCGGACTGAGGGGCATCCGGGAAAGAGCGGCCTTGCTGGGCGGCACTGCCAGAACGGGACCGCACAAGGGGGAATGGAGGGTGCACGCGAGCCTTCCTCTGTACCGCATACCCTGACCGGATGCCGGTTACCGTTCTTCTCGTCGACGACGAACCCCTGGTCCGCGCGGGACTGCGCGCGGTGCTGGAAGCCCAGCCCGACATCGAGGTGGTCGGTGAGGCGGGTGACGGCGCCGCGGTGATCCCGTTGGTTCGTCAGCTGAGGCCCGACGTGGTGGCGATGGACGTCCGGATGCCACTGATGGACGGCATCGAAGCGACTCGCCTGGTGCTGCGGACCGTGCCCGCGCCGCCGAAGATCCTGGTGGTGACGACGTTCGAGAACGACGAGTACGTCTACGAGGCCTTGCGGGCCGGCGCGGACGGCTTTCTCCTCAAGCGGGCCAGGCCGGCCGAGATCGTGCACGCGGTGCGGCTGGTGGCGGAGGGCGAGTCCTTGCTCTTCCCCACCGCGGTACGGCAGCTGGCAGCCGAGTACGGTACGAGCAAGGCGCGGGAGGTCATGGAGCGGGCTTCCCTCACCGAGCGCGAGGAGGCTGTCCTGCGCCTGATGGCCCGCGGGCTGTCCAATGCCGAAATCGCGGCCCGGCTCGTGGTGGGCGTCGAGACGGTGAAGTCCCATGTCAGCGCCGTGTTGGCGAAGTTGGGTGCCCGGGACCGCACACAGGCGGTCATCGCCGCCTACGAGTCCGGATTCGTCACTCCGAGCTGATGCCGGGCGTTCCCGAGCTGATGCCGGGCGTTCCCGGGCTGGCGCACGGACTCCTCCGGGACTGCCTCATGGACTCCTCGGGGTCGACCTCGTGGACTCCTCACGGACCCTCGTGGACTCCTCCAGGCCCCCTCACGACCTGCCTCGGGGACTGCCTCTCGGTCTGCCGCACCGCCCACGGTCGCCCAGTCCCCGGGCACCGAGTACGATCCGCCTGACATGCGCACGAGCTGGGAGGACACACCGTGGGCCGGCTGACCGGTGGGGACCCGTCGTTGCTGCGACGGATCAATTCCGCGGTGGTGCTGCACGCCCTCCGAGGAGCGGAATCCCCGACGCTTACGGACCTGACCCGGATCACGGGTCTGTCCCGGCCCACGGTCGAGGGCGTCGTGGAGGGACTGTTCGAGGCCGGACTGGTCGTCGAGTCCGCCCCGGACGGGGCCGAGGCGCGGCGTCAGGGACGTCCGGCCCGCCGGTTCCGGTTCCGGGCCGAGGCGGGACACCTCCTCGGCATCGAGATCGGCCCGCATCGGGTCTCGGCGTTGCTGTCGGGGCTGGACGGCCGGATCATCGGCGCCGGCTCGCGCGAGGTGTCGGAGACCGCCTGCGCGGACGACCGCCTCGACAAGGTGCGGACCGTGGTCGCCGACGTCCTGCGGCGGACCGGCGTGGCCCGCAGCAGTCTGCGGGCCGTCGGCGTGGGCAGCCCCGGCATCGTGGAAGCCGACGGAACCGTCCGGCTCGGGACCGCGCTGCCGGACTGGACGGGGCTGGCGCTCGGTGAGCGCCTGAGGCGCTCGTTCCGCTGCCCTGTACTCGTGGAGAACGATGCGAACGCGGCAGCGGTCGCCGAGCACTGGAAGGGTGCGGCCACGGAGTCCGATGACATCGTGTTCGTACTGGCGGGTCTGAGCCCGGGGGCGGGTTCTCTCATCGGCGGGCGGCTGCACCGGGGTTTCGGCGGCGCGGCCGGCGAGATCGGTGCGTTGCACCTCCTCGGTCGTGACGTCACGCCGGAAAGACTGCTGTCGACGACGGATACGCCCCTGGACCCGCTCGACGAGCATGCGGTCGCCGCGGTGTTCGCCAAGGCGCGGCGCGGTGACGAGCAGGCCCAGGCCGCCGTCGAACGGTTCATCCAGCGCCTGGTCCACGACGTGGCGGCACTGGTCCTGGCGCTCGATCCGGAGCTGGTGGTCATCGGTGGCTGGGCCGCCGGACTGGACGGGGTGCTGGATCCGCTCCGCGGTGAGCTGGCCCGTTACTGTCTGCGGCCCCCTCGGGTGACCCTGTCGCTGCTGGGGGAGGCCGCCGTGGCAACGGGTGCACTGCGGCTGGCGCTCGACCACGTCGAGGAGCAGCTCTTCGCCGTGGAGGGAACGGTGACGGCCCGCCGCTGAACGCGACGGGCCGTTCGGTGCACGCCAGGGGCGCGCGGTCGTCCGGTCAGGATGCCTGCTGGGTCCGGTCGTCGTGGCTGATCTCCAGATCGCCCGAGTCGCTGAAGGTGAGCCGGCAGGTGTCCGCACGGTAGGTGGCGACGGAGACGGCGGCCGTGCCGCCGGCAGCGAGGTAGCGGGTCGTCACGACGAGGACGGGCGCACCGGGGAGCCGGTCGAGCTCCTTGGCATCGTCCGCGCGCGCCGAGCCCAGCTCCACGGAACGGTCCTGCCCGTCGAGGCCGAGCCGGTGCAGTTCACGTACGACGCTGCGGGCCCTGGCGGGACCGGACGGGGTCTCTATCGCCGAGAGATCCGGAACGGAGGCCGCCGGTACGTACAACAGCTCCGCCGCGACCGCCTGTCCGTGCGTGAGACGGATCCTGCGCACGATGTGGACGGGCTCGTCGCCCGACACGTCGAGCATCCCGGCCACGGCGGCCGGTGCGGCTGCCGTGCGGCAGTCGACGGACTGCCAGGCCTCGCCCGCCCCGCCCCCCGTCCAGTCGTGCTGGGCGGTGGAGACGGCGACACCCACGCGCGGCGGGGCGACGGTGGTGCCCACACCGCGGCGGCGCTGCAGTCTGCCTTCGAGTTCGAGCTGCTCCAAGGCCTGCCGGAGCGTGGCCCGGGCGACGCCGAACCGGGCGGCGAGCTCGCGCTCGTTGGGAAGGATCTCCCCCACCGCAAAGTCCGAGTCGAGTGCCTCACTGAGCACGGTCTTGAGGTGCCAGTACTTCGGCTCCTGCACCGTTTCCAGCTGCGTGGTCCCCACCCTGTCCTCCGCAATCGCCCAGCGGCTTTTCCGCGACGTTATTTATTAAAGGTTCCTGTCTTAACGTTGAGACCATAGGACGGCGCACCCCCTTGGTCAAGACCAATCCTCGGGCCGGGGGGCCGCGAACCGGCGATACGCCGTGCAGCGTTCACAGGACGTTCGCGGAAGGCGGCGCGCGGACAGCACAAAGCCCCACGTCCGGGAGGGTGCGCGGGGGGCTTCGCCGCTGACTGGGCGACGATCCGGGGCCGGCGGCCGGGAACTGCCTCCGGGAAAGGCGGCCGATCGGCTACTGGCCGACCAGTGCGGCGATTTCGTCAGAATTGCAGCGGGTATTTGCATATTGGTCCGCTTCATCCCGCACCTCTGCCTGGGGCGCGAAGCACCGGCCCGCCTGCCGCCGCGCGTCCAGTTCGCCCCGCCGCCCTCTTGAACTACAAGCTACCTGGCGGTAATTGTTGCTGACGGAATGTCTAAGCCGCTTGGCACGGACCCCACGTGCCGTCTCACCCGGGAGCAGCTCCATGGCCACCACGGTCTCCTTCACCGTCGAGTCAGCCCGAGGACCGCGGACCGTGTCCGTGGCGTACGAGCGGTCGGGTTCCGGTGAGCCGCTGCTGCTGCTCCACGGAATCGGCCACCACCGTCAGGCCTGGGACCCGGTGATCCCGGTTCTGGCCCTGGAGCGCGATGTCATCGCCGTGGACCTGCCCGGCTTCGGTGCCTCGCCGGGGTTGCCCGACGACGTGGCGTACGACCTGACGACCGTCGCGCCGCTGCTCGGGACCTTCTGCGAGGCGATCGGGGTGGACCGTCCCCACGTGGCGGGCAACTCGCTCGGCGGGCTGCTGGCGCTGGAGCTGGGCCGCGAGAAGCTCGTGCGCTCGGTGACCGCGCTCTCGCCCGCCGGCTTCTGGACGGATCCCGAACGCCGGTACGCGTTCGGAACGCTTCGTGCCATGCGGCTCGCGGCCGAGTCGATGCCGCTGCCCCTCATCGAGCGGCTGTCCCGCACCGCCGCCGGTCGCACCGTCCTGACCAGCACCATCTACGCCCGGCCCGGGCGGCGCTCGCCGGATGCCGCCGTGGCCGAGACCCTCGCCCTGCGCCAGGCGACCGGCTTCCACCGGACGCTGAGCGCCGGAAGGAACGTCCGGTTCGCCGACGACGTGCCGGGACTACCGGTGACCATCGCCTGGGGCGGCCATGACCGGCTCCTCCTGCGGCGCCAGGGCATCCGGGCCAAGCACACCCTCCCCGGTGCCCGGCTGGTCCGACTGCCCGGCTGCGGTCACGTCCCGATGAACGACGACCCGGCTCTGGTGGCGCGGGTGATCCTCGACACCAGCCGCTGAGTCCGCAACCGGCTCACGGCCCCGCCGGCTCAGGGCACCCGAGCCGATCGCCACTCCGGCCCCGACCAGGCAGCTGCCCGCCGCCTGCGCCAGGCCGTACGAGCCGGAGCCGACGAGCGGGGCGGTGAGCGCGGCGGCGACGGGAATGAGCCCGGAGAACAGCGTGGCGCGCTCGGCTCCGATGCGCTGCATCCCGCGGTACCAGCAGACGAACCCGATCACGGTCACCACAGCGGCCTGCCAGAGCAGCGCGACCGCCTCGCCGGTCGTCGGCACACGCACGAATCCCGTGCCGTCGACCAGCAGCCCCAGGACCGTGGACTCCACCGCGGCGATCGCGCACACCGTGGCGGACAGCAGCTTGGGCCCCAGGGGGCGCAGCACCGGCACGGCGATGACAGCGAAGCCGACCTCACCGGCGAGCGCGCCGACGGAGAAGACGATGCCGGCCGTGTCGGTCTGCCCCCAGCCCTGAACGGTGAACGCGCCGATCGCGACCAGCGCCGCGGCGCCGAGAACGGCGCGGGTCGGCCTGCGCCCGGCCGCCAGTGGCACGAGGACGGCCACGAGGATCGGTGCGCATCCGACGAACACGCCCGGAACAGCCGGCTCCGCGGACCGTTCGGCCGCCAGGACGGCGAGGTTGAAGCCGATCATTCCCACGGCGGCGAGCAGGGCCAGCCGGCCCCACTGCCTGACGGCGAGCCCACGGAGCACGTCGGCCGGACGTGGCTCACCGGCCCGGTTCAGCAGGGGCAGGAGCAGCAGGGCGGCGAGGCCGTAGCGCAGCGCCTGACCGCCTGCGTACGGATAGTCGCCGAGGACGCTGTTGGCGGTGAAGGAGGCACCTACGAGGACGGAGGCGAAGGCGGCGAGAGACGCGCCACGCAGATAGGTCACATTCATGGCTTCGACGCTAGGCGGCTGGGCGGTCCGGTTTAAGGTCCACATTTATGACGTCTTCGGGGACCACTTCGACGCCCGCTCCGGACGGCGGTGCCCGGGAATCCGTCTCGGCTGCCTGGGAGCTGCTGCTCCCGGCCGCTTCGGCTCCGGCCCGTGGGCGCGGGCGGGCGCTGCAGTCCGCGCTGCGTGAAGCGGTCCGCTCCGGCCGCCTGGCACCGGGAACACGGCTGCCGTCGAGCCGCGCGCTCGCGGCGGATCTCGGCGTCTCGCGCGGCCTGGTCACCGAGGCCTACGAACAGCTGACCGCCGAGAGCTACCTGCGCAGCGGGCACGGGGCGGGGACTTGGGTGAGCGGGTCGGTGCGGGCGGCCAGGGGCGGCGCCCGCGATCTCGCTCCCCGTGCCCCCGGCACCCGCGTCGACTTCAGACCGGGCACACCGGACCTCTCCCTCTTCCCGCGCAGCGCCTGGGCCGCCGCCCACCGCTCGGTTCTCGGACGGCTGCCGCACAGCGCACTGGGCTATCCGGATCCGCGCGGACTGCCGGAACTGCGGGACGCCCTGGCCGCGCTGCTGACACGGCGCCGAGGGGTGGTGGCCGACCCTGAGCGCCTGCTGGTCTGCTCCGGCGTCGCCCAGGCGAGTACGCTGCTCGGCTTCGTCCTGCACGGACGCGGGCTGGCCACCGTCGGCGTCGAGGATCCCGGGAGCCCCGAACACGCCGCCCTCTTCTCGTCTGCGGGCCTGGCCACGGCGCCGCTGCCGCTCGATGACGAAGGGCTGTCGATCGGACCGCTCGTGCGCTCCGGCGTACGGGCCGTCGTGACCACTCCGGCCCACCAGTTCCCTACCGGAATCGCGTACTCCGCCGCTCGTCGCAGCCGGCTGCTGGACTGGGCAAGGGAGACGGACGGCGTCATCGTCGAGGACGACTACGACGGGGACTTCCGCTACGACCGCGCGCCCGTCGGCGCTCTCCAGGGCCTCGATCCCGACCATGTCGCGTACACCGGTTCGGTGAGCAAGTCCCTGGCGCCCGGTCTGCGGCTCGGCTGGCTGCTGGCACCGGCGTCGATGACGGACGAGCTCGTCGACCGCAAGCGGACCATGGACATGGGCAATCCGGCCGTCGACCAGGCAGTGCTCGCCGACTTCATCGTCCGGGGAGGCTACGACCGGCAGTTGCGCCGCTGCCAGCGCGCCTACCGGGAGCGTCGTGACGTACTGACGACCGCGCTCACCGCCCACTTCCCGGGCGCCGAGGTCAGCGGTATCGCGGCAGGACTGCACGTCATCGCCCGTCTGCCCGGACGGTACGGCCCCGAGGCCGAGTTCGTGAGCCGGGCGGCGGAGGCCGGGATCGCCCTGCGGCCCCTCGACGACTGTCGCGACGTGCCGTCCGCCGAGACCGCGGTGAGCCTGGTGATCGGCTACGCGCACCTGCCGCCGGCGGATATCACCCACGGCGTCGAACTCCTCGCGGCATGCCGGCGAGGCGGACGCTGAAGGGACTCCGGACGGGGCAGGCCGCCGGACTCCGAGGCAGGCGCCGACCGGGCTCCCGGGCAGGCGGGCCGGTCTTCACCCGGTGTTGGCGGATCCGCGTCCGTCGGACACGGGGACGGGCCGGTATTCACCTGGTGTTGGTGTGTCCGCCTCCGTCGGGCGCGAGGGTGGGCCGGTCGCTCAGCAGTCCGCATGTCCGACCCGCCGGAGGCCTCCCGATGCCGTACCGTCCGCGAATCCCGTCCCCCGACCGCCGTACCGTGCTGCGAGGTTCGCTGGTGGCCACGGCCGCTCTCGCCCTCCCCGTGGCAGGCGCGGTCGCCCCTGCCTTCGCGCGGTCCGGCCGTCCGGACGCGGCCTGGGGTGTGCAGGTCGGCGACGTCACCTCGTCCTCCGCCCTGGTGTGGGTGCGTTCCGACCGGCCGGCCCGAATGGTGGTGGAGACGTCGGCGACCGAGTCGTTCCGGCGCGCCCGCACCTGGCACGGCCCGCTGCTGGGTGCGGGCACGGACTTCACCGGAACGACGCCTCTGTACGGGCTGCCGCCCGGCGAGCAGGTGCACTACCGGGTGACGCTCGCCGCCCTGGACGACCCCCGCCGTACCGGCGAACCGGTGTACGGCACGTTCCGGACCGCGCCCGCACGCCGGCGCGACGGGGTGCGGTTCCTGTGGTCCGGCGACATCGCGGGCCAGGGGTGGGGCATCAATCCGGACATCGGGGGCTACCGGGTCTACGACGAGATGCGCCGCCTCGACCCCGACTTCTTCCTCTGCAGCGGGGACAACATCTACGCGGACGGGGTCATCGAGCCGAGTGTGACGCTGCCCGACGGGCGTGTCTGGCGCAACGTCACGACCGAGGAGAAGGCGAAGGTCGCCGAGACTCTCGCCGAGTACCGGGGAAACTTCCGCTACAACCTGCTGGACGAGCATCTCCGCAGGTTCAACGCGCAGGTGCCGTCGGTGATCCAGTGGGACGACCACGAGGTGCGCAACAACTGGTATCCCGGGCAAATCCTCGACGACGCCCGGTACACCGAGAAGAACGTGGACGTGCTGGCGGCTCGCTCGATGCGGGCCTTCGGCGAGTACTTCCCGGTGTCGACCCTGCACGGCCCCGCGGGCGGGGGCAGGGTCCACCGGGTGGTGCGGCACGGTCCGCTGCTCGATCTGTTCGTCCTGGACATGCGGACGTTCCGCAACGCCAACTCCCCCGGCCGGCAGCCCGACGACACCACCGGAATCCTCGGCGCCGAGCAGCTGGCCTGGCTCGAGCGGGAACTGTCGAAGTCCCGGGCGGTGTGGAAGGTGATCGCCGCGGACATGCCGCTGGGGCTGGTGGTCGCCGACGGTGCGACGAACTTCGAGGCCGTGGCGCAGGGCGACCCGGGGGCCCCGCTCGGCCGCGAGTTGCAGATCGCCGAACTTCTGCGGTTCATCAAGCACCGCGGAATCACCGGGACGGTGTGGCTGACGGCGGACGTTCACTACACCTCGGCACAGCACTACGCGCCCGAGCGGGCGGCGTTCAAGGACTTCGCGCCCTTCTGGGAGTTCGTCACGGGACCGCTGGCGGCCGGTCAGTTCCCGTCGAACGCGCTCGACGGCACGTTCGGACCCGACCAGGTGTTCGTCCAGGCTCCTGACCGGGCGAACGTCTCACCGATGGAGACACCTGCGCTCTTCGGCGAGGTCGACATCGACGGTGACAGCGGGGAGCTGACCGTACGCCTTCGGGAACAGGGCGGATCCGTCCTGTTCAGCAAGGTGCTCCAGCCGGGGCACGTGGGGCAGTGAGCCGGGCGGCCCGGGCTGACGGCGGCGCCGGAGCGGGGTACCGGGCGTCCGTTCCCGGCCCGGACCTGTCACCGGGGCCCGATTCTTGCTCAAAATCGACTTGCCAACCGGCCAAAAACAGATGATAGGCGACTAGATCCACACTTAACCCATCGGTCACAAGGCGTTCGTGATCAGGCAACACCGCTCGGTCACAGTGAAGTCATGACTGATGTGACCTCCGCGAAGAGTGCCCGCCGCCCCCACCACTGGCGGCGGGACCTCATCGAGCTTGCCGCCCTGTTCACCGCCGTCGCCGTCGCCGACGCGATCGCCAACCTGATCGGGCACCAGCCCGACGGCCCCTACCTGCTCATCGCCTCGGCGGTGGCGCTGACCGCCACCGCCACGTTCCACACCTGGTGGGCACGCCGGCACAGTCACGCCCCACCTCCGGATGCCGAGGACCTCTCGGCTTCGGACGCCCCGGCCGCAGCGGCCGACGCGTCGCCGGGCTCCGCAGCCGCCGAGACGGTGCTGTGGCGGATGCGGACGACGGTCCGGGACGCTCCCGGCAGCCTGGCCGCACTCTGCATCGTGCTGGCCCGTCACCGGATCGACATCCTGACCCTGCAGACCCACCCGCTCGCCGAAGGCACCGTCGACGAGTTCCTGCTGCGCGCCCCCGCCTCGCTGCCCGCCGCCCAGCTGACCCGCGCCGTCTCGGACGCCGGCGGCAGCTCCACCTGGATCGAGCGCGCCGACGCCCACGAACTGGTGGACGCCCCGACCCGGGTGCTCGGCCTCGCCACCCGCACCGCCCTGGACGCGGCCGAACTCCCGCTCGCCCTGCGCCAGCTGCTCGGCCGCTGCACCATCCACTCGCTTCCGGCCGTATCCGTCACCGGACGCGCCACCGGGGAGAGCGCACCCGTGGAAGGAGTGCTGGAGGAGACGGTGATGCGGCTGCGCGATCCTTCGGGCGGCGTCATCACCGTCGAGCGCCCCTATCTGCCGTTCACCCCCACGGAGTTCGCCAGGGCGCGCGCCCTGGTCGAGCTCGATGCGCGGCTCGGCCCCCGCATCCCGCGCAGCGAGCACGTACTGACCCTGCCCGAGGGCAACGCGATCACGGTGCGCCGGGCGGACCGGGGCGATCTCGAAGCGGCCCGGGCCATGCACGACCGCTGCTCGGAACAGACCCTGCGGCTGCGCTACCACGGACCGGTCCGTGACGCCGACCGCTATCTCGAGCACCTGCTGAGCCCGCGCTTCGGACGTACCCTCGCCGTGCAGACGGCCTCCGGCCGGACGGTGGCTCTCGGCCATCTCCTCTGGGACGGCGACGAGACGGAGGTCGCGCTGCTCGTCGAGGACGACTGGCAGCGCCGCGGCATCGGCTCCGAACTGCTCGGCCGTCTGGTGGCGCTCGCCGTCGAGGCCGGCTGCGAGAGCGTCTACGCCGTCACCCAGGCGTCGAACACCGGGATGGTCGCCGCCATGCGCGCGCTCTCGCTGCCGCTCGACTACCAGATCGAGGAGGGCACGCTCGTGATCACCGCCCGGCTGGGCTCGGCCGCGGCGCGCTCCCTGCCGCCGTACGAGCGGGCGAAGCACTGACCGTCCGCCGCACGGACTCCTCGCCGCTCAACGCCTGACACAGGTCGGCCCACAGGTCCTCGACGTCCTCCAGCCCGACCGACATGCGAAGCAGCCGGTCGCCGACGCCGGAGGACTGCCGGTCTCCCTCATCCACGATGCGGTGGCTGATGGAGGCCGGATGCTGGATCAGGGTGTCCACGCTGCCGAGACTGACCGCGGGCGTGATCAGCCGTACGGCGGCGATCACCCCGTGCGGGTCCCCGTGCACCTCGAAGGAGACCATCGCACCGCCCAGTTCCGGGTAGTGGACGCGGGCGATCCGCGGGTCGGCGGCGAGCCGGCGGGCGAGTTCCGCGGCGTTCGCCGAGGCGGCCCGGACCCGCACCGGGAGCGTGGCGAGACCGCGCAGCAGCAGATAGCCGGCCATCGGGTGGAGTACCCCGCCGGTGGCGAAGCGGACCTGCCGCAGCCGGGCCGCGAACTCCTCGTCGCAGGCCACGACTCCGCCCATCACGTCCCCGTGGCCCCCCAGGTACTTCGTTGCGCTGTGCAGCACGATCCGCGCCCCGTGCTCGACGGGCCGCTGGAGGACCGGCGTGGCGAAGGTGTTGTCGACCAGCAGCGGGACCGATCCGCAGGAGTGCGCGACCGCCCGGATGTCGACCTCGGCGAGGGTCGGGTTGGCAGGTGTCTCCACGATCACCAGCCCGGTGTCGGGGCGGATCGCCTCGGCGATGCCCGCAGGATCCGTCCAGGTCACCTCGGTGCCGAGGAGCCCGGCGCCCAGGAGATGGTCACTGCAGCCGTAGAGCGGGCGGACGGCCACCACATGCCGCAGTCCGATACTCGCGCGGGCCAGCAGAACGGCGGTGAGCGCGGCCATCCCGCTGGCGAACGCCACGGCGCTCGCGGTCCCTTCGAGCCGGGCCAGGGCTGTTTCGAACCGTGCGGTGGTCGGGTTGTCGAGCCGGGCGTAGACCGGCGGCCCGTCGAGCCGGGCACCGGTCGCGGCGAAGGAGTCGATCCGTTCCGCCTCACCCCTGGAGTCGTACGAGGGGTAGGTGGTGGACAGGTCGATCGGCGGGGCGTGCAGACCGAGGGCCGCGAGGTCGTCGCGTCCCGCGTGCACGGCTTCGGTGGCCTGCGCCCGGAACGGGAGTGTCGTCGGGGGCGCCATCGAGGATTCGTTGTCCATGACCTCACTCTGAACAAGGCCCGGGACGAACCGGAGAACCATCGTGCTACGTTCGGCGAATGACCGATTCCGTCGCTCTCGACACGGTGGATCTGCAGATTCTGCGACTCCTGCAGAACGATGCCCGGACCACGTACCGCGAGCTCGCCGCCGAGGTCGGGGTCGCCCCGTCGACCTGCCTGGACCGGGTGACCAGGCTGCGCCGCACGGGCGTCATCCTCGGCCATCAGCTGCGGCTGGACCCGGCCAGGCTGGGCCGCGGTCTGGAGGCGCTCCTTTCCGTACAGGTCCGGCCGCATCGCCGGGAGCTCATCGGTCCGTTCGTCGACCGGATCAGGACACTGCCCGAGTCGCGTGCGCTCTTCCATCTGACCGGCCCCGACGACTATCTGGTCCACGTGGCGGTGACGGACACCGCCGATCTCCAGCGCCTGGTCCTGGACGAGTTCACCTCTCGGCGTGAAGTGGCCCGTGTGGAGACCCGGTTGATATTCCAGCAGTGGGAATGCGGTCCGCTGCTGCCGCCCTCGGCCAAGGCGGCCGAGGACGGCCGGGGTCAGGCCCGTACCGCCGATCGGTAGTGACGCGGAGGCCCTCCCCGTACGAGGATGTCCACATGTCAGACACTCCCAGCAGCGCGCTGCCCCGCCAGGTCGCCGACACCTATGTCGACGCGTTCATCGAACTCGACCCGATCTCCGGCACCTACCTGGGTGTCGCGGAGAGCTCGCGCCGCCTTCCCGACTTCTCCCCCGCCGGCCAGGAAGCCCTGGCCGCGCTGGCCCGCACCACGCTCGCACGGCTCGACCGCGCGGAGCAGCTGCCCGGCGCGGCCGATGACGCCGAGCGTCGTTGCGGCCGTCTCCTGCGTGAGCGCCTGACGGCCGAACTCGCCGTGCACGCGGCCGACGAGGCGTTGCGAGCCGTTTCCAACCTGCATTCCCCGGCCCACGCGATCCGTGAGGTGTTCACGGTGACGCCCACCGAGACGGACCAGGACTGGGCGGCGGTCATCGAGCGGCTCAATGCGGTTCCGGACGCCCTGTCCGGCTACCGCGAGTCCCTCGCGCTCGGTCTGGAGCGGAAGCTGTACGGCGGTCCGCGCGCCACCACCACCTTCATCGGCCAGCTCGACGAGTGGGTCGGGGACGGGACGACGGGGTTCTTCCAGGACTTCGCCGCCGCCGGCCCGCAGGCGCTGCGCACCGGGCTGGACGCCGCCGCGGCGCGGGCCACCCGGTCGCTGGAGGAGCTGCGGGACTGGATGCGGGAGGTGTACGCCCCCGCGGTCGAGGGCGAGCCGGACACGGTGGGCCGCGAGCGGTACGCCCGCTGGTCGCGCTACTTCAACGGCACCGACCTGGATCTCGACGAGGCGTACGCGTACGGCTGGTCGGAGTACCACCGGCTGCTCGCCGAGATGCGGACCGAGGCCGAGAAGGTGCTGCCGGGCGCGGGCCCCTGGGAGGCGCTGGCCCACCTCGACGTCCACGGCAAGCACATCGAGGGCGTCGACGAGGTCCAGGCGTGGCTTCAGGGCCTGATGGACGAGGCGATCGAGGCCCTGGACGGCACACACTTCGAACTCGCCGAGCGGGTCCGCAAGGTGGAGTCCCGGATCGCTCCGCCCGGAGGCGCCGCCGCGCCGTACTACACGGGTCCGTCCGAGGACTTCTCGCGCCCCGGCCGCACCTGGCTGCCGACGATGGGCGAGACCCGTTTCCCGGTGTACGACCTCGTCTCCACCTGGTACCACGAGGGCGTGCCCGGTCACCACCTCCAGCTCGCCCAGTGGGCCCATGTCGCCGAGAGCCTCTCGCGCTACCAGGCCTCCATCGGCATGGTCAGCGCCAACGCCGAGGGCTGGGCGCTGTACGCGGAGCGGCTGATGGACGAGCTGGGTTTCCTGCCCGACGCCGAGCGCAGGCTGGGTTACCTGGACGCCCAGATGATGCGGGCCTGCCGGGTGATCGTGGACATCGGCATGCACGCGGAGCTGGACATCCCGGCCGACTCGCCGTTCCATCCCGGTGAGCGGTGGACGCCGGAGCTGGCCCAGGAGTTCTTCGGCAACCACAGCGGCCGGCCCGCCGACTTCGTGGAGAGCGAGCTGACCCGCTATCTCTCGATGCCCGGTCAGGCCATCGGCTACAAGCTGGGCGAGCGCGCCTGGCTGCTCGGCCGCGAGAACGCCCGCGCGGCGCACGGGGACGCCTTCGACCTGAAGTCCTGGCACATGGCCGCCCTGTCACAGGGGCCGCTGGGTCTGGACGACCTGGTCGACGAGCTGTCCAGGCTCTGACCGTGAGGCCGGCCGGCCCCGGGCGTGGTGCCCGGGGCCGGCCGGTGTCAGCACCCGCAGTCGGCGGCTGCGTCCGGCGCGGTGAGCGGGTCGGCGGTGCGCCGCTCGCTCCCCTGCCAGGTCTCGAACGCGAAGCCCTCGCGCACCCAGTACTCGAATCCGCCGAGCATCTCCTTGACCTGGTAGCCGAGCTCGGCGAGGGCCAGTGCGGCACGGGTGGCGCCGTTGCAGCCGGGACCCCAGCAGTAGGTCACGAGGGGCACGGCGGGGTCGAGCAGTTGCCGTGCCTGTCCGGCGATGAGCGCCGTCGGCAGGTGGACGGCCCCGGGGACGTGCCCCTGGTCCCAGGCTTCGGTGGAGCGGGAGTCGAGGAGTACGAAGCCGGGGTCGGCGCCGGACGCCAGTGCGGCGGCGACGTCCGAGACGTCTGCGTGGAAGGCGAGCGAGGCGCCGAAGTAGGCGGCGGCCACGGCCGGAGCGGCGGGCGGCACGCGCAGTACGGCGTTCGGAGCGTGGGTGGCGGCGGTCTGTGTGGTCATGGTGAAAACCTATGAGCGCCGGTCCGGCGACGGAAGACGAGATCCCCGGCACACCCCTTGATCTGCCAGGGATTCCCCTGTTTCCTCTTCCCATGACCGACTATTCCCCGGATGACACCGACTGGCGCATTCTCGACGTCCTGCAGCGCGAAGGACGCGCGACGTTCGCGGAGCTCGCGCGCGCCGTCTCCATGTCGTCGAGCGCCGTGACCGAGCGCGTGCGCCGGCTGGAGGAGGCCGGAATCATCAGCGGCTACGCGGCGGTGGTCGATCCGGAACGCCTCGGCCTGCCGGTTCTCGCCTTCGTACGGCTGCGCTATCCGAACGGCAACTACAAGCCGTTCCACGACCTCCTCGACACCACACCGGAGATCGTGGAGGCCCATCACGTCACCGGCGACGACTGCTTCGTGCTGAAGGTGACCGCCCGTTCCATGCGGCATCTGGAGGCGGTCTCGGGGAAGATCGGGGCCCTCGGATCCGTCACCACCAGCGTGGTCTACTCCTCGCCGCTGCCGAGGCGGGCGGTCAGTCGCTGATCCCGTCGGCCACCCGGTGCCGTACGGCCGACCCGTCCCGCTCCTTCACCACTTCCAGCTGGGCGGGGATACGGCGGCGCAGGTCGCCGACGTGGCTGACGATGCCGACGCTGCGATCCCGCTCGCGCAGCGAGTCCAGCACGTCGAGCACCTCGTCGAGGGTCTGCTCGTCGAGGCTGCCGAACCCCTCGTCGATGAACAGGGTGTCCAGCCGAACGCCGCCCGCCTCGTCGGTGACCACGTCGGCGAGGCCCAGCGCCAGGGCGAGCGAGGCGAAGAACGTCTCGCCGCCCGAGAGCGTGGCCGTGTCGCGTTCGCGTCCCGTCCAGGCGTCGATGACATGCAGGCCGAGGCCGGCCCGGCGGCCTCCCGTCCGGGCGTCGGAGTGGACCAGCTCGTAGCGGCCGGAGGACATCCGCCGGAGCCGGGCGGTGGCGGCCGCCGCCACCTGTTCGAGCCGGGCCGCGAGCACGTACGACTCCAGCCGCATCTTGCGTTCGTTGTCCGCCGAGGTGCCGGCGGTGAGCCCGGCGAGCCGCGCGACCCGCTCGTGCTCCTCGCGCACGGGTCCCAGTCCACGGACCTCCTCGGCCGCGCGGCGGGAGAGCCCGCCGAGTTCGGCGCAGCGTTCCCGTGCCGACGCGAGGGCCGCCGACGCGTCCCGCAGCAGGCGCTCCGCCGTGTCGCTCACCTGCCGCGCGGCGTCCGGATCGGCCGGGGTACGGTCCGCGGCGGCGCGGGCGCCGGTCTCGGCGAGCCGGTCGGCCACCGCGGCCGCCTCGGCCTGCCAGGCGTCGACGCGGTGCTGGAGCGCGCGCTGCGCGGAGTCGGCGAGCACGGTGTCCGCCGCGGCCTGTGGCGTGTCGAAGCCGGCCCGGAACGCGGCGTCGGCAAGCCGGTCGTCGGCCTCCTTCAGCCGTGCTGCCGCGCTCTCCTCCTCCCGCACCGTCGTGGCCGCCCCGGCCAGCAGGGTGACCCGGCTCTGCAGCAGGCCGGCATGTTCCGTGACGCTGCCCGACTCACCGCGCGCCTGTACCAGCACCTCTGCCAGGGAGGCCTGTTCACGGTCGAGGCCCTCGCGGCGCGACGTGCGGGCCGACACCCGCCGCTCGGCCTGCCGCCGGTCCTCGGCGCGCTGCGCCTGCTCCCGTTCGGCCGCTGCCAGGGCCTCGCGCGCGGTGTGCATCCCGGCCGCGGTCCGGTACGCCTGCGCGTGTTCACGGGTCAGCGAGTCGACGAGGGCGGCGAGCGCCTCGGCCGTCGGGTCGCCCGCCGCGCCCTCGGAGCCGGGCGCCTCCGCGCCCTCCACGGCCTCCGCCCGGGCTGCCGCATACCGCTCGCGTACGGCTCCGAGCGCGTGCTCCGCCTCCGTGCGCGCCTGCTCGGCGCGGTGGTGGGCGGCCTCCGCCGCGTCCTCCGCCGCCTGGCCGACGTGTCCGTCCCCGGCACGGGCCGGGCGCGGGTGGTCGGCTGAGCCGCAGACCGCGCAGGCCTCGCCCTCGACCAGTTCCCGCGCGAGCTCGGCCGCGATGTCCCGCAGCCGCCGCTCGCGCACATCGAGCCAGTGTTCACGGGTGGCCAGGGCGTGCTCGCGGGCCTCGCCCAGCCGGTTCCCGGCGCCCACCGCCTCGGCCGCCAGGGTGTCCCGCCGACGGGCCGCCTCCAGCCGCCGCCGGGCCGGGTCCCGCCGGCCGGCCAGCGACTCGGCCCGGGTAGCGGCGTCCTGTGCCTCCTCGATACGGGCCAGCAGACCGGTGCGGGTGTCCTCCCAGCCCGCCAGCCAGCCCTCGGCCTCACGGATCAGTTCGTCGTCCGCCCGGGCCTGGCGCTCCAGCGCGGTGCGTTCGCTGTCGATCTCCGCGCTCCGCCGCTCGGCACGGCGCCCGGCGTCGAGGCCTCCGAGCTCCTCGCGCAGTCCGTGTTCCAGAGCCGCCAGTTGTTCGGCACCGGCGTCGGCCAGGGTGCCCGGCAGCCGGCTCCGGGAGTGGTCGCGGGCCGCTCTCGCCCGCCGGTACGCCCGCTCGGCTTCGTCGCGGAGCTCCAGTGCCGGGGCGACACGGTCCGCCCTGCGGGCGCGCCGCAGCTGTTCCTGGTCCTCGTCGTGCCCCGTCCGGCCCGCCTCGGACGCGGCGGCTCGGCGCCGGGTCTCGGCGTAGCGCTGCTGGAGTGCGGCCCGTTCCCGTTCGCTGTCCAGCGCGGACCTGGCGGCGGCGTGACGGGTCTCGGACGCGGACAGCGCCTCGGCCGCGATGTCGAGCCGTTCCCGGGCGCTGCTGCGGGCTGCCGCGGCCCACTCCATGACGGCGTCCGCGAGCCCGGGCTCGCCCGGCTGGAGCTGCGGCATCGGGAATTCCGCCCCGGCCGGGCCCGCGGCCTGGGCGATCCGCTCGGCGAGCGCGAGGATCTGGTCGTCGCCGGCCCTGACCCGGCTCTCGGCCGTGCGGCGGAGGTCGGCGAGGCGCTCCTCGACGGCGGCGAAACGACGGGTGTCGAAGAGGCGGCCGAGCAGCTTGCCCCGCGCCTCCGCGTCGGCCCGCAGGAAGCGGGCGAAGTCGCCCTGCGGCAGCAGCACCACCTGGCAGAACTGCTCCCGGCTCATCCCGACGAGCTGGGTGATCTCCTCACCGATCTCCTGGTGCGAGCGGCTCTGCGCCTGCCAGCCCTGCCCGGGGTCGTACGCGCGCAGCAGGCTCTGCGCCTTCTCCGTGGTGTGGCCGCCGCCCCGCTTCTTGGGACGGGGCTGGGCGGGGCGGCGGGTGATCTCCAGGCGGCGCCCGCCGACGGTGAGTTCGAGCCGGACCTCGGTGGGCAGGTCCGCGGGTGCGTGGTCGCTGCGCAGCGAGGTTCCGGGGCTCTGCCGGGCTCCTGGCACAGCCCCGTACAGGGCGTAACAGACGGCGTCGAGGACGGAGGTCTTGCCGGCGCCGGTCGGTCCGTGCAGCAGGAAGAGCCCGGCCGCGGAGAGCGCGTCGAAGTCGATCTCCTGGGTGGCGCCGAAGGGGCCGAAGGCGGTGATGTCGAGCCGGTGGAGTCTCATCGGTCCACCTCGCGTGCGGAGGCGTCGACCCGGACGTGGTCGAAGGCGCTGCGCAGGACCGTGCGCTCCTGTTCGTCGGTGCCGTACCCGCCCCGGACGTGGGCCACGAAGTCCTCCGCGATGCTCTGGTCGTCGCGTCCCCGCAGCCGCTGGGCGTAGGAGGTGTGCGGGTCGTCGGGTGCCCGGTCCGGTTCGAGGACGAGGCTGAGTGTGTGCGGGAAGCGCTCGGCGAGCCGGGCCATCGGGTCGGCCGGGCGGACCGGGTCGGTGAGGGTGGCCTCGACCCAGGAGTGCTCGTGCCGGTCGAGTGCGGGGTCGTCGAGGAGGTCGTCGAGCCGGCCGCGGAGCCGTGCGAGTGGGCGGGGCACGGGGCAGTCGATCCGCTCCGCGGCGATCGCCCCGGCGGCGTCGAGGTCGATCAGCCACATCGTCTTGCGGTGGTGGACCTCGGAGAAGGAGTACGCGAGCGGGGAGCCGGAGTACCGGACGCGCTCGGCAACGGTCTGGCAGCCGTGGAGGTGGCCCAGTGCCACGTAGTCGACGCCGTCGAAGACCCCGGCCGGGACGGCCGCGACTCCGCCGACGGTGATGTCGCGTTCGCTGTCGCTGGGCTCGCCGCCCGCGACGAAGGCGTGGGCGAGGACCACGGACCGGGTGGTGTCCGGCCGCTCGGCGAGATCGGCGCGCACGCGCTCCATGGCGGCGGTCAGCACGGCCTCGTGCCCGGCCCGTTCCGTCTTGAACACATCCTTGACCAGGGCGGGTTCGAGGTACGGGAGGCCGTAGAACGCCACGTCGCCGTGCGCGTCCGGGACGAGGACCGGGGTGGCGCAGTGGGCCGGGTCGGTCCGCAGGTGGATGCCGGCCTGCCCGATGAGCCCGGCGCCGACACCCAGCCGCCGGGCCGAGTCGTGGTTGCCGGAGATCATCACGGTGGGCACACCGGCGGCGGCGAGCCGGTGCAGTGCCTCGTCGAAGAGCTCCACGGCGAAGAGCGGCGGAACCGCCCTGTCGTACACATCACCCGCCACGAGCACGACGTCAACCTCGTGCTCGCGCACGGTGGTCACCAGGTGGTCGAGGTAGGCGGCCTGGGCCTCGCGCAGGGAGACCCGGTGGAAGGAGCGGCCCAGGTGCCAGTCCGATGTGTGCAAAATCCTCAAGAGCCGGCTCCGACCTGCATGTTTCGCTTCCTCGTCCCCCGAGCCCCGCCCTGCCGTGCATCGGCCTTGCCCGGGGCCCAGGTACCGGTGTCCGCCCCGTCTGCGTGACCCTGCCCCTGTTCCCTCACGCACCACAGTCTCCCACCACCGGGGGCTTCCCCGGGGCCGCAGCCGCGAAGACGGCCCCGGGCGCTCTCCGAGGCCGCCGGTCCGCTCAGGCGTCCCCGTACGCCTCGTCGCCCAGTTCCAGTTCCGCCTCGCCCGACGTGGCGTCGGCCAGCCAGCGCCGGAAGTCCTCGACCTCGGCGTCCGGCAGCCCGATCTCGATGCTCACGGCCTCCGCGTAACGGACCTCGCGCACGGTGCGTCCGGTGGCCCGCAGTTCGTTCTCCAGCCGGCCGGCCCGCTGATGTCCGACGGTGACCGTCGCGATCCGGAACCGCTGCCGGGTGAGCGTGCCCAGCGCGTCGAGGGCCTCGCCGACCGCGCCCCCGTAGGCCCGGATCAGTCCGCCGGCGCCGAGTTTCACGCCGCCGTAGTAGCGCGTGACGACGGCGACGACGTAGCGCATCTCACGACGGGTGAGCATCTGGAGCATGGGGACGCCGGCGGTGCCTCCCGGCTCGCCGTCGTCGCCGGCCTTCTGTACGGAGGCGTCGGCTCCGATCACGTACGCGAAGCAGTTGTGCGTGGCGGTCGGATGCTCCCTGCGGACGCGTGCGACGAATTCCTGGGCGTCCTGCTCGGTGGCGGCGGGGGCGAGCGCGCAGATGAAGCGCGATCGGTTGACCTCGGTCTCGTGCTCACCCGCGCGGGCGACTGTCCGGTACTGCTCCTGCATCCGGCCAGCCTATGCGCAGCCGCGGGAATGGTCCGGGGCGGCCGCCCGTTGTGCGGATCATGTACGCAGACACGGAGACGATCCGCAGGATTCTCAAGGACACGGGCGACACCTGGGCGGTGGTGGGGCTGTCCGGCAACCGTTCGCGCGCGGCCTACAGGGTGGCCGAGGTGCTCCAGCGCTTCGGCAAGCGGGTGGTGCCCGTCCACCCCAAGGCGGAGCGGGTGCACGGCGAGGACGGCTACGCCTCGCTGGCGGACATCCCGTTCCCGGTCGATGTGGTGGACGTCTTCGTCAACAGCGAGCTGGCCGGGGCGGTGGCGGACGAGGCGGTGGCGGTCGGTGCCTCGGCGGTCTGGTTCCAGCTCGGCGTGATCGACGAGCAGGCGTACGGGCGCACGAGGGCGGCCGGGCTCGACATGGTCATGGACCGCTGCCCCGCCATCGAGATACCCGCGCTGAGCGGCTGAGCGCGCCGGGCGGTCGTATGTGCGGGGTGTCACACTCCGTCCCGGGCTGGAAGAATGACCGGCTGTGACTGCTGCCCGCGCCGTGAGCGTGTCGACTGTTCCGCACAGCCGGGCCGGCCTGGCCGGACAGCTGGCCTCGCTCGGTGTCGAGCACGGCGGCGTCCTGATGGTGCACGCGTCACTGAGCGCCGTGGGAGCGGTGGACGGCGGTGCGGACGCGGTCGCCGCCGCGCTGCGGGAGGCGCTGGGGCCGGGCGGCACACTGGTCGTCCCGTCCTTCACCCCGGAGAACTCCGACACCTCCCCCCAGTACCACGCCCGGGTCCGGGGTCTCGACGAGCGGGAGCGCGAGGCCGTCCGGGCGGCGATGCCCGCGTTCGATCCGGGCAGCACGGCGGCCCCGTCGATGGGCAGGCTCTCCGAGACGGTGCGCCGGTTGCCCGGCGCCGCCCGCAGCGCGCACCCGCAGACCTCCTTCGCCGCCGTGGGGCCGCAGGCCGGCCATGTGGTGGCGGACCATCGGCCCGACTGCCACCTGGGCGAGCACTCCCCCCTCGCCCGCCTGCATGGGCTGCGGGCCCAGATCCTGCTGCTCGGCACCGGTTTCGGCTCCTGCACCGCGTTCCACCTCGCCGAGTACCGCGTGCCGTCACCGCCCCGCCGCACCTACCGCTGTGTGGTGCGGGACGGCGGCCGGCGCCGGTGGTGGGAGTACGAGGACGTGGCGCTGGACGACAGCGACTTCGACGAGCTGGGCGCGGACTTCGAACGGTCCGACCGCGGTGCGGCGGTCCGCGCCGCCCCGGTGGGCTCCGCCACCGGCCGCCTGTTCCGCCTCCCGGCAGCCGTTTCGTTCGCCACGGGATGGCTGACGGCGCACAGGGGGGCGCACTTCTGACGGCGCTTCGCGCCTGCGCGGCAACCTCCTGGCCGGTGCATCTATATCCAACTTCCCTCGTGGCACTCATACTTACCGCGTATCGGCCCCGAGGGGAAGGCACCGGATGGCGCAGCTGATCCGCACGGAGGACGGCCGGGACCTGGCCGTGGAAAGCTTCGGAAATCCGCACGGCAGACCGGTGTTCCTGCTCCACGGCACCCCGGGCAGCCGGCTCGGTCCGGCCCCGCGCGGGTCCGTGCTGTACCGGCTGGGCATCCGCCTCATCGCGTACGACCGTCCCGGCTACGGTTCGTCCACCCGGCTGCCCGGCCGCTCCGTCGCCCATGTCGCCGCCGACGTCGCGGCCATCGCCGACGCCCTCGGCATCGGCGAGTTCGCGGTGGTGGGACGGTCGGGCGGGGCGCCGCACGCACTCGCGTGCGCCGCGCTGCTCCGGGGCCGCGCCGCGCGCACGGCTGCGCTGGTCGGGCTGGCGCCGCGCGATGCGCAGGGGCTCGACTGGTTCGAGGGCATGACCGAGTCCAATGTCCGTGAGTACATCAACGCCGCAGCGGGGCGGGGCAGACTGACCGCCGCCCTGGAACGCAGATCGGCGTCCATCCGGGCGGACCCGATGGGCTCGGTCGTCGACATGCACCGCGGGCTGTCGGCGTCCGACCGCGGGATCGTGTCCGACACCGGCATCCGCGCCATGCTGGTACGCAACTTCGCGGAGGGACTGCGCAGTTCGGCCGACGGCTGGGTCGACGACGTCATGTCCTTCAGCAGCGCCTGGGGCTTCCGGCCCGAGGACATCGCCTCGCCCGTGCTCCTGTGGCACGGCGAGGACGACGTGTTCGCACCGGCCCAGCACACCCGCTGGCTCGGCGAGCGCATACCTGGCGCGGAGACGGTGGTGGAGCGCGGTGCCGCGCATTTCGGCGCGCTGCGCGTCCTCACCCGCGTACTCGGCTGGGTCACCAGATGACCGCCGGCCGCGCCCACCGCACGCGGGGCGGCCGGCCCGTACCGGCCTGCCGCCCCGCCGTCTGAGCGGGATCAGACCGGCTGCGGTTCCAGATCACGGTTGATGCGCCGCCAGGCGCGGGCCGCGACCGCGACCGGATGGTCCATGCCCAGATGCTCGACGGCCAGCGGCACGACCTCGGCCCGCAACCGCTCCGCCTCCCTCTCCCGGTCCATGGAACGCAGGGTGACGGCCAGGTTGGAGCGGCAGGCCAGCACGTCGGGGTGGGCCGGACCGTACCGGTCCAGCAGGCCTTCGAGAGCGGCCCGCTCCCAGCGCTCCGCCAGTTGCAGCCGGTTCAGGTCACCGTAGGCGTTGGCCAGGTTGATGGCGGCGCAGAGTGTGAAGGGGTGCTGGGCTCCCAGGCTGCTCTCCAGTGCGGCCCTGACCTCTTCGCCGGCCTCCGCCGCCGACTGGGCCGCACCCATGCCCCGCAGGTAGATGGCGACGTTGTTGCGGCACGCCAGGGTGAACGGATGGTCATCGCCCAGCGTGGCCCGGTAGCCGTCCAGGGCCTGCTGGGCCAGGTCCAGAGCGGCCTGCTTGTCGCCGAGCGCGGAGAAGTCCGCCGCGAGGTTCAGCCCGCACGCGAGCGCGTCGGGCACCTTGGTGCCGTACCGCTCCCGGTAGCGGTTGTACGTCTCCTCCGTCAGGAGCTTCGCCTCGTGCGGATGGCCCGCCTTGCGCAGCGATACGGCGAGGCTCTTGGCCGTACGCAGCGCTTCGGGCACGTCCGCGTTGAGGACCCGTTCGAAGGATGCCTTGACCTCACGGAGGATCTGCACCGAGGACTCGTACTCCCCGGTCTCCCGCAGGTCGCGCCCCAGGTGCCCCTTGGTCGTCAGGGTGTACGGGTGGTCCTCGCCGAGCAGCGTGCTGCGGCGCTCCACAGTGAGGTCGTCGAGCCTGCGCGCCGCTTCGCTGTCGCCGGTCAGCCGGTAGTCGATGGCGAGGTTGTGGGCGGCGACGAGGGTGCGCGGGTGGTTGTCCCCGAAGGTCTCGCGCATCACGTGGTGGATCTTCTGGTCCCGTTCCAGTGCCTCGTCGAACCGGCCCAGGGCGCGCAGGTCCGCCGCCAGGCTGCCCGTGGTGATCAGCAGACTGGGATGGTCCCTGCGCAGCAGGCGGGTCTGCCGGGCGAGGGTGTCCTCGTCCATCCGGCGGGCGTCCGTGTACCTGCCCTGGGCGCGCAGGGCGTTGGCCAGTTCGAAGCGCAGGTTCAGTGTCTGAAGATCGTCCTCGCCCAGTTCCTGGGTCCAGGTCTTGTTGAGCTGGGTGCCCAGCACCCTGGCGCCCTCCAGTTCGCCGCGCTTGAGGAGGTAGCGGATGCGGTCGACCATCAGCTGACGGGCCTCGGCCTCATCGCAGTCGGCGACACCCGACGGCCCCAGGTGCGGCCAGATGAGTTCGAAGGCCGGCCAGCTCCTGGGGTCGTTCACCGGGTTGTCCTGGTCCGCGCTCTGCGGAGGCCGGGCCTCGGCGAGGATGCGGTGCACCTCGTGGACGGCCGTGTCCCGTTCCTCGGGCGACAGCCCGGCACGGACGGCGGCCTGGACGAGCCGGTGGACCTGGATGCTGTTGTCGGCGGGTTCCACCTTGGCCAGCGCGAAGCGGTTGAGCGCCTGGATGACCCGTCCCAGCATGTACCTCTCGCGCAGGTCCGCGTCGTAGGGCAGGAGCGACCGGAACATGGAGTCGCTGCCGATGAGCGTCATCGATATCGGTTCGGCGGAGAAGAACGAGCACAGTTCCAGCAGCCGGACCGCGGCCTTGGACTCCTTGCGCAGCCGGGCGATGGAGATGTTCCAGGTGGCGCCGATCTGGAGGGCGTAGTCCTCGGGACGGCCGAGGGAGAGGACCTTGGTGCTCTGCTCCCTGAGCTGTTCGACGTAGGCCTCGACGGGGGTTGCGGTCTCGGCCAGCCAGGCGGCGGCGACCTCCACCGCCAGCGGCAGGTCGCCGACGGCCTCCGCCACCCGTTCCGCGTCCCTGGCCGGCAGCTTGCGCACCCTGCGGCACAGGTGCTCCACGCTCTCCGAGCGGGTGAAGACCTCGACCTCGACCGGCTCCACGCGGCTGGAGATCGGCTTGTTGCGGCAGGTGGCGAGAATGTGACCGTAGAGACCGGTCATCAGCGGTCCGGTCTCGTCGGGGAAGAGCTCCAGCGCCTTGTCGAGGTCCTCGACGTTGTCGAAGATGAGCAGCCAGCGCGCGTACGGCGATCCGCCGCGCAGCGCCTGGAGCGCCGCCCTGGCCGCCTCGGCGACCACCTCGCCCGCGCGCAGGCCCATCTTCTCCGCGAGTTCCGCCAGGGACGACACCACCCGGTCGGGCTGCTCGGCCTCGACCCACCACACCAGGTCGTAGTCGGCCCGGAACCGGTGCGCGTACTCCCGGGCCACCTGTGTCTTCCCGACCCCGCCGAGCCCGTAGAGGACCTGCGGGAGATGCTGCGTGGAGAGGCTGCTGCCCCGCAACTGGTCGCGCAGCCGCACCAGTACGGATCCGCGGCCGGTGAACTCGGTGTGCCGGGGCCGTACGTTCCACACCCCGGGGACCGTGCCGGGGAATCGCGGGCCCCCCGGCGCGGCCGGCATCGCGTCGAGGGCTTCGGGCCGGTCCAGCGCCGTCAGTACGGCGGCGGTGGCCTCGCGTTCGTCCAGCCGGGCGACATCGACGATGCCCCTGCTGCTGAGCGGCATGGTCAGCCGGACATCGCTGATCCGCACCGGGACGAGCTGGCGCCGGCTGCCCGATGGATCCAGCCCCAGCGCGGACTCCCACAGGCTCCGGGCGCGCCGCGAGTTCTGGTAGGCCTGGGAGACCACGGGGACGACGCGGAAGGCACCGGCAGCCGCCCATTCGGCGTCGTTCCAGGCCTTGTGGGAGCTGCGCACGTCCACGGGCATGACGTGGAAGCCGGCACGGGTGAGGACCGACTCCAGCCAGTCCGCCCACATCTGGTCCTCCGCCACGTGGGTGAGGACGATGTTGGACGGCGGGACGGGCCTGCGACGCGTGTAGGCGGCCACGTAGGCCAGCCGTTCCGCCTCGTCCATCGCGGGCAGCGTGGTGACCCGGCCCTCGGTGAGCACCGCGGTCAGCCGTTCGCAGGACGTGAGCATGGAGCTCGATATGTTCGGGGCGTCACCGAACGTGGCGAGGATCTCCTCATAGGCGTAGAAGGGCCGGTAGGGGATCTCCACCGTGCCCCAGTAGGCCGCCAGTTCGTCGCTGGAGAGGCCGCTGGGGAAGCCGGGGAAGCTCTCTCTGGCCAGTGCGCGTCCCGCGTCCGCCTTCTCCTTCTCCCCGTCGTCGATGCGCATCGGAACAGGAAGGATCCGGATGTGCTGGTCGTGGAACCGCTCCTCGATGTCGCGGGCCACGGCGGATGCGCCTTCGATGCTCTGGTCGCTGAGGGTGAAGCAGACCACCAGTACCTGGGGCATCTGCACGGTGCAGATATCCGCGATGTCACTCAGCCCGGTCCGGCTGTCGATCAAGGTGAAGTCATAGTGTTTCTGCATGTCGGCCCGCATGGCGTCGAAGAAGTGACCGCCGCCGTAGCGTTCGTAGAAGTCGTCCCAGTCCATCCGGCCCACGGTCGAGGAATAGTCCCGGTTACGGCGTCCGGCGGACAGGAAATCGAGGCTTCCGCCTCGCGGGAAGGACCAGTTCAGTGACGTGGCGTGCGGCCTCACACGCGCGTATTCGCGGTGCCATTCCGGATCACGTGCCGCAGGCCGGCGGGCTTCTTCCTGGTATTCGGTGATCAGATTGATCAGCCCGGGCGTGGCGGCCAGGTCGGAAAGATCGAGAAAGGGGTGGAAGAAGCGGTGCAGACCGGGGGCTTCGAGGTCCCAGTCGACGGCGAGTACGCGATAGCCGTTCGCGGCAAGAATCCAGGCGGTATTGGCCAGCGCCATGGTGCGGCCGGTTCCGCCTTTGTAGGAGTAGAAGGTGACGACGGTACCGCCACGGTTCTCGGTCATCTGCTGGGTCCTCCCCCTCGGGGGGCGTCACCGTCGCCGGGATCGCCCGTGTCGTGGTCCGTGCCGGTGACAGGTGGAGCGGGATTGCTGGTTCCGTAGCCCACGCCGTCGATCAGCAGTCGCGGCATCGCGCCGCTCGAACCCTCGGGCGGGAATGTCTCGGCGTGGGCGGCATAGTGGCGCTCCGCGGCCTTCACCGCTCCCGGGAGTTCCTGGCTGAAGGCCTCCAGGGTCGGTACGCCTCCGCTGTGCGACCGGTGACCGAATTCGGCCGCGGGCCCGGATCCGAGCACCCCTTCCAACACGGCACGGAGGTCTGCCTCGCGGTGGCCGGAGTCGGGGTCGTCCCTGTTCCACGGGACCATGACGCTGATCCAGGGCCGGCTGTTCTCGCTCAGCCGTCTCAGCAGTTCCTGGCGGTGCGGGGTGTCCAGGGACCACCGGTCCAGCAGCAGCAGACCCGGCCCCTGGGGCTTCTCGGTGCCGAGCAGGCGCTCGGACTCCGCCTCGAACTCTCCCACCCGCACCTGGTAGTCGAGATTGCGCACGAGATCGACGGCGTGATCGGCCAGCGGCCTCGACGATTTGGGATGGTACGGATTCCAGTCGCGCTGGGCCGGTCCGTAGCAGTCCGGCGCGCGGCCCGGGGGCAGATCGGAGCGGGAGCAGGCGAGGACGGAGATCTCCATCTGCCTCGCCCTGCCGGGCGGCCCGAAGGCGCTCGGCACCGCCGCGTAGTCCTGCTGCGGGTCCCCTTCGGGCATCCGGCTCTGCTCCGCGACCTTCACTATCCGCTTGGCCAGCAGATATACGGCTCTTTCGTACTGGTCCCGCAGATAGCGCAGTTTGATCAGCCCGTAGAAGCCCTCGTCGGCATACTCCTCACCGAAGGCGGCATGGTTGAACTGCAGCCGCTCCGCCGGCTGCGGCAGCTGCCCGGGCGGTACGGGCACCCAGAGCGCGGGCACGATGCCGGACATCTGGCCGCCGTTGCTGCGGGCCGCCTGATAGTGCACCGCGCGGCTGGAGAAGGCGTACCACTCCCGGCCGCACTGCTCGCTCAGGAAATAGCGCGGCGAGTAGAGCGGCACGAAGACCTTGCAGTACGCCAGGGATTCGGAGAGGCGCTCCTGCCACCCCTCCCCGGGCTGCATCTGCTGATCCAGGAACCCGGCCGGCACCCCGGCGGGCAGGGACGTCAGCTGAAGAACGTGGGCGCACAGGTCTCGGTAGAATCTCTCGACCCAGAGATTCGGATCTTTGTCCTTCGGATCATTCCTGGGTGTATGCGCATAGCTGAGGAAGAAGTACGGTCTCGGCTCATCTCCCTGTGCTCCGGCAGCTTCAAGATCCAACGTCTCCCCCGGTCCCCGTGTGGGTCCTCAGTCTAGGAAGTATCGAATCTTCGACGGAACGGCAGGAACGCGCCTATTTATTGAGCCCACCCCTCCGCTTTCGGTACGGGACAATCAATTGCTGCCATAACCACCAATTCCCGAAAAGGATCAAGAGCCGAGTTGCGCGGCGTGCACCGGATTGCGGGCCGTCCAGTCGGCGCGGTGCCGTTCGGCCGCACTCCGCGCCCGGTCCAGGGCCGCGGCGGAGACCGCTTCCGTCTCCCATGCCTCGGCCGTATGGCCCATTCCGGCCACGAAACGCTCTCCGAGAGGGGTCAGCAGCCCCGATCCGGCCAGCACCCGCACGGCCCGCGTCGTCTGCTCCCGCCACCGGGCGAACTGCGCCTCGGCCATGTCGGCCGCCGCGCCCTGCGCGGACCGCCGGCGCACCCGCCAGAAGTCCGTGACGGCGATGTGGGCGTACGTGCCCTGGAGCAGGCCGTCGAGGGGGCGCGGATCGGGTCGCCAGGGTGCGTAGAACAGCCTGCCGCCGTCGACGGGCTGATGCAGATCGAAACTGTCCATGACCGCGCCAAGCTTCACGTGCTGGAACTCGTGGACGATCAACAGGGCCAGCAGTTCGGGAGTTTCGGGCCGGGCCGCCCCGATCGCCCCGAACGCGTCCCGGGAGGCCGCACTGACATCGCTGCCGCCCGGCGCGTGCAGCGGCGTGACGACCCGGAGACCGGCCGACACTCCCGGGGCGTACGCGGGAAGTTCGTCCTGGATCAGCGCCCAGGCCTGGGCCAGGTCCTGCGCCCACAGCTTGGCCTCGCCGACCGAGAGCCGCCCGGCGACGGGCCACTGATGGCGGTCGCGCAGGGGGTCGGTGTCTTCCAGCGCAACCGACCAGCCCGCAGGTTCGACCACCCGCACCGGCTGCCAGTGCGGAGTGAGCCCGTCCACACCGTCCTCCCGGTCGATCCGCACATGCCGGCCCGCCGCGCGTACCGAGAACCCTTCGGCGTCCGCGGACACTTCGGCGAGCGCCGCATCGACGGGCAGGGTCACCGCGCCCAGGCCGGGAAGGCGGAGCAGCCCTTCCCTCACGGGGACGGCGACGGTGTCACCGCGGCCGGCCCGCAGCGCGGCGGCGGCCGCGATCTCGGCCAGACCCGCGGCGGCGGACCACGGCGGCCCGCCTTCGAGCACACGCAAGGCCCAGGGGCGGGTGTACGGGTGCGCCAGCACCGCGTCCAGCGCCTCGGGAGCTCCGGTGTCGAGGTCGATGAGCAGTTCCCAGGCCTGCATCGCCGTGCGGTCGCCGCGCGGGGCGCGCTCGCCGACGGCGGCCAGCAGTTCGTGGTTGATCTCCGCCTGGGCCGCCGCGAGCCGGCCCACGGTCGCGGCGCCGCCGAAGCCCGAGGCCAACTCGTCGAGTCCGGCCGCGTCGAGCGGTTCCGGGGCATTCGCCATGGGCACCGCCGCCTCCCGGTCGCGGATGTTCGTGATCAGTTTCATCAGATCGGGACAGAAGACCGAGGGGTTGAGGAAGCCGCTTCCGGTCCGGTAGCGATGTGCGTAGAGACCGCCTCCGCACGAGCTGACCACCGGGCAGGCCCGGCACTCGTCACTGAGCTGCTCCAGCCCTTGCTGGCGGGCGAGCATGCCCGGATGGGCGAGCACGTCGTCGAGGCTGTGATCGACGAGGTTCATCCCCGTGGCGGGTGCCGAGTCGTAGGCCGTCTTGAGGCTGTCGGCCTGTTCGAACGTACCGTCCGTCTCGATGACCACGAGGTCCGCCGGCGCCAGGCCCAGCGACTCGGTGAGGCTGCTCTCGCCGCGCAGCGTCCGCAGTACGGAGTCGAAGATCCGCACCGGCACCGGCCGCCCGGCCGCGGTCCACCGCCGGTGGATCACGTCGAGCCAGTCGGCGTAGGGCGTCGCGGAACCGTGCGGACGGGGCGGGGGCACGTCCCAGGTCGCGTGCGGGAGCAGGAAGTCGATGCGCGGCGGGTCGAGGGCCACGAGGGCGTCGTACACGGCGACCGGATCGTTCTCGACATCGATGGTGCAGAGCAGTCCGGCGAAGAGTCTCCGGTAGCCCGGACGGTTGAGCAGCGCGACCGCGCGCAGGACCTGGGGGTGACTGGTGCGTCCGTCCGCGTAGCGGCGATGACGGTCGTTGGAGGCTCTGTCGCCGTCTAGCGACACCCCGACCTTGATGCCCAGTTCGGCGAAGAGCTCGCAGAACTCCTCGTTGAGCAGAACGCCGTTGGTGTGGATGCGTAGATCGAGTGCGCTGATCCCGTCGAGTGCGCGGGTGAGTTCCTCGGCCGCGCACCGGATCCTCTCGGGGCCCGCGAGCAGCGGCTCCCCGCCGTGCAGGACCACGTGGACCATGGGAAGACCGTGTGCCAGGGCGTGTTCGGCGATGCGGTCCGCCGCCCTGGCCAGGGTCTGACCGGTGACTGCCCGGGGCCGGCCACGCCAGCTCGTGTCCGCGTGCTCGTACACGTAGCAGTGATCGCAGGCGAGATCACAGCGGCTGTGCATCTTCAGCACGAATTGGCTCAAAGAAGGGGGTGGCCGGTCCATGACGAGTATCTGTTCGGCTGCTCAGACGGACGACTGAAAGGCTGCGATCACCAACGGACTCGCCCCGGCGTCGGTCGACAGGAGTCGACTGATCGATGCGGGCAGGGCCCCGCCGCCCTGGACAGCGGCTCGCTGAGCGAGCGGCACCCGGGGCACGGCCTGGCTGCGGGGAAGGATCCCCGGCCGGACGGCCGCCGAGACGAGAGTAGTTTTCATTTAAAGCCCTTCATGTTGAGGACGTCCACGATCGCTGCGAACCCCGAAACGAACAGGGAAGAAATCCCCGTCTTTCCCTATAAATAGGACAAATCTTCAAAGACAGCCACTTGCGACACACGGGGGGCGCTGCGCACCACAACGCGCGCACGGGCCCCGCAGTTGCGGTCGCGTTCACGCGCACCCCCCGAACGGATGAAGCAGTGACCCGCCCGGCCCAGCCCGGACCGGGTTCGGGGCACACCGGGCCCAGCCTCCCGCAGAGCGGGGGCGGGGACCAGATGATGCACAAAGAGCACCGGCTCCCGAGACACGATTCGGTCAGACTCCGAGGCCTTCGAGGACGACCGCGCCCGGCAGCGCCGCCAGCGCCTTGCCGGGCATGATCAGCTTGCCCCGGCGGGTACCGCTGCCGATCAGGACCCACTCCTCGTCGGCCACGGCGGAGTCGATCAACAGGGGCCAGTCGCCGGGGAGTCCGACCGGCGTGATGCCGCCGTACTCCATTCCCGTCTCTCCGATCGCCGCCTCCATCGGGGCGAACGAGACCTTGCGGGCACCGAGATGCTTGCGCACGACACCGTTCGTGTCGATGCGGGAGTGGGACAGGACGAGACAGGCGGCCAGGGTGACCTCGCCCGCACGTTTGCCGGCCACCACGACGCAGTTGGCGGACCGGCGCAGCAGATCGGCCCCGTGGTGGGCGACGAAAGCCGCCGTGTCGGCGATCTCCGGGTCCGTGTCGACGTGGATGATCTGCTCGGCGGGAAATCCGCCCCAGCCCTCCCCCACCGCTCGGGCCACCGGGGCCGTGAGCAGTTCGAGACGGTCGGCAGCAGGGCTGGCATCCTCGAAGGAGCCGATGGGGGCGCGCATGCGCGCCACGCTAACAGCCCCTGGCCCGTTGCTGGTTGAGCGTCTCATCTGACGGGCGGGATCGACACGGCCATCATGATGCGGACGGGCTCGGAGCCCTCGTTGCGGTAGGCGTGCGGGTGGTGCGCCTCGAAGGTGGCGGAGGCTCCGGCGGGCACGTCGTACGGGGCGTCGTCGACCACCAGGGTGAGCGTGCCCGCGGTGACGTGAAGGAGCTCCACGGTGCCTTCGGGGTGCGGGTCGGACGCACTGGACTCGCCGGGCATCAGGTGCCAGGACCAGAGCTCCAGCGGACCCCGGGCCTCGGTTCCGACGAGCAGGGTGGTGGAGCTGCCCGCCTCGGTGGACCACAGGCGGACGGCCTGGCCCTCGGGGACCAGGCGGACCGGTGCGCCGCGCTCATAGTCCAGCAGGGTCGTGATGCTGACCCCGAGGGCGTCGGCGAGCTTGACCGTGGTGCCGACGCTGGGGTTGGTGCGGGCCTGCTCGATCTGGATGATCATTCCGCGACTGACCCCGGCACGGGCGGCCAGCGTGTCCAGGGTGAAGCCCCGCTCACCGCGCCAGCGCTTGAGGTTCCTGGCGAGGGACTGGGTCAGCTGGTCGAGATCCGTCACATTCCGTCCAATATTTTGGATGCCATGGTCGCGAATACTGCACTACGGTGTGCTGTACTCACCGTTCATCGCACTGTACTGCGAGGCCCGCTCATGACCGCACTGTTCGCCCTGGCCACCAGCCTGCTGTGGGGGCTGGCCGACTTCGGCGGCGGGGTACTGACCCGGCGCGTCCCCGCACTCACCGTGGTGGTCGTCTCGCAGGTGATCGCTGCGGTGGTGCTCGGCGTGATCGTGCTGATGACCGGCGGCTGGAGCGAGGCGGGCCCACAGCTCTGGTTCGCCGTCGCGGCAGGCGCGGTGGGCCCGGTGGCGATGCTGAGCTTCTACAAGGCCCTGGCACTCGGCCCGATGGGCGTGGTCTCGCCACTCGGTTCGCTGGGGGTCGCCGTGCCCGTGAGCATCGGGCTGGTCGTCGGCGAGCGTCCCGGCCTGCTGCAGTGCGCCGGAGTGGCCGTCGCCGTGGCCGGCATCGTCATGGCGGGCGGACCGCAGCTGCGCGGCGCCCCGGTACAGCGTCAGGCGGTCCTGCTGACCCTCGTCGCGGCGTTCGGCTTCGGGGCGGTGATGGCCCTCATCGCCGAGGCCTCCAGCACGGTGACCGGACTCTTCCTCGCCCTCTTCGTCCAGCGGATCACCAACGTGGCGGTGGGCGGCGCGGCGCTCTGCGCCTCCGTGCGGCGCGGCGCACGCGCCCTGCCCGCGGACGGGGGCAGGGCTGTGGTGCTCGCCGCGCTGCCGGCGCTGACCTTCGTGGGCCTCGCCGACGTCGCGGCCAACGGCACCTACTCGATCGCCGCACAGCACGGGCCGGTGACCGTGGCAGCCGTGCTGGCCTCGCTCTACCCGGTGGTCACGGCCCTGGCCGCGCGCGGACTTCTCGGGGAGCGGCTGCGCGGGGTACAGGCCGCGGGGGCCGGGCTCGCACTGCTGGGCACGGTGCTGCTCGCGACCGGCTGACGCGGGCCTCAGCTCTCGTCGAGCTCCGCCACGGCCAGGAGCTGTTCGGGGGTCACGCCCTCCGGGATGGGCACCGGGGCCGGTGTCCGCAGGGGCGGCTGCCAGCCCTTCTCGGGGTCCCAGCTCCGTACGACACGAGCCGGGGCCCCCGCCACCACGGCATGGTCCGGCACCTCTCCGCGGACCACCGCGCCCGCCGCCACCACCACGTTGCGGCCGAGCCGGGCGCCCGGAAGGATCACCGCTCCGGTGCCGATCCAGCAGCCCGGGCCGATGGTCACCGGCTCCATCCGCGGCCACTGCTTGCCGACGGGTTGCCGCGGGTCGTCGTAGCTGTGGTTGGTCGAGGTGATGTAGACGTACGGACCGCAGTACGTGTCCGAGCCGATCGTCACCGTGGTGTCCGCGACGACATGACTGCCGCGCCCCAGCACCACTCCGTCGCCGAGCGTCAGTACGGTGTCGGACCCGAGATCGAGATCGGGCATGAGCCCCGCCGTCAGGGTGACCTGCTCGCCGATGACGCAGTGGTTGCCGAGCTCGATCCACGGCTCGCCGAACACCGTGCCCTGGGGGAAGGCGAGCCGGGTGCCCTCGCCGATCCGGCGGAAGCGCAGACCGCCGGGGTGCGCCGCCGTGACCGCTCCGGTCCTCTGCACCCAGCGCCAGCAGCGGTGGACGGCCCCGGAGAGGGCGCGCCGACGCCAGGCGGTCACTGAGGAGAACGTGTTTCGGTTCTTCGGCACTCGCACACGGTAGTCGGCCGCTCCGCGGGCGATCGCCGCACGGCCCTGTGATCTTCACCCCACCCGGCCGCGAGGAGCCCGGCCCGTCGCATACCGTTTCCCGGGCGGGACAGCCGGCCGGCGACCGGACGGCCCCGCCCCACGGCACCGGAGCACGAGAGGACGCGCGATGGCAGAGCAGGCGTTGATCAGGGCCATGGGCGGCAAGGAGCCGGTCATCGACGCGGATGCCTTCACCGCACCGACCTCGGTCGCGATCGGTGAGATCACGATGGCCGCGGGCTCCAGCCTCTGGTACCACGCGGTCCTGCGGGCCGACTGCGGGCCGATCGTCATCGGAGCCGGCTCCAACATCCAGGACAACTGCAGTGTTCACGTCGATCCCGGGTTCCCCGTCACGGTCGGCGAGCGGGTGTCGGTCGGACACAACGCCGTCCTGCACGGCTGCACGATCGAGGACGACGTCCTGGTCGGTATGGGTGCCACCGTGCTCAACGGCGCCCACATCGGCGCCGGTTCGCTGGTCGCCGCCCAGGCCCTGGTCCCGCAGGGAATGCGCGTGCCCCCGGGCTCCCTGGTCGCGGGTGTGCCCGCCAAGGTCAAGCGGCAGCTGACCGAGGAGGAGCTCGAAGGCATCAGGTTCAACGCGGTCGGTTACGTGGAGCTGGCCAAGGCGCACCGACAGGCGTACGAGGACTGAGCGGGTGGGGCCGGTCGGACGGCCGGGCCCACGCACCCCGGCCGGTACGGCCCTCGCCGGACCCACGCACCCCGGCCGGTACGGCCTCACCGGTCGCCGGTCCGCGAGTGCCCGGTCCCCGGCCGGCCCCGCCGGCCGGCGGCCTGGAACGCCTTCGTCAGTCGGCGACCGGTACGGCCTCGGGTTCGGGCGCGGTTCCGGCGGACTGCGCGGCGGCCTTCTTGGCCCGGTTCTTGAGGATCAGCATCGAGGCGAGGCCGATCAGAACGGCGATCGCCAGTCCCAGGTACGAGAACCGCTTGAGCCAGGCCTCGGCCACGACGCCCACCGAGTAGATGACGGCGGTGGTGCCGCCCGCCCAGGCGATCCCGCCGAACACGTTGGCGATCAGGAACTTCCAGTACGGCATGTGCAGGACGCCCGCGAGCGGTCCGGCGAAGATGCGCAGCAGCGCGACGAAGCGGCCGAAGAAGACCGCCCACATGCCCCACTTCTGGAACGACCGCTCCGCCATGGCGATCTGGCTCTCGCCGAAGTGCCGTGGGAACTTCCCGCCGAGCCAGGCCAGCAACGGCCGTCCGCCCTTGCGGCCGATGGCGTAGCCGATCGAGTCGCCGATCACCGCCCCGGCCGTGGCGCAGGCGCCCAGGATCCACGGGTTGATGCCGTCGTGTCCCGCGGCCAGCAGCGCCGCGCTGATCAGCACGATCTCGCCGGGCAGCGGAATGCCCAGGCTCTCCAGCCCGATGACGACGCCCACCAGGACGTACACGCTGATCGCGGGGACGGTCTCCAGCCACTCCTGGATGTGCAACGCCGGTTCCTCCGTAGTGATGTCCCGATCGCCCGCCGGACAACTCCTCGGCGCACGGCGGAAGCCTACCGGTCGCCCTGCCGGCCCCGACAGGCCGAACGCGGCGGCCCGTCCCTGAACGCCCGCAGGGGCCGCCCGCTCCCTCCCGGGTGCGTGGCGGCCCCTGCGGGCACGTGCGGAATCAAGCGATCGGGCGCAGCGTCCAGAGCACGGTCATCTCGCCGGTCACCGCACCGTCGGCGCGCTCGATCCGGACGGCCACGGGGAATTCGGGTCGCTCGCCCGCGTCGAGTTCGGCGACGACGTCGGCCGCCGGGCGGCCGAGCGTGGCGGTCGCGGTCACCTCGCCCATCGCCAGCTTCCTGTAGGCGATCTGCGCGTTCACCGCGAGCGGGACGGCCCGCGTCAGCTGGTCGCCGAACGCGGCCATGACGACGGCACCGCTCGCCGATTCCGCGAGGGTGAACATGGCTCCGGCATGCGGTCCGCCGACGTGATTGTGGTAGTCGGCCTGGTCCGGCATGCGGGCCACCGCACGTTCGGCGGTGGACTCCAGGAATTCGAGGTTGAGGGTCCGGACCATCGGAACCGACGCGGCGACCCTCTCGCCCGCGGTCATCTGTTCAGCGCTCATGAACTCGATGTTACTCACCGGTAGAGATGTTTGGCCATGGCTTCGCGGCCAAGCACCCACGTCCCGGACGCATCCTTCACCGTCCGCTCACGGGGGCGGACGTAGCCGCCCGCGCGGCGCCCCTCTATCGTTACTCGCCATGTGGCCAGGACAGCAGCCGCCCGGGGGCGAGCAAAACCCGCAGGACCAGAACCAGAACCCGTACCAGCAGCCGGGGTACCAACAGCCGAACCCGTATCAGCAGCCGGGGTACCAGCAGCAGCCCGGCCCCGAGCAGCAGCCGGGGTACGGCTATCCGCAGCAGGGCCAGCCGGGGCAGCAGCCCGGGTACGGCTACCCGCAGCAGGGACAGCCGGGGTACCAGCAGCCCAATCCGCACCACCAGCAGCCGACCGTCGCGCAGTACGCGGTGCCCGGTCCGCCCGGCGGGCCCGAGCCCGGCAACGACAAGAAGAAGACGACCGTCATCGCCATCGTCGCGGCGACCGCGGTCGTGGTGGCGGCGGCGGTCACCGGTGTCGTCGTGCTGGGCAAGGACGACGACAAGGACGGCAAGAACGTCGCCGACGGCAAGAAGTCGTCCGCGCCCGCCAAGCCCTCCGACGCCGCTTCCTCGCCGGTGGCGAACCCGCGTGGCGAGGACGGGGACGCCAAGCCGCTCGTCGCGGGCTGGAAGGTCGTGACCAACCCCAAGTGGGGCACACAGTTCGACGTGCCCGGCGACTGGGAGGTCGGGTCGCCCGGCACGTTCTCGTACTTCGAGGACGACGCGAAGGGTGACGGCTCGCCGCTCATCGGCTTCTCCGCGCCGGCGGACCTGAAGAAGAAGTGGTGCGTCGACGACTTCGACAAGGACGGCACCAAGGAGAACTACAGCCTCGCCGGTACCGGCACCCGCGGCGCGGAAGGTGCCACGGACGGCGCCCTGAACGCCAGGAACGAGGCGGGCACCTGGGCCTGGGCCGCGTACGCCCAGCACATGCCGAAGAAGACCATCAAGATCAGCAAGGCCAAGCAGTACACCACCACGTCGGGCCTGACGGGCAGCCTGGTCACGGCGACCGCCCCGAACGTCACCAAGAAGAAGAAGTGCGACAGCGACGGCAAGACCTTCGCCTTCACCTTCAAGAACAGCAGCGGCGCCTTCTCCTCCTGGGTGCTGTACGCCGCGGCCGGCGTCTCGGGCGAACTGCCGGACGCCACGATCCAGAAGATCCTCAGCACGGTACGGCTGGTGAAGATCACCGAGTCCTGACCGGCGGAAACGCATTTGGCACAACGGGGTCATTGCCGCGATAGTCCCTGAGTGACTGACGCAGCCCACCCCGCACCCCGCCCGGACCGCCCCACCCCGGCGGGCCGCAACTACCGGCTGCTGACCGCCGCCGCGATCATCACCGGCCTGGGTACCCATGGCGCGCTGATCGCGGCGGCGTTCGCGGTTCTGCAGTCCGGCGGAGACGGCGGGGACGTCGGTCTGGTGGCCGCCGCCAGGACCGCGCCGCTGGTCCTCTTCCTGCTGATCGGCGGGGCGATAGCCGACCGGCTGCCGCGCCACCGTGTGATGGTCGCGGCCAACACCCTGAACTGTCTCTCCCAGGGCGTCTTCGCCTGGCTGGTGCTGGCCGGTGACCCGCAGCTCTGGCAGATGATGCTGCTGACCGCTCTGTGCGGAACCGGCCAGGCCTTCTTCAGTCCCGCGGCCGAGGGCATGCTGATGTCCAGCGTCAGCGGTGAGCAGGCGAGCCGCGCCTTCGCCCTGTTCAGGATGGCCATGCAGGGCGCGGCCATCGGCGGCGCGGCGCTCGGCGGGGCGATGATCGCCGCGATGGACCCGGGCTGGGTGCTGGCCGTCGATGCCGCCGCCTTCGCCCTGGCGGGCGCACTGCGCGCCTTCCTCGACGTCAGCCACATCCCCGCCCGGGAACCGGGCGGCGGCCTCCTCGCCGATCTGCGGGACGGCTGGCAGGAGTTCATCGGACGCCCCTGGCTCTGGTCCGTCGTCGCGCAGTTCTCCGTGGTCGTCGCCGCCGTCGGGGCCGCGGAGGCGGTCTACGGGCCGCTGGTCGCCCGGGACGAGCTCGGGGGCGCCCGCCCCTGGGGCTTCGCGCTGGCCGCGTTCGGTGCCGGCACCGTGGCCGGGGGCCTGCTCATGGTCCGGTGGAAGCCGCGGCGGCTGCTGCTGGCCGGGACGCTCTGCGTCTTCCCGCTGGCCCTGCCCTCGGCGGGGCTCGCCGTTCCGCTGCCGGTGGAGGGCCTCTGCCTGGTGATGTTCGTCAGCGGCGCGGCCATCGAGGTGTTCGGCGTCTCCTGGATGACGGCCATGCATCAGGAGATCCCGGAGGAGAAGCTGTCCCGGGTCGCCGCCTACGACTGGTTCGGCTCGGTCGCCATGGTGCCGCTGGCCACCGCGCTCGCCGGACCGGTGGAGTCCGCGGTCGGCCGCAGTCAGGCGCTGTGGGGCTGTGCGGGTCTGGTCGTCCTGGTCACCGGCGCGGTGCTGTTCGTGCCGGACGTACGCAATCTGACCCGCCGGACCACGTCCACCGAGGTACTGGCCAAGGTCCCGCCGGCGTCAGCCGATGCTGAAAGCCCCGTCGGGCGGCTCGGGTGAGGCGACCGCCTCGTCGTCGCCGACCGGCCGGGCGCCCTTGAGGAAAGCGGCGACCGCGTCGCCGTACGCGACGCGGGCCGGAAACGCGTCGGCTGCGCAACGGCGGGTGAGCGCGGCCGTGTCGAAGGGTTCCTGCGACGCGACGAGGACCAGATTGCCGAAGCGCCTCCCGCGCAGCACGGCGGGTTCGGCGATCAGGGCCAGCTCCCCGAAAACGGTCGCGAAGGTCGCCAGCTGCGAGCGCATGAAGCCGAACGGCGCTCCGTCGGCCAGGTTGGCCGCGTAGATCCCGTCCGCGCGCAGGGCGCGTGCCGCAGCCCGGGCGTAGGGCACGGACGTCAGGTGGGCCGGCACCCGCGAGCCGCCGAAGACGTCCGCGATCACCAGGTCCACCGAGCCGGGGGCCGTCTCCTCCAGCTGCCTGCGGGCGTCCGCGGCATGCACCGTGATTCCGCTGCGGCCGGGCAGCGGAAGGTGTTCCGCGACCAGGCCGAGCAGCGCGCGGTCCGCCTCGGCGACGACCTGACGGGAGCCGGGCCGGGTCGCAGTGACGTAGCGGGGCAGGGTGAGGGCGCCGCCGCCGAGGTGCAGGACATCCAGCGGCGCGCCCTCTCCGGCCGCGCAGTCCACGACGTGGGCCAGCCGGCGCGCGTACTCGAACTCGAGGTGTTCCGGCGCGTCCAGATCGACGTACGACTGGGGTGCGCCGTCGACCGTGAGCAGCCAGGCCCGCTCCCGGTCCACGTCGGGAAGCAGCCTGGCGGTGCCGTGGTCCACGTCGCGGACGACGGGTATCGACTCGTTCACTCCCCCATTGTGAGGCGTGGACCGGGCTGTTCCCGACCTGAGGGCGGGACAGCCCTTGGGGAGGCGGCCCCGGGTCCGCCTCCCGGGATACGGGAGACGGACCCGAGCGGTCCCGCGGCTCAGAGCACCCCGGTGACGGTGCCCGCGCCGACGGTGCGGCCGCCCTCACGGATGGCGAAGCCGAGACCGGATTCCAGTGGCACGTCGCGGCCGAGTTCGACGGTCATGGTGACCGTCTCGCCGGGACGCGCGACCGCCGCCGCCCCGAGGTCCACGTCGCCGACGACATCGGCGGTCCGGATGTAGAACTGCGGCCGGTAGCCGGTGGCGACCGGAGTGGTGCGGCCGCCCTCGCGCCCCGACAGGACGTACACCTGCGCGGTGAAGCGCCTGCTCGGTGTCACGCTGCCGGGAGCTGCCACCACGTGCCCGCGTCGCACCCTGTCGCGCTCGACCCCGCGCAGGAGCAGCGCGACGTTGTCGCCGGCCTCGGCGGACTCCATCGGCTTGCCGAAGGTCTCCAGACCGGTCACGACGGTCTCGATGTCCGCGCCGAGCACGGACACCCGGTCGCCGACGCGCACGGTGCCGCGCTCCACGGCGCCGGTGACGACCGTGCCCCGGCCGGTGATGGTCAGGACGTTCTCCACCGGCAGCAGGAACGGCGCGTCGGTGTAGCGCACCGGCATGGGTACGTAGGTGTCGACGGCGTCGAGCAACGCCTCGACGGCCGCGGTCCAGCGCGGGTCGCCCTCCAGCGCCCGCAGGCCCGACACCCGCACCACGGGCACGGTGTCGCCGCCGTACCCGTGCGCGGACAGCAGCTCACGCACCTCCAGCTCGACCAGGTCGGTCAGCTCGGGGTCCCCCGCGTCCGCCTTGTTGAGGGCGACGACGATGTGGTCGACGCCCACCTGGCGGGCGAGCAGCACGTGCTCGGCGGTCTGCGGCATGATCCCGTCCAGCGCGGAGACGACGAGGATCGCCCCGTCGAGCTGGGCGGCGCCGGTGACCATGTTCTTGATGTAGTCGGCGTGTCCGGGCATGTCGACGTGCGCGTAGTGGCGGGTGCCGGTCTCGTACTCGACGTGCGCGATGTTGATGGTGATGCCGCGCTGCGCCTCCTCGGGCGCCCGGTCGATGCGGTCGAACGGGACGAACGTGCCGGTGCCCCGGTCGCTGAGGACCTTCGTGATGGCGGCGGTCAGGGTGGTCTTGCCGTGGTCGACGTGGCCCATGGTGCCGATGTTGAGGTGCGGCTTGGTGCGCACGTATGCCGTCTTGGGCATGGTGAGTTCCTTGGGATGCGAAGCTGGAGAGAGGACCCCGGGGCCCGGCCGACCCTCCCCTTGCGGGGTCCGCCGGACAGTCGGGGGAGGGTCAGCTTCGGGCGCCGCCGAAGGGCGCTGCGGCAGCGGTGCACGCTGCTGCGTCAACTGCTGCGAGGGGGCTCACGGCAGCCTTCGGCGCGTCCGCGACTGCGGACCGCGCTGCGAGGAAGGCGTACCGGAACATGACTCGATCATGTCCGACGGCTGTCGGCCCGTCGAGCGAATTTCTGCGGGCGGTACGGAGGTTGGGCCCGGTGCTCCTCAGAGGTGCTTGGTGGCCTCTCGTACGGACAGCGGCGCCAGCCGGTCCCGGGCACCGCCGACGAACTCCCGTACGGCGTGCGGGTCCGTCTTGGCGTACTCCCGCAGGCACCAGCCGATCGCCTTGCGGATGAAGAAGTCGGGATGGTCCGCCCGGCGCAGGCAGTAGCCGAAGAGCCGGTGCGCGTCGGTGGCCTCCCTGAAGCGGAGCTGGTGCAGCAGCGCGGTGCGGATGGTCCAGAGGTCGTCGTCCTCGATCCACTCGTCCATGGTCCGCCGCAGTACCGGGTCGGCGGCCACCAGCGGCCCGGCGACATGGGCGGCCAGGAGGTCGACGGTGTCCCACCAGGACGCGGTGGTGACCAGATGGCGCAGGACCGGAACGAATCCGGACGAGCAGCGTGCGACGTGACGGCGCAGGTAGTCGACGGCGAAGTACTGGTACTCGCGCTCGGGCAGCGCCCAGCAGCGCAGCGCGATCGCGGCGCAGTCCGGCTCCTCGGGGCGCGGGGTGCCTTCGAGGACGGTCCGGGACAGGGCGCGGCGGCGGGGCGTGGGAATGCCGAGGAACGGTGCGATCTGCTTCATGTACGCGGCAGCCGACCGGGCGCGTTCGGGGTCGGCCGCCGTGGGGTACAGCGCGGTCAGCCGCTCCAGCACCGTGTCGGCGAGAACGCTGCGGGGCAGGGCGGGGGCCGGTGCGGGGCGCTCCGCGGCCGGTTCGGCTCCATGGCTCATCACGGTCACATTACGGCGATCACCTCGGGTATTCGGTTACTCTCCCCGAATGCTCGACCCTGTCCCCGTTCCTGCCACCCGGCCCGCCGGTGGCCTCGCCGTGCGCTGCACGCGGGTGCTGCTGTCGCCCTGGTCCCGGCTCTCCCTGCTCGTGGCCGTGCTGCTGGCCGCCGCGTCGACGATGCTGCTCCTGGAGCCCCAGCGGCTGCTGGCCTCGGGCTGGCCGGCCCAGCTGAGCGGCGGAGCCGCCGCGGTCGTGCTCTTCGGCCTCGCGTACGGCGTCTGCACGGTGGCCTTCGTCCCGAGACCGCTGCTCAACCTCGCCGCCGGTGCACTGTTCGGCTCGCAGGCCGGGCTGGCGGCGGCCCTGGCGGGCACGGTGCTGGGCGCGGGCATCTCGTTCATGCTCGGCCGGGTCCTGGGCCAGGAGGCGCTGCGTACGCTGCTGCGCGGGCGCTGGATGCGTGCGGCGGACGGCCAGCTGAGCAGGCACGGCTTCCGCTCGATGCTGGCGCTGCGGCTGTTCCCCGGGGTGCCGTTCGCCGCGGCCAACTACTGCGCGGCCGTCTCGCGCATGGGGTACCCGCCGTTCCTCGTGGCGACGGGCCTCGGGTCGATCCCGAACACGGCGGCGTACGTCGTGGCGGGGAGCGAGGCCGCCTCGCCCACGTCACCGGCCTTCCTGGCCGCGATGGGCTTCATCGTGCTGACGGGCGCGGGCGGGGCCGTCGTCGCCTGGCGGCGGCGCCACCGGCTCGGCGTGGATCGGGCGCAGTGAGGAGGAGGGCTGCGCGGGGGTAGTCGTCGCCGTGTTCATCCGGGGGCGATACGCTGCCCGCGACCGACTGACGATCTCCGGGCCCGGTGCGGCCCTGTCATCACACGACCGCAATCCGCACGCCGCCGACGGCTCGACGCCGTCGGCCGATGCATGATCACTCCGGGATGGCCCAAGCCCCATGAGCTGGTTCGAATCGTTCGTCCTCGGCCTCGTTCAAGGACTGACCGAGTTCCTGCCGATCTCCTCCAGCGCGCATCTGCGGCTCACCGCGGCATTCGCCGGCTGGCACGATCCTGGCGCGGCGTTCACCGCGATCACCCAGATCGGCACGGAGGCCGCAGTCCTCATCTACTTCCGCAAGGACATCGTCCGCATCGTCTCGGCGTGGTTCAAGTCGCTGACGGACCGTTCGATGCGCGGCGACCACGACGCGCAGATGGGCTGGCTGGTCATCGTCGGCTCGATCCCCATCGGCGTGCTCGGTGTGACGTTCAAGGACCAGATCGAGGGTCCGTTCCGCGACCTTCGGCTGATCGCCACCACCCTGATCGTGATGGGCATCGTCCTCGGCGTCGCCGACCGGCTGGCCGCTCGCGACGAAGCCGGCGGCAAGCACCGGGCCGTCAAGGAGCGCAAGTCGCTCAAGGAGCTCGGCGTCAAGGACGGCCTGATCTTCGGCTTCTGCCAGGCGATGGCTCTCATCCCGGGCGTCTCCCGGTCGGGCGCGACGATCAGTGGCGGTCTGCTCATGGGGTACACCCGTGAGGCGGCGGCACGTTACTCGTTCCTGCTCGCGATCCCGGCCGTGCTCGCCTCCGGTGTCTTCGAGCTGAAGGACGCGGGCGAGGGCCACGTGTCCTGGGGCCCGACGATCTTCGCGACGTTCATCGCGTTCGGCGTGGGATACGCGGTCATCGCCTGGTTCATGAAGTTCATCACGACCAAGAGCTTCATGCCGTTCGTGATCTACCGCATCGTTCTGGGCATCGTGCTGTTCATCCTGGTCGGCGCGGGGTCCCTGAGCCCGCACGCGGGCGAGTCCGCAGGCTGATCAAGTAGCCATATCTAGCATCATCCAGCACTTTCAGGCACCTTCGCGTATCTACGCGTCGTGAGCATCTCCCACTTTCCTCCCACTCACCTCCCGCCAGGAGGACCAGGAGGAGCGCAACCGAGCGAGATGCAAACAAAGTCATGGCAACAGAGGAGGGCCCGCACAGGGCCCTCCTCTGCGGTCTGTGGGCCCAGCCCGGCAGGCCGTCGCTCCGCCAACGCAACGCGTCCCCCTTGAGGGCCTATCGCGACCTGCCGTCGCCCACACCGGTTGCCGCAGAGCTCGCCAGCGATGACAAGGAAGCCTCCTCCGCGCAAAAACCGCCGCCCCGTTCTCCATGAGCGCAGCGCCGCCACTTCACTGACAGTTCGGAACCGGACTCGAACCGGACCCGCGCAAGCCTCTGACCAGCCAATTCCTACCTGACCTGGGCTGCATTCCCCGTTCCATCCCGTCCGTTCCCATCCGTTCCCGTTCCATCCCGTCCGTTCCCATCCGTTCCCGTTCCATCCCGTATCGGTGCGCCCGTGAGCGCACGGGCCGTTTGTGCCGATGCGCACGAAAGGCCCGAGCGTCCGAAACCAAGCCCACCCCCGGCCCGCAGTCATGAGCGGGCTGGGGGCGGGGCACTGAGCAGGGCTCAGAGCGCGTCGACGACCTTGCACAGCACGGCGGAGCTTGCCGGGACGTCGTGGTTCAGCCGGACCGCGCGGTGCGGCAGCTCGGCGAGACGCGCCGCGACTTCGGCCCGCGCACTCTCCAGGCCCCCTCCGTCCACGCCCTGCGCCTGCCCGAAGACGTCCGGGTATCGGTCCTCTGTTGCACCCGACATGAAGTCGTCTTCACCAAGTGTGCGGGTGCCGACGATGACGTCCGGCGCCGCGTCGGTCTCGACCTGGGGGAAGAGGAGGCCGGCCGCCCGGCCACCCGTCGCCAGCGGCACGCTGAACAGCGCCGGGAACTGGTCCGGGAACACCTGGACCTTCCATTCCCGCTTCACGTTCTCCCACAGCGGCGTGTGGTCACCGGCCAGCAGCGCCTCGGTCACCGACTCGTGCTGAGTCGGGTGGAAGCTCCCTCCCTTCTGCAGGTGCTCCCGCGCGGTGACGTCCCAGCCGAGCGAGTGCAGCAGGCCCAGGCCGAGCGCGGCGGCCGACGGCCACGGCACGACCTCGACGTCCCGCTCGCCGGTCGGCCGGACCAGGACCCGGTCGTTGGCGAGGAGCTGCCAGCCGCGCGAGGCGAGCAGCAGGGCCGTGGTCGTCTTCCCGGCGCCCTTGTCGCCGAACGTGAGGAGCGTGGCGCCGTCATCCGGCCGCACGACGGCCGACGAGTGGAGCACAGCCCACCCGTCGCGGAGGAGCTGCCCACGGATGGCCTCCCGCGCGATGCGCGCGGCGGCCAGGGCGAGCGGCTCCACGTCGGTACCGGAAAGGACCAGTCGGCCTGACGGCGGTGTGCTGCGGTACGCGATGCCCTCGCTCGGCGACGTCGCGACGATGTCCTCGCCGTCCCGCGCCACCAGCAGCTCGTGCTTCGCGTAGTCGACCGTCTCCGTGTCCCGGCCGTCGTTGACGAGACGAGTGGTCACCTCGTAGTCGTCCGGGTCGACGTCCGCGATCACCACGGCCTCGGCGCACACGCCGGCGCCATCCACCGACGTGGCGTTCCACCACGGTCCGAAGTAGCGCAGGGCCCAGTCCGTGACCTCCGGCCGGTTGCTGAGTACGGCGACGGCCGCCGTGGCGGCCTCGAGTCGGGTAGCGCTGATCATGCGGTGATCCTCTCGGGAAGAGCGGGGAGATGGGTGTAGGCGTCGCGGAGACTGCTGGCCGCAGAATCCAGACACAGGCGTTCGGAACGGGTGAGGGGAGGCAGGCACGGTGCGGCCATGCCTCCGGTGAAGCGCAGCGGGAGCCCGAGGTAGACGTCGCCGTACGGGACGGACAGCTCCTCGACCCCGTCGACCAGGCCGAGGACCTTGCGGAGCGCGGAGAGCACGGCGCCGGTGGGCCCACAGCGAGTACGGCCGATCCCGTTCCGGATCAGCGCCGGGCGGCGCTGGAGGTCATCCAGGACGGTCCGCATCGGGACTTCGATCGGCTGACCGCCGACGGTGGTTGTCGACGCACACACGACGGCGCGGTCACCGTGCTCGCCGATCACATGCCCGCGCACGAGCTCGGGGGACACCTGGGCGTACCGGGCCAGCAGCAGCCGGTACCGGGCCGAGTCGAGATTCGAGCCGATCCCGAAGACTCGGGTGCAGCCCGACACATCGGCGAAGCGGCGGGCCATCAGGTCCACCGGGTTCGTCACGACGAGGACGGCACCGCGGTACCCGCACAGCTCCCGCGCCAGCTCACCGAGAGCGGGCGCGTTCGCGGTCGCACCACCGCGCCTTATGTCGCGCTCGGCCGTGTTCTTGAAGTCGGTCCGCAGGGCGATCACGACCGCGTCGCAGCCGTGGAGGTCGGCGACATCGCCGGCTTCTACCCGCGACCGGGACCGGGCAGTGAGCGCGAGGTCCTGGAGGTCAGCAGCCAAGCCCTGCACCTGGCCGGCCCGGCGTGCCACGACGAGCAGCCTCTCGGGCAGTGCAGCGGCAACGAGGCCGGTGGCAAGGGTCTGCCCGACCGCACCCGCCCCGACGACGCCCACCACCGGGCCGTTCATCGCGGGCTCCCGGCGGTGTGTTCGACCTCGGAGAAGACGGCTTCCAGGAGGCGGGAGCCGGCCATCGACCCGACGAGGAAGGCGCCCACCCGGTCCACGACGCCCGCGACCGTGCGGGCCTGCGCGACGAGGGCCTGCTGATGGGGAGCCAGCGGGAGCCCTGGGGGTGCGCTGAGGCACGTGCTCAAGATGCTCACCGTGTCCATGAGCCACAGGACCAGGACCTCACGCAGACGTGCAGACCGCTCGTACTCGGGCAACCCCGCGATGTGCCGCGCGAGCGTGGAGGCGACCCCCTGCACGATCTCCCGCCCGGCCCTCGGCTCCGGGTGCCCGACGGCCAGGAGGAGCGTCCGGCCGGTGAGCTTCGCGATGTCCGGCTCAGGCCCGGCGGCCCACTGCACGGCCGGGTCGATGAAGGTGAGGCTGGGGCCGTCGAGAAACACATGCTCGGGCTTGAGATCCCCGAACACCACGGCGTCCTGGCTGGACGAGATCGAACCGGCCATCCGGAGCAGCCGCCGCACTGCGGTCCGCATCAGGTCGATGACCTCCTGGCGCTCGTGCTCCTGGAGGCCACAGTCCTGGCCGAGCGACCGCAGATATGCCGACGTGCTCAGGCCGTTGAACTTCCGGCGGAACACACCGACGACGGAACGCTCACCGATCGGCGCCGCTTCACGCAGGCACTCCGCGCCGCCTGGTCTGTGCAGCTCGCCGAGAGCGCCGAGAACCGCGCCGAGGAGCGCACCCGTCTCCCGCGGACGGGACGCCAGCTCGTCGGCCAGCGGCCTGCCCGGAACGATCCGCGTGAGCAGGACGCCGCGGTGCAGCCCGGCAGTCCCGCACACCCGAGGGCGCCCGAGCTTACGAAGGAAGTCCAGGTTCCGCGCCTCGCGTCCGGTCAGCAGGTCACTGCTCTCGACGTACGCACGCTGCGCTTCCTGGACCTCTTCCCATGTCCCCCCGGCGCCTCGCAGGATCGACACCAGGGACATCCCCAGCCAGCTGTACTTCGCGATCACCTCCTCGCCGTCAACCGTGACCCGGCAGACGTACGACGTGACGCTCGGGCACTGCGGGCCGAGGACGACATCCTTGTCCGGCCACGCCTCCTCAACTGCCCGGGTGATCATCTGTTGGCTCGCGGCGTGCAGCAGCGCTGCGTCCACCGCCGTCTTCTCGCTCGTAGTGAGGGTCACCGGCCGCCTCCTTGTGGGATCGCGCTTCCTCTGGGTACTCGTCGCGCGTTCGGGGTGCGTGATGGGCAGGCGGCGAAACGAGAGCCGCCTTGGTCCGCTGCACGGCGCGCACCGAGGGTGATCGGTGATCGCGCGGCACGGGACGAAAGCAGTAGATGTGCACGAAGTGGCAGTCAGGTCCGGTGGTGCGCGTGGATCAGGGATTCCATCCGCCGGATGCATGGCAGACAGCAGCAGAAGGGCGCTTCCCCGTACTCCGGGCTCTGGATGGGCCCGAGCCACAGCACCGGGACGTCGGCCGCTTCACAGCGCCGGCACCGACCACTGATCCACTCCCTTTCCACAGGTTGGCTATCCGCGGGAGATGCCGACGAACAGGGCTCCCAGTAGCGCCGCGAGGGCAACCACATAGAGGACCTGGTGACCGCGCTCATTCATCGGGGCTCCGCGCTTCTCAGGCCGACGGGTGTCATGAAAGGAGATCTGCAACGCCGCTTGCTGCGAGCAACACGGCGAGGAACAAGAGGAACCCGAAGCAGCTGGGCTGGGCCAAAGTGCACAGGCACCCCTGATGGCTGTCCGCGACCAGATTGGTCGTCCTGGAGACGGTCTCGTGGTCGCGCATGTACGTAGCGCCATTCCTCCGCGCCGCCCGGCAGGTCCGCCTGCCGGCCCGTCGTTTCAATCACATGAGTTCCATGGCCAGTCGGCGAGGCCAAGGTGTCCAAGATCAGGTGGCAGCACAGGCCGGGCCTCGACGTGCTTCCTGCCAGGAGCGGTTCAGGCGCAACCGTGTCGGGCACGTAGCGGAAGTACGGCAACGGGCACAAACCAAGGTGTGCCCGAGCAGCGTTTTGTACTCGGCGTCTCCAGTGGACGGCCCCTTTACGGGGGTAGTCATTGGTGGTCCTCCTCAGCAGCCCGGCAGGCAGCAAGCTCCCGCTGGAGCGCGCCATAAGTGACGACCTGGAGGACCGCCACCGGATTGCATCGATCTCCGGGGCCATCCATCGGCACGCACCAATACGCACGTGCCTCCTCGGGATCGGTCCGCTGCGGGCGCGGCACTCCGAGGTAGGCACCAGAGCCGAGGCATTCGACTCCTGGCACCGCACGCCTGTCCCACCGCCGTGCCGTGCTGGCCGGCACGAGGGCGTAGTACCGCTGGGACGACGTGTCGATGAACACCGGCCCGCTCAGTGCTTCGCCCAGGTAGGTACTGATGCGGCCAGCTTCCCGAGTGCCAGCTGCGGCCTGCACAAGGTCGGCAGGGATGCGGACGGCCGTGAAGACACCGCCGCAGCGCAGCAGCGCAATACCTCGCGTCCCCCACTCGTCGCGGGCCTTGGCGATGTCATGTGCGGCGGTGAGCAGCCAGTGCCCCACAGCCCTTTCGCGATCCTTCCGCGAATGCACGAGCACGCCCGTACTCGGCTGGATCGGAGCTCGTGCGTCGCTCATCGCACTACCTCGGACAGCCCACATCCACTACTCGTGAATCCTCTTGTGCTGAATGCAAGTTGGGTACGCTCGATCATGGCGACTCCTAACCAGTCGTCCATGCCCCGGGTCGCGGACACCACCGCCTATCCCGGGGCCTCGGCGTACAGAGTGGACTTCCGACGAAAGCCCGGCCTCCCGGCCTCGGGTATACCCATCATGGGTACAGACCGTGGAATGCCACCGCGCAGACTCAGGCGAGCAGGAAGAGTGCCGCATGATCTACCAGCCACCTACGGCCCTGCCGCGGGATCTTCTCAGCGACGGGGCCGTGCAACGGGCCCTAGCCGAGCACGACTTTGGGACTGTCTTCCGGATCGCTCGCGAGCGGACCGGGATCAGCTACTCGAAATTCGCCGCCGAGTGCGACATCAAGGCGGAGCGAGTCGGAACTCTCGCGCGAGGCCAGGGGCGGATCACGACCTTCGAGAAGATCGTGCAGATCGCGGACGCTCTGCGCGTCCCTGGGCACATGCTCGGCCTCACTCCCCGCCCGTGGGAGGCGGGCGACATTCCTGCTGGAACGTCGCCCCGCACAGAGAACGGACCGAACTTGCGCCGCCGCACCATCCTCCAGGCAGCGACCTCAACCGGCCTGGCCGCCGCCCTGCCCGATCTCCACCGACCTGAACCGCCCGCTCGCGTCACCGACACCTACGTCGATGGCCTACGCAAACGTACGGCCCGGCTCCGACGCCTGGACGACGTCCTCGGCGGAGGCGACACCTATCGCGTATACCTCGGCGAGGTCCAGTACACCAAGAGCATCCTGCGCCAGGGCTCGTTCACCGACGTCGCCCGCCGCCGGCTCACAGCGCTCCTTGCCGAACAGGCTCAGCAGGCTGGATGGGCCGCCTTCGACGGAGGCCACACTCGTGCCGCCACCTCCCTCTACGAGGAAAGCCGCACCTATGCCCGCGACGCACAGGACTCCGACCTGTACGGCAACTCTCTTGCGTTCCTTGCCTACGGCACCCTCTCGGACGACCGGCGCACCGCAGTCACGTTCGCACGGGACTCCTGCGCGACCATCACCGCCCGCACTCCGTCAAGCGTCCGCGCGCTGCTCTACGAACGGCTTGCCTGGGCCTGCGCCGTGGACGGCCAGCCTTCCGGCACCGAGACCGCGCTGGCCGCAGCGCGCGAGTCTCTAGCGAACCCGCAGGATGGCGAGCCTCAGCCTGACTGGTCGGTGTGGGTCGACCACACAGAGCTAGACATCATGACCGGCCGCTGCTGGACAGAACTGCGGCGCCCCCTGCGCGCAGTCCCCGTCCTCACAAGGGCCCTCGGCGGGTACTCCGACGATCACGCCCGCGATAAGGCGCTCTATCTCTCCTGGCTGGCCGACGCGTACCTCACTGCGGGCGAGATCGAGCAGGCCGCCGAAGCCATCGGCAGCGCGCTCGACCTCGCATCCGGTGTCGCCTCCATCCGGCCGCGACAGCGAATCCTCCCGTTGCTCGACCGCCTGCGTCCTCACGCCGGCGTCGGCCCTGTCCGGGAACTCCTGCAGCGCACAGCCGGCTAGGACTGCTCCACAGAATCACTGATCCACGTCAGGCACTTCTCAGCACCCGCAACGAGGGGCACAGCACACACTTCAGGGTTGTCCCACGGGTGGTTCTCCACGAGGTACGCCTCCAGCGCCGGATACCGGTCCCGGGTCGTCTTCAGGAGCAACTGCCACTCCTCGCCGGTGCCGTACTCCCCCAGGTGCCAGAACACGCTGGTCACCGGCCCCACGATCTGGGCCCCCGCCGCCAGGCGCTGCTGGACCGCCAGCCCCGCAAGCTCAACGGCCTGAGCTTTCGTCTCGGTTGCTGTGGAGACCTGCACGTAATCAGTCATGGCCTGGAGAATAGTCAGGGCAGCGCTCGCTCAGTAGAGCGTCTGGACGGTGCCGGGCTAGTACTCCAGCGGTAGATCGTGATCTTGCCGATGGAAGGGCCGAAGGCTGAGTGGCTTCCTGCGTTTGCCGGGAGGGCCCGACTCGGCGGATCAACCGCTGTGTCGGGTGATCGTGATGTCGATGGCGCCGGCGTTCGCTCCGGGCGAGTCCACTGCAACACGCACGTTGAACTCACCGCGGTCGCCGACCGGATCTCGTCCAGGTCGGCGTCGACCGACGCCATCGTGCGGTGGTTCCCGGAGAGGACGAGCTCGCGGCCCTCGTCGTACTCGCCGCCCGCGTAGGTCAGCGGGGTCGAGGTGAGGCAGCCGTCGCGGCGGACGTTCTCCACCTGCCGGTCGTACTCCTCCTTCCGCATGAAGCGGGCGTTCACCTCCAGCCGGGTGAGGAGCCGCGGGTCTCGGCGGACGAGGCGGGGCCGGAACAGGGGGGTGACGCTGTCGCTCATCGCATGTCTTTACCGTGCTTGGTCTTCCACAGGTCGAGGGCTCCGGCGAGGTCGTAGAAGCCGAGGGGGCCGCCGTACTGGAGCTGGTAGCGGTGGATCCCGTCACCCGAGTCCTTCGGGGTGGCCTCGGTGCGTTTCTGCAGGCGCACGCCGGGGATCCCGCGCCCGTACTTCGCGCTGTTGGGCCGGTCCTGGACCTGCTCGATGATCCGTTCCTTGGCGTCCTCGTCCAGTTCACCGAACGTCGGCTCGGGCCAGTCGAAGGCGGCGTCGATCGGTGTGAACTGGCTGGTGCAGTCCCCGGAGTAGAACGGTGGGAAGAGGACCACGGGGGCGTCGGCCGGAGCCTGGTCGCGGTAGTCACGGACGCCGCCGGCGAAGAACGAGCCGCGGCGGGTCTCCAGGCCGCGCAGCTTCGTCGCGGTCTTCTCATGCATCCTCGGCCATTGCTCTTGGGTCGCGGCCAGCATCCGCCGGTAGTAGACGCCTTCCTTCCCGACGTACTGGAGGAACCGGGTCCCGAGCATCAGCGTGGCCATCAGGTCCGCCCGGCCTTCCAGGTATGGATGGAGCCAGCCCAGCTCCTCTTCGAAGTCCTCGCGCAGGGTGAACTCCAGGGGGTCACCGGCGAGGTACCAGCCGAGAGCGCACGAGTACGCCTGGATGTCGTTGCCGTGCACCGGCCGTGAGCTGCCGAACTTCTCGTGCAGCACCCGCTCGATGGTCATGTTCCCGGAGCAGCCGACGTAGATGTCGGACTCAGGCCACGTGCCGGCGTGCTCGTAGTGATCGACCGGAGGGGCGCGGGAGTCGAGCCGTGAAACATGGGCCGCTCCTTGGGAGACCTGCCGAGATGGGCGGCGATGGGAGCCGACGGGCAGGCCCCGCCCTTGGGACATCGGTGCAGGCCAGGGCGGTACGACGAAGCCCTCGACCCGGGCGGGTACCGGTCGAGGGCTTCGGGTGGAGCGCCGGCCTGGATTTGAACCAGGACCTCCCGCCCGGAAGGCGGGTGTGCTGCGTTTGCACTACCGGCGCGTGTGGACGATTGCAGGCAAGCCCTAGCAATCGCTCACGCACCGCACTCTATACGCACTCAGTGTGATGGATCAGGCCGCTTGGCGACCGAAGAGCCTCGCGAACCGCAGGGTGACGCCGGAGATTGGGGCGCGGAGCAGCACGTTGGCGGCGAACTGGGCGGCCACGGCGGGGCTCATGGAGTCCATCTCGGCACCCCACTCGATTCGGTAGTGCTCACGCTCCTTCGCCGGCAGAAAGTAGAGCGCGAGGCCCAGTTTGCGCTGGGCAACCCTTGTCGAGCGATCGGGTGTGGGCTCGGCACTCGCGCTCACGCGATCCCGCATCATGCGGGCCCTCACCACCACTTCGACGGTTACATGGAAGCCCTCGACGGGTGGCCCGTACTCGCCCTTGAAGACGGCCAGCAACTCCGGGGCAGTGGGCGAGCGACCGTTCAAGTCCGCGAACTTGTCCGCGAGCTCCCAGAGGAGCAACATTTCAGGGTCGTCTGCGACGTCCACGAGGTTCACCCTCGACTCGCCCGCGTTGACCACTCCGTACAGGGTCACACCCGACTTCCCACTCACCGATTCACCGGGGAGCGGCTCGGACGATCGATGCGACCTTCCCCTGCCGCGGCGGAGCAACTCGGTGACCGCCGGGACTAGCGTCGCCGCGGCGGTGACAATGGCCGCCGCCTCCGAAACGCCGCTCACGCCACACGACCTTCGGGGCGAAGCGCGGCAGCCCCGCGGCGCTTCCGGCCGCTCGCCTTGGCCAGGGCTGCAGTCGCGGACTGGGCACCCTTCTGACTGAGCCTGTAATAGCGGCGCTTAGGGCGCCCTTCCTCGTGAGTATCGATGTCTTCCCAGCGGCTCTCCAGCCACCCGCATTGCTCCAGCCGAATCAGGATCGGATAGATGGATCCGGGCGCGAGGCCTGCGGCGTCGCTGATCTCAAGCCCGTAGTGCTCGTCGGCCGGCTTCGCGATCAGCGCGCTCAGCACGGCCTTCGTCGCCATCGTCATTCTCGGCTCACCCATACCCATAGCGTACCGCGACATAGCTATATCGAGATAGACCCACCCTGTATCGAGATGGACTGACCCTATGTTGAGATAGACACAGCCCCCTATATAGAGTAAGACTATGCCGCACGGCGGGCTGGCGAGTCGTCAGGGAGGCGACCGACCCCCGCCGAAGATCGGGTGCGTCGTGATCGATTGGGCCATCGTGGCTTTGCTCTGCGGTGTCGGGCTGCTCATCGCGGTCATAGTCGGCGGCATCGCTGCCGCACTCCCCGACCCCGCGGCCCCTCACTGGTCGGACCGGTGCCGCCGGGGCGCCAAGGCGTTCGCGGGGACGCTGACGCTGCTCATCGCGCTGGCGGGCGCGATCATCCTGCTCATCAAGGCGGTGCACGGCCTCTCGTAACGACTTGCCGGGGGGAGAGGTGGTGAATCGAGCGGCTGTCGTTGCGCGACTGGGTCTGTGTCCGCCTCGTTGCCGCCGCTTGAGGGGTGGGAGCTGGGGGCCAGGAGTGGCTTAGGCAGCCGTGTGGAGCCGTGGCAGGTGGTCGGCTGGGGCTCCGGAGCGCCTGTGGGGCCGCGACCGGATGGTGGTCGCGGCCCCACAGGGCTGCCGGAGGCTACTCGGCGGCGGGCGCCTGGTCGTCGTCCTCGGGCTGGGCGTCCTCGACAGCCGGGGCGCCCGGGGACTGCGAGCAGACCACCCAGACGGCCAGCCCTTCGCGAACGTGGTCCAGGGGGGCCGTCTCGCACGACAGGCGCGCACCACGGCCGCGCATGCGGGATGGACGCGCAGCGCGGATTCCTTCACGGCCGACCAGGCGTCGGCGGTCAACCAGGTTCGCACCGGTAGCCCGGTGCCGACGTGGCGGATACTCGACGGCCCCATCCGGACTTGGCGTGCTGCGGGACCGGCCGGCTACGCGCCTCGTGAGGCTCTAATCGTCCCGCCGCGGCCACAGCTCGTCGTACTCGCTGTAAATGCCGGCGTCGGACCCAGACCCTCCCCTCGACCCCTTCTTCGGATCACGGGCAGCAAGCCACCACACCACCGCAACTAAGCCAATCACGACCCAAAAGCCCATAGGGGCGAGTGAACACCCGCCCCCGGGGCGGGTCAACCAAAAGCAGGAAAGCTGGGCTCGCGGAAGTCGCTGGACGCGAGGAAGGGGCCGAGGCCGTGTGGCCTCGACCCCTCTTCGGGCGGGTGGCGGCTACGGGGCGTCCGGCGCCTGGCCCTCGTCGTTGGGCTGCTGGTCCTCGGCGGCCGGGGCTCCCGGGGACTGCGGGCAGACCTGCCAGACGGCCAGCTCCTCGCGGACGTGGTCCAGGGCGTCGGCCTCGTCGCCTCTCGCGCACGCGGGATCCCAACCTGAACGGGCACTGTCCTCGCACCCTCATTCGCCGTAGCCATCTGCGTTCCCCTCGGCTCAGACCGGACCCACGCCGCCAGCCTCCGCGTCGCCGCCCACGCCTGCCCACAGCGGCGCCAACGTTCCACCCGCTGAGGGGCCGGCCGCCTCGACCTCTGCGACTTCCCCCTCACCCGGCGCGTGCTCCCACCTCATCGAGCTCCATCTCGGCGGGCTTCCTATCTGTCTCATTCCCGAGCACGCGCACTGACCCACTACGGACATGCATCAGGTAGGGCCCCGTGACCAGATGCCCCTTCCTCGCACGTATGGAGAGCCTCATGCCCTACACCGAATGGCGCGGCAGTTTCTGCCGGGTCCGTTGGAAGACTGGCCGGATCAAGCCAAACGGCAAACCCGAGTACGACAGCCAAGGCGGATTTACCGATGAGGGAGTCGCCTACAACCATGGCCTCGACCGCGAATCGGACGTCCGTAATATCAGGTACATCAGCAGGCGCGACGGCAACGTTCTCATGTCCGCTTACTGCCCGAAGTGGCTCCAGACCCAGGACGTGGGCCACCTGCGGTGGCGACAGATCTACCAGATCCTACGCAACCACATTGTCCCCCTACTGGGGTGCGCACACCGTTGGCGAGATCAAAGCATCTGATCACCGCACGTGGACCCTCCAGCTCGCACGTTTGCCTAACGTAGGTGAGTCCTACGCTAAGGAGATCCTCCTCGTCTTCAGCATGGTGATGGACGATGCTGTCGACGACGGCTTGAGGAGCGATTCCCCAGTCAAGAAGAAATCCCGGCGCGGTAATTACAAGAAGACGCCCAGGGAGAAGAAGCGGGACATGCTCATCGAGGAGGTGCACCAGCTCGCGCTCAACGCTCTCGCGTTCTGGGGCCTTCCTGGCTACGTCTTCTTCCTGACCATGCCGTTTACGTGCATGCGCCCGGCTGAGCTGTACGCACTTCGCCAGGAGTTCTGTCATCCCAACTGGCCAGCCTCAGGTCCGGATACAGGCCGACGCAAGGAAGGCATAGAGCGATACGGGCCAGTCGACCTGCCCGCACTCCGTGTTGAGTGGCAGTTCCAACGCGAGTTCGGCAAGGGACCGGTGAAACTCTTCCCGCCCAAGTACGACTCCCACCGCAATCTCGTACTCCCGCAGTTCCTAGCAGAGCTACACGCAGCACTCCTCGACACACACGATCACGACTACCTATTCCCTGCAATCAGCGGCGGGCTGCTGGCCAACGCCAACTTCAGCTACCACTACTGGCGCCCCGTCGCCGATGGGCGATCGGCCAACGAACAGTTCAGCCGGGTTCGCCTGAGCCAACCCCAGACGGCCGCTTCCCGACGCCCCTGCCCAAGGTGCCAGCGACCTCGTATGCCGGCAAGCGGCTGTACCTCCTCCGGCACGGCGGCAAAGAATGGTTGGACGAAGACGGCCGCAGCCGGATCGCCGTTGAAACCCGCATGGGCCACGAAGTCGCGGGGGTCGAGGGCCTCTACTCGCACGTGACGCTGCCAATGGAACAGCAAATCGCAAACACGCTGCAACAAGCGGTGGCTCGGGTTCATGGCCCGCTCGGGAGAAGGCCTCGCGCTCCCGTCTCCCACTCGTCTCCCATTCGATCTTCAGGGTTGGTGGAAAAAAGCAGGTCAAAGCCGCTCATGAGCTCGACCGACAGAGTGGTTCATGAGTTCATCACGACCAAGAGCTTCATGCCGTTCGTGATCTACCGCATCGTGCTGTTCATCCTGGTCGGCGCGGGGTCCCTGAGCCCGCACGCGGGCGAGTCCGCGGGCTGACCGGCTGCCGGACGGCCCGCGGGGACGGAGCCGGACGCCGGACCCTGACGATCATGCCCGCATCCGGTTCGGATGCGGGCTCGGTCGCCCGGGGCCACGCTGGAGGTATGGCTACTCCCCCGATTGTCATCCACCGGCCGACACCCTCAGGTGCCCGGCTCGTCACCGTGCACATCGCCGGCCGCGAGGAGCGGCTCGGGCTCGCGCACAGCGATCACGATGTCATCGTGTTCCTCGCCGACGCCGGAATGGCGGATCCCGCACGGGCCCTGGACACCCCGTCGCTCGTCGAGTGGCAGGGCGCCGCCGCCCACGACTTCGCGGCGGCCTGAGGGCCGCGTCCGCGACCACGAGGGGCGGGCCCGGATGTCGGGCTGCCCCCGCCCCGCCGGAGCGGGTACGGGGGCAGCGCGGGCCTCGACGCGGGTGGTGTCACTCGGTCTCGGCGAAGGGCGGAAGATCGGGTTCGACGAACAGCCCCTGGTAGCGCGGTGTCGGTACGGCCTCGGTACGGCCCGGGGCCTCGGACACCGAGCCCGCCGCGCTCTCGTCCGAGCGCCGCTGAACCTGGCGGGGCGGGGTATCAGCCATCGGGGTCTCCTGTTGCTTCGCAGTTGCTTGTGAGGGCCCCGGGACGCCGTCCGGTCCTCGGAACGCGGCGGCGACGGGGTGTGGCACCGTCCCGGCCCCACACCCACCAGGGCACCGGTATCCGACGAGGCCTGCTGAGAGTATCCGTTGTCCCCGGCCCCGTCGTCGCCACCGTCGCCCGGTCCGTCCGCCATTCGCCTGCACAGCCGCTTCAGCGGGCGTCGCGGTCCTCCTGCCAGCGGGTGTACGGGATGCGGGAGATCTCCCGTACGCCTCCGAAGGTGCCCCATTCGTCCTTGCCCAGCCGGGTCAGCGGGCGGAGCGCGGTGACTTCCGGATGCCCGTCCGTCATGACGCCCTCGTCGACCGCGGCGTGCACCACCCGCCCGAACACGACGGTGGAGTCGCCGAGCAGGACCGTGCTGTGCAGCCGGCACTCCAGGGCGACCGGTGCTTCCGCCACCCGGGGCGGCTTCACCCGCAAGCTCGGCTCCCGCTCGACGCCCACGGCCTCGAACTCGCTGATGCCGCGCGGAAAGTCGGTCGCGGTGGCGTTGATCTGCTCGAAGAGGTGTTCCGGGGCGAAGTTCACGACGAAGGAACCCGTCGCCTCGATGTTGCGCAGGGTGTCCTTGCGCCCGACCGAGGTGAACTGCACGACGGGCGGGCTGACGCACGCGATCGTGAAGAAGGAGTGGGGCGCCAGATTGGCCGTCTCGCCGTCCGGGGTGATCGTGGAGATCCACGCGATGGGCCGGGGAACGACCACGGCGGTGAGCAGCCGGTAGAACGTGCCGGTGTCGCCGGCGGCGGGATCGAAGTCGATACGCATGACGCCGAGTATGCCGAGTACGGCGGCCGGCTCTTCCGCGCCTTCGCGCTTCCCGGTCTCCCGCCCGCCTACACCTCCGTGTCCCCCGGGCCTCCGGGCCCCTCGGAACCGAACTGCTCGGCCCTGAGGGCCAGGTCCTGGAGCACATCGGCGGACGACACGTCCGTCTGCCCCGAGTCGTGCACCTGCGCCAGCATCGCGAACGCCAGGGTGAACGCCCCGACGAGTTGCTCCACCGCCCCGCCGACCTCCCGGCCGACCAGCGCCACCACGTCCTCGATCGTGGCGTCCTCGGGGATCGCGATCCGTGGCATCGTCTCGTTGAGGAGGGCGGTCACCACGGTCGAATCGGCGCTGGGGTCGTCACGGCCCGGGTCCTCCTCCAAGAGGCGGCGCATCTCGCCCGCTTCGGTGAGGATGCCGATCACACGTTTCACGACTTCGCTCTGCTCCATCCCGCGAGCATAGGCGCAGGCGGACCGGCCGACGAGGACAACCGGCGTCCGCCGTACGTCGTGCCGGTCCGGCGGCCACCGGGCCCGTCGTGCCTCCCCTGCGACGGGCGCCGACCGGCCGTAGCGTACGAGGCAGGCCGCCCGGGTCCCGCGGAACGGGCCGGGGGCCCTGCGGGCGCCACGCGGGCGTGCGCGGGACAGGCGCACGCACCACCGCACTCAGGAGGCACGCATGACCGGAACCGAGCTTCCCGTGATCGCCGCCGTCGACGGGTCCGCACACAGCGGCGACGCGCTGGACTGGGCGGCCCGTGAGGCGTCCGGGCGGGGGCTGCCCCTGATGATCGTGCACGTCCGGCTCCTGACCCGGCGTACCGGCCAGGAGGCGCAGCAGCGCGAAGCGGAGGAACTGCTCGCCCGGTCCGTGCAGCGCGTGAACCGGGTCGCTCCCGGGCTGCGCCCCACGACGCTCGCACCGCTCGACTTCCCCTCGGCGGCGCTGGTCTCGCTCAGCCGCGACGCGTCGTTGGTGGTGGTCGGCTCCCGCGGACTGGGCGGATTCCGTTCCCTGATGCTGGGTTCCAACAGCCTGGCGACCGCCGCGATGGCCAAGTGCCCCGTGGTCGTCGTCAACGGCGGACGGCACGAGGAAGCGGACGGGAGCGCCCAGGAGGTCTTCCTGGACATCGTCGCGGGGGTGGCCGCGGACGAGAGCAGTGACGCGGTGCTGGAGTTCGCCTTCGAGACGGCGGCGGCCCGGCCCGGCGCACGGCTGCGGATCGTGCACGGCTGGACGATGTTCTCGTCGATGCTCTCCGGCGGTCCCGTCTTCGACCGGGAGGCGGCGGCCGACTCGGCGGAGCGGTCGCTGGCCGAGCTGACAGCGGGCCGGCGCGAAAGGTATCCGCAGGTCGAGGTCGTGAAGGAGCCCGTCCACGGCTCCGCGTCGCGCACCCTGGTCACCGCGTCGGCGACCGCTGCCCTGACGGTGATCGGCCGGCGCAAGGGCGGCGAGTCCCTCGGGCTCGGGCTCTCGCCGGTCGCTCAGACCACGCTCACGCACGCGCTGGGTCCGGTGGCCGTGGTGCCCTGCTGATCCGCTGCGCGGCGCCGCCGCCGAGCTGCCGGGAGGCCTGATCCCGCCGTTCGGGACAGCCGTGGGTGCACGGCCCTTGGCCCCTGGCGCCCATGGGCCCACACTGACCCGATGACGCAGCGCGTGGATCTCTCGACCGTGATGGACCGGCTCTCCATCGATGCAGTGATCACCGGCTACGCCGTGGCGGTCGACGACGGTGCGTGGACGGACTACCGGGCCCTGTTCACCGCGGACGGCCGCGCCGACTACCGCACCGCGGGCGGGATCGAGGGTCCGGCCGCCGAGGTCGCGGAGTGGCTCCGTGAAACCATGCTGCTCTTTCCCGTACGGCAGCACCTGATCGTCAACCGGCGCCTGACGCTTCAGGACCTCGGCGGCTATCCGGGCGACCGTGCCCGGCTGCAGGCCGACTACATGAACCCGATGCGGCTCGTGAGCGGGCCGCAGGAGACCCCGGGCCCGGACACCGGCCCCGCGGACCGTCCGACCTCTCCGAACTTCGTCTCCGGCGGTCGCTACGCCTTCGAGCTGCTGCGTACCGAGGGCGGCTGGCGGATCCGGGGCGTGACGGTCCACGAGAAGTGGCGGGACCTGTCGGGCTCCCTCGCCACCGGATGATCCACGGGGCGAACCGCCTGGTGAACCGCCCCGGCCCGCCTCCGCTGCCCCACACTGGGGGCACGGCGGGGGAACGGATTCCGGATACTGCCTGCCCCTTGGCAGGCCGAGGAGGCACGGTATGCCGAGCGGGATCGTGGGGCGCGTGCGGCGCGAACGGGTACTCGGCTCGCCCCTGTGGCGCGGTGGCGCCGCGCTCCTGGCCGGTGCGCTGCCCGCACTCGCCTTTCCCGCACCGGGACTGTGGTGGCTGGCGTACGTCGCGCTGGTCCCGTTGCTGCTGCTGATCCGGTCGGCCGGTACGGGGCGCAGAGCGGCGCTCGACGGGTGGCTGGGCGGGGCGGGCTACATGCTGGCCGTCCACCACTGGCTGATGCCGAGCCTGCATGTGTTCATCGTGGTGCTGGCGGCCCTGCTGGGCCTGCTGTGGGCCCCGTGGGGGCTGCTCATCTCCCGGCTCCTGCGCGGTCCGGTGTCCGGTGCGCGCGTCGTGGCGGCCGTGGTCGTGGTGCCGTGCGGCTGGCTGATGATCGAGACGGTCCGGTCCTGGGAAGGGCTCGGCGGTCCCTGGGGCCTCCTCGGGGCCAGTCAGTGGCAGGTGCCTCCGGCGCTCCGGCTGGCGTCGGTGGGCGGGGTCTGGCTGGTGAGCCTGCTGGTGGTCGCGGTGAACACGGCGCTCGCCCTGCTGCTCACGGCCCCCGCCGCCCGTGCGGCGGCCGTCGGCATGCTCGTGGCGGGCGCCGTGGCCGTGGGTGCGGTGTGGGTGTGGGCGCCACGGCCGGAACCGTCCGGGACGGCTCGGATCGCCGTCGTGCAGCCCGGTGTCGTCGAGGGGCCGGGCAGCGTGCAGCGCCGGTTCGCGCGCAGCGAGGAGCTGACACGCTCGCTGGCGGGCCGGGACCTCGACCTGGTCGTGTGGGGTGAGAGCAGTGTCGGCGTCGATCCGGTGCGGCGGCCCGACGTCGCTGCCAGGATCGCCGCGCTGTCGCGCCTGGTGGGAGCGGATGTGCTGGTGAACGTGGATGCCAGACAGACCGACGCGTCGGGGCGCACCGGAATCTTCAAGAGCGCTGTGCTGGTGGGTCCGCGGGGGCTGACCGGCGACCGCTACGACAAGATGCGCCTGGTTCCCTTCGGGGAGTACATCCCGGCCCGCTCGGCGCTCGGCTGGGCGACGTCGATGGGCAGGGCCGCGGGCGAGGACCGGCTGCGCGGCACGGGCCCGGTGACGATGACGCTGCCCGGCACGGCCGGTCTGCGCTTCGGTCCGCTGGTCTGCTTCGAGTCCGCCTTCCCCGACATGAGCCGGCAGCTGACCCGTGACGGCGCCCGGCTCCTGATCGCCCAGTCGTCCACGTCGTCCTTCCAGCACGGCTGGGCGCCGGGCCAGCACGCCTCGCTGGGGGCGCTGCGGGCCGCCGAGAACGGCCGTCCGATGGTGCATGCCACGCTGACGGGTGTGAGTGCGGTGTACGGCCCTCAGGGGCAGCGCGTCGGGTCTCCGCTCGGTACGGGCACGAGCGGTGCGGCGGTCTACGGCGTGCCGCTGGCCCGGGGCACGACGCTGTACGTCCGGCTGGGCGACTGGCCGCTGTACGGCGCGCTGGGAGTGCTGGTCGCCTTCTGTGCCTTCGAGGGCCTGCGGACGGTGCGCCGGCGGGGGCAGGCGGCGGAGCGGGTGGGAGCGGCCGGCCCGGCGCCGGAGGGCTCCGTGCGCACGGCCGCGGAGACCCCGGCGGAATCGGCGCCTCAGTGAGCCCGGGCGTCAGACGGTGGCGCGGCCCGGTCCGTGCACCGTGACGATGTCGCCCATGGCGTCCACGGTGAGCGCGACCCGTTCGACCTTGCCGGTCACGCCCAGGACCAGCCACACCGCGCCCCAGAGGAAACAGGTGAGGGCGGTGAGCACGGCGTGCAGCACATGGTTGGGCGGCCTGCCGCGGACCATGACGACCTGGGTCTCGGAGCGGGACTCCACCCGCCAGCCGCTCGCGATCCGCTGGTTGACCGCCCAGTCGAGGATCAGCGCACGCTGTGCGGCGTCGGGCGGGCGCCCGTCCGCCGAGTAGTAGCCCGGAGGCGGCTGGAGCGCGCCCCAGCCCTCCGGCTCGCGGTGGGACTTCACGAGGTCACCTCCACGGGCCGACGGTGCGTCCGTCCAGCCTGCATCGGAGCCGTTGCGCACGCATCCGGAGCCGTTCCCGGCCCCGCGCGCCCCGTCCCGCCGCCCGCAGGCCCTACGCGCAGTCGAGGTCCCGCAGCACGCGCTCGCACAGCTCGTGCGTCTCCAGCGCGTCCCGGGCGCTCAGCAGCTTTCCGGCCCGGACGGCGTCCAGGAACGACAGGACGCACTGTTCGATACCGCGCTGACGGGCCACCGGCACCCAGTCGCCGCGCCGCCGCAGGCTCGGCTGGCCCTTGTGGTCGATGATCTCGGCGAGGTTGACGACTTCGCGCTTGGAGTCCTGGCCCGAGACCTCCAGCCGTTCCTCGGTGGAGCCGCTGAGCCGGTTCATCGCCCCAATGGCGGTGAAGCCGTCGCCGGAGAGCTGGAGCACCACGTGGTGCATGAGGCCGTCACGGATCCTGGCCCGGACGACGGTGTGCTCGACCGGCCCGGGAACGAGGAAGCGCAGCGTGTCGACCACGTGGATGAAGTCGTCGAGGACCATGGTCCTCGGCTCCTCCGGCAGCCCGACCCGGTTCTTCTGCATGAGGATCAGTTCGCGCGGGTGCTCGACGCACTGCGCGTAGCCGGGCGCGACCCGTCGGTTGAAGCCGACCGCGAGGCTGGTGCCGCGCGCCTCGGCGAGCTCCACCAGACGCTCGGACTCGGCGAGTTCGTAGGCCAGCGGCTTGTCGGCGTAGGTGGGGACACCCGCTTCGAGCAGGCGTCCGACGATCTCCGGGTGCGCGGCGGTCGGGGCGTGCACGAACGCCGCGTCCAGATCCTGGGCGAGCAGCGAGTCGAGGTCGGTGTGGCACTGGGCGGCCGGGATGCGGTGGGCGGCGGCGACCGAGGCCAGAGTGGCGGGGGTTCGGGTCTGCAGATGCAGTTCGACCCCGGGCAGGGTGGTGAGTACCGGCAGATAAGCCTTCTGCGCGATGTCGCCGAGCCCGATGCAGCCGACCTTCACAGGGTCTCCTTCTCGCTGTTCAGCGCCGCACGTCGCGGTCCTCCTCCGTGGAGGCCGACCGCGGCCGGGCCTGCGCGTCGTCCGTCCCGGCAGCATACGTGTGCTGCGGCGGCCGCCCGTCGGCGATGCCGTCGAAGGTGGGCGGAGCGGATCAGGGAGTGGACCAAGGGCGCCGCCACCGGCGACACGCGGGCGGCGTCAGGCTGACCGGGTCACTCGTGCGGGCCAATCCGGGCCTCACGCCGCCCTCGTCAGGCCTCCCGCACCGCAGAGTTGATCAGGTGCATCGAACCAGAACCACCGCGAAGCTCCTGGTCGGCGTGGCCGTCACGGCCCTGTCCGGGTGTGTGTCCGTGCAACCGGAACCGGGCCCACCGGCACGCCCGGAGAGCAGTCGGCCGGCCCAGCACCTGGCCCCGCAGATCATCCGGCCCCCGGTACGCGACACGCTGGAGGCGCTACCGGATCCGAAGCCCTCGCCCCGGGCTTCCCGCCGGGCCGCTCCGGCGCCTCCGGCAGCGCGCCGCGACGACCCGCTGCCCCCGCGGCAGCCCCGCCCCGGCCAGGCCCGTCCGCAGCCGCGCCGGGCCGCTCCGCCCGCTCCCGCCCCGGCCTTGCCCGCGCCCGTCACCGGGGCGGACGTGTGTGCGCTCGGCCGGGGATACGGGCACTGGCCCGCGGGAAGCCCGCAGTCGAGGATCTGCGACGACACCTACGGCCACTGACCCGGCGGCCCCGAACCAGGACCTCAACCGGTGGTCCGCCCCTGGCGGACCACCGAGACCGCGCCCCCTGCGGTGGCGGGCGGTCAGAACTCCCGCAGGCGCCGCTCCAGCTGCCCGATGGCGGCCCGGACGCCTCCCCCGTACCCGTCGTCCATGCCGTCGTCCGCCAGGACCCCTGATGCCTGCCGCGCCCGGTCCAGATGGATCCGGGCAGCGGCCGGGCGCCGGAGCTTCACGTAGTCCGCCGCGAGGCTGAGGTGGAGCGAAGGGCGGAACGCGCGCACGGCGAGCGCGTCCCGGTGCCCGGTCGTGCCGTCGCCGGTCAGCGTCTGTGCGGCGGTGAGGGCCCGCAGGTCCCAGGCCAGTTCGTCGCCGGGGTCGTCCTGGGTGTCGGCCATGTAGTGCGCGAGGGTGCACCGGTGCCAGGCGTCACCGCTCTCGCCGATCTCCGCCCAGAGGGCGCCGAAGCGGTTGCGGGCCTCCTCCCGGTCACCGCCGTGGAGCAGCATGACCGCCTGGCCGATTCTGGTCATGACGACGTCCTGCGACGCCTCCTGCTGCTCCGTCACCGCGGTCTCCCTCGCACCTGTCCGCCCACGCCCGGCCGATCGGTCCCGGCACACTCCGGCCACCTCCCGACGGAACCTGCCGGTCTCTGCCGGTTCCCTCCGGTTGCAGCCGGTTCGACGCTAGTCGCCGGGGCGGACATTCGCACTCAGGCTCCGGCGCGCCCTTGGCCCAGGTCGGGGATGCGCCAGTCGATGGGCCGGTGGCCCTGCGCCGCGACCGCCTCGTTGATCTGCGTGAACGGACGCGAGCCGAAGAACTTCTTCGCCGAGAGCGGCGAGGGGTGCGCGCCCTTCACCACCACGTGACGCTCCTCGTCGATCAGCGGGAGCTTCTTCTGCGCGTAGTTGCCCCAGAGGACGAAGACCGCCGGGTCGGGCCGTGCGGCGACGGCGCGGATCACCGCGTCCGTGACCTTCTCCCAGCCCTTGCCCTTGTGCGAGTTGGCCTCGCCGGCACGCACCGTCAGTACCGCGTTGAGCAGGAGGACGCCCTGCTCGGCCCACGGCATCAGATACCCGTTGTCCGGGACGGGCAGGCCGAGCTCCTCCTTCATCTCCTTGTAGATGTTGCGCAGGGAGGGCGGCGTCTTCACGCCCGGCCGCACGGAGAAGCACAGTCCGTGCCCCTGGCCCTCGCCGTGGTACGGGTCCTGGCCGAGGACCAGGACCTTCACCTTGTCGTACGGGGTCGCCTCCAGGGCGGCGAACACCTGCTCCCGGGGCGGATAGACCGGCCCGTCGGCCCGCTCCTTCTCGACGAATTCCATGAGCTCCCTGAAGTAGGGGCTATCGAGCTCGTCGCCGAGGACGCCGCGCCAGGACTCGGGCAGCGGGTAGGTGTCGGTCACGTCAACAACCTCCGGTAGGCAATTCGGTTCTTGATCCCAGAACCTACCGGGGGCCACTGACAACGGACTCCGCGGAGCCCTCCGGGCCGGGCGGCAGCCCGGCCCGCAGACGGCTACCAGCTGGCCTTGCGGTACAGCTCCCACATCTGCATGACCGTCTGCGGGTCCAGCGCGCGCTCGCCGCCGCCGATGTCCTCACCCGCGGCGACATAGAGCTTGCCCTGCCACAGCGGCAGCAGCCGGACGTCGTCGACCAGGATCTCCTGGGCCCGCTCGAACTGCTTGCTGACCGCGCCGCGGTCGCTCTCCTTGCGGGACTGGGGCAGCAGCTCGTTCGTGATCTCGTTCTTCACGTAGGGCATGCCGGTGACGCTGTCCTTGCCGACGAACGGGGCGATGAAGTTGTCGGGGTCCGGGAAGTCCGGGAACCAGCCGCGCCCGAAGACGGGGTACTGGCCCTTGGTGAAGCCCTCCTGGAACGTCTTCCACGGCTTGCTCTTCAGGGTGATCCTGAACAGCCCGGAGGCTTCCAGCTGGCGCTTGAGCTCGGCGAACTCGGGGGCCGTCGACGACCCGTAGCGGTCGGTCGTGAACCAGAACGTCATGGCGACCGGCTCGGTGATGCCCGCCTTGGTGAGGATCCTCTCGGCCTTCTTCCGGTCCGGGTCGCCGAAGGTGTCGAAGAAGCTCGTGGTGTGCGCCGCGATGCCCTTGGGGACCATGGAGTAGAGCGGCTCGGCGGTTCCCCGGTAGACCTTGGCCACCAGCGCGTCACGGTCCACGAGCTGGGCTATCGCGCGCCGGACGGCCGGGTTCCCGGCGGCCGGGTCCTCCGGGTTGAAGACCAGGAAGCGGATGTCGGCGCCGACCGTCTCGACGATCTGGAGGTCGCTGTTGGCCTCCTTGTTGTCCTCGAGGTTCACGACCTCCTCGGCGCCCAGACCGCGGTACGTGGCGTCGATCTCGTTCTTCCTGAGCGCGCTGACCATGGACCCGGACTCCTTGAAGTACCGGATGGTCACCGCGTCGTTCTTGCGGTCGGCGAAACCCTTGTAGTCGGGGTTGCGCACCAGCTCCGAACGGTCCCCCTGCTCGTAGGCGTCGAGCAGGTAGGGACCGGACCCGGTCACCTTGCCGTCGTCGCGGATCTTGTTCTTCGAGTACGCGCTGGGCGCCACGAGGGACATGGCCGGCGTCGCCAGCACGAACGGGAAGGTGGCGTCCGGCTTGCTCAGGTGGAAGATGACGACGTCGTCGCCCTTGGTCTCCACCCGGTCGAGCGAGCCGAGCATGCCCACCGGGCCGCCCTTGACCGCGATGGTCCTGATCCGGTCGATGGAGTACTTCACCGCCTCGGCGTCGAGCTTGTCCCCGTTGGAGAACTTCAGCCCCGCGCGGAGTTCGCAGCGGTAGGCGGTGCTGGTGTTGTCGGTGAACCGGCAGTTGTCCGCGGCGTCGGGCTCGGGGCTCGTACTGCCGGTGGGGAAACTCACCAGGGTCTGGAACACGTTGCGCATCAGCTCCCAGGAGCCGTCCCATGCCGCGGCGGGGTCGAGTGTGGACGGTGAGCTGGTGGTCCCGACCGACAGCTTCTGTTCCACGTCCGAATCGCCGCCGGGGAGCAGGCCGCAGCCGGCCAGCAAAGACAGGGAAGCAAGGGCTGCAGCAGCCTGCAGACTGGCCCGGTAGAACACGCGCACGCTCCTCGATCAGCCATGGGTCGGCAGACCATACCGCAGCGCCCCGCCGGGTCAATCCGCTGGCCCGGCGGGGCACTTGAGGCAATCAGGGCCAAACCGGCCCAGGCCGTTCTCAGCTCACGCCGGCATTCAGGAAAATCCCGCCGTCGACCACGAGGGTCTGTCCGGTGATCCAGTCCGACTGGCTCGACGTGAGGAAGGCCGCGGCCCCGCCGATGTCCTCCGGGACACCGAGCCGGCCCAGCGGGTAGGCCGCGGCCGCCTCCGCCTCACGGCCCTCGTACAGCGCCTGCGCGAACCTGGTCTTCACGACCGCCGGAGCGATCGAGTTGACCCGGACGACCGGCGCGAACTCGTGGGCGAGCTGAAGGGTCAGGTTGACCATCGCGGCCTTGCTCATGCCGTACGCGCCGATGAAGGGCGAGGCGGAGACACCCGCGACGGAGGCGATGTTGACGATCGCCCCGCCGTTCTCCTTCTGCCAGGCCTTCCAGGTCTGCTGGGCGAAGCCGAGCGCCGAGATCACGTTCGTCTCGAAGACCTTGCGGGCCACATTGAGGTCCAGCTCGGCGATCGGCCCGAAGACCGGGTTCGTACCGGCGTTGTTGACCAGGAAGTCGACCCGGCCGAACGCCTCCATCGTGCGCTCGACGGCCGCCGCCTGGTGCGCCTCGTCGTGCGCCTTGCCCGCGACGGCGATGACCCGGTCGGAGCCGAGCGCCTCGACGGCCTCCTTCAGCGCGTCCTCGCCGCGTCCGGTGATGCACACCCGGTCGCCGCGGGCGACGAGCGCCTCGGCGATGCCGTAGCCGATGCCCCGGCTCGCACCGGTGATCAGGGCGACCTTGCCACTGTCCTGCACAGTCATGATGTCCCCAGCCCTTCGGGTCAGTTGAGCGGTCCGCCGGCGACGTACATGACCTGGCCCGAGACGAAGCCCGCGTCGTCGCCCGAGAAGAAGGCGATGGCGTTGGCGATGTCCTCCGGGAAGCCGACGCGCTGGACCGGGATCTGAGTGGCGGCGGCCGCCTGGAACTCCTCGAAGCCCATGCCGACGCGCTCCGCGGTCTGCGCGGTCATCTCGGTGACGATGAAGCCGGGCGCCACGGCGTTGGCGGTGATGCCGAACTTGCCGAGCTCCTTGGCGAGCGTCTTGGTGAAGCCCTGGAGCCCCGCCTTGACCGCGGCGTAGTTGGCCTGGCCGCGGTTGCCGAGGGCCGAGGAGGAGGACAGCGAGACGATCCGGCCGAACTTGGCGTCCACCATGTGCTTCTGGACGGCCTTGGCCATCAGGAACGCGCCCTTGAGGTGCACGTTCATCACGATGTCCCAGTCGGACTCGCTCATCTTGAAGAGCAGGTTGTCGCGGAGCACGCCCGCGTTGTTGACGAGGATCGTCGGGGCACCGAGCTCGGCGGCGACCCGTGCGACGGCGGCCTCCACCTGGGCGCTGTCCGAGACGTCGCAGCCCACGGCGAGGGCCCGGCCGCCCGCGGCGGTGATCTTCTCGACGGTGTCCTTGCAGGCCGCCTCGTCGAGGTCGAGTACGGCGACGGCGCGGCCCTCGGCCGCCAGGCGTACCGCGGTCGCGGCACCGATGCCCCGTGCGGCTCCCGTCACGATGGCTACGCGCTGCTCGGTGGTGGACATGCTTGGCTCTCCTCGCCCTTGGATCGCGGCTCAGCGGACGTCGGCACGGTGGCGCGGGGCAGGCCCGCGAGAACGTTCCCGATAACTGAGCAACCGCTTAGTACCTTCAGCAGACGAGACGCTAGAAGCCCTGGCACCCGGTGTCAACGGCCCACGGACGCAGCGGCGCATGTCACACCGGACGGCGCCGCCCCCGCCGAGGGCGGGAGCGGCGCCGACGGGGCTGTGATCAGCGCACCAGCAGGTCGAGAAGCCGTTCGACCTCGGCGGCGGGGTCGGTGGTGAGGCCGCTGTGCACCGGGCTCGGCTGGATGACGGTCGAACGCGGCGCGATGAGCCAGCGAAAGCGCCGCCCGGCGTCGTCGCCGGCCGCCTGGCCCGCGTCCGTTCCGCCCCGGCAGACGCCCTCGACGGCGTGCAGTGCGGCCCGTACCCCCGTCACGTCGGCGCCCGGGTCCAGGGCCCTGAGCTTGCCCTCGTCGAGTGCGGTGCGGGCGGCGACGAACCCCTTGGCGCGGCAGTAGACCACGACCCCCGCGTTGAAGAACTCGCCGCGCTGGACCCGTGGCACCACGCGCAGGAGGGCGTACTCGAAGACATCGCGCTTGCTCACGGCCGGCCGCCCTTGTCGCTGTTCTCGTGGTGGTGCCGCGGGGCGAGGCGTTCGGTGAGCCAGCCCGGAGCCTGTGAGGGCTTGGACGCGGTCGGCGCGTCCAGGACGATCCGTTCGTGGATGGTGGCGGCACGCGGCAGCAGCGCGTCCACGTACGCGCGGCGCAGCTGGTCCGTCGAGTCGAAGCCCGGCTCGTCCACCAGCCACTCGTCGGGCACGTCGGCCGCGACCTCGGTGAGGAGATCCTCCGTGACCAGCGGGGCGAGCTCGGCGGCGGCCGCCGCGACGTCGGGAGCGAACGGCGCCAGCGCGTGGTCGGACGCGTTGTACGGCTTGGCGGCGGAAGCCTGCGCACCCGGCCAGTTGTGGTGCCAGATCATGGTGGCGCCGTGGTCGATGAGCCACAGGTCGCCGTGCCAGACCAGCATGTTCGGATTGCGCCAGGAGCGGTCGACGTTGTTGATCAGCGCGTCGAACCAGACGACGCGTCCGGCCTCGCGCGGATCCACCTGGTAGGCGAGCGAGTCGAATCCGAGGGAGCCCGGGAGGAAGTCCATCCCGAGGTTCAGCCCGCCGCTCGCCTTGAGCAGTTCCTGCACCTCCTGGTCGGGTTCGGCGAGCCCGATCACCGGGTCCAGCTGGATCTGCACGAGCTCGGGGACGCGCAGCCCGAGCCGCCGCCCGAGCTGCCCGCAGATCACCTCGGCGACCAGCGTCTTGCGGCCCTGTCCGGCTCCGGTGAATTTCATGACGTACGTACCCAGGTCGTCGGCCTCGACGATCCCGGGGAGCGAGCCGCCCTCACGCAGGGGCGTGACGTAGCGGGTCGCCACGACTTCTTCCAGCACTTTCCCAGGCCACCAATCTCTTCAGCCTCATCAACCACGGACGGCCTCGCCGGGGCGTAGAAGCAGGCATCACCGGTCAGCGGCGTTGCGGAGAATCCGGGGAGTTCCGGCCGGCGGGCCGGCCTCCACCCGCTCCCCAGCGGACCGTCGACGGTGCCGCGCCCCTCGCTGCCGGCTTCCGGCACGCAGTGAGCATAGTAACCGAGGGTGATCGTCGGCGAGGAGTCTCCGAGCCCGGCCGGACGGCGCCGTGCCATGACGTCATGGACGCGGATCGGCTCGCCGGGCCGGGGCGGCACGACGCGTTCCGGGAGGAGCGGGCCGAGGAGCCGGCAGAGCATCCGGAACGCGGCCCACTCGGCGTCCGGGCCTCGGCCTCTCTGGCTTTCCCCTGTACCGAGAGCCTCTTTCGCGTTCCCCGGCACCGAGAGCCTCTCCCCTGCTCCCCGGCACCGAGGACGCGGCCCCCGCCGCGCCGGCCGAGCGGCGGTGGGTCCGGCTACGCCGTCTGCGGGTGGGTCAGCCGGGCCAGCAGGTCGTCCAGGGTGACCAGGCCCGTCAGGCGGCCCGTGTCGTCGCCCACGACGGCGAGTGACGCGCGGCGGCGGCGCAGCTGCTCGATGGCGTGGCCGACCGTGTCCGACGCGTTCAGTTCCGGGACCGGGCGGGCCAGTTCGCGGGCCGTGACCGCGCGTCCCCGGGCCCGGGCGATCAGTGCGTCGCGTGCGTGGACGGAGCCGACGACCAGGGCGTCGTCGCGCACGAGGAGGCGGTTGTGGCCGCAGGCGGCGGCCGTGGCCAGGATCGCGTCCGGGTCCGCCTCCGCGGGTACGGAGATGATCCGGTGGGCCGGGATCCGGAGCTCTCCGACCGGCGTCAGCGGCTCCACGAGAGAGCTGGTGATGAGCTCGGAGTCGTCCTTGCTGATCAGGCCGAGGCGTTCGGACTCGGCGACCAGGTGGGTGAGCTGCTCGCGGTTGTGGACCGCGGCGAGTTCGTCGCGCGGGGTGACCTTGCACAGGCGCACCAGCGCGTTGCTGACCTTGTTGAGCACGGAGATGAGCGGGCGCACCACCTTGACGACCGCACGGAACGGCGGTGCCAGGAGCATGGCGGAGCGCTCCGGGTGCGCGATGGCCCATGACTTGGGGGCCATCTCTCCGACGACCATGTGCAGGAACACCACGACGATCATCGCGAGGGCGAAGGAGATTCCATAGCTGAGGCCACTGGGCAGGCCCCAGCTGTGCAGCAGGGGGTCGAGCTCGTGCGAGATGGCGGGCTTGGAGATCGAACCGAGACCCAGCGTACAGATGGTGATGCCGAGTTGGGCTCCGGCCAGCATGAGCGAGAGTTCCCGCATGCCGGCGAGCGCGGCTCCGGCGCCGCGTCGGCCTGCCTCGGCCGCTTTCTCCATGCGGTGCCGCTTCGCGGCGACCAGGGCGAACTCGGCGGCGACGAAGAATCCGCTGCCGATGAGGAGCAGGACCGTGATGAACAGGGCCATGGGCAAGCTCATGACTGCGGCTCCCGGTCGGCTGCGGCGGGGCTGCGGGTCAGGTGGATCAGTTCGGGGACGTGGCGGTCGAGGGTGCGGACCTCGATGGCGGCGCGGTCACCGTCGGCCAGGTCGATGGCGAGACGGTCGCCGATCGCGGGGAAGCGGCCGAGGCGGTCCACGATCAGACCGGCCGCGGTGTCGTAGTCGTCCTCCTCGGGCAGGGCGATGCCGGTGGCCTCGGCGATCTCGTCCAGCCGGCGTCCCGCGTCCACCAGCCAGCCCCTCACGTCCGTGTCCGTGTCCGGGTCCGGGACGGCGAGCAGGATCTCCTGATCGCTCTCGTCGGCGATGTCGCCGACGAGCTCCTCGGCGATGTCCTCGTAGGTGACGATGCCGGCGAGTCCGCCGTGCTCGTCGAGGACGACCCCGAACTCGTCGTCGGCCTCCCGCATCCGGTCGACCGCGTCGGGGAGTCGGAGGGTGTCGGGCAACAGGAGGGGCCTGCGGGTGAGCGCGGCGGCGGTGGTCGTCCCGTACGCGCTCTGCGGCAGCCGGGCCAGTTCGCCCACGCCGAGAACGCCCGTGATGTCGTCGGGGTGGTCGCCCATGACCGGGTAGGTGGAGTGGCCGTGCCGGGCGATCAGTCCGACGGCCTCGGCGGCGGTCGCGTCCTTGCGGAGGAAGACGGCGTCCGCGCGCGGCACCATCACTCCGTGGAGCGTGCGCTCATTGAAGACGAGCGCGTGGTCGAGGAGCCGGGCGGCCTCGCGCGGCAGTTCGCCCCGGGAGTGGGACTCGCCGATGAGGTGGCTGAGTTCCTCCAGGGTGGCGCCGTGGTGCAGCTCCTCGACCGGTTCGATGCCGACCCTGCGCAGCAGCCCGTTGGCGGCGCCGTCGAAGAGGCGGACCACCGGGCCGACGATCCGCAGGTACGCGACGGTGGACCCGGCCAGTGATCTGGCGAGGCGTTCCGGGACGGCCAGGGCGAGGTTCTTCGGCGCCAGCTCGCCGAGCACCATCTGCACGACGGTGGCGAGCACGAAGGCGAGGACGACCGAGATTCCCGTGGCGGCGGCGCCCGGGATGCCGAGGCCGGACAGGGCGGGGCCGAGGAGGGCCGAGACGGAGGGCTCGGCGAGGAAGCCGACGACCAGGCCGGTCACCGTGATGCCGAGCTGGGCGCCCGACAGCATGAAGGAGAGCCTCTCCAGTACCGTCAGCGCCTTCGCGGCCTTCTTGTCGCCCGCCTCCGCCTCGCGGGTGAGAGCGAGACGGTCGGCCGCGACATAGGCGAATTCCTGGGCGACGAAGTATCCGGTGCCCACGGTCAGGACCAGGACCGCCAGCAGCCCGAGCACGGCACTCAGCACCGGGCACCACCCCGCTCACTCGCTGCCGGGCTCAGGCGCGCGAGGCGCGGTGCCCGGCGGGGCGGCCGGGCACCGCGCCCATCGGCTGTCTGCCGGATCGACGGGCCCCGCGGTCCTGGAGGCCGACTCGACCGTACTGTTCGTGCGCATTCTGCATGTGGTCGGCAGTAGCGGGACACAGCAGCATTTGTCAGCATTTCGCCAGGTTATACGGCGCTGCCGCCCGGAAATGGAACGGCGGCGGGCGCCCCCGGGGTCCGCGCCGGGCGGCGGCGTTCCTCACTCCTCGGCGGCCGCCCACCGGGTCCGCGGCTCGGACTCCCGCCGCACAGCGCCCGGGCGCGACACCGTCACCGGAGCGCGGCTCCGTCGCCGGCCGTCCGGACGGCGGGTGCGACAGGGGCCCCGTTCTCGCGGCCGGAGGTCAGTGCGGCCTCGACCACCGCGACCGCCGCGTGGATGTCGGCGGCCGTCACCAGCGGGGTGCGGCCGTACCGGATGTCGTCGCAGAACTCGGTGAACAGCAGGCGCAGTGCCGTCGTCGCCGCGGGTCCGGCGATCTGATGGGCGGAGCTGTCGCCGCCCGCCGTGCGCACGGTGACCGCGGGGGCGTCCTCGTCGACGAGCACATGGCCGTGCGAGCCGAGCACGCGCAGGCTGGAGGAGACCGGTGCCGGGCCGACGCCGGCGGGTGTGCGGGCGACGGTCACCGTCGCCACGACTCCGTTGCGCAGGCGGAGCGAGAGGACCGCGGCGTCCTCGACGCCGTAGGCGCCGTGCGGGCCGTCGAAGAGCGGCGCCCGGGGCGCGGCACTGCTGAAGGCGACGACCTCCTCGACCTCCAGACCGGTGAGGTGGCGGATCGCCAGGGCCGGGTACCAGCCGAAGTTCATCAGCTCGCCGCCGCCGGACAGGGCGGGGTCGCAGACGAGTTCGGGGCGTTCGACGGTGGCTCCGTCGAGGCCTCCGGCGGCGAGCCACTCGGCGTCGACGGCCAGGGGGAGGCCGATCGCGCCGGAGTCGACCGTGCGCCGGGCGCGGGCGATCTGCGGGGAGTGGAGGCGGTGCACGGCGGTGAGCAGCCCGCGCGAGCGGTCGGCGGCCTCCCACAGCCGCTGGGCGTCCCGGGTGGTGGTCGCGGCCGGCTTGTCGACGATGACGTGAAGGCCCGCGTCGAGTGCGGTCACGGCGAGGTCGGTGTGGCGGGTGGGCTCGCTGCACACGAGGGCGATGTCGCAGGAGGCGAGGCCCTGTTCGAGGTCGAGCAGCGGGATGCCGGTCGCGGCGGCCAGGGCGGCGCTGTCCTCGCGGAAGGGGCTGTCGTCGGAGTCGGCGCAGCCGATGACCTCGATGCCGGGCAGGGAGCGGAGCAGGGGCACGTAGTCACGGGCGTGCCGGACCCCGGATGCGATGAGGATCCTCATGTCAGCAGACCTCCTTGACGTCGACGGGGCGGGATTCGTCCGCGCTGAGCTGCGCGGCCAGGGCGGCGGCGAGGGCGGCGCGCACCTGGCGCGGAGCGGTCAGCGGGGCGGCGACGCCGTCCAGCACATCGCGCAGATGCCTGGTCTGCGCGGTCATCGCGCCCTCGATCGAGGCGGGGGCGACGGGCGACGCCGACCGCGTGCGGGGCTCGTCCTCGCTGCTGTGGTGCAGGGTGCCGGTGGTGCCGGCGAGCACGAGGCGGCGCACGAACGTGCCGCGTTCGACGAGCGCGTAGCACAGCTCGACGGTGGCGAGGGCGCCGCGGGCGAAGCGGACGAGGATCTGGAAGCTGTCGGGGGTCGGCATCCCGGGCGCCCAGGTGCGGCAGGGCCGGGCGAAGACCCGGACCGGCTCGTCGTCCATGAGCCAGGTCAGCAGGTCGAGGGCGTGCACGCCGTTGTGGGCCACGTGGCCTCCGGAGCGCGACCTGTCGAGTTGCCAGCCCCGCCAGCCGCCCGGCCAGACGTGCCCGGTGTACCAGGTGAGGTGAGCCAGCCGGGGCGTGCCGATCGCTCCCGAGGCCACGGACCGGGCGATCTCCAGGTGGACGGGCTGGAACCGGGCGGTCTGGGCCACGAGCAGCGGCCGGCCCGCGGTCTTCGCCTCGGCGAGGATGCGGTCGGTGTCGGGGACGCTCAGGGCGGCGGGCTTCTCCAGCAGGACGGCCCGGCCGGCCCGGAGGGCGGCCACGGCGAGATCGGCGTGGGACTCCGGGGAGGTGCACACGGCGGTGACGTCGACGGCGTCGGTCCAGGCGGTCGCCGGATCGGTGGACCAGGTGGCCCCCTCGGCGAGCGCGGCCAGGGCGGCGGCCCGTTCCGGATGGCGGTCGACGACGTGGGCGAGCCGCAGTCCCGGGACGTCCGCGATGGCCGTGACGTGATCGCGGGCTATGGCCCCCGCACCGATGAGGGCCACACGGTGTTCGTCGGCCCGCCGTCCCGGGTCATGTGCCTTCTTCGCTCCGGGTACCGCTACCGGGTTCATCCGCGACTCCTCACTCAGGGACTCCTAGACATCAGACATCTTATGTCCGATGTCCAGGAGGGAGTCCCCGGGGTCCGCGTCACACGGCAGGCGGCGCCCCCCAGGGCGCCTCCCGCTCCAGTTGGGCCGCGAGCGCGAGCAACACGCCCTCGCCGCCCAGCGGAGCGGCGAACTGGACGCCCAGGGGCAGGCCGTCGCCGTCGTGGCCGAAGGGGACGGACATGGCCGGCATGCCGGTCACGTTGTAGACGCTGGTGAACGCGGAGTAGACGGAGGCATGCCGGTAGACCGTCTCCGGAGCTGTGGTGTCGAGGGTGCCGAGCGGCGGAGTGGGCTGCGCCAGGGTCGGGCTGAGCAGGACGTCGAACCGGTCGAACGCGCCGCCGACCTCCCAGCCGATCTCCTGCGCGCGGCGCAGCGCCCGGCTGACGTCGGCGGCGGGCAGCGCGCGGTAGGTGTCGTACACGACGCGGGTGAAGGGCTCGATGTCGTCGTCGGCCAGCGGCCTGGAGAGCTCGGCGAGCCGGGCGTCGATCTGGGCGACCAGGTCCGCTCCCATCAGGACGCCGGACGTGCGGCCCACGTCGGCGGGGCGGTAGCGGGCGGTGGTCTCGACGACCTCGTGGCCGAGCCGTTCGCACAGCAGGGCCGCGGCGCGCACCGCGCCCGCGCAGTCCGGGTGGACGTCGGGGCCGTCCGGCAGCGCGGTGTACAGGCCGATCCGGAGCCGCCCGGGGTCGCGGCGGGCCAGTTCGGCGAACGGCGCGGCCGGGGCCGGTGCCGCGTACGCGTCCCCGGGCAGGGGACCGGCGACGACGTCGAGGAGCAGGGCGCTGTCCCGGACCGTCGTGGTGAGGGCGTGGTGGCCGGACACCAGGCCCGACAGGGTGGTGGGGCGGGGCGCGGGCGAGACGCGTCCCCGGCTCGGCTTGAGGCCGAACAGGCCGCAGGCGGCGGCCGGGATGCGGATCGAGCCGCCGCCGTCGCTGGCGTGGGCGACCGGGACCAGTCCGGCCGCCACCGCGGCTGCCGAGCCACCGCTGGAGCCGCCCGGTGACCGGGCGGTGTTCCAGGGGTTGCGGGTGGGGCCGAAGAGGACCGGTTCCGTCGAGGCGTTGAGGCCCAGTTCGGGGGTGTTGGTGGTGCCGAGGACGACGGCTCCGGCGCGCCGGCAGCGGGCCACCAGTTCGCTGTCGCGCCGGGCGGTCGCGTCGGCGAAGAGCCGGCTGCCACCCGTCGCCGGCAGGCCCTCCACCTCGGTGCCGAGATCCTTCACCAGCACGGGGACGCCGTGCAGCGGGCCCTTCGGCAGACCGGCCGCCACCTCGGCGAGCGCGGCCTCGAACCGGGTGTGGACCACGGCGTTGAGGCGCGGGCCGTGCTTCTCGATGCGTGCGATCGCCTCCTCGGTGACCGTTCGGGCGTCGGTTTCGCCGTTCCTGACCGCGGCGGCCGTGGCGACCGCGTCCGGGCCGCTCACGCCACGTACCCGGCGGGCTTGCCCCAGGTCTCGCGCCGGGTGGTGCCCCGGTCGACGAGTACGCAGCGGGTGCCGGTGAAGTTGGTCGGCATGCACTTGTTGCAGTGGATGCACAGGGACGGGGTGGCGGCGTCCTCCCTGATCCGGTTCACGAGGTCGGGCTCGCGCAGCAGGGACCTGGCCATGGCCACGTACTCGAAACCCTCGCGCATCGCGAGGTCCATGGCGGGCCTGTCCGTGATGCCGCCGAGCAGGATCATCGGCAGTTCCACGGCTGCGCGGATCTGCCGGGCGTCCTCCAGGAGGTAGGCGTCCCGGTACGGGTAGCTGCGCAGGAACCGTTTGCCGACCAGCTTCACCCCGAGCTTGATGGGCTGCGGCATGATCGCGGAGAAGTCGTCGAGCGGGGCGTCGCCCTTGAAGAGGTACATCGGGTTGAGGAGCGAGCTGCCCGCGGTCATCTCCAGGGCGTCGACGGTGCCGTCCTTCTCCAGCCACTGCGTGACGGGGATGGCTTCGTCGAGCCAGAAGCCGCCGGGGACCCCGTCGTCCATGTTCATCTTGGCGATGACGGCGATCCTGCCGCCGACCGCGTCGTGGACGGCCCGCATGATCTCCCGGGCGAACCTGGCCCGGTTCTCCAGGCTGCCGCCGTACCGGTCCGTGCGGTGGTTGACCTTGGGGCTGAGGAAGGAGCTGGCCAGGTAGTTGTGACCCAGGTGTACCTCCACGGCGTCGAATCCCGCGTCGACGGCCCGGCGGGCGGCCTCGGCGTGCGCCTCGGTGATGCGCCGGAGGTCGTCGACGGACGCCTCCTGCGCCCAGCTGATGGTGGTGGCGTGGAAGTGCCTGGACGGGGAGAGGGCGGGGGCGCCGTTGCCCTTGGGGTTGGCGACGGGCCCGCCGTGGCCGATCTGCGCGGAGACCGCGGCGCCCTCGGCATGCACGGCGTCGGTGAGGACGCGGAGTCCCGGCATCGCCTCGTCGGTCCAGTGGATCTGGTGCCGGTCGGTCCGGCCCTCCTTCGCGACGGCGAGGTACGCGACCGTCGTCATGCCGACGCCGCCCCGCGCGTAGGCGACATGGAAGTCGACGAGGTCCTGGGTCACCAGGGACTTGTGGCTGAGCCCTTCGTAGGTCGCGGCCTTGATGACACGGTTGCGGAGCTCGATCGGGCCGAGCCGGGCGGGGGCCAGGACGTCGGGTGTCTCGGTGGGGGTCACGCGTGGTTCCTCTCGGTTAGACGTGGTGGCACGCGACCTGGTGGCCGGGACGGGTGTCCCTGAGCGGTGGCTCGGCCTCGGAGCACAGGTCGGTGGCCAGTGGGCAGCGGGTGCGGAAGCGGCAGCCCGACGGCGGGTCCAGGGGCGACGGGAGTTCGGCGGCCGGACCGTCGTGCGCGGCCTGCTCCCCGACGGCGCCCGGGCCGCGCTGGGCCTCGGGCAGCGAGGCGAGCAGCAGCCGGGTGTACGGGTGGACGGCCGCGTCCTGCAGCCCGTCGGACGGAAGCACCTCGCAGACCTTCCCGAGGTACATCACCATCACGCGGTCGCTGATGTTCTTCACGACGGACACGTCGTGGGCGATGAAGACCATGCTCAGCCCGCGCCGCCGCGTCGCCGTCTCCAGCAGGTTGAGGATCTGCGCCTGCACGGACACGTCGAGGCTGGAGACGGGTTCGTCGCAGATCAGCACCTCCGGGTCCAGGAGCAGTGCGCGGGCGATGCAGACGCGCTGGCACTGGCCGCCGGAGAGTTCGTGCGGTCTGCGGTCGCGCACGGTCGCCGGGTCGAGGCCGACGTCGCGCAGGGCGTCGTCGGTCCGGGTGTCCTTGTCGCGGGGGTCGTCGCCGCTCCCCCAGATGGACAGCCCCTCCCACACCAGGTCCTTGACCTTGCGGCGCGGGTTCAGGGCCGAGACCGGGTCCTGCATGATGATCTGCATCCGGGCGCGGGCCCGGCGCAGCTCCGCGGGGGCGAGGCCGGTGAGGGTCACCTCGCCGAGGCGCACGGTCCCCGAGTCCGGGGGCGGCAGCTGGATCAGGGAGCGCCCGACAGTGGACTTCCCGCAGCCGGACTCGCCGAGAATGCCCAGGGTCTCGCCCGCCGCGACCTCCAGGCAGACGCCGGATACGGCGTGCACCTTGCGGCCCCGGCCGGCCGGGTACTCCACGACGAGGTTCTCCGCGGTGAGTGCGGGCGGGCGCGGCTTCGCCGTGGTTCCTGTGGTCGTCATACGGCGGCCTCCTCGACGGCGCCCAGGGGGTGGTGGCAGGCGACCAGGCCGCCCGCGTCCTGGTCACCGTCGTATGCCGTGAGCGGCGGCGGCTCGGTGGTGCAGTGGTCGGTGGCCAGGGAGCAGCGCGGGGCGAACCGGCAGCCCGGCGGTGGATGCAGCAGGTTGGGCGGGCGGCCCTCGATGGTGGGCAGCAGGGTGTGCGGGGGCAGGTCGAGACGGGGGACGGAGGCGATCAGGGCGCTGCTGTACGGGTGCCGGGGGCGCTCGAACACGGCCTCGGTGGGCGCGTACTCGACGAGGCGGCCGGCGTACATGACCGCGACCCGGTCCGTCCGGCCGGCGACGGTGGCGAGGTCGTGGCTGATCAGGACGGTCGCCATCCTCAGGTCGCGGGCGAGCGACTGGAGGAGGTCCAGGATCTGCTTCTGCACGGTGACGTCGAGCGCGGTGGTCGGTTCGTCGGCGATGAGCAGGCGCGGGCCGCAGGCCAGGGCCATGGCGATGACGACGCGCTGGCGCATGCCGCCGGAGAGCTCGTGCGGGTACTGGCGGGCCCGCCGGGCGGGTTCGGGGATGCCCACCTGGCGGAGGAGGCCGACGGCGCGGTCCCGGGCCTCGGCGCGGCCGAGGCCGAGGTGGGCGCGGATGCTCTCGGACAGGTGCGTGCCGACCTTCTTCACCGGGTTCAGCGAGGTCATCGGGTCCTGGAAGACCATCGCGACCTCGGTGCCCCACAGGGCTCTGCGGCCGGACGGGCTCAGCGCGTGGACGTCCTTGCCTCCGAGCAGGACCGTTCCGGAGACGGTGGTGCCGGGGCCGTCGGTGATCAGGCCCATGAGGGTGCGGCCGAGGACCGACTTGCCGGAGCCGGACTCGCCGACGATGCCGAGGGTCTCGCCCTCGGACAGCGACAGGCCGACCCCGTCGACGGCCTGTACGGGGCCGCGCGGTGTGTGGAAGGCGGTGCGTACGCCGGTGGCGGTCAGCAGCACGGACGGGCCGGGGCCGTCGGGTGCCGTGCCGGCGGGCAGCGGTGGGGTCGTCACAGTTTCACGCTCCGGGAGTCCCAGCGCCCGCGAGCCTTCTCGCCGACGATGTTGAAGGCGAAGACGGTGAGGAAGAGGAACGCACCCGGTACGAGCACGATGTGCGGGTGGTCCTCGAAGACCCGCCCCTCCCCCTCCGCGATCATGTTTCCCCAGGTGGGTTCGGGCGGCTGGATGCCGAGCCCGAGGAAGCTGAGCGAGGCCTCGGCGACGATGAGGACCGAGATCATCACCACCGCCAGGGACAGCAGCGGCAGCAGGACGTTGGGCAGCAGTTCGCGCAGCATGATGCGGGAGCGGGTGGCGCCCATGGCGCGGGCCGCGACGACGAACTCCCGGTTGGCGTAGGCCATCGTGGTGGCGCGGGCGAGTCGGACCATGCCGGGGATGGTGAGCAGGGCCAGCGAGAGGGCGACATTGCGCAGATGCGGCTCCAGCACGGTGGCCAGGGCGATGAGCAGGATCAGCGGGGGCACGGCGAGCAGGGAGTTGGTGGCGATGCCCACCGCCCGGTCGACGCTCTTCTGGAAGTAGCCGGCCACCATGCCGATCGCGCCGCCGATGACCGTGCCGACGGCGACCGCGGACAGCGAGATGACCAGCGAGGACCGTGCCCCGTACAGGGACCGGGCGAGCAGGTCGAGACCGAAGGCGTTCGTGCCGAGAGGGTTGGCCCCGGTGAACGCCGGGGTGGCGAAGGCCGGTTCGAGGACGGTGCTCGCGACGTCGCGGTCCTCGCCGAGCGGCAGCAACGGGGCGAGAAGGATCGCGAGTCCGAGCACGACGAGCCAGCCCGCGCCGAACCAGAACACCAGGTCGAAGCCGGGGCCGGACCAGATCCTGCCTAGCCTGGACGCTCCGGCGAACGCCATGCCGAGGCCCAGGAGGGCGATGGCCGCCTTGACGGGCGTCACGAGCTGGGGTGTGGTCGCGCCGAACCCGAGCAGGACGAGGCCGGCGACGGTGAGGGTCAGGGCGGTGAGCAGGGGCGTCGGGAAGGCGGCCCGCGTACGCGGGGCGAGGTCAGATATGGACACGTCGCGTCCTCGGGTCGAGGTAGCCGTAGGAGAGGTCGATGCCGGCGTTGATCACCACGTAGATGACGGCGATGGTGAGCACGGCGCCCTGGACCATCGGGTAGTCGCCCTGGCCCGCGGCGTTGACGACGAGGGTTCCCATGCCGGGCAGCCCGAAGAGGTACTCGACGACGACGGTGCTGCCGATGAGCCGGCCGAGGCTGAGGCCGAGCAGGGTGACCAGGGAGAAGGAGGAGGGGCGCAGGGCGTCGGTGAACAGGATGCGCAGCGGGTGCATGCCCTTGGCGCGGGCTGCCAGGATGTAGTCCTCCCGCAGGGTCACGATGAGGTCGCCGCGCAGCACTCTTGTGAACATGGCGAGTTCGGCAAGCGCCACGGTCAGTGCCGGCAGGAAGGCGTGGTGCAGGTTGCCCAGCAGGTCGCCGTCGCCGAGCCGGATCCATTCGGAACGCGGGAACCAGCCGGCCGAGTTGACCAGGAGCATGATCAGCAGCAGCCCGGCGAGGAAGCCGGGCACGGAGAGCACCCCGAAGGTGCCGGCGCCGATGATCCGGTCGGCGGCCGAGTTCTCCCGGTACGCCGACCACATGGCCAGCGGCACGGCGATCAGCAGGGCGATGAGCAGTCCGAGCGCGGCGATCTCGAAGCTGACGGGCAGCGCGGAAAGGACGCGGTCGGTGACCTCGCTCTGCGGCGGTACGACGGACCGGCCCAGGTCCCCGGTCAGAACACCGCCCAGCCAGTCGAGGTAGCGGGTGACCAGCGACTGGTCGAGGCCCAGTTCCGTGCGGAGCTCGGCGTATTCGGCGGGCGACCGGCCGCCGCCGAGGATGTCGACGGCGGGGTCGCCGGGCAGCAGGACCACCAGGGAGAAGACCCCCATGCTCGCGATGAGGAGCACGCCCGCCAGTTCCAGGACTTTGAGGGCCGGCCGGCGCAGCGCAGCGGGACTCATGGGTTCCTCCAGATCTGCCCGGTGGCGGCACACGGGTCTACGGGATGCGCACCACGGTGCGGTGAGGCTATGGGCGGGCGGTCCGGCCGGCCCAGGGCGGTGTCCCGGTGAGCGGGAGCGCTCCGGCTACCGGCGGGGCCGGCCGGGCCTCGGGACGTCACTTGGCGATCCACGCCTCGCCGAAGAGGGTCATGTACTCGTCGGTGGGCACGACACCGTGCACGTTCTTGCCCCAGGCGGTGAAGGCGGCGCTCGCGCCCAGGTTCACCAGCGGGACGTCCTCGTTGAACAGGGTCTGGACCTCGTCGAGGATCTTCTGGGTCTCCGCGTCGCTGTCCGCCGCCTGGAGCCGGACCAGCAGGGCGTCCATCCTCGGGTTGGCGTATCCGCCGGGGTTGCCGTAGCTCGTGGAGTTCAGGACGCTCTGGAGGCGGTGGTACGGGTCGCTCTCGGAGATGCTCGCCGCCCCGCGGCTGAGGTCGAAGTCGTGCTCCACGTAGGTCTTCGACGTCCGGTCGGCGATCGAGGAGACCAGGTCGAGTTTCACGGTGAAGCCGACGCGTTCCAGCGCGGCCTTGGTGACGACGCCCTTGGCCCGGGACACGGGGTCGGTGCCGTCCATGTAGGTGACCGTGCCGTCGTAGCCGTCCTTCCTGGCCTCGGCGAGCAGCTTCTTCGCCTGGTCGAGGTCGACGCCCAGCGGCTTGACCCGGGAGTGCAGGCGCGATTCCGGCGGAAAGATCTCCTTGCCGGGCAGGCCCTTGCCGTTGTAGGCGCGTTCGGTGTCGAGCTCCGGGTCGAGCGCCAGGGCCATCGCCTTGCGCACGCGCAGGTCGGCGCCGGGCCGGCCCTCGCGGGTGTTGATGACGACCATGTTGCCGAGACCGGTGAGGGTCAGCTCGCCCGGGTGGCCCGCCTTCACGGCCTCGTCGACGACATCGGGGCTGCGCATGTACGTCAGGTCGACGGTGCCGTCCTGGAGCGACTCCAGTTTGGTGCGGTCGGACTGCGGCCAGGTGAACCGGAGTGCGTCGAGGTGGGGCCTGCCCTTGAAGTAGTTCTTGTTGGCCTTGAGGACCATCTCCTCCTGGGGGGCGTAGGTGCCCAGGACGAAGGGTCCGGCCCCGATGGGCTTGAAGGTCTTCCCGGCGTACGCGGCGGGGGCCACGATCATTCCGGGCGCCTGGGCGAGCATCGCGGGGAACGTGGCCCAGGGGGTGCGGAGGGTGAAGACGACGGTGGTGTCGTCGGTCGCCTCGGTCTTCGCCACGTTCGGTGCGAGCAGCGCGGTGTCGGCGCCCTTGCTCTTGCGGTACCAGGCGATGGACGCGGTCACGGCGTCGGCGTCGAGCGGGGTGCCGTCGGAGAACTTCACGCCCTCACGGAGCTTCAGCGTCCAGGTCTTCAGGTCGTCGCTGCTGCGCAGTGACTCGGCGAGCTGGGGTTCGTACTTCTTCGCCGCGGTGTCGTACCGCATCAGTACGTCGTACACGGCGGCGAGCGCCGAGCCCCCGGACGCTCCGGTGGCGTAGGTGACGGCGGGGCTGAGGCTGCGGGCCTCGGCGTAGTCGGCGATGCGCAGGGTGCCGCCTTCGACGGGGGCGCCACCGTCCGGCTGGTCGCCGATCAGCCCGAAGGTGTAGCGGCCGCGCTCGGTCTTCTGCGTCTTCGCGCCGTCGGACTTCCCGGTGCCGGACGCTACGCACGCGGAGGTGAGCATCGCCGCGACGGCCAGGGTGGCGGCGAGGCGGACTCGCGGCCGTGGTGCTCGCTTCATTTCTTCCTCCATGAGCCCGGGCCGGTCGGACCGGTGCCGGAAGGTGGGAAAGACGGGTGCCTGAAGGCAGGTGGCACCGGGGCAGGAAGGCCCGGGGCCGGAGCAGGTGGGGGGACGCTACGGCCGTCGAAATCCGGCCGACGTGACCTATCCCACTCACCGGGAACCCCGCGATGCCTCCGTGGCCCGCCCGTCGCCGTCGTTGTCGCCGGGTCGCCGGCGTGCAACGGTGTCCCAGTGACCGGAATCGGCCATGAGGAGAGAGCCCGGCACTGCTGACACTGACCTCGACCGCGATCCCAGTGGAGTTCGAGACGCACCAGGAGTCACCTGATGTCCAGCGATACGGATCACCCCACGGCCGCTCCCGCCGGGGCGGCCGAGATCATGGGCCGGCTCACCGGCCCGGGCGCCCGCTTCGAGCTGTCCGAGGCCGACGTGCTGGGGACCCGGCTGCCGGTGTTCACCCATCGGCAGCGGGCTCTGCACGAGGTGCTGCACGCATCGCTCGCCCATGCCGGCCGGGAGTACATCGTCACCGCGGACCGGCGGATCACCTTCGCCGAGCACGCCGTCCAGGTCGCCTCGCTGGCCCAGGTGCTGCGGGAGGAGTACGGCATCGCCGAGGGCGACCGGGTGGCGATCGCCGCCGCCAACTCCCCCGAGTGGATCCAGACGTTCTGGGCCACGGTTTCGATCGGCGCGGTGGCCGTCGGGTTCAACGCCTGGTGGTCGGCGCGGGAGATGGCGTACGGCATCGAGAACGCGGAGCCGGCGCTGGTCGTGGCCGATGCCCGGCAGTCGGAAAAGCTGGCCGACTGCACGGTGCCTGTGCTGTCCGTGGAGCACGACATCAGCCGCTTCGTCGCGGCGCACCCCGACGCACCGTTGCCGTCCGCCAGTGTCGCCGAGGACGACCCCGCCGTCATCCTCTACACCTCGGGGACCTCGGGCCGCCCCAAGGGGGCCGTGCACACCCATCGCAACCTGCTGGCCGTCGTCGAGTACCACCGTCTCAACGACGCGCTGTTCCACGAGTTCGGCGACCCGCTGTCGGCCGAGGACCGCGTCTATCTGCTGACGCTGCCGCTGTTCCACATCGCGAGCCTGCACAATCTGGCCGTGCCGAGGCTCGCCACCGGCAGCAGGATCGCCCTGCACCAGGGCAGGTTCGACGTGGACGCCATCCTCGGCATGGTCGAGCGCGAGCGGGTCACCAACTGGGGTGCGGTGCCGACCATGGCCCACCGGATGCTCGAACACGGCGGGGCGCACCGCTACGACACGTCCTCGCTGACGGCGTTCGCGCTGGCCTCCGCGCCGTCGTCGACCGCGTTCAAGGAGCAGCTGCGACAGAACCTGCCGTTCGCGAAGGACTCGCTGGTGGACAGCTACGGGCTGACCGAGACGTGCACGGCCGTGGCGGCGGCGAACCCGCAGGAGCTGGCGGCGGCACCCGGCACACTGGGCCGGCCCGTCACCGGGGTACGGCTGGAGATCCGCGACCCGGCCGGTGGGGTGCTCGGCGAGGGCGAGGAGGGCGAAGTCTGCGTCCGCAGCCAGTTCAACATGCTGGGCTACTGGCGCAATCCCGAGGCCACCGCCGGTGCCATCGACGCGGACCGCTGGCTGCGCACCGGGGACCTGGGGCAGTTGCGGGAGGGGCGGCTGTATCTCAGCAGCCGGCGCTCCGATCTGATCATCCGCGGTGGCGAGAACGTCTATCCGGCCGAGATCGAGACGGTGCTCATGGAGCACCCGGACGTCCGGGAGTGCCTGGTGCTGGGGGTGCCGCATCCCGACCTCGGGCAGGAGGTGGCCGCTGTCGTGGTGCTCGTGCCGGGTGCGACGACGACGCCGGAGACGCTGCGGGAGTTCGCGGCGGCGGAACTGGCCTACTTCAAGGTGCCCAAGCAGTGGCGGCTGACCGCGGACGCGCTGCCGCGCAACGCGACGGGCAAGGTGATCCGCACCAAGGTCCGCGTCTGACCGGCCCGGCGGACGTACGCATGCACGCACGGTGCCCCGGTCGCGGACGCGGCCGGGGCACCGTGCGTACGTCTCAGAAGCCGGCGGGCCCGCGCAGGGTCGCCTCGGCGCCCCCGTCGACGTACACCACCTGCCCGGTGATGTGGCTGTTTCCTTCGGAGGCCAGGAAGAGCACGGCCCGTGCGACGTCCTCCGGCCGCAGATAGCCGTTGAGCGGCATGGGTACCGCCGCGTCCATGACCTTCTTCATCTCCGGGTCGTCGAAGAGTCCCGCGCTCATCGGGGTGAGGACGATGCCGGGCGCGACGACGTTCACGGGAATCCCCGCGTCGGCCCAGCCCTCGGCGACGGCGGTGCGCCGCGCCCACTGGGCGAGCGCCGCCTTGGACGAGGGGTAGAGCTGCCGCGCGCGGCCGTCGGCCACGGCCAGCTCGGCATGGTGCAGGGCCGTGGTCTCGTCGCCGGCCAGACAGGCGGCGACGACCTGCGGGTCGTGGGGCTGGGTGCCGGAGATCGAGCCGATGGCCACGACGCGGGGCCGCTCGGCCGCCGCGAGGGCGGGGCGCAGCGCGGTGAGGAACTCGGTGGTGCCGAAGTAGTTGACGGTGACCATCGCCGTCCCCGGCACGGACGTTCCGGCGCACGTGACGACCGCGTCCACCACTCCGCCGGCCGCTTCGACGGCCGCGGACGCGGCTGCGGCGCGCCCGTCGGGTGTGGAAAGGTCCGCCTCGACGTCACCGCCGCGCAGGTCCACGCCGGTCACACGGTCTCCCCGCTCGCGGAACAGGGCGGTGAGGGCGGCACCGATCCCGGAACCGGATCCGGTGACGACGACGTTGCGCGGCATGAGTACTCCTCGGGTGGGTCGGGACTACTGGCCCCGGCACCGTAGGAGGTCCGGCGCGGCACCGTCTGCCGTCGTCCCGCTGACCGGGCGGCCCCGGCCGTCAGGCGCGCCGTTCGGCGAGGACCGGGCCGAGGAGCAGGCGGCAGGCCAGCCTGATGCCGTCCTGCGCCGCCTCGGCCGAGGAACGCTCGTACAGGACGGTGGTGAGCAGGCCGTACCAGGCCTGTTCCAGGATGCGGACCACGCGCCGGTCCTGGTCACAGGGGTCGGACACCCCCGCCGTGCGCAGGACCAGGTCCGCGATGATCTCGTCCGTGTGGCGGCCGGTACCGCCGTCGGCGCTGTGGGAGACGTTGTTCGACTGGATCATCGCCAGGGCCAGCAGCGGCTGTTCGAAGAGCTGCCGGCTCGCGCCCGTGAGCAGTTCGCTCACCGCCTCCACCGGGCCGGTGCCGGGCGGTGGCGGCGGGGTTCCGTCATCGAGCCGCCGCACCTGGTCGTGCAGCACGGCGGCGAACAGGTGGGTCTTGGACGGGAAGTAGCGGTACAGGGTGGCGATCGCGACGCCGGACCGCCGGGCCACGTCGTGCATCTGCACGCCTTCGAGGCCGTGTACGGCTCCGAGGTGCGCCGCGGAACGCAGGATGCCGGCGTAGCGCTGGCGCTGCTTGGGCGAGCGGGGGTGCGCGGGGGTTCTCTCGCAGTTCGTTCGGGGCACGGTGCTGACGTCCTTCCGCCGGCCGCCGATGTTCCCGTGCGGCGCGCGGGGCCGGTGGGTCCCGTTCCGTTGAGTGGGACCGGGCGGCAGCCCCTGGTCCGAGGCGCTTCCCGCCCAGCGGGACGGGGCCTGCGCGCGTCGGGGCTGCGGACTTGGATGAACTCTCGCGTTCCGTCCCGTCACGTTCCGCTCCAGAGAGGTACCCCTATGCGGCTCGGCATCAACAGTCCCGTCGTCACGGCCGTTCCCGGTGTCCATTCCCCGTGGGAGCGCACGGCCGGCATCGAGGAGCTGGGAGCGGTCGCCGAGGCCGCGGACCGGCTCGGCTTCGACCATCTGACCTGTTCGGAGCATGTCGCGGTGCCCACGGACATCGCCGGGCAGCGCGGCGGCACGTACTGGGACCCGCTCTCCACGTTCGGCTATCTGGCGGCCCGGACCGAACGTATCCGGTTCGCCACCCAGGTCCTGGTCCTCGGCTACCACCATCCGCTGGAGATCGCGAAGCGCTACGGCACGCTGGACCGCCTCTGTGGCGGCCGGGTCGTCCTGGGGCTCGGTGTGGGCAGTCTGGAGGAGGAGTTCCGGCTGCTCGGGGCCGCGTTCGAGGGCCGGGGCGCGGTCGCGGACGACGCCCTCGCGGCTCTGCGGGCGTCCCTGTCCCGGCGGGAACCCGCCTACCACGGCGAGCACTTCGACTACGCGGGCCTCGTCGTGGAGCCGCACGCCGTGCAGGACCGGGTACCGCTGTGGATCGGTGGCCGCACCCCGCGTTCGCTGCGCCGGGCGGTGGCGTTCGGGGACGGCTGGGTACCGTTCGGGCTGCCGCTGGAGCGGCTGGGCGAGATGGTCCGGGCCGCCTCGCTGCCCGACGGCTTCGAGGTGGTGCTGAGCGCGGGCCGCCCGCTCGATCCGTCGGGCGATCCGGACGGCGCGGCCGAGGCGTTGCGGAAGGTGTCCGAGGCCGGGGCCACCCTGGCCGGTGTCTCGCTGACGGCCGGGTCGGCGAGCCATTACGCCGAGCAGCTGGAGGCCCTCGCCGCGATCGCGGGCCTCACTGCGGGCGCGGAGGCACGGGCATGAGCGAGGACCGGCTCGCCGCGCTCGAAGCACGGCTCGGGGCACTGGAGGACGAGCGTGACATCGCCCGCGCGATGGCCTCGTACGGCCCGCTGGTGGACGGGGGCGACGCGGACGGTGTCGCGGCGCTGTGGGCGCCGGACGGGGTGTACGACATCGACGAGATCTTCCTCGCGGGCCGGGAGCGCGTCCGTGAGATGGTCCGCTCCCCCGCGCACCAGGGGTGGATCCGGCAGGGCTGCGCCCATGTCGTGGGCCCGCCGCACATCACGGTGGACGGCGACGAGGCCGTGGCGGTGTGCCACTCGCTGATGGTGGTGCACGAGCCGGGCCGGTACGTGGTGCGCCGGGCGACGGCCAACCACTGGCGGCTGCGGCGCACGCCGTCGGGGTGGCAGGTCGTGACCCGTACCAACCGCATCCTGGACGGCCGCGCGGAGTCCCCCGCGCTGCTGGTGGCCGGAGTGCGGGGCGAGCCGGCCGCGTCCTGAACGCCTGTGCCCGCGCGGGGTGGTGACGACCCGGTCACCACCCCGCGCCGCGGTGTGTCAGGAGGCGCCGTACACCGGCTGCGGGGTCCCGGCCGCCGCCAGCAGACCGGTCACCGCCTCTCCGGCCTCGGCCGGGGTCCAGCGGGCGCCCTTGTCGGCGGTGGGGCCGGGCCGCCAGCCCTCCATCACGGTGATCCGCCCCGCCTCGGTCTCGAAGACCCGGCCGCTGACCCCGTGGGACGCGGCGGAGCCCAGCCAGACGACGAGCGGCGAGACGTTCTCCGGGGCCATCGCGTCGAAGACGCCCTCGCCGGGGGCGGCCATCGTCTCGGCGAACGTCGCCTCGGTCATCCGGGTCCGGGCGGCCGGGGCGATCGCGTTGACCTGGACCCCGTAGCGGCCCATCTCGGCGGCGGCCACCAGGGTCAGTCCCACGATGCCCGCCTTGGCGGCCGCGTAGTTGCCCTGGCCGACGCTGCCCAGCAGCCCGGCCCCGGAGCTGGTGTTGACGACCCGGGCGGCCGGTGTCCGGCCTGCCTTGGCCTCGGCGCGCCAGTGCGCCGCCGCGTGCTTGAGCGGCAGGAAATGACCCTTGAGGTGGACGCGCATCACCGCGTCCCAGTCGTCCTCGTCCAGGTTGACCAGCATCCGGTCGCGGAGGAATCCGGCGTTGTTGACGAGCGTGTCGAGCCGGCCGAAGGAGTCGAGCGCTGCGGCGACGAGGGAGGCGGCGCCCTCGGAGGTGGCGATGTCACCGTTGTGGGCGACCGCCTCGCCTCCGGCCGCGCGGATCTCCTTCACGACCTGCTGCGCGGGACCGGTGCCCGAGCCGGAGCCGTCGAGGCCCACCCCCAGGTCGTTGACGACGACTTTCGCGCCCTCGGCGGCGAGGGCCAGGGCATGGGCGCGGCCGAGTCCACGGCCTGCGCCGGTGACGACGGCGACGCGTCCGGCGCACAGGGCGGTCGGTGAGGTCATGACGAGTGTCCTTTCGACGGGCGGCGAGCGGCGGAGCCGGTACGGGCGCCGGTACCACTGAGTGGCATGACACCCTCCCGCGGCGTTCGTATCGCTGCTACCTTTTGGGCCTAACAAACGTTTGGTGGAAAGGTAGCTGATCTGCTCATGGGTGTCTCCACCTCCGTCCCACGCGAGGGCGTCGCCCTCGTCACCGTGGACTTCCCTCCGGTCAACGCCCTGCCCGTAGAGGGCTGGTACGACCTGGCCGCGGCGGTACGCGCCGCCGGGGCCGACCCGGACATCCGCTGCGTCGTGCTGGCCGCCGAGGGACGCGGTTTCAACGCGGGCGTGGACATCAAGGAGATGCAGCGCGCGACCGGGCCCGAGGCGCTGATCGGCGCCAACCGGGGCTGCTTCGAGGCGTTCGCGGCCGTCTACGAGTGCGAGGTCCCCGTGGTCGCCGCCGTGCAGGGCTTCTGCCTGGGCGGCGGCATCGGCCTGGTGGGCAACGCGGACGTGATCGTGGCGGCCGAGGACGCGGCGTTCGGTCTGCCCGAGCTGGACCGCGGCGCGCTCGGCGCCGCCACGCACCTGGCCCGGCTGGTCCCGCAGCACCTGATGCGGACCCTCTACTACACCTCGCGCACCGTGACCGCGGAGGAACTGCACCGGCACGGCTCGGTGTTCGCCGTCGTGCCGCGCGAGCGGCTGACCGGGGAGGCGCTGGAACTGGCCGCGGAGATCGCCGCCAAGGACGGCTACCTGATCCGGCTGGCCAAGGCCGCCATCAACGGCATCGACCCCGTCGACGTACGCCGCAGTTACCGCTTCGAGCAGGGCTTCACCTTCGAGGCCAACCTCAGCGGCGTCGCCGACCGTGTGCGCGACACCTTCGGCACGGACAAGGAGCAGCAGACGTGACACAGGACAAGACGATGACGGCCGACGATGTCGTCGGCCGGCTGGAGAGCGGGATGACGATCGGCATCGGCGGCTGGGGCTCGCGCCGCAAGCCGATGGCCCTGGTGCGGGCGCTGCTGCGCTCGGACGTCACCGACCTGACCGTGGTGTCCTACGGCGGCCCGGACGTGGGGCTGCTCGCGGCGGCGGGGAAGATCCGCAAACTGGTCGCGGCCTTCGGGACGCTCGACTCGATACCGCTGGAGCCGCACTTCACGGCGGCCCGGCAGCGCGGCGCCTTCGAGATGGTCGAGATGGACGAGGCGATGATGATGTGGAGCCTGACGGCGGGCGCGCAGCGGCTGCCGTTCATGCCGGTGCGCGCCGGGATGGGCTCGGACCTGATGGAGGTCAACCCCGCCCTGCGTACGGTCACCTCACCGTACGAGGACGGCGAGAAGCTGGTCGCGGCCCCGGCGCTGCGGCTGGACGCGGCACTGGTCCACCTCAACCGCTCCGACGTGCAGGGCAACGGGCAGTACCTGGGCCCCGACCCGTACTTCGACGACCTGTTCTGCGAGGCCGCCGACCAGGGATTCGTCTCCTGCGAACAGATCGTGGAGACGGCGGACCTGCTGAAGGAGCACGGGCCGCAGACGCTGCTGATCAAGCGGATGTTCGTGGACGGGGTCATCGAGACCCCGAACGGCGCGCACTTCACTTCCTGCGTGCCCGACCACGACCGGGACGAGGCCTTCCAGCGCGCCTACGTCAAGGCCGCCCGCGACCCCGAGGCCTGGCCCGCCTTCGTCGAACGGTTCCTGTCCGGGGACGAAGCCGCCTACCAGGCCGCCGTCACCGCGTTCCACCAGGAGGAAGCATGAGCGGCACCGAGACCACCGGCATCCAGGCGCCGAGCCGCGCCGAGTACTGCGTGGTGGCCTGCGCAGAGGCCTGGCGGGACGCGGGCGAGATCCTCGCCAGCCCCATGGGCACCGTTCCGGCCATCGGTGCCCGGCTGGCGCGGCTGACCTTCTCCCCCGAGCTGCTGCTGACCGACGGGGAGGCGCTGCTCGTCGCCGACACCCCGGCGGTGGGGGCCAAGCCGGGGAGCGTTGAGGGCTGGCTGCCGTTCCGCCAGCATCTGACGCTGACCGCCACGGGCCGCCGGCACGTCATGATGGGCGCCAGTCAGATCGACCGGCACGGCAACCAGAACATCTCCTGCATCGGCGACTGGGCCAGGCCCGCCCGCCAGCTGCTCGGGGTGCGCGGCGCCCCCGTCAACACCCTGAACAATCGGACGAGTTACTGGGTGCCCAAGCACTCGGCGCGGGTGTTCGTGGAGCACGTGGACATGGTCAGCGGGGTCGGATACGAGCGGGCGGCCGCGGCCGGTCCGTCCGCGACCCGCTTCCACCGGATCCCCGAAGTCGTCAGCAATCTGGGCGTCTTCGACTTCGAGACCCCGGACCGGACGATGCGGCTGCGCTCCCTGCACCCCGGCGTGAGCCTCGAACAGGTCACCGGGGCAACCGGGTTCGCTCTCGCAGTCCCGGACGAGGTCCCGTTCACGCGGGAGCCCACGGCCGCCGAACTCCGGCTGATCCGTGAGGTCATCGACCCCAGAGGGCTGCGCGAGCGCGAGGTCCCGGCATGAGCGGGCCCGTGCCGTTTCCCACCGCGCTCACCGAGCTGACCGGGGTGCGGTACCCGATCGTGCAGACCGGCATGGGGTGGGTGGCCGGTCCCCGGCTCGTCTCGGCCTCCGCGAACGCGGGCGCGCTCGGCATCCTGGCCTCCGCGACGATGACCGTCGAGCAGCTCCGCGCGGCGGTCCGCGAGGTCAGGTCCCGTACGGACGCGCCGTTCGGCGTCAATCTCCGGGCGGACGCGGGCGACGCGGGCGAGCGGGTCCGGATCATCATCGACGAGGGGGTCAAGGTGGCGTCCTTCGCGCTCGCCCCGTCCAAGGACCTGATCGCCCGGCTGAAGGACGCCGGCGTCGTCGTCATCCCGTCCATCGGCGCCCGCCGGCACGCGGAGAAGGTCGCCGCGTGGGGAGCCGACGCGGTGATGGTCCAGGGCGGCGAGGGTGGCGGCCACACGGGCGAGGTGGCCACCACCGTGCTGCTCCCCCAGGTGGTGGACGCCGTCGGCATCCCGGTGATCGCGGCGGGCGGCTTCCGCGACGGCCGCGGTCTGGTCGCCGCACTGGCCTACGGTGCGGCCGGGATCGGCATGGGGACCCGCTTCCTGCTCACCTCCGACAGCACGGTCCCGGACGCGGTGAAGGCGAAGTACCTGGCCGCCACCGTCAAGGACGTCACGGTCACCACTCAGGTGGACGGCCTGCCGCACCGCATGCTCCGTACCGCCATGGTCGACTCCCTGGAACGTTCCGGGCGCGTCACCTCGACCCTGCGGGCACTGCGGCACGCCTCGGCCTTCCGGAAGGAGTCCGGTGCGAGCTGGCCCCAGCTGGTCCGCGACGGGATGGCGATGAAACACGGCAGGGAACTGAGCTGGAGCCAGGTGCTGCTGGCCGCCAACACCCCGATGCTTCTGAAGGCCTCACTGGTCGAGGGGCGTACGGACATCGGAGTGATGGCCTCGGGGCAGGTGGCGGGCCTGATCGAGGATCTGCCGTCCTGTTCGGAGCTGGTCGGGCGGATCATGGACGAGGCACGGGCGACGCTGAAGGCGCTGCCGGGTCCGGGCTGACGCGACGGCCGTCCCAGGGCGTGTTCCGAAGGTCCCGCCCGCCCGGCGACGCCTGGCCCGCCCTTCGGGCGGACGGCGCTGCTTTCGCGGCGCGCCCTAAGGTCTCGCCGCGAAGCCCAGGAGCAGCGCACTCGTCGCCTCCGGCGCTTCGAGGAGCGGCAGGTGCCCGACGCCGGGCAGCAGCTCGACCCTGCTGTCCGGCACCGCCTCGTACCGGTGGGCCGACGACGGCTGCCAGCGCGGGTCCGCCGCGCCGAAGACCACCAGCAGCGGGACCTTGAGGGCCGCGAGCCTCTCGGGCACGTTCCGCTCCTCGATGTAGGCGATGTGGCGACGGGACACCGCCCGGAAGGCGCGGTACGTGGTGCCCCGTACCCCGGCGACGAGGTCGTCCGGGATGTCCACCGTCCGCACGGCCGTCGCCCGGATCCCGCTGCGGATCGCCGCGTCCGAACGGAGCGCCCACAGGAGCGGGCCGAAGGGCGGGCCCAGCAGGAGGCGGAGGACGGCCGGCTGCGGAAGGAGCGCGTCGAGGCCCGGGCCGGTGCTGATCAGCGCGAGGGAGCTCACCAGGTCTGGGCGTCCTTCCGCGAGCGCGGTGGCGACGTAGCCGCCGCTGGAATGCCCGGCCACGGCGACCTGCCGGAGGCCGAGACCGTCGAGCAGCGCCGCCACCCGGCCCGCCTGTACGGGCACGTCGTACGACGCCGCGGGCGGGGACTGGCCGCAGCCGGGGAGATCGATCCGGATGACGTGGTGACGGGCGGCGAGGGCCGGGAGCATCGGGCCCCAGGTGCCGCCCGAGGCCCCCGATCCATGGATGAGCAACAGCGGAGGACCCTGTCGCGGGCCGTCGTGGACCACGTGCATGCCGTGCGGGAGAACGTCGAATTCGCTCATGCCGGGATGGTGCCGGGACGCTCTGCCGCCGGTCTTGTACAAATGTCGTCGTGGGGGCGGCGGTCGCTCCGGACCCTCCTCAGGCCCAGCTGCCGAACGGCGGCCGGGCGGGGGCGGGGCCGAGGGTGGTGGTACCCGGTTCGGCGCGGTGGCCGAGGCCGGTCCGGTAGGCGTTCAGCGCCGCTTCCGTCCGGCCCTCGCCGCGCAGCAGGTCCCCCAGCAGCCGGCAGATGTCGGCGAGGTCTCCGGCGGCTCCCGTCTGTTCGAGCAGGGAGAGCGCGGTGGCATAGTGCAGTTCGGCCGCCTCGGCGTCACCGGCCTCCTGGGCGATCATCCCGAGCAGCCGGTGGGCACCGCCCGCGTGCAACGCACCGCGGCCGGGCTTGAGTCCGGCCAGCAGGCTGTCCAGGAGTGCCGCGGCCTCCGCCGACTTCCCGCTCCTTCGCAGGACGTCGGCGAGTTCGACCTCCACCTGCGAGACGTACAGGGCGGCCCGTCTGGAGACCAGCATCGAGTGCGCGATGCGCAGTTCCGCCTCCGCCTGTGCGAGGTCGTCGTGCTGGGCACAGACGTAGCCCCGCATCCAGTGGCAGTGGGCCAGTTCGGTACGGATCTGGAGCTGTTCGTAGAGCTCGGTGGCCCGTGCCAGTGACGCCTGGGCGGCGTCGACCCTGCCCTCGGCCAGCAGCGTGCGCGCCACTGTCCGGTGCATGGTGGCGACCAGGGCGGGGTCGGACACCCGGGGTTCCAGGGCCAGGGCCAGTTCGGCCGCCTGCGCGGCACGGGCGTGGGCGCCCATGTCCATGTACGGGGCGATCGAGGCCGTGTAGAGCTGGAGCAACGCGCCCGGGTCGTGCAGCCCGGACGTGTTCAGTCCGTCGATGGCGCTCTCCAGCAGGTAGCACGCGTAGCGCAGTTCACCGGCCAGGTAGTGGGCGACCGACCTGCCCCGGACCGCCCGCGCCCTGGCGGGCAGCGGATCGTCCGCCAGCGCGTGCTCGGCCGCCTCGAACCGGGCCAGGGCCTCGGCCAGTTCGCCCGTCTCCAACGCGCATTCCCCGAGGCCCACGAGCGCCGCCGCCCGTTCCTGGGTGAGCCCGTACTCCTCGGCGCGGCCGAGGATCTCCTCGTAGGCGGCCCGAGCGTCGGCGGCGTCCTCGACGGCCAGGGTCCGCTGGGCGTCGGCCAGCCCCATCCGCAGCGCCGTGGCGATGTGGGTGGGCCGGCCCGTGGCGAGTTCCTCGCGGGCGACGCCGAGCCGCTCGGCGAGGTGCCGGAGACCCGCTTCGGACGGCCGCACCTTGCCGGCTTCGAGGGTGGAGACGTACGCGGCGGTGTACTCGGGCTCGGCGAGCTGTCGCTGGGTCAGCCCGCGTTCCTTGCGGAGCCGCTTGACCCGGCGGCCGATGGCGGCGGGCGCGTCCGGGGCCTCCTCCGGTACCGGGCCGGGCCCGGGTGCCCCGCCGCCGTCCGCCGTCGCTCTGCTGGTGTGCGCCATGACCGTCCTTCTTCCTGTGCCCATGCCCGGATTCTCCCGTTGGCGAAGAGCCCAGTTATCCAAAAGCAACATCTTTCCCGCCCTCGCACCCGTTGTGCGCCCTCCCTGCCGAAGCCTAAGTTAAACCGCAACTCAAACCGACTGAACCAACGACTTAATTCAGCCCGGATGTTGGAGGACGTCGACCACAGGCGCACCGGACACCGGAGTGAGGATCGGCATGCGCACGAACAGATCCACCGCCATATCCGTGGGCATCGCGTTCACAGCGATCATCGGCACGGCCCTCGCCGCCCCCGCGGCCGCCCTGGACCCGGAGCCGGCCCAGAAGCCGCGGGTCTCCGTCGAGTACTTCCCCGAGCCCGGTGGCGAGGGCCGCCGGACCGAGGTCCCGGTCAACACGGAGACGGTGAGCGGCCGTCCGGCCGCCCGGAGCCTGGCGCCCGCAGCGGAGACGAGCGACGGGGAGGTCGGGGAGCTGTCGGTGACCGGCCCCTCGGCCGACCGGCTCGACGTGGTGATCGTGGGCGACGGCTACACCGCCGACCAGCAGGAGGCCTTCCACACCGCGGCGGCCGCCAAGTGGGCGGACATCACCCGCATCGAGCCCTACTCGAGCTATCAGGGCCTGATGAACGTGTGGACCGTGGACGCGGTGTCCGCCGAATCCGGCATCACCGGCGATCCCGGCGCCGACGTCACCAAGGACACCGCGCTCGGCAGCTACTTCTGGTGCTCGCAGACCGAGCGACTGATCTGCGCGGACATCGACAAGGTCGCGTCCTACGCCGCCAAGGCCCCGGAGGCCGATCTGGTCGTCGTCGTCTCCAACTCCGCCAAGTACGGCGGCGCCGGCTACTCGGGGCTCGAAGCCGAGGGCTACCCGTTCGACGGTGTCTCGACCCTCTCCTCGGACAACGCGCAGTCGAGCATGATCGCCGCTCACGAGATCGCGCACTCGGTGGGCCTGCTGGCGGACGAGTACACGTACGACAGTTACGGCACCTGGACGGGCGGCGAAGTCCCCGACATCAACTCCAGCACCTTCACCGCGCAGCAGATGGCCGCCAACCGGACCAAGTGGTACCGCTGGCTCGGCGAGAGCGACCCCACGGGCGGCACCGTCGGTACGTACGAGGGCAGCAGCTACTACCCGTTCGGGATCTACCGCCCCACGTCCAACTCCATCATGCGGGCCCTGAACGTCAGCGAGTTCAACCTCCCCGGACGCGAGGCCATGATCGCCGGCTTCTACCGCGAGGCCAACGCGCTGAGCAGCGAGGTCGCCACGGACTCCGCGATCCTGCGGACCAGCCGCATCAAGGTCTCCCGGGCGCAGCTCACCGGCCTCGCCGCGCCGGAGCTGCGCTGGTACGTGGACGGCCGCCCCGTGAAGCGGGCGCAGGGTCTCTCCTCCGCCGTCCCCGCCGCACTGGGTGTTCCGGCGGACGGCAGGACGCACACCGTCACGGTCGCGTCCGTGGACCGGACCGCGTCGGTCCGCGACCCCGAGGTCCGTGCCGAGGCCACGGAGAAGCTGACCTGGACGGTCAGGGCGTCCGGGCGCAAGGGCCACAAGCAGCACTGACGAACGGCCGTTGGCCGGCCACGGGCACGACCACCGCGCCGGGCCGGGACTCCATGGTCCCGGCCCGGCGCAGCGCTGCCGCCGCCCCGTCAGCGGCTCCCGGCGGCCGGGGCGGTCCCGCGCGCGGGCAGGAGCCGCATGAGGCGGCCCACCATCGCGAGCCTCTCGTCGACCGTGGCATCGCCGGGAACCTGGATCTTCGCCCCGGCGTAGGCGATCGCGCCTTCCGCCGCGCGGAGGCACCGGCGCACCTCGTCCGCGTCCATGAGGGATGCGGGCTCGTCCTCGGCGAGAGGCAGGTGCGCGTCCGCCCACGGCCCCCCGTACACGTTCGCGGCCGGGCCGGCGCCGGAGAACATGACGCCCTCCAGCAGTCCTTCGGAGGCGAGCCGGGTGATCTGGGCGAGCGGCCGGCGGGGGTCCTGTGCCTCGATCACGGAACGGCCCCAGTTGACGGCGACGCCGATCCCTCCGGCCCGCGCGAGGGGGATCTCGGCCTCCAGCGACAGGAACCGCTTCTCGCCCGGAACGGTCGGCGCGTACGCGTCGCAGTGCTCCAGGACGAGCCGGGTGGACCAGGCGGCCGTGGAGGAATCGCTCGCCGTGATCTCGTCGAGCGAACGGGCGAACTCCTGCGCGACGGCCGTCACCGAAGGCGCGGTGTGGATGTGGAGGACGGAGACCGACTGCTCGCCGGTGAGCTGGTTCAGTTCCTCGGCGGCGGTGCGGGCCTCACGGAGAAACCCGAGCGCCGCCTGCCGGCCGTCGGGGTCCGCGGAGGCGAGACCGAAGGCATCCGAGACACCGACGCGCGCCATCGTGCCGGGAATCAGCGTGAGTACGGAACGGGTGAAACGGCCGCGCAACTGCGCGGCCAGCCAGGGAACGTCCTCCCCCAGCCCGTCGCGGTACGGGATCTCCAGCCCGTCGGCGATCCTCCGGCCGGCGAGCCCCTCGTAGAAGCGTTCCCGGTCGGCGCGCGAGGAGGGCAGGGCCGCATAGGCACCGACGAGAGCGGCGGGTGGTTCGATGTTCATGGTGTCGCATTCTACTTAAGGTCAGACATCAGATGTCTAGAGTCGGTGGGCACGGGCTCAGCATTCCGAGCGCGGCCGTACGCGCAAGGACCATCAGTCCGCCCGTCGCCGACCGGGGAGTTCACGGGCACACGAAAGGGACGCCCCGTCCTCGTTCCGGGGCGTCCCCATGACGTGGCCTGCCCGGTTCAGGCACCCGGGCACTGCACGGTGATCCCTGCCGCCCTCATGTCGTTGATGGCCCGGACGGAAGCTTCCCGGGACGCATTGCTTCTGCCGTACAGATGGTGGGCGATCACCGTGATGGCGAAGGTGTGGCCCATGTAGCCGTTTCTGGCGAACTCGCCGAGCCTCTCGGCGCAGCCTTCCGCGTCGGTCTTGGTCGTCGTTCCGTGGGTGCTGGAGCACGGACTCGCCGTGAGATCGATCACGAGTGTGTGCGCCTGGCCGCCTGCCGCCAACGCAGCGCTGACCTGAGGCTTTCCGTAAAGACCCCCCACGGCCGCATCGATTTCGTCGAGCAGTTGATCTTCCGCGTGGTCCATGGGCGAGTACGCGGAGGTCTCGCTGCTGAACGTCCCGATGGGCGTCCCGTTGAGTGTGGCCTGCAAGGTCACCGTGAAGCCCGGATGGGCCGTGACCTCGTCCCCCTGTTCGTAATGGACGCGCTGCAAAGCGGTGGTGGTGGTCACGTCCGGGCGCCGGGCCGTTCTGTCCGGACGGGCGGATGCCGTCCGCTGGAGAGGGCTCGGCCCGCCCATCACCCGTCGGGCGTTGGCCACGGCTTCGCGTTCGTAGCGGTCGGAGGGGTCGGAGACCTTCAGCCCCGCGCCGTTGTCGGTACCCGCGACCGCGCCCTTGCTCTGTTGAATCACGTGCGTGAGCTCGTGGGCCAGGGTGTGCTTGTCAGCGCCACCGTCGCCGATGACGACGTGGTTGCCCGAGGTGTAGGCACGGGCGCCGACCTCGGCGGCCGATGTCCTGGCGGCGCTGTCGGTGTGAATGCGCACATCGGAGAAGTCGGCCCCGAGCCGCGCTTCCATGTCGGTGCGGGTGGCGTCGTCGAGAGGACGACCGGGCGCCCGCAGGACATCGTGCACGGCAGACCGCTGTACGGCCGGCTGTTCGGTCTGCTGGTGACCGCAGCCCGCACCGTGCTGGTGCTCCTCCTGCGCCCAGGGGTGGCCGGCCTGCCGCAGCCTCTGGATGACGGCGGCATTGCCCACCGTGCCCTGCAGCACGGACAGCCCGCCAGGCGTTCTTCCGGGCGGCGCCACGGTTCTCGGGGTGCCGGAGGAGCGTTTGTTCTCCCCGGGGGTCTTGGCTGTCTCGTTCGCGTGCATCGTTTCCTTTCCGGGCGCCAGGTAGGAACGGGCGGTCCGATCAAGTCTCGCACCACCGCCGAAGCCTCCGGGCGCGGTTCCCGTACCGCAAGACAGCTCTGCCCGGACGCACTTGGTGTACGCGTCGCAGACGAAGCACCCCCAACGGGCAACGTGCGCCCCGACGATGACCAGGCCCCTCCCCGCCATCTCGTGGGGATCAGCGGACCTCGGTGCGGTGGCAGCCAGGAGGCGTTCGGGGCACTCGCCCGGGGATGACGGCACATGCCGGACCGCCCCGCGAAGCGGAGCCGGTCCGGCCGGCTGTCCGTTCCGTCAGAGGCGTTCGATGATGGTGACGTTGGCCTGGCCGCCGCCCTCGCACATGGTCTGGAGACCGTAACGGCCACCGGTGCGCTCCAGTTCGTGCAACAGCGTCGTCATCAGCTTGGTGCCGGTGGCGCCCAGCGGGTGGCCGAGCGCGATGGCGCCGCCGTTGACGTTGACCTTGTCCGGGTCGGCACCGGTCTCCTTCAGCCAGGCCAGGACGACCGGGGCGAACGCCTCGTTGATCTCGACCAGGTCCATGTCGTCGATGGACATCCCGGCCTTCTTCAGCGCGTACGCCGTCGCCGGGATCGGGGCCGACAGCATCCGGATCGGGTCCTCGCCACGCACGGAGAGGTGGTGGATGCGGGCCCGGGGTGTGAGGCCGTGCTCGGCGACCGCCCGCTCGGAGGCGATGAGCAGCGCCGAGGCCCCGTCGGAGACCTGTGAGGAGACTCCGGCGGTCAGCCGGCCGCCCTCGACGACGGGCTTGAGGCCGGCCATCTTCTCCAGCGAGGTGTCACGGCGCGGCCCCTCGTCCACCGCCACGTCCCCGTAGGCGGCGATCTCGCGGGTGAACCGGCCCTCGTCGATGGCGCGGGCGGCCCGCTGGTGCGAGCGGAGCGCGAAGTGCTCCATGTCCTCGCGGGAGATGCCCCACTTCTCGGCGATGAGCTCGGCGCCGTGGAACTGGTTGACCGGTGCGTCGCCGTAACGGGCGCGCCAGCCCTCGGAGCCGGCGTACGGGCCCTCGGTCAGGCCCAGGGGTTCGGCGGCCTGGCGGCTGGCGTAGGCGATGGGGATCATCGACATGTTCTGGGTGCCGCCCGCGACGACCAGGTCCTGGGTGCCGGACATGACGCCCTGGGCGGCGAAGTGGACGGCCTGCTGGGAGGAGCCGCACTGCCGGTCGACGGTGGTGCCGGGCACCTCCTCGGGAAGGCCCGCGGCGAGCCAGGCGGTGCGGGCGATGTCCCCGGCCTGCGGGCCGACGGTGTCCAGGCAGCCGAAGACGACGTCCTCGACCGCGGCCGGGTCGATGCCGCTGCGTTCGACCAGTGCTTTGATGACATGGGCCCCGAGGTCGGCGGGGTGGACGGCGGACAGGCCGCCCTTGCGCCGCCCGACCGGGGTGCGTACCGCTTCGACGATGTAGGCCTCGGCCATGACTGCTCCTTCGTATGAGAGGTGAGGGTGGATCAGGTCCTGGTGGTGATGCCCGCGAGGACCATCGACAGGTACTGGCGGGCGATCTCCTCCGGGCTGTGGGTGCCGCCGGGGCGGTACCAGGAGGCGGCCACCCAGACGGTGTCGCGCACGAATCGGTAGACCAGCCGCACGTCCAGGTCGCCGCGGAAGGCTTCTTCGGCCACTCCGCGCTCCAGGGTGCGCAGCCAGGCGTTCTCGAACTTCAGCTGGGAGTCGGCGAGATAGGCGAAGCGCGGCTGGGCGGACAGGTGCCGGGACTCCCGCTGGTAGATGGCCACCGCCGGGCCGTGCCGGTCGATCTGCCGGAAGGACTGGATGACGAGCGCCCCGATGGCCTCCTGCGGCCCCAGTCCGGCGGCGAGGACGGTGTCGTAGCCGGTCCACAGTTCGTCCAGGAAGGCCGAGAGGATCTCGTCGAGCATCGACTCCTTGGAGTCGAAGTGGTAGTAGAGGCTGCCCGCGAGCATCCCCGCCTCGTCCGCGATGCGGCGGACGGTGGTGGCGTTGTAGCCCTGGGCGGCGAACACCTCGGCGGCGGTCGCCAGGAGTTCGGCGCGCCGCCGGGCGTTGGCGGTCCCGGTGATCGCGTTCACGCCCTCTGGCTGCTGACGGAGACGGTCTCGCCCGTCATGTACGAGGAGTAGTCGCTGGCCAGGAAGACGATGACGTTGGCGATCTCCCAGGGCTCCGCGTACCGGCCGAAGGCCTCCCGTTCGGTGAGTTCGGCGAGCAGCTCCGGGGTGGTCACCTTCACCAGGTGCGGGTGCATGGCCAGGCTCGGGGCGACCGCGTTGACGCGTACGCCGAAGTCGGCCGCCTCCAGCGCGGCGCAGCGGGTGAGGGCCATGACTCCGGCCTTCGCGGCGGCGTAGTGGGCCTGGCCGCGCTGGGCGCGCCAGCCGACGACGGAGGCGTTGTTGACGACGATGCCGCCCGTGTCGCGGTCCTTGAAGTGGCGCAGAGCCGTGCGGGTGCAGCGGAAGGTGCCGTTCAGGGTGACGTCGAGGACCTTGGACCACTGGTCGTCGGTCATGTCGACGAGGTCGGCCGTGCCGCCGAGACCGGCGTTGTTGACGACGATGTCGAGCCCGTCGTGGCGTTCGGCGGCGAGCGCGAACAGGGCGTCGACCTGCCGCTGGTCGGTGACGTCGCAGGGCAGGGCGGCGACCTTGTCCGCGCCGAACTCCTCGGCCAGGGCGGCGGCGCTCTCCTTCAGGCGGCGCTCGTGGGCGTCGCCGATGACGATCCGGGCGCCCTCCTCCAGGAACTTGCGGGCGGTCGCTCCGCCGATTCCGGCGCCCGCGGCTGCGGTGATCACGGCGGTGCGTCCGGCCAGGAGGGAGTGGCCCGGTACGTAGGGCGGCTGGGGGGTCACGGGCGGATCTCCTTGGGCAGGCCGAGGACGCGCTCGGCGATGATGTTGCGCTGGATCTCGTTGGATCCGGCGTAGATGGTGTCGGAGCGGGAGAAGAGGAACAGCCGCTGCCAGTCGTCGAGTTCGTAGGGTGCTTCGGGGGCGGTCATGCCGCCGGCACCGAGGACGGCCATGGCGAGTTCGCCGAGTTCGCGGTGCCAGGTGGCCCAGAAGATCTTCCCGATGGACGCCTCGGGCCCCGGGGCTCCCGCCGTGACGCCGTCGAGCATGCGCAGGGCGTTGAACCGGATGGTCTCCAGGCCCGTCCAGGCGCGGGCGAGCCGGTCGCGGATCAGCGGGTCGTCCGCGGCGCCGTTCTGCCGGGCCAGGCCGATGAGGGTCTCCAGTTCGCGCCGGAAGCCGACCTGCTGGCCGAGGGTGGATACGCCGCGTTCGAAGCCGAGGGTGGCCATGGCGACCCGCCAGCCGTCGCCCGGTTCGCCGACGATGTCCGCCGCGCCGGTGCGGGCACCGTCGAAGAAGACCTCGTTGAACTCGGAGGTGCCGGTCAGCTGCCGGATCGGCCGGATCTCCACACCGGGCTGGTCGAGCGGGACCAGGAGGTAGGACAGGCCCGCGTGGCGGGCCGAGCCGGACTCGGTGCGGGCGACGACGAAGCACCACTGGGCTTCGTGGGCGAGTGACGTCCAGGTCTTCTGCCCGGTGACCACCCAGTCCTCGCCGTCCCGCTCGGCCCTGGTCCGTACGTTCGCCAGGTCGGATCCGGCGTCCGGCTCGCTGTAGCCCTGGCACCACAGTTCCTCGACGGCGACGATCGGCGGCAGGAAGCGGGCCTGCTGCTCGGGTGTGCCGAACGCCACCAGGGTCGGGCCGAGCAGCTGCTCCCCGATGTGGTTGACCCGGGCGGGAGCGTCGGCCAGTGCGTACTCCTCGTGGAAGGCGACCTGCTGCTCGATGGTCGCGCCCCGGCCGCCGTGCTCCTCGGGCCAGCCCACACACGTCCAGCCCTCGGTCGCCATGTGCCTTTCCCAGGCGAGCCGTTCGGCGAATGCCTCGTGCTCACGGCCGGGTCCGCCGCGGCCCCGGAGGCCCGCGAAGGCGCCGGTGAGGTTGGCGGCCAGCCAGCCGCGGATCTCGGTGCGGAACTCCTCGACGCTGCTCATGGGGGTACGTTAATCTACCAAACACTTGTTAGGGAAGGAGGGGCCGATGTCCGCTGCCCACGACGAACCGGTGCGCTACGAGAAGCGGGGCCCTGTCGCCACGGTCACCATGAACCGGCCCGACTACCGCAACGCGCAGAACTCCGCGATGACCTACGCCCTGGACCGGGCGTTCTACCGCGCGGCCGACGACAGCGAGGTGAAGACCGTCGTCCTGGCCGGGGCGGGCAAGCACTTCTCGGCCGGCCACGACATCGGAACCCCCGAGCGGGACGCGCATCTGCCGTTCGAGCGCCGGGCCGGACTCTGGTGGGACCACTCGGACAAGGAAGGAGCGGAGAGCCGCTTCGCCCGCGAGTCCGAGGTGTACCTGGGGATGTGCCGCCGCTGGCGGGAACTGCCCAAGCCCGTCATCGCGTCCGTCCAGGGCGCATGCGTGGCGGGCGGTCTGATGCTGGCCTGGGTGTGCGACCTGATCGTGGCCTCGCAGGACGCATTCTTCGCCGATCCGGTGGTCCGGATGGGCATCCCGGGCGTCGAGTACTTCGCCCACCCGTGGGTGATGCCGCCACGGATCGCCAAGGAGTTCCTCTTCACCGGTGACCGGATGAGCGCGCAGCGCGCGTACGAGGTCGGCATGGTCAACCGGGTCGTACCGCGGGAGGAACTGGCCGCTCGTACGGAGGAGTTGGCGCTGAAGATCGCCGAAATGCCGCGCATGGGCCTGGCGCTCACCAAGCGCGCGGTCAACCAGGCCGAGGACCTCCAGGGCATGCACACCGGGATGGACTCGGTGTTCGGCCTGCACCACCTGGCGCACGCGCACAACGCCGAGACCGCACCGGACGCACTCGGCGGCATGGACATCCGGGCGATGAAGAAGGCGGGCGCCTGATGGACCTCGATTTCGACGCGGCCGACGAGGCGTTCCGTACCGAGGTACGCGACTGGCTGGCCGCCCACGTCCCGGCCGCTCCGCTGCCGTCCCTGGAGACCGCCGAGGGCTTCGCCGCACACCGGGAGTGGGAGGCGGCCCTGGCCGCGGACCGCTGGTCGGTGGTCTCCTGGCCCGGGGAGTTCGGCGGGCGCGGAAGTTCGCTGCTCCACTGGATGATCTTCGAGGAGGAGTACTACGCCGCAGGCGCTCCGGGCCGGGTCAGCCAGAACGGCATCAACCTGCTCGCCCCGACGCTCTTCGAGAACGGCACTGCCGAACAGCGGGCCCGGGTACTGCCCGCGATGGCGCGCGGTGAGGTCATCTGGGCGCAGGCCTGGTCCGAGCCGGAGTCCGGCTCGGACCTGGCCTCGCTGAAGTCGAGGGCCGTACGGACCGAGGGCGGCTGGCTGCTCAGCGGCCAGAAGACCTGGTCCTCGCGGGCGGCCTTCGCCGACCGGGCCTTCGGCCTGTTCCGCAGCGACCCGGACGCGGACCGGCCGCACCGGGGGCTCACGTATCTGATGTTCCCGCTGGACGCCGAGGGCGTGACCGTACGCCCCATCGGGCGGCTCGACGGAAAGCCCGCCTTCGCCGAACTCTTCCTGGACGAGGTGTTCGTACCCGACGAGGACGTCATCGGTGAGCCCGGTCAGGGCTGGCGGGTCGCGATGAGCACCACCGGCAACGAGCGCGGGCTCACCCTGCGCAGCCCGGGCCGCTTCACAGCCGCCGCGGACCGCCTGACGGCCCTGTGGCGGGAGCACGGCGACCCGGCGGACACGGCCCTGCGGGACAGGGTCGCCGACGCGGTGATCGGGGCCCGCGCCTACCGGCTGTTCTCCTACGCGGGCGCCTCCCAGGTCCTGCACGGCGACGGCGGGCCCGCCGGAGCCGTCTCCAGCCTCAACAAGATCTACTGGTCCGAGCTCGACATCGCCCTCCACGAGACGGCGCTCGACCTGCTCGGCCCGTACGGCGAACTCGCCGACCACGCGACCCAGTCGCCGGACCACGGCAGCTGGTCCGAGGGATACACCTTCTCGCTGGCCGGTCCCGTCTACGCGGGCACCAACGAGATCCAGCGCGACATCATCGCCGAGCGGCTGCTCGGCCTGCCGAAGGGACGCCGCTGATGCGTTTCCTCCTGGACGCCGAGCAGCGGGACTTCGCCCGCTCCCTCGACGCCCTGCTCGCCTCCTGCGACACCCCGGCCGTCGTGCGGTCCTGGGCGGCCGGAGACCACGTCCCGGGGCGTGCCGTCTGGGCCCGGCTGGCCGAGGCCGGAGTCTTCGCGCTCGCGGTCGCGGAGAAGTACGAGGGGTTCGGGCCCCTCCCGCTCGAACTCACCCTCGCCTTCGAGGCGCTGGGGCGCCACGCGGTCCCCGGACCCCTGGTCGAGACGGTGGCCGCGGCGGCCCTGCTGGACCGGCTCGGCGACGACCGCATCGCCGCCGCCAAGCTGCCCGCGATCGCCTCCGGGAAGTCGGCCTTCTCCCTCTGTGTGACCTCGCTCGGCCCGTACGCCCTGGACGCCGACATGGCCGACGCGGTGTTCGTGGTGGACGGCGACATCCTGCGCCTCGCCGGCGGGACGGGGAGCGTGCAGCCCTCGGCGGACCCCGCGCGGCGACTGTCGCGGCCTTCGGAGGGCGCGGTCCTCGCCCAGGGGCCCGCGGTGGCGGCCGCCGCCCGGTACGCCGCGGATGTGGCCGCGCTCGCCACGGCCGCCCAGGCCCTCGGGGCCGGCCGGACCCTGCTGGCCCGCACCGTCGAATACGTCACCCAGCGCTCCCAGTTCGGGGTGCATATCGGCTCCTTCCAGGCGGTCAAGCACCGGCTGGCCGACACGCTGCTGGCCCTGGAGTTCGCCGGGCCGCTGGTGCACGGCGCCGCGCTCGCGCTCGCCGCGGGCGACGAGGGCGCGGGCGGTGACATCGCCGCGGCCAAGGTCACGGCGGGCGAGGCCGCGTACGCGGCGGCGCGCACGGCCCTGCAACTGCACGGCGCCGTGGGCTACACCGATGAGCTCGACCTGTCCCTGTGGATCCGCAAGGCCCGCCCCCTGCGGGACGCGTGGGGCACCCCGGCCGCCTGCCGGGCCCGCGTCATGGGAGTTGCCCGATGAGGCTCACCGAGGAGCAGGCGGAACTGCGGTCCGCCGTACGGGCGTTGCTGGCGCAGCATCATGCCGAGGCTGCCTGGGAGCCGTTGACCGGACAGATCGGCGCGGCGGGTCTGGCGGTGCCCGAGGAGTACGGCGGGGCCGGCGGCGGCGCGCGCGATGTCCATGTGCTGATGGAGGAGCTGGGCCGGGCCCTGAGTCCGCTGCCTTGTCTGGGCTCCGCGGTCCTCACGACGGGCGCTCTGCTGGCCTCCGGGGACAAGGAGGCGTGCGGGCGGCTGCTGCCGGGGCTTGCCGAAGGCACCACGGTGGGCGCCCTGGCCTGGGCCGAACGGGGTTCCTGGGACCACGAGGCGATACGCGCCGAGGCGGTACGGCCCTCCGGCGGCGCCTGGCTGATCACCGGGACCAAGGAACACGTGCTGGACCGGCCGGGCGTGGACGTCCTGCTCGTCGCCGCCCGTACGGCACACGGGGTCGCGCTCTTCGAGGTGGCGCCCGATGCCCCCGGGGTCCGCCGGGAGCCCGTCGTCACCATGGACGGGACCCGGGCCCAGGCCCGGTGGGTACTGGACGGCGCCGAGGCGCGCCTGCTGGGCGCGGCCGGAGACGGCGGACGGTATCTGGAGCACGTGCGGGATCTGGCCTGCACGGCACTGGCCGCGGAACAGGTGGGTGCGGCCGAGCGCTGTCTGGAGCTCACCGTCGACTACGCCAGGACCCGGGTCCAGTTCGGACGGGCCATCGGCTCGTTCCAGGCGGTCAAGCACCGGCTGGCGGATGCCTACGTGCTGGTGGAGTCGGCGCGTTCGGCGGCGCTCGGTGCCGCGTTCGCCGCCGACGAGGATCCGGGCGCGCTGCCACGGGCCGCCGCCGTCGCCAAGTCCGTCTGCTCCGAGGCGTTCGCGGCGGTGGCCGGCGAGATGATCCAGCTGCACGGCGGGATCGGGATCACCTGGGAGCACGACGCGCACCGCTACTTCAAACGGGCGCACGGGTCCGGCGAGCTGTTCGGGCCGCCGGCCCTCCACCGGGCACGGCTCGCCGCCGGGCTCGGCCTGACCAGCCACTGAGCAGATCTCATCAGACAGAGGAAGGGGCGCAACACATGGACACCGGAATGCCGTTGGAGTTCACGGGACACGTGGTGCTGGTCACCGGCGGCACCAAGGGAATCGGCGCCGCCATTGCCGGGGCGTTTCTCGGTGCCGGGGCGGACGTGGTGGTCTGCGGCCGCAGCACCCCGGAGGTCCTGCCCGCGGCCGGGGGCCGGGAGGCGGTCTTCGTCCCGGCCGACGTGCGCGATCCGGCCGCGGCGTCCTCGCTGGTGGACGCGGCGGTGGAACGCTTCGGCCGGCTCGACGTGCTGGTCAACAACGCGGGCGGTTCCCCGGACGCCGACGCCGCCACCGTCTCGCCGCGTTTCGTGGAGAAGATCGTCGCGCTCAACCTGCTCGCGCCGTTCTACGTGGCGCAGGCCGCCCACCGCGTCATGCGGGCCCAGGACGGCGGCGGTTCGGTCATCAACATCGGCAGCGTCTCCGGCCAGGACCCGCAGCCGGGCACCGCGGCCTACACGGCCGCCAAGGCCGGTCTGCTGGCCCTCACGAAGGCGCTGGCCCTGGAATGGGCACCGGCGGTCCGGGTCAACCACATCACCACGGGTCTGATCCGCACCGAGAGCGCCGCGTCGGTCTACGGTCCGGACGGCGGCGCGGCGGTGGCGGGCGTCATCCCGATGGCGCGGATGGCCGTGCCCACGGACGTCGCCCACGCCTGTCTGTTCCTCGCGGGCGGTCTGTCCGGGTACATCAGCGGTGCGGACCTCGCGGTGCACGGCGGCGGGGAGTTCCCCGCCCGCTACCTCGCGGCGAAGTCGGCCGCCGGACCGGAGTGAGCGCCGCGGGACGCCCGGGACGGGGCCGGGCGCGGGCTGATCGACCGGGCGCCGACGGGCCGGCGAGCCGCGGCGCTTCCGGCGGCCGGTGAGCACCGGGACCGGCCGGGGCCTTGTCCCCGTCCCTGACGAGGGACAAGGCCCGGCCTCGGGTTATCCCCACCTCTGATCCTCCGGCAGTCGCCATGGTCCGCCCCCGCCGTGATCCGTAGCGTCGGAGTCATCGGCTCGAAGGATCGCGAGAGGACGGACATGAGGCTGCGCGGCGGCAGACGACAGGAGACGGGCGAGCAAACGGAGGCCTCACAGGGTGCGACCGGTCCCGCCGTCGAACTGCGCGGCGTGCGGCGGCGGTACGGCCGCGGCGCCGGCACCGTACACGCTCTCGCGGGCATCGATCTGGTTCTGCCGCGCGGTACGTTCACCGCCGTCATGGGCCCGTCCGGGTCCGGCAAGTCCACGTTCCTGCAGTGCGCCGCCGGCCTCGACCGGCCGTCTGCGGGCTCGGTGCGCCTGGGCGGTACGGAGATCACCGGCATGGGCGAGAACAAGCTCACCGAGCTGCGCCGCAGCCGTATCGGTTTCGTCTTCCAGGCCTTCAACCTGCTGCCCTCGCTGACCGTGGAACAGAACGTGCTGCTCCCCATGCGTCTCGCGGGGCAACGCCAGGACCGTCGCCGGGCGGAGGCGGTCCTGGCGCGGGTCGGCCTCGCCGACAGGGCGAAGCGCCGGCCGGGTGAGCTCTCCGGCGGCCAGCAGCAGCGCGTGGCCATCGCCCGCGCCCTGATCACCGCCCCCGACGTGATCTTCGCCGACGAGCCCACCGGCGCCCTCGACACCGTCACCGCCGCCGAGGTCCTCGGCCTGCTCCGGCATGCCGTCGACACCCTCGGAGCCACCGTCGTCATGGTCACGCACGACCCGGCGGCGGCCGCCTGGGCCGACCGCGTGCTCTTCCTCGCCGACGGCGTCCTGGCCGGCGCCCTCGACCGGGGTTCGGCGGCACAGATCGGAGCGCGCATGGCCGCTCTGGCCTCCCGCCCCGGCCCGCTGACGGGGATCGCGGCATGAGGCGGCTCACCCCCAACGGCCTCGCCCGCGCGGCCGTCCGCTTCAAGCCCGCGTCGTTCGCCGGCACCTTCGTGGCGCTGATGATGGCTGCGCTGATCGTCTCGGCCTGCGGGATCCTGCTGGAGACGGGCGCCCGCGCGTCGGTGCCGGCCCAGCGGTACGCACGGGCACCGGTCGTCGTCGCCGCGGACCAGTACGCCCGCCTCGTCACGGGCAGCGGCGACAGCCGGTCCGAGTCGGCGAACCCGTTGCCGGACACGGCTCGTGTGGACACCGCGCTGGCCGGCGAGGCTGCCCGCGTGCCGGGCGTCGCGGCGGCGGTACCGGACTTCGAGTTCCCGGTGCGCCTGGGCGAGGGCGCGCTGACGGGCCACGGCTGGGGATCGCACGCCTTCACCGGCACCGCGCTCACCTCCGGTGCCGCACCCCGGGCGGGCGAGGTCGTGCTCGACGCGGCGGCCGCTCACGCGGCGAAGGCCGGCGTCGGTGACACCGTCGCGCTCGAAACCGCGGCCGGCCGGGCGGACTTCCGCGTGTCCGGGCTGGCGGGCGCGGGTCCGGGCGACGCGGCCGGGAGGGCGACGGGCTGGTTCGCCGACGTGCAGTCACCCGTACTCGCCGGGCATCCCGGCAAGGCCGATGCCATCGCCGTCCTGGCGAAGGACGGCGCCTCCCCCGCGGACAGCACGGCTGTCGCCGCCGGTGTGCGGAAGGCGCTCGCCGGCACGGGAGCCGAGGTCCGCACGGGCGAGGGCCGCGGCGCCGTCGAGAACCACGGGCTGGCCTACGCCAAGGAAACCCTCACCGGGCTCGGGGGCTCGTTCGGCTCGATCGCCGCCCTGGTCGCCGTCTTCACGATGTCCGGCACGGTCGCCCTCTCCGTCGGCCAGCGCGCCCGGGAGTTCGCACTGCTGCGGGCCGTCGGCGCCACCCCGCGCCAGATCCGCCGCGCGGTCGCCTCCGAGGCGCTGCTCGTCGCGCCCCTGGCCGGGGCCGTCGGCTGCCTGCCGGGCATCGGACTCGCGCACTGGTGGTTCGCTCAGCTGAAGGACCGCGGCGCGGTCCCGGACGCGGTGGACCTGCGGGTCTCCTGGATCCCGCTCGTCGTCGCCATCGGCACCGGGCTGCTGACCGCGCTCGTCGCAGGCTGGGCCGCCGGGCGCCGGCCGGCGAGGATCAAGCCGGGCCGGGCACTGGCCGAGGCGTCGGTGGAGCGGCTGCGTCCCGGCGTGATCCGTACCGTGCTGGGGCTGGGCGCCCTCGTCGGCGGCGGGTTCTTCACCGTCTTCGCCGCCCGTTCGGCCGGGGACGACGCGGCCAACGCCGCGCTCGGTGTCGTCATGCTGTTCATGCTCGCCGTCGCGCTGCTGGGCCCGCTGGTGGCGCGGCTGTGCGCCGCGCTGGCCGGGCTCGCGCTGGACGTCCACGGCGCCGCCCCGGCCGCGCTCGCCGCCGCCAACTCCCGTACGAACGCCCGTCGGCTGGCCTCCGCCATCACACCGATCGTGCTGGCCATGGCCTTCGCCTCGACGCTCGCCTTCATGCACACGAGCGAGAGCCATGCCGCGGCCGGGCAGCTGCGCGCCGGAGTGACCGCGGACCACGTCGTCACCCACCCTGCCGGGCTGCCCGCCGACGCCGTCGGCCGGGCAGCCCGCGCGCCAGGAGTGGACGCGGCGGTGGGCCTGCTCGACACGCAGGTGCTCGTGCCCGTCGGCTCGGGCGGCGACCGGTGGCTCCAGGGCTCGTCGGTCCAGGGCGTCACCGGTTCCGGCGCGCAGCTCGCTCGGGTGCAGGATCTCGATGTGCGCAGCGGCGGCCTGGACCGGCTCGGGCCGGGCCGGATCGCCATCGACAGGACGCTCGCGATGTCGGCGAAGGTGGAAGTGGGCGACAGGCTGCCGATGTACCTGCCGGACGGCACCAGGACCAGCCCCGAGATCATCGCCGTGTACGGCCGGGGGCTCGGGCTCGCCGCCGTCACCATGGACCGCGCCTCGCTGACCGGCCACGTCACGTCCGGTTTCGCCACCACGCTGCTGGTACGCGGCGCAGACGCGAAGGCCCTCGTTCCGCTGGGCACGGTCACCGACGCGTCCGGCTACGCGGTCGAGGAGACCGCCGACCGCGCACTCAACGCCTGGGCCAACTACACGATGGCCGGGGTCCTGGGCGGCTTCGCCGCGATCGCCGCCGTCAACACCCTCGTGATGACCGTCCTGGACCGCCGCCGCGAGCTCGGCATGCTCCGTCTCGTCGGGGCCACCAGGCGTCAGGTGATGGACATGCTGCGCTGGGAGGGCCTGCTGGTGGCGGTGGCGGGCGTCGTCCTGGGTACGGCCATCGCCGCGGCCACCCTCTTCCCGATGGTGCGCGGCCTGACCGGTGAGACCCCGTACGTGCCCCCGCTCGCGTACGGGTCCTTCGCCGCCGTCGCGGTGGGCCTCGCCCTGCTCGCCGTCACGCTCCCGGCGCGAGGGGCGCTCCGTGCCCGGGAGGGCTGACCTGCGGGCGACCGCGGATCAGACCAGGTTGTCCTCGACCGTCAGGCCGAACGCTCCGCGCCCGTACATCGCGAGGGCGCGTTCCACGTCGTTGGCGACGTGGACGCTGCCCGCGTGGGCGTCGCGCCAGGCGCGTTCGACGGGGTTGCCGCGCCGCAGCGCGTTGCCGCCGGCGGTCTTGAAGAGCAGGTCGATGGCGGCGACCGCCCGTTCGGTGCCCCGGACCTGGTCGCGCCGGGTGCGCAGCCTCAGCTCCATCGGTATCTCCTGCCCGGCGGAGGCGAGTTCGAGCAGCTCGCGCATGTTCCGGTCCATCTGGAGCACGGTCGCGTCGATGTCGGAGGCGGCCCGTGCGATGGCGACCTGGGCGAACGGGTCCTCGGCGAAGTTCCCGCCGCCCAGGCTGAGTCGCACCCGCTCCTTCATGCGCGTCACGTACGAGGCGTAGCCGCCGGAGACGGCCCCGAGCACCGGTGCGGTGACCGCGCTGGTGAAGATCGCGCCGAACGGCAGCCGGTACAGCGGCCCCGGGTTGACCTGCTGCCCCGGCACCTTCAGCTGGGCCTGCTCGTAGTTGCGCAGGACCCGGTGCGCGGGGACGAACGCCGTCTCGACGACGACGTCGTTGCTCGCGGTTCCGCGGAGCCCGACCACGTCCCACATGTCCTCGATGCGGTAGTCGGCCCGGGGCACCAGCACGGTGAGGAAGTCCACCGGCCGGCCCTGCGCCCCGACGACGAGGGCTCCGAGCAGCGCCCACGAGGCGTGCTCGCAGCCCGAGGAGAAGCTCCACCGGCCGGCCAGCTCGTAGCCGCCGTCGACGGGGGTGAGCCGGCCCACGGGTGCGTAGGAGGAGGAGATGCGGGTGTCCGGGTCCTCGCCCCACACGTCCCTCTGCGCCCGTTCGGGGAACAGGCCGAGCTGCCACGGGTGGACGCCCAGGACGGATGCCACCCAGCCCGTGGAGCAGCACACCGCGGAGATCTCCCGCACCACCCGGTAGAAATCCACCGGATCGCTCTCCAGGCCGCCGAACCGGGACGGCTGGAGCATCCTGAACACCCCGGCCCCGGACAGCTCACGGATCGTGGCGGGCGGGATGCGCCGTGCCTCGTCCGTCGTGACGGCCCTCTTCCCGATGGCCGGCAGCAGGGCGCGTACCGATTCCAGAACCTCGTTGCCCATAGTCCGTCCTCCATACCTTGTCGCCCGGTGAGGCGTGTCGGTCAGACCGTCCGCAGGACGGTCTTGTCCACCTTTCCGGTGGCATTGCGGGGAAGGGCCCCGAGGATGACGACCTCGCGGGGGACCTTGAAGTTGGCGAGCCGCTCGCGGCAGTGGCCGACGAGCTCGTCCGGCGCCGTTCCGGTGCCCGGCCGGACCGTCACGTACGCGCGGCCGACCTCACCGAGCCGGGCGTCGGGGACGCCGATCACGGCGGCCTCGGCGACGGCGTCGTGGCCGGCGAGCACCTGCTCGACCTCGGCCGGATAGACGTTGAACCCGCCGACCACGAACATCTCCTTGGACCGTCCGGTGACCACCAGATTGCCGCGGGGGTCGAGGTGGCCGATGTCGCCGGTGTCCAGCCAGCCGTCGGCGTCGATCGCCGCCGCGGTGGCCTCGGGATCGTCGAGGTATCCGTGCATCACGTGGTAGCCGCGGACCAGGATCCGGCCGTCCTGCCCGGCCGGCAGCGGGCCCCGGCCGCCGTCGGCGACGAGGACCTCGGTGCCGTCGATGGGGCGGCCGGCGGTCAGCGCCACGGTCTCGGCGTCGTCGTCCGCCGAGCACACGGTGACGGTGCCGCAGGTCTCGGTCAGTCCGTACGCGGTGAGGACCTCGGGGAACAGTTCGGCGCGCATCCGCCGCACGAGAGCGACCGGGACGACGGCCGCACCGGTCACCGCCAGCCGCAGCGACGACAGGTCGAAACGGTCCCGGCCGGGCGCGTCCAGCAGTTCCGTGTAGATCGTGGGCGGGCCGGGCAGTACGGTGATCCGCTCGGACTCGACCGTGCGCAGCGCCCGGTCCACGTCGAACACCGGCTGCAGCACCATCGTGGCGCCGCGCAGCAGGCACGCGAGTACGCCGGCCTTGTAGCCGAAGCAGTGGAACATCGGGTTGATGACGAGGTAGCGGTCGTCGCCGGTGACTCCGGTCCGGCCGCTCCAGGCCCAGTAGGTGGCGAGGTTCTGCCGGTGCGTGGTCAGGGCGCCCTTGGGGCGGCCCGTCGTACCCGAGGTGAAGAGCAGGTCGCAGGGGTCGTCGGGGTGGACGGCGGCGGTACGGGCCGTGGCCTCGGCGTCCGGGACGTGTGCGCCGCGCGCCAGGAACTCCTCCCAGGGCAGGGTGCCGGGCGGGGTGGCGGCGTCGAGGGTCACCACGTGTTCCAGCGCGGCCGGACGGGGCTCCGCGGCGCCCTCCTCCCCGGTGGCCAGCATGGACACGTAGTCCTTGCCGAGGAAGCCGTTCTCGACGAACAGCAGGCGTGCACCGCTGCGTTGCAGGAGCAGACGCGCCTCGGCACCCTTGTAGCGGGTGTTGACGGGGACCAGCACCGCGCCCGCCGATGTGGTGGCGAGTGCGGCGGTGATCCAGTGGTGGCTGTTGGGCGCCCACAGGGCGATCCGGTCGCCGGGCCGGATGCCGAGCGCGACGAGCGATTTCACGGCCGCGCGTACCGCCGCGTGCAGTTGGGCCCAGGTCAGCCGCACGTCACCGTCCACGACCGCTTCCCTGCCGGGGTGGAGCCGCGCGGCGAGGTCGAGGGCGCCGGGAAGGGTGGAAGGGTGCTCGGTTTCGCTCATCTGCTCTCCGGGAGGGGACGGACGGCCAGCGCGGACAGGAAGTGATTGGTCGTCAGGAGGACGGCGGCAGCATCTTCTTGGATGCTTCATGTGCGGCGAGGGCGAGATCGGCCCGGGGGAACCCGCTGCGCTTCTCCGCGGCCGCCGCATTGCCGCCGGCGACCAGAACGGGGCCGTCGGCGAGGTGTTCCAGCCCTTCACGGGCGACGTCGTCCGGTTCCGCGACCCGAAGACCGGGCAGGTCCATGCGCAGTCCGGCGCGCTCCATGGCGGGGGTCCGGGTCACTCCGAGGACGAGCTCGAGGACGTGCACACCGTGCGGCCGGAGTTCCAGCCAGAGGCCCTCGGCGAAGACCCGGCTGAAGGCCTTGGCCGCCGAGTAGATGCTGATCTGCGCCTGGCCGAGGTATCCGGAGAGCGAGCCGACCAGCATGATGCCGCCCCGCCCGCGCTCCTTCATCAGGGCACCGAAGTGGTGGGTGAGGGCCAGTTGCGCGGTGATGTTGAGGTCGAGGACACCCTGGACGCGGGCCAGGTCGCCGGTGACGAACTCGTGGCCGTAGCTGTTGGCTCCCGCGTTGAAGATCAGCAGACCGACCTCGAGGCCGTCGGTGACCGTACGGATCGCGGCCAGGGCTCCGGGGTCGAGCAGGTCCAGTTCGAGCGTGCGGACCTCGACGCCCTTGGCGCGCTGCTTCTCGGCGGTCTCGTTCAGGGGGCCCGGCTTGCGGGCGATGAGCACCAGGTTGATCCCGGCGTCGGCGAGCCGGCCGGCGAACGAGGCGCCGACTCCTTCGGAGCCGCCGGCGACGACCGCCCAGGGCCCGTACACGTTCTTGTCGGTCATGGAGTACCTCTCTTGTTCCCGCCCTCGGCGCGGTGCCTCGACCGTCCTGGCCGCCGCGGTGCCGCGACCGTAGAGCGCTCCCCGGTGGGCGCGCCCCGGGCATCCCACTGGCCGGGATGCCCGGGTCCGGGCCGGTCAGACGGCGTCGGCGGGCTGCCCTGCCATGTGCCGGACGGCCAGGGAGGCGAAGACCATGGCGGTGCCGATGGGGACGCCGGGCCCCGGATAGACGCCACCGGTGAACGAGGCGCTGGTGTTCCCGGCGGCGTACAGGCCGGCCAGCGGACGGCCGTCGGCGTCCAGGACGCGGGCGTCCACGTCCGTGCGCAGACCGCCCTTGGTGCCGAGGTCGGCCAGGACCACCCGGGCCGCGTAGTACGGCGGCCGGTCGAGCGGGACCAGGCACGGGTTGGGTCCGGGGGCGTTCCTCCGGTCGGCGAAGAACAGGTCGTACGGGTCCTCGCCGCGGTGGTGGTCCTCGTCGGTCCCCGCGGCCGCGAAGCCGTTGAAGCGGCCGACGGTGTCCGTCAGGGTGCCGGCCGGCACGCCGATGAGCGCGGCGAGTTCCGGCAGCGAATCCGCCCGGACCCAGGTGCCGGCCGCCAGGTGGTCCGCCGGGTCGGCGGGAGGCACCGTGATGGCGGGCAGCGAGCCGCCCTCGCGGGAATCGAAGATCAGGTGGACGGGCGCGTCCGAACTCCCGTGAGCGGCGATGGCGCGGCCCATCCGGTCGTACGGCAGCGACTCGTTGGCGAACCGCCGCCCCGAGCCGTCCACCATCAGGCCGCCGCGCAGGCCGAGCGTGAACGCGGCGGAGCCGTCCGGGAGTTCGGTGCCCGGGCACCACCACGCCTCGTCCATGAGTCCGGTGGCGGCGCCGGCCGCGACGGCCGCGCCGAGCAGCTCGCCGGTGTTGGTGCCGCGGGGCGCCATGCTCCAAGCCGCCCCGCCGGGCACTCCGTGCGCGGTGCGCAGGACGTCATCGCCCTCGAAGCCGCCGGCGGCCAGCAGCACGCCGCGGCGGGCCCGTATCCGGACCGTGCCGTGCGAAGTGCGGGCCTCGACGCCGCTGACCCGGCCGTCCTCGGTGACAAGAGCGGTGACGTGGTGCCCGGTGCGGACGAGCGCGTTGCCGGTGCGGGAGACCGCGAGCAGGAGGCGGCCGATCAGGGCGCGGCCGGCGGTCAGCGGTGCGCCGGCGGGGTGGCCCTGTCCCGCACGGTCCCGGTCGACCGCCGGACGTACCAGGGGCAGGAGCGCGCCGAGCAGCTCCGGGTCCAGGTCCAGCGGGACGAAGGAGCGCCCGGCGTCCATCCGGCCAGGGGCTGCCACGTAGTCGGGGAAGGCGCGCCACTCGAACTCGATCGCGGGGTCGCGTTCGAGCCGGCTCACGAGTTCGGGGGCGTGGCGCAGGAAGGCGGTCCTGCGGGGCGCTTCGGCGTCGCCGGTGAGGGCGCGCAGGTAGGTGCCGGCCGCTTCGGTGGAGTCGCCGAGCCCGGCGCGTTCCTGCACCTGGGTTCCAGGCAGCCAGCAGGCGGCCCCGGAGTAGGCGGAGGTGCCGCCGAGCAGCGCCGTCCGTTCCAGTACGACCGTGTCGAGGCCGTCGCCCGCGGCCACCAGGGCCCCGGTCATGGCTCCCGCCCCGGATCCGACCACGATCACGTCGTGGGTGGCGTCCCAGTCCTGCCGGCCGTCCTGCATGGGATGACCCCTCCTGCCGCTCGGTGGTGTGCCTCCTCAGCAGACCCCTCCGGGGCCGGGGTCCGCGGGTCCCGTCCCGCTGAGCGGTACGGCGGGCGAGCGCACCTGACGCGTGGCCGGGCCCGGCGTATTGTCGGTGCAGCTGTAGACACCACCGAGCTCCGGGAGAGAGTGCGTGCCCAGAATCGCCGAGGCCAGGGCCGGGGCCGAGCCCAGTTCGCCCCGGCAGCGCGCGCGCCGTCAGAGCATCCTGAAGGTGGCGGCGGACATCGCCGCCACGACGGGGCTCGAACGGGTGCAGATGCAGGAGGTCGCCAAGTCCGCCGGCGTCGCCATCGCCACCCTGTACCGGTACTTCCCGTCGAAGACCCATCTGTTCACCGCGCTGATGGCCGACCAGATCGAGGGCTTCGCCGCGAGGGTGCCCAAGCGCCCGGCGGGCACCTCGCCCGAGGACGCCGTCTTCGAGACGCTGGGCAGCGCGACGCGCAATCTGCTGCGCAGGCCGGCCCTCGCCACGGCGATGATCCAGTCGGCGAACGCGGCCCGCGCCTCGACGGTCCCCGATCTGGCGCGCATCGACTCGGGGTTCATCGATCTGCTGGTGCGGGCCTGGGGTGTGGAGGAGCCCACGGACCACCACATCACCCGTCTGCGGCTGCTGATCCTGCTCTGGTACGGGGTGTTGCAGTCCCGGCTCAACGAGCGGCTGACCCCGCAGGAGGCCGACGCCGATCTGCGGATGGCCTGCCACCTCCTGCTCGCTCCGGAGACGGACGCCGGCTGAACCCGGTGCGCGGCCGAACCGGCGGGCGCGCCCGCCGGTTCAGTGGGTCCGCCGTCTCCTCGTCGCCTCAGCGGGCCTGCTGCGTGCCCGTCGTGTCGAGTCCGGCGACGCTGTAGGCGGCGTAGGTCCGGTGCGGGTCGCGGCCACGGAAGTACCCGGTCAGCTGCGCGTCGAGTTCGGCCGGTGTGAAGGTGCCGTCCGCGGCGGTGAACTTCTGCTCCACGGTGGGCGGCGCGAGCAGCGCGACCATGTCGCCGTAGACGACGAAGACCTGCCCGTTGATCTCGTCGGCGGCCGGTGAGGCCAGGTGCCCGACGAGGGTGGCCACGCGCTCGGGGGCCATGATGTCGAGTCCTCCCGGTGCGGTCGAGCCCTCGCCGAAGGCCTCGGCCGTCATCGCGGTGCGGGCCCGGGGACAGATCGCGTTGGCGCGTACGCCGTAGCGGGCCAGGCCCTGCGAGGTGGCGAGGGTCAGCGCGGTGATGCCGGCCTTGGCGGCGGAGTAGTTCGGCTGGCCGGGGGACCCGAACAGGAAGGCCTCGGACGAGGTGTTGATCACGCGGCCGTAGACCGGGGCACCGGAGGCCTTGCTCGCCGCGCGCCAGTGGACGGCCGCGGCGCGGGAGACCGCGGCGTGCCCCTTGAGGTGGATCCGCAGAACGTCGTCCCAGTCGGACTCGGTGAGGTTGAACAGCATCTTGTCGCGGAGGACGCCCGCGTTGTTGACGACGATGTCGAGGCTGCCGAAGCTCTCCACGGCGGCCTCGACCAGCCGGTCGCCCATGGACCAGTCGCCGACGTCACCGGTCACCGCCACGGCCCCCGCGCCGAGCGCCTTGATCTCCGCGGCCACGTCGTCGGCCGCCGGCCCGATGTCGTTCACCACGACATCGGCGCCGAGCGCCGCGAGTGCCAGTGCCTCGGCGCGGCCGAGCCCCGCTCCTGCACCGGTGACGACGGCGGTGCGCCCCTGAAGGGTCTTCGCCGAGGGGGTGTGCGTCGCGCTCATGCTGCCTCATTCCGTGTTCCGTCGATCCGCTGGATACGCGGGCGCACCCCGGAGAACCGTCTCCGGGGTGCGCCACACACACGAAACTAGTATTGATTTCAGTTCTCGGCCGGGTCGTGTCCCGTTGAGTGGACGAAGCCGGCCGAGACGGACCCGAGCCCGGCGAATTCGGCCCGGTAGGACTCCCCCGGCCGCACGTCGACGGCCTTGGTGCAGGAGCCCGGAAGGATCACATGGCCGGCCTCCAGGCGCACCCCGAACGACGCGACCTTGCGGGCCAGCCAGGCGACGGCCTCGGTGGGGTCGCCGAGCACGGCGCTGGTGTTGCCCCGGGCGATCTCCGTCCCGTCCCGGTACAGGACCGCCTCGATGTCGGCCGGGTCCAGCTCGGCCGGACGCCTGCGGGCAGAGCCCAGGATCACGCCGGCGGACGAGGCGTTGTCGGCGACGGTGTCGGCGAGGCCGATCCGCCAGTCCTTGATCCGGCTGTCGATGAGTTCGAGGCTCGGGACGATGTACTCGGTGGCCGCGAGGACGTCCTCGGTGGTGCAGCCCTCCCCCGGCAGGCTCCGGCCGAGCACATAGCCGATCTCGACCTCGATCCGTGGGTAGCAGTAGCGGTCCGCCTCGACGGGCGTCTCCTCGGGCAGCACCATGTCGGAGAGCAGATGGCCGTAGTCCGGCTCGTCGACGCCCATCATCTGCTGCATGACCTTGGAGGACAGGCCGACCTTGTGCCCCCGGACGGTGCGGCCGCCGGCCAGTTGCCGGCGGATGTTGATCAGCTGGATCTCGTAGGCGTCGCTCGCGTCGATGCCCGGCCAGGTGGTGGTGAGCGGCTCCACCGGGCTGCGGTCGCACTGGGCGGCCCACAGCACCGCGGCGGCCTCGGCGCGCTGCGCGGGATCAAGCATCGGGGTTCTCCGTCCGGTCGGGGGTGGTGGCGCGGAATCGGGCCCGGCCGCCGGTGAGCACCGCACGGCCGTCGTCGGCCGTCGCCTCGAAGCGCACGCCACGGCGGCCCGGGGCACCGTCGCCCGGGTCCTCGGCCCAGCCGGCCAGGCCGAGCCGGTCGCCGGGAAAGGCCGGTGCGGCGAACCGGGCCTCCAGTTCGGTCAGCTCGGCCGGATGGACCCCGAGTGCGCCGGCCAGCGGCAGCAGGCTCGCGGCGAGCGTGCACAGGCCGTGCAGGAACGGCCGGTCCATCCCGGCCGCCTTCGCCGCCCCGGGGTCGATGTGCATGGCGTGACGGTCGCCGAGCAGCCGGTAGAGGGCCGCCTGCCGGGCGTGCGTGGCGACGGTGAGGGCGTGTTCGGCCGGGCGGTCCGGGCGGCGCGGGGCGGACGGGCCGCGGTCGCCGCCGAAGCCTCCGCGGCCCGGAGCGAAGATCGACCAGGTTGCCGTGAACCGTTCGCAGGACACCTCGACGTCGAACACGGCGGCCGCGCCCTTGTCCCGGACTGCGGAGACCCGGGCCGTCGTGGTCAGCTCGCCGGAGGGCCCCAACGGACCGTGCACGCACAGGTGTTGGCTGCCGTGCACGGCCGTGGTGACATCGAAGGCGCCCAGCGCACCGAGCGCGTCGGGCGCCCACTGGGCCAGGGTCAGCGCGAAGGTCGGCAGCACCCGCAGCCGCTCCTCGTACACGAGGTCGAGCCGGTCGGCGGGGGCGCCGACCGCGAGCGCGTACAGGATCGCGTCCCGCTCGGTCCAGGAGACGGTACGGGTGCCGAGCGCACGGCCCTGCCACGGGGACGCGGTCATCGGTCAACTCCCAGGATCAGGCCGCTGGTGGGCACCCCGGTTCCGGCGGTGACCATGACGTGTTCGGCCCTGTCCGGCTGGTTCACCGAGGTGCCACGGACCAGCCTGACCCCCTCGGCGATGCCGTTCATGCCGTGCAGATACGCCTCGCCGAGCTGCCCGCCGTGCGTGTTGAAGGGCAGCCGGCCGCCGAGCTCCAGATGGCCGTCGGCGATGAAGTCCTTCGCCTCGCCGGGCTTGCAGAAGCCCAGTTCCTCCAGTTGGGGAAGGACCAGCGGAGTGAAGTGGTCGTAGAGCACGGCCGCGTCGATGTCGTCGGGCCCGAGGCCGCTCTGCGCGTACAACTGTCGTCCGACCAGACCCATTTCGGGGATTCCGGTGATCGTCGGCCGGTAGTAGCTGGTCATCATGTGCTGGTCGGCGCCGAGGCCCTGGGCGGCGGAGCGGATCATCGCGGGCGGGTGCGGGAGGTCGCGGGCGCGGTCGGCGGAGACGATCACGAGGGCCTGGCCGCCGTCGGTCTCCTGGCAGCAGTCCAGCAGCCGCAGCGGTTCGGCGATCCAGCGGGAGTCCCGGTGGTCCTGGAGGGTGATGGGGCGGCCGTGGAACCAGGCGGCCGGGTTGTTCGCGGCGTGCTTGCGGTCGACCACGGCGACCCGGCCGAAATCGTCCGTGGTGGCACCGTACTCATGCAGATAGCGGCGGGCGAACATGGCCACCCACTGGGCCGGGGTGCTCAGCCCGAAAGGGGTCATCCAGGCGTAGGCCGCCCGGTCCGCGGTGGTGTCCATGGGGCGGGCCGCCTGGCCGAGCCCGTAGCGCTCGCCGGAGCGCTCGTTGAACGCCCGGTAGCAGACCACCACATCGGCGATCCCGGTGGCCACGGCCATGGCCGCCTGCTGCACGGTGGCGCAGCCGGCTCCGCCGCCGTACCCGATGCGGGAGAAGAACGTCAGATCGCCCATGCCGGTGTTGCGGGCCACGTGGTTCTCGGCGTTGGTCTCCGCGGTGAAGGTGACGAGCCCGTCCACGTCGGACGGTCGCAGACCCGCGTCCGCGACAGCGGCGAGCACCGCCTCGCAGGCGAGCTGGAGTTCGCTGCGGCCGGAGTTCTTGGAGAACTCGGTGGCGCCGATGCCTGCCACGGCCGCGGCACCCGACAGCGGTACGGCGCTCATCGGTCCTCCTCCGGAAGCTGCACCGAGACGCTCCCGGTGACATGGGCACCCAGGCTGTTGGCGCCCGTGACCGCGATCTCGACGCGGCGGCCGGCGTCCGACTTCGCGGTCACCGTTCCGGTGAGCACCATCGTGTCGCCGGGGTGGTTGGGGGCACCGAGCCTGATCCGGATGGCCTTGACGACACAGGCGGGGCCGGCCCAGCCGGTGACGTACCGGTCGACGAGCCCGTTGCTGGTCAGGATGTTCATGAAGATGTCCTTGGAGCCGCGTGCCCGCGCCAGTTCGGGGTCGTGGTGCACATCCTGGTAGTCGCGGCCGGCGAGGGCCGTGGCGACGATCAGGGTGCGGGTGACCGGGACCGGCAGCTCGGGGAGTACGTCGCCGACGGCCACCGAGGTGTAGGTACGGGAGGGCGGGAGGCTGCCCGGGGCCGCGGTCATGAGCTCACCGCCGCGCCGGTGAGCAGGGCTCCGAGGCGTTCGAGGTCGGCGCCCGCGCCGCCCAGGGTGGTGGAGATCTGCTTGCCCCACAGGAAGTGCCGGTGCACCGGGTAGTCGGTGTCGACGCCGATGCCGCCGTGCACGTGCTGGACGCGGTGCACGGTGTTCAGTCCGCCTTCGGTGGCCCACCACTTGGCGACCGTGGCGGCCCGGTCGGCGCTCGGCGCGTCGAAGGGCTCCGCGGTCGAGTCGACGGCCTGCCAGAGCGTGACCCGCATCGCCTCGATGTCGATGTAGCAGTCGGCGAGCTGGTGCTGGACGGCCTGGAACGTGGCGAGCGGACGGCCGAACTGTTCGCGCTCGCGCAGATGCCCGGCCGCGTGGGCCAGCGCACCGTCGGCGACGCCGGTCTGGACGGCGGCCAGAGCGATGAAGGCGTTGCGCACGAGGTGGGCGACGGCCCCGCCGCCCGGTGTGCCGACGGCCTCGGCGGGGGCGTCGCGCAGGGTCAGGTGGGCGCTCATGTCGTGGCTCGTGGTCTGCGCGTACTCCCAGCTCACGCCCGTCGCGTCCGAGGCGACGAGGAAGAGGCCGGGCCCGCTCCCCGTCGCCGCCGTCACCAGGACGTGCCCCGCCCCGGCGGGAGCGGGCACCACGGCCTTGACCCCGCTGACCCGCCACCCCGGTCCGTCGGCGACCGCGGCCGCGCGGGGCGCCAGGGGTTCGGCGGGGCCGAACTCCTCCAGGGCGACGGTCAGCCGGTCCGTACCGTCCATGAGGCCGGGCAGGAGCCGTGTCCGCTGCGCGACCGTTCCGTACGCCGCCACGGCGAGCGCGCCGGTCAGCGCGGGCCAGAGCGGCACCGGGGCGACGTGGCGGCCCTGTTCCTCCAGGAGGACGCAGAGCCCGGCCATGCCGAGTCCCGCCCCGTCGTCCGGTTCGGGCAGGACGGCCGCGAGCAGCCCGGCCCTGGCGAGGTCCGCCCACAGTTCCTCGTCCACGCGGCCGGCCGAGGTCTCGACCTCACGCAGCCGCTCGGGGGTGACGCGGTCGGTGAGGATCTCGCGGGCCAGGTCGCGGACCGCTTCGAGCTCTTCTCCCAGGGAGAAATCCATCAGGGCGCCTCCGTCGGGGCGGGCCGGAACACCGGCAGGGTCAGTTCGGGGTCGGCGTCGAGCCAGTCGAGGACCACGGGCATACCGATCGTGACGTCGCCGGGGGCGACACCGGTCAGGTTGGTGATGAGCCTGGTGCCTTCGGCGAGTTCGACGAGGGCGACGAGGTAGGGGGAGTCGAAGGCGGGGTGCCGTGGGTGGTGGTTCACGACGAAGCTGTGGACCCGGCCGTGGCCGGCGGCCTCGACGGTGTCCCACTCCAGCGACCCGCACTCGGGGCAGCACGGCCCCGGCGGGTGGCGCAGCACGGCGCAGGTGGCGCAGCGCTGCACGAGCAGCCGGTGCGCTCGCGCTCCCTCGAAGAAGAAGGCGTTGTCACGGTTGACGGCGGGGCGCGGGCGCAGGGCCGGCGCGGCTTCGGGCGCGGGCGCGGGCCGGAACCTCAGGGTGCGCCACCGCTGGGTGGCGACCGTCTCGCCCCGCTGGTCGGTGTACGTCTTGAGCGTGGTGACGAACCGTCCGGTGCCCAGGCCCGTCCGCTTCTCCGCCGAGACCGACTCGACACGCTCGCGGACGGCGATGTGGTCCCCCGGGACCAGCTCCCGCAGGAAGGTGAACTCCGAGTCGGTCGCGACCACGGAGGTGTAGCCGCCCTCGTCGAGCGTGGCGACGAGCTCGTCGAAGCCGCATGCGGCGCCCTCCGGCGGGCCGGCGGTCGCCGCGTATCCGCGCATCGTCCACGCCTGGACCATCGACGCGGGTGCCACCACTGCCTCGCGGCCGGTGGCGCGGGCCGCTTCGGCGTCGGTGTACACCGGGTTGGTGTCCCCCATCGCCTCGGCCCAGTGCCGGATCATCGGCTGGTTGACGGGGTCCTGTCCCGGGGTGGTGGCCCGCAGTTCGCGCCCGGCGAACGACTGGAGGCGCTCCTCGTACCCCGGCCCGGTCTGCCCGGCGGTCCCGGTCATGCGCCACGCCCCTTGCGCGGCAGCCCGAGTCCCTGGGTCGCGACCATGTCGCGCAGGATCTCGTTGACGCCGCCGCCGAAGGTGTTCACGATGCCCTGGCGGGAGAGCTGTTCGACCTGTCCGGCGAGGACCGCGCCCGGCGACTCGGGCCGGATGCGGCCGGCGGCGCCGAGGATCTGGGTGAGCCCGCGCTGGACGGCGATGTGGGTCTCGGTTCCGTAGGCCTTGGCGGCTCCCGCGTCCGCTCCGGTCAGGGCGTCGTGGGCGACGGCGGACGTCATCTTCCAGTTCATCAGCCGCATCGCCTCCAGCCGGGCGTACGTGCGCGCGAACTCCTGCCGTACCCAGGGGATGTCGGCCGTGCCGTTGTCCCGGGCCCAGTCCAGGACCCGTTCCCACAGCTGGATCATGCGGCCGCCGAGGGCGGCGAGTCCGATGCGTTCGTGGTTCAGCTGGGCGGTGATCAGCCGCCAGCCGCCGTCCGCCTCGCCGACCACGTCGGCGGCCGGGACGCGCACCCCGCTGTAGTACGTCGCGGTGACGACCATGCCGCCGACGGTCCGGATGGGGCTCCAGGAGAAGCCGTCGTCGGCGGTGGGCACGATCAGGATGGAGATGCCCTTGTGCTTGGGGGCGTCCGGGTCGGTACGGGCGGCGAGCCAGACGTAGTCGGCGGTGTTGGCGCCACTGGTGAAGATCTTGCTGCCGTCGACGACGTAGGTGTCGCCGTCCCGGACCGCGCGGGTGGTCAGCGAGGCCAGGTCGGTGCCCGCGCCGGGCTCCGTGTAGCCGATCGCGAAGACGATGTCGCCGGAGAGGATGCCCGGCAGGAACCGCTTGCGGTGCTCCTCGGAGCCGTACGCCATCAGCGTCGGACCGACGGTGTTGACGGTGACGAACGGGAAGGGCAGACCGGCCCGTTGGACCTCGTCGAAGAAGACGTACTGGTCCTCCACCGAGCGTCCCTGGCCGCCGTACTCGGTGGGCCAGCCGATGCCGAGCCAGCCATCGGAACCGAGCCTTTTGACGACCTCCCGGAAGCGGTCGCCGCCCACGCCCTCCTCACCGACGCGGCGGCGTTCGTCCTCGGGCATCAGACCCGCGAAGTACGCTCGCAGTTCCCGCCGCAGCTCCTGGTGCGCGGCGCTCTCGCGCAGTTGCATGTGTGGTTCTCCTCGCTCGCTACCGCTAGTTTTTGACGATGCGTCAGGGAAGGAAACGCGCACGCCCGTTGGCCTCGAACTCGGCGCGCAGCGCGGCCTTCTCCGCGACGGTCATCGGCGCGTACGCGGGCCGGCCCCGGCCTGCCCAGCGGTAGACCGGGTCGTCGGTGCGCCAGCCGTCGAGCTGCATCTCCTTCTTGCGCAGCTTGTTGGACCCGGTGGTCGGCAGCGCGTGGGAGACGCGGACGAAGCGCGGGGCCCCCTTGGTGCCCAGGTCTTCCTGGAGCTCCAGGAAGGCCGGCAGGTCCAGGTCGTCGAAGCGGGCGCCCCCGGCGATCTCGACGGCGGCCATGACCTGGTCGCCGGAGCGGGGGTCGGGTACGCCGAACACTCCGGCGGCCACGACACCGGGGTGCCTGCGCAGGATGCGTTCGGTGAGCAGGGCCGAGATGTTCTCGCCGTCGACGCGGATCCAGTCGCCGGAGCGGCCCGCGAAGTAGAAGTAGCCGGCCTCGTCCACGTATCCGAGGTCGCCGGTCCAGTACCAGCCGTGCCGGACGCGTTCGGCGTTCGCGGCCTCGTTGTTGTAGTAGCCCTCGAACCGGGCGGCGCCCTCGGTGTCGACGATCTCGCCGATGGCCTCCTCCGGGTTCCGCACCCTGCCGTAGGCGTCGAGCACGGCGGGCGGGCAGGTGGTCCGGTCCGTGGGGTGCACGATGCGGACGCCGTCCCGGGCGGGCATGCCGAGCGCGCCCGTGGGCGCGTCGGGGACCCGCCTGAGCATGCCGGCGCCCTCGCTGGAGCCGTAGCCCTCGACGAGACGGCAGCCGAAGCGCTCCAGGAAGCGGGCCGCGTCCTCCGGCGAGGCCTCGGTGCCGAAGGCGTGGGTGAGCCGGTTGTCGGCGTCGCCCGGGGTCTCGGGGCGGGCCAGGATGTAGCCGATCGCCTTGCCGACGTAGGTGAAGAAGGTGGCGCCGAAGTGGGTCACGTCGGGGAGGAACCCGGAGGCGGAGAACTTGCGGGTGAGCGCGATCGTGGCGCCGGCGGACAGGGCGGGGGCCCACAGCGCCATCAGTGCGTTGCCGTGGAACAGCGGCATCGGGCAGTAGCAGACGTCCTCGCGGGTGACGTCGTACTTGGCGCTGTTGGCGGCGCCGAGCGCGGCGAGCCGGCCCTGCGAGCAGAGCGCCGCCTTGGACGTGCCGGTCGTGCCGGAGGTCAGGAGCAGCAGCATCCGTGTGGTGGCGGTGACCTCGGGGTCCGGGGCGGGCCGGCGGGGTTGGGTGGCGAGGCGGTCCGCGTACTGCGGTGCGTCGACGACGAGGAAGCGGTCCCGGCCGACGCCGATGTCCAGTCCGTCGAGCAGGGCGGCGCCCGCCCGGTCGGTGACGATCACCTGGCAGTCGGTGTGCCGTACCTCCCGCTCCAGTTCGGCGCCGCGCCGGGTGGGGTTGATGCCCACGACGGCCGCGCCCGCGAGGGCCGCGGCGCCCAGCCAGAAGACGTACTCGGGTTCGTTGTCCAGGAGTACGCCGATGTGGAACGGCCCGTCGGTCCGCAGTCTCCTGGCCCAGGCGGCGCGGGCCGCGCTCTCCTCGACGACCTGTCCCCAGGTCCAGGACCGTTCACGGGTCAGCAGGCCCGGGTGGTCGTCCCCGGCCCTGGCGAGCAGCAGGTCGGCAATCGTCTCGTGTGGCAACGTCGGTCCCTCTCACCCGGTGGCCGGGTCTGCCGGTGTGGTTACGGGGGCGGGGCGCGCGGCGTCTCCCGTGCTGGTGGCGGCGCGTCCCGTGGTGGCCGCGGCGCGTCCCGTGGTGATCGTGGCGCCCGGCGTGGCGACGCTAGCCCCGGGCGGGACGGCCCGGGCCGGGCCGTCCCGCTGACCGGGAGGGGCCTCAGCCGAAGTTGGCCTGGCCCCCGTCGAGGGGCACGGTGGCGCCCGTCAGATAGCGGGCGTCCGGGCCGCACAGCATCGCCACGGCCCGGCCGATGTCCTGCTCGCAGTCGCCGACGTACCCGAGCGGGATGGACGCGCAGAACTCCGCGGCCTCCTCGGGGTGGGCGGCCTGCCAGCCCGCGTAGGCGGGTGACACGGCGTGCGGAGCGATCGCGTTGACCCGGATGCCGTCGCGGCCCCACTCGTTGGCGGCGGTCCTGGTCAGGGAACGCAGGGCCGACTTGGCCGCCGCGTAGGCCCCGTACGTGCTCAGGTCCCAGCGGACCATGGCGGAGGTGACGAGGTTGATGACGCTTCCGCCGCCGTCGCGCTTCAGGTACGGATGGGCGGCCTTCATGAAGGCGAAGGCCGCGAACGGGGCGCTGACGAAGCCTCGGCGGAACTCCTCGTCGCTGAGCGACAGGAGCGGTCCGTAGCAGCCGGAGTAGGCGTTGTTGACCAGGATGCCGAGGGAGCCGAAGCGCTCCGCGACGTCCTCCACCACGGCCGGGATCCGGTCCGTCTCGCGTACGTCGAGGACGAACGGCTCGGCCTTCACGCCCCGTTCGCGCAGCAGTTCACAGGTTGCCTCCAGTTTCGCCGCGGTCCGCCCGAGGACGGCCACCGAAGCTCCTTCGGCGGCGAGAGCCAGGGCGATGCCCTGACCGACGCCCTGCCCGGCGCCGGTGATCAGCGCGACCTTGCCTTCCAGGTTTCCCGTCACTCGGTGCTCCTCAACTCGGCCGGGGAAGCTGCTTGTTGATGAACAGACCTTCCGCGGTGACGCAGGTGCGGCCGCCGGCCCGGATCTCGCCGACGGTACGGATCCGCGAACCCTCCACCGAGATCTGGCGCCCGATGACCGTCAGCGGCTCGAACAGCGGGGTGGGCCGCAGATAGCGCAGGGTCAGTTCCGCCGTCATCCCGGACGGCCCGCCCCAGTGGTTGGCCACCCCCAGCGTGTGGTCGAGGAGCAGCGCCGAGATCCCGCCGTGCACATGGCCGGGCGGTCCCTGGTAGGGCAGGTCGAGCGTGACGACGCCTTCGACGGAGCCGTCCTCCTTGCCGTGCAGGTGCAGCGGCGGCGCCAGGGCGTTCTCGGGGCCGGTGACGGGGTCGTGCCGGGTGACGCCCTCGCCGCGCCACATCTCGGCGAGGCGGTCGCCCATGGGGGGCGCCTTCGCGCCGAGTCCGTCGGCGACGGCGTCGAGGCGGGCGGCGATCTCGTTCATGTCCGCGCCGGTGCCGTCGCCCGCGCGCAGCAGGGCGGTGACCACCCGGCGGGCCGCGGCGACCGCCACGTCGACGCCGTCCTTGTGCGGTTCGGCGACCAGCCGGGGGCCGGTGACCGGTGCCGTGTCCGCATCGCTCTGGTGCCGGAGGCCGCTCATGCCGTCACCGTCGCCGTGGCGTGGGTGAGCACGGGCGAGCCGTCGCGTTCGGGGCAGCCGGCGTGCAGCACGAGCCGCCGCGTACCGTCGCCTGCCGGTTCCTCACGCCATACGGAGGTGGCGAGGGACTCACCGGGGACGAGGGGGCCGGCGAAGCGCACGGTGAGGGCGGTGAGCCGGGTGACGTCGCCGTCGAGGAGACCGTCGACGAGGGCCTTGCAGAGGAGGCCGTACGAGGCGAGCCCGTGCAGGATCGGCCGGTCGAAGCCGGCTGCCCGCGCGAAGGCCGGGTCGGCGTGGAGCGGGTTGAGGTCGCCGTTGAGCCGGTACAACAAGGCCTGTTGGGGCGTGGTGGTGGAGATGAGCAGGGCGTCGGCCGGACGGTCCGGCGCCGCCGGTTCCTCCGCCGGGCCCGGCTCTCCGCCGAAGCCGCCCTCGCCGCGCGCCCAGATGCGGGTGGTGGAGGTCCACAGCGGTTCGCCGTCCGGGCCCGTGGCGGCGGACTCCAGGACGATGAGGGCGGCCTTGCCCTTGTCCCACAGTTCGGCGACGCGTGAGGTGAGCGTGGCGGTGCCCGAGGCCGGCAGCGGCCGGTGGACCTCCAGGCCCTGGCCCGCGTGGAGCACGGCCCGCAGGTCGATGTCGATGCCGGGCAGGTGAAGGCCCGGCGGGTCCGCCTCACCGGCCGAGATGCCGGAGCCCGCCACCATCGCGAAGGTGGGCAGCACGCCGAGTCCGTTCTCGTACGTGAGGTGCAGCTCGGGCCCGGTGGCCGCGTCTCCGCCGGCGCCCAGGCTCAGGTGGTACAGGAGCACGTCACGGGTGGTCCAGTGGATCTCGCGGACGGAAGGGTCCGCGGTCAGCGCCTTGTCGCGGTCGATGGACATGGTCAGCCTTTCTCGGTGGGCTCGGGGTCACGGGGCAGGCCGAGCATGCGCTCGCCGATGATGTTCAGCTGGATCTCCGTCGTGCCGCCCGCGATGGAAAGGCAGCGGGCGTTGAGGAACTGCCAGGTGGCATCGAGGCGTTCGCCCTCACCGGTGAGCGCGGCGGTGCCCTGCCAGTCCATGCAGGTCTCCCAGACCTGCTGCTGGTGTTCGACGCCGAGCAGTTTGGCGACGGACGCCTCGGCGCCGGGCTGCTGCCCTGACACGGTGCGCAAGGTGGTGCGCAGGGCGAGGACGCCACCGGTCTGGGCGTCGCAGAGATGGCCGCCGAGCGTGCTGAGCCGTTCGTCGTCGAGGCCTTCCGACGCCGCGGCGATCTCCAGCAGCGCCTCGGCGCCGGAGCCGACCGAGTCGTGGGAGAGGGCGACGCGTTCGTTGGCGAGCGTCGTCCTGGCGAGCTTCCAGCCGGCGCCCGGGGCGCCGACGAGCAGTTCGTCGGGGATGAACACGCCGTCGAGGAAGACCTCGTTGAACTCGGCGTCCCCGGTGATCTGCCGCAGCGGCCGGATGTCGATTCCGGGGCTCGTCATGTCGAGGAGGAAGTAGGAGATGCCCTTGTGCTTGGGCACGCCGGCGTCGGTACGGGCGAGCAGGACGCCCCAGTGGGCGTCCCGGGCCATGGACGTCCACACCTTCTGCCCGGTGATCCGCCAGCCGCCGTCCACCTTCTCGGCGCGGGTGGTGAGTCCGGCGAGGTCGGATCCCGCGCCCGGTTCGCTGAACAGCTGGCACCAGCGGATGTCGCCGCGCAGGCTCGGCGCGAGGAAGCGTTCCTGCTGGGCCGGGTCGCCGTGGGCGATGATCGTGGGCACCACCCAGCCGCCGATGATCATGTCGACGGGGGCGAGGCCGGCGGCCCCGAGCTCCTCGGCGATGACGAGCTGGTCCACCGGTCCCGCGCCCTTGCCCCAGGGAGCCGGCAGGTGGGGTGCGGTGTAGCCGTGGTCGGCGAGGTGGGTGAGCCGGTCCTTGCCGTCCAGGGCCGCGGCGCGGCGCAGTTCGGCGCGGATGTGCTCGCGTACGGTTTCGGCCTCGGCCGGCAGCTCCACGCTCAGGGTGCGGCGGGTGCCGTCCAGGGTGAGGCGGGCGACGCGGCGGCGCCAGGCGGCGGCCGGGCCCAGTGTGATCCGGAGGGTCTGGGCGCGGCGCAGTGCGAGGTGTGCGTCGTGCTCCCAGGTGAAGCCGATGCCGCCGAGCACCTGGATGCAGTCCTTGGCGACGGAGAAACCCGCGTCGACACCGACCGCCGCCGCGACCGCGGCAGCCAGCGAGGCCTCCGCCCGGTCCACGACGTCGTGCGCGCGGGCGGCGTCCCAGGCGCAGGCGCGGGCCTGTTCGGCCCGGGCGAGCATGCGTGCGCAGCGGTGCTTGACGCCCTGGAACTGGCCGATGCGCCGGCCGAACTGCTCCCGGACGCCCGCGTACTGTGCGGCGGTGCTCACGCAGCGGTCGGCGAGGCCGGCGGACTCCGCGGCGAACAGCGTCGCGGCGAGGTCCCGCGGGACCCGTGGGTCGAGGTCCAGCAGGTCGACGGCGGGGACCGCCAGCGAGCGTACGGTCACCCGGGCCGAGCGGCGGGTGAGGTCGTGACTGCGGACGTCGGTGGTCTCCACGGCGGCGCGGGGCAGCACCAGCCAGGCGGTCCGGCCCTCGTCCGACGCGGGCAGCACGAACACGTCGGCGAGCTGTCCGCCGATGACGAGCTCCGAGGTCCCGGTGACGGTGACGGTGCCGTCCGCCGCGCGGGTCAGGGCGAGGGTGCCGGGGGCGAGTCCGACCGCGCCGAGCGTGCTGCCGGCGGCGAGCGCGGCGAGGTGAGTGCGGTGTCCGGCGGCGTGCAGAACGGCCGAGGCGAGTGTCGTCGGCAGGAAGGGCCCGGGGGCTGTCGCGCGGCCCAGCTCCTCGGTGACGACGGCGAGTTCGACGAGCCCGTACCCGGCGCCGCCGTCCTCCTCCGGCAGGTGCAGCCCGAGCAGGCCCTGGCCGGCCAGGCCGCTCCAGTGGGCGGGGAGGGTCTCCTTGTCGGCGTCGGCCGCCGCTCGGAGGGTGTCCTCGGTGATGTGCCGGTTCGCGAAGGCGCGTACGGCGTCGCGCAGGTCGAGGTGCTCCTGGGTGAGTCCGATGGTCATGGCGCGCCCCTCAGATGCGTTCGATGACGGTGGCGGTCGCGTGCGCTCCACCGGCGCACATGGTGATCAGCGCGGTGGACTTCCCGGTCCGCTCCAGTTCGTACAGGGCCTGCGTGACGAGCCGGGCTCCGGTGGAGCCGACGGCGTGACCGAGCGCGATGGCGCCGCCGTTGACGTTGACCTTGTCCATGTCCGCCTCGTGGACCCGGGCCCAGGACAGGACGACGGAGGCGAAGGCCTCGTTGATCTCGACGAGGTCGATGTCGGCGAGGCTCATCCCGGCGGTGCGCAGGACCCGTTCGGTCGCGGCGACGGGTCCGTCGAGGTGGTAGTACGGGTCGGAGCCGACCATGGCGGAGGCCACGATCCGGGCGCGGGGGCGCAGTCCTTCGCGGGCGGCGCGCTCCCGGCTCGTCATCAGGACGGCGGCGGCTCCGTCGCTGATCTGGGAGGAGTTGCCTGCGGTGTGGATGCCGTCGGGGAGCACGGGCCGCAGGGCGGCCAGCGCCTCGGCGGTGGTGGCGCGCAGCCCCTGGTCGCGGCTGACCGGCGCGGTCTCGCCGGTGGGCCCATCGGCCCCCATGACGGGGGCCGGGACGTCGATGATCTGCCCGTCGAAGCGGCCCTCGGCCCAGGCGCGGGCGGCCTTCTGCTGAGAGGCGAGGCCGAGGGCGTCCGCGTCGGCCCGGGTGATGCCCCGGTTGCGGGCGATGCGCTCGGCGGCGGTGAACTGGTCGGGCATGTCCAGCGTCCAGCCCTCCGGGGCCGGGGAGCCGTTGTCCGGGGTGAGCGCGGCGCCGAGGAAGACCCGGCTCATGGACTCGACACCGCAGCCGATGCCGATCTCGATGGCGCCGGAGGCGATCAGTCCCGCGACCAGGTGGACGGCCTGCTGGGACGATCCGCAGGCACAGTCGATCGAGGTGCAGGCGGTGGTGTACGGCAGTCCGGCGTGCAGCCAGGCGTTGCGGGTGACGTTGTTGGACTGCTCACCGGCCTGGGTGACACAGCCGCCGATGACCTGGTCCACGGTGTCGGGGGCGATGCCGGCCCGCTCCAGCAGCCCCTTCTGGGCGAACCCGAGGAGCTCCGCCGGATGGAGTCCGGACAGGACACCGCGGCGCCGTCCGACCGGTGTCCGCGCGGCTTCGACGATGACGGCCTCGGTCATGGCTCTCCATAGGGGTGTGAGGGGCCCGTTGGGCCGGGACACTGATGAGTCCGAAAACTAGAATTCATTCTCGAATCAGGCAAGAGCCAGTCCCGCTCAGTGGCCCGGCTGTTCACTTTCCGCGGCCGGCCTCCGCGTCAGATGTGGGATCCGCCGTCGGCCCGCAGCTCCGCCCCGGTGAGGTAGCCCGCGTCCCGCGAGGCGGCGAAGGCGATCACCCCGGCGATCTGCTCGGGCCGTGCCGCTCCGAACGGCGCGCGGATCCGCGCGTAGTACGAGGTGTCGAGGTCCGGCGGCAGCACGTGCGGGCCGGCCAGGGGCGTGGCGACGGTCCCGGGCGAGACGGGCACGACCCGGATACCGCGGTGGGCGACCTCGGCGGCCAGGGACAGCGAGAAGCCGAGGACCGCCCCCTTGGAGGCGGCGTACGCGCTCATGTACGGGTTCCCGTGCGCCGCCGCCGAGGACGCCACGTTGACGATGACACCGGAGCCGTCCGGCAGATGACGCAGCGCCTCCCGGCAGAACAGCGCCGTGCCCACCGTGTTGACCGCGAAGAGCCGCTCCATGTCCGCCACCGTCAGCCGGCCGATGGGCGTCGTCCGGTGGATGCCCGCCACGTTGACCAGGACGTCGATGCCGCCGAGGACCTCGGCCGCGGCCCGTACGCTCTCGACCACCGCGTCCTCCTCGGCGACATCGGCGACCCGGGTCACGATCCGCCCCGGCCCGTCCGCCGCCGCGACGGTGTCCGCCAGGCCCTCGCGTGACAGGTCGACGGCGAACACGACCGCGCCTTCGGACACCAGGCGCAGCGCGGTCGCCCGCCCGATGCCCGATCCCGCTCCGGTGAGCAGGACCTTCACGCCGTCGAATCGGTTCATCACGGGCTCCTTGGCTGTGTCGTGCGGTGCAGAGGTCGGCGGACCGTACGGGCGGCCGCAGGCATCGCGAAGCCCCGGTCCCACCGACCGGGACCGGTCGGCCGCCCGCCCGGGATCACGGTTCCGGTCAGTGGGACTCTCCCGGCCGGGCACCGGCGGGCGGGCCTACCGTCCGGGAACCCGGAAACCATGCGTCCTTAAGGGGATGAGAGAACGTGAGCGCAGTCGAATCAGCACCCGACGACGTCAGGGCCATCGAAGCCGCAGCGGCACCCACGCGCTTCGCCCGTGGCTGGCACTGCCTCGGCCTCTCGGAGAAGTACCGCGACGGAAAGCCGCACTCGGTCCGGGCGTTCGGCCAGAAGCTCGTGGTCTTCCGGAGCGGCGACGGCACGCTCAGTGTGCTGGACGCCTACTGCCGGCACATGGGCGGCGACCTCTCACAGGGCACCGTCAAGGGCGACGAGGTCGCCTGCCCGTTCCACGACTGGCGCTGGGGCGGTGACGGCCGCTGCAAGCAGATCCCGTACTCCAAGCGGGTGCCGCTGCGGGCCCGCACGGCGTCCTGGCCCACGCTGGACCAGGACGGCATGCTCTTCGTCTGGAACGACCCCGAGGGCAATCCCCCGCCCGCCGACGTGGTCATCCCCCGGATCCAGGGCGCGACGAGCGACGAGTGGACCGACTGGCTCTGGTACGAGACCACCATCGACGCCAACTGCCGCGAAGTCGTGGACAACGTGGTGGACATGGCCCACTTCTTCTACGTCCACTACTCCTTCCCCACGTTCTTCAAGAACGTCTTCGAGGGGCACACCGCCACCCAGCACATGCGCGCGACCGGCCGCCCCGACGCCCGCCCCCAGGAGCAGGGCGACAAGCCGAAGACCACCGGCAGCGACTCGCTGGCCTCGTACCACGGTCCGTCCTTCATGATCGACGACCTGACGTACCACTACGACACCGGTGACCAGCAGTCCGTGCTGATCAACTGTCACTATCCGGTCGACGCGAACCGGTTCGTCCTCCAGTACGGCATCATCGTCAAGCGCTCGCCGTCGATGCCCGGCAGCGCGGCCGACGAACTCGCGGCCGGAATGGCCCAGTTCATCAAGCTCGGCTTCGAGCAGGACATCCAGATCTGGCAGAACAAGGCCCGCATCGACAACCCGCTGCTCTGCGAGGAGGACGGCCCTGTCTACCAACTGCGCCGCTGGTACGAGCAGTTCTACGTGGACGCGGCCGACGTGAAGCCGGAGATGACCGACCGGTTCGAGTTCGAGCTGGACACCACGCGGCCCGTGGAGGCGTGGCAGAAGGAGGTCGAGGCCAACCTGGCCCGCAAGGCCGCCGCTGCCGCCGAGGGCCGGCCGGTCTGATGCGGGTCGACAACCGACTCGTCGACGGCACGCCGATGCGGCCCCTGGCATGCGGCCGGTGCGCGGCGCAGGTGCTCGTACGCAAGAGCAGCCTTCAGCAGACGAGCGTGCAGTGGAACAGCGGCGCGAGCGCCCTCTGCGCGGAGCGCGAAGGGGCCGGCCCGGCCTTCGAGGGCTGCGGGTCGCTGCGCGACACGATCCGCGAGGCCACGGTGCGGGGCACGATCGAACTCGCCGACGGGAGCGGCGCCGCACCGGCCGGAACCGGCCGGCAGCTCACCTGACCACCGGTGGCCGGCGTCGCTCTCGCGCCTGTGCGGGCTCAGCGGACCACAGGGGTCTCCCGCTCGACGCGTGACAGCTTCTCCGGGTTGCGTACGGCGTAGAGCCCGGCGATGAGGCCGCCTTCCAGGCGTACCGCCAGGACGGTGTCGATCGCACCGCCCGTGCGCACGATCAGCGCCGGGTGGCCGTTGACCTCGGCCGGCCGCATCTCCGCCGCGCCGATCCTGCGGAGTACGTCGGCCACCGAGCGTGCACCCACGACGGGCTCCAGGGCGGCCCGGACGACTCCGCCGCCGTCGGTCAGCAGTACGACGTCGGGGGCGATCATGTCGAGCAGACGCTGCAGGTCGCCCGTGGCGACCGCCTGCTGGAAGGCCGCGAGCACACCGCGGGCCCGGGCCGGCGGGACGGTCTCGCGCGGCCGGCGCGCCGCGACGTGGGCCCGTGCCCGGTGGGCGATCTGCCGAACCGCGGCAGCGGACTTGTCGACGGCCTGCGCGATCTCCTCGTAGCCGAGGTCGAATACCTCGCGCAGGACGAACACCGCCCGTTCGGTCGGCGCGAGCGTCTCCAGTACCAGCAGCATCGCCATGGACACGCTGTCCGCAAGCTCGACGTCCTCGGCGACATCGGGCGCGGTGAGCAGGGGTTCGGGCAGCCAGGGGCCGACGTAGGTCTCCTTGCGCCGGCGCAGCGTACGCAGCCGGGTCAACGCCTGGCGTGTGGTGATGCGGACCAGAAAGGCGCGCGGTTCCCGCACCGTCGCCCGGTCGACGCCCGCCCAGCGCAGCCAGGTCTCCTGGAGGACGTCCTCGGCGTCGGCGGCCGAGCCGAGCATCTCGTAAGCGACGGTGAAGAGCAGGTTGCGGTGGGCGACGAACGCCTCGGTGGCCGCGTCCGTTCGCGCCGTTCGCGGGCCGCCGCCCGCCCCGGCCGCCCGCCCCGTGTACTCGTCCATCGTCGGCCCCTGTCCGTCGTGTCCTTGCCGTGTCACGCACAAGTCGCCGCCGCCCGCGCTCCTGTGACAGGAAATCCGGGTGGCCCGCGTCACATCGCCGTCCTGTCACAGGGCCGGTGCGGCCGGCGACTCATGGGCATCAGCACGCCGCACGGACGAACCGCGTGGCACACGATCCCATGAGCGAGGACGCCGAGATGGAACCCCGTATGAACCTGTTCGAGAACGAGACCGGTGCCAGGATCGGCAAGCGGATCTTCGCCGTCAGCCAGCTGATCCAGGCATCGGCGCTGCCGCGGTCCACCCAGGAGCTGGTGCAGTTGCGGGCCAGCCAGATCAACGGCTGCGGCTTCTGCGTCGACATCCACGGCAAGGACGCCGCGGCGGCGGGCGAGAGCGCGGCCCGGCTGAACCTGGTCGCCGCCTGGCGGCATTCCACGGTGTTCAGCGAGGCCGAGCGGGCCGCGCTGGCGCTGACCGAGGAGGGCACCCGCATCATCGACGGCTGCCAGGGGGTCTCGGACGAGACCTGGGCCCGGGTCCGCAAGCACTACGACGACGACCGGACCATCGCGCTGGTCTCGCTGATCGCCATGATCAACGCGACCAACCGGCTCGGCGTGATCCTCGGCAACCAGGGCGGGGCCTACGCCCCGGGCGATCTGGCCGCGGTCGCCGGCTGAGCACCGGCGCCCCGCCGGGGCCTGTCCTCTCCCGGCCGCAGAGCCGGGAGAGGACACCCGGGCAGCCGCGCGCAACCCCCCGCTCCGCGCTCAGCCGCCGGCGGCGGCAACACCCGCCCGCCGCCCGAAGAACGTCCCGTCGCCGAGTGACGTGCCACTGACGTACCCCTCGCCGTGGATGCCGGAGGCGGCCCGACCCGCGGCGTACAGCCCGGGCACCGGTTCACCGGACACGTCGAGCACCACCCCGTCCACGGTGGTGTGCAGCCCGCCGAGCGTGAACCCCGCGGCGCCCGTTCCGGCGCCCGCCGCGCCGGGCCGACCGCCCCGGTGGAAGCCGGCCCTCGGGTCGACCGCCGCGAACGGGCCCTTCAACGGCCTCAGCCAGCGCGGGTCCTTGTGGAAGTACGGGTCCCGGCCCTGCGCCGCATGCGTGTTGTACGTGCCGACCGTGGACTCCAGGGCGCCCTGCGGCATCTCGAGTTCGGTCTCCAGCTCCGCCAGGGTCTCCGTGACGAACCGGGGCACCACGCCCCAGCGCTCCGCCTCCGGAATCGACTCGTAGCCCTCCTCGTCGATGAGCACCCAGTAGGGGGCGGGCTGCGTCAGCACGGCGGCCGCGCTGAACAGGCCGGGGTACACGTCCTCGTTGATGAAGCGCTGCCCGTGGGCGTTGACCAGCATGCCCCGGGTGACCATCGCCGGAAGCGCGGTCAGCGCCAGCTCGACCACGCCCATCCGCCGGGTGGCGGCGCCGAGCGCGGCGGCCATCCGGATGCCGCTGCCGTCGTCGAGCCCGTCGCTGACCTTGTCGTGGCCGATGAGGTGCGGGGCGTGGTCGGCGAGCATCGCCTCGTTGTCCGCGAACCCGCCGGTGGTCAGCACCACGCCCTTGCGGGCCCGGAAGGCGAGGTCCCGGCCGTGACGGCGTGCCGTGACCCCGACGACCCGGCCGCTCCCGTCCACGATCAGTGCCGTGGCCAGGGTGTCGGCCTGCACGGCCGCCCCCGCGTCCTCGGCGGCGGCGACCAGCTTCTCCATCACCAGCCAGCCGCCGAAGGCCTCGGTCGCGCAGCGGTGACCGCGCGGCGCCGGGCGTGCGATCTCGTTGTAGGGCCAGGCGTTCTCGCCCAGCCACATCAGCCCGTCCCTGGTGGTGGGCATCCAGGTCGGCGCGGACCACAGGGCCGGCTCGAAGGTCAGCCCGCGGTCCACGAACCACTGGAAGTGCGCGACGCTGCCCTCGCAGTACAGGCGCAGCTTCTCCTGGTCGGCGTGCGGTCCGAGCGCGGCGTCGAGATAGGCGAACATGTCGTCCGCGCTGTCCTCGAAACCGCACGCCCGCTGCACCGGGGTCCCGCCGCCGAGATACAGCTCGCCGCCGGACAGCGCGGAGGACCCGCCGGGGCCGCCGGCGCGTTCCAGGACGAGGACCTCGGCGCCCGCCGCCGCGGCCTCGTACGCCGCGGCGGCTCCGGCGCATCCGAAGCCGACGACCAGCACGTCGCTCTCCGCGTCGTAGTGGCCGACGGTCGCGGCGGGCACCGGTGTCACCGGCCGGGTGGCCCTCATGTGGCCGTCCCTGGCGGGGTGAAGGCCGCCAGGGGTTCGGAGCCGGACCAGTCGTGGCCCCAGTAGCTGTCGGCGGTGATCTCCTCGGCGGTGTAGTGCGCCTCGTCGACGCGCATCCCGTCGTATCCGTACTCGACGTCCCAGCCGCCCGGCGCGCGCACGTAGAACGACACCATCTTGTCGTTGGTGTGCCGGCCCAGCGTCGAGGAGAGCGAGAAGCCCTGCCTTCCCACGTTGTCGAGGGCGCGGCCGACCGCGTCCAGGCTGTCGGCCTCGACCATGAGGTGCACGAGGCCGGGCGCTTCGCCGTGCGGTGCGGGGCAGACGGCGAGGCTGTGATGGCGTTCGTTGACCCCCATGAAACGCACCCGGCGCGGCGACCCGCCGCCGAGCCTCATCGAGCCGCGGGGCAGGAATCCGAGCACCTCGGTGTAGAAGGCGATCGTCTCGTCCGGGCTGGTGGTGGGCAGGACGATGTGTCCCATTCCCTGACCGCCGGTCACGAACCGCTGGCCGAGCGCGGTCACCACGGGGCTGTGGTCGAGGACGGGAGCGAAGAACACCTCGACGGGCACGCCCGCCGGGTCCTCGAACCTGATGCCCTGCTCGACGCCCCGGTCGTCCGCCTCCTCACGGCTGAGCGGCCGCACTCCCGTACCGGACGCCTCGACGGCACGGCCGACGGCGGCGAGGGCGAACTGGTCCCGCACCTCCCAGCCGACCGACAGCACCCGGTCGGTGTCGCCGGGCAGGACGGCGAGCCGGGAGCGGCGCTCGTCCATGCGCAGGTACAGGCCTTCGGGGTCCGGCCCCGATCCTTCGGCGAAGCCGAGGGCGTCCACGGTGAGTTCGCGCCAGCGCCCGATGTCGCTGGACTGGACCCGGAGATAGCCGAGTTGGCGGATCTGTGTCATGAGTGTTCCTCTCTGAACCGGTCAGCGGTCGGTCGAAGGAGTCAGATCATCGAGCGCATCGGGCCCTGCGGCGGCTCGACGCCGATCTCGGTGAGGGCCGAGGCGTGGAAGACGGATCCCGGCACGTGGATGGCGTGCGTGAGACCCACGTGCGCGTCGCGCCAGAAGCGCTGGATCGGGTTGTCCAGCCGCATCGCGTTGCCGCCGGACCGGGCGACGATCTCGTCGACCGCGCGAACGGCCCGCCAGGCCGCGGCCGCCTGGGTGCGCCGGCCGACGGCCCGGCGCCCGAAGCCGATCTCCTCGCCCGCGGCCACCGCGTCGTGGATCCGGCAGATGTTGTCCAGGAGCGCCGAACGGGCCGCCGCGATCTCGGCCGCCGCCTCGCTGATGGCGTACAGGACGTACGGGTCGTCCTTCACGGCCTGGCCGGTGATCTGCACCCGGCCGCGCTGGTAGTCGAGGTGGTGGGCGAGAGCGCCTTCGCAGATGCCGATCACGGCGGCGGTGATGCCGAGCGGGAACGCGGCCGAGAACGGCAGCCGGTATGCGGGGTTGGTCAGCCCGGCCTCGGCGGCCAGCGACCCGTCCACGACCTTGTTGTACTCGATGACGCGGTAGCCGGGCACGAAGGCGTCCTTGACGATGACGTCCTTGCTGCCGGTGCCGCGCAGCCCGACGACGTCCCAGGAGTCCTCGACGATCTCGTAGTCGGCGCGGGGCAGGATGACGTGCACGGACTGCGGGGGGTTGATCCGGTTTCCGTCGGCGTCGGCGAGGAAGCCGCCGAGGAAGATCCAGCGGCAGTGGTCGGTGCCGGAGGAGAACTGCCAGCGGCCGTTGAAGACGTACCCGCCGTCGACGGGCCGCAGGAGTCCCATCGGCGCGTACGGGGAGGCGATCCAGGTGTCGGGGTCCTCGCCCCAGATCTCCTCCTGGACGCGGGGGTCGGCCATCGCCATCTCCCACGGGTGGACGCCGACGACACCGGTGACCCAGCCGGTCGCCCCGTCCAGGGCGGCGATCCTCATGACCGTCTCGGCGAACTCGCGCGGATGCAGTTCGAGGCCGCCGTACGTCTTCGGCTGGAGCATGCGCATCGCCCCGACGTCCCGGAGAATCTTCGCGGCCTGGTCGTCGAGCCGGCCGAGCGCCTCGTTGGCGGGTCCGAGCGCGCGGATCTCGTCGGCGCGTGCCTCGACTGCTTCGAGTACGGGATTGGACATGGCGGTTCTCACTTCCCCGAGGAGTGCTGGGCGGTCCCGGAGCTGTTCTTCGCCGCGAGGGCGACCGCGATCTCGATGAGCTGGTCCTCCTGGCCCCCGACGAGCTTGCGGCGGCCCGCCTCCATGAGGATCTCGGCGCCGGAGACCTGGTAGGCGGCGGCCTGACGCGCGGCGTGCTTCAGGAAGCTGGAGTAGACGCCCGCGTACCCCATCGTCAGTGACAGCCGGTCGAGCAGGCATTCACCGTCCATGACGGGCCGGACCACGTCCTCGGCCGCGTCGATGATCTTCAGTACGTCGATGCCGGTACGGATCCCCAGCTTCTCGGCGACGGCCGCGAAGCCCTCGACGGGCGTGTTGCCCGCGCCCGCGCCGAAGCGGCGGGTGGACCCGTCGATCTGTGTGGCCCCGGCGCGGACGGCGAGGACCGAGTTGGCGACGCCGAGTCCGAGGTTCTCGTGGCCGTGGAAGCCGACCTGCGCGTCGTCGCCGAGCTCGGCGACCAGGGCGGCGATGCGGTCGCTGGTCTGCTCCATGATGAGGGCGCCGGCGGAGTCGACGACGTACACGCACTGGCAGCCCGCGTCCGCCATGATGCGGGCCTGCCGGGCCAGGTCCTCCGGCGGCCGGCTGTGCGACATCATCAGGAACCCGACGGTCTCCAGGCCCAGTTCGCGGGCGAGGCCGAAGTGCTGGACGGAGATGTCGGCCTCGGTGCAGTGGGTGGCGATCCGGCAGATCGCGGCGCCGTTTCCGGCGGCCTCGCGGATGTCGTCCTGGAGGCCGAGGCCGGGCAGCATCAGGAAGGCGATCTTCGCCCGGCGGGCGGTCTTCACCGCGGCCTTGATGAGCTCCTGCTCCGGGGTGTGGCTGAAGCCGTAGTTGAAGGAGGACCCGCCGAGGCCGTCGCCGTGCGTGACCTCGATGACGGGCACGCCCGCGTCGTCGAGGGCGCCGACGATGGAAGTGACGTGGTCGACGGTGAACTGGTGCTGCTTGGCGTGCGATCCGTCCCTGAGGGACGAGTCGGTGACCCGGATGTCCAGGTCGGAGCTGTAGGGCATGGCTCGTGTACTCCTCGGTGAGCGGCGGTCAGGCGCCGGTGCGGCGGGCGGTGATCCGCTGGGCGAAGCCCTCGCCGACCCTGGTGGCGGCGGCGGTCATGATGTCGAGGTTTCCGGAGTACGGCGGCAGGAAGTCGCCCGCGCCCTCCACCTCGATGAAGACCGCGACGCGGGCGAGGCCGCCGCTGACCGCGGTCGGCCGGTCGAACTGCGGCTCGGCGCGCAGCCGGTAGCCGGGTACGTACCCGGCCACCTCGGCGACGGTCTTCCGGATCGACGCCGTGACGGCGTCCTGGTCCGCATCGGCGGGGATGGCGCAGAAGACGGTGTCCTGCATCAGCATCGGCGGTTCGGCCGGGTTGAGGATGATGATCGCCTTGCCCCTGGCGGCGCCGCCGATCGTCTCGATGCCCCGGCCGGTGGTGAGGGTGAACTCGTCGATGTTGGCGCGGGTGCCGGGCCCGGCCGAGGGCGAGGCGACGCTCGCGACGATCTCCGCGTAGGCGACCTCGGTGATCCGGGAGACGGCGTGCACGATCGGGATGGTGGCCTGGCCGCCGCAGGTGATGAGGGAGACGTTCGGCGCGTCGAGGTGGTCGCCGAGGTTGACGGCCGGCACGACCGCCGGGCCGATCGCGGCGGGGGTCAGGTCGATGGCCTGGATGCCGAGTCCGGCGTACTTGGGGGCGTTGGCCCGGTGGACGTAGGCGGAGGTGGCCTCGAAGACCAGGTCCGGGCGCTCGTCACCGGCCAGCAGCGCGTCGACGCCGTCGGCGCTCGCGTGCAGTCCGTGGTCGGCGGCCCGCTTGAGGCCGGGGCTCTGTTCGTCGATGCCGATCATCCAGCGCGGCTCGATGTCGGGCGAGCGCAGGAGTTTGTACATCAGGTCGGTGCCGATATTGCCGGATCCGACGATCGCGGCGGTCGCCTTGGTCACGGTTCGAACCTCATCCGGGTCGAGTGGGAACGGAGAACGGGTGCGGGAGGGGCGGCTCAGCCGTCGTAGGTGGCCTTCAGCCGGTCGCTGAGCGGGCGGGCCTGGCAGGCGAGGATCAGACCGTCGGCGAGGTCCGCGGCGTCCAGGACCTCGTTGCGTTCCATCGCCACCTCGCCCTCGGTCAGGACACAGGCGCAGGCGCTGCAACTGCCCTCCCGGCAGGAGTACGGCGCGTCGAGTCCGGCGGCGAGCAGCACGTCGAGCAGGGGCTTGTTCCGGGGCCAGTCGACGGTGTGGCTCACCCCGTCCAGCTCCACCTCGGCCGTGCTGACGGGCCCGGCGGTGTCCGGCTCCGGTACGGGCTCGCGTTCCCCGAACGGGTCGCCGGTCAGTGAGGTGAAGCGCTCCACGGTGATCCGGCCGGGTGGCAGGCCCAGGTCCGTGAGCGCGCCGGCCGCCAGGTCCATGAACGGGCCGGGCCCGCAGACGAAGGCGGGCCGCCCGGCGTACGGGCGGGCCAGCCCGCGCAGACCGGATGCGGTGGGCCGGCCCTGGACGGACTCCAGCCAGTGCAGGACGGTGAGCCGGTCTCCGTACTCCCGCGCCAGGCCGTCCAGTTCGTCGCGGAAGATGACGGACTGCTCGTCACGGTTGGCGTAGAGGAGGGTGACCGCGCCGGTGCCCGCGTGCAGGGCTGAGGTGAGGATGGACATCACGGGGGTGATGCCGCTGCCCGCGGCCAGGAGCAGGAAGTCGCCGTCGAGCGAGTCCGGGGTGAAGGTGCCCGCGGGCCGCAGCACCTCCAGGGTGTCGCCCTCGGTGACGTGGTCGCAGATCCAGTGGGAGGCGTACCCGCCCGCCGTGCGCTTGACGGTCACCTTCAGTTGCTCGTCGCGCACCGGGGAACTGCACAGCGAATAACAGCGGGCGGCTCCGCCCGGGCGTTCGGACGGCACCCGGACGGTGAGGAACTGGCCGGGCCGGTACGTGAACCGGGCCCGCTCCCCGTCCGCCGGTTCCAGGACCAGCGAGTGCGCGTCGGCCGTCTCCCGGATCACCTCGACCACGCGCACGGTCAGCGACGCCGGGCTCATGGGGCGCCTCCGGCGGTCCCGGCCCCCGTGCGGGTGACGGCGGCCGCGTGCCGGGCCGCGAGGTAGCCGAACACGATGGCGGGGCCGATGGTGGCGCCGGGTCCGGCGTACTCGTTGCCCATGACGGCCGCGGAGGTGTTGCCGGTGGCGTACAGCCCGGCGACGGCCGAGCCGTCCTCGCGCAGCACCCGGCTGTTCTCGTCGCAGACGAGACCGCCCTTGGTGCCGAGGTCGCCGACCTCGATGCGGATCGCGTAGTAGGGGGCCCTGACGATCTCGTCGAGGTTGGGGTTCTTCATCGTCGGGTCGCCGTAGTAGCGGTCGTAGGCGCTGTCGCCGCGGCCGAAGTCGGTGTCCTTGCCGGTACGGGCGAAGCCGTTGAACCGTTCGACGGTCTCGGTGAGGGCGTCAGCCGGGACGTCGATGCTCCGGGCGAGGCCGGCGACGGTGTCCGCGCGGTGCACGGTGCCGTTCTCGTAGAACGCCTTGGGGAAGGGCATTCCGGGGAGGATCTGCGCGAACGGGTACCGGGCACGGGCCTTGGCGTCCATGACGAACCAGGCGGTGGTGTGCCCGCCTTCGAGCTGGTCGTGGACGAAGTTGACATAGGGGGACGACTCGTTGGTGAACCGCCTTCCGTCGGAGGAGACGATGACCGACGGCGGGATGCACCGCTCGGAGACCAGCGGGATCGTCGCCCCGGAGGGATGGTGCACGGACGGCATCCACCAGGCGTCGTCCATGAAGTCGAGCGCGGCGCCGAGTGCCCGGCCGGCGAGGATGCCGTCGCCGACGTTCTCGACGGCTCCGGCGCTGTGGTTGTCCCGGCCGCCCTCGGGCAGGTACTGCTCGCGCATCTCCCGGTTGTGGTCGAACCCGCCGGTGGCGAGGAGCACGCCGTGCCGGGCGCCGACGCGTACGGCCTTGCCGTCGCGGGTGACGACGACGCCGGTGACCGTGCCGTGTGCGTCGGTGACGAGTTCGGTCATCGGGCTGCGCAGCCACACCGGTACGCCGGCTTCCTTGAGCGCCATCCGCATCCGCGCCACGAGCGCCCGGCCCCCGGTCGCCATGTGGCGCCGGCGGACCATGTTGGACGAGACGCGCCAGGCGGCGATCACGGAGGCCCAGCGTCCGCGCCAGGTCCGCTTGACCATGGCGAGGTTCCGGTAGTCCTTGGCGGTGATCCAGAGTCCGAGAGGGCCCTTGAGGCTGTTGCGCCGCTGGTGCTTCTCGTCCTCGCCGAGCTTGCGGGTGTCGAAGGGCAGCGCCTCGACCGACCGGCCGAGCGGGCGGCCCCCGTCGTACTCGGGGTGGTAGTCGGCATAGCCCTTGACCCAGAAGAACCGCATCCAGCGGCTCTTCCCCAGCAGTTCCATCGCGGCGGGGCCCTGGTCGACGAAGGCGTCGAGGCGGGCGGCGGGGACCCGGTTCTCGGTGAGCAGGTCGAGGTAGCGGCGGACGGACGCGCGGCTGTCGTCGTGACCCTCGGCCTTCAGCGTGGGGTTGTTGGGGATCCAGATGCCGCCTCCGGAGATGCCGGTCGTCCCTCCGTACATCGCCCCCTTCTCGACGACGACGGTGCTCAGTCCGCTGTCGGCCGCGGTCAGCGCCGCGGCCATGCCGCCTCCGCCGCTGCCGACGACGACGAAGTCGAACTCCTCGTCCCAGGCTCCCCGGGCCGCGGCGCTCATGACGCGTCCTTGCGGGTGAGGAAGGCGAGGACCGCGCTCTCCCAGGCCGCCTTCTGTTCGATCATCACCCAGTGCCCGCAGTCCGGGAACACGTGCAGTTCCGCGTCCGGGATGGTGCGCATCGGCAGGATCGACATGTCGACGGGGCTCACCCGGTCGTCGCGGCCCCATGTGAGCAGGGTCTTCGCGCGGAGCCGGTGGAGCATGGCCCAGTAGGGCGCCTCGTCGGACGCGGCGGCCGCGGCGGACCGTGCCGCGAAGGCCTCGCTGCCGTACATCAGGCGGGCACTGGCGAGCGTGTCCGGGTCGGTGGCCTGCGCCCACCGCTCCTCGATGAGCTCCTCGGTCACCAGGGAACGGTCGTACACCATCGAGTTCAGCCAGCGGACCAGGCCCTCGCGCGACGGCGCGTCGGTGAACTCGGAGAGCAGCTTGATGCCTTCGCCGGGCCCGGGGCTGAACAGGTTCCGGCCGATGCCGCCGATCGTCACGAGGCGGCGCACCCGGTCGGGGTGGGCGAGCGCGAACTGCGTGCCGATGATGCCGCCCATCGAGTTGCCGATGATGTCCGCCTGCTGGATCCCGAGTCCGTCGAGGAACCGGGTGACGGAGGAGGCCGCCGTCGCCATGGGGTGGCCGTCGGCCGGGTCGCTGACCCCGAATCCGGGGAACTCCAGGACCAGGCAGCGGAAGTGCTCGGCGAACGTCCCGAGGTTGTGCCGGTAGTTGCGCCAGCCGGTGACACCGGGGCCGGAGCCGTGCAGGAGCAGCAGGGGCGGGCCCTGTCCTGCCTCGTGGTAGCGCAACACGCCGTGATCGGTGGCGAGTTCACGCAGTGTGGAGTCATGGCTCAGCGCCGTCATCATCCCTGCCTCGGTTGACCTCTGTGTCCGGTGGACCCGGTGGCCCGGTGGGCCGGCCCGGTGGTGGCTCCGGGCGGCCGTGGGTGCCGTGTGATCGGTTCCCGGACGGTAGCCACGGCGCGCCCGGCCCCGTGGCGGACGTCTCGGTCAGCGGGATGCGTTCGGCCTCGGGGGTGCGGGCGGCCCGCGGCAGCCCGGGGCCGGTGGCTGTTCCACTCATCGGGAACTGCGCCCCGCCTCTTCGGGCCGCCGCCTACGTTCGGCCCCCTGCCCGGCCCCGGGCACACCACCGCACCGTCCCCGTCGAGGTGAACCCGATGACCGCAGAGCCCCTGTCCGCGCCCGAGGCATGCGAGGAGACCGAGCCGACCCCCGCCCGGATGCGGCGCACCATGGGCACCTTCGCGTCCGGGGTCACGGTGGTGACGGGGACCGGCCGGGACGGGGTTCCCGCCGGCTTCGCGTGCCAGTCCTTCGCGTCGGTGTCACTGGAGCCGGCCCTGGTCCTGTTCTGCGCCGACCACCGGGGGCGGGCCTGGCCGAGGATCCGGGAGACGGGCCGGTTCACGGTGAACATCCTGACCGAGGAGCAGACCGATCTCTGCGGCCGGTTCGGTTCGAGCAGGGGCCGCAAGTTCGACGGGCTGGACTGGGAGGTCTCCCGCTGGGGAACCCCGTCCCTGCCCGGCGTCCTGACCCGGGTGCACGCCGATGTGCACGACGTCCACGGGGCGGGCGACCACGATGTGGTGGTGGGCCGGGTCCTGGCCCTGGAGACCGTGTCCGAGGGGCAGCCGATGCTCTTCTTCCGCGGCGGCTTCGGTGTCGGTAGCCCGGCCGCGCCGCCCGTTCCGTGGGCCTGGGGTGACCACTGGGGGTGAGTGCGGGCGAGGCCGGGTGTCGTGACCGCCGCCTCCGCCCGGCCGTTCCTCCCCCGGCGGGGCGGAGGCCGCGGTGACGGCGGACGTCGGCAGAGGAGGCGGCTCCGGCTCCGAGGGCCCGCACGACGACGCCGGCCCGGCTCGTCGCCCTACCGTTTCCGCCAGGTGTAGGGGGCGACCGCGGCGGGATCGGTGTCGGTTTCGGGCCAACGACGGCGCAGCAGGGCCGCCGTGGACCTGCACCAGGCAACCAGGTGGGGAAGTACCCGGCAGGTCTCGGCGGTGTGTGCCCCGGATTCCAGCAGGGCCACCATCTGGGTGCGGGAGTCGTCGCCGGGGCCGCGTGCGTCCAGCGTCCCGAGGCGGTCCACGCGCGCCATCACCCAGACCAGGGAGGCCGAGGCCAGACCGAAGCCGAACCGCTGGTCCTCCTCGGCCTCGGGGACCGTACGGGCCAGTGCCCGTCGAAACGCGGCGACCTGATCCGGCCCCGACACTCGCAGCCAGTTCGGGCCGGGCACGACGAAGCCGGTCGCGGCGGTGAGGGCATGGCGGAAGCCCGCACCCTCGAAGTCGATCAGCCGGCCGTCGTACCCCGGGCCGGTCAGGAAGTTGTGCGACTCGGTGTCGCCGTTGGTGAGAACGAGGAACGGGCCGGGATCGGCCAGCTCCGCCACGGCCGCCGCAAGATCGCGTTCCGCGGCGAGGGGCAACGGGACGCCGAACGCGGCGGCACGGGCGAGCCCGTGCCGCCAGATGCCCCCGTGGGCGTGCTCCCGGTCGCCGAGCCGGTCGGCGCGAGTGCCCAGGGCGGTGCGGCGGGCGTCGAACAGCGCGGCTCGGCCGGCGGATGCGGCGGCCAGCTCGCCCATCGAGGAGGCGAAGGCGGTGAGTTCGGCGTCCAGGGCGGGGCGGAGGCCGTCGCGGCGCAGTTGTCCGGCCAGTTCGGTGCGCGGGCGCAGGTCCTCCATGACGAGCAGGCGGGAGTCCGGCGAGGAGGCGTGCAGCCGTGGTGCGAGGGCAAGGCGGAGGTCGTCGGCGATGAAAGCGAGCGCCGCGCGCTCGCACCGCGCCAGCTCGTCGGCGGAGCGGAGGCCGTATCCCTCGGGACGGACGCGTTTCACGATGACCGTGCCCGGGAGTCCGGTGGTCTTGGCCAAGTGGGCGCGCAGCACCCAGGGATGGTGCTGCAGTGGTTCGAGGCGCTCGACGGTGGCCCGGGCGCCGGCGCAGGCCGTGAGCAGTTTCTCGATCCCGGCGGCAGCGGGAAGGGCACCGTCCGGAGGCGGGAGCATCAGGGGATCCTCGCACAACGGGGCCCGGATCACGCGCAGTCGCCCGCCGGGCAGCGAACCGCTGGACCCGAGTGGGCAGGCCCACGGCGGCACGGGCCGTATACGAAGCCCTCGTCCGCGGCCTACGGTCTACTGCCAGTCGCCGTACTGTCCCGCGGCAAGCAGGCGGTCCATGGCCTGCGGGGACCACGTCTCCTCCGGCACGGCGGCGGCCCGGCGCGCCGCCCTGACCGGCGCCTCGGCCTGGGGGAACAGCTCGCGTGACACCTGCCGCGCCGCGTCCACGACCAGGGGTGCCACCTTCTCCAGCGGGGACCAGGCGTCCCCCACCAGCGAGATCGCGGCGACCGGACCCTCGGGCCCCCGCACGGCGGCGGCGACGCAGGCGATGTCCGGGAAGCACTCGCCCCGCTCGAAGGCGAGGCCGTGGCGGCGCCGGATGCGGTTGAGTTCCTGGTGCAGGGTGCCGAGGTCGGCGATGGTGCGGTGCGTGAGGCGGCCGATGGACTCGGCGGCCCTGGCCTCGACGTCCTCCGGTTCGAGCCAGGCCAGCATGGCCTTGCCGAGCGCGGTCGAGTGGGCGGGGGCCCGACCGCCCACGCGGGAGGGCACGGCAGCGGCGAAGCGGCCGCCCACCTTGTCGAGGTAGTGGACCTCCGCTCCGTCCAGGACGGCCAGGTGGACCACCAGGCCGGTCCTGATCTGCAGGTCGTGCAGCCGGGCGGCCGCGGCCTCCCGGATCCTGCCGTGCGCGCCGTCCCCGCCGCCGAGGCCGAGGGCGCGGCGGCCGAGTCCGTAGCCGAGAGCGGTGTGCTCGAGCCAGCGCAGCCGTACCAGCTGGTCGAGAATCCGGTGCGCCGTCGACCTGGGCAACCGCGTGGAGCGGGCCACTTCCTCCAGCGAGAGCCGGGCCGCCCTGCCCTCGAAGACGTCCATGATCAGCGTCATGCGCTCGACCATCGACGGTGGCAGCTCGCGACGTACCGGTGCCTGCACATGGGGAGCGTCGTGGACAGCCGTCATGGGTGCCTCCAGCCACAGACTGAAATGAATTCTTGTTTTCCGGAATGTAACAGCGCCCCCCGAGCCCAGTGAAGAGATGCGCACCGCCTCTTTTCACCCGCATCCGCCCCGGAGGCCGCTCCACCGCCCCCGGACCGGGCACGGAAAAGAATTTTGCCCAGGGCGCAAAATTGCATAGCATGCACCTTCATGAGTGCCGACGACCACGCATCCCTCGGGCTGCGCGAACGCAAGAAGCGCGCGACACGCGACGCCCTTGCCGACATGGCACTGCGCATGGCCGCGGACCGCGGGATCGAGCACGTGACCGTGGAAGCGGTCACCGACGCGGTCGGCGTCTCCGTGCGTACGTTCTTCAACTACTTCCCGTGCCTGGAGGACGCGATCACCCGCCCCGGGCACGAGAACGCCGAACGGACCCGCCGGGCCGTGCTGAACGCGCCGGAGCACCTCACGGCGCTCGAAGCCCTCAGCGAGGCACTGGCCCAGGAACTCGCCCAGGTCGAGGAGGACCACGAACGCTGGGCTCTCCAGATGGCGGTGCTCAGGACGAGTCCCTCGCTGCTGCCGGGATTCCTGGCGGCCCGGGGCGCCGACGAACGCGCCCTGGTCGCCGTCCTGGCCGAGCGCCTGGGCCAGGACCCCGAGACCGATCTCCAGCCCCGCCTGCTCGCGCATGTGGCCATCGCCGCCGTGCGCGCCGCCGTCGAGGTGTGGGTGGCCTCCGGCCGCACCCGTACGTTCCAGAGCCTGTACCGCGAGGCGTTCGCCTCGCTGGCGACCGGCCTCAGGACCTGAGGGCCGGCACCGCTTCACGCTCCACAGAACCAGTCAGCACAGAACCAGTCACCAGAGAATGAGGAACGTCAGCCGATGACCGCTGCCGTCACACCCGAAGCCGGTACCGCCGGTGCGCCCGAGGGGGCCGCGCCCGGCATGACGCGCCGCCAGATACTCCAGGCCATGTCCGGCCTGATGGCGGGCATGTTCGTGGCCATCCTGGCCTCCACCGTGGTCTCCAACGCCCTGCCCAGGATCATCTCCGACCTGAACGGCAGCCAGTCCGCCTACACCTGGGTCGTCACGGCCGAACTCCTCGCCATGACGGCGACCGTCCCGATCTGGGGCAAGCTGTCCGACCTCTACGACAAGAAGCTGCTCATCCAGCTCTCGCTGTCGATGTTCGTCGTCGGTTCGCTCGTCGCCGGCTTCTCGCACAGCGTCGGTCTGCTCATCGTGAGCCGCGTCGTGCAGGGCATCGGCGCGGGCGGTCTCACCGCGCTCGCCCAGGTCGTGATGGCCGCGATCATCCCGCCGCGTGAACTCGGCCGCTACTCCGGCATCTTCGGCGCCGTGTTCGCCGTCGGCACGGTCGCGGGACCGCTCATCGGGGGCGTGCTCGTGGACACCTCCTGGCTGGGCTGGCGCTGGTGCTTCTTCATCGGGGTGCCGTTCGCGCTGCTGGCCATCGTGCTGCTCCAGCTGACCCTGAAACTTCCCACGGTCCGCCGGGAAGTGAAGATCGACTATCTCGGCGCCGTGCTCATCATGAGCGGCGTCAGCGCCCTGCTGCTGTGGGTGACCCTCGCGGGCAACCGGTTCGACTGGGCCTCGTGGCAGACCGCCGCGCTCGTCACCGGCGGAGTGGTCCTGCTGGCCACCGCGGTCCTGGTCGAGTCCAGGGTCCAGGAGCCGATCATCCCGCTGACCATCTTCCGCAACCGCACCGTGGCGCTGACGACGGTCGCGAGCCTCCTCGTCGGCGTCGCCATGTTCGGCGGCACGGTGTTCCTCTCGCAGTACTTCCAGATCTCGCTCGGCAAGACGCCCACCGTCGCGGGCCTGATGAGCCTTCCGATGATCCTCGGTCTGATGGTCTCCACGACCGTCGCCGGGCAGATCATCTCCGCCCGGGGCAAGTGGAAGGGCTTCCTGATCGCGGGCGGCATCATCATGACGGCGGGCATGGGCCTGCTGTCCACGATCGGCGCCGACTCCTCGTTCGGCATCCTCAGCCTCTACATGGTCGTGCTCGGCGTGGGCGTCGGCATGCTGATGCAGAACCTGGTGCTGGCCGCCCAGAACGACGTGCCCGCTTCGGAACTCGGCGCGGCCACCTCCGTGCTCTCGTTCTTCCGCAGCCTCGGCGGCGCGATCGGTACGAGTGCGCTCGGCGCGGTACTGGGCCACCGGGTGGCGCAGGAGATGGAGAAGGGCTTCGGCGGGGCCGCGGACAACGGCGGTGCCGGACACAGCGTTCCCGACCTCAGCACGCTCCCGGAACCGGCCCGACAGGTCGTCGAGCACGCGTACGGAGTCGCGACCGCCGACGTCTTCCTGATCGGCGCCCCGTTCGCGCTCCTCGCGCTGGTCGCCGTGCTGTTCATCAAGGAGAAGCCGCTCAAGACGCAGAGCGGCATGGAGCGGCTCGCGGAGGAGAGCGCCGCAGCGGCGAAGTCCGCCGCAGCCCCGACACACTGACCCCTCATCACCGGGTCACCGAGCCCCGCCTCGCACGCGCCTGCCGTGTGCGATGCGGGGCTCCGTCGCGTCGGGGCCGGAATGCGCAGGTCTCCGGCCCGGACGGAGCGGAGCCCGGCACCATGTGCGGACGGACCGGGAGGCATCGAGCGGATCTCCACCTGTCATGGTGTCGCCATGCATCCCTCCTTCCGCACGACCACCGGCACGCCCGCGCCCCCGCCCGCCACCGCTACCGCCACCGCTGCCGAACGCTTCCCGCTCCAGTTCGCCCGCACCCGGCGCTTCTCGCTCGGCGTGCCCCGGCAGTTCACCGTCTCCCCCGACGGCGAACGCGTGCTGTTCCTCCGGGGCACCTCGGGCACCGACCCGGTGAGCAGGCTCTGGCTGTACGAGGACGGTGCGGAGCGGCTCCTGGCCGATCCTCTGGGGCCCGGCTTCGCGGACGAGGCCCCGGGCGAGGCACCGCCCGAGGAACGGGACCGGCGGGAGAGGGACCGCGAGACCTCCTCGGGGGTGGTGTCCTACGCCACCGACGGCTCCGCGCGGCTGGTGGCCTTCGCGCTCCAGGGCGTCCTGTGGGTGCTGCGTACCGAGGACGGCGTCCCGCTCCGCATCACGACGCCCGGACCGGTCGTCGATCCGCGCCCCTCGCCCGACGGCTCGCTGATCGCGTACGTGTCCCGGGGCGCGCTGCGGACCGTACGGGCGGACGGAACCGGCGACCGCCCGCTGGCCGGGCCGGAGGGCGAGCACGTGACGTACGGGCTGTCCGACTACGTCTCACAGGAGTCGATCGGGCGTGCGCGCGGCTACTGGTGGTCTCCTCGCGGCGATGCTCTCCTGGTCGCCCGGGTGGACACGACGAGGGTGCGCAAGCGCTACATCGCCGATCCCGCGAACCCCGAACGACCGCCCCGCGCACGGGCCTATCCGGCCGCGGGCACGGCGAACGCCGAGGTGTCGCTGCACCTGATGCGCGTGTCCGGGGAGCGGACCGAGGTCCGCCTGCCCGCGGAGGCGGGCGAGGGACACCCCGAAGACGTGTGGACGGACCGGTCGTTCGAGTACGTCGTGGCAGCGGGCTGGGACGGACACGGGCCGCTCGTCACCGTACAGACACGGGACCAGCGGTCGGTGCACGTCCTGGAAGTGGCGGAGACGTCGGGCGCCACCCGCACCGTGCACCGGACGCACGACCCCGCCTGGGTCGCCCTGCGCCCGGGCACACCGCTGCGTCCGGCCTCCGGAGCGCTCGTGGTTCCCGCGCGGCCGGGCGGCGACACCCAGGGGCTGGACATCGGCGGCGCCACGACGCCGCCCGGCCTGGAGGTCCGCGAGGTGATCGGCACGGCGAACGGGCGGGTGTTCTTCACCGCGGGCGAGGAGCCGACCGAGATCCACGTCTGGTCGTACGCCGCCGGTGATCCCGGTGACGGTTTCGTACGGGTCAGCCGCGCACCCGGCGTGCACACGGCGGCCGTCGGAGGTCCCACCGTGGTCCTGGACAGCAGGACGCCGGACGGCCATACGGTGACGGTGCTGCGCGCCGGCGTACCGACCGGCTCCCTCGCGGTCCTGGCCGAGGAACCCCTCGTCACCCCGAGGCCGCTGGCACTGAGGCTGGGCGGGCGGGACCTGCGCAGCAGGCTCTACCTGCCCTCCTGGCACCGGCCGGGCGACGGCCCGCTGCCGGTGCTGCTCAGCCCCTACGCCGGACACGGCATGCAGGTCGTCCTGGAGGTGCGGGCCTGGTGGGTGGCGGTCGCCCAGTGGTTCGCCGAGCAGGGGTTCGCGGTGCTGGTCACCGACGGACGGGGCACTCCGGGACGTGGTGAGGCGTGGGAGAAGTCGGTGCACGGCGACCGCCTCACCGCCGTCCTGGAGGACCAGATCGACGCCTTGCACGCGGCGGCCGCCCGGCACCCGGACCTCGACCTGACCCGGGTGGCGATGCGCGGCTGGTCCTTCAGCGGGTACCTGGCGGCGGCGGCCGTCCTGCGGCACCCGGAGGTCTTCCACGCGGCGGTGGCGGGCGCGGCCCCCGCCGACCGGCGGCTCTACGACACCCATTGGGAGGAACGCTTCCTGGGACATCCGGACGTGCTGCCGGAGAACTACACGCGCAATTCGCTCCTGGACGAGGCGGGGACACTGACCCGGCCGCTCATGCTCGTGCACGGTCTTGCCGATGACAATGTGGCCGTGGCGCACACGCTGCGGCTCTCCGCAGCGCTCCTCGCGGCGGGCAGGCCGCACACGGTTCTGCCGCTGTCGGGCGCCGGCCACCTGGTCGGCCGGGATCAGACCGCGAGCAGCCTGTTGCTGCTGGAGCGGGACTTCCTGAGGAAGTCCCTGGGACTTTGAACACGGATCACCGGCCGCCCGTACACCTGGACGAAGCGTCGGATCCATGAACACCGCAGAGAGGGAGCGCCCGTATGAGCGCATCGCAGGACCACGAGGCCCGTATCGGGCGCCGGACCGTCGTCACAGCGGCCGGTGCCGTCTCGGTGGCCGCCGTACTGACCGCGTGCGGCAGCTCGAAGGAGTCGTCCGGTTCCGATGCCGTCAAGCAGACCAACGGCAGCGGGGCCGCCAGCGGGGGTGCCGTTCTCGCGAAGACCACCGACATCCCGGAGGGCGGCGGCACGATCTTCAAGGACGAGGGGGTCGTGGTCACACAGCCCACGTCCGGTGAGTTCAAGGCGTTCTCCTCGAAGTGCACGCACGCCGGATGCACCGTGTCGACGGTTTCCGACGGCACCATCAACTGCCCTTGCCACGGCAGCAAGTTCGACGTGGCGACGGGCGACGTCAAGGCGGGTCCCGCCACCACGCCGCTGCCCGCCACGGAGATCACGGTCGAGGGCGACTCCATCAGCCTGGCGTCCTAGCCCAGGCGCCCTGCCGCCTCCTCATTTCCTCTCCCCGGTCCGTCCGCTCAGCCAGCAGCCGAGGAGGTCGTCGGTCGTGGTCACGGTGGCGACCAGGGCGAGGGTGTTGCGGATCAGCGCGGGGGTGTAGTCGGCGGGCACCCCCGCGATGGCATCGGACGGCACCACCGCGGTGTAGCCGAGGTTCACCGCGTCGAAGACCGCGTTGGGTATGGCGACGTTCGCCGATACACCGGTGACGACCAGGGTCCGGCAGCCCAGGTTGCGGAGCAGCGCGTCCACGTCGGTGCCCGCGATCGGCGACAGCCCGTGCAGCCGGCGGACGACGAGGTCCGCCTCCGCCACCTCGATCGGCTCGGCGATCCGTACCGCCGTGCTGCCGGAGTGCTGCTGTACGGGAAGCCGGCCCGCGGCCCTGAAGAGGCGGGCGTTGCTGTTGGCGCCCCGGCCGTCCGGCCGGCGTTCGGCCACCGCGTGCAGGACCTGGACGCCCGCCTCATGGGCGGCGGAGACCAGCCGGGCGACGTTGTGCAGGGCCCCGGACGACCTGGCCTCCTTGGCCAGTTCGGGCAGTGCGCTGCCGGGGCCCACCACACCCTGCTGGCACTCCACCGTCAGCAGCACGGTGGTCGCGGGACCGGTCTGTTCGACTAGCTGTTCCCTGCTCGGCACGGCTGCCCCTCTCGACGACGGAACGGGCGCGCGAGGCTAACCTCCATTGCGCGATGAGGGAAGAGGCCCCATGATTCCTGACACGTAGTCAGCTAACAGGAGGGGGCTTCCCATGGCCGTCACTCAGCGGCGGGGCCGCCGGATCATGATGACGGACGAGGAGCGCGACGCCTACCTCGCCGAGCAGCGCACCTGCCGGGTCGCCACGGTCGGCGCGGACGGCCGGCCGCACGTCGGCGCGCTCTGGTTCTGCTGGGACGGCACCTCGCTCTGGCTCTACTCCATCACCCGGAGCCTGCGGTGGTCCCAGCTGCGCCACGACCCGAGGCTCTCGGTGGTCGTCGACGACGGAGCCGAGTACGGGGAGCTGCGCGGCATCGAGCTCTCGGGCGAGGCGGTCTTCGTCGGCGAGGCACCCCGCACCGGCGAGCCGTGCCCGGAACTCGCGGTTCCCGAGCGGCTGTTCGCGGCGAAGAACTTCGGCATGGAGACGATGCCGCACGACGGGCGGCACGCCTGGATAAGGCTCACGCCCGATGCCGTCACCTCCTGGGACTTCAGCAAGCTGGCCAATCCGTGAGCGCGGGACCTCAGGCGGTCCCCAACGGATCGTCCAGGTCCCGCCCCGCCTCCCGGAGCGCCGCGACCGCCGCCCTGATCGACGGGCGCCGGTCCGCGTCCGCCCGCCACACCGCGTGGACATGCCGTCGCATCTTCTGCCGCACCGGAACCAGCCGTACCCCGTCGGGCACCGGCCCGCGGCCCAGCCGGGGCGCCACACAGACACCCATTCCCGCAGCGATCAGGGCGAGTTGGGTGTGGTGTTCGCCGGCGAGGTGGGCGATGCGCGGTTCGATCCCCTTGGAGCGGAGGGTGAACATCAGCCAGTCGTAGCAGAATTCACCCTCCGGCCACGACACCCAGTCGTCATCGGCGAATTCCTCCAGGTCGACCTGGTCGCGCTCCGCGAGCGGATGGCCGGCCGGCATGGCGATGTCCGGTGCGTCGTCGAGCAGTTGCTCGCGGGCGAGACCGCCCGGTACCGGCAGCCGCTTGTTGCTCCAGTCCAGCACCACGGCGAGATCGATGTCGCCCCTGAGCACGGCACGGATCCCGTCCTCGGGTTCCAGCTCCAGCGTGCGGACCCGCAGTTCGGGATGGCCGGCGCGCAGGGCGAGGAGCGTCGACGGGAAGAGTCCGCGCGCGGCGGTGGGGAAGGCGCCCAGCCGGATCTCGCCCACCACCTCGCCCCGCTGGGCCTCGATGTCGGACTGGGCGAGCTCGACCTGCGAGAGGATCCGGGCCGCGTGGTCGGCGAGCAGCTGTCCCGCGTCGGTGAGCCGGATCCCCCGTCCGTTCCTGGCCAGCAGTTGCTGGCCCACCTCCCGCTCCAGTTTGGCCATCTGCTGCGAGACGGCGGACGTGGTGACGTGCAGCCCCTCGGCGGCACCGCTCACCGAACCGAGCCGGGCCAGGGCGTCCAGGGTGCGCAGCCGCTCCAGGTTCAACATGTAAGCAATGCTACGCGGACACTCGCACAAAGTCTCACTTGTGCTACGAGATTGCTTTCGTCATCGTTGACCTCATGAGCGCACCGCCCGCGCCGGGGACCCCGGGAACCACGCAGACCTCACCGGCGTCCCCTCTCGCCGATCCGGCGGGCCCTCCGGGCCGCCCCGCCCTGGACTGGCGGCTGCGCTTCGCCGCACTCTCGCTCATCTGGGGCTTCAGCTTCCTCCTGATCAAGGTCGGGACCCATGGCTACGCGCCGTTCCAGGTCACGCTCGGACGGCTCCTGTCGGGGACCGCGGTCCTGGCCGTGGCCATGGCGGTGAAGCGGGAGCGACTGCCGCGCTCCGCCCGCACCTGGGGCCACCTGGCCGTTGCCGCCTTCCTCCTCAACGCCCTGCCGTTCTCCCTGTTCGCCTACGCGGAACTGACCATCCCGTCGACCCTGGCCGGCATCTGCAACGCGACCTCACCGTTGTGGGGCATGGCGCTGTCCCTCGTGGCCCTGTCCGAGGACCGCCCGACCCGCCGCCGCGTCGCCGGGCTCGGGCTCGGCTTTCTCGGCGTGCTGACCGTGCTGGGCGCGTGGCAGGGCTTCTCGGGCCTGGACTTCAGCGGTACGGCGATGGCGCTGCTGGCCTCACTGAGCTATCCCGTCGGCTGGATCTACGTCCGGCGCACGCTGGCGGGCAGCGGTTCGTCCGCCCTCTCCCTCACCGGCAGCCAGCTCTTCCTCGGCACGGTCCAGCTCGCCCTGGTGACCCCGCTGTTCACCTCGGCGCCGAACGGCTTCCCGCTGTGGCCCACCCTGGCCGTGGTCGCCCTGGGTGCGCTGGGGACGGGGCTCGCCGTACTGCTCCAGTACGGTCTGGTCACCGAGGTCGGTCCGACGACCGCGCAGATGGTCACCTACTTCATCCCGGTGATCGCCACCGCCGCCGGGGTCGCCGTGCTCGGCGAACAGCTCAGCTGGAACACCCCGGTCGGCGCCCTCGTCGTCCTGGCGGGTGCGGCGCTGACCAGCAGCGGTCCCCGCGCCGGCGAAGCGCGGGCCCGGGGACCGCGACGCCGGAAGCGGCCCCCGGGGCTGTCCCGCAGTTCCTGACGGCACAGCCCCCAGTGCCGTGGCAGGCAACGTCTGCCCGTCGCGGCACTCGTGCCGCGTCAGCCGAGGTCCGCCCGGACGGGGCGGACCTTGTCCGGCGCGGCACTGGCTCATCCGTAGCTCAGCGGGGCGGCGGGCTCCGCCGCCGCGGCCACCGCGTCCGCGAGCGGTGCGATGTCGGCGTCGGTGAGCGGCGACACGGTGAGCCTGATCCCCTGGGGCGCCGTCATCCGGAAGCGGGCGCCGGGCGCCACCGCCCAGCCCTCGTGCAGCAGCCGCGCCACGGCTCCCGTCTCGTCGCTGACGGGCACCCACACGTTCATCCCGCTGCGTCCGTGCGCCTCGATGCCCCGGTCCTCCAGCGCCCGGACCAGTGCGTCCCGGCGGCGGGCGTACGAGCGGGCCACCTCACGGGGGCCGACCGCGCCCGTGGTCCACAGGTGCACCACCGCCCGCTGCAGCAGCCGGCTGACCCAGCCGGGCCCCAGCCGCTGCCGCCCGGAGACGCGGTCGGTGGTGACGGCGTCCCCGGTGAGCACCGCGACCCGCAGGTCGGGCCCGTACGCCTTGGCGACGGACCGGACGAACGCCCAGCGGTCCGTGGTACCGGCCAGGGGGTGCAGCGGCAGGTCGACGATGGCGTGCCCGTGGTCGTCCTCGATCAGCAGCACCCCGCGGTGTCCGGCGAGGACCGCCCGCAGTTCGGCCGCGCGCCCGGCGCCGATCGCCGCTCCGGTCGGATTCTGCGCCCGGTCGGTGATGACGACCGCACGCGCGCCCGCGCCGAGCGCCGCGTCGAGGGCGTCCGGCAGCGGGCCGTCGTCGTCGACGGCGACGGGGACCGGGCGCATGCCCAGCGCCGGAACGAGATCCAGCAGGCCGCCCCAGCCGGGGTCCTCGACCGCGACCGCGTCACCGGGCCTGAGGTGCGCGGCCAGCACTCTTTCGATCGCGTCCAGCGAGCCGGAGGTGGCGACCACCGGTCCGGCCGGAACGCCGTCCGCGTCGAACCCCGCGCGCGCCAGGGCGGCGAGCTCCGGATCCACGGGAACCTGCGCGTACATCCCCGGCGCCCGCGCGTACGCCTCGGTGACCGAGGCGAAGGCCTCCTCCAGCGCGGGCAGCAGCGCGGGGTCGGGGTTCCCCTGCCCCAGGTCCCGCACACCCGGCGGCGCCTCCACCCGCACCGACCCGCGTGCGGTGCTCGCCGGCCGCGGGCGGACCCTGCTGCCTCTGCGCCCGGCCGTCTCGATCACACCGCGCTCCCGCAGGGTGCGATAGGCGGCCGCGACCGTATTGGGGTTCACCCCCAGCCGGCTCGCCAACTCCCTCATGGGAGGCAGCACCTGTCCGGGCGCCAGCTCGCCCGAACCGACCGCCCGCTCCACACTGGCGGCAATATCCGATGCACGCCGCCCACTGATCCGATACTCTCCTAGCACAAAAATCAGTATGCACTAGTGCAATGGAGTACGCAATGCCGGAGACCGCACCCCAGCAGACCACGGCCCCGGACGCCTCGACCGCTTACGACGCGACCGGACGCACGATCCCGACCCGTTCCCGGGAGCGGGCCTCCTACGACCGGGAACAGGTCCACGCGATACTCGACGAGGCGTACGTCTGCCACCTCGGCTTCGTACGGGACGGCGCACCCGTCGTGCTTCCCACGCTCTTCGGCCGGGTCGGCGAGGTCCTCTACGTACACGGCTCGACCGGCTCCCGCCCGCTGAGGGCGGCGGGCGGGAGCGACGAGGGACTCGCCGTGTGCCTGACGGTGACGCATGTCGACGGGCTGGTGCTGGCCCGTTCCGCCTTCCACCACTCGCTCAACTACCGTTCCGTGGTCGTCCACGGCATCGCGCACACGGTGGCCGACCCCGAGGAGCGGCGCACCGCCCTCGACGCCATCGTGGAGCAGGTCGTGCCCGGGCGGTCCAAGGACTCCCGGCCCGCCGACGAGAAGGAGCTGGCGGCCACCGCCGTGATCCGGCTGGACCTGCGGGAGGTCTCCGCCAAGATCCGCACCGGTGGCCCGAACGACGGCGCACGCGATCTCGCACTCCCCCACTGGGCCGGCGTCGTCCCGCTCGCACCCGGGTACGCCACGCCGGTTCCCGCGGACGACCTCGACCCCTCGATCACCGTCCCGGAGTATCTGAAGGCGCTCTGACGGAGCCGCCGGGGGCGGGGCCGTGCGGCATCACGCCGCCGCCCCGCCGCCCGGTGGTTCACGCGGGGACGGCCGCCTCCCGGCGGGCGTTCGCGGCGCCGCGCGTCTCGGCGACGGCCAGTCCGACCACCGCCGTGAGCAGCAGCAGTGTCCCGGCGACCGTGGCCGGCGTGAGCCGCTCGTGGAGCACGACGACGGCGATGACCGCCGCGCTGACCGGTTCGAGCAGCATGATCACCGACACGGTGGCGGCCCGCACCACCGCGGCGCCCGCGAAGTACAGCGCGTAGGCGAGGGCGGTCGGGATCGCCGCGACGTACACGAGCAGGATCACCACCCGCGCCACGTGCCCGGTCTGCGGGACGAGGCCCTCACCGGCCGCCATCGGCAGCAGCGCGACCGCGGCGATTCCGAACGCCCAGGCGCTGGTGGCGAGCGCGTCGCCGCCACCGCCGTCCCGCCCGAGCCACCGGGTGAGCAGGGTGATGGCGGCGTAGCCCGCCGCGGAGAGCAGGGCCAGCGCGATCCCGGCGGGCCGCACCGTACCCGCATCGCCGCCGAGCACCAGGACGGCGAGACCGCACAGCGCTCCGGCGACCGCGGCGAGTCCGCCGGCGCCGAGCCGCTCCCCCATCGTCAGCCGGGCACCGACCGCGATGAGGACGGGGCCCGCACCGAGCGTGACCACGGTGCCGACCGCGAGGCCGGTGGCCTGGACGGCGGCGAAGTACGAGGTCTGGAACACGGTGAGGCCGATACCGGTACCGGCGATGCGCAGCAGGCGCCGCCGCCCGGCCAGGGCGCAGCGCGAGCGCGGCGAGCAGGAGCACGAGACCGCCCGCGCAGCGCCAGAACGACAGGGCGAGCGGGCCGATGTCGCTGGCCGCGAAGAGCAGCGAGGCGGCGGCACCGGCCGTGCCCCAGGCCACTCCGGCGATGATCAGATAGCACAGGCTCCGCCCGACGGGCAGGCCGAGAGCAGGGTTCGACACATGACTTCTCCAGGAAGGAACGGGGAGGTGGTCGCTCGGCTCCGCACGCGGGCAGCGACGAACCGCTCGGGGACTGCCCGAGCCCGGTCTTCGTCAGAGATGGCTGCCCGCATCCGGGCCTGTCCGGCGGATCAGGGCCGGACAGGCGCTAGCTTGATCTTTAACCTGTGCGGCGTGGACGTGGAGTCGTTGACTTCTTCGTTCGTCGCTTGGCGGAGCCTGGTTTGCCGACTGTGTGCACGTCATAGCGGGCAGTGGGCTGGTCGTTCTTGCGGCCGGGTGGGCGTCCTGGGCCGGGCCGGGCGGTTT
>NZ_JBIVTU010000009.1:0-163117 GCF_044756845.1 Streptomyces sp. NPDC091416
GGGCCGCGTCGCGATGACGACAACCGCGGTGGCGGTTTCCGCCGGGACGACAGCCGTGGCGGTTCCTCCGGCGGTGGCTTCCGTCGTGATGACAGTCGTGGTGGTTCCTCCGGCGGCGGTTTCCGTCGTGATGACAGCCGTGGTGGTTCCTCCGGCGGCGGCTTCCGTGGGCAGCGGGATGACCGTGACCGGGGCGGCTACCGCGGGCGCGACGACCGTGGTGGGTACGAGCGGCGGGACGACCGTGACCGTGAGCCCATCAAGCGCCTTCCGATCCCCGACGAGGTCACCGGCCACGAGATCGACAAGGACGTCCGGCAGGAGCTGATGAGCCTGCCCAAGACCCTGGCCGAGGATGTCGCCAGGAACCTCGTCATGGTGGCCCGGCTCCTCGACGAGGACCCCGAGCAGGCGTACGCGTACTCGCGCATCGCCCTGCGGCTCGCCTCGCGTGTGGCGGCCGTGCGGGAGGCTGCGGGCTTCGCCGCCTACGCCACCCAGAAGTACGCCGAGGCCCTGGCGGAGTTCCGGGCGTCCCGGCGGATGACCGGTTCCGTGGAGCTGTGGCCCGTCATGGCCGACTGCGAGCGCGGACTCGGCCGGCCCGAGCGGGCGATGGCCATGGCCGGTGAGCCCGAGGTGCAGAAGCTGGACAAGGCCGGTCAGGTCGAGATGCGTCTGGTTGCTGCCGGCGCCCGCAGGGACATGGGGCAGATCGATGCTGCCATCGTGACGCTGCAGAGCCCCGAACTCGCCTCCAGCGCCGTGCACCCGTGGACGCCCCGCCTGCGCTACGCGTACGCGGACGCGCTGCTGGCGGCAGGGCGCGAGGACGAAGCGCGTGAGTGGTTCGGGAAGGCCCTGGAGGCCGACAAGGACGGCTCCACGGACGCGTCGGACCGCCTTGCCGAGCTGGACGGTGTCGAGTTCGTCGACGCCCTCGGCGACGACGACGAGGCCGCCCCCGCCGGCGCCGAGGCATCGGCCGAGACCGATGCGGACGACGACATCGACGAGGACGACGACACGGACGAGGACGACGGTCCCGTCAAGGCGTAACGCATGAGGAGAGGGCGGCACCCCACGGGGTGCCGCCCTCTTCTGCGTTCGGGAGGTCTCAGCCGAGAGCCAGGCTGCGCAGGACCAGGCCCGTGGCCGGCTTGGGGCCGAAGGAGGTCGACTTGCGCGGCATGGTGACGCCCTGTCGGGCCAGGTCCCGCACCACCTCTTCGCGCACCGGATGCATCAGCACCGCCGTGGAGCCGTGGCGCTCGGCCTGTTCGACCGCTGCCGCCGTGTCGTGGATGTAGGCGATGTGTGCCGGGTCGTCGGGGATCCGCCAGATGTGGTCGAGCAGGACGGAGTGCAGCACCGTCGCGTCGAGGGTGCGCCAGTCGGCCGGCCGGTCGGCGGGGACGGTACGGGCCAGCAGCGCCTCGTCCGGGCGGTCGGCCAGATGGAAGCCGCCGTCGCCGGCGAGCAGGAAGGCGTTGCCCTCGGCGGCCGCGTCGGCCAGTACGTCCAGGGCGTGGGCGAGCGGGCCCGCGACGGCGCGGACACGGAACGGACCGTCCAGCGAAGCGAGCGCGTCGGCGACGGGCAGGCCGTGCAGCACCCGGTGGATGGAACGGACCCGGAGCGGATGGCGGACGGTGTCGACCAGGAGGACCAGGCCGAAGTCCCAGGGGCCCGGGTCCGTGTGCTCCCGCTGGAGCCGCAGATAGGTCGCCCAGCGGTGATGGCCGTCGGCGATGAGGGCCTGGCGGCCGGCCAGATCCGTTTCGATCTCCGCGCGTTCGGCGGGGTCGGTGACCGCCCACAGCCGGTGGCTGTAGCCGTCCTCGGTGGTGGTGGCGAGCAGCGGGGTCCGGTGGACGGTCCGCTCGACGACGGCGGTCGTACCCGTGGCGTCGCCGTCGCCGCGGTAGGTCAGCAGCAGCGGTTCGAGATGCGCCGCGGTCGTACGCATCAGATCGGCGCGGTCCTCGACGACATGGGCCATCACGTCCTCGTGCGGAAGCACGATGCCGTCGGCGGGGTCCGACAGGGCCAGGGCGCCGATGACGCCGCGCTGGAGGATGTCGCCGTCGCTTTGCTCGTACACGTACAGCGCGGGTTCGGGGTCGGGGGCCAGGACCCCCTCGGCGAGCCAGCGGTTCAGGGTCGCGGCGGCCTGTTCGTGCCGGGCGGCCGCGGTGTCGGCCTGGGGCAGGATCAGCCGCACGATGTTGTGCGGATCCGCCGATTCCAGATGGTGCAGCCCGTCAGGGCGTACGACCACGTCGTACGGGGGCGAGGTCACCGCGGCGAGACTGCCGACCTGTTCGGGGACGTAGCGCAGTCCACGGAACGGAATCAGACGCAGTCCCTGGTCCGCTGGGCCTCGTGTGTTCATTTCCGCATCGTATGCGCGGGTCGGGCATGCGCGATGATCGGGGGATACGCAGGCGATGAGGAGCGCGGAATATGAGTCGGGCGAGCAGGACCAGGCCGAGCGGGAGCAGGACCGCGCTGAGCGAGGCGTACGACACCGCGCTGCTCGATCTGGATGGTGTGGTGTACGCGGGCGGGCAGGCGATCGGCCATGCCGTCGATGCTCTCGGTACCGCGCGCGACGGCGGGATGCATCTGGCGTACGTCACCAACAACGCGCTGCGGACCCCGGAAGCGGTGGCGGAGCATCTGACCGAGCTGGGGGTGCCCGCCGAGTCCGCCGATGTGATCACGTCGGCGCAGGCCGTGGCCCGGCTGGTCGCCGATCAGCTGCCGGCCGGGGCGCGGGTGCTCGTGATCGGGGGCGAGGGGCTGCACGTGGCGCTGCGTGAACGGGGCCTGGAGCCGGTCGAGTCGGCGGACGACGACCCGGTCGCGGTGGTGCAGGGATACGGCGGGCCCGACATGGCGTGGGGCCGGTTCGCCGAGGCCGCGTACGCGGTCAACCGCGGGCTGCCGTGGTTCGCGTCCAACACGGATCTGACGATCCCGAGCGCCCGGGGCATCGCGCCGGGCAACGGGGCGGCCGTGGAGGTCGTACGGATCGCGACCGGGGCCGAGCCGCAGGTCGCGGGGAAGCCGCTGCCGCCGATGCACCGCGAGACGGTGCTGCGGACCGGGGCCGAGCGGCCGCTGGTGGTCGGGGACCGGCTGGACACGGACATCGAGGGGGCGTTCAACGGGGAAGTGGACTCCCTGCTGGTGCTCACCGGGGTTGCGGACGCCGCGCAGTTGCTGGCCGCGCGGCCGGAGCACCGGCCGACCTACGTGGACGCCGATCTGCGCGGACTGCTGACGGGGCAGCCCGAGGTGACGGCTGAGGGCGGGACGCATGGCTGCGGCGGCTGGACGGCCTCCGTGCACGGCGAAGCGCTGGTGCTGGAGGGCGACGGGGACACGCTCGACGGTCTGCGGGCGCTGTGCGGGGCCGCGTGGTCGCACGCCGGGGACGGCTCGTGCGGCCTGGACGCGGGTAAGGCGCTGGCCCGGCTCGGGCTGTAGGCCCAGGCGAGGGGGCGGCCCGGTCAGCTCGTACGTCCGACGGCCGGCCGCCCCTGGAGGACCGAGCTCATAGTTGGCTAGGCTAACCTAACCGCGTGTTGGTTGAGAGTCCTCCGAACCCGAGCCCCGGCCCGATAGCCGCGCCGGCGAGCGCCGCGCCCCCGAGGCGCCATGCGGTACGTGCCGCAGGGCTCCTGGTGGCGGTGGCCGCCCTCGTCCTGGTCTGCCTCGCGAGTATCGCGATCGGTGCCAAGGCGCTGCCGCTCGCCGATGTCTGGCACGGCCTGTTCCACTACGCGGGGAGCGGCGACGACGTCCTCGTACGGAAGGTACGGATCCCCCGGACCGTGCTCGGGCTGATCGTCGGCGCCGCCCTCGGGCTCGCCGGGGCCGTGATGCAGGCGCTGACCCGCAACCCGCTGGCCGAGCCCGGGCTGCTCGGTGTCAACGCGGGCGCGTCGGCGGCGGTCGTCTCCGCCATCAGCTTCTTCGGCGTCACCTCGCTGACGGGGTACGTGTGGTTCGCCTTCGCCGGAGCCGCGATCGTCTCGGTCGCCGTGTACCTCCTCGGCGGCAGCCGGTCCGCCAACCCCGTACGGCTCGCGCTGGCCGGGACGGCCGTCACCGCCGCGCTGTACGGCTACGTCAACGCCGTACAGCTGCTGGACTCGGCGGCGCTGGACCGGCTGCGGTTCTGGACCGTCGGCTCGCTGGCCTCCGCGAACACGGAGACCGTCGGCAAGGTGTGGCCGTTCATCGCAGCCGGCGTGCTGCTCGCCCTGCTCATCGCGCGGCCGCTCAACGCCCTGGAGATGGGCGACGACACCGCGCGGTCCCTCGGCGCCCGTCTGACCAGGACCCGGGTCCTCGCGATGATCTCCGTCACCCTGCTGTGCGGTGCCGCGACGGCCGCGTGCGGGCCCATCGTCTTCATCGGGCTGATGATCCCGCACCTGGTGCGTACGATCACCGGCCCCGACATGCGCTGGATCCTGCCGTACGCGGCCGTGCTCTCCCCGGTGCTCCTGCTCGGCGCCGACGTCGTCGGCCGGGTCGTCGCCCGTCCGTCCGAACTGCAGGTCGGGATCGTCACGGCGCTGCTCGGCGGGCCCGTCTTCATCCACCTCGTACGACGCAAGAGGATGTCCCAGCTGTGAAGGCCACCCAGGAGGAGACGGCGGGAACGAAGGGGGCGGCGCGGTCGGTGCGGGCCGTGCGGACGGCCGGCGGGTACTCGTTCCGGATGAACGTCCGGGCCTCGCTCGTCATCGTGCTGCTCGCCGCCCTGGCGGCGGGGACCGCCGTCGTCCTCATCGGCAGCGGCGACTTCTCGATGACGCCGGGCGAGGTCGTCACCACATTGTTCGGACACGGCACCTTCCAGCAGGAGTTCATCGTCACGGACCTGCGTCTGCCGCGGGTGCTGGTCGGACTCCTCGTCGGAGCGGCGCTCGGTGCCGGCGGCGCCGTGTTCCAGACCATCTCGCGCAACCCGCTCGGCAGCCCCGACGTCCTGGGCTTCGGCCAGGGTGCCACCGTGGGCGCGCTGACCGTGATCGTCCTCTTCCAGGGCGGCGCGGCCACGGTGGCCGGCGGCGCGGTGGCCGGCGGTCTGCTGACGGGCGTCGCCGTCTACGTGCTGGCGTGGAAGCGCGGGGTGCACGGATTCCGGCTCGTGCTGGTGGGGATCGGCGCCGCCGCCATGCTCACCGCCGCGACCCAGTACCTGATCACCAAGGCCGACCTGGTCGACGCGACCCGTGCCGTCGTCTGGATGACCGGCTCGCTCGACGGCCGGGACTGGGCGCAGGTCTGGCCCCTGCTCGTGGTCTGCGCCGTACTGCTCCCGCTGGTGTTCGGGCACGGGCCCGCGCTGCGGGTGATGGAGATGGGCGACGACGCCGCGTACGCGCTCGGCGTGCGCGTCGAACGCACCCGGCTCGTCCTGATGGGCTCCGCCGTGCTGCTCGTCGCCGTCGCCACGGCTGCCGCCGGACCGATCGCGTTCGTCTCGCTGAGCGCCCCGCAGCTCGCCCGCCGGCTCACCCGCTCCACCGGCCCGAACCTGGTCGCCGCGACGTTCATGGGCGCGGCGCTCCTCCTCGTCGCCGACTGGGTCTCGATGGAGGCCTTCGGCGACCGGCAACTGCCCGTCGGCGTCGTCACCGGGGTCCTCGGCGGCTGCTACCTGCTGTGGCTCCTGGTGTCCGAACGCAGGGCGGGCCGGATATGAGGACCCGCGCACGGGGCACGGTGCGGGCGCCCGGCACCGCGCCCGCACCCCATTCCCCCACCGATCCGACCCACCTCCGGAGTACGACCATGCAGCGCCTCACCGCCGACTCGGTGACCCTCGGCTACGACCAGCGGGTCATCGCGGAGAACCTCTCGGTCGAAATCCCCGACCACTCGTTCACCGTGATCGTCGGCCCCAACGCCTGCGGGAAGTCGACTCTGCTGCGGGCGCTCTCCCGGATGCTCAAGCCGGCCCACGGGCGGGTGCTGCTCGACGGGGAGACGATCCACAGCCTGCCCGCGAAGAAGGTCGCCAGGACGCTGGGACTGCTGCCCCAGTCCTCCATCGCGCCGGAGGGCATCACCGTGGCGGATCTCGTCGCCCGGGGACGCTACCCGCACCAGGGGCTGCTGCGGCAGTGGTCACCCGAGGACGAACGCATTGTCGAGGAATCGATGGCGTCGACCGGCATCGGAGCGCTGGGTGATCGCTATGTCGACGAATTGTCAGGAGGTCAGCGGCAGCGGGTCTGGATCGCGATGGCGCTGGCGCAGCAGACGCCGCTGCTGCTGCTCGACGAGCCGACGACGTACCTCGACATCCAGCACCAGATCGACGTGCTCGACCTGTGCGCGGAACTGCACGAGACGCAGGGGCGCACCCTGGTGGCGGTGCTGCACGACCTGAACCACGCCGCGCGGTACGCCACCCACCTCATCGCCATGCGGGAGGGCGAGATCATCGCTGAGGGCGCGCCCGGGGACATCGTCACCGCGGATCTCGTGGAGCGGGTGTTCGGGCTGCGGTGCCAGGTGATCCCGGATCCGGAGACGGGGACGCCGCTGGTGATCCCCGCTGCCCGCAGGCGCGGTGCGCGGGCTGCGGACGCGATGCCGGCGGCCCGGGGCGCGTGACCCGCGGCCGGGCGGCCGGGACGGGTGGCCCGCGGCCACGCCCTGTGCTCGCGCGGCGGACTGGTCTGACGGGCCCGTCCTGCCCCACGGGGCGGCTACAGCAGCGATCTCAGCTTCAGCAGGTCGCGGAATCCCGCCTCCAGACGGACCCGGCCCGAGCTCCACGCCTTGGCGAAGTTCAGCTCACCGTCCACCATCGCCACCAGATCGTCCCCGGTCATCGCGAGCCGGATCTCCGCCTTCTCCCGGGGCGGTCCCTCGACCGTGTCCAGCACCTGGATCCGGCCGTCGGCAAGACGTCCGGTGAACGTCATGCCGAGGTCCTTGATGTGGCAGCTGAGCGAACGGTTCAGCGCCGCCGCGCCGCGCACGTCGCCGTCGGCCCCCGCGAGGTTGTCGGAAAGTCTGTCGAGTGCGCTGCGGCACTCCGCCATGGTCGCCATCGTGACCGACGGTACCGCAGCCCCACGCGGTAGCGTTTCCCGCATGAGCGACTCGATGCCGGGGCCGGACACGGCCGCCGGAACCGCGCCCGGGGAGATCCCGCAGGACGTGCCGCAGGAGCCGCCCCCCGCGGTGCCGCACGAGCCCGCCGGCCCGGCACCCCTCGGTGTCGTACGCACGCCCACGGCTCACGCCGGCGTGGACGCGCACCTGGAGCGTCTGGCCGATGCGGACCACCTCCCGGCGGACGGACACATCGAGGTGTACGAGGATGTACACCGTGGCCTGCGCGAGGAGCTGACCGCACTCGACGCCAGGCCCGCACCCGCACCGGCACCCGCACGGATGCCCCCGTACGACAACTCGTCCGACAACAGGAGCTGAACCGAACGTGGCAGGAGTGGCCCGTCGCCGCCTCGACGCCGAGCTGGTACGCCGAAAGCTCGCCCGCTCACGCGAGCATGCCAGCCAGTTGATCGCCGCAGGACGGGTGACCGTCGGCGGCAACACCGCGACCAAACCGGCCACCCAGGTCGAGACGAGCGCCGCCCTCGTCGTCACCAAGGACGACAGCGACCCCGAGTACGTCTCGCGCGGCGGCCACAAGCTGGCGGGCGCCCTCGCCGCCTTCGTGCCCCTCGGGCTGAACGTGGAGGGGCGGCGGGCACTGGACGCCGGGGCCTCGACGGGTGGGTTCACCGATGTGCTGCTGCGCGCCGGAGCGTCCCGCGTCCTCGCCGTGGACGTCGGCTACGGGCAGCTCGCCTGGTCGCTCCAGTCCGATGAACGCGTCATCGTCAAGGACCGTACCAACGTGCGGGAACTGACCCTCGACGCGATCGACGGCGAGGCGGTGGACCTGGTGGTGGGCGATCTGTCGTTCATCCCGCTCGGTCTCGTGCTGCCCGCCCTGGCACGCTGCGCCGCCCCCGACGCGGACCTGGTCCTCATGGTCAAGCCGCAGTTCGAGGTCGGCAAGGAACGCCTCGGCAGCGGCGGAGTGGTGCGCAGCCCCGAGCTGCGGGCCGAGGCGGTAAGGGAGGTGGCCCGCCGGGCGTGGGCGCTGGGACTGGGGGTCCGGGGCGTGACGGCCAGCCCGTTGCCCGGACCGTCGGGGAACGTCGAGTACTTTCTGTGGCTGCGGGCCGGAGCACCTGAACTGGATCCCGCGGATGTCGACCGTGCAGTGGCGGAGGGGCCTCGTTGACGACGAATGCGGCACGAACAGTATTTCTCCTGGCGCACACCGGCCGGCCGGCCGCGATCCGCAGTGCCGAACTCGTCGTCCAGGGGCTGCTCCGCAGCGGCCTGGGTGTGCGGGTCCTGACGACGGAGGCGGCCGACCTGCCGCTCCCGCAATCCGTGGAAACCGTCACCGACACGCCTGAGGCGGTCAACGGCTGTGAGCTGCTGATCGTGCTGGGCGGCGACGGGACGCTGCTGCGGGGCGCGGAGCTCTCGCGCGCCTCGGGCGTCCCGATGCTGGGCGTCAACCTCGGCCGGGTCGGCTTCCTCGCCGAGGCCGAGCGCGACGACCTCGACAAGGTCGTCGACCGGGTCGTCACCCGCGCGTACACCGTCGAGGAGCGCATGACGATCGACGTCCTCGTGCACAGCAACGGCGACGTCGTCCACACCGACTGGGCCCTCAACGAGGCGGCCGTGCAGAAGGTGTCGCCCGAGCGGATGCTGGAGGTCGTGCTGGAGATCGACGGCCGGCCGGTGACCGGGTTCGGCTGCGACGGCATCGTGTGCGCGACGCCGACCGGCTCGACCGCGTACGCCTTCTCGGCCGGCGGGCCCGTCGTCTGGCCCGAGGTCGAGGCGCTCCTGATGGTCCCGATCAGCGCCCACGCGCTGTTCGCCAAGCCGCTGGTGACCTCGCCGACCTCGGTGCTCGCCGTCGAGGTCCAGCCGCACACCCCGCACGGGGTCCTGTGGTGCGACGGGCGCAGGACCGTGGAGCTGCCCGCGGGCGCCCGCGTCGAGGTCCGGCGCGGTGCCGTGCCCGTACGGCTCGCACGGCTGCACCAGGCGTCGTTCACGGACCGGCTGGTGGCCAAGTTCGCGCTGCCGGTGTCGGGGTGGCGGGGCGCACCGCACTGACCTCCGGGCGGGTTCCGTACCGGTGGATCCGGCGCCCCGGCCGCGACCCGTGTGCACGCGGGCCGGGAAACCTCGTATGGTCATGTGCGTGTTGGAGGAGATGCGGATACGGTCGCTCGGAGTCATCGACGACGCGGTGGTGGAGCTGTCACCCGGTTTCACCGCGGTGACCGGTGAGACCGGCGCGGGCAAGACCATGGTCGTCACCAGTCTGGGGCTGCTGCTCGGCGGACGCGCCGATCCCGCCCTGGTGCGGATCGGCGCCAAGGCCGCCGTCGTCGAGGGCCGGATCACGGTGGCCGAGGGTGACGCCGTGGCGCTGCGGGCCGAGGAGGCCGGGGCCGAGATCGAGGACGGTGCGCTGCTCATCAGCCGTACCGTTTCCGCGGAAGGGCGCTCCCGGGCTCATCTCGGCGGCAGATCCGTGCCGGTGGGAGTGCTGGCCGAACTCGCCGACGAACTCGTCGCCGTGCACGGCCAGACCGACCAGCAGGGGCTGCTCAAGCCGGCCCGGCAGCGGCAGGCCCTGGACCGGTACGCGGGCGACGGCGTCGCCGTGCCCCACACCACGTACGCGGCGGCCTACCGGCGTCTGCGCGAGGTCGCGGGTGAGCTCGACGAGCTGACCACGCGCGCCCGTGAGCGGGCCCAGGAAGCCGATCTGCTGCGGTTCGGTCTGAACGAGATCGCCGCCGTCGAACCGCTGCCCGGAGAGGACACGGAGCTCGCCGCCGAGGCGCAGCGCCTGGGTCACGCCGACGCGCTCGCCTCCGCCGCCGCACTTGCGCACACCGCGCTGGCGGGCAACCCCGAGGACCAGGAGGCCGTCGACGCGACGACCGTCGTCGCCGCCGCCCGGCAGGCCCTGGACGGGGTGCGCTCCCACGATCCCGCGCTCGCCGCGCTCGCCGACCGGGTCGGTGAGATCTCCATCCTGCTCGCCGATGTCGCGGGCGAACTGTCCGGGTACGCCGATCAGCTGGACTCCGATCCGCTGCGGCTCGCCGCGGTCGAGGAGCGCCGGGCCGCGCTCACCGGTCTCACCCGCAAATACGGTGCGGACATCGCCGCCGTGCTGGCCTGGGCCGAGGACGGGGTGGCCCGGCTGACCGAGCTGGAGGGCGACGACGACCGGATCGGCGAGCTGACCGCCGAGCGGGACGCGCTGCGCGCCGAACTCTCGGTGCTCGGCCAGGCGTTGACCGACGCCCGTACGGAGGCTGCCGCGCTCTTCGCCGAGGCGGTGACCGCGGAACTCGCCTCCCTCGCCATGCCGCACGCCCGCGTCTCCTTCGAGATCCGGCAGACCGAGGCGGCGGACGAGGCGTCCGGCATCGAGATCGGCGGACGCAACGTGGCCTACGGGCCGTCCGGCGCCGACGAGGTCGAACTCCTGCTGGCCCCGCATCCCGGCGCCCAGCCCCGCCCGATCGCCAAGGGCGCGTCGGGCGGTGAGCTGTCCCGGGTGATGCTCGCCGTCGAGGTGGTCTTCGCCGGCTCCGACCCCGTACCCACCTATCTCTTCGACGAGGTCGACGCGGGCGTCGGCGGCAAGGCGGCCGTCGAGGTCGGCCGGCGGCTCGCGAAGCTCGCCAGGTCGGCTCAGGTCGTGGTCGTCACCCACCTGCCCCAGGTCGCCGCGTTCGCCGACCGGCAGCTGCTGGTCGAGAAGACGGTGGACGGCTCGGTGACCAGGAGCGGCGTCACGGTCCTGGAGGGCGAGGACCGGGTACGGGAGCTGTCCCGGATGCTCGCGGGCCAGGAGGACTCCGAGACGGCCCGGGCACACGCGGAGGAACTGCTGGCCACGGCGCGGGCCGACGGATAGGGGCCCGCGCCGGGGTAAGGCCCGAAGGGCGGGGCCCCGCGTCGCGGTTCGGGCCGGCGGACGGGGGCTTTGCGTCGCGGTAAGGCCCGAAGGGCGGGGCCCGGCGTCGCGGTTCGGGGCGACGGGCAAGGGCTGTGCGTCGCGGTTCGGGCCGGCGGACGGGGGCTCCGCGTTGCGGTTCGCGCCGGCGGACGGGGCTTTGCGTCGCGGTAAGGCCCGAAGGGCAGGGCTCCGCGTCGCGGTTCGGGGCGATGGACGGGGCTTCGCGCCGCGGCGGTGCGGGCTCGACGGGCAGGGCTTCGCGGGGGTGGGATCCCCGGCGTCCCGGCCCTTCCGGTTCCTCGCGGATTTCACCCGTGCGGGTGGTGCGCCGCGCCCGGTTTGTCGCGGTGCGCACCGGCGTACCGGTCCGGTCGTGCCGGAACGCGCGTACGGACTGGCATCCTTGGCGGTGAACATACGGCCGCGGGTGAGGCCGTCACGCCCGCATCGGGAGCCCCGGGAGCCATTCAACGTGTCACAGCTGCGTACGGTCCAAGTGCTGGGCGGCGGCAGTGCGGGCAGCAGCGCCCATGTCGGTTCGCTGGCCGCCGGACTGGTCGCGCGAGGCGTGCAGGTCACCGTCTGCGCCCCGGCCGGACTGGACCGGTCCTACGAATTCTCCGCCACGGGCGCCCGGTTCACGCCCGTGCCCCGGCGCAATGACCCCGTCGCGGTCGCCGCGCTGCGCGCCGCCTGCGCGGGCGCGGACGTCGTGCACGCGCACGGACCGCACGCCGCCCTGCGGGCCGCCCTGGCGCTCGGCGGCCGTCAGGTACCGCTCGTCGTCACCTGGCACACCCGCACCCACGCCGAGGGGGCCCGTCGCCGGCTGGTCCACCTGCTGGAGCGGAGAGCCGCCCGCGCGGCGTCGGTGGTGCTCGGCGCGTCGTCGGACCTGGTCGACCGGGCCCGGCGCCGGGGGGCGCGCGATGCCCGCCTCGCGCCCGTCGCCGTACCCGCGCCGCGCCTTCCCCCGCCCGTGCCCGACGGGAAGGTGCGCGCCGAACTCGGGGCGGTGGAGCGGCCCTTGATCATGTCGGTGGGCAGCCTCGTACCGCATCACGGGTACGGGACGCTGCTCGACGCGGCACGGATGTGGCGGCGGCTCGACCCCGTACCCCTGCTGGTGGTCGCGGGCGAGGGACGGGAGAGGGCCGCGCTGCGGCGCCGGATCAAGGCGGAGGACCTTCCCGTCTCGCTGATCGGCAGCCGCACCGACATTCCCGAACTCCTGGCCGCCGCCGACCTGGTCGTGATGGCCAGCCGCTGGGAGGCGCGGTCGCTGCTGGCCCAGGAGGCCTTGCGGATCGGGGTGCCGCTGGTCGCCACCGCTGTCGGCGGCGTGCCCGAACTCGTGGGCGGCGCGGCGGAACTCGTGCCCTACGCGAACGCGGAGGCGCTCGCCCGCGCCGTGGCCCGCCTGCTCGGCGATCCGGCGGAACGGGACCGACTGGCGGCCGCAGGCCTGCGGCAGGCGGCGAGTTGGCCGACCGAGGACGACACGATCGCCCACGTGCTCAGTGTGTACGACGAGCTGGTCCAGCCGCTGGCGGCGGCCCGGACCCGCTGAGGGCGCCGGTCACGTCGCGTGGCGGCGGGCGCGCAGGGCCAGGCTCAGCGCCAGGACGGCCTGCGGGTCGTCGAGATCGGTGCCGAGCAGCTCACCGATGCGGGCCAGCCGGTTGTACAGCGTCTGACGGTTCAGATGCAGCTCACGCGCCGTCTCCGCCTTGCGGCCCGCATGGGCCAGATACGTCTCCAGCGTCGGCAGCAACGGCGGGCGCGAGGTGCGGTCGTGATCGCGCAGCGGACCGATCGCCCGCTCGACGAACGCCGCGAGGTCCGGATGGTCCCGCAGCCGCCACAGCAGCAGATCGATGTCGAGCCGCCGGGCGTCGTGCCAGGGCCGGTCGCCGAGCCCCTGCGCCGCCGTGGCCGTCTCCGCCGCGTGCCTCAGCCCTGCCCCGGCCACCGCCCAGCCGCCCGCCACCCCGACCACCACGACGGGCGGACGGGAACCCGCCCGCTCCAGTCCGGCCCGCTCCACCCCGGCCCGCAGCGCCGCGGCGACCCGGTCGGCCACCGCCGTACGCTCCGTCTCCGTGCGCAGTCCCAGCAGCAGCGGCACCCGGCCCTCCACCGGCCGCACCCCGAGCAGTACCGGCACCCCGACCGAGGACAGCTCCTCCAGCACCGCGCGGGCCAGCAGCGCCCAGTTGCCGGAGGGCGAGAGCTCCGGGGCCAGCCGCATCACCACGGGCAGCAGCGGCATCTCGCCCGGCTTGAAGCCCAGTACGCGGGCCTGCGCCGGCGCGTCCTCGGGGGTGATCCGGCCCTCCGCGAGATCGGTCAGGAAGTCGCCCCGGCCGCGCGCCGCGAGCTCCTCCTCCTGGCGGGCCTGCATCAGCACCACCGCGAGGATGCCCGCAGCCCGTTCCGCAGCCATCCGGTGCACCGGCGTCAACGGCCCGTCCACGGCCAGCAGGACCAGCCTGGCCCGCACCGAACCGGTCCCCGGACCACCGCCCGGCACATCCACCAGCACCGCGCCGACGGGCGGCGACTCACGGGCCGCACGGTCGCCCCGCATCCCGTCCCAGACCTGGAGCGGATCGGCGCAGACGGGGCCCGACTCGGTGCCGGCGGCGTACAGCAGCTGGCCGTCCGCCGTCTCCAGGAAGACCGGGTTGGCCGTGAAATCCGCCAGGATGCCGAGCACCTGGGGTACCCCGCCGCCACCGAGCAGCGCCCGGGTGCAGCGCCGGTGGACCTCCTCGGCCTGCTGGAGGAGCGCGTAGTGACCGTTGACGATCTCGGTGTGGATCTCCTCCGTCACCGTCACGAACGGCACCTCGCGGTGCAGCTGGACCAGCGGCAGCCCGGCCGCGCGGGCGGCGTCCACGATCGACGACGGCAGCCTGCTGAAGCGGGGACCGAGCTCCACCACGAGGGCGGCGATGCCGCGGTCCGCGAGCCGGCGGACGAACGCGCGCTGCTCGGCGGGGCGGGTGCCGAGCCCCAGACCGGTGGTGAGGAGCAGCTCGCCGCCCTTGAGCAGCGACGCGATGTTGGGGACCTCGCCCGCGTGCACCCAGCGCACGGTGCGGCCCAGCCGCTCGGCGCCGGTCACCACTTCGGGGAGTCCGCTGCGCAGCCCCGGCAACTCAAGGGCACGCTGCACGGTGATGCCGCCTCGGGTCTCCACTGGCTCCTGCCTCGCGCTTCACGTCGTTCGGACCGGGCGGTCGCGCCGGTGCGGTCGCCCTGGTCAGGAAGGTACCGGCCCGGGGCGCGCGGGCCTTCGTCGGGGCGCTGCGCCGTTGACAGGCCCCGGGCCCGCTGCGATCTTGAAAATCCTGTACCCGGACGGGATGCCGTTTCCGGACGGGATGCCTTTCCCGGAGCAGGATGCCGTTCCCGGACGCGTGGGAGGAACCATGGGCGCCGATGCGCCGCCGCACGACGATTCCCTGCCCGGACCCCTCGTCGGGGCCGACTGGCTCGCCCGGCGTCTGGGGACCCCGGGACTGCTGGTGCTCGACGCCTCCGTGGGCGCGCACCGGGGGTCCGCGGAGCGGATCGTGGGGGCGATCCCGTTCGACCTCGACGGCCCGCTCTCCGACCACACGGGGCCGCTGCCCCACACGATGCCCGCCGCCGGGCGGTTCACCGAGGAGCTGCGCGCCCTGGGCCTCCACGACGGCGACACGGCCGTGGTCTACGACGCGGCGGGGATCTACTCCAGCGCCCGGGCCTGGTGGATGCTCCGGGCGATGGGCCTCGACCGGGTGGCCGTGCTCGACGGGGGACTGCCCGGCTGGGTGGCCGCCGGTCTGCCGACGGAGAGCGGCGCGCCCACGGCGCTCCCGGAGCGCGGTGACTTCACGGCAGTCCCGCGGCCGGGGCTGTTCGTGGGCGCGGACGAGGTGGCGGCGGCCCTCTCGGATCCGACGAGCGCCGTCTTCGACGCCAGGTCCCGGGAACGCTTTCGCGGTACGGCCCCCGAGCCGCGTGCGGGCCTGCGCGGCGGCCATATGCCGGGGGCGGTCAGCCTGCCCTTCACCGATGTCCAGCACGAGGGCCGGATGCGTCCGGCGGCGGAACTGCGCGCCGCGTTCGCCGCCCGGGCGCAGGACCGGGAGCGGCTGTTCTTCAGCTGCGGATCGGGCGTCACCGCCTGCGTACTGACGCTGGGTGCCGCGCTGGCCGGATACCGCGACCTCGCGGTGTACGACGGCTCATGGAGCGAGTGGGGGCTGCCCTCGGAGGGCCGCCCGGTCGTGACGGGCCGGGAGGCGGAGCCGGGCTGACGGCACCGGTACTGCGGTGAGCCGTCCGGCCCACCGCAGTACCGGTGCGTCAGCCCACGTACGCCCCGCTCGCCGTCAGCCGCAGCGCCGTGTCGATCAGCGGCACGTGGCTGAACGCCTGCGGGAAGTTGCCCACCTGGCGCTGGAGCCGCGCGTCCCACTCCTCGGCCAGCAGGCCCAGGTCGTTGCGCAGGGACAGCAGCCGCTCGAAGAGCTGGCGGGCCTCGTCGACCCGGCCGATCATCGCCAGGTCGTCCGCCAGCCAGAACGAACACGCCAGGAACGCGCCCTCGTCGCCCTCCAGGCCGTCCACGCCCGCGTTCTCGCCCGAGGTGGGGTAGCGGAGCACGAAGCCGTCCTCGGTGGACAGCTCGCGCTGGATCGCCTCGATGGTGCCGATGACCCGCTTGTCGTCGGGCGGCAGGAACCCCATCTGCGGGATCAGCAACAGGGAGGCGTCCAGCTCCGTCGACCCGTAGGACTGGGTGAAGGTGTTGCGCTCCTTGTCGTAGCCCCGTTCGCAGACGTCCCGGTGGATGTCGTCGCGCAGCTCGCGCCACTTCTCCAGCGGCCCGTCCGTGTCGCCGGACTCGATCAGCTTGATGGTCCGGTCGACCGCGACCCAGGCCATCACCTTGGAGTGCACGAAGTGCCGGCGCGGACCGCGCACCTCCCAGATGCCCTCGTCCGGTTCGTCCCAGTGCTTCTCCAGGTACTCGATCAGCTTGAGCTGGAGACCGGTCGCGTAGTCGTTACGGGTCAGCCCCGTCATGTGCGCGAGGTGCAGGGCCTCGGTGACCTCGCCGTACACGTCCAGCTGGAGCTGTCCCGCGGCGCCGTTGCCGACGCGGACCGGCCCGGAGTTCTCGTACCCGGGCAGCCACTCCAGCTCGGCCTCGCCCAGCTCACGCTCGCCCGCGATCCCGTACATGATCTGCAGGTTCTCGGGGTCGCCCGCGACCGCCCGCAGCAGCCACTCGCGCCAGGCCCGGGCCTCTTCGCGGTAGCCGGTGCGCAGCAGCGAGGAGAGGGTGATCGCGGCGTCGCGCAGCCAGGTGTAGCGGTAGTCCCAGTTGCGGGAACCGCCGATGTCCTCCGGCAGCGAGGTGGTCGGCGCGGCGACGATGCCGCCGGTCGGCGCGTACGTCAGGGCCTTCAGGGTGATCAGCGAGCGGACCACGGCCTCGCGGTAGGGGCCGTGGTACGTGCACTGGTCCACCCACTCGCGCCAGAAGTCCGCGGTGGCCTCCAGGGAGCCCTCCGGGTCAGGGAGCGCGGGCGGCTCGCGGTGCGAGGGCTGCCAGCTGATGGTGAACGCGATCCGGTCACCCGGGGCGACGGTGAAGTCGGAGTACGTCGTCAGGTTCTCGCCGTACGTCTCCGCAGGGGTGTCGTACCAGACCGAGTCGGGGCCCGCGACGGCGACCGTACGGCCGTCCACCTTGTGCACCCATGGGGTGACACGCCCGTAGCTGAACCGCATCCGCAGTTCCGAGCGCATCGGCACCCGGCCGCTGATTCCCTCCACGATCCGGATCAGCTGGGGCGCGCCGTCGCGCGGCGGCATGAAGTCGGTCACTCTGACCGTGCCGCGCGGCGTGTCCCATTCCGATTCCAGGATCAACGAGTCCCCGCGATAGCGGCGACGGTCCGCCGACGGCGGTTCCGTGCCCTCCGCGCGGGCCGGTCCCAGGCGCCAGAAGCCGTGCTCCTCGGTACCCAGCAGTCCCGCGAAGACGGCGTGTGAATCGAAGCGGGGCAGGCACAGCCAGTCGGCCGTGCCGTCCCGGCAGACCAGGGCGGCGGTCTGCATGTCTCCGATGAGTGCGTAATCCTCGATGCGCCCGGCCACGTGCATCTCCAGTCGAACGGCCATGTCGCCCCGTGGGGCGCTTACTACGGGTCAAGAGGTCGTTGCAAGGGGTTGATGTGGGGAAACCTGCGAGCTCGTACCTCGCCCGGAGCGAGTGTCCGAGCAGGATACGACGCACCCGGGTGATCCGCGCGACGCTCTTGACAACAGACATGAGCCGAACGGGTGGGGTGTGAGAGACGTGCGGGGATCCCGTGACCCGGGTGTGCCGGGAGTGGCCGGAAGCAGGCTCCCCTCGTCGCTGTTACCCTGGTAGCCCGTGGACGGTGGTCGTCAGCGAGAGCAGACGAGGCCCCCGAACCGCAGCGACGGCACCTCCGGATTCTCCGGACGGGAACGCCGGTACGCACCTCACGATCGCGACCACGGGAGCCCCCTTTGGCTATGCAGCCCACATCCACGACGACCAAGCACATCTTCGTCACCGGGGGTGTCGCCTCTTCCCTCGGCAAGGGTCTGACTGCCTCCAGCCTCGGTGCCCTGCTCAAGGCGCGCGGCCTCCGGGTCACCATGCAGAAGCTCGACCCGTACCTGAACGTCGACCCGGGCACGATGAACCCGTTCCAGCACGGCGAGGTCTTCGTCACCAACGACGGAGCCGAGACCGACCTGGACATCGGCCACTACGAGCGCTTCCTGGACGTGGACCTCGACGGTTCCGCCAACGTCACCACCGGCCAGGTCTACTCGACGGTCATCGCCAAGGAACGGCGCGGCGAGTACCTCGGTGACACCGTGCAGGTCATCCCGCACATCACCAACGAGATCAAGCACCGCATCCGCCGCATGGCCACCGACGACGTCGACGTCGTCATCACCGAGGTCGGCGGCACGGTCGGCGACATCGAGTCGCTGCCGTTCCTGGAGACCGTCCGCCAGGTCCGCCACGAGGTCGGCCGGGACAACGTCTTCGTCGTGCACATCTCGCTGCTGCCCTACATCGGCCCGTCCGGCGAGCTCAAGACCAAGCCCACCCAGCACTCCGTCGCCGCCCTGCGCAACATCGGTATCCAGCCGGACGCCATCGTGCTCCGCGCCGACCGTGACGTGCCGACCGCCATCAAGCGCAAGATCTCGCTGATGTGCGACGTCGACGAGGCCGCCGTGGTGGCCTGCCCGGACGCCAAGTCGATCTACGACATCCCGAAGGTGCTGCACTCCGAGGGTCTGGACGCCTACGTCGTGCGCAAGCTCGACCTGCCGTTCCGGGACGTCGACTGGACCACCTGGGGCGATCTGCTGGACCGCGTCCACAACCCCGACCACGAGGTCACCGTCGCCCTGGTCGGCAAGTACATCGACCTGCCCGACGCCTACCTCTCGGTCACCGAGGCCATCCGGGCCGGCGGCTTCGCCAACAAGGCCCGTGTCAAGGTCAAGTGGGTCGCCTCCGACGACTGCAAGACCCCGGCCGGCGCCAAGAAGCAGCTCGGCGACGTCGACGCCGTCTGCATCCCCGGCGGCTTCGGCGAGCGCGGTGTCATCGGCAAGGTCGGCGCGATCCAGTACGCCCGCGAGAACAAGGTGCCGCTCCTCGGCCTCTGCCTGGGCCTCCAGTGCATCGTGATCGAGGCGGCGCGCAACCTCGCCGAGATCCCCGACGCCAACTCCACCGAGTTCGACGCCGCCACCGCCCACCCCGTCATCTCGACGATGGAGGAGCAGCTGGCGTACGTCGAGGGCGCGGGCGACCTGGGCGGCACCATGCGCCTTGGCCTGTACCCGGCGAAGCTCGCCGAGGGCTCGCTGGTCCGTGAGGCCTACGACGACCAGCCGTACGTGGACGAGCGCCACCGTCACCGCTACGAGGTCAACAACTCCTACCGCGCCGAGCTGGAGAAGAAGGCCGGTCTGGTCTTCTCCGGCACCTCCCCGGACAACAAGCTCGTCGAGTACGTCGAGTACCCGCGCGAGGTCCACCCCTACCTGGTCGCCACGCAGGCGCACCCGGAGCTGCGCTCCCGCCCGACCCGCCCGCACCCGCTCTTCGCGGGCCTGGTGAAGGCGGCCGTCGCACGCAAGACGGGCGCCAAGCCGGTTAAGTAGCGGCATCCCCGCAGGCGTTACGGTTGACCGGGGTACGCATCCTTACGAGGACGCGTACCCCGGTCACTGTTTTTTGTGGGAGGACGTAGATGGGTTTCCAGGACACGCCCGAGGAATGGCCGGTCACCGCGACCGAGACCCCGTTCCGCGGCAAAAAGACCAGCGTCCGCACCGACGACGTCGAGATGCCCGACGGCACGATCGCGCGCCGCGACTACCAGGTCCACCCCGGCTCGGTCGCCGTGCTCGCGCTCGACGACGAGGACCGCGTCCTCGTGCTGCGCCAGTACCGGCACCCGGTGCGCCACAAGCTGTGGGAGATTCCGGCCGGGCTCCTCGACGTCCCCGGCGAGAACCCGCTGCACGCCGCTCAGCGTGAGCTCTACGAGGAGGCGTACGTCAAGGCCGAGGACTGGCGGGTGCTGACCGACGTCTACACGACGCCCGGCGGCTGCGACGAAGCCGTACGCATCTTCCTCGCCCGCAACATCTCCGAGGCGGACGGGGAGCGCTTCGACGTCTCCGAGGAGGAGGCCGACATGGAGCTGGCCCGGGTACCGCTCCAGGATCTGGTGCGGGGTGTCCTCGCCGGGGACCTGCACAACAACTGCCTCGTGGTCGGGGTGCTCGCGCTCACGGCAGTGCTCGCGGGCGACGGTCCCGACTCGCTGCGGCCCGCGGAGGCCCCGTGGCCCGCCCGGCCGTTCGAGGCCTGAGGGCCTGGCGGCCTGAGGGCTTGAGGGCCTGACGGCCTGAGGCCTGGCGGCCCGTTGGGCGCGTGCGGGCGGCGCTCGGCGTGCTCCCCGATATCTCTTCGCGTCCTCCGATCGGAAAAGATGCTGATCCGATCGGGGGACCTCCCCGCCGCGCTCCACCCGATTCGCCCACCGGCCTGAACTACGCTCGGAACGCCCTGACCGGAGTCCCGGCGGGCGACGCGTGCAGCGAAGTGGAGCGTGGCCCGTGACGGATCAGGCGGTGGACACCAGCGGCCCGGCCGAGGCAGCGGGGACCGAGGAGCCGGCCGTCGTCGAACCACCCCGATTCTTCGGCCGCGAGCGCGAGTTGAAGGAACTGCGGGCCGATATCGAACGGGCCGGACTGGACACCATGGCCGGTCGCAAGAGCGGCCGTGTCCGGGTCCTGCTGATCGCGGGCCGCCCCGGATCCGGCCGCACCGCACTGGCGGACGAGCTCGCCCGCAGGCTGCTCGCCGCGGGCGACTACCCCGACGGGATGGTCCGCGTCCGGCTCACCGAGCCCGGCGGCGGCGCCGTCCCCACCGAACGCGCCGCCCGCGAACTCCTGCGCGGGCTGGGGGTGGCCGGGCCGCCCGGCGCGGACGCGGACGAACTCTCCGAGATGGTCCGCGAGGCGCTCGCCGTGCGCCGTGTCCTGCTCCTGCTCGACGACGCCCCCGACGCCGAACAGGTCGACCCGCTGCTGCCGGACAACCCGGACTGTCTCGTCATCGCCACCGCGCAGGGCCCGCTGACCGGCATTCCCGGCGTCCGGCCCTGCACCCTCGGCGGTCTGGACGCGGGCTCCGCCGTCGAACTGCTCGCCGATGCGATCGGGCAGGTCAGGATCACCGTCGACCCGCTCACGGCCGAGACGCTGGCGGAGGAGTGCGGCGGACAGCCCGCCGCACTCGTCATGATCGGGGGCTGGCTGGCCGCCCGGCCGACGGCCTCGGTCGCCGATGTCACCAAACAGCTGCGGGAGCTGCCGGACGACGCCGAGCAGCCCGCCGGCGCCCGCCCACTGGCCCGTGCCTTCCGGCTGGTCCACGACTCCCTGCCGCCGACCGCGGCCCGGATACTGCGGCTGCTCTCCCTCGCCCCGGCCGGACTCGCCGACGCCCACACCGCCTCGGCGCTCGCCGGCTGCTCCGTCTCGGCCGCCCGGACCACCCTCGACGACTTCGTGCGCCTGGGACTGCTGCGCAGCGACGGCGGTGAGCAGCCGCAGTACGAGGTGCCGGGCTGCCTCGCGGCGCTGCTGCGGGCGCTGCTGGAGGACCGGGACCGCCCGGCCGAGATCCAGCTCGCGCAGGCACGGATGCTGGAGCGCACCGTGCGCCTGCTCCAGTCCTGCCGTGCGGTCACCGAACCGGAGGGCTCCCCGTCCCGGCGCAAGCTCGCCGGGCTGCCGCGTTCCCTGCGGTTCCCCGGCCCCGAGGCAGCGGCCGCCTGGCTGCGGATCCGCAGGCCCGCACTGGTCGCCTCCGCCCGGATCGCCGTCGAGGACGGCGAACTCGACACTCTGGCAAGGCGGTTGGTGGCCGCACTGGTCAGGGCGCTGGCCGTGCACGAAGGCACCGAGGCGGCCGCGCCCGAGCTCTACGGGCTGCACGGTCTGGTGCTGGCCGTCGCGGAGCGGCGCGATCTGCCCCGGGAACGGGCGGCCGCCCTCCTCAACCTCGCCGATCTGGACGCCGGCACGGGCCGGACCCGGGAGGCACTGGCCCGCTACCGGGCGGCGCTGGACGCCGGACGGGCCGCGAAGGATCCGTACGCCACCGGCCGAGCCATGGAGTCCGTGGGCGGCGCCTATGCGGAGCTGGGCGACTTCCACCGGGCCTCCGACTGGTACGGCCGGGCGCTGGCCCAGCGCCTCACCCAGGGCGAGCGTGCCGACGAGGCGAGGCTGTACGGGCGGCTGGGCACCGTCCACACCTACGCGGGGCGCTACGGCGAGGCGCTGCGGAACTGGCGCGCGGCGGCGGCCGGCTACCGCAGGCTCGGCGATCTGCCCGCCCACGCACGGGCACTCAGCGAGGTCGCCCGGGTCCAGGAGTACGCGGGCCGTCCGCAGGAGTCCCTGCAGACCTGCCGGGAGGCCGTGGAGTGGGCGCGCCGGGCCAAGGACCTGCGGCTGCAGGCCGCGCTGGAGCTGCGGCTGGCGGACACCCTCGACCGCCTGGGAGACCCCGCAGCTGCGGGGCTGCACAGGGGTGCGGCCGAGAGATTGCTGGGCGAGGAGAGTGCGGCCTACGAAATCCGTAGTGCGGCGACAGAAAATTAATGCTTTGTAAGGCTAGACAGCGAGAAGCCCTTCATTAGACTGGCTCTGCCGCGGGTGTTCGCGGTGTCTCCATTTACACTGCGTATGTCCGGGTCTGCGTAGCCATGCCCGGATAACCCTCTGAGTCAAGGACCGTGATCGACGTGAAGGTCGGCATCCCCCGCGAAGTCAAGAACAACGAGTTCCGCGTGGCGATCACGCCTGCCGGTGTGCACGAGCTCGTCCGCCACGGCCACCAGGTCGTCGTCGAGGAGAACGCCGGGGCAGGTTCCTCCATCACGGACGAGGAGTACGCGGCCGCCGGGGCGCAGATCCTGCCCACCGCCGACGAGGTCTGGGCCACCGCGGACCTGCTGCTGAAGGTCAAGGAGCCGGTCGCCGAGGAGTACCACCGTCTCCGCAAGGACCAGACCCTCTTCACGTACCTGCACCTCGCCGCCTCCCGCGCCTGCACGGACGCGCTCCTGGAGTCCGGCACCACCGCCATCGCCTACGAGACCGTCGAGACCGCGAACCGTGCGCTGCCGCTGCTCGCCCCGATGTCCGAGGTCGCGGGCCGGCTGGCCCCGCAGGTCGGTGCGTACCACCTGATGCGGTCGGTCGGCGGGCGCGGCGTGCTGCCCGGCGGCGTCCCGGGTACCGCGGCCGGCAAGGCCGTCGTCATCGGCGGCGGCGTCTCCGGCTGGAACGCCACGCAGATCGCCGTGGGCCTCGGCTTCCACGTCACGCTGCTCGACAGGGACATCAACAAGCTCCGCGAGGCCGACAAGATCTTCGGCACCAAGGTGCAGACCGTCGTCTCCAACGCCTTCGAGCTGGAGAAGGCCGTCATCGAGGCCGACCTCGTCGTCGGAGCCGTGCTCATCCCCGGAGCGAAGGCCCCGAAGCTGGTCACCAACGAGCTCGTCGCCAAGATGAAGCCCGGAAGTGTACTTGTCGACATTGCAATTGATCAGGGTGGCTGCTTCGAGGACTCGCACCCGACGACGCACGCCGAGCCGACCTTCATGGTTCACGACTCGGTGTTCTACTGCGTCGCGAACATGCCGGGCGCCGTCCCGAACACCTCGACGTACGCCCTCACCAACGCGACGCTTCCCTACATCGTGGAGCTCGCGAACCGTGGCTGGGCCGAGGCGCTGCGCCGGGACGCCGCGCTCGCCAAGGGTCTCAACACCCATGACGGGCAGGTTGTTTACCGCGAGGTGGCCGAGGCGCACGGCCTCGGCCACGTCGAACTGAGCACGCTTCTCGGCTGACGGGTCAACACCCTTCGTCAACCTCACGCGTCCGGCCGGACCTTGCCGAGCAAGGTCCGGCCGGACGCGTGTCGGGCCCCTCCGGGCCTGCGAGCAACTCGTCTCGAACGTAACCCTTTAACCGATTCGTGCACCCGCGAAAAGTGTGCCCGGGGGGCTGCGCGCCCTTGACAGCGGGGTGTTCGATTGCCGACACATCGGGCCGGGTCCGGCGGATTGTGTTGCTGCGGACCGGTGACACGCCATAGAGTCGCCAATCGTCGGCATGGTGCCACGCTGACCTATCGATAAGTTTCCTGGTCACGTCCAAGGAGGTAAGACGACTTGTGAATGAGTCGACATTTACTCCCGGGGGTGTTCATCCAGGGATGCCGGCGCGGGGCCAGAGCCCGAACGGGCTGGAGGCTGTCGGCTCCGTCGCTGTCCGCACCTTCGCCACCCACCAGCACATGACGACAGCCCCCCAGATGATGGACGGCCTACACGTGAACGCCATGGCCGGCAACGAGAGTGGCCGGGATACCGCCCACTTCGCCGACTTCGACGAAGCGCCCCAGGGGCACTTCTACGACCCAGACGCCGAGTACGAGCCCGATCCGGAGTACGCGGCCACGCTCGCGCCCGACGCCGCCCGGCAGCGCCGCGAGCGGATCGGCCCGACCGGCCGGCCCCTGCCCTACTTCCCGATCCCGGGCCCGCTCACCGACCACGGCCCCGCGAAGATCATCGCGATGTGCAACCAGAAGGGCGGCGTCGGCAAGACCACGTCGACCATCAACCTGGGAGCGGCGCTCGCGGAGTACGGCCGGCGCGTCCTGCTCGTCGACTTCGACCCGCAGGGAGCCCTGTCGGTCGGCCTCGGCGTCAACCCGATGGAGCTCGATCTCACCGTCTACAACCTGCTCATGGAGCGGGGCATGGCGGCCGACGAGGTCCTCCTGAAGACCGCCGTGCCCAACATGGACCTGCTGCCGAGCAACATCGACCTGTCGGCCGCAGAGGTCCAGCTGGTCAGCGAGGTCGCCCGCGAGTCCACGCTGCAGCGTGCCCTGAAGCCGCTGATGGCCGACTACGACTACATCGTGATCGACTGTCAGCCCTCGCTCGGCCTGCTCACCGTGAACGCGCTGACCGCCGCGCACAAGGTCATAGTGCCGCTCGAGTGCGAGTTCTTCGCGCTGCGTGGTGTGGCGCTGCTCACCGAGACCATCGAGAAGGTCCAGGAGCGGCTCAACCCGGAGCTGGAGCTCGACGGCATCCTCGCCACCATGTACGACTCCCGTACGGTGCACAGCCGCGAGGTCCTCGCGCGCGTCGTCGAGGCCTTCGACGATCACGTGTACCACACGGTCATCGGTCGCACGGTCCGCTTCCCGGAGACCACGGTCGCCGGCGAGCCCATCACCACGTACGCCTCCAACTCGGTCGGTGCCGCCGCCTATCGCCAGCTCGCCAGGGAGGTGCTCGCCCGGTGTCACGCCGAGTGAGTCTGCCCGGGGCCGACGAACTGTTCCGTACCACCGGGGGGATGGGGCTGCAGTCCTCGTCCCCCGCGGAGCGGCGGCGCAAGGCGAACGGTGAGACCCGGGTGCCGGCTCCGGCCGGCGAGGCGGATTCCGGGGACGGCGCGGCGGGGGAGGGCTCCGAGGCCTCCGCCGGCGCGGCCCCCTCCTCGCAGGAGGAACACTCCGCGGCGGACGCCGAGGCCAACGCCGGCGGCTCGCGCAGCCGCGGCGGCGAGAGTGACCGCGTCGCGGTGGCCGCACAGGCCGGACGACGCCCGCAGCCGCCGTCCTCGCAGGAACCGGTGCCCGCCCCCGTCGTCCAGCAGCAGCGCAGGCGCGGCGGCGGACGCGGCGCGAACAGGCGGCCCAGCGGCCGGGAACGCCACGACGAGAAGATCACGGTCTACGTCTCCGCCGAGGAGCTGATGGACCTCGAACACGCGCGGCTCGTACTGCGCGGCGAGCACGGCCTTGCCGTCGACCGCGGGCGGATCGTCCGTGAGGCCGTCGCCGTGGTCCTCGCGGACCTGGAGTCACGGGGCGACGCGAGCATCCTCGTAAGGCGGCTGCGCGGCCGCTGAGCGGCACGGCGCCGGTAGCCTGCCCGCAGGGCGGCCGCCGGCCGAGCGGTGCGGCCCGTCCCCGTACGGGCCGCCGCCCGTCGGCGCTGTCCCTGTACCGTCGCACCCTGGATCTCCATGCCGACACCCGACCAGCCCGCCCGTGCCTCCCGCCGCCCCCTGGGCCGCGGGCCGGGCGGCGGACCCGTGCCCGGGGACGGGGTGGCAGCGCCGGCGGTGGGCCCGGTCCCGGACGAGGCCGTCGAGGGCGAGGCCCCGGCAGCCGACGACGCGCCCGTAGCCGTAGCTCCCGCTCCTCCCGCACCGGAGCCCGATCCGGCCCCCGCCCCCGCATCCGACGGCGGGCATCCCGATCCAGCCCCTGCCTCCGCATCCGACGGCGGGTCTTCCGATCCGGTCTCCGTCCCCGCCCCGACCCCCGACGACGGGCGTTTCACCGTCCGGCTGGCCAACTTCGAGGGCCCGTTCGATCTGCTGCTCCAGCTCATCTCCAAGCACAAGCTGGATGTGACCGAGGTCGCCCTGTCCAAGGTCACCGACGAGTTCATGGCCCACATCCGGGCCATGGGACCCGACTGGGACCTCGACCAGACCACCGAGTTCCTCGTCGTCGCCGCGACCCTCCTCGATCTGAAGGCCGCCCGGCTGCTGCCCGCCGCCGAGGTGGAGGACGAGGGTGACCTGGCACTCCTGGAGGCCAGGGACCTGCTCTTCGCGAGGCTGCTCCAGTACCGCGCGTACAAGCGCATCGCCGAGATCTTCAGCGCACGCCTCGAATCCGAGGGCCGGCGCTTCCCCCGTACCGTCGGGCTGGAGCCGCATCACGCGCAGCTGCTGCCCGACGTCGTCATCAGCATCGGGGCCGAGGGCTTCGCGCGGCTCGCCGTGAAGGCGATGCAGCCCAAGCCCAGGCCGCAGGTCTACATCGACCACATCCACGCCCCCCTGGTCAGCGTGCGTGAACAGGCCGGGATCGTGGTGGAGCGGCTCCGCGAGGCGGGGGAGATCAGCTTCCGGGAGCTGACCGAGGACGCTCCGGACACCCTGACCGTCGTCGCGCGGTTCCTCGCCCTGCTGGAGCTCTACCGGGAGAAGGCCGTCGTCCTGGACCAGGAGGAGGCGCTCGGCGAGCTCACCGTGCGCTGGGCCGGGGGAGAGGGAGCCGGGCCCACCGTGACGGACGAGTTCGATCAGGAGGCACAGGACGTGGACGACGTGCAGGATGCACAGCGGGGGGACGTGAAGGAATGAGCGAGCAGGACGTCACCGGCTCCGCCGTCGCGGACCTCGACCTCAAGCCCGCGCTGGAGGCCGTCCTCATGGTCGTCGACGAGCCCGCGACCGAGGAGCACCTGGCCAAGGTGCTGGAGCGGCCCCGGCGGGCCGTCGCCGACGCGCTGCGGGAGCTGGCGGACGAGTACACCGTCCAGCGCCGCGGTTTCGACCTCAGGCTCGTCGCGGGCGGCTGGCGCTTCTACACGCGCCCGGAGTACGCGCCGGCGGTCGAGGGCTTCGTCCTGGACGGGCAGCACGCCCGTCTGACGCAGGCGGCACTGGAGACCCTGGCGGTGGTCGCGTACCGCCAGCCGGTGAGCCGGTCGAGGGTCTCGGCGGTGCGCGGCGTGAACTGTGACGGGGTCATGCGGACCCTGCTGCAGAGGGGTCTGGTCGAGGAAGCGGGCGCGGAACCCGAAACAGGTGCGATCCTGTACAGGACGACGAACTACTTTCTGGAGCGAATGGGCCTGCGTGGCCTGGACGAGCTCCCGGAGCTCGCGCCCTTCCTCCCCGAGGCGGACGCGATCGAGGCTGAGACGCTAGAGGGTGTGCCGTCGTTCGATCCGGACGCACCGGACACCCCGGATACTCACGCACACGACAAGACGGAATTTTGATGCGAAGCAGTGGCAGGAACAGCGGCAGCAGCGGCGCCGGCGGCAGGAGCGGCGGCAACAGCGGCGGCGGTGCCAGGAGCGGCGGCAGCGGCGGCGGCAGGAGCAGCAGGAACAACGCCGGCACGGGCAGGAACAGCAACCCGAACGCCCGGACTCCCAGCTCCGGGCGCGACGACAAGCAGGACCAGCGTCCCCGCCGCCCCCGCCCCGAGGAGCGCCGCTACGACGTCGGCAACGACAAGCCGGGCGGCGACGGCGGTACCCGCAAGGGCCGCGGCGAGGCCGCCCGCGGCGGCGCGAAGGGCGGTCCGAAGGCGGCGTCGGGCGGCTCCAGGGGCGGCGGCCGGCGTGCCCCGTACGGCTCCCCGGCCCGCTCGCGCGAGCTCGACGCCAAGATCGAGCAGCGCAACCGCGACAGGTACGCGGACAAGCCCGAGATCAAGACGCCCAAGACCCACCCGGGCGCCGAGCAGGAGGGTGAGCGGCTGCAGAAGGTCCTCGCCCGGGCCGGCATGGGCTCGCGCCGCGCGTGCGAGGAGCTCATCGAGCAGTCCCGCGTCGAGGTGAACGGCGAGATCGTCGTCGAGCAGGGCATGCGGGTCGACGTGCACCACGACGAGATCAAGGTGGACGGCCTGACCGTCGCCACCCAGTCGTACCTCTTCTTCGCGCTGAACAAGCCGGCCGGTGTCGTCTCCTCCATGGAGGACCCGGACGGCCGCCAGTGCCTCGGCGACTACGTCACCAACCGTGAGACGCGTCTCTTCCACGTCGGCCGGCTGGACACCGAGACCGAGGGCATCATCATGCTCACCAACCACGGCGAGCTGGCCCACCGTCTCACTCACCCGAAGTACGGCGTGAAGAAGACCTACCTCGCCGCCATCCAGGGCCCGCTCCCGCGCGACCTGGGCAAGCGGCTCAAGGACGGCATCCAGCTGGAGGACGGGTACGCCCGTGCCGACCACTTCCGTGTCGTCGAGAACACCGGCAAGAACTACCTCGTCGAGGTGACCCTCCACGAGGGCCGCAAGCACATCGTCCGCCGGATGCTGGCCGAGGCCGGCTTCCCCGTCGAGCGGCTCGTGCGCACGTCCTTCGGGCCGATCCCGCTGGGCGACCAGAAGTCGGGCTGGCTGCGCCGGCTCACCAACACCGAGGTGGGCATGCTGATGCGCGAGGTCGGTCTGTAGACCACCCCGCCGGGTCCGCGACGTCCGCGGAACCGCACCGCTCACGGCCCGCGGCCGGTTCCCGTTCGATTGCTGAACAGGAACCGGCCGCGGGTCTTTTGCTGCCCCCGTTCCGCCTTTATAGTCAGAGTGACTATTAAGGAGGCGGGTGTGAGTCTCGCGGATGTACTCGATCCCCTGCAGCAACCCCTGGTGACGGTTCTGGACACCCCGGTCAGCTGGACCGAGGTGCTGGGCTTCGGCAGCGGGGCGCTGTGCGTCTGGCTCGTGGCCCGCCAGCACCTCGCCAACTGGCCGATCGGCATCGCCAACAACGTCTTCTTCGTCCTGCTGTTCGCCCAGTCCGGTCTGTACGCGGACGCGGGCCTCCAGATCGTCTTCATCGCCCTTGCCGCGTACGGCTGGTGGACCTGGACCCACGGGGGTGGACCAGGGACGGACGGCCTGCCGGTGCGGCGCACCACCCGCACCGAATGGGCCGGGCTGCTCGCGGCAGGGGCGGTGGGGACCCTCGCGCTGACCGTTCTGCTCGACCGGGCCACCGATTCGACGGTGCCCTTCTGGGACGCCCTGACGACCGCACTGTCGCTCGCGGCGACGTACGGGCAGTGCAGGAAGCTCGTCGAGTCGTGGTGGCTGTGGATCGCCGCCGACGTGGTCTACATCCCGCTGTACGCCTACAAGGAGCTCTATCTGACCTCGCTGCTGTACGCCGGATTCCTGACGCTGTGCCTGATCGGCCTGCGCAACTGGACACGGGACCTCGCCGTCCGCGCCCCGGAGCGCGTGGAGGCCGTGGCATGAAGCGTTTCGCACACGGGCTGGTGCTCGGGAAGTTCTACCCGCCGCACGCCGGCCACCACCACCTCGTCCGCACCGCCCGGGACCGCTGCGAGCGGCTGACCGTGCTGGTCTGCGCCGCCTCGGTGGAGTCGGTGCCGCTCGCCGACCGGGTCGCCTGGATGCGCGAGGTGCATCCGGACGTGACGGTGGTGGGCGCCATGGACGACACCCGGATGGATCTCCACGACCCGGCGATCTGGGACGCCCACATGGCCGTCTTCACCGGGGCCGTGCCCGAACCCGTGGACGCCGTCTTCACCTCGGAGACGTACGGCGACGAACTGGCCCGCCGCTTCGGCGCCGAGCCCGTCTGCGTCGACCCGGACCGCACTCTCTTCCCGGTCTCCGGCACCGCCGTCCGCGCGGATCCGGCCGGCTGCTGGGACTTCCTCGAACCCCCGGTCAGGGCGGCGCTCACCCGGCGTGTCGTCGTCCTCGGCGCCGAGTCCACCGGCACCACCACCCTGGCCCGTGACCTCGCCGCGTACTACCGGCGGCGCGGAGGCGTCTGGGCGCACACGGGCTACGTCGCCGAGTACGGGCGTGAGTTCAGTGAGCGGAAGCTCGCCGCGCTGCGCGCCCGGTGGCCCGAGGCCCAGTGGGAGGACGTCGCCTTCACCACCCACGACTTCCCGCTCATCGCCGAGACCCAGAACGCCCGCGAGGAGGCCGCGGCCCGCGTCGGCTCCCCGCTGCTCGTCTGCGACACGGACTCCTTCGCCACGACCGTGTGGCACGAGCGGTACGTCGGAGGCCGCAACCCCCTCGTCGAGCGCACGGCCGACCGGGTCACCCACCACCTGTGGCTGCTCACCGACCACGAGGGCGTCGCCTTCGAGGACGACGGACTGCGCGACGGCGAGGAGCTGCGGCCCTGGATGACCGAGCGCTTCCGGGCCGAACTCACCCGTACGGGAAGGACGTTCACCGAAGTCACCGGCAGCAGGACCGAACGGCTGGCCGCCGCCGTCGCGGCCGTGGACACCCTGCTCGCCGAGGGCTGGAACTTCGCCGCGCCCCTCCCGGAGCGACGATGAGCGCCGCCGCGCCCGAGGGCTACGACCCGCACGCCTTCGAGCCGTTCGCCGTCACCGTCGACCTCGCCGTCTTCACCGTCCGCGCGTCCCGGCTGCACGTCCTGCTCGTCGAACGGGGCGAGGACCCGTACAAGGGCCACTGGGCGCTGCCCGGCGGCTTCGTGCTGCCCCGCGAGTCGGCGGGGACCGCGGCCCGCAGGGAACTGGCGGAGGAGACCGGACTGACCGAGGACACCGTCCCGTCCCTCCATCTGGAGCAACTGCGCACCTACACCGACCCGGACCGCGACCCGAGGATGCGGGTCGTGTCCGTCGCCTACGCCGCCCTCGTCCCCGATCTGCCCGAACCGCGCGGCGGCGGCGACGCGGCCGGCGCCCAGTGGTGGGACGCCGGACGGCTCGGCACGCTCGCCTTCGACCACGACCTCATCCTCGCCGACGCCCGGGCCAGGATCGGCGCCAAACTCGAGTACACCTGCCTGGCCACCGCGTTCTGCCCGCCCGAGTTCACCCTGGGAGAGCTCCAGCAGGTGTACGAGACGGTCTGGGGCGTCGAGCTGGACCGGCCCAACTTCCGGCGCAAGGTCCTCGCCACACCCGGCTTCGTCCAGGCCGTGGAAGGACCGCCGCGCCGCACCGGAGGACGGGGAAAACCGGCCGCCCTCCACCGGGCGGGTGCCGCCACCGCCCTGCATCCTCCTCTGCTGCGACCGGAAGGAAGAAGCACATGACCGTGACCAGGACCCTCACCAAACAGGCCGCCACCGGCGCGCTCACCGGGCTCGCGCTCGGCGACGCACTGGGCTTCCCCACCGAGTTCAACAACGTGCCGGCGATCCTCGCCAAGTGCGGGCCGTGGCGCCAGATGCGGCTGCCGAAGCCGGCGATCGTCACCGACGACACCCAGATGACCCTGGCCCTCGGCCGCGGGATCCGCACCGCCATGGACCGCGGACTGCTCACCCCGCTGCGCCTGGCGCGGCCGGTGCGCGAGGAGTTCGTCGACTGGTACCACTCGCCCGACAACAACCGAGCCCCCGGCCGCACCTGCATGACCGCCTGCCGTCTGCTCGACAGCGACCGCCTCTGGCAGGAGGCCAGCCAGACCGGTTCCAAGGGCTGCGGCGCCAACATGCGCGTCGCGCCCGTCGGACTCGTCCCCGGACTGAGCGAGGAACAGCGCGCCGGGGCCGCCCAGCTCCAGGCGGCCCTCACCCACGGACACCCGACCGCGCTCGCCGCGTCCGACCTGACGGCCCGCGCGGTGTACCTGCTGGCCCAGGGCGCTGAGCCGATGGGCCTGATCGGCCAGTTGCGCAGCTACGCGTACGAGAACAGCAACCGCTACCTCACCCGCTGGCTCGGCGACCTCTGGCGCCACGCGGGCGACTCCTCCCCGGAGCTGTACATCCAGCGCGGCTGGGACGAGTGCCTCACCGCCCTGGCCCGGGTCCAGGACGCCCTGCGCCACCCGTCCCCGGAGACCGACCCCTGCGAGAGCACCGGAGACGGCTGGACGGCCGAGGACGCCATCGCCACGGCCCTGCACTGCTTCCTGCTCTTCCCCGAGGAACCCGTCACCGCTCTGCGCCGCGCCGCCTGCACCCGGGGCGACTCGGACTCGCTCGGCTGTCTGACCGGCGCGCTGGCCGGGGCGCACCTGGGCTCGGCGGCCTGGCCCAAGGAGTGGTCGGAGCGGATCGAGTACCGGAGCGACCTGCTGTCCCTGGGGGCGCTCTGGGACGCTTGAGCCATGCTCACGAACACCGCACTCCTCCAGGCGGCCGGGCTGCCGGTCACCGACCTCGGCCCGGTCCTCGCCGGGGAACGCCACCCGCTGCTGTTCGCCACGGTCTCCGGGGCGCATCTGTACGGGTTCCCCTCCCGGGACTCGGACGTGGACCTGCGGGGGGTCCACGTCCTGCCCGCCGAGGACCTGGTGGGGCTGCGTGAGCCCGAGGAGACCCGCTCGCGGATGTGGGACGGCGACGACGGGGTGGAGATGGACCTGGTCACCCACGACCTGCGCAAGTTCGTCCGGCTGATGCTGAAGCCGAACGGCTACGTGCTGGAGCAGCTGCTGTCGCCGCTGGTCGTGCACACGACCGCCCTGCACGCCGAACTGGTGGCCCTCGCCCCGGCCGTCCTCACCCGCAACCACGCCCACCACTACCGCGGATTCGCCCGCACCCAGTGGCGGCTCTTCGAGAGGACCGGCGAACTGAAACCGCTCCTGTACACCTTCCGGGCGCTGCTCACCGGCATCCATCTGATGCGCAGCGGCGAGGTGCTCGCCCATCTGCCGACCCTGCTCGGCCGGGTGCCGACGCCGTCGTACCTCCCCGGCCTGATCGAGGCCAAGGCCGCGGCCGAACACGGGGGAGCGGACGGGGTGGACGCCGTGGCGGCGGCCAGGGACGTCGAGTCGCTGCACGGGGTGCTCGACGGGGCACAGGCGGACTCGGGGCTTCCGGACGGGGCGAGCGCATTCGACGCACTGCACGAACTGGTGGTGCGGGCGCGCCTCGCCCCGCCCTCAGCCGGCTGAACCGTCCGCGGCCGGCGGGCCGGCCAGGGCCGACGCACGCCGGGCGCGGACCAGGAAGTCCTCGATCCGCGCCCGGTCCGGCCTCTCCGGCAGCGGGGAGACGGCGGCCGCCTCGTCGCTCTCCTCGGACAGCCGCGTCATCCGCCGCTCCACCTCCGCCCAGGCCACCTCGCCCCGCCTGACCTCCAGCAGCCCGTCCCGGGCCTCGCCCACGTCGATCGTGAGCTCTCCCGTACGCAGCAGGTCCCGGCAGCTCGCCAGCAGCCGCAGCAGGTGCATCGCGTGCTTCCAGCGCGGCGCCCCGTGGCTCCGGACGTCCGCCTCCAGCTTCCGGCGCTGACCCAGCGCATACCGGACGAAGGTCTGGTGGGCCTGCCGGGACAGGAACGCCTCGCGCAGGGAGAGGAGCTCACGGCCCGTCGCGTCGATCCGCTCCACCAGGGGCGAGTGCAGGCACTCCAGCACATTGGGATTGGCCCGCAGCGCCAGTGCGCAGAACCGCTCCAGCTCCCAGGAGAACTGCTCGTCGGCCGGCCCGTCGACATGCGTCGGAGGCTTGTCGAACCGCCAGAACAACGCGGTCGGGGCGAGGAACACCCCGCGCCGGTCCGTGTCGCTGCCCTCCGTCGCGAGCCCGAAGGCGCGCGAACCCATCACGCAGGAGTAGACCGTGTGGTCGCGGACCAGGGACGCGTCGCCGGGGGAGATCATGCGGGGAGGGTACGCGCCCCCGCCCGGCCCGTGCCGCTGCCGCGTCTCACGGACAGGGCGGCCCGGCGCGGGGCGCCTTCGCCCCCTTAGGCTGAAACGCAAGCGCAGACGCGGCAGGAACAGGCAAGGAGCACGACGTGGCGGTACGAGCGGTCCGTGGAGCCGTCCAGCTTGAGCGGGACGAGGCCGGACACATGGACGAGCAGGTCGGGGCGCTGCTCACCACCGTCCTGGAGCGCAACAGCCTGGTCGCGGACGACCTGATCAGCATCTGGTTCACGGCGACACCCGATCTGCACTGCGACTTCCCGGCCGCCGCGGCACGCGGCATCGGTATCGTCGACGTACCGCTGATCTGCGCCCAGGAACTGGACGTCGAAGGGGCCATGCCCCGGGTGGTACGGATCCTCGCCCATGTCGAGACGTACCTCGCCAAGGCCGAGATCGCCCACGTCTACCTCGGCGCCACCGCCTCCCTCCGCAAGGACATCGCCCAGTGAGAACCGCCGTCGTCATCGGAACGGGCCTCGTCGGCACCTCCGCGGCCCTCGCCCTCGCCGGGCGCGGCATCAAGGTCCACCTCGTCGACCACGACCCGGAGTCGGCGCGTACGGCGGCCGCCCTCGGAGCCGGTACGGACGAGCAGCCCGAGGGCCGCGTCGACCTGGCGATCGTCGCCGTGCCGCCGGCCCACACCGCGACCGTGCTCGCCACCGCCATCGGCAGCGGCGTCGCCCGCGGCTACCTCGACGTGGCGAGCGTGAAGGGCGGACCGCGCCGCGAGCTGGAGGCGCTCGGCGTCGACCTCACCCCGTACATCGGTACGCACCCGATGGCCGGCAAGGAGCGCTCCGGCCCGCTCGCCGCCACCGCCGACCTCTTCGAGGGCCGGCCCTGGGTCCTCACGCCCACGCGTGACACCGATACCGAGGTCCTCAACCTCGCGCTGGAGCTGGTCGCGCTCTGCCGCGCCGTTCCGGTCGTCATGGACGCCGACGCCCACGACCGGGCCGTCGCCCTCGTCTCCCACACCCCGCAGCTGATCTCGTCCATGGTCGCCGCCCGACTGGAGGAGGCCGACGAGACCGCGGTGCGCCTGTGCGGCCAGGGCATCAGGGACGTCACGCGGATCGCGGCCTCCGACCCCCGGATGTGGGTGGAGATCCTGTCCGCCAACCCCGGCCCCGTCGCCGATGTGCTGGCCGGGGTCGCCGCCGATCTGGAGGAGACCGTCACCGCGCTGCGCGGGCTGCAGTCCGCCGACGAGGACAAGCGGCGCGCGGGCACCGATGGCATCCAGGACGTCCTGCGCCGCGGCAACGCGGGCCGGGTCAGGGTGCCCGGCAAGCACGGGGCCGCCCCCGCCTCGTACGAGGTCGTGGCCGTCCTCATCAGCGACCGCCCCGGCGAACTGGCCGGGATCTTCGCGGACGCGGGCCGGGCCGGGGTCAACGTCGAGGACGTCCGGATCGAGCACGCCACGGGGCAGCAGGCGGGCCTCGTCCAGCTGATGGTCGAACCGAGCGCCGCCCCGGCACTCGGCGCCGCCCTGCGCGAGCGGGGCTGGTCGATCCGGCAGTAGCCGCAGCGGCGGCCCGCCTCCCGGGCCCTTGGGGCACCGGGCCGGGAGGCACTTTTCCACAGGGGTGGTCGGGCCCGCCCCGGCACTCGGTAACCTTGTGCGGGGCGGGTTCACGCGTCCCGTCCCGCCCGCCCCGTGTACCAGGAAGGTGTCCACCACCGTGGAAACCGTAAGCACCGCCGCCCGGACCGCCCCGGCCGCAGTGATCGTCGCCATCGACGGCCCCTCCGGAACCGGCAAGTCCAGCACGTCCAAGGCCGTCGCCGCCCAGCTCGGCCTCAGCTACCTGGACACCGGTGCCCAGTACCGGGCGATCACCTGGTGGATGCTGAACAACGGCATCGACGTGCAGGACGCGGCGGAGGTGGCCACCGCGGCCGCCAAGCCGGTCATCGTCTCCGGCACCGACCCCACCGGCCCGACGATCACCGTCGACGGCGAGGACGCCTCCGGCCCGATCCGTACGCAGGAGGTCACCTCCAAGGTCAGCGCCGTCAGCGCCGTCCCCGAGGTGCGCGCCCGCATCACCGAGCTCCAGCGCACCATCGCCGCCGGAGCGGAGAAGGGCATCGTCGTCGAGGGCCGCGACATCGGCACCACCGTGCTGCCCGACGCCGACATCAAGATCTTCCTTACCGCGTCCCCGGAGGCCCGCGCGGCCCGTCGCAGCGGCGAGGTCAAGGGCTCCGACCTGGCCGCCACCAAGGAGGCGCTGATCAAGCGGGACGCGGCCGACTCCGGCCGCAAGACCTCGCCGCTCGCCAAGGCGGGCGACGCGGTCGAGGTGGACACCACCGAGCTGACCCTCCAGCAGGTCATCGAGTGCGTCGTGACCCTCGTCGGGGAGAAGCAGGCCGCCAAGTGACCCCTGCCACGAGCGCGCCCACGCTGCGCGGAGCGGCGGTCGGACGCGGCATCGGGATCGGGCTGATGTACGGGCTCTTCAAGCCCCGCGTACTCGGCGCCTGGCGGGTTCCCGCCTCCGGACCCGTCATACTCGCGGTGAACCACTCGCACAACATCGACGGGCCGATGCTGATGGGCACCGCGCCCCGGCCCGTGCACTTCCTGATCAAGAAAGAGGCGTTCGTCGGCCCTCTGGACCCGTTCCTGCGCGGAATCGGTCAGCTGAAGGTGGACCGTTCGATCGCCGACCGCACCGCCATCACCCACGCCCTCGGCGTGCTGGAGGACGGCGGGGTGCTCGGGATCTTCCCCGAGGGCACCAGGGGCGAAGGAGACTTCGCCTCGCTGCGCGCCGGACTGGCGTATTTCGCGGTACGCAGCGGGGCGCCGATCGTGCCCGTGGCCGTCCTGGGAAGCACCGAGCGCCGCGGACGGTTGATATCGGCACTGCCGCCGTTGCGCAGCCGTGTCGATGTCGTCTTCGGCGAGGCGTTCGCCGCGCAAGAGGGCGTGCGAAGCTCGTATACGGGTGGCGGCGGGCGACAGGCGGGCCGCAGCGGCCTGCGGACGCGCAAGGCGCTGGACGAGGCGACGGTGCGCATCCAGGGACGGCTGACCGGCCACCTGGAGCAGGCCAGGCGCCTCACCGGGCGCACCGAGTAAGACGTGAGTAGTGGACCGCGTGCTGCGCGGTCCATCGATGATGCAAAGAGGAACGGACTTCATGAACGACCAGATTCACTCCGGCGGCTCGGACCACGAGCACGGAGCGCTTGGCGATGCCGAGTACGCGGAGTTCATGGAGCTCGCCGCGCAGGAGGGGTTCGACCCCGAGGACGTCGAGGGTGCCATCGGTGAGGCCGGTCACGGCCCGCTGCCCGCGCTCGCCATCGTCGGCCGCCCCAACGTCGGCAAGTCGACGCTGGTGAACCGGATCATCGGCCGTCGTGAGGCCGTGGTCCAGGACAAGCCCGGCGTCACCCGTGACCGCGTCAGCTACGAGGCCGAATGGGCGGGCCGCCGCTTCAAGGTCGTCGACACCGGTGGCTGGGAGCAGGACGTCCTCGGGCTGGACGCCTCCGTCGCCGCCCAGGCCGAGTACGCGATCGAGATGGCCGACGCGGTCGTCTTCGTGGTCGACTCGACGGTCGGCGCCACCGACACCGACGAGGCCGTCGTCAAGCTGCTGCGCCGTTCCGGCAAGCCCGTCGTGCTCTGCGCCAACAAGGTCGACGGACAGAGCGGCGAGGCGGACGCCACCGCGCTCTGGTCGCTCGGCCTCGGCCAGCCGCACCCGGTCTCCTCGCTGCACGGCCGCGGCACCGGCGACATGCTGGACGCCGTGCTGGAGGCGCTCCCCGAGGCCCCGGCCCAGTCGTTCGGCACGGCGGTCGGCGGCCCGCGCCGCATCGCCCTGATCGGCCGTCCGAACGTCGGCAAGTCCTCGCTGCTGAACAAGGTGGCCAACGAGGACCGCGTCGTCGTCAACGAGCTGGCCGGCACCACCCGTGACCCGGTCGACGAGCTGATCACCCTCGGTGGCATCACCTGGAAGTTCATCGACACGGCGGGTATCCGGCGCCGGGTCCACCTCCAGGAGGGCGCGGACTACTACGCCTCGCTGCGTACCGCGGCCGCCGTGGAGAAGGCGGAGGTCGCCGTGATCCTGATCGATTCCAGCGAGTCGATCAGTGTCCAGGACCAGCGCATCGTCACCATGGCCGTCGAGGCCGGGCGCGCGATCGTCGTCGCCTTCAACAAGTGGGACACCCTCGACGAGGAGCGCCGCTACTACCTGGAGCGCGAGATCGAGACGGAGCTCGCGCAGGTCGCGTGGGCCCCGCGGGTCAACGTCTCGGCCCTCACCGGCCGTCACATGGAGAAGCTGGTCCCGGCGATCGAGACCGCGCTCGCCGGCTGGGAGACCCGCGTTCCCACCGGCCGGCTGAACGCCTTCCTCGGCGAGATCGTCGCCTCCCACCCGCACCCGATCCGCGGTGGCAAGCAGCCCCGCATCCTGTTCGGCACCCAGGCGGGCACCACGCCGCCGCGCTTCGTGCTCTTCGCCTCCGGCTTCCTGGAGCACGGTTACCGTCGGTTCGTCGAGCGTCGGCTGCGTGAGGAGTTCGGCTTCGAGGGCACGCCGATCCACATCTCGGTGCGGGTCCGCGAGAAGCGCGGCCGCAACAAGTAGGAGGCCGAGGCGGGCGCCCGGCGCCGCCCTGCGCCCGCGCCAGGCACCCCGGGGCCTCCATCCCCGCCCGCCTAGGCCCTTGAGGCCCTCCGAGGCCCTCAAGGGCCCCGGAGGGCCCCTGAGCACACGACAGAGCCCCGGACCACTCGTCGAACGAGTGGTCCGGGGCTCTGTCGTACGGGTCAGGCTCCCCGTGAGCCCGGCGGCAGCGCCGCAGCCGGCCGTCCCCCGCCCGCATGCCGTCCGACCCGCTGCCACGAGCCGAGGCTCCCCGTGTGGCTGCTCGGACCGCCGCCCTGTCCGCCGGTACCAGTGGCGGTACTCCCCGCTCCACCGTGCCCGGAGTGGCCGCTCAGCGGGGCGCGGGAGCCGAAGAACCCGGAACCGAAGGCCGGCAGCCCCAGACCCTCCTCGCCGCTCCGATCGCCCGGCAACGCCCTGAACGACCTGCGGAACTCGGAGTACAGCGCGTCGTAGATCGGCGTGTGGGACGGGCCGCCCGATGGGTCCTGCGCGGGACGCATGGAAGGGATCGGACTCGGACGCTGGTGGGAGGGGTCGTATGAGTGCACGTATGTGCCAACGACCCCGCCGTCCGTCGGATGCGGGCCCGCGGGAGAAATCGCAGTTCGCCGCAGACGCGCGGGGTGCGCGGTCATGATCAGGTCCCGGCCAGCGGCATCGCGGCCGCGACGAGCAGTCCGCGGGCCGCGGCCCTCTCCAGGGCGTCGCGCAGCAGGTCCTCGCGGGGCTGCTGGCCGATCGAACCGGCTGGGGCCGCGTAGACCAGAACGGTCTGCGACTTGTTGGCCGCGGTCCGCCAGCCCTCGGTGACCTGAAGGGGTGCGTGCGCCTGCCACCAGGCCACCGGAGCCCCGCCGCCCGTGCCCGGCTGGAGGACCGCGTGCAGCTGCCCCATGGCGAGCAGGATCGACCAGCCGTGCAGGACCTCGGGGACCTGGTCCATCCGGTGGACCGGGCGGAACCCCTGCTCCAGCAGCAGCGAGAGGAACTCGTCACCGGCGCTGCCGTCGGTGCCCGGGCGGGCGATGGCACCGGTCGGCTCGACGACCAGGGCGGGGTGGAGCTCGTCGTCGATCAGGACGAGGCCGCTGGTGATCCCGAGTACCGCCTGCTCGGGCGTCAGGCGCTGCGGGGCCTCCTGCTCGCTGCCGGTGATGCTGCGTACGGCCCCCTGGAGCTGCTCCTCGGCGACCTGGACCACCTGCGACGGGATGCAGCTCGCGTGGGCGAAGGCCAGGACGGCGGTCTCGTCGCCCACGAACAGCACCGTGCTGGTGCGCTCCTGCTCGGAGTCGCCGGGGGTGCGGCAGGAGGTGCAGTCGTAACTGCCGGGGGCGTTGTCGCCGACGAGCAGCCGGTCGGCTTCGGCGTCGCCGATCTCGGCGCGTACGTCCTCGCTGACGTCGAGCATGCGCGGCACGGGTGGCTCCTCGGACTCGGTACGTGCGCCGGGCGGTTCCCGGCTCATGAAGGAGACAACGGGTGAGCCGCTGCCGGGGTCACGCGGGAAGGGGAACGGGATCGGACCGTGCCGCATGTTCGAATGGGTGATACCAGGGCAAACGCAGACATGAAGGAAAGGTGTCGTACGCAGGTGAGTCACCCGGCCCAGAGGTGCCGGCCGCGCCCGGGCGGGCCTGGGCGGCGGAGCACGGGAACCGCCGGCCGCTCGCGGCCGAGGTGCTCGGCGCGGCTCCCGGCAGGGCGTGCGCGACCGTAATCCGGATGGCCCCGGTGTCCGTCATACGGGCAGAAGGAGGGCGCGGCGGGGCCGTGGTGGGATGGTGTGGATATCGTCGGCTCGGTATAAGGGCGCGATAAGGAAGGGTGAATTCCTGGTGGTGCGGTCCTTTACGGATGGCCACTCCGGCAGGGAATCAGCGCCACTCGGCAGTCGTTATTCCGTCCGTTTTCCGTACTCTTTCGAACCGCTTCGGTGATCGTTTTCCGCCCTGTGTGATTACTGTGCGTTCGATGCGGAATCGTGCGTCCGAACGAATGACCTCACGGGGAACACGTGTAGTGATCCTGTGACACAAGTGTGACCGGCGGGGTACGTGAGGATGCGGTGTGACCGCGGGCTCCCCGGCTTCCGTCGCGGTCGGCAGCCGCCTACGGTGAGAGGCATGGCACCCGTACCGACTCCCTCCGCCCAGCCCGACGACACCCCCGGCGCCTATGTGGGCCTCGACTCCGACGCCGCCGAACGGCGGGCCCGGGAGCGCGGCTGGGCCACGGTCAGAGCCCTGCCGCCGGGCACCGTGATCACCATGGAGTTCCAGAGCGGCCGGATCAACTTCGAGGTCGAGGCGGGCGTCGTCAGGCGCTGCTGGACCGGCTGAGGGCCCGATGCCGTGTGAGGGCCGCCCGGCCCCGTGCATGACGGAAGGCCCCGACCGGAGTCGGGGCCTTCCGTCATGCACGGGCGTGGCGCGTATCAGGCCCGGGTTCTGCGAGGTCAGCCGCCCGCCACCGGCCGGGCGGGGGCCGCGCCGCCGCGGGGCGAGCGCTCCGTGTGCGGCGGCCGGCGACTGCCGGCCGGAGTGACCGGGGTCCGCTCGGAGCGCGCGGTGTGGCCCGGGTGTGCGGGCGGGGCGGTGTGCGCACGGGGGCGGCCGCCGGTGGCCGTGACCACCGTCGTCTGGTGCCCGCCGTTGCCGGCCGGTTCGCGGGCGGCGCCCTGCACCGCGTCGCCCGGGGCCGGCAGCCCGGCCGTCGCCGGCCGGGGAGCGGTGGCCGGAGCGGGTGCCGGTGCCGCGGTCCTGCCGCGGGCGCTGAGCCATTCACGGGCCGCGAAGATCCAGTTCTCGGCCCGGGTGATCAGGGGTTCGACCCAGGGCAGGCCCAGGAGGATCAGCAGCCCCGCCGCCCATCCGAGCACCACGTCGCTGAGCCAGTGCGTACCGAGGTAGACCGTCGTCAGGCCGACCCCGAGCGAGACGATCGCGGACATGGCCGACAGATAGCGCCTGGCCCGGGGCGTGGCGGCCAGATAGGCGAGGATTCCCCAGGTCACGACGGCGTTGGCGGTGTGGCCCGAGGGAAATATATCGCCGCCGGCGAAGAGCTCCGCCGATCCGATCTGCGTCGCGTAGTGCGGGCCGAGCCGGCCGAGGCCGATCTTGACCGCACCCACCGTCACGTTGAGCAGCAGGAGTGAGGCGCCCAGCGTCAGCAGGGGCCGCAGGGTGTGCTGCCGCCAGGAGCGCCAGCCCAGCCAGCAGGCGACCATGACCGCCGTCGGTCCGCGCTGGCCGAGGACGACGTAGTAGTCGAGGAAGGCGTGGATTCCGGGCCACTGCTCGTACGGCCGGAAGAGCATGACCTTCCAGTCCAGGGCCACCAGCCAGGACGACATGAGCACGGCAATGACGATGGCCAGATAGAACGCCAACGTCCCGCCGAAGAGAGCGATGCGGTGGGGGCTCATCCGCGGTGTCTCTATCTTCGGCGGTTCCGGCTCCCGGTCCAGACGGGCAAAGATGTCGGTACGCACCCAATCGACGTTACAGCGAGTGAGTGGGTGAGCCGGTCGATCCGGCCGCTTTGTGATGACGATGTGATGTGGACTATGTCTCAGCGTGAGCCGATTTTCTGAGTTTCCGGCAGTCCGGAATTCCTTTCGATCCATTCATTCGGCGGACGCTTCCGTAAACATATTCGGTGAGGAACGGAAAGGTGATCCAGGTGCCCGGGAGCATTAGTCCCCGGTGCCCGTGAGAGGGAACGGACGGTGTCGGTCCGGTTACTGGACGCCTTCGGGCGGCGCGCGCCGGAGGCCCCCGCGGCCTCCCGGAGCCCCTGGCTCCTGCGGCGGGAGGGCCGGTTGCCGCAGGTCGGTGCGGTGTCCCGGTGGGGGGCGGGTCGGGCATCCGGAGTGGCGTACGCCACACTCGACGGCGGCGGCCGGTATGAGATGGGCCACGTGTGGCCCTGTCGAACTCGCGTACGCTGACGGATCACTCGCCCGTCGATGCCGGGCCCGGAGGGACAGCGGACGCTGAATCCCCGGGGGGCCTGCCGAGCGCGAGGGACCTTTTGGGAGGTAGATGCATGTCCGGGACGACCACAGCCCGAATCCGTCTGCGCGAAGCCGCCGACGGTGCCAATCGATGGGTCGTCCTGGTCGTCCTCTGCCTCAGCCTGCTGCTCGTGGCGCTCGACGCGACCGTGCTGCATGTCGCGGTCCCCGCCGTCACCGAGGACCTGCGGCCCAGCGCCGTCGGCCTGCTCTGGATCGTCGACGTCTATCCGCTGGTCTGCGCGTCCCTGCTGATCCTCTTCGGCACGCTCGGCGACCGCGTCGGACGCCGGCGCATCCTGCTGCTCGGCTACGCGCTCTTCGGGGTCGCCTCCGCCGTCGCCGCCATGGCCGACAGCGCGGGCGTGCTCATAGCGGCCCGGGCCCTGCTCGGTGTCGGCGGCGCGATGATCATGCCGGCCACCCTGTCTATCCTCCGGCAGGTCTTTCCCGACCGCCGCGAGCGGGCCGTGGCCATCGGCGTGTGGTCGGCCGTCGCCGCCGTCGGCGCCGCCACCGGCCCGGTCATCGGCGGCTTCCTCGTCGAACACTTCTGGTGGGGCTCGGTCTTCCTCATCAACATCCCGCTGATGGCCCTGATCCTGCCGCTCGGCCGGCTGCTGCTCCCGGAGTCCCGGGGCAGCGACGACGGCCCCTGGGACGTGCTCGGCGCGCTGATGGCCGCCGCCGGTGTCCTCGGTGTCGTCCTCGGGGTGAAGCGGGCGGGGACCGGCGAGGGACTGGTCGGCCCGGGCACGCTCGTGCCGCTGCTGGCCGGCATCGTGCTGCTGGCCGCGTTCGTCCGCCGGCAGAAGCGCCGGACGCATCCGCTGATCGACATCGGGATGTTCGCCAGGCCCGCCTTCACCACCGCGGTGGGCTGCATCGTCCTCGCCATGCTCGCTCTGGTCGGCCTGGAGCTGATCGCCGTCCAGTACCTCCAGCTGGTCCTGGACCTCAGCCCGCTGGAGACCGGGTTGCGACTGCTGCCGCTCACCTTCGCGGCGATGGCCGCGGGTGCCAGCGGCTCGTACACCCTGCGCCGGATCGGGCCGCGCCGGATGGTCGGCTGGGGTTTCGTCCTGACGGCCGCCGCGGTGCTGATGCTGACCGCGATGGGCCAGCACGACCGGCCCGGCCTGCTGACCGTGTCCTTCGTCCTGCTGGGCTTCGGCCTGCAGTCCACGCTCTTCGGCGCGTACGAGTCCATGCTCAGCGAGGCGCCCGCCGACCGGGCCGGCGGGGCCGCCGCGATAGGCGAGACCTCCTACCAGCTGGGCGCCGGCATGGGCATCGCCCTGCTCGGCAGCGTGATGAACGCCGCGTACACCCCCGGCCTGGCCAAGCTCCCCGACGAAGGGGTCCCCGCCGCCGCCGGCGCCGCCGCGGCGCACTCGCTCGGTGAGGCCTACCAGGTCGCCGCGCAGCTGGGCGGTCCGCTCGGCGCCGTACTGCGTTCCACCGCCCGGGACGCCTTCGTCGGCGGGCTGCACATCACCTTGCTGGTCAGCGCGGGTCTGCTGCTTCTCGGGGCCCTCGCGGCGCTGAAGCTGCCCCGCGCGATGGAGTGCCCGCCGCCGCTCTGCGAGCCCCGGGAATCCATGGACGGCGAGGAGCTGCCCGGCCCCCGGGAGGCGCTCGGCCACCACGAGTCTCCGCACCCGCACGAGGTGCCGGACCGGGAGCGGCCCGAGGTGCTGCTCCGGCTGCCCGCGCGGCGCGCGCCGGCCGAGGCGACGGGCTCTGGACGCGCGGCACACTGAGTCGTAACGTCGGCAGGACGCCGCAACTAACACTGCTAGTTTTCGGCGTTCCCCACCGACATCGGTACCGTGCGAGCCGCCGGAGGCACCCCCTCATGTCCACCGCTCCGTCCTCGAAACTCCCGCCCTTCGACCCCCGCGACCCGATCGGCATCGACGATCTCCTGGGCGACGAGGATCTCGCGATCCGCGACACCGTCCGGGTCTGGGCCGCCGACCGGGTCCTGCCGCACATCGCCGAGTGGTACGAGAACGGTGAGCTGCCCGGCATCCGCGAGCTGGCCCGCGAGCTCGGATCGCTCGGGGCCCTGGGCATGTCCCTGGAGGGCTACGGATGCGCGGGAGCCACCGCGGTCCAGTACGGGCTGGCCTGCCTGGAGCTGGAGGCCGCCGACTCCGGGATCCGCTCGCTCGTCTCCGTGCAGGGCTCACTCGCCATGTACGCCATCCACCGGTTCGGTTCGGAGGAGCAGAAGCGGCAGTGGCTGCCCGGCATGGCGGCCGGCGAGATCATCGGCTGCTTCGGGCTCACCGAACCGGACCACGGTTCCGACCCGGCCGGCATGCGGACGTATGCCAAGCGCGACGGCGGGGACTGGGTCCTCAGCGGCCGCAAGATGTGGATCACCAACGGCTCGGTCGCCGGGGTCGCCGTGGTCTGGGCGCAGACCGACGAGGGCACCGCGGGCGGCGGCATCCGCGGATTCGTCGTGCCCACCGACGCCCCGGGCTTCTCCGCGCCGGAGATCAGGCACAAGTGGTCCCTGCGCGCCTCGGTCACCAGCGAGCTGATCCTCGACGACGTGCGGCTGCCGGCCGACGCCGTGCTGCCGGGAGTCACCGGGCTGCGCGGCCCGCTCAGCTGTCTCAGCCATGCCCGCTACGGCATCGTCTGGGGCGCGATGGGCGCCGCCCGCTCCAGCTTCGAGGCGGCCGTCGACTACGCGAGGACACGTGAGCAGTTCGGGAGGCCGATCGGCGGCTTCCAGCTCACCCAGGCCAAGCTCGCCGACATGGCCGTCGAACTGCACAAGGGCATCCTGCTCGCCCACCACCTCGGCCGTCGGATGGACGCGGGCAGGCTCCGTCCGGAGCAGGTCAGTTTCGGAAAGCTGAACAACGTGCGGGAGGCCATCGAGATCTGCCGCACCTCGCGCACGGTCCTCGGCGCCAACGGCATCTCGCTGGAGTATCCGGTGATGCGTCACGCGACGAATCTGGAGTCGGTGCTCACCTACGAGGGAACCGTGGAGATGCACCAGCTGGTGCTGGGCAAGGCGCTCACCGGCCTGGACGCGTTCCGGTAGACACCGGGACCGCGACCGGACCGCCGTGAGCGCCCCGCTCAGCTCTGGTTGAAGAAGCCGTCGGCCGGCCGGCCGACGGCTTCGCCGGTGACGACCTGGGTGTCGGCGGGGCTCAGCAGGAAGACCCGGGTGGCCACGCGCTCGATCGACCCGCGCAGTCCGAAGATCAGTCCCGCGGCGAAGTCCACCACGCGCTTGGCGTCGGCGGAGTCCATGGACGTGAGGTTCATGATCACCGGGACGCCGTCCCGGAAGAGCTCTCCGATGGCCCGGGCGTCCCGGAAGCTGTCCGGGGTCACGGTCGCGATCCGTCGCCCCGTCTCCTCGGCCGCCTCCGTGGCCACCCGCACCCGCGGATCGGTCACCCAGGCCTGACCGGTCCCGGTCCGTGCACCCTCGGCGTACTCGTCGTCGTCGTAGTACCGCTCGTCGTTGTCCTCTACGAGGCCCAGCCAGGCGCTCGCCTTGCGCACCGATCCCATGGACGCCTCCTCTCACCGTGGTTCCTTGGCGTTCCGCATGTCTTTCGTATCCCTATGGTCGTCCATGATGCGGATCGTGCGCCAAGGGGATAGGCGGCGCGCAGGGCATTCGTGACGGTACTGGTGCAGAAGATGTGGCGATTCGTCAAGGTTCCTCCTGCATAAGGGCCCTGGAGATAAGAAAATATGCTCCTCCGGTCCGTACGGGTGACATGGGGGACGTACGGGTGAACGGGTCACTCGATACGATGCACGTCGCGCAGGCGCCCGAGCGTCGCGCACAGCTGAACGACTCCCGGGGGATGGCCGTGTTCGGAATCGTCAGGCCCTGCACTCATCGCTTGTCGGAGGGGCTCAAGGCCGAGTGGATGGCCCATCTCTGCGGGCTCTGTCTGGCACTTCGCTCCGATCACGGACAGTTCGCCCGGATCGTCACGAACTATGACGGTCTGATCGTCTCGGTCCTGACGGAGGCTCAGACCGAGCGCACCCCCGGACAGCGGCGCACGGCCGGTCCCTGCCCCCTGCGCGCCATGCGCACCGCCCCGGTCGCACGCGGCGAGGGCGCCAGGCTCGCGGCGGCCGTCTCGCTGGTGCTGGCCTCCGCCAAGGTGCGCGACCACGTGGCCGACCGGGACGGCCTGTTGGCGCGCCGCCCGGTGGCCGCTGCCGCGCGCCGGGTGGCCGCGGGCTGGGACCGGGCCGGGGCGCGCACCGGCGCGCAGCTCGGCTTCGACACCGCGCTGCTCGTCGACGCCGTCGACCGGCAGACCGGCATCGAGCTGCTCGCGGGGCCCGGTACCCCGCTGCTGACGGTCACCGAGCCCACCGAGACCGCCACCGCGGCGGCCTTCGCGCACACCGCCGTACTCGCGGGCAAGCCGCAGAACGCGGAGCCGCTCGCGGAGGCCGGGCGGCTCTTCGGCCGCCTCGCGCATCTGCTGGATGCCGTGGAGGACCAGGAAGCTGACGCAGCGTCGGGCGCCTGGAACCCCCTCACGGCGACCGGCACCTCGCGCGCCGAGGCCCGCAGGCTGTGCGACGACGCGCTGCGCGGCGTACGGATGGCGCTGCGCGACGCGGAATTCGCCGACGCCAAGCTCGCCCACGTGCTGCTGGCGCACGAACTGCGGCGCTCGGTGGACCGGGCGTTCGCCACGGACGTCTGTTCCCATCAGGGCGGTGGGCTGCTGACCGAGGGGTCCCATCCGCCGGGAGGCGGGACGATGGCCGGAGCCGGCCACCCGTCAGGAGTGCGGCCCGCAGGGGCCTTCGGACCGCCCCCGGGCAATCCGTACGCCCCCACGGGCCCGTCCGGCCCCTTCGGCCCGCCGCCGGAGCCGCCGCGCGACCGGCGGGGGCTCGTCATGGGGTGCCTGGTGTGGGCGGGCCTCGCCTGTACCTGCCAGATGTGCTGCGGCACCTTCGATGACCCGTGGAGCCGTCAGCGGCGCGAGGGACTGTGCAGCCAGTGCGACTGCGGGGACTGCTGCGATGCCTGCGACTGCTGCAGCAATTGCGGGGACTGCTGTGACGGCTGCGACTGCTGCGGATGCGACTGCAGCTGCTGACCCGGCGCCCGGAACCCCGTCCGCGGCCGCCGGTACCGACTCGGCGTCACTTGATCTCCGGCGGCGAGATCTGCGAGGTCTCGACCGCGGACGCGGAGATGCCCCACTTCTTCAGGATCCGGTCGTAGGTACCGTCCGCCTTGAGGTGGTTGACGGCGGCCTGGAAGGCGGGCGCCAGCGGGGTGCCCTTCTTGAAGGCGAAGCCGACGTCGAGCCGCTTGAACTCGTTGAGGAAGCGCACACCCTCCTGCTGCCGCACGGCGTACCGCAGTCCGTTGATGGTCGACATCACCACGTCCGTACGCCCCTGCTGGAGCGAGGTCCAGACCGCTGAGGCGTCGGAGTACGTCTTCACGTCGTACGCCTTCCTGCCGGCCTCGGCGCACCGGTGCCGGTTCTTCTCCAGCGTCACCTCGAACGTGGTGCCCGCCGCGGTGCCGACGGTCAGGCCGCAGAGCCGGACGAGATCGGTGACCGCGGTCAGTTTGCTGTCGTCGCGGACCGCGAAGCCCTGGCCGTCGTTGAGGTAGGTGACGAAGTCGATCGTGCGGCTGCGTTCGTCGGTGACGCCGAAGTTCCCGGTGCCCACCTCGTACTTCCCGCTGCCGAGCGCGGGCAGGATCGCCTCGAACGCGGCGACCTCCCGTTTCGGCTTCAGCCCCAGAACCCTGGCCACGGCATCCCCGAAGTCGATGTCGACGCCGGCCAGGGTCGTGCCGTCGGCGAGATAGGTCGCTCCGGGCGGGGAGCCGACGCTGGAGGCGATGCTCAGAGTGCCGGACGAGCGGATCCCGGCGGGCAGCAGGGCGGCCGCCGCCGCGTCCTTCCTCACCCCCGACACCACATCGGCGGTGGGAACGGCGCCCTTGGCGGCGGGACCGGCCGCACCCGCGGGGGAGGCCGCCGGATCGCCGGACCCGCACGCGGTCAGCGTCAGAGTGGCGGCGGTGATCAGCGCGAAGGCAGCGGTGTGCCGGGTACGGGGCATCAGGGATTGTTCTCCAGATTCGGCGTCCGCGGACGGGCGCGGGGCAGCGCGCGACGGCCCACGGGCGGGGCGGAGGAAAGGCGGAACACGACGGCGGAAGCGGTGCGAGGGGAGGGTGGCGCGGCGTTGTGTACGCGAGGGCACGCAGGGAGAAGAGCTCAGACGCCGGTCACGGCGCGAGCGGGAACGCGGGACGGAGCAGGGCGAAGGCTCAACAGGAACAGGACCACACGCGACCGAAGTCGATGTGGGAGCGCTTGACCAGCCACTGCTGCGAATGCATGGCCCCAGTGGAACAGGCATCCGGTGGTCCGTCAACCGAGCCGGGATGTCACGCCCACAGTGTGGACAGGGTTGACAAGCTGCCGCGAACAGGGCTTACCTCAAAGGGAGATCGGGCTGAGGGGCCCGGTCCCCGTTGTGTTCCACGTCGTGTTCCGTGCCGAGGGCGCGCCCCGTGTTCGATCGCCGCATCCACGGAGCCCTCGCATGTCCGCACAGACCGACACCCTCCCGCCGGCCCTTCCGGCCGGTCCTCTCGAAGACAACGATGCCGACCGGCTGCGGATCGTTCCGGTACGCCGGACCGGCCAGTGGACGGCGGCCGCCGCCGTGCTGGTCCTGCTGGCCCTCGCGCTGAACTCCGTCATCCGCAACGACGCCTTCCAATGGGCCGTCGTCGGCGACTACTTCACCGCCACGGCGGTGCTGCGCGGCCTCGGCCTCACGCTCTGGCTCACCGCGCTCGTGATGGCGCTCGGCTTCGCGCTGGGCACCCTGCTCGCCGTTCTCAGACTCTCCGCCAACCGCGTGCTCCAGGCGGTCGGCTGGGGCTACGTGTGGCTCTTCAGGTCGACTCCGATCCTGGTCCAGCTGCTGTTCTGGTTCAACATCGGAGCGCTCTACCCGGAGATCCTCGGCGTCCGCACGGTGAACCTCCTCGGCCCCGTCACGGTCGCCGTCATCGGACTGACGCTCCATGAGGCGGCGTACGCGGCGGAAGTCGTCCGCGGCGGCATCCTGTCCGTGGAACGCGGACAACTGGAGGCCGCCCAGTCGCTCGGCCTCGGCCCGTGGCGGCGGCTGTACCGCATCGTGCTGCCGCAGGCGATGCGGTCCATCGTGCCGCCCGCCGGGAACATGCTGATCGGCACGCTCAAGGGCACGTCGATCGTCAGCATCATCGCCGTACAGGACCTGCTGTACTCGGTGCAGCTCGTCTACCACCGCACGTACCAGGTCATCCCGCTGCTGCTGGTCGCCACCCTCTGGTACGTCGTCGTGACCTCGCTGCTCAGCGTCGGACAGCACTACGTCGAGCGGTACTACGCGCGCGGCACCGGGGGCGCGCGGTGAGCGCCGTCCCCACGCTCGTCGTCATCGGCGCCGGACCGCGCGGCACCGGCGTCATCGAGCGCATCGCCGCCAACGCCCCCTCCCTGTACGGCGACAGGCCGCTGGACATCCATCTCGTCGACCCGTTCCCGCCCGGCGGCGGCCGGATCTGGCGTCACGAACAGTCGCCGCTGCTGTGGATGAACTCCATGGCCGAGGACGTCACCATGTTCACCGACGACACCGTCCGCCTGGAGGGCCCCGTACGGCCGGGCCCGGCCCTCGACGCCTGGGCGGCCGACGTGCGCGAGGGACGGACCGCCCCGGGGCCGGGCATCGCCGCCGATCCCGGACTCCGCGCCGAGATCGACGGGCTGACGGGCCAGGACTTCCCGAGCCGGCGGCTGCAGGGGGCCTATCTGCGCTGGGTGTACGAGCAGTCGGTGGCCGCGCTCCCGCCCACCGTCACCGTCCACGAGCACCGAGGCCGGGCCCTGCGCGTCACCGGCCCCCGCGACGGCCGTCAGACCGTCCACCTGGAGGGCCGCACCGAACCGCTCACCGCCGACCTCGTGGTCCTCACCCTCGGCCACCTCGACGCCGAACCGGACGACGAACTGCGGCGGCTGTCCCGCTTCGCGGACCGGCACGGCCTGATCCACCTGCCGCCCGACTTCACCGCCGACAGCGACCTCAGCGCCCTGCCCGCAGGCGAACCCGTCATCGTCCGGGGCTTCGGACTCGCCTTCATCGACCTGATGGTGCTGCTCACCGAGGGCCGCGGAGGACGGTACGAGAACGGCACGTACCTGCCCTCCGGCAGGGAACCCGTCCTGTACGTCGGATCGCGGCGCGGTGTCCCGTACCACTCCAAGATCGGATACGTCCGGCCCGGCGAGCGGCCCCCGCTCCCGCGCTTCTTCGGACCCGACCGGGCCGATGAGCTCCTGAGCAGAACGGATCCGCTCGACTTCCGTCGCGACATATGGCCCCATGTCGACAAAGAGCTCGGCTACGCCCACTACCACCGGCTCTTCGCCGCCCACCCGGAACGCACCACGGCCGACTGGACCGCCTTCGAGGAGAAGTACGCGGCCGCCGACCCGGGCAGCGCCGATCTGCGGGCGGTGGTCGCCGCCGCCGTCCCGGACCCCGCCGACCGCCTCGACCTGGCCGCGCTCGACCACCCGCTCGACGGGGTGCGCCACACCTCGGCCGCCTCGTTCCAGGAGGCGACCCGCGCCTACATCACCGCCGACCTGGACCGCCGGCACGACCCCGGGCACAGCGAGGACCTCGCCGTCTTCCTCGGACTGCTCTCCGTGTACGGGCAGTTGACCCGGTTCCCGGACATCGGGGACTGGTGGCACGGCTTCTTCAGCTACCTCGCGTCCGGACCGCCCGGCCCCCGGCTGCGGCAACTGCTCGCGCTCTCCCGGGCCGGCGTCGTCCGCTTCCTCGGTGCCGGGACGACGGTCGGGACCGACGAGGAACGGGGCGTGTTCCGCGCGGCCGGCGCCACCGTGCCCGGAGAGCGGCTGGAGTCCCGCGCCCTCGTCGAGGCCCGGCTGCCCGACCCCTCACCGCTGCGCACCCGCAGCACCCTGCTCCGGGCGCTGTACGAGGACGGGGCCGCCGCCACCGCCACCGGACTGCTCGCCGTCGACCCCGCCGACGGCCGGACCCTGGACCGCGACGGCGTCCCGCACCCCCGGCGCTTCGCCCTCGGCCCGCACACGGCCGCCCGTACGAGCGGCGCCTTCACCCGGCCACGCACCGGCGGCCCGGCGTTCGGGCAGAACGACGCCACCGCCCGCGCGGTCCTGACCTTCCTGCGCGACCCCGACGGCACCGATGACTGACCGGCGCGGGCACTCCCGGCCCGAAGCACCCGAGGACACCACCATGAAGACGACCAGCCGCCCCCCCGAACAGCGAACCGGCCGCCGTACCCGGCCCCGGACAGACCGCGCCCATGGTCGAGATCAAGGGGGTCCACAAGAGGTTCGGCTCCCTCGACGTGCTGCGGGGCATCGACCTGGCGGTGCGCCAGGGCGAGGTGACCGTGATCCTCGGCCCGTCCGGGTCCGGCAAGTCCACCCTGCTGCGCACCGTCAACCACCTGGAGAAGGCGGACCGGGGCTCGATCACCGTCGACGGGGACTTCGTCGGCTACCGCAGGAAGGGCGACAGGCTGTACGAACTCCCCGAGCGCGAGGTGCTGCGCCGCCGCACCCGGATCGGCTTCGTCTTCCAGAACTTCCACCTCTTCCCCCACCTCACCGTCCTGGAGAACGTCACCGAGGCCCCGGTGGCCGCTCTGGGGCGGACGAAGGAGCAGGCCGCGGCCACCGCACACCGGCTCCTGGCCCGTGTCGGACTCGACGACAAGGCGGCGGCGTACCCGCGCACGCTCTCCGGCGGCCAGCAGCAGCGCGTCGCCATCGCGCGGGCCCTCGCCCTCGAACCGCGACTGCTGCTCTTCGACGAGCCCACCTCCGCGCTCGACCCCGAACTCGTCGGCGAGGTCCTCGACGTCATCAGGGACCTCGCGGAGCAGGGCACCACGATGATCGTCGTCACGCACGAGATCGGCTTCGCCCGCGAGGTCGCCGACACCGTCGTCTTCATGGACGAGGGACGGATCGTCGAGCACGGCCCGCCCGCCGAGGTGCTCGACCGGCCGCGCCACGCACGCACGCGCGCCTTCCTCTCCAAGGTGCTGTGACGGGGTACTTCGGGGCCACACACGCCCTTCTCCCCGGGACGGCCCGGCACTCCGGGCCGTGAGCCATGTCCGTACCCTCCGAAAGAGCCCGCCCATGCCGCCTCTCCGCCCCCTCCACCTGGCCGCCGAGATCGGTGGCCCGCCCCGGTACGACTCTGCGCACTACACCGGCCTCGCACGGCTCGCCGAGGGCGGGGTCCTCGACTTCGTCTCCCTCGGCGACTCGTTCGCGCGGCCGGGGCCGGACGCGCTCGCCGTGCTCTCCCGGGTCGCTCCGGAGACCCGCAGGATCGGGCTCGTCCCGACGGTCACCGCGACCCACACCGAGCCCTTCCACGTGTCATCCGCCGTGGCCACGCTGGACTGGATCAGCCACGGCCGGGCCGGCCGGCGCGTGGACGTGTCGGCGACCGCCGCCGAGGCCCGGCTGTTCGGCCGCCGCTCCGCCGCGCCCCCGGCCGAACTGTGGCGGGAGGCCGGCGAGGCCGCGGACGTGGGGGCGCGGCTCTGGGACGGCTGGGAGGACGATGCCGAGATCCGGGACGCCGCCACCGGGCGCTTCCTCGACCGCGGCGAGCCGCACCGCACCGGCTTCGAGGGCGCCGCCGTCATGCCCCGGCCCCCGCAGGGCCACCCGGTCACGGTCGTCGACGGAACGGCCGGACCGGCCCGGGAGGTGGCCGCCCGCCACGCCGACGTGGTGCTCGTCCGGGCCGGCACACCCGAGCGGGCCGCCGCGATCCGCGACGACATGCACCGCCGCGCGGCGGGCCACGGACGGGACCCCGGGACGCTGCGGGTGCTCGTCGCGCTCACCGTCGACCTGGGCGACGCCGAATCCGCCCCGGAACCCGGTCTGGAGAGCGGGCCGCCGCTCGCCGGGCACGGCACGTACTACCGCGGCGGCCCGGTCGACCTCGCCGACCTGATCGCCCAGTGGTACCGGGCCGGAGCCGTCGACGGCTTCCACCTCACCCCGATCACCCCGGGCCGAGACCTCGAACGGATCGTCAACGGCACCGTGGCCCTGCTTCAGCACCGCAGCCTGTTCCGCACCTTCTACCCGGGCGGCACCCTCCGCGAGCACCTGGGCCTGCCCCGCCCGGCCGGCCGCTACGCACTCCGGGGAGCACGCGCATGACGGCCGCCCCGAGACAGATGCATCTCGCCGCGCACTTCCCGGTGGACGACATGACCGTCCGGGACGACCCGCGCTCCGGCAGCCAGATCGAGTTCGCCTCCTTCCAGCACCTCGCGCGGACCGCCGAGCGAGGACTGTTCGACTTCCTCCTCGTCGCCGGGGGACCGGGGCCGCGCGAGCACGACGGCCCGGTCCACGACCTGGACGTGCCAGGCCGCCCCGACCCCCTCACGGTGCTGCCCGCGCTGGCCGCGGTCACCGGCCGGCTCGGTCTCGCCGCCTCCGTCAGCGCCACGTTCCACGAGCCCTACGAGCTGGCCCGCCGGTTCGCCACCCTCGACCATCTCAGCGCCGGCCGGTCCGCGTGGCACGTCGTCACGTCGGCCGACGCCTTCACGGGCGAGAACGTCCGGCCGGCCGGCCGCCCCGACCGGGCCGAGGGCGACGCCCGCACCACCGAGTTCGTCGCCACGGCCCGCGAGCTGTGGGACTCCTGGACCCCCGACGGCGCCCCGCGCCCCTTCGCCCACCACGGCCGGCACTTCTCGGCCGAGGGCGAGTTCACCGTCCCGCGTTCCCCGCAGGGACACCCCGTCGTGATCCGGACGGCGGACGGCACGCAGGACCGCGCGTTCGCCGCGGCCGCCGCCGACGTCGTTCTCACCCGGCACGCCACCCCGCAGGCGGGCCGCGCGTTCTGCGCCGACGTCAGGAGCCGGCTCGCGAAGTACGGCCGGGAGCCCGGCGAGCTGAGGATCATGCCGGGCACCGGTGTGGTGCTGGGCGACAGCGACGCGGAGGCACGGGAGCGGGCGGCCGCGATCCGCCTGCAACAGGTCTCGCCGCAGCACGCGATCGCGGCCCTGGAGCGCATCTGGGGCCGCGACCTCTCCTCGTACGACCCCGACGGGCCGCTCCCCGCCTGCGATCCGGACCCCGCGGCGGCGCGGGCCGGGCACGGCGACGCCCGCGCGGTCGCGGCGCGCTGGCGCGAGCTGTCCCGGGAGAAGGGGCTGTCCCTCCGGGAAACGGTCATCGAGGCGACGGGCCGTCATTCCTTCGTCGGCAGCCCGCGGACCGTGGCGGCGGAGATGACCCGTCGCTTCGCCACGGAAGCCGCCGACGGCTTCCTCCTCGTCCCCCATCGCATCCCCGGCGGCCTCGACGAATTCGTCGACCGGGTCGTCCCGCTGCTCCAGGAGCGGGGGGTGTTCCGTACCGCGTACACCGGCTCCACGCTGCGGTCGCACCTCGGGTTCGCCGCGCCGGTATGGAAAGGTTGACCGCATGAGCACGGACGCACAGCAGCAGGCAGCAGCGGACTGGAACCACTGGCACCAGGGACGGACCGCCACGGTCGCCGCTCCGTACGGACCACTGTCCCTCACCGGCACCCACTGGCTCTCCGACTACCCGGAAGGTCGAATTCCGGCCGTCCCGGGTCTCTGGACGGAGGACGGCGACGAGGTGGTGCTCACCGCCGGTCCCGAGGACGGGCTGAGCGTGGACGGGAAGCCGTTCACCGGCCGGGTCCGGCTGGGAGCCGACCGCGGGCCGATCGACGGCTCCCGGGTGGCGCACGGCGGGCGCAGGCTCGTCGTGCTGAGCCGCGAAGGCCTCTGGGCCGTACGGGACTTCGACCCGGACTCCGCGGCGCGGCGTGCCTTCCGCGCGATCGAGGCCACAGCGTACGACCCGCGCTGGGCCGTGCCGGGGCGTTTCCGCCCCTACGACAGCTCCCGTACCGTCCGGGTCGAGAACGCCGACGGTGTCGAGCGCGGGCTGGGGCTCGGAGGCGAGATCGCGTTCGAGGTGGACGGCGTGGAGTACACGCTCCAGGTGGCCGTGGAGGACGACGGCTCGCTCTGGGCGGTCTTCGCCGATGCCACCAGCGGGGACACCAGCTACCGCTTCCGGTTCCTGCGCCCCGCCGCCCCGGCCGCCGACGGCTCGGTGACGGTCGATCTCAACCGCGCGCTGCTGCCGCCCTGCGCCTTCGCGGACCACTTCATCTGCCCCTTCCCGCCGCCCGGCAACACCCTTGCGCTCGCCGTCGAAGCCGGCGAGCGGAACAGGACCGACGGCTGAACGACCCCTCGCCCCGGCCACCCCTCGTCGTGGTGGCGGGGCGGGGACTTCGCGAGCTCAGGCCAAAAGGCGCCCTTGCGCCAGAAGTTGACGCCTTGAATACTCCCGAGCAGCGCTTGTCAGGGGCACGGCACGTTCGGAATGCGGACGGACGCCGGGCCCATGACTGCGCCTCACGGGCCCGACCACCCCACAGGCGGGCCCCCGACCCCCCTCGGGAGGGAACAAGTGAGGATCAAGCGCACCACCCCCCTCAGCACCGTCGCGAGACGCAGCAGGGCCATCGGCATCGCCGCGGGTCTCGTGGCCGTCGCCGCACTCACCGTCCCCAGCGCCCAGGCCAGCTCCACCGGAACGTACAGCGCGAACCAGCTCTCCGCCGCGAGCGACGCCGTCCTCGGCGCCGACGTGGCCGGTACGGCCTGGAGCGTCGACCCCGTGACGAAGAAGGTCGTGGTCACGGCCGACAGCACGGTCTCCGCCTCGGAGATCCAGCAGATCAAGGACTCCGCGGGAGCCAACGCGGGCGCCCTGCGCATCGAGCGCACCTCCGGGAAGCTCAGCAAGCTGCTCTCCGGCGGTGACGCCATCTACGGACCCGGCTTCCGCTGCTCGCTCGGATTCAACGTCCGCAGCGGCAGCACGTACTACTTCCTGACCGCCGGTCACTGCACCGACGGCAACCCGCCCTGGTACACCAACTCCGCCAACACCACGAGCATCGGACCGACGGCCGGGTCCAGCTTCCCGACCAACGACTACGGCCTGGTCCGGTACGCCAACACCTCGCTCGCCCACCCCGGTACCGTCGGCAGCGTCGACATCACCGGCGCGGCCAACGCCACGGTCGGGATGTCCGTCACCCGCCGCGGCTCCACCACCGGCATCCACAGCGGCACCGTCTCGGCGCTCAACGCCACGGTCAACTACGGCAACGGCGACATCGTCTACGGCATGATCAAGACGAACGTGTGCGCGGAGCCCGGCGACTCCGGTGGCCCGCTCTACTCCGGCACCACGGCGATCGGCCTCACCTCGGGCGGCAGCGGCAACTGCAGCTCGGGCGGGACGACCTACTTCCAGCCGGTCACCGAGGCACTCAGCGCGTACGGCGTCAGCGTCTACTGACACGCCGGGTGGCCGGTTCAGCCCCCCGGAACCGGCCCGGATCTCGAAAGCGCAAGTCGAACACGCCGAGCCCCCGCCCGAATTACGGGCGGGGGCTCCCGCTGACCCCGCGGCTTTTGAGATGATGTGGCACAGGACGGTCACGCAGGAGCAACGGGGGCGGATGCTGTGCCTCCCGGAGGGACGTCCTCCGGGAACCCCCGGCAGACACCCCAGGGGGTTCCAGGTCCGTGAAACGCATCGGAGTGACCGGTCATCGCAGCATTCCGCGGGAAGCCCATGACCACGTCCTGGCGTCGATGCGAGAGGCGTTCCGCGGATTCGACGGCTCGGTGGAGGCGCTGTCCAGCCTGGCCGTCGGGGCGGACCAGCTCTTCGCGGACCTCGCGCTCGCCCACGGCGCCCAGCTGACCGTGGTCATCCCCAGCGGCGACTACGAGGCCTGCTTCGCCGACGAGGCGGAACTGGCCCGCTACCGGGCGCTCAAGGCCCGGGCCGTGCGCGAGGTCAGACTGGACTACCCGCACTCCACCGACGAGGCGTACTACGCGGCCGGCGCCTACATCGCCGATCACTGCGACCGGCTGATCGCCGTGTGGGACGGCCGCCCCGCCCGCGGCCTCGGCGGTACGGGGGACATCGTGACGTACGCCCGCGGGCTCGGCCGTCCGGTGACGGTGATCTGGCGCGACGGGGTCGAGCGGAGCTGACCGGCTGTCACGGACGGCGTCGCGCCGGTGGGTTCACATCTGGTGCCGGGCGAGCCAGTCGGTGTGCTGGGGCGAGACGATCCGCTCGGTCTCGAACACGGCCCGCGGCCACTGGCGTTCGTTCAACGTCGTCTCCATCGCTATCTGCATCGACTCCAGGTCCTTCTCCACCAGGGAGTGGGCCGAGATCAGCGGATGGTGGCGGCGCATCTCGGCCCAGGCCAGACAGGCGGCGGCCGCGGCGGAGAGCACTCCGGTCAGCGCGAAGGACTGGCCGGCCGAGAAGACCCTGAGCAGGGCGAGCAGCAGGGCGAGGGCCGTCAGCGCGGCGATGGTGGTCGACCAGACCACGGTGGCACGCCGGGACACCTCCTGGCGCCGGCGGTACCAGCTGCGCTGTTCGATGAGCCGGTCCCGCACATAGGTCTCCTTGCGCACGGTGAACGCCTTCTCCCGTAACGCGCGCATGGATTCGGTGATGAGTCCGCCGGAGTCCGCCGTCCGGTCCCGGGGATCGGACCAGCCCACCTTGCGGAGCTCCTGCAGCCCCTCTTCGAGCCGGTTGGCGAACACCGCCTCGGGGTGCTGCGTGCCGGTGTCGAAGGGGGATCCGTGCACCGCGTAGCGCCAGCACATCGACTTGATGAACTCTGCCGCGGAGCGATTGAGTTGCCAATGCGACTTTGCTTTCCGCCGGGAGGTGAGGAAGGTGGCGACCAGGACGCCGAGGTAGGCCAACACTGCCGCGCAGTCGGTGAGTTGGAGGGTGCCACCGACCTCCGCGCGCCAGGGCAGTGCGGCCGGTATCGTGCCCCCGACCAGCAGGATGAGCTGCCATCGGGTGGTATTCACCGCCTCCCGCTGGCGGGAGATCGCAATGGCGTCCGTGTGGTGAAAGAGTTCCGGCAGATCAGCGTTCCTGAAGACCATGCTCTGCAGTGGTCCGGGAATCGCCGTCATGTTCACTCCCGTCTGCGGTTATGTCGTCACCCTGATGGTGGAATCCATCGTTCCGCTCGATTGGCGCCGGTCCCGTGTGACGCTCGTGTTCCAAGTGGGCGTCCTCAGTTGCCAACCGAGGCCATGAGAGTAAAGTCGTGCCGCCGGACACTGCAATGGTGCAGGTACCAATGCTGGTTTCCTGTCCGGAACCATTCCATCGGAACGAATCCCCTCAAGGACGGCCGTGAAGACCACTGAATCCTCCCTCTCCTTCGCCGTTGCGAAGAAGAGCCGTGTGCCGCTCGCCGCTATCGACGCGCGTGGCGGCGAAGCTGCCAGGAAGCTCGGTCGGGTGCACGTCGCTTCCGCCGGTCGCCCCAGCCAGGCATCCGCCTTCAACTCCTCCCTCTGAATCCTCCCCGACGGATCAATCCTCCGGGACGGCCGGTCTGCCGGATCACCCTTCCGGGCTGGCTAGACTGGCGGAATGACAGGACCCCTGGTCCCTTTCCGTGAAGTAGTCCTCAAGGTTCACAGCAGGTGTGATCTTGCCTGTGACCATTGCTATGTCTACGAACATGCCGATCAGAGCTGGCGAACCCGTCCGAAAACAATCTCTGACGAAGTCATTTTCCGGACTGCTCAGCGCCTGGCTGAGCATGCCAAGACACACGCACTGCCCTCCGTGTCAGTAATCCTGCACGGAGGGGAGCCTCTGCTGGCGGGCCCCGCCCGGCTGCGGCGCATCTGCGAGGAGCTGACCTCCGCCTTCGACGGCGTCGCCGCCCTCGATCTCCGGATCCACACCAACGGCCTGCAGCTCAGCCCGCGCTATCTCGACCTCTTCAGCGAGTACGACGTCAAGGTGGGCATCTCCCTCGACGGGGACCGTGCGGCCAACGACCGGCACCGCCGCTTCGCCGACGGGCGCAGCAGCCACCCGCTGGTGCTCAAGGCCGTCGAGCTGCTCCGGCAGGAGCGCTACCGGCATCTCAACCTCGGCCTCCTGTGCACCGTCGACATCGAGAACGACCCGGTCGCGGTCCTCGACGCACTCACGGAGCTCGAACCGCCGCTCATCGACTTCCTGCTTCCCCACGCCACCTGGGACGACCCGCCGCCGCGGCCGGACGGATCGCCCACGGCCTACGCCGACTGGCTCCTCGCGGTCTTCGACCGCTGGCAGGAGCGCGGGCGCCCGGTGCCGGTGCGGATCTTCTCCTCGGTCGCCTCGACACTCAACGGCGGCCCCAGTCTCACCGAGTCGCTGGGCCTCGCACCGACCGACCTCGTCGTCGTGGAGACCGACGGCAGCCTGGAGCAGGTCGATTCGCTGAAGAGCGCCTACGAGGGTGCGGCGGGCACCGGCTTCGACGTCTTCGCGCACACCTTCGACGAGGTCGCCGCGCACCCCGGGGTGCGGGCCCGGCAGCTCGGCCTGGAGGGTGTCAGCGAGACATGCCGCCGCTGCCCTGTCGTCCGTTCGTGCGGGGGAGGCCTGTACACCCATCGCTACCGCTCCACCGGTGCCGGTGACGGGTTCGACAATCCGTCGGTGTACTGCCACGACCTCGCCGCCCTGGTACACGGAATCGAGGCCCGGACACCCGCGGACACCGTGGCGCCCGAGGTGGCCGATCCGGCCGAACTGCTCGCGGCCCAGGACGACCTCACCCGCACGCTGCTGGCCCGGCTCCACGCCGACCTGGACGGCAGGGGCGGTGAGCGGTGGGCGCGGGCCTGGGAGCTGGCCGCCGTCCTGGAGGGCTCGGACGAAGGGGCCCGGGGGCTCGACGCCGTACTCGCCCATCCGTACACGCGTACCTGGCTGCTCGACGCGCTGGACGCCCTGCACGAGGGACGGGCGGGGGCGCCTTCCGGTGCGGCGGACGGTCTGCAGACGCTTCTCGCGGCGGCCGTCCTGCGGGCCGGCCTCGACCTGCGGGTGCCGGTGCCCTACCGGGACGGCGGCCTCGTCCTGCCCGCCCTCGGCCGGCTGACGGTGGCCGGGCCGGGCGAGCACGGCACCGTGCTGCTGCGGCCCGCCGGTGACGGGTTCCTGGCGGGTCCCCTCGCCGGATCGGCCGAGCGGCGGATCCGGCGGTCCGGCGTGGCCGAGCCCGGCTGGCTGCCGGTGCGCGGGTTCGCCCTCCCGGATGCCCCGTTCCCGGGCCACGGCTTCGTGATCGACGACCTCGACCCGTACCGGGACTGCTTCGGGGCACCTGCCGCGGCCACGCTCGACGCGGCGGCGGCCGGCCGCCTGGGTGACGCGCTCACCGAGGCCTGGGCGCTGATCGAGGAGCGGGCCCCCGCCCACGGCGCGCGGTCGCTCGACGGCCCGTTGACCTTCACCCCGCTCACCGGAGCGGCCCCGGGCGAGCCCTCGGTGGGGCGGCACGGATACGGCGCACTCGGTATCGGGGCGGACGAGAATTCCGGGACGCTTGCGCTCACACTGCTGCGCGGCGTGCGGAGGTCGAGATTCCGGGCACTTGTGGACGTCGCGGATCTTTACGCGGCGGACGGCTCCTGGGAACATCGAATGCCCTGGAAGGATGAATTGGTTCCGCTTTCCGGGCTGCTGGAAGCTGCCTATGAACGGCTGGCGCTCGCGGTATTCGATCACCGGTTCGGGGATGGTATCCCGCAGGCTCTCGACACGCTGGAAGGGGCGGCCGAACTCACGCTGGGCGGGAAACGGCTGCTGGCTCTGATGCGAAAAGAATTGTGAATCCCGGATTCCGGTTCGACCGGGAGGTGGGCGGGGACTCAGGACAACCGGGAGGAACAGCCGCAGACCGCATCCCTGCGGGAGTGTGATCGACAAAGCCTGGGAACAGATGACTGAAAAATGGCGTTGATTGACCGAACGTCATGGGGGTGGAGCAAGGTCCGCTCCGGAATGATGAATTCGCTCGCATTCTCTTCACTCCTCGGGTGCGGGTGCTCACACAGGACGGGGGTCGTGTGCACGCGACGACGCAGCAGCGAGCGGCGGACCATCGGCCGTACTTCTTCTTGAGTTATGCCCACACACCGGGGTACGGCGGTGGCACGGACCCCGACATGTGGGTCGAGCGGCTCTTCCAGGATCTCTGCGGCCATGTGATGGCCATGACCGATCTGCCCGCGGGAGCACCCGCCGGCTTCATCGACCGCGAGATACGTTCCGGCGAGGGCTGGTCGGAACGGCTCGGCGAAGTGCTCGCCACCTGCCGGGTGTTCGTACCGCTGTTCTCGCCGCGCTACTTCGCCAGCGAGATGTGCGGCAAGGAATGGTACGCCTTCGCCCAGCGGGCCATTCACCACCGGGCCCGCTCCAATCAGCCCGCCGAGGCGATCGTCCCGGCGCTCTGGGTTCCGGTCCCGCCCAGCCAGCTGCCCGGACCGGCCGAACGATTACAGTTCAACCACCGTGATTTCGGGGACCGTTACGTCAGCGACGGACTGTACGGACTGATCAAGCTCAAACTCTTCAACGAGGAGTACGAGCGCGCGGTGTACGAGCTCGCCAAACGCATCGTCAGCGTCGCCGACACCGTGAGGATCGGAACCGGCCGGCCCGTCGACTACCGGCTGGCCCCCAGTGCCTTCGGTTCGAGCGGCGGCGGAGCGGGCGGACCCCGCCCCATGCAGGTGACCATCGCCGCAGCCACCCGCCATGACCTGCCCGAGGGCCGCAACGCCGACTACTACGGCGACAACCCGCAGGACTGGAACCCCTACCACCCGGACTCCGCACGGCCCCTGGCCTACGTCGCCGAGGACCTGGTGCGCTCCCTCAACTACCAGGCCACCATCGCCTCCTTCGACGAGGAGGCCGGCCTTCCGGCCGGCAAACAGCCTCCGACCACCCCGGAGATCCTGCTCGTCGACCGCTGGGCGCTCCAGGACGAGGACCGGTGCCGGCGGCTCGCCGCCTTCGACGCGGAGAACCGCCCCTGGGTGACGATGGTCGTGCCCTGGAACCGCGACGACCACGAGAGCAGAGCCGCGGAGGCCGAGCTGACCGCCAAGCTGGAACGGACCATGCCGACCAAGATGAGCCAGGGCCGGGCCTACTGCCGCGTCGCCGCCAAAGGCGTACCGAGCATGGAGGCCTTCGGGCAGATCCTGCCGCAGGTGGTCGAGGCGGCCGCCCAGCAGTATCTGAGACACGCGGCCGTCTATCTGCCCGCCACCGGCGGCGGAGGCCCCACCGAACGGACCCGCCTGATGGGGCCGATGGCGCAGACCCAGTACATCCCCGGGACACATGACGCTTCGACGGATGCGGAGGACACGGATGACGGCCGGTCGTGACGGGCGCATCGTCACCTTCTACTCGTACAAGGGTGGTACGGGGCGCACCATGGCCCTGGCCAACACCGCCTGGATCCTCGCCGCCAACGGCAAACGGGTGCTGGCCGTCGACTGGGACCTGGAGGCACCCGGACTGCACCGGTTCTTCCACCCGTTCCTCGATCCCTCGACACTCGGCGCCACCACCGGGGTCATCGACCTGATCACCGAGTACGCCTGGGCCGCGACCAGCCCGGTGCAACGGGCCGACGACTGGCACCGGGACTACGCGCGGATCCAGCCGCACGCCGTCTCGCTCACCCCCGAGGCCCTCGGCTGGGAGTTCCCGCAGGGGGGAACGCTCGACTTCGTCTCCGCCGGACGGCAGAACCGCGAATACTCCGCGACCGTCTCCACGTTCGACTGGGACAACTTCTACGACCGGCTCGGCGGCGGCCACTTCTTCGACGCCCTGCGCGACGACATGAAGGCCAACTACGACTACGTCCTCATCGACAGCCGCACCGGCCTCAGCGACATCGCCGACATCTGCACCGTGCACCTGCCCGATGTGCTCGTCGACTGCTTCACCCTCAGCGACCAGTCCATCGACGGCGCGGCCTCGGTCGCCCGGCAGATCTCCGAGCGGTACACCGGCCGCCCCATCTCCATCTTCCCCGTCCCGATGCGGATCGACGAGGGCGAGAAGGAGAAGGCCGACGCCGGACGGGCCCTGGCCCGGCTGAAGTTCGACCGGCTGCCGCGCGACCTCTCGGGCGACGAACTCACCGCCTACTGGGGCGCGGTGGAGATCCCGTACCGCCCCTACTACGCGTACGAGGAGACGCTGGCCACCTTCGGTGACGAGGCGGGGCTCACCAACTCCCTCCTCTCCGCCTTCGAACGGCTCACCTCCGTCATCACCGGCCAGGAGATCACCTCGATGCCCCAGGTCGGGGAAGAGGTGCGGCTGCGCATCCGTGACGCCTTCACCCGGCGCAGGCCCGCGCTGCCCGCCGATCTCTTCCTCAGCTACGTGGCGGAGAACCGGATGTGGGCCGACTGGATCGAGTCCGTGCTCACCCGCGCCGGCTTCCGCGTCGTGCCCCGCGACGTGTCCGCCGAGCGCGGGCCGCAGGAGACGACGTCCGGCGAGGCCCCGAACGCGGTGCGGACCGTGGTGCTGCTCTCCAGTGCCTATCTGAAGTCGCAGCGCGGGGTGAACCTCTGGGACCGGGCCGTCGCCGAGGACCCGGGCGGCGGGCGGCGTCATCTGCTGCCGCTCAGGGTCGGTGACGTACGGCTGTCCGCGGCCTTCATCGACCGCAACCCCGTCGATCTGTTCCGCCTCGACGAGGTGCACGCCACGGCTGCCCTGTTACGCGCCCTGGACCGGCCCGTCCAGCTCACCGACGCGGTCTCGCCCGGCCCCCGCTTCCCCGGCACCGTCCCCCGTATCTGGAACGCGCCTCCGCGCAACCCCGGCTTCACCGGCCGCTCCCTGGTCCTGGAGCGGATGCGCGACCAGCTCGGCGGCGGCATGGCCGTCGTGCTGCCGCAGCCGCAGACCCTGTACGGACTCGGCGGCGTCGGCAAGACCCAGGTCGCCCTGGAGTACGTGCACCGGTTCATGGCCGACTACGACCTGGTCTGGTGGATATCGTCCGAGCAGACCGACGACGTGGTCGCCGGTCTCGCCGAACTCGCCGTCCGCCTCGGCGCCCAGGGCGGCGACGACATGGCCGCCGCCTCCCAGGAGGCCGTCGACCTGCTGCGCCGAGGCGTGCCCTCGGACCGCTGGCTGCTGGTCTTCGACAACGCCGACGACCCCGAACGGCTCCGGCGCTACTTCCCGCAGGGCGGCTCCGGCCACATCCTGGTCACCTCCCGCAACCAGGCCTGGTCCCAGCACGGCGACGCACTGCCCGTCGACGTCTTCCTGCGCGAGGAGTCCATCGAACACCTCCAGCGCAGGGCGCCGGGGCTGAGCGACGAGGACGCCGCCCAGGTGGCCACGGCGGTGGGCGACCTGCCGCTCGCCGTCGAACAGGCGGCCGCGTGGATCGCGGAGACCGCCACCCCGATCGACACCTACCTGGAACAGCTGGCCCAGCAGGCCCCGGAGGTCCTGGCGCTCAACCAGCCGGCCGGATACCCCGAGCCGGTCGCCGCGACCTGGAACATCTCCATCCAGCGCCTCAAGGAACGCTCGCCCGCGGCGGTGCGCCTTCTCCAGCTCTGCGCCTTCTTCGCCCCCGAGCCCATCTCGGGGAACCTGCTGTACAGCAAGGAGATGATCGAGGCGCTCAAACCGTACGACGCCTCGCTCCAGGAGAAGCTGGTGCTGGGCCGCGTCATCCGGGAGATCGGCCGGTTCGCCCTCGCCAAGGTCGACCAGGTCTCCAACTCCATCCAGGTCCACCGGCTGGTCCAGGCCGTCATCCGGGCCCAGCTCACCGAGGAGGAGCAGCGGGACGCCCGGCACGCCGTCCACCGCATCCTGGCGGGCGCCAGGCCCGATGACGACGAGCCGATCGACAACCCTGCCAACTGGCCGCAGTTCGCCACGATATGGCCGCACCTGGGCCCGTCCGACGCCCGCAACTGCAAGGAGCCCGAGGCCCGCAGGCTCCTGATCGACCGGGTGCGCTACCTGTGGAAGCGCGGTGACTTCAGGACGGCCACCACGCTCTGCGAGGACCTGCGCCAGGTCTGGCGCGAGACGCTGGGGGAGCGGGACATCCAGTACCTCTACCTCTGCTTCCACCTGTCCAACATCTACCGCTCGCGCGGCCGTTACGTGGAAGCCATGGAGCTCGACGAGATCACCCTGGCGACACAGCGGGAGGTGCTCGGACCGGAGCATCCGCACACGTACATGAGCACCAGCAGCCTGGCCACGGACCTCGGCACGCTCGGCGAGTACACCAGGGCGATCGAGCTGGCGACCGAGGCCACCGACGGGTTCAACCAGATCTTCCACGACGCACACCCCCGGGCCCTGGCGGCGGCCAACAACCTGGCGTTCACCCTGAGGTCCGTCGGGCAGTACGCCAAGGCCCGCGAGATCGACCAGGACGTCTTCGACCGGCGCCGGGAGGTGCTCGGCGAGGAACACCCGTACAGCCTCTCCTCGGCCATGAACCTGGCCCGTGACCTGCGGGACGTCGGCCGGTACGAGGACTCGGTCGGCATCCTCAGCCGTACGTACGACAGCTACAAGGCCACCCTGGGCCGGTCCTTCCCCGGCACGCTCAGTGCGGCCAAGAGCCTGGCCGTCTCGCTGCGCCGGGCGGGCAGACTGGAGGATGCCCGCCGGCTCACGGTGGCGACCCGGGCCCGGTACCGGGCCAAGTACACCTCCGCCAACCCGGAGTCGCTGGCCTGCGACCTCAATCTGGCGGCCGACCTGTTCGCGGCGGGGGAGGCGGCCGAGGCCCGGACCACGGCCCAGGAGGTCGTGGACCAGTACATGAAGGTGCCGGGCGAGAAGCACCCGTACACCCTGGCCGCCCTGAACAACCTGGGCGTCTACCTCTGGGGGACCGGTGCGTCCGATGAGGCGGAGCAGGTGCTGACCCGGGTGGTCGCCTCGATGCGCGAGGTGTACGGGCGGGAGCACCCCAACACCCTGTTCAGCGTGATGAACCTGGCCAACGCCACGGCGGAGCGCGGCGATATCGACCTGGTGCTGAAGACCGAGCGGTCACTGGCGGTGCAGTTCCGGGACGTGCTGGGCGCGCACCATCCGGAGACGCTGGCCATGAAGTCGAACATGGCGGTCACCCTCGGTGCGATGGGGCGCAAGGACGAGGCGCACCATGTCAGGGCGGAGACGGTCGATGAGCTGACCCGGCAGCTCGGTGAGGACCATCCGCTCACCCGGATCGCCCGGGAGGACCGCCGGTTCCAGCGTGAACTGGAGCCGCAGGCGGTGTGAGGCACGCGGGAGCGTCCGGCCGGTGGCCGGACGCTCCCGCCGCTCAGATCCTGGACGTGTCCAGCAGCCAGGTGAGGATGCGGGGGAGCGCGTGCAGCGCGTCGAAGTGCGCGGCCGCCGGTTCCACCACGACCCTGGCGCCCGGGATGCGGCTCGCCAGCCAGCGGGTGTGCCCGACCGGCGAGAACACGTCCTTCTCGCCGTGCCACAGCAGTACCGGGCCGGTGATGGCGGCCGGGTCGAACCCCCAGGGGTGACTGAACGCGAGCGCGTCGTCGATCCAGCCGTACGCCGAAGTGCGCAGCCCTTCACGGTAGTTGCGCAACAGCATGGTGCGCACGCCGACGTCGTTGACCACCATCCGGTCGGAGTCGGTCAGCTCCCGGCGCAGGTCGTCGATCAGCCGCAGCGGGTTCTTCCTGATCACCGCGGACCGCGAGATGAACGACTCGGCGAGCCCGTCCGGATCGGAACGTGCCGTGGTGTAGGCCAGTACGTTCGAGGGGGCCATCCCCTCGAACCAGTCGAGACCCTCGGCGTCCCGGGGGGCCAGACCGACCAGGGCGGCGGTACGGGTGACCCGCTCGGGCATCAGCGCGGCGCAGGCCAGAGCATGAGAGGCGCCGCCGGACCGGCCCACCACGGCGAACCGGTCGAGCCCGATATGGTCGGCGATGGCCCGTACGTCCTGCACCGCGTCGGCGACGCATCTGCCCGGCAGTCGGTCGGAGTCGCCGTATCCCGGCCGGTCGTAGGTGATCAGTTGTGTCTTGCGCTGGTACAGCACCATGCCGCGCGGCGCCGGACCGAGCCTGCTGCCGGGCATCCCGTGCAGCAGGAAGACCGGTCTCCCGCGAGGATCCCCCAGACGCTCCACCACCAGTTGCCGCCCGTCGGCCGCGCGCACCCGACTGCGCACTCCGTGCCTCCTCGCGATTCCTGCGGGCACGACGTGCCCGGCTTTCCCCGCACCATCCGATGATGGCCTATCAGAGGCGATCCCGGCATGGCGCGTGGGGAGAATCTGGGCGGCCGGCGAGGAGGCGGGGGGACCGGCGTGCGCCGGGAGGCGGATCCGCAGGGGTCAATACCGGACAGGACTAGTCCTCACCCGTTGCCGACCGCGCGGTCGCACCGGGTGTTCGCAGATGGAACCCAAGGCCCCCGACCTCCGGAAGTGAACGTGGCACGACCGAACCGGTGGTGTCGTGTGTGCGTCCTGAAGTCGGCCTTGTGTGCTATCTGCCCGGTCGGAATAGTGGGCGCCCCATCCTCCGCGTACGGGTGACCCCACATCATCCGTGCGCGGCCCCACAGGAGGTCGAAGTTGAAGCATCGACGCATGTCCAGGAAGCGCGCAGTGCTGGCCGGGTCGGCCGTGGTCGCCCTGGTCGCGGCCGGAGTGACGTTCCAGAGTGCGAACGCCAGTGACGACGTACCGCAGTTCACCGCGCGGACGCTCGACGCGGTGGCGGCCGGAAAGCTCGCCACCGGTCTGGGCAAGGACCTGGGCACCGACGCGGCCGGCGCGTACTACGACGCCACCGCCAAGAACCTCGTGGTGAACGTGGTCGACGAGGCGGCCGCCGAACAGGTGCGGCAGGCGGGCGGCAGGGCGAGAGTCGTGCAGAACTCGCTCGCCGAGCTGAAGTCGGCCCGGCAGACCCTGACCGTCAAGGCCGCGATCCCCGGCACCTCATGGGCCGTCGACCCGGTCAGCAACAAGGTGGTCGTCACCGCGGACCGCACGGTCGGGGGCGATGCCTGGCAGAGGCTCGGCTCGGTGGTCCAGGAGCTGGGCGGCAAGGCCGAACTCAAGCGGACCGCCGGGGAGTTCAAGCCCTTCATCGCGGGCGGCGACGCGATCTGGGGCAACGGCGGGCGCTGCTCGCTCGGCTTCAACGTGGTCAAGGACGGCGCACCGTACTTCCTGACCGCCGGCCACTGCACGGAGGCGATCTCCAGCTGGTCGGACTCCCAGGGCGGCGCGGAGATCGGCACGAACGCGGGCTCCTCGTTCCCCGACAACGACTACGGCCTGGTGAAGTACACCTCGGACACCGCGCACCCCAGCGAGGTCGACCTCTACAACGGCTCCGCCCAGCCGATCACCAAGGCGGGCGAGGCGACCGTCGGGATGACGGTGACGCGGAGCGGCTCCACCACCCAGGTGCACGACGGCGAGGTGACCGGCCTCGACGCCACGGTCAACTACGGCAACGGCGACATCGTCAACGGCCTCATCCAGACGACGGTCTGCGCCGAGCCGGGCGACAGCGGCGGCTCGCTCTTCGCCGGCGACACGGCGATCGGCCTGACCTCGGGCGGCAGCGGCGACTGCTCCTCGGGCGGCGAGACGTTCTTCCAGCCGGTGCCGGAGGCGCTGGCGGCGTTCGGGGCGGAGATCGGCTGACAGCTCTCCCGCAGTGGTGAATGGCCCCCGGCGACGCCGGGGGCCATTCCTCTGTGTCCCGTGGCCCTGAATGCGCGAGGTCCCGTGTGTGGCTGTCCGCCTCCGGCGTCGCATAGTTTTGCGGGAACGATTCGTCTTGCCGGAGCCGCCATGGCCCCGGCCGGCTTCCGTCCGACGCGTTCGGTCCATGGGTTCGGAGTGCTCCTCCCGGAGCGCGGATCTCTTCCTTCACTCTTCAATTGCTGGCCAGATAGGCATGATTGGCCTGTTTCCGGTCGTCGGGATCCCGTCACGGCATCCCGAACGGGTGGCCCGTCACGGCTCGCGCGACGGCGTGCGTGTCGACATGAAAATTGTTGGCAAAGGCCGGTATATGTATGCAGGTACCCGCAAAGGTGAAGGGAAATCCCTTCCTGCGCGTGTGCATGCCGTCGCCAAGTGCCGCAGCTGTCGGCCGAGGGCGGACCGGCCTTCACGATTCCGTTTCCCATCCACGCGACAGCCCCGTCGGACCTGACTCCGCCTCTGGTGCGGGGCCGGCCGGCACGGCCGTTTCACGGCCGCATCCAAGGAGAGAGACATGCGCTACGGAAGCGCCCTGCGCGAGCAGATCCATACGCCCGGAACCACCCCGCTCGTCGGCATCTACGACATGTACTCGGCGTCGGTGGCCGCCCGGCACTACGACGGCTTCTTCGTGTCCGGGTTCGGTTTCGCGGCGTCCTACTACGGGCTGCCGGACATCGGCTTCATCGCGTGGCCGGACATGGTCGCCTTCGTCGAACGGCTCCGGCTCGCCTTCCCGTCCCACCATCTGCTGGTCGATATCGATGACGGATACGTCGACCCGGAGGTGGCGTGCCATGTGGTGCGGCGACTGGAGCGGAGCGGGGCGTCCGGAGTCATTCTGGAGGACCAGAAGCGTCCGCGCCGGTGCGGCCACGCCGAGGGCAAGACGGTGCTGCCGCTGGAGGAGTACCTCGAGAAGCTGAACCTCGTCCTCGAGAACCGGGGGGACCTCGTGGTCGTGGCCCGTACGGACGCCACCGAGGAGGAGGACATCCTGCGCCGCGCCCAGGCGCTCGCGGAGACCGACGCCGACGTGGTGCTGGTGGACGGGGTGCGGGATGTCGAATGGATCCGCCGGATCCGGAAGGTCATCAACGACAGGCCGTTGCTCTTCAACCAGATCGCGGGCGGCAAGTCTCCGAGGCTCTCGCTGTCCGAACTCACCGACCTGGAATGCCAGGTGGCCATCTACAGCACGCCCTGCCTGTTTGCCGCACACACGGCCATCGACACCGCACTCAGCGAGCTGAAGCAGGCGGACGGACGGCTCCCGGAGTTCTCGCCCGGCTCGTCGGTGGGTGTGCGGGCCTCCACCGAACTGCTGGAGAGGAACATCAGCCGGCACCACCCGGCCGAACCCCGGTTCGTCTCCGCCTGAGGCGGACCGCCTGGGAAGCCGCATCCGGGGACGGGACCCGGAGCGCCCGACCCCGCCGTGCGCGGGTGCCCGGGCAGGCTGCGCGCCCGGAGCCACGTACGGGCCGGCCCGTAGTGCCGGCCCGTACGTGGCCGCACGTTCATCACGACAGTCACGGACACCACGTCCGAGAAGCGGGAACAGAAATGATGCGATCCACCGTGCCCAGGGCACGAGCCACCTTGGCGCTCGCCGTCGGCGTGCTGTGCGCGGCGCAGTTCACGGAAGGCACCGCGCGGGCCGACGCCCCCGACGGAGGCATGGAAACGGTACACGGCCCCTCGCTGATCACCATCGACAATTCCAACGCCGACTCCTGGCTGGAGGTCGACAGAACGCTCAACGTGCTCGGGCCGCTGAGCAGGGGAACGGCGGGCAGCGACCACGACGGTGGCGGGGGCGCCATCGAGCAGAACGTCGCGGGGCCTTCGGACGCACGGCTTCAGGCCGCTCCGGTGGAGCAGGGCGATGATGAGGCGGAGGAGGACGAGCGCGAGGTGGGAGCGGCAGCCGGTGGCGACGACCCGGAGGGCGACGCCGACCGGGACACCGCCCCCGGCACTGCGCGGAACGCCGGAGCCGATGGCGCCGGTCCGCAGGAGGCGAGGCCGTGCGGGTCCGGGACCGCCGCGCCGCGGGAAGGGCATCGGGCGTGTCCCTGACCTCGTCCGCGCGCGCCCTGTCGCGCCGCGTAGACCGGTACGTCCTGGCGCTGCTCGCCACCATCGGTCTCGCGGCGTTGCTGCCGGCCAGGGGCGCGTCCGCGGATGCCGTCGGCGGGGCCACCACCGTGGCGATCGGGCTGCTGTTCTTCGTCTACGGCGCCCGGCTCTCCCCGCAGGCGGCCTTCTCCGGAATGCGGCACTGGCGGCTGCACCTGCCCATCCTGTGCTTCACCTTTGTGGTCTTCCCCGTGCTCGGCCTGGCGTTCACCGCGCTGCCGGCGTCCGTGCTCAGTCCGGATCTCGCCGCCGGTCTGCTCTTTCTGTGCGTACTGCCGTCCACGGTTCAGTCGGCCGTCGCCTTCACCTCGCTGGCCCGGGGCAATGTGGCCGCCGCGATCTGTTCCTCGTCGTTCTCCAGCCTGCTGGGTGTGTTCCTGACGCCCTTGCTCGCCGCCGCCCTGCTGCGCCCGGCGTCGAGTGGTGGTGTGCGGTTCTCGACGGACCAGATGCTGAGCATCGTGGTGCTGCTGATCGTGCCCTTCGTGCTCGGGCAGGCGGCGCGGCCCTGGATCGCGGACTGGGTCACCCGGCACCGCCGGATCACCCTCGTGTGCGACCGCGGATCCATCCTGCTGGTGGTCTACTCCGCTTTCAGCCAGGGTGTCGAGGCCGGAATCTGGGGACGGCTCTCCCCGGCGCGGCTCGGCGTGCTGCTGATGCTGTGCGCGCTGCTTCTCGCCCTGGTCCTGGCTCTGACCGCTCTGGTGACCAGGAGGCTCGGCGTGGGGCATGAGGACCGTGCCACCGTCGTCTTCTGCGCCTCGACCAAGAGTCTTGCCAGTGGACTGCCCATCGCCGGCGTCCTGTTCGCCGGGAAGGACGTGGGACTGGCCGTGCTCCCCTTGATGCTCTATCACACCCTTCAGCTCATGGTGTGTGCCGGCATCGCCCGTCGCTGGAGCGGGCCCGTGGTGACGGACGACCAGCGGTCGGCCGTCTCTCCCGCTCCGGCCACCACGGTCTGACAACGGCCGGGGATCGGGCGGCGATCAGCCGGCTTCTCGCGGTGGTGAGGCACAGTGCGGTGGGGCAGCCGTCGCGGCCCGGCGAACCAGGGAGGTCCGGGCAACGATGTGGCCCGGACCTCCTGGCGGGAGCGCCGGTCAGGCGGCCCGGGACAGTCCGAGGGAGTCCGCCTTGGCCGGTGCGACCCCGAAGATGTCCACCGCGTGGTAGTACGTCCAGGCCGTGGCGTTGCACGAGGTCAGCGTCGCGCCGGAGTAGGCGGCGCAGACACGCTTGAGGTCCGCGTACAGGGCGGAGTCCAGGCGGGCCTTGTTGGCGGAGAACGTGCCGGCGGCCTTGTAGTTGCGGTACCCGAAGTCGTGGCGGGCGCAGGCCGTCTGGAACGGGAAGCCGAACGGGTTGTCGGGGGAGGTGCTGCAGTAGTCCGTCGACCAGTCGAAGCCGTACGCGGACCATGCGCCCTTGTTGTTGCGGGCGGCGCTCCATGCGTTGTAGCTGGAGGCGCTGGTCTGGGTCCATGAGCTGAGGACCTGGGGCTTGTCCGCGGGGGCGGCCGAAGCGGATGCGGCGGGCAGCAGGCCGAGCGGGAGTGAGAGGGCGACGGTGCCGAGCAGCATGGCGACGTGGCGACGCATGGCAGTCTCCGTGGGGTGAGAAGGAGTCGGGGTGGCCGTGTACCTCGTGGGGTTCATGAGGTCGCCCCAGGATGCCGCCATGTACCTGTCATGCCTAGTCGTTGAACCGGCTGGACGCCGGGAATTGAGGCGTTCGTCGAGCGATGGCCATGGGGACGCCGCTGCCGCCCCCGCTCGCGGGCGGGGGCGGCAGCGGGGAGCGCGGACGGTTGCGCGGCCGTCCTTCCCTACACCGGCGTCGAGCCCCCGCCCGCAGCCCCCGCGAGCGGGGCGTCCGCCGTGTCCGGCTTCCTCCGCAGTGCCATCAGCAGGGTGATGACCGTGCCCACCACCGCCCACGCGGACAGCACCAGCAGCGGTCCGGTCACCGCGTTGCCCCGGAAGTACGCGATCGAGCGCGCCGTCCAGGTGGAGGCCCCGGGCGGCAGGGCGGGGCCGATCGCCCGCCAGAAGTCCGGGAGCATCGGGAGCGGGAAGGCGCCGCCCGCGCTCGGGTTGCCCGCGATCACGACGATCAGGACGGCCAGGCCGATGCCGACGATGCCGGTGAGCGCCTCCAGGGCGAGGGTGATCATGCCGACCGCGAAGACGGTCAGGGCGCCCAGGCCCGACAGTCCCCAGAAGCTTCCGGGCAGGGCGCCGAGGATCGGGCCGATGATGATCGCGCCGCCGATCCCGCCCGCGATCGAGTACAGCGCCATGACGCCGGTCCGGATCACCGCGCGCTGACGGTTGGCGGGACGGCTGCCCGCGCTGATCGCCAGGATCGAGGCGCAGAGGTAGCCGCCCACGCACCAGCCCACGGCCAGGTAGAACGAGGACAGCCCGTCGAAGTCCTGGTCCGAGGCCGGGGCCACGTCCACGGCGCGGGCGGTGCGGTGCTGAGTGAACTCGACCTCCTTGATGATCTTGGTCAGGGAGGTGGCCAGGACGGTGCCCCCGCCGGAGGCGACCAGCACGGCGTCGGTCGTGCCCCGGGGGTTGACGATCAGGGCGCCGTCGATCTCGCGGTCGAGGATCTGCCGGCGGGCGGTCGCCGCGTCGGCGACCGCGCGGGGGTCCAGGGGGTCGCCGGGGAGGTTCTTCAGCTCGGTCACGAGCCGGGCGGACACCTGCTGGGGTGCGACGACGCCGAAGGGGACGTCCGTCGGCTTCGGGTTGTGGAGCGCTCCGATGTAGGACGCGATGAACAGCAGTTGCAGCGCCAGTACGCCGATGACGAGCAGGGCGGCCCGTGGAGTGACGGCGTTCTTCACCTCGTCGACGAAAGTCATGCCCCCACGCTCCGGGGTGCCCGGCGCTCACGCAGTCGGGGCCGGGCCGAATGGTGGAAGGGCGGGGGCGGCCCGCCTCCGGGTATCGTACGAATGTTCGAAACTTGGTCTATGGTGGAGAGCGAGGGGGTGGTGAGTACGGATTGGTTCAGGAGGTGCGGGTGCCCGGGTTCACGCATCTGCATACCGTTTCCGGGTTCTCCCTGCGGTACGGGGCCTCGCACCCGGAGCGGCTGGCGGAGCGCGCCGAGGAGCGGGGGATGGACGCCCTCGCGCTGACCGACCGCGACACCCTGGCGGGTACGGTCCGGTTCGCCAAGGCGTGCGAGCGGGCGGGGGTGCGGCCGCTCTTCGGGGTGGAACTCGCCGTGGCCCCCGTCGTGCGCGTGGAGGGCGACGGGCGTACGTCCCGGCTGCGGACCCCGGTCCGCGGTGGTGCCTTTGTCGATGAATCCGCACCCCGGGTCACCTTCCTCGCCCGCGACGGCGCCCAGGGCTGGGCCGAGCTCTGCCGCCTCGTCACCGCCGCCCACGCCGCCGTCCCCGATGGTGGCCGGCCCCTGGTCGGACGCTCCGCGCTGCCCGCCGAAGGGCTCACCGTGCTGCTCGGGCCCGCCTCCGAGGTCGGCAGGGCGCTGGCCGCCGGCCGGCCCGACCGGGCCGCCGCCCTGCTCGCCCCCTGGCGGGAGCTGTACGGCGACGACCTGCGGCTCGAAGCCGTCCACCACGGCCGCGACGGCACCGGACCCGGTTCGCTGCGGCTCGCCGCCCGTACCGTCGGCTTCGCCGCCGAGCAGGGCGTACGGGCCGTGCTGACCAACGCCGTCCGGTACGCCGATCCGGGGCAGGGCCCGGTCGCCGACGTGCTCGACTCCGCGCGCGGGCTCGTCCCCGTCGACCCGCGCCGCGCCCCGCTCGACAGCGGTGAGCGCTGGCTCAAGGACGCCCGCGCGATGGCGGAGACCGCCGAGCGGATCACCTCCGCCGCCGGACTCGGCCCCGGCGCCGGGGCGCGACTGCTCGCGGAGACCCGGCGCACCGCCGACGCCTGCGTGGTCGATCCCCGGGGCGACATCGGCCTCGGCTCCGTCCACTTCCCCGAACCGCACCTCGTCGGCGCGGACCGGCGCACCGCCCAGCGGGTGCTGGCCTCCCGTGCCGCGGCGGGCATGGTGCTGCGCGGCTACGACCGCAGGCGCGAGTACTGGGACCGGATGCACCACGAACTGGACATCATCGCCCACCACGGCTTCGCCTCGTACTTCCTCACGGTCGCCCAAGTCGTGGACGACGTAAGGGAGATGAAGATCCGGGTGGCCGCGCGCGGCTCCGGGGCCGGCTCCCTGGTCAACCATCTCCTCGGCATCGCCCACGCCGACCCGGTCGAGCACGGGCTGCTGATGGAGCGCTTCCTGTCCAAGCGGCGCTTCGTGCTGCCCGACATCGACATCGACGTCGAGTCGGCCCGGCGCCTGGACGTCTACCGGGCGATCATCGGCCGCTTCGGCGCCGAACGGGTCGCCACCGTCGCCATGCCCGAGACCTACCGGGTGCGCCACGCCATCCGCGACGTCGGTGCCGCGCTCTCCATGAACCCGGCCGAGACCGACCGGCTCGCCAAGGCCTTCCCGCACATCCGGGCCCGCGACGCCCTCGCGGCCATGGAGGAACTGCCCGAACTGCGCGAGGTGGCGAGGACGAAGGAGAAGTACGGGCGGCTGTGGGAGCTGGTGGAGGCGCTCGACGCGCTGCCGCGCGGCATCGCCATGCACCCGTGCGGGGTCCTCCTCTCCGACGCCTCGCTGCTGCGCCGCACCCCCGTCATGCCCACCAGCGGTGAAGGCCTTCCCATGGCGCAGTTCGACAAGGAGGACGTGGAGGACCTCGGGCTGCTCAAGCTCGATGTGCTCGGCGTACGGATGCAGTCGGCGATGGCGCACGCGGTCGCGGAGGTGAAGCGGGCCTCGGGTGAGGAGGTGGACCTGGACGCCGTGGAGCCGGGGGACCCGGAGACGTACCGGCTGATCAGGTCCGCCGAGACGCTGGGCTGTTTCCAGATCGAGTCGCCCGGCCAGCGCGATCTGGTCGGCAGGCTCCAGCCCGCCACCTTCCACGACCTGGTGGTCGACATCTCGCTGTTCCGGCCCGGTCCGGTCGCCGCCGACATGGTGCGCCCGTTCATCGAGGCCCGGCACGGCCGGGCGCCGGTCCGCTATCCGCACCCCGACCTGGAGGGACCGCTGCGCGGGACGTACGGAGTAGTGGTCTTCCACGAGCAGATCATCGAGATGGTCGACCTCATGACCGGCTGCGGCCGGGGCGAGGCCGACCGGGTCCGGCGCGGGCTCTCCGACCCCGAGTCGCAGGGCCGCATCAGGCTCTGGTTCGCACAGCACGCGGCGGCCCGGAAGTACGGTGCCGAGGTGATCGCCCGCGCCTGGGAGATCATCGAGGCGTTCGGCAGCTACGGCTTCTGCAAGGCGCACGCGGTGGCCTTCGCCGTACCGACGTACCAGTCGGCCTGGCTGAAGGCGCATCACCCGGCGGCCTTCTACGCCGGGCTGCTCACCCATGACCCGGGGATGTACCCGAAGCGGCTGCTGCTCGCGGACGCCCGGCGGCGCGGGGTTCCGGTGCTGCCCCTGGATGTGAACCGGTCGACGGCCGCTCATCGAATCGAACTGGTGTCTGATGGGGGGAGAGGGAGGGAGACCTGGGGGCTGCGGCTGGCGCTTTCGGACGTGCATGGGATCAGCGCGGCCGAGGTCGGCCGGATCGAGGCCGGGCAGCCCTACACCTCGCTGCTGGACTTCTGGCAGCGGGCCCGTCCGGGCAAGCCCGCCGCCGAGCGGCTGGCCCAGGTCGGCGCGCTGGACGCGTTCGGTGCCAACCGCCGCGACCTGCTGCTGCACCTGTCCGAACTGCACCGCGCCCAGCGCGGCGCGGGATCCGGCGGCTCGGGCGCACAGCTGCCGCTCGGCGGCGGGCACCGGACCGGCTCCATCGGGCTGCCCGACCTCAACGAGGCGGAACGGCTCAGCGCCGAACTGGGCGTGCTGAGCATGGACGTCTCACGCCATCTGATGGGCGATCACCACGCCTTCCTGAAGGAGCTCGGCGCGGTCTCGGCCAAGCGGCTGCGCGAGGCGCGGCACGGAGACACCGTGCTGGTCGCGGGCGCCAAGGCGGCCACCCAGACCCCGCCCATCCGCTCCGGGCGCCGGGTCGTCTTCACCACCCTGGACGACGGTACGGGCCTGGTCGACCTGGCCTTCTTCGACGACAGCCACGCCGCCTGCGCGTACACCGTCTTCCACTCCTGGCTGCTGCTGGTGCGCGGGGTGGTGCAGCGGCGCGGGCCGCGGAGCCTGAGCGTGGTCGGCGCGGCCGCCTGGAACCTGGCCGAGCTGGCCGAGCTGCGGCGCACCGGCGGACTCGACGCGGTCGCGGCCCGGCTGGCGGAGGTGCCCGCCGAGGCGGTCGCTCCGGAGAAGGAGGAGGCGTCCGCCGGCGACGACGGCCGCCGGATCCGGATGCCCACCGGCTATGAGATGAACCCGTGGTCCGACCTCCAGCCGCCCGGCGAAGGGGCACCCACCGGAAGGAAGCTGTGGCATCAGAGCCCGGGGAGTGCGGGATGAACGGGAAGGGCGGAGCGAGTGGGGTGAGCGGGATGAGTGCGAGGAGCGGGGTGAGCGAGGTGGGTGAGCAGCCCGGGATTCTCTGTCTGCGGTTCCGCCGGGTCGGCGGCGGCCTCCCGGACGGGGCCGGTTATACGGGGCTGCTCGCCCTGCTCGGTTCGTTCACCCCTCTCGTCGAGGCGGCGCCGCCCGACGGCGCGCTCGCCGATGTCCGGGGCGCGTTGCGCTACTTCGGGCGGGACGTGGCGGGTCTCGCCTCGGTGATCCGGGTCCGCGCGCTGGCCCTGCACGGCGCGGACTGCGCGATCGGGGCGGCCGAGAACCCGATGCTGGCCCGGATGGCGGTGCGGCGGGCCGCGCCCGGGACGACCTTCGTGGTGCCCGTCGGCGGGGCCGCCGCCTTCCTCGCGGACCGGCCGGCCGCCGCGCTGGACGGCGTCGGGGCGGCGACGGCCCGCACCCTGTGCGGATACGGACTCGACTCCGTCGGCCGGATCGCGGCCGCCCCGCTCGGTACCCTGCAACGGATCACCGGGGTGCGGACCGGGCGCGAGCTGTGGGAGCGGGCGCACGGCATCGACCGTACGAGGGTCGTGCCGAACGCCGCGGCGCGCTCGCTCGCCGCCGAACGGACCTTCCCGCGCGACGAGCTGGACCGCGAGCGGCAGCGGCGTGCGCTCATGTCGCTCACCGAGGAACTGGGGGCGAGGATGCGCGGCGAGGGGCAGGTGTGCCGCTCGCTCGCGGTCTCCGTGCGCTACGCCGACCGGACCGGATACGCGACGCTGACCCGCAGCCGTACGCTCCGCGAGCCCACCGCCCACTCCGCGGAGCTCACCGCGCTCGCCTACCGGATCCATGACTCGTTCGCCCTGCAGCGGGCCCGGGTGCGGGGGATCGCGCTGCGTGCCGAAGGGCTCGGCGAGGCCGGACGGGCCGCGCACCAGCTGACCCTCGACCCGGTCGACGAACGGGCCCGGCGGATCGAGGCGGTCGCGGACCGGCTTCGGGCGCGATTCGGGCCACAGGCCGTGATGCCCGGGCGGCTCGCGGCCTGAGCCGCGCCTCGGAAGCTGTCCTGAAGCCGCGGTTACCGACACGTCAGTTTTTACCGACGCGTAACTTCCCAGGAAACCTTACTCGTGCGTAAGTTGGCATGAGCGCATAGAACGCCGTCAGAACTTGTGGTCCGGGCCGCAGGGTGCACAGGCATCGCAACCTCTGCACAGACATCGCAACTCCCTTGAGCCGCAAGGAGACCATACGATGCTGCCCTGGACCCGTGCGCCGCGTACCCCACGTGCGCGGACCACCCTCGCCGCACTGTTCCTCGCCGTCGCCGCAGTCGCCACCCCCACGGCCACCGCCGCTGCAGCCACCCCCACCACCACCACCGCCACGGCCACCTCCCGTGGCTGGAACGACTACTCCTGCAAGCCCTCCGCAGCCCACCCCCGGCCCGTCGTCCTGGTCCACGGAACCTTCGGGAACTCCGTCGACAACTGGCTCGTCCTCGCCCCCTACCTGGTCAACCGGGGCTACTGCGTCTACTCGCTCGACTACGGGCAGCTTCCCGGTGTGCCGTTGTTCAACGGCCTCGGCCCGATCGACAAGTCGGCCGGACAGCTCGCCGCCTTCGTCGACAAGGTGCTCGCCTCCACCGGGGCACCCAAGGCCGACCTCGTCGGCCACTCCCAGGGCGGCATGATGCCGAACTACTACCTGAAGTTCCTCGGCGGAGCGCCCAAGGTGAACGCCCTGGTCGGGCTCGCGCCCGACAACCACGGCACCACCCTCCTCGGCCTGACCAAGCTGCTGCCGTACTTCCCCGGCGCCGAGGACCTGCTGAACGCCGGCACGCCGGGGCTCGCCGACCAGGTGGCCGGATCGCCCTTCGTCACCAAGCTCAACTCGCTCCCCGACACCGTGCCCGGCGTGCACTACACCGTCATCGCGACCAGGTACGACGAGGTCGTGACCCCGTACCGGACACAGTTCCTGGACGGGCCGGACGTACGCAACGTCCTGCTCCAGGACCTGTGCCCGGTCGACCTGTCCGAGCATGTGGCGATCGGGACCATCGACCGGATCGCCTACCACGAGGTGGCGAACGCCCTGGACCCGGCGCACGCCACCCCGACCACATGCGCCTCGGTCATCGGGTAGGGACCGGACCGGGCCGGAACGGTCACTGACCGGACCGGCCGTCAGCGTCCGCGCCGGGCCGCCGCGGTGGCCCGGCGACGGGCCGGGACGAGCAGAGCGACCGCGCCGAGCGCGACCGCGGCGGCGCCCCCCATGGCCAGCCGGCCCGTGGCGGCGCCGCCGCCCGTCTCGGCGAGGTTGTCGGCCCCCGCCACGGGGACGTCACCCGACGCGCTGTCCGGTTCCGGGGCATTGGCCGGAGCCGTCGCACCGGCCGCCTCGGTGACGGCCGCGCCCGTACCGGCGTCGTCGTCACCGTGACCGCCGTGCTCGACCGAGGACTTCCGCGCCCCTTCGGTGATCTCCTGCTCGGAGGGCGCCGACGCGGACGGCGCGGGCACGGCGGCGACCGAACCGCTGCCGTCGCCGCCGCTGCCGCCGCTGCCCGCGAAGACCACGTCGGAGCACGCGTAGAACGCCTCCGGGGAGTCCGACCGCTGCCAGACGGTGTAGATCAGCTGACGCCCCGAACGCTCGGGAACGGTGCCGTCGAAGACGTACGAACCGTCCACCAGGTCCGGGTCGGCGGCCTCGGCGAACGGCTTCGCCTCCAGGTCCGACCACTTCAGCGGCTTCGTGGGGTCGTAGCCGGCGGTGGTGAGATACAGCGCGAAGGAACCCTTGTGCGGTGCGGTGGCCCGGAAGCGGAAGGTGTGGGAGCCCGCCTTCATGTCGGTGGCCGGCCAGTCCGCGCGCGGCAGATCGAGGCCCTTGAACTTGTCGTTGCCCGCGCTGCACAGCTTGCCGTCCGGAATCAACTGCCGGTGGTTCCCGGCCGCGTTGGCGATGTTGACCCCGTTCCAGTCGTACAGCGCCTGCGTGCCGCCGGCCGCGACCGCGGCCACGCACGCGGCGGACCGCGGGTGTTCCGGCCCCTCGGCGAAGCAGGCCGAGACCCGGCTCACCGGGTCCGTCAGCGATCCGTGCGCCGAGGCGGGGGCGGCGGTCAGCACGGTGAGGACGAGCGGCGCCGCACCGAGCGCGGCGACGGCGGCGGCCCTGCGGCGGGCGGGGGTGATGGCGGGCATGGTGAGGTACTCCTTCAACGGTCCACGGCGGTGTGCGGGGCGTCCCGGGAACAGCAAGCTAGCCCGCGGCCGGGCCCGGAAAGGCCCTGGAAAGGGGCCGGCGGCCATCGTTATGACGGGCTTAAGGGGCCACTCAAGAACGCTTAAGACCTGCCTTCCCGGGACGGACCTCCGCCGTTGTCAGTGGCAGCTGGCACGATCGGTCCATGACGACGATCGACTGGGACGCGGCCGCCGGATCCTTCGACAACGAGCCGGATCACGGCCTGCTCGACCCCGTGGTCCGGCACGCCTGGGCGCAGCGGCTGGAGCAGTGGCTGCCCCGGGAGCGGTCCGAGGTGCTCGACCTGGGATGCGGCACCGGAAGCCTGGCGCTGCTCGTCGCCGGACAGGGCCACCGGGTCACCGCCGTGGACCGCTCGCCCCGCATGGTCGAGCAGGCGCGCGCCAAGCTGGCCGGTACGGGCACGGACGTGCTGACCGGGGACGCGGCCGCGCCGCCGGTCGGCAAGCAGCGGTTCGACGTGATCCTGGCCCGGCACGTGGTGTGGCTGCTCCCCGACCCGGCCGCCGTCCTGCGCCACTGGTTCGGCCTGCTCCGGCCCGGCGGCAGACTCGTCCTGGTCGAGGGCGTGTGGAACGGGGTCGGTCTGTCCGCCCGGCAACTCTCCGCGCTGCTCGCCCCGTTCACCGAGCGCGTCCACCACGAGCCGCTCTCCGGCGACCGGGACCTCTGGGGCAAGGAGGTCGACGACGAGCGCTACGCCCTGGTGGCGCGAGCCGAACCTCCGCGCCGGCACACCGAGGTCGTCGACGTCCATCTCGTCCTCCGCCGGGGCCCGGACGTCCTGCTCGCCCGACGGGCCGGCACGGGGTACGCGGACGGGCTGCTGCACGCCCCGTCCGGGCACGTGGAGGACGGCGAGGACGTCCGGGAGGCGGTGATCCGCGAGGCGGCCGAGGAGATCGGGGTGGCGCTGGAGCCGGAGGAGCTGCGCACCGCCCTGGTCATGCAGCACCGGGGCCCGGGCGGCAGCCCCAGGACGGGCTGGTTCTTCGAGGCGGCGTACGACCCGGAGCGTCCGCCGTACAACCGCGAACCGGACAAGTGCTCCGAGCTGGCGTGGTTCCCGCTGGACGCCCTGCCGGACGACATGGTCGCGTACTGCCGCGCCGGCCTGGACGGCTACCGGACGGGCGAGCACTTCCTGATCCACTGGCACGAGGACGGCGACACCGTCGCGTTCGAGCCGCGGGGCGTCCGGCGGGCCGTCCCGCTGCCGGCCGGCGGGGCTCGTACCGGGCGGCTCCACCACATCGAGCTGTGGGTACCCGATCTGGCGGCAGCCGCATCCGGCTGGGGCTGGCTCCTCGGCGAGCTGGGCCATGTCCCGTACCAGCAATGGGCGCACGGCCGCAGCTGGCGGCGGGGCGACAGCTACGTGGTGATCGAGCAGTCGCCCGACCTGGTCCCCGGACCCCATGAGCGACGCCGTCCCGGCCTCAACCACCTGGCGTTCCACGTCGAGGACCGGGCCGCGCTCGACGCGCTGGTGGCCCGGGCCCCGGAGCACGGATGGCGGCTGCTCTTCGGCGACCGCCGTCCGCACGCGGGCGGTGACGGGCACGTGGCCGCGTATCTGGAGGACACGGCGGGGTACGAGGTGGAGCTGGTGGCCGGAGCCGTGCCCACCCGTCCCGGGCTCCCGGCTCCGGCACCGCACACCGATGGCCGGTCGCCGCGTCGGGGCTGAGACCCGGCGGCGCTTTCCGCGCGAGGCGGATCGCTCCGGGCACGCCCTCAGCGGCTCTGTACCGGCTCGCCCCGGGTGTGAGGCGGCGCGGTACAGGCATCAGAGGCCGTGCCCGGAGCCGAGGGCGCCCCGGCTGTCCGGCGGATCAGGGACGGACAGGCTTCAGAGCGTGCGCTCCAGACGGTCGGCCATCAGCCGGACGAAGCGCGACGGGTCGCCCAGCTCGCCGCCCTCGGCCAGCAGCGCCAGATCGTGAAGGAGTTCGGCCGTCTCCTCCAGACCGGAGCCGACGTCCTCGCCACGCCCGGCGTACGCCCGGTTGAGACCGCCGACCAGCGGGTGCTCCGGATTGAGCTCGAGGATGCGCTTCACCGGGGGGACGGGCTGCCCCATGGCGCGGTACATGCTCTCCAGGGCCGGTGTCACGTCGTGCGTGTCCGAGACGATGCAGGCGGGTGAGACGGTCAGGCGCGAGGAGAGCCGCACGTCCTTGACGGTCCCGCTCAGCCGCTCCGTCATCCAGCCGAGCAGGTCCGCGTACTCCTGCTGCCGGTTCTCCTTCTCGGCAGCGGCCTCCTTCTTCTCCTCCTCCGTCCCGAGGTCGACCTCGCCCTTGGCGACCGACCGCAGCTTCCTGCCGTCGAACTCGGGCTCCGCCTCCACCCAGACCTCGTCGACGGGATCCGTCAGCAGCAGCACCTCGACGCCCTTGGCCCGGAACGCCTCCATGTGCGGGGAGTTCTCGATCGCCTCCCGGGACTCGCCCGTGAGGTAGTAGACATGCTCCTGGCCTTCCTTCATCCGGTCCACGTACTGCCGCAGCGTGGCCGGCTCCTCCCTGTCGTGGGTCGTGGCGAAGGAGGCGACACCGAGGATGGCGTCGCGGTTCTCGAAGTCGCTCAGCAGCCCCTCCTTGACCACGCGGCCGAACTCGCGCCAGAACGTGGCATAGCGCTCCGGGCTGCCGGACATCATGTCCTTGACCGTCGACAGCACCTTCTTCGCCAGCCGCCGGTGCATCAGCTGGATCTGGCGGTCCTGCTGGAGGATCTCCCGCGACACGTTGAGCGACAGGTCCTGGGCGTCGACGACACCCTTGACGAAGCGCAGGTACGAGGGCATCAGCGCCTCGCAGTCGTCCATGATGAAGACGCGCTTCACATAGAGCTGGATGCCGCGCTTGTACCCCTGCGTGAAGAGGTCCTGGGGCGCGTGCGACGGGATGAACAGCAGAGCCTGGTACTCGAACGTGCCCTCGGCCTGGAGCCGGACGGTCTCGAGCGGGGCGATCCAGTCGTGGCTGAGGTGCTTGTACAGCTCGTGGTACTCGTCGTCGGTGACCTCGTCGCGTGAGCGGGCCCACAGCGCCTTCATCGAGTTGATGGTCTCGGGTTCGCGCGCGGCGTCGCCGGCCCCGCCCTCTTCCCCGGAGTCCACGCCGGCAGGTTCCGGAACCATGCGCACCGGCCAGGTGATGAAGTCCGAGTACCGCTTGACGATCTCCCTGATCTTCCAGGGAGACGTGTAGTCGTGGAGCTGGTCCTCGGAGTCCTCCGGCTTGAGCCGGAGGGTGACCGTGGTGCCTTGGGGGGCCTCGTCGACGGTCTCGATCGTGTACGTGCCCTCGCCGGTCGATGTCCAACGGGTGCCGCACTCCTCGCCCGCACGCCGGGTCAGCAGGACGACTTCCTCGGCCACCATGAAGCTGGAGTAGAAGCCGACACCGAACTGGCCGATCAGGCCCTCGGCCGCGGCACTGTCCCCGGACTCCCTGGCCTCCTTGAGATCCCGCAGGAACGCGGCCGTGCCCGAGTTCGCGATGGTCCCGATGAGCTGGACGACCTCGTCGTGCGACATCCCGATGCCGTTGTCCCGCACGGTCAGCGTCCGGGCCTCCCGGTCGGCTTCGAGCTCGATGTGGAGGTCGGACACATCCGCGCCGAGCGTGTCGTCGCGGAGCGCTTCGAGCCGCAGCTTGTCGAGCGCGTCGGAGGCGTTGGAGACGAGCTCGCGCAGGAACACGTCCTTGTTCGAGTAGATCGAATGAATCATCATCTGCAGAAGCTGGCGCGCTTCCACCTGGAACTCGAACGTCTCGGTGGGCATAGTCCGTGCATCCTTATCAGGTCACCGGCGGGCAACGACCTGAGAACTCTAAGTCAACCGGCCGTCCTCGTCGTGGTGTTCCGAAGGTCCGGAGAGCAGTCCGGCCAGTCCTTCCGTACGGGCCAGCCGCTCCAGCCGGTCGAGGGCACGAACGGCCTCCCGGGCCGCCTCCGGGTCGCGCCCGGCCAGGCCGCTCTCCTCGAACTCGTCCTCGTCCAGCCGCAGTACGCGAGAGCGGTCCGCCGAGACCCACAGGTCGAGATCCAGGTCCTCGACGAGCAGTTCGCCGTCCCGCAGCACGGCCGGGCGCGTCACATCGCAGTACCAGCCCTTGAGTTCACCCGTACCCGTGCGGACTTCCTTCACCGCGAACCAGGCGTCGCGCCAGTAGTGCTCGGTGAAGACGTCACCCGGCTCGAAGCGCACGAAGCCGAAGTCGCGGACCCCCGGGGCGGCCCAGGGCGCCCGGACCGTGATCCGGTTGCCGTCGTCGGCGACCTGGGCCGCGGGATAGCGGATCTTGGTCTTTCCGGCCTTGACCAGGACGACCGTCAGTTCGGACTCGGCCGGCAGTCCGGGCTCAGCCGATGGTGCGGACATGGCGTACCTCCGTGGCACAGATCTCGTAACCGAACCAGCGGTTGATCGCCAGCATCGGACCGTTTCCGGCGTCATTGCCGGTGTAGGCGTCGGTGTACCCGGCATCGCGCGCCCGGTGCAGTGAGTCGTTCTTGGCGAGCTTCGCCAGCCCGCGGTCGCGGTACGCCCGCCGGGTGCCGGTCATGCCCGACCAGTAGCGGTCCACTCCGTCGGTCTCCGCCACGCTGAACGCCGCCACCTCGCCGTCGGCCACCACGACCGAGGTGAGGTCGTGGTCGAGGCCGGGGCTGCGCCAGGTCTCCGTCAGCCACTCCTCGTAGTCCGCCAGGAGGGCCGGTGTGTCGCTGGGCTCGTCCGCGGTGGTCTCGGCGTCCGCCTCGAACAGCGGGCGCGGGTCGCCGGCGAAATCGGCGGCGGTACGCAGCTCGACACCGGACGGAAGTCCCTGACGGGGCGGCAGCGTGGCGCCGGCCAGATCGAGATGGAGGAAGTGCGCGGGCCGGCTCGGCGCATAGCCGTGCTTCGCGGCGAAAGCCAGGTCGCCGGGGGTGTCCAGGACCCAGGTGTACACGGTGGTCGCACCGGCCAGGGCCAGGTACTCCTCGGCCGTGCGCAGCAGCAGCGTGCCCGCTCCCCGGCCGGTCCGCTCCGGGTGGATGTACGGGTTGCAGAACGACTGCCCCGGCTCGGGGCTCTCGTGCGCCAGTCCCACCTGCGCCGTCCCGATGACCTCGCCGTCCTCCTCCGCGACCAGCAGCCGGTACCGCTTGTCCGGATGGGCGGTGTCCAGGTCGAAGGCGACCTGCTCCGGGGTGGTGACCATGAACGGGAGCACCGCACGCCTCACCCGTACCCAGTCCTCGGCGTCGGCGGGCCGGAAATCGCGCACGATGACAGTCATGGCCCGGACCGTACCCGCAGGTCCGGCCCGTTCGCCCCCGAATTTCCGGCGGTGGGGCAGAATCGGCCCGTGACTCTGAAGATCGCCGTTGACCCGGATTCCGGCACCGCTCCGTACGAGCAGCTGCGCACGCAGATCTCCGAACTGGCCCGCTCCGGCGCGCTGCCGGTCGGCTACAAGCTCCCGACCGTCCGCGGTTTCGCCGAGGAACTGGGTCTGGCGGCCAACACCGTCGCCAAGGCCTACCGGGCGCTGGAGGCGGACGGAGTGATCGAGACGCGCGGCCGCAACGGGACGTTCGTCGCCGCTGCGGGCGACGCCGCCGAACGCAACGCGGCCACCGCCGCGCGCGAGTACGCGGAGCAGGCCCGGCGGCTGGGGATGTCCGGGGCGCGGGCCCTGGAGCTGGCGCAGGACGCGGTGCGGGCGGTGTACGCGGGGTGAGGTGAGGGCCGGGGCGGGGCTCAGAGATACAGGCCCGCGTCCGCCCCCGAGTCCTGCTTGGGGACCGAGGCCGGGCCGGTGCCGCGGCGCAGGGCGTACAGCTCCGCCAGGGTCGTGCCCTCGCGGGCCGCGTCCCGGCCCAGGCCCTCCTCCGTGCCGAGCCAGGCCACCGACTCCTTGCGGGTCAGCGGTCCCACCTCGATGCGGGCCAGGCAGCGGCCGGGCCGGACGACCGCGGGGTGCAGCCGTTCCAGGTCCTCGTTGGTCGTCACGCCCACCAGCACGTTGCGGCCCTGGCCCAGCAGCCCGTCCGTGAGGTTCAGCAGCCGCGACAGCGCCTGGCCGGCCGTGTGTCTGGCCTCGCCGCGGATCAGCTCGTCGCAGTCCTCCAGGAGCAGCAGCCGCCAGCGGCCCTTCGCGCTGCCGTCGTCCTCGCCGATGGCGATGTCCATCAGATAGCCGACGTCGTTGAAGAGCCGCTCGGGGTCGAGCACGCAGTCGACCTGGCACCAGTCCCGCCAGGACCGGGCCAGGGTGCGCAGGGCGGACGTCTTGCCGGTCCCGGGCGGGCCGTGCAGCAGGAGCAGCCGCCCCGCGATGTCGTCGGGGGTGACCTTCATCAGCCGGTCCATGGCGCCGGCCACGGGTGCCGTGTAGTTGGAGCGGACCTCGTCCCAGGTGCCGGCCGTGATCTGCCGCGTCGTGCGGTACGGGCCGCGGCGCGGCGAGACGTACCAGAAGCCCATCGTCACGTTCTCCGGCTGGGGCTCCGGTTCGTCCTGGGCGCCTTCGGTGGCCTCGTCGAGCACCGTGCGGGCCAGTTCGGCGCTGGTCGCGGTGACCGTGACGTCGGCCCCGCGGTTCCACCGCGAGATGAGCAGGGTCCAGCCCTCGCCCTCGGCCAGCGTGGCGCTGCGGTCGTCGTCGCGGGCGGCGCGCAGCACCTTCGCGCCCTCGGGCAGCAGCGTGGCGCTCTTCCTCACCCGGTCGAGCGAGGAACTGTGCGAGTACGGCTGCTCGCCCGTCGCGAAGCGGCCGAGGAACAGCGCGTCGACGACGTCGGCCGGGGAGTCGCTGTCGTCGACGGTGAGCCGGATCGGCAGCGCGGACTCGGGGTTGGCTGACATGCCGCCCATGATCCGGCACGGGCGTTTGCAGCGCACCCAGGTTTCGTCACCTGCTGTTCCCGCTCCGGCGCGCGCCGTGGTGCCTCGGTGCGCCGGTATGACACGGACTCAGGGGACCGGCGGCAAAAGCCCATCCGATCGACTTGGCATGGACACTTCCGGAATGGGCTTCGCTGCTGCTACCACGGATGTGGCAGAGATCCTGCCGGCCGGTCCAAGGGAGCTTCCGTGAAATTGTCCAGACTCATGGCGTTTTCGTCCTCACTCCTGCTCGGTGCCGTCATCGCCCTGACCGGGGCGGCCACCGCGAACGCCGCACCGTCCGTCCAGGCCGTCGACTATGTCGCGCTGGGTGACTCCTACTCCTCGGGGGTCGGCTCCGGCAGCTACATCGGCTCCAGTGGTGACTGCAAGCGCAGCACCCTCGCCTATCCCTCGCTCTGGGCGGCCGCCCACGCGCCCGCTTCCTTCGCGTTCACGGCCTGCTCGGGTGCCCGCACCAACGACGTGACCGCGAGTCAGCTCGGACCGCTCACCGCCTCGACCGACCTCGTCTCGATCTCCATCGGCGGCAACGACGCCGGATTCGCCGACGTCATGACGACCTGTGTCCTCCAGTCGGAGGCCACCTGTCTCAACCGGATCGCCACCGCGCGGAGCTATGTGGACTCCACGCTGCCCGGCCGGCTCGACTCGGTGTACGACGCGATCAGCGCCAAGGCTCCTTCCGCCCATGTCGTCGTGCTCGGCTATCCCCGCTTCTACAAGATCGGCGGCAGCTGTGTCGTCGGCCTGAGTGACAAGGTGCGCACCGCCATCAACGGCGCCGCCGACTACCTCAACGCGGCCACCGCCAAGCGCGCGGCCGACCACGGCTTCACCTTCGGTGACGTCGCCGGGCAGTTCACCGGGCACGAGATCTGCTCCGGGAGCGCCTGGCTGCACAGTCTCAACTGGCTCAACATCGGCGAGTCGTACCATCCCTTCGCCGCCGGACAGTCCGGCGGCTATCTGCCCGTCCTCAACTCGCTCGACTGATCGGCGCGGGTTCCGTCAGTGTGTGCGCGTGGCCCCGTCTGCCGCAGGAGCCTTGCAGGTCAGGCCCCTTCCGGCGGACGGCCCTCGACGGGCCCGGTCCGTCGGGGCGTTGACGGTCTGTCCAACTCGCCCTGGAATCGGGCAGATCCGCGGACAGGTCGTCAACCTCCGTATGTGTGTGCTCAATCCTGCGCCCGGGATACACGCGTGTCGCCGCGGGGCGATAGGGTTAACCTGCCCGGGCCGGGTGCCCTCGTACGGGTGGGGAGTGACATGGAACAGATAACGGTGCGCAGCAGGCCGCGTGTGCCTGCCATTACGTGCGGGAGCGGTGCGACGAGTTCGCGCCTCGACCGCCATCTCGCAGTGCTGGGCGGCCCCGCCGTCCCGCAGCGTGAGTCCGCGGAGGCGACGCTGCTGATGCTCGAGCTCACTTCGCGCGACGTCGCGCACACCCGCCGGAGCAAGAGCGCGAGGGTCTCGCTCTTCGCCCCGCTGCGGCGGCTGCGGCGCTCGCTCTTCGGCAGCCGCCGCTGATCCGACGCCCGGTCCCGGCCTCGCGCTGCTGCCCGCTCTTCCGTCATCCCCGGAGCCGGCAGTGGCGCGTAGCCATGTCCGCGTGAGGCCCCTGCCCGCGGGCGGGGTGGGCTCCGAGGTAATTCGGTGCCGAAGTACTTCTACACTGTCCACATGCCCGAGAAGCGAGCCGCGCGCCTGAGTTCCGACGAGCGAAGGGCGCAGTTGGTCACGATTGGCGTGGACATGCTCTCCGATCGCTCGCTGGACGAGCTCTCCACCGACGATGTGGCACGCCGCGCCGGGATCTCCCGTGGGCTGCTCTTCCACTACTTCGACTCCAAGCGCGACTTCTACCGTTCCGTGGTGCAGCGGGAGTGCGACGATTTCGCCGCGGCCATGGAGCCGGACCCCTCGCTGGAGCCCGTCGCCTGGCTGCGGTCGTTCATCGCCGGTTTCACGGCGTACGTCACGGAGCACCGCAGGGTCTATCTCGCCCTGGTACGTGGCGCCGCCGGCAGTCATCCCGCCGTGGAGGACATCGTCGAGTCCACACGTACCCTCGTGGCCCGGCGGGTGGCGGAGGGTCAGCGACGGCTCGGGATGCCCGACTCGCCCCTGCTGCCGGTCGCCGCCCGGGCCTGGATGGCCTTTGCCGAGGAGGCCGTCACCAACTGGCCGATCGACGAGGCGGACGCCCTGGACACCCTCGGCGCCTTCCTGGAGTCGGGCTTCGTCGCCCTGCTGGGCGCACTGGACCGGCCGGTCGCGCTGTCCGGCTGAGCGGGGCGCCCCGGCGCCGTCATTCGCCGCCGCGTGAGCAGCGGCGTACGGACAGCGGTACGGCGACCGCGAGCAGTGCCGCCGACCAGAGCAGCGTGCCGGCCACCGGGTGGGCGACCGGCCAGGCGGCATCGGCGGCCGGTGCGGCGTTGCCGAAGAGGTCGCGGGTGGCCGCGGCCACGGCACTGATCGGATTCCACTCCGCCAGCGTGCGCAACCAGCCCGGCAGGTTGTCGGTCGGGATGTAGGCGCTGGAGAGCAGCGGCAGGACGAACGTGGCCGCGCCCAGCTGTCCGGCGGCCTCCTCGTTCCGGATCAGCAGACCCAGCCAGCAGCCCACCCACGACGTCGCGAACCGGAACAGCAGCAGCAGCCCGAACGCGCCCAGTGCGGCGGCCGGGCCGCCCTCGATCCGCCAGCCCACGGCGAGGCCGACGGCCATCAGCGGGAGCAGGCCGACCGCCGTGGTCAGCGCATCGGCCGCGGTCTGTCCGAACGGCACGGCGGACCGGCTCATCGGCAGGGTCCGGAACCGGTCCATCACACCCCGGTGGCAGTCCTGTGCGGACTGGAACATGCCCGTCATGATGCCGTTCGCCGCGGTCGCCGCCAGCAGTCCCGGCACCAGGAAGGCGCGGTACTCCCGGCCGGGGACGGCCAGGGCGCTGCCGAAGACGTACCCGAAGAACAGCAGCATCGTGATCGGCATGGTCTGGGTCAGGATCAGGACGCCCGGGGCCGCCTTGATCCGTTGCAGATGGCGGCCGAGCACGGCCAGGCCGTCCGCGACGGGTGTGTGAGCGGGCGCGGTGGCGTCCGCCGTCCGTCGTTCCGTCACGAGTGCGTCGGTGCTCATGCCGCCGTCTCCTTGATGGGGGTGCTGCGGCCGGTCAGCCGCAGGAAGACCTCGTCGAGGGTGGGCGGGCGCAGTCCGGCGTCGATCACCGCCGCGCCCGCCGCGTCCAGTTCGCGGACGATCCGGGGCAGGGTGAGCGAGGGGTCCGTGGTGACCGCGCCCACCGTGCGGCGCTCGTGGTCGAGCACCGGCTCGGTGCCCGTCAGCCGGTCCAGCACCGCTGCCGCGGGGCCGAGTGCGCCGGCGTGCGCGACGACGACCTCGGCGTAACTGCCGATCCCGGCCTTCAGTTCGGCGGGGCTGCCGCTGTGGGCGGCCCGGCCGCTGTCGACGAGCACGATGTCGTCGGCCAGCTGATCGGCCTCCTCCAGATACTGCGTGGTGAGCAGGACGGTGGTGCCGCGGCCGGCCAGTTCCCGGACCGCCGCCCAGATCTGGTTGCGGCTGTGCGGGTCGAGTCCGGTGGTCGGTTCGTCCAGGAACAGCACCTGCGGGCGGGCCAGCAGGCTGGCGGCAAGATCCAGGCGGCGGCGCATCCCGCCCGAGTAGGTGCGGGCCGGCCGGTCGGCGGCGCCGGTCAGTTCGAAGCGTTCGAGGAGTTCGTCGGCCCGGGAGCGTGCGGCCCCGCTCCGGTGCTTGAGCAGCCGGGCGAAGAGCCGCAGGTTCTGCCGGCCGGACAGCTCGCCGTCGACGGAGGCGCTCTGTCCCGTGACGCCGATCGCCGCCCGTACGGCCCCGGCCTCCCGGACCACGTCGTGGCCCGCGACCCGGGCGCTGCCGCCGTCCGGCGCGGTCAGCGTGGTGAGGACGCGGACGGCGGTGGTCTTGCCGGCGCCGTTGGGTCCCAGCACCCCGCAGACGGTGCCTTCGGCGACGGCCAGATCGAGCCCGCGCAGCGCGTGGACGTCGCCGTAGCGCTTCTCCAGACCTTCACTAAGTACAGCGTACGTAGTTGTCATGCCGCAACGGTACCGCACTACGTACGGTGTACGTAACTACCATGGTGGTCGAGGTGATGATCAATGGTGGGGCGACCCGCAGTACCGGAAGTGATCTGGGCGCGTCCCGAACGTGCGGGGCGTGGCCCCAAGCCCGCGTTCAGCCGTGCGGACATCGCGGCGGCCGCCGTGCGCATCGCGGACGCGGAGGGACTCGACGCGGTGTCGATGCGGAAGGTGGCGGCCGAACTCGGCTGCGGCACCATGTCGCTCTACAACTACGTCCCCCGCAAGGAGGACCTGCACGAGCTGATGCTCGACGCGGTCGGTGCCGGCTACGAGTACCCGGACCCGTCCGGTGACTGGCGCGCCGATCTCCTCGCCCTCGCCCACCAGGCCCGGGGGATGATGCACCGCCACACCTGGGTGCCCCGGCTGATGTCACCGGTCTACGGGTTCAGCCCGAACGCCTTGCGGTACCTGGAGTACGCGCTGAGCTGCCTGGACGGGGTCGACGCGCGGTTCGGCCAGAAGATGGAACTCATCGCCATGCTCAACGGCGTCGTCACCACCTACACCGCCAACGAGATCGCCACGGCGGAGCGCAGCCGGTCGCTGCCCTGGTCCGAGGAACAGGAGCAGGCCGCCCGCACCGGGTATCTGATCAGTCAGATCATGACCGGGAAGTATCCGCGGATGGCGGCCGGATTCGCCGAGGACCCCGGACCGATCGATCTGGACGCCGTGTTCGACCGGGCGCTCGCCCGGGTGCTGGACTCGTTCGGCCGCGGGTAGGGCGGGCGCCGGGCTCTTCCGGCCGTGTGCGGCACGGGTGCGCCGGACAGGCCGGCGGAGTCACAGCAGCGCGAACTGGCCCTCCGGGCCCTCCTCCTGGTGGTCGAGCACCGAGGCCGGACGCCGGGCCGCCGCCGGCACCGGCAGCACGCCCGCCGCCCGTAGTTCGGGCACGCCGATCTCCGGGCCCGCCGCCAGTTCCTCCTGCCGGGGCCGCAGCTCGGCGAGCAGGGCGAGCAGCGTGATCAGTTCCAGCAGCTCCGACGTCCACTCCTGCGGCCAGGCGCGGGGCAGGACGGCCTCCAGACCGCCGGCCCCGTGCGCCGCCGTCCGGCGCCCGAACCACAGCTCCAGCACCCGTACGCCGCCCACCTGGAACTCCCACGCACCGGCGGGCACCGGCGAGATGCGGCCCGTACCGAGGCTCAGCACCTGCTCCTCGGCGTCGTAGGAGAGCTCCGACGGGGCGGGCGGCACGGCGGCCCGGACATAGGGGCGCCGCCCGCCTGGCAGCCGGGGGCGCTCGCCGCCCCGGGCCCCGCGCAACTGGACCCGCAGCAGCTCGTGCCCCAGCTCCACGCCCGCCGACCAGCGCGCGGTGTCCGTGGGCAGCGGCACCGCGCAGCCGTCCGGGGTGCGGCGGGCCGCGGCGAGGATCCAGGCCAGCACCGACTCGGCGGTGACCGAGTCGCCGTGACGGGACCGCAGCAGGCCGAGCAGCCCGGGGGCCAGGTTGGGTTCGGCGCCGCCGGGGCGCCGGAACAGCGGACGGATCCGGCCGGGCCGCCCCGCGGGGGAGTGGCCGTCGGGGAGCAGCGCGGTCACCGAGAGGGCGGGGCCGGTGTCCTGCGGCACCCGGCCGTGTTCGAGGAGGAAGAGCTGATGCCCGTCGGCGACCCGCCACAGTTCGGGCCTGGCCACGTCGATCAGGCGGTGGTCGGGGAGCAGCCACTGCTCGTCGAAGGGCCCGTGCAGGATCCGTACCGGCTCCGGGCACGGGCCCGGATCGCGGGCGAACCGGCCGGTGCCGGTGGACTGCCCGGGCAGGGCCGCCACCGGGATGTACGGGCCGCGTGTGCGGGTGGGCCCGAAAAGCTCCTCGCGTTCGGCGTCCGGGGCCCGGACGAGCCGCTCCCAGCGGGCCCTCAGGGAGGCCGCGTCCGGGCCGGTCACCCAGGGACGCCCGGTCCTGAGCGGCCGCACCGACCAGGGCATGAGGTCGTCGAGGAGCGGCCTGTGCGGGCCCTCGCCGGAGCCGGCCGCTGCCGGAGCTGCCACCGTGTCGTCCTCCCCGTCGCCACGTCCGCCGCCGTCCCCGGCATCGTAACGGCGCCGCCACGGGCCCCGGCAGGGCGCCTGCCGGCGCCGGGCCGCCGCCCCCGGTACGCGCCGGCCGGCCTCGGGCCCGCCGCCGCTGCTCCGTCAGTGGGTCTCCACCGTGACCGAGAAGGAGAACCGGTCGCCCCGGTAGCGGATCTGCGCCACGTCGACCACCCGGCCGCTCTCGTCGTACGCCACGCCCGTGTAGTACAGGATCGGGCTGAGCAGCGGGACCCGGAGCAGTCCGGCGGTGACCGGGTCGGCGAGCCGGGCCTCGACCGTGTCGGTGATCCGGGCGATCGGGACGCCGGCCCGGTCGCGCAGCACCTTGGTCATCGGCCAGCGTTCGAGATCGGCGGGGTCGATGCCGGCCGCGGCGTCCGGGTGGACCCAGTTCTGCGCCCAGTTGGTCGGCTCGCCGGTGTCCTCCTCGCACCGCAGGCGCCGGTAGCCGACGACTTCGGGGCAGCCGGGGAAGTACTCCGCGACCTCGCCCGGCACCGGGGACGGCCCGTGTTCGAGCAGGGTGGTGCGTTCGCCCGACTGCTGGGCGACGATCGCGTCGATGGAACCCATCAGCCGCACCGGCGACACCCGGCGGGCGCGGGGCTCGATGAACGTGCCGCGCCGCCGGTGCCGGCTGATGAGTCCCTCCGACTCCAGCTCCTTGAGCGCCTGACGCATGGTGAGGACGCTGACGCCGTAGTGCGCGGCGAGCTGTTCCTCGGTCGGCAGCCGCAGCGTGGCGTCCGCGGCGCGGCCCAGTATGGAGGCCCGCAACGACTGCGAGACCTGGTACCACAGCGGAAGCTTGCGGTTCAGGACCAGCGAGTCGGGCGCGAACGCGGCTCCCGGGGCCGCGGGGGGCGTCGGAGAGGGCTGCGGCACCTGGGTCACCTGCATTCGTCGTCGCTGCGGCACGGGGCCCTTACGGCCTGAAGTTGCGGCTCAGACCCTGCCACACGTCGTCGTAGCCGTGCTGAAGATGTCCGGCCGTCATCGCCTGCCCGGTCGCGGTGACCGGCCAGCGGGTCTCGAACATGAAGGCCAGCCCGTCGTCGATCTTCTGGGGCTTCAGCTCTGCCGCGCTCGCCCGTTCGAAGGTCTCCCGGTCCGGGCCGTGTGCGGACATCATGTTGTGCAGGGAGCCGCCGCCGGGTACGAAGCCGCCCTTGCCGGCCGTCTTCGCGTCGTACGCGCCCTCGATCAGGCCCATGTACTCGCTCATGACGTTGCGGTGGAAGTACGGCGGCCGGAAGGTGTCCTCGCCCACCAGCCAGCGCGGCGCGAACACCACGAAGTCGACCCCGGCCAGACCGGGGGTGTCCGAGGGCGAGGTCAGCACCGTGAAGATCGACGGGTCCGGGTGGTCGTAGCTGATCGAGCCGATGACGTTGAACCGGCGCAGGTCGTAGACGTACGGCGTGTGGTTGCCGTGCCAGGCGACCACATCCAGCGGCGAGTGGTCGTACGTCGCCGACCAGAGGTTGCCGCAGTACTTGTTGACGACCTCGACCGGGCGCTCCACATCCTCGTACGCGGCGACCGGGGCGAGGAAGTCCCGCGCGTTCGCCAGGCCGTTGGCGCCGATCGGGCCGAGATCCGGGAGGACGAACGGCCGGCCGTAGTTCTCGCAGACGTAGCCGCGGGCGGTGTCGTCGAGCAGTTCGACCCGGAAGCGGACACCGCGGGGAATCAGTGCCACATGGCCCGGTTCCACGCGCAGCAGGCCCAGTTCGGTGCGCAGCAGCAGCCCGCCGTGCTCGGGGACGATGAGGAGTTCGCCGTCGCTGTCGCTGAACACCCGGTCGGTCATGGCGGTGTTGGCGGCGTAGAGGTGTACGGCCATGCCGCTGCGTTCGGCGGCGTTGCCGTTTCCGCCCAGCGTCCACAGGCCGGAGAGGAAGTCCGTGCCGGGCGCGGGGTCCGGGAGCGGGTCCCAGCGCAGCCGGTTGGGGTCCGGGACGGTCTCGGTGAACGGGGCGGTGCGCAGGGCGCCGTTGTCGGTCCGGGTGAACGGCGGGTGGGCCGCCGAGGGACGGATCCGGTAGAGCCAGGAGCGGCGGTTGTCGACGCGCGGCTCGGTGAAGGCCGAACCGCTGAGCTGCTCCGCGTAGAGGCCCAGCGGGGCGCGCTGCGGAGAGTTGCGGCCGTGCGGCAGCGCCCCCGGCACCGCTTCCGAGCTGTGCTGATTGCCGAATCCGGCGGAGTGCGCGAGCCCTTCCGCCGTCTTCCGCGCCTGCTCGATGCCGCTCATATGTGCTCCCGGTGCATGAGAATCCTGGAATCCTATGCTTAACCGTAGGAATCGAGATGCCGGGAGTCAATGGCATTCGTGCGGCACAGGGGGGTTTCAAAAGATGAACAATGCTCTACTCTCCGGCTCATGTCGTGGACACGAAGACTTCTGGTGGTTCTGGCGGCGCTCGCGGCCGCCCTGCTCGCGGCCCCGGCCGCCCAGGCGCACGAGGAGCGGCCGGTCACCTTGCCCGACGGCACCGGCAGCGTTCCCGTGTACCGCGCGGGCGAACCCGACCTCCTGGTCTGCAAGAGCGACCGGGCCGACTTCGAGCGCCGGATATCCGGCTTCCCGGACGCCCTGCGGGCCAGGAACCTGACGCTCTTCGACCGGTGCCAGAAGTCCGGCTACCGCCATCTCCAGCAGGCCGTGGACGCCGTCGCCGGGCCCGGGAAGAACATCGCGATCCTGCCCGGCCTCTACGAGGAGGAGCCCTCGCTCCCGGCGCCGAAGGGGGAGTGCAAGCGGCTGAAGGCCCCCAACTCCCAGCTCGGCTACCAGATCCTGAGCTACGAGCAGCAGGCGAAGTGCCCGCACAACCAGAACCTGGTGGCCATCCTCGGCAAGAAGGACCTCCAGATCGAGGGCACCGGCGCCGCGCGCACGGACGTCGTCATCGACGCCAAGTACCAGAAGCTCAACGCGGTCCGCGCGGACGGCTCGGACGGGGTCTACTTCAAGAACTTCACCGCCCAGCGGACCACGTTCAACTCGCTGTACGTCCTGGCGCAGGACGGCTTCGTCATCGACGACGTCCTGACCCGGTGGAACGACGAGTACGGCTTCCTGACCTTCGCCAGCGACCACGGCCTGTACAAGAACTGCGAGTCCTACGGAAACGGCGACTCCGGCATCTACCCGGGCAGCGCGTCCGACATCAACGACGGCTACGGCTACCAGGTGCCGCGCTACTCGATCGAGATCACCGGCTGCCGCAGCCACCACAACATGGTCGGCTACTCGGGCACGGCGGGCGACTCCGTCTACGTCCACGACAACGAGTTCGACCACAACATGGGCGGCGCCTCGATGGACAGCGCCTTCCCCGGCCACCCCGGGCTGCCGCAGAACCACGCCCGCTTCGAGCGCAACCTGATCCACGACAACAACGCCGACTACTACCCGTACGTCGCCGACGGCACCTGCGCCAAGCCGCCCGTGGAGCGCGGTTACGAGGACGGGGTGGTCTGCCCGCAGATCTCCATGCCCCCGGGCACCGGCATCATCACCGCCGGCGGCAACTGGAACCTCTACGAGAACAACTGGGTCTACGGGCAGAAGCGCGCCGCCTTCTTCCTGAGCGCCGTGCCCGCCTTCATCCGGGGCGAGGACGCCCTCGGCAAGCAGACCGACACCTCGCACCACAACCGCTACGCGAACAACCACCTCGGCACCGACAAGCAGGGCCGCTCGCGCCCCAACGGCACCGACGTGTGGTGGGACGGGCAGGGGGCGGGCAACTGCTGGCAGTCCGACGCGGGCGCCTCCACTCCGCGCTCCCTGCCCTCGTGCGGGTCCGAGCGGGGCTCGGTCACCGGCAACACCGACCGGCTGGCCGGGGAGCCCGTCAAACTCGCCCAGTTGCTGGTCTGCGCCGACTACAACGTGCAGGCGCGCCGGCTGCCGGCCGGCTGCGACTGGTACGGGGCACGGGGCATCGAGCGCATCGAGGTCCAGGCCGCTCTCGGCATCGCGGTGGTGCTGGCGCTGGTCGGCGGGGTGCTGTGGTGGCGCCGGCTGCGAACGGTCCGGCTCGCCACGGCCGCCACGGTGCTCGGGCTCATCGGCCTCGTGCTGGACGTGGCCGGGTCGACCATGGGCCTGGCCGCCACCTACGTGCCCGCGCTCGCGCTGCTGCTGACCGGGCTCTGGTGGACGGGCATCGGGCTGGCCCTGCGCCGGGAGCGGCCGGGTCTGGGCTGGACCACGGTGGTGCTGGGCGGGCTGACGCTGCTCGATGCGCTGGACAAGGGCGTGTTCATGATCCCGTGGATCCCGCTGAGCCCGGCCTGGGTACGGGGACTGCTCGGCCTGGTCTGGGTGGTGTGGGCCGTGGTGGCCGCCGCCCGCCACGGTGAGCGCGCGCACGAGGCGCTGGACGGGGAGGGGGCGCAGGGGACGGAGGCGTCCACCGGCGGTGCCCCGGATGCGGGAGGGAGTGAGAGGCCCGCCGCGGATCCGGCCGCCGGTCCTGACGGCGCGTCCGTCCCGGGCCGACCGGTCCGGCCCGCCTCGCCCGCCTCGCCGTCCGCGGAACCGAACGGGGAACCGTCGTGAACCGACACCCGAACCGGGCGCGGGTACGGGCCCGTGGACGCACCTGTGCGGCCGCCCTGCTCGCCGCCGCCCTCCTGCTGGGCGCGAGCGCCTGCGGGGGGCGCGCCACCACCCATCACAAGCCCGGCACCAGCCATGAGCAGGCCACCGGCAGCAACGGCCGGCTCCTGACCGCGGACGACGGATCCGGCAGCCGGCTGCGCCAGGTCGATGCCCAGGGTGCCCCCGAGGTCTCCGTCGCCGCACGGCCCGACTCGGAGGACGGCTGGAACGTCCACCTCTCCGTACGGAACTTCCGGTTCACCCCGGACAGCGTCGGCGGCGCCGCACTCATCGGACGCGGCCACGCCCGGCTCTTCCTCGACGACCACCCCCTCGCCCGTGTCTACGGAACCTGGTTCCACCTCCCGAAGTCGCTCCTGCGCGCAGCCGGGGGCGGTACCCGGCTGACGGTCCGCCTCTACGCCGACGACCACACCGCCTGGGCGGTCGGCTCCGCCCCGGTCCAGGCCACCACCACGCTGGGCGCGACCACCTCGGCCTCCACTCCCACCGCGGCCCCCGAAGCCACCGCGGAGATATCGATCCGCGACGGCAAGGTCGACCCCGCACCGGGGCGCACCGAGGTCAGGAAGGGCCGGACCGTGCGCCTGGTGGTGCGCAGCGACCGCGACGACACCCTGCACGTCCACGGCTACGACAAGGAGGCGAGGCTGCCCGCCGGCCGGACCGTCACCCTCACCTTCACCGCCGACCGCACCGGGCTCTTCGAGGTCGAGACGCACGAGTCCGACCTGCTCCTGACCCAACTCGTCGTACGGTGACGGCCCATGTCGACCCCGGTGCCGTGAGCGTCCTCGCCCACGGCATCGGCGCCCAGCACGACCTGCCCCTCTCGCCCTTCTACGCCTTCGCGGGAGCCTTCGCCGCGCTCTTCGTCTCCTTCCTCGCGCTCGGCCTGCTCTGGTCGTCCTCCCGGTTCCGGGGCGACCGGGCGGGCCGCCCCCTGCCGGCCGCCGTCCAGCGCGCGGCCGACGCCCGCCCCACCCGTATCGCGCTCCGCGCGCTCGGCCCGGCCGCCGCGCTCCTGGTGGTGCTGTATCTCGTCCTCGGCCCGGCCGACCCGGACCGCAACCCGGCCCCGGGCGCCGTCTACGTACTCCTGTGGGTCGGGCTCGTACCCGCGTCCCTGCTGCTCGGCCCCGTCTGGCGGTTGCTCAACCCCCTGCGCACCCTCCACCTCCTCGGCTGCCGGGCGCTCCGACGCGACCCGGCAGCCGGCCGGCCCCTGCCCCCGTGCGTCGGGATGTGGCCCGCGGCGGCAGGGCTCCTCGCCTTCACCTGGCTCGAACTCATCGCCCCCGACCCCGCCTCATCCACCGCCCTGCTCCTCTTCCTGGCCCTCTACTCCGCCGCCCAGCTCGCGGGCGCCGCCCGGTACGGCGCCCGCTGGTTCGACCACGCCGACGCCTTCGAGGCCTACTCGGGCCTCCTCGCCCGGCTCTCGCCGCTCGGCCGCCGCCCCGCCGACCGCCGCCTCGTCCTGCGCTCCCCGTTCAACGGACTCGACGCCACACCCCAGCTCCCCGGGCTCGTCGCCACCGTCTGCGTCATGCTCGGCTCCACGGCCTACGACGGCTTCTCCGACGCGCCCTCCTGGATCACCACCGTCCAGACCTCTGCCCTGGGCCGCACCACCACCGCCACCCTCGGACTCCTGGGCGCCGTCGCCCTCGTCGCCGCCCTCTACGCCCTGTGCGCCGGTGCCACCCGCTTCCTCTCCGGCCGGCTGCCGCACCCCCTCACCGCCTTCGCGCACTCCCTCGTGCCGATCGCCCTCGGCTATCTGGTGGCCCACTACTTCACACTCTTCGTCACCGAGGCGCCACGTACCGTCATGATGGCATTCGGTGCCGACCATCCCGCTCCGCCCGAACCGCCCCTGGGCCCCGGCGGCGTCGCCACGCTCCAGGTCCTCGCGATCGTCCTCGGCCACGTCCTCGGAGTCGTCGCCGCCCACGACCGCTCCGTCCGGCTCTTCCCGCCCGGCCGCGCCGTCGCCGGCCAGCTGCCGCTCCTGGTCCTGATGGTCGCGTACACGATCGGCGGACTGGCCCTGCTCATCGCCTGAGCCCGGGTCCGGCGCCGCGGCACCCCACGCCCCGGCGGAGCCCGGGGCGCACCCCCGCCCCCGGCCGAGGAGGCCCACGGCATCATGGAACCCGTGCCCCATGCGAACACGAACCTCCGCCGCGCCCCCGTACAGCAGCGCAGCGCCGAGCGCCTCGCCCGGATACTCGACGCCTGCGCCGAACTCCTCGACGAGACCGGCTACGAGCAGCTCTCCACCCGGGCCGTGGCCGTGCGCGCCGGAGTTCCCATCGGCTCCGTCTACCGGTTCTTCTCCAACAAGCGGGCCCTGGCGGACGCACTGGCCCGCCGCAACCTGGACAGCTACGCCGGGCGGATCGCCGACCGGCTGGTCGCCATCCCGGCCGACGACTGGCGCCGCGCCATCGACGCCGTGCTCGACGAGTACCTGGCGATGAAGAGTTCCGTCCCCGGCTTCTCCCTCATCGACTTCGGAGCCCCCGCACCCGACGGCGACCCGGCCGACGACGCCAACCAGCGCGTCGCGGGCCGGCTCGCCGGACTGCTCGCCGGCCATCTGGACCGCGAGCCCGACGACGCGCTCCTGCGGTCCATCCTGGTCTGCGTGGAGGCCGCCGACGCCCTGCTCCAACTCGCCTTCCGTACCGACCCGTCCGGTGACCGGGCCATCGTCGCCGAGACCCGGGTGCTGCTCCAGGCCTACCTCGCGCGCGTACTGGACTGAGCCGGTCCGGCCCGCGCGGCAACCTTCTCCTTCCCGCACCTCCCCAGCATGCGTACCGGTCGGTATGCTCGGCCGTGCTTGCTCATGTCCGCGCGCCACCGCTGCCGCCGCCCGGGAGGGCCCATGTCGCACGACCCCAGCAGCTCCCGTACCGCCCTGCGCATCTGCCCCCTCTGCGAGGCCACGTGCGGACTCACCCTCACCATCGAGGGAACCAGGGTCACCGGTGCCCGCGGCGACCGGGAGGACGTGTTCAGCAAGGGGTTCATCTGCCCCAAGGGCGCCTCGGTCGGCGGCCTCGACGAGGATCCCGACCGGCTGCGCACCCCACTCGTCCGCAAGGACGGCGTGCTGGCCGAGGCGAGCTGGAGCGAGGCCTTCGAGGCGATCGCCCGCGCCCTGCCGGCCCTTGCGCGGGAGCACGGGCCGCAGGCCGTGGGCGTCGTCCTCGGCAACCCCAACGTGCACACCATGGCCGGCGCGCTCTACCCGCCCGCCCTGCTCGCCACCCTGCGCACCCGGGCGCTGTTCACCGCGAGCACCCTGGACCAGATGCCCAAACACGTCTCCAGCGGGCTGCTCTTCGGCGACCCGAACACCATCCCCGTCCCGGACCTCGACCGCACCGGCCACCTGCTGATGCTGGGCGCCAACCCCCTCGAATCCAACGGCAGTCTGTGCACCGCACCCGACTTCCCCGGAAAGCTCAAGGCGCTGCGCCGCCGCGGCGGCAGCCTCACCGTCGTCGACCCGCGCCGCACCCGCACCGCGCGCCTCGCCGACCGGCACGTGGCCATCCGCCCCGGTACCGACGCGCTCCTGCTCGCCGCGATGGCGCACGTCCTGTTCGAGGAGAAGCTCACCGACCCGGGCGCGCTCGCGGACCATGTCGAGGGCATCGGCGAAGTCGCCGAAGCGGTGAGCGACTTCACGCCCGAGGCCGTCGCCGCGGCCTGCGACGTGGACGCCGCGACCATCCGCACCCTCGCCCGGGAGCTGGCCGCCGCCCCCACCGCCGCCGTGTACGGCCGCATCGGCAGCTGCACCGTCGAGCACGGCACGCTCGCCAGCTGGCTCGTCGACGTCCTCAACGTCCTGACCGGCAACCTCGACCGCCCCGGCGGCGCCCTCTTCCCGCTCTCCGCGACCGCCCGGGCCCCGCGCCCCGCCGCCCCCGGGAAGGGGTTCGCGCTCGGACGGTGGGCGAGCCGGGTCTCCGGTCACCCCGAGGCCAAGGGTGAACTGCCCATCTCCGCGCTGGCCGAGGAGATCGGGACGCCGGGCGACGGACGGATCCGCGCACTGATCGTCGTGGCGGCGAACCCCGTGCTCTCCGCGCCCGACGGCGACCGGCTCGACGCCGCACTGGCCGACGGGCTCGACTTCATGGTGAGCGTGGACCCCTATCTCAACGAGACCTCCCGCCACGCCGACGTGGTGCTGCCCCCGCCGCCGGCCTCGCAGAGCGCCCACTTCGACTTCGCGTTCAACACCCTGGCCGTGCGCAACCAGGTCCGCTACACCCGCCCCGCCGTGCCGCTGGGCGAAGGCCTGATGGACGAGGCAGAGATCCTCGCCCGGCTCGTCCTCGCCGTCTCCGGGACGCACGGCGCCGAGCCGGACGCCGTGGACTCCGCGATCATCGACCGGGCCCTCGGCAAGGCGGTCGCCGACCCGCTCTCACCCGTCCACGGCCGGGACCCCGCCGCTCTCTCCGCCGAACTCACCGGCCGTACCGGGGCTGAGCGGCGCCTCGACCTGATGCTCCGCCTCGGCCCGTACGGCGAGGGCTTCGGCGCCGACCCCGAAGGGCTGAGCCTGGAGCGGCTGCTCGCCCACCCGCACGGCATCGACCTCGGCCCGCTCGCTCCGCGCGTCCCGGAGGTCCTCACCACCCGCAGCGGGCGCGTCGAACTGTTCCCCGCCCCGATCGCGGCCGATCTGCCGAGGCTGCGCCGCGCGCTCGACGGACGTACCGACCCCGAAGCGCTCGTCCTCGTCGGCCGCCGCCATCTCCGCTCCAACAACAGCTGGCTGCACAACGTCGCCGCGCTCCGCGGCGGATCGAACGTCTGCACCCTCCAGATCCACCCCGAGGACGCGGCACGGCTCGGACTGGCCGACGGCGCACCCGCCACGGTCACCGCGGACGGCGGCGAGCTCACGGTCCCGGTCGAGGTCACCGACGGTGTGCGGACCGGTGTGGTGAGCCTCCCGCACGGCTGGGGGCACAACCGCCCCGGCACCCGGATGTCCGTCGCCTCCGCGCAGCCCGGCGTCAACGTCAACCAGCTCCTCGACGGCAGCCGCCTCGACCCGCTCTCCGGCACCGCCGTGCTCAACGCCATCCCCGTCACCGTGGCACCCGCTCGCTGACCTGGGGTTTTGCTCGTATTGCTCGCACGTCGACGTCTTGTTAACGCCACGGGACGCGTCCTAACGTCATCCGCACCGCCGGCTCCGGTGGGAGTTCAAGGGTGAACGATAGGTATCCATATGCTGACCATCCTCGGCTTTGCCATGATCGCGACCTTTCTGGTCCTGATCATGATGAAGAAGATGTCGCCGATCGCGGCGCTCGTGCTGATCCCCGCCCTCTTCTGCGTAGCCGTGGGGAAGGGCGCCCATCTCGGCGACTACGTCATCGAAGGGGTCGGCAACCTGGCGCCGACCGCCGCCATGCTGATGTTCGCGATCGTCTACTTCGGCGTGATGATCGACGTCGGGCTCTTCGACCCGGTCGTCCGGGGCATCCTGCGCTTCTGCAAGGCCGACCCCATGCGGATCGTGGTGGGTACGGCGGTGCTCGCCGCGATCGTCTCGCTGGACGGTGACGGCTCCACCACCTTCATGATCACCGTCTCGGCCATGTATCCGCTCTACAAGCGCCTGAAGATGAGCCTGGTCGTGATGACCGGAGTCGCCGCCACGGCGAACGGCGTCATGAACACCCTGCCCTGGGGCGGGCCCACGGCCCGCGCCGCCACCGCCCTGAAGCTGGACGCGGGCGACATCTTCGTCCCCATGATCCCGGCGCTCGGCGTCGGACTGCTCGCCGTCGTCCTGCTCGCCGTGGTCCTCGGCCGGCGCGAGCGCAAGCGGCTCGGCACGCTCACCCTCGACGAGGTGCGGGTGACCGGGACGGAGCAGGTTCTCGTGGCCGCGGGCCGCGGCAGCGACGGACCCGGCAGGGGAACGGCCGGCGCGGGTACGGGCGGCACGGGCTCCGAGGACGCCGAGAAGGCGGACGAGGGCTTCAAGGGACTCGACCCCCGTCGCGCCACCCTGCGGCCGAAGCTCTACTGGTTCAACGCCGGTCTCACCGTCGCCCTGCTCGCCGCGATGATCATGGAGCTGATGCCGATCCCGGTGCTCTTCCTCCTCGGCGCGGCACTCGCCCTCACCGTCAACTTCCCCCACATGCCCGACCAGCGGGCCCGGATCGCGGCCCACGCCGACAACGTCCTCAACGTCTCCGGCATGGTCTTCGCGGCCGCCGTCTTCACCGGTGTGCTCACCGGCACCGGCATGGTCGACCACATGGCCGACTGGCTCGTCGGCGCGATCCCGGAGGGCATGGGGCCGCACATGGCCCTCGTCACCGGCGTGCTGAGCATCCCGTTGACGTACTTCATGTCCAACGACGGTTTCTACTTCGGAGTCGTACCCGTCCTCGCCGAGGCCGGAGCCGCCCACGGCGTCTCCCCGCTGGAGATCGCCCGCGCCTCCCTGGTCGGCCAGCCCCTGCACATGTCGTCCCCGCTGGTGCCGGCCGTCTACGTCCTCGTCGGCATGGCCAAGGTCGAGTTCGGCGACCACACCCGCTTCACCGTCAAGTGGGCCGCGCTCACCTCCCTGGTGGTGCTCGGTGCCGGACTCCTGTTCGGGATCGTCTAGGACCATGACCGAGACCACCGGGCCCGGCCGGAGCTGGCTGCTGCGCCTCGTCATCGCCTTCGCCTTCGCGCAGGGGGCGGTGTCGATGGCACGGCCCGCCGTCTCCTACCGGGCCCTGGCGCTGGGTGCGGACGAGCGGGCGATCGGCGTCATCACCGGGGTGTACGCGCTCCTCCCGCTCTTCGCCGCCGTACCGCTGGAACGCCGGACGGACCACGGAAGATGCGCACCGCTGCTGCCGGCCGGTGTCGTCCTCATCGCGGGAGGCTGCGCTCTCAGCGGCCGGGCGGACTCCCTGACCGCGATGGCGGCCTGGAGCGGAGTCATGGGGCTCGGCCACCTCTGCTTCGTGATCGGCGCCCAGTCGATCGTCGCCCGCCAGTCCGCCCCGGCCGAACAGGACCGCAACTTCGGCCATTTCACCATCGGCGCCTCTCTCGGCCAGCTCATCGGCCCGATCGCCGCCGGGTACCTGATCTCCGAAGGCGACGGTGCCATGGGGCCCACCAGCGCGCTCGCCCTGATGGTCTCGGCGGCCGTCGCGGCCGTCTCCTTCGCCTCGCTCCGGCGCATCGAGCACCGGACCGCCCCCGCGCGCCGCGGCAGGACCGTCGCGGCCAAAGTGCCCGTGGGCGGCATTCTGCGCGCCCGCGGAGTCCCCGCCGGGATCTTCATCAGTCTCGCCGTGCTCTCCGCGACCGACATCCTCACCGCGTATCTGCCCGTCATCGGCGAACACCGGGGCATCGCCCCCGCCACGGTCGGCCTGCTGCTGAGCCTGCGCGCGGCCGCCACCATCGCCTGCCGGCTGGTGATGACCCCGATGCTCCGGGTGCTGGGCCGGGCCGGCCTGCTCGCCTCCACCTGCCTGCTGGCCGGACTGCTGTGCGCCGCCATCGCCCTGCCCGTACCCGTCCCGGTGCTGGCCCTGATGCTCGCCGTCCTCGGGTTCTGCCTCGGGGCCGGGCAGCCCCTCTCGATGACCACCGTGGTCCAGGCGGCCCCGGCGGCGGCCCGCTCCACCGCGCTCGCCCTGCGGCTGACCGGCAACCGGCTCGGCCAGGTGGCGACGCCCGCTGCCGCGGGACTCGTCGCCGGAGTGGCCGGCACCGCGGCCCCGTTCGTCATGCTCGGCGCGCTGCTGATCGTGGCGGCCGGCCTCGGCGCGCGGGGCCGGGGCGGCCGGCCGGCGCGCCGGAGCGGGGCTCCGGCACCGGATCCGGCCGTTCCCGGGGGCGGCCCGGCGCGGGCCGGCCTCAACCGGAATCCCGCCTGACACTTACGTCCGCGCAGTCCCAGTACGGCGCAACCTTTGCGAGAGCCATTCCCTCACCCTGCGCAGTGGGTTAATTTCAGGCCACTGCTGCCGCTCCCCACCGCTCCACCTTCATCCTTCCGGGCGGAACCACATGACTCGCGCCATCATCCTGAACAACGTAAGCAAGGCCTACGGACGCTCCTCGCGTGCCGTGGACCGCCTCTCGCTCTCCATCGACCCGGGCGAGTTCGTCGTCCTGCTGGGCCCTTCGGGGTGCGGTAAATCGACCGTGCTCCGCATGATCGCCGGCCTGGAGGACGTCACCGAGGGCGAGATCCTGCTCGACGGTGAACCGGCCAATCACCTGACCCCCCGCGAACGTGGCATGGCCATGGTCTTCCAGAACTTCGCGCTCTACCCGACCATGACCAACCGGGCCAACATCGGCTTCCCGCTGAAACTGGAGAACCCCCGCCAGGACCACAACGAGCGCATCGAGAACACGGCCAGGATGCTCGGCATCGAGAGCGTCCTGGACCGGCTGCCCGGCCAGCTCTCCGGTGGCGAGCGCCAGCGCGTCGCCATGGGGCGGGCCATCTCGCGTCAGCCCTCGGCCTTCCTGATGGACGAGCCGCTCTCCAACCTCGACGCGAAGCTCCGCAACCACCTGCGGGCCGAGATAGCCCTGCTCACCAAGGAACTCGGCGTCACCACGGTCTACGTGACGCACGACCAGGCCGAGGCGATGTCGCTGGGCCACCGGGTCGCCGTCATGCGTGGCGGAGTGCTCCAGCAGGTGAGCCCGCCGCGCGAGGTGTACTCGCTGCCGGAGAACGTGTTCGTCGCCGCGTTCATCGGCACCCCGCGGATCAACCTGCTCCAGGCCGTCGTCCACGCGCCGCTCGAGGGCCGGATGTCGATCGACCTCGGCCGCCAGCGCCTCCCGCTGCCCGAGCCCCTGAGCCCCGACCACCAGCTGCTGCGGATCCAGCAGGGCCGGCGCATCATCGTCGGGCTGCGCTCCGAGGCGGTCCGGATCGCCCCGCCCAGCCAGGCCCGCCCCGGCGAGGTCGCGCTCAGCGGCATCGTCGAGCACGTCGAGTACCAGGGGCACGAGGCGCTCGTCCACCTCAACACCGGTTCGCAGCCCGCGGTGGTGCCGGACCTGGAATCGGCCCGCCCGGACCGCGGTCCCGTCCGCAGGCGCCGCGGCGGCCAGGGCGGCACCGGCGTCCTGGAGCGCCTCAAGGAACGCGCCACGGGACTCGCGGGATCGTCCGTCGCCGTCCTCGACGACCCCGCGACCGAGCAGCTTCCGCCGGGCGTGCACAGCCCCGACCGCCCCGCGGTCACCTCCAGCGACCTCGTCGTCCGCACCGGCCCGGACATGCGGCTGCGCACCGGTGGCCAGGTACCGCTCCTGGTCGACCTGGCGCACCTCTACGTCTTCGACCACCAGGGCCGCCGGATCTGCCCGCTGCCGAAGGACGTCCCGGGCCTGGAGGTGTAGGGCGACGGCGTCCCGGGGCCCGTCCGTCGCTCGCCTCCCTCCGGGCGGCGGACGGGCCCCGGCACGTGACGGACGTCTCTGGCGCCAGAAAACTAACGGCGCTAGTTTAGGTCGCGGACGACCTCGTCCGTCACCACGTCCGGGAGGAACAGCCATGAAGGCCCATGACGGTATGTACATCGGCGGCGCATGGCGGCCCGCCGCCGGAACGGACACCGTCGAGGTGGTGAACCCGGCGGACGAACAGGTCATCGCGCACGTCCCGGCGGGCACCGCCGAGGACGTCGACGCCGCGGTCCGTGCCGCCCGCGCCGCGTTCCCCGGCTGGGCCGCGACCCCGCCCGCCGAGCGGGCCGCCCGGATCGGCGCGCTGCGCGACGTGCTGGCCGCCCGCAAGGACGAGATCGCCGAGACGGTCACCGCCGAACTGGGCTCGCCGCTGCCGATGTCCCAGATGGTGCACGCGGGCGTGCCGGTGCTGGTCGCCGGTTCGTACGCCGAACTGGCCGCGACGTACGCCTTCGAGGAGCGCCACGGCAACTCCACCGTGTTCCTGGAGCCCGTCGGCGTGGTCGGCGCGATCACCCCGTGGAACTACCCGCTGCACCAGATCGTCGCCAAGGTGGCCCCCGCGCTCGCCGCCGGGTGCACCGTCGTCCTCAAGCCCGCCGAGGACACTCCGCTCACCGCGCAGCTCTTCGCCGAGGCCACCGAGGAGGCCGGGCTGCCCGCCGGTGTCTTCAACCTGGTCACCGGCCTCGGTCCGGTCGCCGGCCAGGCACTCGCCGAGCACGCGGACGTCGACCTCGTCTCCTTCACCGGGTCCACCGCCGTCGGCCGGCAGATCGGCGCCACGGCGGGCGGCGCGATCAAGCGCGTCGCGCTGGAGCTCGGCGGCAAGTCCGCCAATGTCATCCTGCCCTCGGCGGACCTGGCCAAGGCGGTCAACGTCGGCATCGCCAACGTGATGTCCAACTCCGGCCAGACGTGCAGCGCCTGGACCCGGATGCTGGTCGACGCCGAACGGTACGAGGAAGCCGTCGCCCTGGCCGCCGCGGCCGTCGCCAAGTACGTGCCCGGCGAGCGCGTCGGACCGCTCGTCAACGCCAAGCAGCAGGCCCGGGTGCGCGGTTACATCGAGAAGGGCATCGAGGAGGGCGCCCGTGTCGTGGCCGGCGGCCCCGAGGCACCGCTCGCCACCGGCTACTACGTCAGCCCCACCGTGTTCGCCGACGTCACCCCGGAGATGGCCATCGCCCAGGAGGAGATCTTCGGCCCGGTCGTCTCGATCCTGAAGTACGAGGACGAGGCGGACGCGCTGCGCATCGCCAACGGCACCGTGTACGGGCTCGCGGGCGCCGTCTGGGCCGCCGAGGACGCGGAGGCCGTCGCCTTCGCCCGCCGCATGGACACCGGCCAGGTCGACATCAACGGCGGCCGCTTCAACCCGCTCGCCCCCTTCGGCGGCTACAAGCAGTCCGGCGTCGGCCGCGAACTCGGCGAGCACGGTCTCGCCGAGTACCTCCAGACCAAGTCCCTCCAGTTCTGAACCACCCCCCGAGTCCGCCGAGTCCGCGCCCCCGATCAGCAAGGAGCCAGTCCGTGGTCCGCGCCGCCGTACTGTCCGCCGTCGGAGCTCCGCTGGAGATTACCGACATCACCCTGCCCGAGCCCGGCCCGGGGCAGGTGCGCATCCGTCTCGCCGCCGCCGGCGTCTGTCACTCCGACCTCTCGCTGTCCGACGGCACCATGCGACTGCCCGTCCCCGCGGTCCTCGGCCACGAGGGCGCGGGAACCGTCGTCTCGGTGGGCGAGGGCGTGGAGCATCTCGCCCCGGGCGACGGCGTCGTCCTCAACTGGGCGCCGTCCTGCGGCAGCTGCCACCACTGCGGCATCGGCGAGGTCTGGCTCTGCGCCGACGCCCTGGCCGGTGCCGCCAACACCCACGCCCACACCGCGGACGGCACCGCACTGCATCCCGGGCTGAACGTCGCCGCCTTCGCGCAGGAGACCGTGGTCGCCGCGAACTGCGTGCTGCCCGCCCCGGACGGCATCCCGCTCACCGACGCGGCGCTGCTCGGCTGCGCGGTGCTGACCGGGTACGGCGCGGTCCACCACAGCGCCCAGGTCCGTGCCGGCGAGTCCGTCGTGGTGTTCGGCATCGGCGGCGTCGGCCTCGCCGTGCTCCAGGCCGCCCGGATCGCCGGGGCCTCGGAGATCATCGCGGTGGACGTCTCCCCGGAGAAGGAGGACCTCGCACGCCGGGCCGGTGCCACGCACTACGTGATCGCCTCGGCGACCACGCCCCGCGAGATCCGGAAGCTCACCGGCGGACAGGGCGCGGACGTGGCCGTCGAGTGCGTCGGCCGGGCCGCCACCATCCGCGCCGCCTGGGAGTCCACCCGCCGCGGCGGCCGCGCCACGGTCGTCGGCATCGGCGGCAAGGACCAGCAGGTGACGTTCAACGCCCTGGAGATCTTCCACTGGGGCAGGTCCCTGACCGGCTGCGTGTACGGCAACAGCGACCCGGCCCGCGACCTGCCGGTGCTGGCCGACCACATCCGGGCGGGCCGCTTCGACCTCTCGATGATGGTCACCGAACGGATCGGGCTGGACGGCATCCCGGCGGCCTTCGACAACATGATCGCCGGCAAGGGCGGCCGCGCCCTGGTGGTCTTCTAGGGCCGCGACGGGCGAACGCTGCCTGTCGCGGCGCTAGGACTTCTCCGGACGGGGCTTCGCGGCGGTGGGTTCGTGCTCGCCCCGCTCGAAGATCCGGGACGCCGGGCCCACGATCAGCGGGTCCGGCTCCCCGGCCACCGAGACGTCCTTGTCCGGGTAGTCGAAGCGGTGCAGGACATGGCGGATGGCCTCCAGCCGGGCCCGCTTCTTGTCGTTGCTCTTCACCACGGTCCACGGGGCGTCCGCCGTGTCCGTGTGGAAGAGCATCAGCTCCTTGGCCTCGGTGTACGCGTCCCACTTGTCGAGCGACGCGAGGTCGACCGGGCTCAGCTTCCACTGCCGCACCGGATCGGTCTGCCGGCTCATGAACCGCTTGCGCTGCTCGTCGCGCGAGACGGAGAACCAGAACTTCACCAGATGGATGCCGTCGCGGACGAGCATCCGCTCGAACCCCGGTGTCTGGTGCATGAATTCCAGGTACTCGGACGTCGAGCAGAAGTCCATCACCCGCTCCACACCCGCCCGGTTGTACCAGGACCGGTCGAACATCACGATCTCCCCGGCGGCCGGCAGATGCGCCACGTACCGCTGGAAGTACCACTGCGAGCGTTCGCGTTCGGTGGGCTTCTCCAGCGCCACCACGCGCGCGCCACGGGGATTCAGATGCTCCGTGAACCGCTTGATGGTGCCGCCCTTGCCGGCGGCGTCACGTCCCTCGAAGAGGATGACGAGCCGCTCGTCGTGCTCCTTGATCCAGTGCTGGAGCTTGAGCAGTTCTATCTGCAGGGCGCGCTTCGACCGGTCGTACGCCTTGCGGCCGAGCTTGGAGCCGTACGGGTAGTCCTCGCGCCAGGCGTCACGGTTGATGCTGGCGGGGGTCACCGGCTCGGGGGCCCCCGCCGCCTTCCTACGGCCGGTCCGCTGCTTGGCGCTCCGCGTCATGAAGGGGTCCTTCCACCGGCTGGGCGGGATGTGTCCGCGTCGCACCAGTCTGCGGACGCTTCCGGGAGACCGCCACCCCGGCCAGACAGAGCAGTCCGCCGGCGACGGTGAGCAGCGCGGGCACCTCGTCCAGCAGCAGCCACGACATCAGCACCACGAGCGCCGGCACCGCGTAGGTGGTGGCACCCATCCGGCCCGCCGTGGTGCGCGCGAGCGCGTAGGCCCAGGTGGTGAAGGCCAGCGCGGTCGGGAAGATCCCCAGGTAGACCATGTTCAGCGTCGCGGACAGGGGCGCGTCGGCCGCGTCGGAGACCAGCGCGCCGGCGAACGGCAGGCACGCCGCGGTGCCGACCAGACAGCCGAACGTGGTGATCTGGAGCGCCGAGCCGTGGCGCAGTGCGGGCTTCTGGCCGACGACTCCGCCCGCGTACGCGACCGCGGCCAGCAGGCAGAGCAGCACGCCCAGCACCGAGGAACTCCCGTGACCCGACATGGAGAGCCCCACCACCGCGGCGCCCGCGAAGGACACGCCCATACCCAGCAGCAGCCGGCGCGGCAGCCCCTCACCGAGGAGCCGGGCGCCGAGCAGGGCGATCAGCAGGGGCCCGATGTTCACCACCATCGCGGCGGTCCCGGCGTCCACCTGCTGCTCGCCCCAGTTGAGCACCACCATGTACAGGCCGAACCACAGCAGCCCCGACCAGAGGATCCCCGGCCAGGCGGCCCGGGAGGGCAGACCCTCCCGGCGGACCAGCAGGAGGGTACCCAGCGCCAGGGAGCCGGCCAGCAGCCGTCCGAGGGCCAGGGCGCCGGGGGAGTAGGCCTCGCCCGCACTGCGGATGGAGACGAAGGCGGAGGCCCACAGCACCACGGTGGTGCAGGCGGCGGCCGTGGCCCGCCAGTCACGGGTCTCCGCGGGCGTGGCGGGGGAGGAGAGCGTCGTCATGGACCTGACCGTAGAGGCAGGACGGTTCGGTGCCCACCGAATAGTCGTGGGACCCGGCGCGGCGCTACCGCATCTGCTGCGCGGGCGGGGCGTACTGCAGGGCGAGCCCGTCGATCAGCGCCCGAAGCCCCGTCTCGAAGGCCCCCTCGTCGACCTGCTGGCGGCGCTCCGCGAGCAGATGCGCCTGGCCCAGGTGCGGATAGTCGGCCGGGTCGTACGCCGTCTCGTCGTCCACGAAACCGCGGGCGAACGAGCCGAGGGCCGAGCCGGTGACGAAGTAGCGCATCAGGGCGCCGATGTACGTGGCCTGGGCAGGCGGCCAGCCGGCGCGGACCATGGCGCCGAACACCGCGTCGGCGACCCGCAGACCGGCCGGGCGGCGGCCGGGGCCCTGGGCGAGCACGGGAACGATGTGCGGGTGCGCGCTGAGCGCCGCACGGTAGGAGACGGCCCAGTCGTGCAGCGCGGCCCGCCAGTCGCGTGTGTCGGACTCGTCGAACATCGACAGATCGACCTGTGCGGAGACGGAGTCGGCGACCGCGTCCAGGATCTCGTCCTTGTTGCGGAAGTGGTTGTAGAGCGAGGGCCCGCTGACTCCGAGCTCGGCCGCGAGGCGGCGGGTCGAGACGGCGTCGAGCCCCTCGGCGTCCACGAGGGCGCTCGCCGTCTCGACGATGCGGTCTCTGCTGAGAAGGGGCTTGCGCGGGCGGGCCATGCGGCACATAGTAGGCCCTGCATCCCTAAAACTAGCAGTGCTAATTAAAGTGAGGGTCGAAGGATGAACCTGGAGCTCAGCGAGGAGCAGGAAGCCGTCCGGCAGCTCGCCAAGGACTTCGTGGCCCGGGACATCGCCCCGCACGTCGTCGAGTGGGACCGGGCCGAGAACGTCGACAAGTCGATCGTGAAGAAGCTGGGTTCCCTCGGCTTCCTCGGGCTGACGGTCCCGGAGGAGTACGGCGGCTCGGGCGGCGACCATCTGACGTACTGCCTGGTCACCGAGGAGCTCGGCCGCGGGGACTCCTCGGTCCGCGGCATCGTCTCGGTCTCGCTCGGTCTGGTCGCCAAGACGATCTCCGCGTGGGGCGACGAGGAGCAGAAGAGGCGGTGGCTGCCCCGGCTGACCTCCGGTGACGCCGTCGGCTGCTTCGGCCTCACCGAACCGGGTACGGGCTCGGACGCCGGGAACCTGACGACGAGGGCCGTGCGGGACGGCGGGGACTACGTCGTCAACGGCAGCAAGATGTTCATCACCAACGGCACCTGGGCCGATGTGGTGCTGCTGTTCGCCCGCACCAACGACACCCCCGGGCACAAGGGCGTCTCCGCCTTCCTGGTGCCCACCGACACCCCCGGCCTCACCCGGCGCACCATCCACGGCAAGCTCGGCCTGCGCGGCCAGGCCACCGCCGAGCTGGTCCTGGAGGACGTCCGCGTACCCGCCGGCGCCCTCATGGGCCCGGAGGGCAAGGGCTTCTCGATAGCCATGTCGGCGCTGGCCAAGGGGCGGATGTCGGTCGCGGCGGGCTGTGTCGGCATCGCGCAGGCGGCCCTGGACGCGGCGGTGGGGTACGCCGGGGAGCGCGAGCAGTTCGGCAAGTCCATCGCGAGCTACCAGCTGGTCCAGGAGCTCATCAGCGACATCTCCGTGGATGTCGACGCCGCCCGTCTGCTGACCTGGCGGGTGGCCGACCTGATCGACCGCGGCGAGAACTTCGCCACCGCCGCCTCCCAGGCGAAGCTCTTCGCCTCCGAGGCTGCCGTCCGCGCCGCGAACAACGCCGTCCAGGTCTTCGGCGGCTACGGCTACATCGACGAATACCCCGTCGGCAAGCTGCTGCGTGACGCCCGGGTGATGACGCTCTACGAGGGCACCAGCCAGATCCAGAAGCTGATCATCGGCCGCGCCCTGACGGGCGTCTCCGCCTTCTGACCGATCCGCGCGCCCCGGACGGGCGTCTGAGTACCCGGCTGAGTACGCGAGCGGATGTGGCGTGTGCCACACCGCCCGATGCTGGGCGGCATGAGTGAGACGACCACGGTCAAGCAGCAGAACACCGCCGCCTTCTACGGCCAGGCCGTCGCGTCCTTCGGGATCGCGATGGGAGCGGTGACGCTCGGAATCTACTTCCTCGACGCCGACGTGTGGGTGCGCGCCTTCCTCGCCATCGGCGTCCTCTACCTCGTCACGTCCGCCTTCACGCTGGCCAAGGTCATCCGGGACCGGCAGGAGGCGGGCCGGATCATCAGCCGGGTCGACCAGGCCCGGCTGGAGAAGATCCTCGCCGACCACGACCCCTTCCAGAAGCTCTGACGATCTCCCCACACCCTTACCTCTAAGCGCTTGCTCAGGATCGGGGTATGGTGTTCGTCCTGCTGACTGAGAGGGGCGACCGACGATGAGCACGGCGGAGGAGACCGACGGCGAGAGCACGCCGTGGTCCGAAGTGACGCCCGAGGCCGCCCGGCGGCTCCTCGTCGCGGCCGTCGACGCCTTCGCCGAGCGCGGCTACCACGCGACCACCACACGGGACATCGCGGGCCGTGCCGGGATGAGCCCCGCGGCGCTCTACATCCACTACAAGACGAAGGAAGAGCTGCTCCACCGGATCAGCAGGATCGGGCACGACCGTGCCCTGACCCTGCTGGAGTCGGCGGCCGACGGCCGGGGCACCGCCACCGAGCGGCTGGACGGCGCCGTGCGGGCCTTCGTCCGCTGGCACGCCGAGCGCCACACCACCGCGCGCGTGGTCCAGTACGAGCTCGACGCGCTCGCCGAGGAACACCGCACCGAGATCGTCGAGCTGCGCCGCAGGAGCGACGCGGCGGTGCGCCGGATCATCGGTGAGGGCGTGGCGGCCGGGGAGTTCGACGTACGTGACGTGCCCGGCACCGCACTCGCCGTGCTGTCGCTCTGCATCGACGTGGCCCGGTGGTTCAACGCCCAGGGCAGCCGCACGCCGGACGAGGTGGGCGAGCTGTACGCCGGGCTCGTCCTGAGGATGGTCGCGGCCGGCCGCTGACGGCGCGAGGGCGCGGGCCCCGGCCCCGCGGGGCCGGGGCCCGCACTCGTACGGCTCAGAAGTAGAAGCGCGACACCGACTCGGCGACGCACGCCGGCTTGTCGCCGCCCTCGCGCTCGACCGTGACGACGGCGGTGACCTGCACGCCGCCGCCCGCCTCCTCGACGCTCTTCAGGACGGCCGTCGCCCGCAGCCGGGAACCCACGGGCACGGTGGAGGGGAAGCGGACCTTGTTGGTCCCGTAGTTGATGCCCATCTTGGTGTTCTCGACCTGCATGACCTGCGGTACGAGCGCCGGCAGCAGCGAGAGCGTGAGGTAGCCGTGCGCGATCGTGGTGCCGAACGGCCCGGCGGCGGCCCGCTCCGGGTCCACGTGAATCCACTGGTGGTCACCGGTGGCGTCGGCGAAGAGGTCGATCCTCTTCTGGTCGACCTCCAGCCAGTCGCTGTGTCCCAGCTGCTCGCCCACGCCGTCACGCAGCTCCTGCGCGGACGTGAAGATCCTCGGCTCTGCCATGTCCCTGCCTTCCCGCTCTCGACCATCCATCCGGTGCCTGTCTAAGCGCTTGCTCAGCATGGTTGGCGGGTGCGTTCCTGTCAACGACGGACCGGGCGGCGAGGTGCCACGTAGGGTTCGATGAGTGCCCCAGATCCCACAGACACTCCATGAGCTCACGGTCGGCCAGCTCTCCGCGCGCAGCGGCGCCGCGGTTTCGGCCCTGCACTTCTACGAGGCCAAGGGCCTGATCACCAGCAGCCGTACCAGCGGCAACCAGCGCCGCTACACCAGGGACGCGCTGCGCCGGGTCGCCTTCGTCCGGGCGGCGCAGCGGGTCGGCATCCCGCTCGCCACCATCCGGGACGCCCTGGCCGAGCTCCCGGAGGAGCGCACTCCGAACCGGGACGACTGGGCCCGGCTCTCCGAGGCCTGGCGCTCCGAGCTGGACGAGCGGATCCGGCAGCTGGCCAGGCTGCGCGACCACCTCACGGACTGCATCGGCTGCGGCTGCCTGTCGCTGGAGACCTGTGTGCTCTCCAACCCCGACGACATCTCCGGCGACCGGATCAGCGGCTCGCGTCTGATGCCGGAGGGCAGGGCCGCGGGCAAGGCGTGACCGGCGGGGGCCGGTGTTGCTCCCGTCCGGCTGCCGTGGGCGCCGGACGGGCCGCTCCGTTCGTCAGCCGATCGTCGCCAGGTCGCCCAGCCGGGTCCGCCTGGCCCTCGCCAGCGCGGCCGGGGTGAGCACGGGCTGCGGCACCACGATGCCGCAGCCCGTGCAGACGGGGCCGGACCACGGTTCGCTGTCCAGGTCCTGCCGCCACACGATGCGGGCCTGTGCGCAGACCGGGCAGCCGCTGCCCGGTTCCGACTCCAGGGCCGAGATCAGCCGGACCAGGACCTCGGCGAGCGGCGCCGCGGGATGGACCCCCGGATCCTCGCACCGCGCTACACCATTGCCGCCCCAGGTGCGCCGGTGCCAGTCGTCGAAGGCGGCCGGCCGTCGCCGCCCGTCGTGCTTCTCCCGTTTGCGGCGCTCGGCGAACCCCGCCTCGTAACCGAGCCAGACCGCCCGTGCGGTCTCCAGCTCCTCCAGCGCGCGCATCAGGCGTGCCGGGTCGGGTGCCCGGTCCTCGGGGCCCATTCCGTGCCGGGCGCACAGATGGTCCCAGGTCGCGCGGTGTCCGTACGGCGCGAAGCGTTCCAGGCACTTGCGCAGCGAGTACCGCCGCAGTGCCAGGTCGCTCCGCGGATCGCGGACCTGTCTCGCCAGACTCCGGAAACCGGCCATGGCGCCGCCACCTCCGTCGCTCGTACTCCGTTGCCCGTACTTTCGGCGTCATTGAGTGGACGTACGCCTGCCCGGATCGGCTCCATTCAAGGGTCGTTCCGTCCACGGAGTGAGATGACGGCTCGTCATGCGGTGGGATGTGGCGATTCGGAAAAGGTGACCGATGTTCACCTTACCGACGGGTCATACCGTCGGTAACCTCCGGCGCACGGTCTCTCCGAGGAGCACGCATGCCCCCACGCACCCGCATGTCCGTACGCACCGGCAGGACAAGAGCCGCCACTGTCGCGGCCGTTCTCGCCCTCGGCACGTCCCTGCTGGCCTCCGCGCCCCACGCCGGCGCCGCCGAGCCGGATCCCGCCCCCGTCGTCGACTACTGCCAGGGGCAGTGCGACGACATCCTGCCGCCCGGTGAGAACGGCAACGCCACCCTCGTCGAGATCCTCGGCAACAAGGCCTTCGGCACCCACCCCGCGCACAGCGACGACCAGCTCGACCGCTACGACGGCCTGGTGGCGGGCCACACCGGCCTCACCGACCAGAAGCTGAACGACTTCTTCAACGACGCCTCCTTCGGTGTCGCCAAGGACCAGGTCGAGTCCGTCGTCTCGCCCCGCGACGACGTCACCATCACCCGCGACAAGGTCTCGGGCGTCCCGCACATCAAGGGCACCACCCGCTACGGAACCGAGTTCGGCGCCGGCTTCGCGGCCGGGCAGGACCGGCTCTGGCTGATGGACCTCTTCCGCCACATCGGACGCGGCGAACTCACCTCGTTCGCCGGCGGAGCCCTGGCCAACCAGGGCCTGGAGCAGCAGTTCTGGCCGCAGGCCCCGTACACCGAAGCCGACCTGGAGGCCCAGGTCGAGTACATCAGGACCCACGAGGGCGCCCGCGGCGAACAGGCCATGGCGGACGCCCAGGCCTATGTGGACGGCATCAACTCCTACCGGGAGAAGTCGAAGAAGGGCCGCTACTTCCCGGGCGAGTACGTCCTCACCGGCAAGATCGACGCCATCACCAACATCGGCGAGATCCAGCCGTTCAAGCTCACCGACCTGATCTCGATCGCCTCCGTCGTGGGCGGCCAGTTCGGCGGTGGCGGCGGCGGCGAGGTGCAGGCGGCACTGTCCCTGCTGTCGGCCCAGCAGAAGTACGGCGTCGAGGAGGGCACGAAGGTCTGGGAGTCGTTCCGGCAGCGCAACGACCCCGAGGCCGTGCTCACCGTGCACGACGGCACCGCCTTCCCGTACGCGAACAAGCCCGCCAAGGCCGTCGGCGCGGCGCTCCCGGACCCCGGCTCCGTCACCACCGAGCAGCTCATCCACGACCGCACCGGCTCCGCGGGCACCGACGCCAAGACGCCCGTCAGTGCCCCGGTCACGCTCCGGAAGGCCCAGGGCATCTTCGACGACGGGGTCATCCCCGAGGGATCGCTCCCCGGCTCCGGCTCCGGCGCCCAGAAGCGCGGCATGTCCAACGCCCTGCTGGTCTCGGGCACGCACACGGCGAGCGGACACCCCATCGCCGTGTTCGGCCCGCAGACCGGCTACTTCGCCCCGCAGCTGATGATGCTCCAGGAACTCCAGGGACCCGGCATCAGCGCCCGCGGGGTCTCCTTCGCCGGCGTCGGGATGTACATCCAGATGGGGCGCGGCCAGGACTACGCCTGGAGCGCCACCTCGGCCGGCCAGGACATCACCGACACGTACGCCGTCGACCTGTGCGAACCCGACGGCTCCGCACCCACCAAGGACTCCGCCCACTACCTCTACCGCGGCGCCTGCACCGCCATGGAGAAGCTGGAGCGCACCAACTCCTGGAAGCCGACCGTCGCCGACTCCACGGCCAAGGGTTCCTACCGGATGCAGGTGTGGCGCACCGGCTACGGCATCGTCACCCACCGCGCCACCGTGGGCGGCAAGCCCGTCGCGTACACCACGCTGCGCACCACCTACCGGCACGAGGCCGACTCGATCATCGGCTTCCAGATGCTCAACGACCCGTCGTACGTCACCGACGCCGCCTCCTTCCAGCGGGCGGCGAGCAGCATCGACTACGCCTTCAACTGGTTCTACGCGGACTCCCGCACCGCCGCCTACTACAACAGCGGCATGAACCCGGTACGGGCGGCCGGTGTCGACCCGGCGCTGCCCGTCCGGGCCGAGAAGGCGTACGAGTGGCAGGGCTACGACCCGGCGGCCAACACCGCCGCCTACACCCCCTTCGCCGAGCACCCGCACTCCAGCGGCCAGGACTACTACGTCTCCTGGAACAACAAGCAGGCCGAGGGGTACGCCTCCGCGGGCTTCGGGCTCAGCGCCGTGCACCGCGCCGACCTGCTCGACGACCGCGTCGCGAAGCTGGTCGGGGAGGGCGGCGTGACCCGCGCCTCCCTCACCCGGGCGATGGCGGACGCCGCGCTCACCGATCTGCGCGGCGAGCAGCTGCTTCCCGAACTGCTCAAGGTGATCCGCTCCCAGCCGGTCGGCGACCCGGCACTCGACGCGGTGGTCCAGCAGCTGGACTCCTGGCGGGCGGCGGGAGCACAGCGCAAGGAGAGCAGCCCGGGCTCGCACGCGTACACCCACGCCGATGCCGTACGGATCATGGACGCCTGGTGGCCGAAGCTGATCGAGGCCGAGTTCAAGCCGGGACTCGGTGACGATCTGTACGGGGCGCTGACCGCGAACCTCGCCACCGACGAGTCCCCGGCGGCCAGCCACGGACCGAGCGGAGCGCACAGCGGTTCGGCGTTCCAGTACGGCTGGTGGGGCTTCGCCGACAAGGATCTGCGCCAGGTGCTCGGGCAGCCGGTCAAGGGGCCGCTGGCCAGGTCCTACTGCGGCAACGGCGATCTGAGCAGCTGCCGGGCGGCGCTGCTGTCCACGCTGAAGCAGGCGGCGGCGGTGCCGGCGGCCGAGGTCTACCCGGCCGACGACAGCTGCAAGGCCGGCGAGCAGTGGTGCACCGACTCGATCATCCACCGGGCGCTGGGCGGGATCGCGCAGAAGGCGATCCACTGGCAGAACCGCCCGACGTACCAGCAGGTGGTGGAGTTCCCGGCGCACCGCTGAGCGCCGCGCCGGGTTCCGGCCCGTCCGGCGACCGAGGACGCGGCCGGCCGGCCGGGCGGGCCCGCGCGCATGGTTCACCCATGCACGCGGGCCCGCCCGTCAGGCTCACCGGTACTGCAGGTACCGCTTGCGCACCGCGCGGAACGCGGCGAGATCCTCCGCCCACGCCCCCACGACCTCATCCGTGTCCGCACCCGCGTCGATCATCGTGCGGACCCGGGTGTTGCCGGTGAGCTTGTCGATCCAGTTGTCGGACCGCCAGGCGAACCCGCTCCAGGTCTGCTTCGCCGTGACGAGCAGCGCGATCCCGGTGCGTACCGGGTCGAAGACCTCGCGGTCCTGGACGTGCACCTGCACGCCGCCGACCGTTCTGCCCTGGAACTTGGAGAACGTCGGCGCGAAGTACGCCTCGCGGAAAGCCACTCCGGGCAGGTCCAGCGCGTTCGCCGCCGCCGCCCAGGTGTGGTCGACACCCTCCGCGCCCAGCAGTTCGAACGGCCGGGTCGTGCCGCGGCCCTCGGAGAGGTTCGTGCCTTCGAAGAGGCAGGTGCCCGAGTAGACCAGCGCGGTCTCGGGCGTCGGCATGTTGGGGCTCGGCGGCACCCACGGCAGCCCGGTCCCGTCGAAGAAGTCCGAACGCGACCACCCCGACATCTTCACGATCTCCAGTTCGGCCGGACGGTCCGCGAGGAACTCGCCGTTGAACAGCAGCGCCAGTTCGGTGACCGTCATGCCGTGCGCCTGTGCGATCTCCCTGCGCCCCACGAAAGTGCCGAACGCGGGATCCAGTACGGGACCGAGCGCCGCCCGTCCCGTCACCGGGTTGGGCCGGTCCAGCACCACGAACCTCTTGCCCGCGAGGGCGGCCGCCTCCAGGCAGTCGTACAGCGTCCAGATGTACGTGTAGAAGCGGGCGCCCGCGTCCTGGATGTCGAAGACGACCGTGTCCACGCCGGACGCCGTGAAGACGTCCGCGAGCGCCTGCCCGCTCTTCAGGTAGGTGTCGTAGACCGGCAGCCCGGTCGCCGGGTCGTCGTACCGGCCCTCCGAGCCACCCGCCTGCGCGGTGCCGCGGAAGCCGTGCTCGGGTCCGAAGACCGCGGTCAGGTCCACCCGGTCGTCGGGGTGCATCACATCGACGATGTGGCGCACATCGGACGTGATCCCGGTGGGGTTGGTGACCACACCGACCCGCTGCCCCTTCAGCAGGGCGTAGCCGTCCGCCGCGAGCCGGTCGAAGCCGGTGCGGACCCGGCCGTGTCCACCGCCGTGCCCCTTGCCGTGCGAGGGCAGGGCGGCTGCGGGTGCGGCGGACGCGGCAGTCGCCGCGAGCGCTCCCATCGCACCGCCGGCGGCCAGCAATCCACGTCTGGACAGGCTCATTCAGCTACCTCCATGATCGCGACGTCTGTCATGGTCACGCACGCTAGCGCGCGTGACGGCCGCAGGGAACGAGCCGGACGGGACGGCTGTGCCTCCAGGGGCGGATGACTCGCCCGCACCCCTTCCCCGGCGACATACCGACCGGTTAGTCTGCCGGTGCAGTCGGCTGAGAGAGGCGGGAGCGATGAGTACGGTGCAGGGCGCGGGCGTAGTGGTCACGGGAGCCGGAGGCGGCATCGGAGCCGCCCTGGCCCGCAGATTCGCCGCCGAGGGCGCACGGGTCGTGGTCAACGACCTCGACGAGGGCCGGATCAAGGCGCTCGCCGAGGAGATCGGCGGCACGGCGGTCGCCGGCGACGCCTCACAGATCGTCGACGCCGCACGGGACGCGCTGGACGGCGCCGTGGACGTCTACTGCGCCAACGCCGGCCTCGCCTCGCCCGGTGACGTCCTCGCCGACGAGGAGGTCTGGGCCGCGGCCTGGGACGTCAACGTGATGGCCCACGTCCGCGCGGCCAGGGCGCTCGTCCCGGACTGGCTGGAGCGCGGCAGCGGCAGGTTCGTCTCCACGGCCTCCGCGGCCGGACTGCTGACGATGATCGGCGCGGCGCCGTACAGCGTCACCAAGCACGGCGTGGTCGCCTTCGCCGAGTGGCTCTCCCTCACCTACCGCCACCGAGGCATCAAGGTCCACGCGATCTGCCCGCAGGGCGTGCGTACGGACATGCTCGCCGGCGCCGGGTCGGCCGGGAAGCTCGTCCTCGCCCCCGGCGCGATCGAGCCCGAGGACGTCGCCGAGGCCCTCTTCGACGCCATGGCCGAGGACCGCTTCCTCGTCCTGCCGCACCCCGAGGTCGCCGGCTACTACCGGGCCCGCACCGGGGACACCGACCACTGGCTCGGCAGTATGAACCGCCTTCAGCGCAAGTGGGAGGAGACCGGCGCATGAGCGAGTCGATCTACGCGGCGAAGCCCTGGCTCACGCTGCTCAGCGAGGCCCAGCGGGCCCCCGTCCACCCCGCCGAGACCCTGGTGCACGCCTTCCGCGACTCCGTCGTCCGGGCCCCGGAGCATCCGGCGCTCGCCTACTTCGACGGCCGCCTCACCTACCGCGAGACCGACGAGCTCTCCGACTCCGTGGCCGGGCACCTCGCCGCCCGGGGCCTGGGACGCGGCGACCGGGTCGCGATCATGCTGCAGAACTCCCCGCAGTTCGTGCTCGCGCTGCTCGGTGCCTGGAAGGCCGGGGCGACGGTCGTCCCGCTCAACCCGATGTACAAGTCCGCCGAGGTCGGTCACGTACTGAAGGACGCCGAGGTCACGGCGCTGATCTGCTCGGACCGGGCCTGGGAGGCGTATCTGCGGGACACCGCCGCCGGCGCCCCGTCCGTCAGGATCGCCGTCACCGCCTGCGAGCTGGACCTCCAGACTTCGGGCGACGAGCGGGTACTGAACTTCGAGCGGCTGCCGGCCGCCTACGACGCCGACGACCTGGTCGCCGTCGCCCGGCAGGGCCTCGCGGCCCCCGCCGGCCGGGAGCTCGCCGCCACCGACGTGGCGCTGATCAGCTACACCTCCGGGACCAGCGGCACCCCCAAGGGCGCCATGAACTCCCACGGCAACATCATGGTCAACGCCGAACGCCAGCGCTCCGGGCACCCCATCGCCGAAGGCTCCGCCTACTTCGCCCTCGCCCCGCTCTTCCACATCACCGGCATGGTCTGCCAGCTGGCCGTCTGCCTGGCCAACGCGGGCACCCTGGTCCTGGCGTACCGCTTCCACCCCGGCGTCGTCCTCGACGCCTTCGCCGAGCACCGGCCCGCGTACACCGTCGGCCCCTCGACCGCCTTCATGGCGCTCGCCGCGACCCCCGGTGCCACGCCCGGGCACTTCGCCTCCTTCCAGGTGATCTCCTCCGGCGGCGCACCGCTGCCGCCCGCGCTCGTCGAGAAGTTCCGGGCGGGCTTCGGCCCGTACATCCGCAACGGCTACGGCCTCACCGAGTGCACCGCACCCTGCGCCGCCGTGCCGCCCGAGCGCGAGGCACCCGTCGACCCGGTCTCCGGCACCCTCTCGGTCGGCGTGCCCGGCCCGGACACGGTCGTGCGGATCATCGACGAGAACGGGGCCGAGGTCCCCTTCGGCGAGCAGGGCGAGATCGCGGTGCGCGGCCCCCAGGTCGTCACCGGCTACTGGCGGCTGCCCGAGGCCACCGCCGCCGCGTTCCCGGACGGCGAGCTGCGCACCGGCGACATCGGCTTCATGGACCGCGAGGGCTGGCTCTACGTCGTCGACCGCAAGAAGGACATGATCAACGCCTCCGGCTTCAAGGTCTGGCCGCGCGAGGTGGAGGACGTCCTCTACACCCACCCCGCCGTGCGCGAGGCCGCCGTCGTCGGCGTCCCCGACGCCTACCGCGGCGAGACGGTCCGCGCCTACGTCAGTCTGCGGCCCGGCGCCTCGGTCGAACCCGGCGAATTGGGTGCGTACTGCAAGGAACGGCTGGCCGCGTACAAGTATCCGCGCGAAGTCGAGATCCTGACGGAACTTCCCAAGACCGCGAGTGGGAAGATCCTCAGGCGGGAACTGCGTTCTTCCCGCTAGGAACGGTTCACGCATCTCGCGGAAGGAAGGTGGCGGCTATGGCCAAGGCGACGGACGGGAGCGGTACCCCCGTCCCCCAGCGGCTGCTGGCCGCCGCCACCCGGCTCTTCGCCGAGCAGGGGTACGACCGCACCTCGGTCCAGGAGATCGTCGAGGCGGCCGGTGTCACCAAGGGTGCGCTCTACCACTACTTCGGCTCCAAGGAGGACCTCCTCCAGGAGGTCTACGCCCGGGTCCTGCGGCTCCAGCAGGAGCGGCTCGACGCCTTCGCGGAGGCCGACGCCCCCGTCGAGCAGCGGCTGCGCGAAGCCGCTGCCGACGTGGTCGTCACCACCATCGAGAACCTCGACGACGCCTCGATCTTCTTCCGCTCCATGCACCACCTGAGCCCGGAGAAGAACAAGCAGGTACGAGTGGAGCGGCGCCGCTACCACGAGCGCTTCCGGGCCCTCGTGGAGGAGGGACAGCGCAGCGGGGTGTTCTCCACGGCCACCCCGGCGGACCTGATCGTCGACTACCACTTCGGCTCGGTCCACCACCTGTCGACCTGGTACCGGCCGGACGGCCCGCTGTCCCAGCAGGAGGTCGCCGACCACCTCGCCGACCTGCTGCTGCGCGCGCTGCGGCCGTAGGGCGCTGCTCAGGCAGGGGGCGATGCTCAGGACCCGCCGCCGGCCAGCCGGCCCAGCAGCGCCTCCGCCGCCGGATTGCGCGGCCGGGGCGCCCGGCCCACCAGCATCACGGTCCGGCCCGGTTCCGGCTGCCGGATGCTCACACACGGCAGCCCGGCGTCCTCGCCGATCCGGCGCGGCACGATCGCCACGCCGATGCCCGCCCGTACGAGGTCGACGAGCAGCCGGATCTGCGTCACGTCACAGGTGATCCGGCGCTCCAGTCCGCAGTGCGCGGCCAGCCGCCGTACCGCCGTCTCCAGGCCGGTGCCCGCGCGGAAGTCCACGAACGGCTCGTCGGCCAGGTCCTTGATCAGGGTGCGCCCGGCCGTCGCGAGCCGGTGGCCCGGCGCCGTGATGAGTACCAGGTCCTCCTGCCAGGACCGGAACGCCGTGATGCCCTCGGGGAGTTCGGCCGCGTCCGGTGCGAGATAGGCGAGGTCCAGCTCGCCGGCGCGGACCCCCGCGACCAGCTCCGGGGTCGTCGCCTCGCGCAGCGAGATCTGCACCCCGGGCCGGAGCCGGTGGAACGCGGCGAGCTCGGCGGCCAGGTCCACACAGGTCAGCGTCTGGATCGTACCGATCCGCACCCGCCCGGTGGCCAGCCCCGAGACGGCGGCCACCGCGTCGCGCGCCGCGTCCGTCCCGGCCAGCACCGTACGGGCCGAGGGCAGCAGCGCCCGGCCGGCCTCCGTCAGGACCACCCGGCGGCCGGTCCGCTCGAACAGGTCGGCCCCCAGCTCCCGTTCGAGGTTGCGGACGGACGTGCTCAGCGCGGACTGCACGATCAGTTCGGCGCGGGCGGCGGCGGTGAAACTGCCGTGCGTGATCACCGCCATGAAGTGGCGGAGCTGACGAATCTCCATCCATCTACGGTAGCGATCACAGGCAGCGAATCCATCTGTTGGACCGAAGCCGATGGCGGGGTCAAGCTGGATACATGGCGCACATACAGGCTTCGACGCGTGTTCCCCCACTGTGGAAGGTGGCCTACGGGCCGCACCGGCCGAGGGTTGTCCGGGTCCTCGCACGGTGTCTGCTGCGGGTGCGGGCGTTCGCCCGCGAACTCGCGCTCGCCGACCACGTGCCGTACGGCGGCTACTGACGAGGGCCGGGCCCGAAAGGCGTGGTGGAGCCCCGGCGCCCCTGGTTAGCATCCGACGATGCGGAGACCGGTCGACGAAGAGATCCACGCCCTGGGCCGACTGCTCGGGCCCACGGAACCCGGGCGACGTCACGCGGCGCTGATCGAGCTGGCCGAGCGCGTCCGCGCATGCCCGCCGTCCGACGGCGAGGCGCTGGACGCACTCGCCGGACTGCTGCCCGCCGCACTGACCGGACCGCCGGAGGCCGACCTCCTTCTGGCCCGGCTGTACGAGCGACTGGGCCACCGTCGCTCCCACCGCCCCCGGCCACCGTGGCGCGCGGCGGCCGGACAACTGCCCGCGCAGGTACGGATTGCGTGGCTGCGCGCCGACGTACTGCACGATCCCGGAACGCTCGGGGACGAGGTCCGGGGCGAACTCCTCTACCAGGCCGTGCGGGGAGCGGGGATCGCCGCCACGCACCGGCCGGCGCGGCTCGTGGACGAGCTGGCGGGCAGCGGCGACCCGGTGCTGCGGGCCGAGGCGCTGCGGCTGGCCCGGGAGGGACTGCGCGCAGGGCTCCTGGCCCCGACATCGGTCCGGGAGACGCTGATCGTTCTGCTGGGAACCACTGAAGCCGCCGGGGTCGCGGGAGCTGCTGGAGTCACGGGAGCCACGGGAGCCGCGGGAGCATGCGGAGCTCCGGTCGGAGGCACGGGAGTCTCCGGAGCCTGCGGAGCTCCGGTCGGGGCTGGAGCCTCCGGTGGCTCCGGAGCGACCGTCGTCGCCGGAGCCTCCGGAGTCCCGGCCGTCGCCGGAGCCTCTGGAGTCCCGGCCGTCGCCGGAGCCTCCGAAGCCCCGGTCGTCGCAGGCGCCCTGGACGCGCTCGCCGAACCGTGGGCGGCCACGGACCCACTGCCGCCCGGCCTCTTCGACCCGTTCCTCTTTCCCGACGCCCGTCCCGACCCGGCCGGAGAGCAGGCGGGCGACGACGTGCGGGAGCGGCCCGCGGTGGCGGAGGCCGCCCTCGTGGCCGCCGCGGCCCACGGCCACCGGGTCCTGCTGCGACGGGCCGTCGCGGACCCCCGCCTCGCCCCGGGCCTGCGGCGACGCGCGATGGAACTGCTCGGCGGGCTCGCGGACCGCGGCGACATCGGCGAGCTGACGGCCGTCGCCGCCCGTGATCCGCTGCTGCTCGGCGGCCCGGCCGTGGCCTGCCTGCGCGGTCTCCACCGGCGCGGGCACTTCCCGGACGGCCCCGCCGTCCGCGCCGTCATCGAACTGGCCCTGACCGATCACTCGATCCCGCCCCGCGACGTGGCGACGGTCCTCTTCACCTCCCGCCACGAGACGCTCCGGGTGCTGACGGACGCGCCCGCCGACGATCCGGGCTGGCCGCGACGGCTCGCGCTGCTCGTCGCCCTGGCCGGGCAAGGCGCCGACGACCTGCCGGCCGGGGACGCCGTCGCCCGCCTGCTCTCCGCGGCCCCGGCGCCCGCGCCCTTCCTCGACGCGATCCGCGCCCTGCGCCACACCGAGGCGGAGGACGCCGTGATCGCCCTGCTGCCCTCGGCACCGGCCGCGGCGCTGGACACACTGGAGGCGATCGGCGGGGACCGGACGGTACGGGCCCTGCACGACGGCCTGGGCCTCACCACCGGCCGGACGGCCGCCCACCTGCGTCCCGTACGCGACCGGGCCCTCGGCCTGCTGTGGCAGCTGAACCGCGACCCGGTGCGGCGCGGCGCCCTCCTCGCCCGGCTCGACCCCGCCGATCTGCCGCCACGCATCGCGGCGGACCTCGGCGGACCGGATGCGCGCGAACTGGCCCTGCTCCGATCCCACCTGGACCCGGAGGCGCCCGTGGCAGCGCTGTGCCGGCTGGCGGCCCACGGCGGCGCCGGCACCCTCCCGGTCATCGCCGACCTGCTGCTGCGCATCGTGGCCGGGCTGGCCGCGGCGAGGAGCCCGGACGCGGCCGCCCGGACGGGGGAGCACGGAAGGCCGGCCGGTGAGCCCGCCGTGCCGCCGGAGGTCCCGGAAGCGGTGAGCGCCCTGGGCCGCCGGCTGCACGGACGCGGCGCGATCCGGCCCGTCTGCCTGCTCGGCGCCGCGGACGCGCAGGAGGCCGGAAACGCACTGGTCGCCACCTTGGCGCTGGACCTGCTGGACCGCCCGGGACTCTCCGACGACGAGCAGGTGGTCCTGCTCGAACTGCTGCTCAGGGCCCCCTGGAAGGGCACCCGCGCGCGGGTGCACCGGCTGCTGCGCCACCGCGACCGGCACGTACGCAAGCACGTCGTCGCCCTGCTCGCCCACGACGCCACGGGCGAGGATGCCCGGGCGCTCTCGGCGACACTGATCACGCTGACGAGGGCCCGGGACATCCAGACCGTCCGGCAGGCCCTGCTCGCCCTCGGCCACGCCCGGGCCCACTGGGCGGCCGCCGCGATCGCCGCCTGTCTCGACCATCCGAACATGAACATCAGGAAGACGGCGGCCGGGGCGCTGGTCCGGGCAGGCGCACCCGCGGCGCTCCCGGGGCTTCTCGCCCGGCTCGGCCGGGACAGCAACCCCGGTCTGCGCGACGCCCTCGTCGCGGCACTGCGCGCCGTGCTCGGCGACGCCTACGCGGCCACCGTCCTCGCCGCCGCCGAACACAGCCGGGACGACGCAACGCGGCGCCTGCTGCTGGAGGGCCTCGACGGCGTCCTGGACACACGCGCGGTCCTCGCACTGGACGAACAGCGGTCACCGGTGGCGCCCGCCCTGCTCGCTCTGGTGGCGTCCCGCCGGGTCGCCCCGGCCTCCGGCACCGTGAAGGATCTGGCACCGGCCATGGTCCGGCACGGGATCGCCGCACCGGCGGCCGAGGACCCGCCGACGGCGCCCGGTGCCGTGGACCGCGACATCGAGACCCTGGTGACCGGAGGCTGGGACCCGGAGGCCGCGCGGCGCCTCGCCGAGCGGGACGAGCCGCTGGGCCACGCCCGGGCGCAACGGCTGCGGCCGATGGCGGGCGGCTGGCTCGTACAGGCGGGATCCCCGTCCCGCCCCGGGGACAGGGCCCTGCGGAACAAGGCGCTGCGGTTCGCGCTGCGACTGTGCCCCGAGCCCCGCAGCGACGGGGAACTCACGGCGTTCTCCCGGTCCGCCCCGCTCCTGCTGGACGCGCTGGCCGAGGCCCGGGACCGGGACCGGCACGATCTGATCGCCGTGCTCGAAGCGGTCGCACCGCAGCTGACGGCCACCGCGAAACCGGCGGCCGTCGCCGCGGTACGGGCCCTGCGCCCCGCACCGGCGACGCCGGCCCGCTCCACGCTGACCCTGCTGCGCCGCCTCGGCGCGGTACCGGTCCGTGCCGACCTCGACCGTGCCCTCGCGGACGCCCGGCTCGGCGCCGACCCCTGGCGGGCCGAAGCCGTCGTGCTCCGGGAGGCCTTCGCCGTGCCGGAGCCCGAATCCGCCGCACCCGTGTCCGCCGCTGCCCGGGCCTGGCGGTCCGCGCTGGCCGACGCGGTGCGGGCACCCGATGCCCTGGCCGGGTTCCGCCGCGCGGACGACGGCACGCTCTCCTCGCGGGACCGGCTGGCCGCGCTGATCGAGGCCCACCGCAGCGCCGCTCCCCGGGTACGCCCCGCGCTCATCGACTGGATGACGTCGCTCCAGCCCCTCGACGCACCCCCCTGGACCCTCGCGGAGAACGCCCGCGCGCCGGAGCCGCCCCCGCGCCGGGTCCGCGGCGACGACCTGGACCAGCCGCGTTCGGCGGCCCTGCGCGGGCGGCTGTTCGCCATGCTGGGGTCGGCCGTGGCGGAGAGCAGGCAGGCCGCGGCCGGGGCGCTGGCGCGGTGGCCCGAGCCGGAGGCCCGGCTGGCGGTGCTGCGCGCGTACCTCCGCGGCCGGGTCGACCTGCCCGCGGGAGCGGTACCTGCCCCGGTGCTGGGCGCCCTCGGCGCCCTCGGCGAGCCGGAGCTCCGGGGCGACGGGATCCTGCCCGACCGGGTGGCCGGTGCGGCGGCGGGGCTCGATCCGTGGGAACTGGAGCGGCTGGTCCCGCTGCTGCTGGAGTGGTGGGAGCACGCACCGCCCGCCGTGGCCCGGGCCGTCGGGGACGCGCTCCGCGCGTGTCCCGCCGACGCGCTGGCCGAGGCGCTCGGCGACCGCCTCGACGCCGGGGCCTGGGGTTACCTGGACCTGCTCGCCGGGCGCCCGCTTCTGCGTACCCCGGCCCTGAGCCGCCTGCGTGCGGAAGGACGCACGGAACTCGCCGACCGGCTGCACCTCGTGGACGGGCCGCTGCGGGGGCCGGACGCCGGGCAGCGGGACGCGGCGGCACTGGCCGCCCTCCGCGACCGCGGCGCCGCCGCTCCCACCGCGACGGCGCACCGCCCGACCCGGCGGGACCTGCTGGACCTCGCCGGGACCGGCACCCCGGAGCAGATCTGCCGGGCACTCACGGAACTGGCAGCGGCGCACCCCGGCCCCGAACCGGACCGGGACCCGCAGCTGCTGGACCTGCTGGGCGGGTTGCTGACACACCCCCGGCCCAGGGTCCGGCTGCGGGCCCACCGGACCTCACGGGCGATGCTCGGCCGGAGCGTCCACCTGGGCCACACCGCACTCCTGCTGGACGACCCCCGGCCGGACGTCGTCCGCATGGCGGTCCTGACGCTCTGCCGGGCGGGCTGGGAACCGGCGCTTCCCGCGGTGACGGCACTGCTGGGGCACCCGCACGCCGTCGTGCGCGAGGCGGCGGCCGAGGGGCTCGTCGGGCTGGGCGGGGCGGCGGTGCCGGCGCTCCGCCGTGCCACCGCCCGGGCCCGGCCCGACCGGCGCTCCCGGTACACGGAGGTCCTGGACCGGATCGCGGCCGGCGGACACTGACGTGATCCGCCGGCCGCGCACCGCACCCCCTGGAACACCGCCTACAGGTACTTCTTGATCTCCCGCCGGGCCAGCGACCGCTGGTGCACCTCGTCCGGACCGTCGGCCAGCCGCAGTGTCCGCGCCGCCGCCCACAGTTCGGCCAGCGGGAAGTCCTGGCTGACCCCGCCCGCGCCGTGCAGCTGCACCGCCTGGTCGAGGATGGAGACGACCGCGCGCGGGGTGGCGATCTTGATGGACTGGATCTCAGTGTGCGCGCCGCGGTTGCCGACCGTGTCCATCAGCCAGGCCGTCTTCAGCACCAGCAGCCGCAGCTGCTCCACCGTGACACGGGCGTCGGCGATCCAGTTCTGCACGACGCCCTGCTGGGCGAGCGGCTTGCCGAAGGCCGTACGGGCCACCGCGCGACGGCACATCAGCTCGATGGCGCGCTCGGCCATGCCGATCAGCCGCATGCAGTGGTGGATCCGGCCCGGGCCCAGCCGCGCCTGGGCGATGGCGAAGCCGCCGCCCTCCTCGCCGATCAGGTTCGAGGCGGGCACCCGCACGTTGTCGAAGACCACCTCGGCGTGACCGCCGTGGTAGTGGTCCTCGTAGCCGTACACCTTCATGGCGCGCTTCACCGTCAGACCCGGTGTGTCGCGCGGGACCAGGATCTGCGACTGCTGACGGCGGATGTCCTCGCCGTCGGGGTCGGTCTTGCCCATCACGATGAAGATCGCGCAGTCCGGGTTCATCGCCCCGGAGATGTACCACTTGCGCCCGTTGATGACGTAGTCGTCGCCCTCCCTGGTGATCCGGGTCTCGATGTTGGTCGCGTCCGACGAGGCGACCTCCGGCTCCGTCATCGCGAACGCGGACCGGATCTCCCCGGCCAGCAGCGGCTCCAGCCACCGCTTCTTCTGTTCCTCGGTGCCGAACTGCGCCAGCACCTCCATGTTCCCGGTGTCCGGAGCCGCGCAGTTCAGCGCGGTCGGCGCCAACTGCGGGGAGCGGCCCAGGATCTCCGCCAGCGGGGCGTACTGGAGATTGGTGAGCCCGGCGCCGTACTCGGCGTCGGGCAGGAAGACGTTCCACAGTCCCTGCTTGCGGGCCTCGGCCTTGAGGTCCTCCACCACCTGCGGGGTGTCCCACGGCGACGCCAGCAGTGCGCGCTGCTCCTCCGCGGTCCGCTCGGCCGGATAGACGTGCTCGTCCATGAAGGTGAGCAGCTTGGCGCGCAGCTCCTCGGTACGGGCGTCGAATGCGAAGTCCATGGGGTGGGTCAGCCTTCCTGGAGGGTGGTGAGGCCGTGCTCGATGAAGACGGGGACGAGGTCGCCGATGCGGTCGAAGCCGCCGCCGACCGTCTGGCCCAGGGTGTAGCGGTAGTGGATGCCCTCCAGGATCACGGCGAGCTTGAACCAGGCGAACGCCGTGTACCAGGAGATGCCGGAGGTGTCCCGGCCGGAGCGTGCGGCGTAGCGCTCGATCAGCTCGGCGGGGGAGGGGTGGCCGGCCGCCCCGCTGGTGGTGGAGACCGGAGACTCGGGCAGCTCCAGATCGGAGCTGTACATGGCCAGCAGGCCGAGGTCGGTGAGCGGGTCGCCGAGCGTCGACATCTCCCAGTCCAGGACGGCCTTGATCTCGTCGTCGGCCCCGATCAGCACGTTGTCCAGGCGGAAGTCGCCGTGGACGATCGTGGGGGCGGGGGAGCCGGGCAGCTGCCGGCCGAGCGCCGCGTGCAGCTCGTCGATGCCGGGGAGGTCGCGGTTGCGGGAGGCGTCCAGCTGCTTGCCCCAGCGGCGCAGCTGGCGGTCCAGGAAGCCCTCGGGGCGCCCGAAGCCGTCCAGGCCGACGGCCCCGGGATCGACGGCGTGCAGCTCCACGAGGGTGTCGACCAGGCCCAGCACCGCCTTGCGGGTGCGCTCGGGGCCCAGCGGGGCGAGCTGCTCCGCCGTGCGGTACGGGGTGCCCTCGACGTACTCCATGACGTAGAAGGGCGAGCCGATGACCGAGTCGTCCTCGCAGAGCAGCACCGGTTCGGGAACCGGGACGGCCGTCGGGTGCAGGCCGCTGATCACGCGGTGCTCGCGCTTCATGTCGTGCGCGGTGGCCAGCACATGACCCAGCGGCGGGCGGCGGACGACCCATCGGCCGGTGCCGTCCGTCACGACGTAGGTCAGGTTCGAGCGGCCGCCCTCGATGAGCCGGGCTTCGAGCGGTCCGTTCACCAGCCCCGGCCGCTCGCGGTCGAGATGTCCGCGCAGGCGGTCGAGGTCGAGACCTGGCGGGTGGACTGGGCTCATCGTGCGCACCTCCGGCGTGAGTACATCGTCGGTGTTCATGATGCCGACCAGTCGGTATGTCGTCCAGTGAACTTCCGGAACGGAATGTGCGACTCCGGCCCGAATGGTGGGCGGACCTTGGCATTCAGTCGCATGGCTGAATAGAGTTCACGTATGAATACAGACTGGTTGATCGACGAAGTCCGGCTGACCCCGATCCTCATCGCCGACCCGCCGCTCCTCAACACCCAGGGTGTCCATCAGCCGTACACGCCGCGGCTCATCGTGGAGGTCGTCACCCGGGGCGGAGTCACCGGCATCGGGGAGACCTACGGCGACGGGAAGTACCTCGAACTGGCCGAACCGCTGGCAGCGTCCCTGCCCGGACGCCCGGTCAGCGATGTGAACGGCCTCTTCGCCCTGGCCGACGAGGTGTGCGGAGATTCACGCGCGGCGGACGAGGGTGTCGACGCCGGTGGCCTGCGCGGCGTCCAGACCGCGGACAAGCTGCGGCTCTCGGTGGTCTCCGGCTTCGAGGTGGCCTGTCTGGACGCCCTGGGCAAGACCCTCGGCCTGCCCGTCCACGCGCTGCTCGGCGGCAAGGTCCGTGACAGCGTCGAGTACAGCGCCTACCTCTTCTACCGCTGGGCCGCTCACCCGGAAGGCGGCGAACGCGACGACTGGGGCGCGGCCGTCGACCCGGCCGGAGTCGTCGCCCAGGCGCGGCGCTTCGCCCGGGAGTACGGCTTCGCCTCCTTCAAGCTGAAGGGCGGTGTCTTCCCGCCCGACGAGGAGATCGCCGCGGTCCGCGCACTGGCCGAGGCGTTCCCCGGGCAGCCGCTGCGCCTGGACCCCAACGGGGCCTGGTCCGTCGAGACTTCGCTGTACGTCGCCGAGCAGCTGGGTGACGTACTCGAGTATCTGGAGGACCCGGCGAGCGGCACGGAGCTGATGGCCGCCGTCGCGGCCGGCACCGACGTACCGCTGGCCACGAACATGTGCGTCACCACGCTCGCCGAGGTCCCCGAGGCCTTCGCCCGGGACGCCGTCCAGGTCGTCCTGTCCGACCACCACTACTGGGGCGGGCTGCACCGCACCCGTGAACTGGCCGGCATCTGCCGCACCTTCGGCGTCGGCCTCTCCATGCACTCCAACACCCACCTCGGGATCAGCCTCGCCGCCATGACACACGTCGCGGCCACCGTCCCCAACCTCGACTACGCCTGCGACAGCCACTACCCCTGGCAGTCCGAGGACGTCATCACCACCCGTCATGTCTTCGCCGACGGACGGCTGGCCGTCTCCGACGCCCCGGGCCTGGGTGTCGAACTCGACCGGGAACGCCTCGCCGCGCTGCACCGCCGCTGGCTCGACGACGACGGCACGATGCGCGAGCGCGACGACGCCGCCGCGATGCGCAAGGCCGAGCCGGGCTGGTCGACGCCCGCGATCCCGCGCTGGTGACGGCGCGCTCCGCACCCGCCTGAGTTGCGGGTGCACCGGGCCGCCCCGAGGGTCGGGTACATGAAGGCGATCAGCTACAGCAGGTTCGGCGGGGCCGACGTCCTGGAGTACGGGGAGCGGCCCGACCCCAAGGTCGGCCCCGACACGGTCCTGGTGAAGGTACGGGCCGCGGCGGTCAACCCGGTCGACCGCGTCGCCCGGGAGGGACACCTGGACGCCGCGCTGGACACGGTGTTCCCGGTGATTCCCGGCTGGGACGTGTCGGGAGTCGTCGTCCAGCCCGGCATCGCCGTCGACGAGTTCGCCGTCGGCGACGAGGTCATCGGGTACGTGCGGGAGGACTTCCTCAGCCGCGGCACCTTCGCCGAGTACGTGGCCGCGCCGGTACGCACACTGGCGCGCAAGCCGCTGAGTCTGAGCTTCGAGGAGGCGGCGGGCCTGCCCCTGGCCGGCCTCACCGCGTACCAGGTGCTGTACCGCTCGCTGCGCATCCGCGACGGCGACACCGTCCTCGTCCACGCGGCGGCCGGCGGCGTCGGCTCGCTGGCCGTGCAGATCGCCCGCCACACCGGATGCCGGGTCATCGGCACCGCGAGCGAACGCAACCACGACCATCTGCGGCAGCTGGGCGCGGAACCCGTGGCGTACGGGGACGGCCTCGCGGACCGGTTGCGGGCGCTGGCCCCGGACGGGATCGACGCCGCGTTCGACACCGTGGGCGGCGAGGCCCTGCGGGTGTCCGCCGAGACGCTCGCGCCGGACGGGCGCCTGGCCTCCATCGTGGACAGCGAGGTGTTCTCGTACGGCGGCACCTACGCGTTCGTACGGCCCGACGCGAAGGATCTGGCCCATCTGGCGGAGCTGGCCGAGCGGGGCATCGTCTCGGTCCACGTGGACCGGGTCTTCCCGCTGGCCGAGACCGCGCAGGCCCACACCCTCAACGCCGAGGGCCGTACCCGCGGAAAGATCGTCGTCACCGTGGACTGGGAGAACTGACCGCCGGCGGACCCATCGGCCCGGCATCGCCGCGTCGGACACCGCCACTCGGCCCGGCATCGTCGCGTCGAAATCCGCCGCTCAGTCCCGACATCGCCGCATCGAAGTCCGCCGCTCAGCACGGCATCGCCGCGTCGAACACCATCGCTCAGAACAGCATGGCCGCGGCGAACACCGCCAGCGCGACGGTGCACGCCGCGGCCAGCATCGCCGCGCGGACCCCCAGCGGCTGCGGGCGCGAGGTGCCCATGCCCTGCACCCGCCGGTTCGCCACCCGCAGGAAACCCAGCCAGGCCAGCACGCTCAGCGCCAGGGCGACGACCCCGGCCGGGGTGGCTCCGCCGTGCAGGGCCTGCTTCCCGGCCAGCAGCGCCACGACCGTGCAGGACAGCGTCGTACGCCGCCAGGCCAGCCTGGTCCGCTCGGGCTGGAGCCCCGGGTCGCGCTCCGGCGCGGTCACCGGCCCTCCCAGCCGAACAGGACCACCACCACCATCGCCACCGCCACCACGGCCACCGCCAGACTCAGCAGCGTCGGGAACCGCGACACCGGGAGGTCCTCCCCGCGCCGCATCGCCCGCTCGCACCGCACCCAGTGGTTGACGGCCCGCAGCGCACACAGCACCCCGGCCGCCAGCAGCGCGAGTGCCAGGCCCGCCCGGACGCCCCACACCAGCTCCGGGAGGAACTGATCGACCGCGAAACCCCCGCCGATCAGTGCGAGAGCCGTCCGGATCCAGGCGAGGAACGTCCGCTCGTTGGCGAGCGAGAAGCGGTAGTCAGGGGTGTCGCCCTCTTCGCGGATCCGCTGCGGCGCGCACCACAGCCGCAGACTCTGCACAAATTCGTTCACGTACGGACTTTATCTGCTGCTTTGGCGCCTGCTCCTGACCGCCTCAGAGGGATGCCCGGAACGCCCGGAGCCGCCGGTAGCTTTCCATGCCGTCCGGCACCCACGGCCGGTCGTCGAGCCGCTGCTCCAGCTCCTCGTCCGTGAGGAAGGCATGCCAGGCGATCTCCTCCACCTGCGGTTCCACCGGCAGCACGCACCGTACCCGGTAGACGTACGACCACCAGCTGTGCCCGCCGCCCTCGTAGAGGAACTTGAACAGCGGCTCCGGGCGGGGCAGGCCCGTCACTCCCAGTTCCTCCTCGGCCTCCCGCAGCGCCGCCTCGTCGTAGGACTCGCCGGCACCGACGACCCCGCCGACGAACATGTCGTAGTGGGACGGGAAGACGAGCTTCGTGGCGGTCCTTCGGTGCACGAAGATCCTGCCGTCGCCGTCCCGGGCCTCGATGAAGACGCAGCGATGGGTCAGACCCCGCGCGGTCGCCTCGCCGCGCGGAGCCCGGCCCACGACGACATCGTTCTCGTCGACGATGTCCAGGATCTCGTCAGAGGGATTCATGTCCTTCATCCAACAGCAGACCCCGGCGGACGTCACCGGGCCGCCCGGCCCCTCAGCGAGGCTGGAGACGCTGTGTACGGCGGCCGCCCGCCGGGCCCTCCGGCATCGCCGGATGCAGGCCGAGCAGTACGATCCCGGTCACGATCGCCGCGAGTCCGGCCGCCTGCCAGGCCAGCGCCGCCGTGTCCGTACGCACCTGGTCGCCCATGAAGCCGATCCCGCAGGCGATCCCGGCCAGCGGCTGTGCCGCGGTCAGCGCCGGCAGGGACATCCGCAGCGGGCCCGTCTCGAACGCGCTCTGGACGAGGATCAGCCCCGTCACTCCCAGCACCAGCACCGCGTACGGCTGCCAGCCGGTGACGAGCGCCGCCCAGCCGCCGTCGGAGAGCCGCTGTCCGCTGACCCGGGTCAGCGCGTCCTGGAGTCCGTACAGCAGTCCCGCCGCCACCGCGAGCAGCGCGGGCGACACCCCCGACCGCAAGCGCTTGGCGAACGCGGTCAGCAGCAGCGCCAGGCCCACCACCACGCCGATCACCAGCCAGTGCCGCAGCGGACTCGACACCGCCTGCCCGCCCTTCGGCTCGCCCGCCACCAGGAACGCGGCGACCCCGCCGGCCAGCAGCCAGAGCCCCGCCCAGCCCTGCCGGCCAAGCCGCTGGCCGGTGCGGTGACGGGACAGGGCCATCGCGAAGAGCAGATTGGTGGCCAGGAGCGGCTCGACGACGGAGACCTCACCCTTGCCCAGGGCCAGCGCGCCCAGCGCCATGCCGCAGACCATCAGCCCGATGCCGGCCAGCCAGCTGCGCACCCGCATCAGGTCCAGCAGCAGCCGGGGCGAGAGGTAGTCGCTCCTCGGGGCCCGGCGGGCGGCGGCCTGTTGCAGCACGAAGCCGAACCCCAGGCAGCAGGCGGCGCTCACGGAGAGCACGAGGACCAGCACCGACACGCTTCCCCACCCCGAGTCAGGCCGTTAGAGGGTGATTTGTACCGACGATAGCGCCTGGGAACGGCCCCGGCGGCAGGAGCGCCGCCCGCCGGGCGGTTGACGCACGGACGGCCGGTGCCCAAGATCTGACGCACGAGTAACTTCGCGAGCGGCCGCACGGATGACGTGCGGTCCTTCCGCCGGACCGCGGCCCGGTCGCCCCGACAAGGATGGAACCCATGGCGTACGACGCTGATGTGATCGTGATCGGGGCAGGGCTCGCGGGGCTCGTCGCCACCGCGGAGCTCGTCGACGCGGGCCGTTCGGTCATCCTGCTCGACCAGGAACCCGAGCAGTCGCTCGGCGGCCAGGCCCACTGGTCCTTCGGCGGCCTCTTCCTCGTCGACTCGCCCGAACAGCGCCGGATGCGGATCAAGGACAGCCACGAGCTGGCCCTCCAGGACTGGTTCGGCACCGCCGGTTTCGACCGCAAGGAGGACCACTGGCCCAGGAAGTGGGCCGAGGCGTACGTCGACTTCGCCGCCGGTGAGAAGCGCTCCTGGCTGCACGCCCAGGGCCTGCGGCTCTTCCCCGTCGTCGGCTGGGCCGAGCGCGGCGGCTACGACGCCAACGGCCACGGCAACTCCGTCCCCCGCTTCCACATCACCTGGGGCACCGGTCCCGGCGTCGTCGCCCCCTTCGAGCGCCGGGTGCGCGAGGGCGTCGCCAAGGGGCTCGTCACCTTCCGCTTCCGCCACCGTGTCACCGGACTCGGCCGCACCGGAGGCACCGTCGACACCGTGAGCGGCGAGATCCTGGAGCCCAGCGGCGCGGCCCGCGGCACCGCGAGCAGCCGGGAGACGGCCGGCGCCTTCGAGCTCAGGGCCCAGGCGGTGATCGTCACCTCCGGCGGCATCGGCGGCAACCACGACCTCGTACGCGCACAGTGGCCCGAGCGGCTCGGCACCCCGCCCGCCAAGATGCTCTCCGGTGTGCCCGCCCACGTCGACGGCCTCATGCTCGGCATCACCGAGGAGGCCGGCGCCCACCACATCAACCGGGACCGGATGTGGCACTACACGGAGGGCATCGAGAACTGGAACCCGATCTGGGCCAGGCACGGCATCCGGATCCTGCCCGGCCCGTCCTCGCTCTGGCTGGACGCCCGCGGCAAGCGGCTGCCCGTCCCGCTGTTCCCCGGGTTCGACACGCTCGGCACCCTCGAACACATCATGCGCAGCGGCCACGACTACACCTGGTTCGTCCTGGACCAGAAGATCATCAGCAAGGAGTTCGCGCTCTCCGGCTCCGAGCAGAACCCCGACCTGACCGGCAAGTCCATCCGTGACGTGATCGGCCGGGCCCGCGCGGACGTGCCCGGACCGGTGAAGGCGTTCATGGACAACGGCGTGGACTTCGTCGTCGAGAAGGACCTCGGCGCCCTGGTCCGCGGCATGAACGCGCTCACCGGCGAAGCGCTCATCGACGAGGACGACCTGCGCCGCGAGATCACCGCCCGCGACCGGGAGATCGCCAACCCGTTCACCAAGGACCTCCAGATCACCGCGATCAGGGGCGCCCGCACCTACCTCGGCGACAAGCTCATCCGTACGGCGGCGCCGCACCGCATCCTCGACCCCGGGGCCGGGCCGCTGATCGCCGTACGGCTCAACATCCTGACCCGCAAGTCGCTCGGCGGGCTGGAGACGGACCTGTCCTCCCGGGTCCTCACCGCGGACGGCAGCCCGCTGGCCGGGGTGTACGCGGCCGGCGAGGCCGCCGGATTCGGCGGCGGCGGGGTGCACGGCTACCGCTCCCTGGAGGGCACCTTCCTCGGCGGCTGCATCTTCTCCGGCCGCTCGGCGGGCCGCGCGGCCGCGGAGGCGGTCGGCTGAGGGGCAGCCCTCAGGAACGCCGCGTCCGCGCCCCGTCCGCGCGTCCGTCCGGTGGGGTTCGGACGGGAAACCGGGCGGGGGCGCCGGATCCGGGCACGGTTAGGAGATGCCAGGAGTAGCCGAGCCCGTCATCAAACTCGTCCGGCGCACCACCGAACCCGTGGGGGCCCAGACCCTGCGCTCCACGGGAGCGGCGGTGATCGCCTACGTCGTGGCGACCGCGACGCTGTCCCAGCCCGCGCCCCTGACCGCCCCGCTCACCGCGCTGCTCGTCGTCCAGGTCACCCTCTACGCCACCCTCACCACGGGCATCCGGCGTGTGAACTCCGTGATCGTCGGGGTGCTCATCGCCAGCGGGTTCAGTTCCCTGGTGGGGCTGTCCTGGTGGAGCCTCGGGCTGACGATCTTCACCTCGCTGATCATCGGCCGGCTGGTCCGGGTGAACGAGTTCGTTCCCGAAGTCGCGATCAGCGCCATGCTGGTGCTCGGCGTCGCCCAGGTCGCCGACACCGCCTGGGAGCGCATCTTCGAGACACTCATCGGTGCGGGCGTGGGGCTGCTGTTCAACCTGCTGTTCGCCCCGCCCGTGTGGGTGCAGACGGCGGGCGCGTCCATCGACGGGCTGGCCCGTGAGATGGGTGAGCTGTTCCGCGACCTGGGAGGCGACCTGGGCGGCCGCGTCACCGTCGAGGAGGCGGCCGAACGGCTGCACCGGGCCCGCCGCATCGACCACGACATCGTGGCGGTGGACGCCTCGCTGCGGCAGGCCGAGGAGAGCCTGATGCTCAACCCGCGGGTACGGCAGGGACTGCTCTACCGGGTGGTGCTGCGCACCGGCCTGGACACGCTGGAGATCTGCGCGGTCGTTCAGCGCGTGCTGGCCAGGACGCTGACCGACCTGGCCAAGGAACGCGTCGACGAAGACCTCTTCCCCGCCGACGTGGCCGCCGGGCTCACCGAACTGTTCGGGCGGCTGGCGGGTGCCATCGAGAGCTTCTCGCTGCTGATCACCACCCCGGTCGCCGCGAGCGCCGAGCACGCCGAGGACCGGCTGGCCGACGCGCTGACGACCAGCCGGGCGACCCGCGACCTGGTGGCCGACATGCTGCTGGCGGCGGTCCAGGAACACCCCAGGAAGTGGCAGCTGCACGGGGCGCTGCTCGCCGAGGTCGACCGCATCCTGGACGAGCTCGACATCGAGAAGCGCACCGAGCGCCTCGGCAAGGAGCTGGACCGCCGCTCGGGCGAGATGCACGAGCGCCACCCCTGGCTGCTCACCGTCCGGCGTCGCCTCGGGCTCGTCCGGGAAGCGGACCAGGAGGGCTGAGGGTGCGGCAGGTCAGGACGGTCCGACGCGTTCGACGACCCGGAAGCGTTCCGCCACGACCAGCGTGTCGTCGTCGACCGTGAACTCCGGGTCGCCGAGCGCCTCCCGCATCTCCTCGCTGTGCCAGAACCGTTCGTGGCCCTCCCGCCACCCGGCCACCGAGGTGTCGCCCTCGCCCTCGTCGAGGACATGCCGCAGATCGACGTCACCGAGCCGCAGGATCCGCACCTCCGTGATCTCCAGCACCGCGATCTCCCGCCCGTCCGAGTCGATCAGCGCGGACCGCTCGCCCACGGGCGGCGGCTCCTCCCGCTCCACCTGGTACTCCGCGAACAGTCCGGTCGTCGACACCTTCCGCCCGTCGAGCACCGCGGCGACCAGCCGGTCGCGCAGCGGGCCGGGGAACGCGAGAAGGAAGGGCTTGAGCGCTTCACGGTTCGGCATGGCGCAAGTCTGGCATCCGCGGTGCGCCGGTCGCGGGGAGGATCCGGCCACGTGACACGTACCGCGCCGGCCGCGGCGGGAATCTGACGGGCCGGTGACGTACCGCGCCCGCCCCTGGCGCCCGGTGGGCCGGAGTGCTCGAATCGCAGGGTGAACAGTTCCTCTTCCGGCGCGGAGCCGGATCCGGCGCCGCAGGGCCCCGATCCGGACGCCGCCGGCACCCCCGTGGGCCGTCGGCTCGTCCTGACGATGCTGGGCCTCGGCGCCGCCGGGCTCGTCGCCGCCCCCGTACTGCAGCGGACCCTCGAATCGGGCCTCGGCGCGCTCTCCGACAAGGACCCCACCGGGCTGAGCGGACTGCTGCCCAATGGCGGCGGCTTCCGCTACTACTCCGTCGCCACGTCCGTACCCAGGAAGAGCGCCACCGACTACCGGCTGACCGTCGACGGCCTGGTCGACCGCCCGGCCGCCTACACCTTGGACGCCCTGAAGCGCATGGAGCAGACCCGCATGGTGCGGGACGTCCAGTGCGTCACGGGCTGGCGGGTGCCCGAGACGCCCTTCGAGGGCGTACGGCTCTCCGCGCTGCTGGACGCGGCGGGTGTCCGGCCCGGGGCGAAGGCGGTCCGGTTCACGTGCTTCGACGGCACGTACAGCGAGAGCCTCACCCTCGGCCAGGCCCGCCGGGCCGATGTGCTGGTCGCGCTGCGGATGCAGGACCGGCCGGTGTCCCACGCGCACGGCGGCCCGGTCCGGCTGTACGTGGCCCCCATGTACTTCTACAAGTCGGCGAAATGGCTCTCCGGGATCACCGTCACGGACTCCGTACGCCCCGGATACTGGGAGAAGCTCGGATATGACGTCGACGCCTGGGTCGGCCGGTCCAACGGCCGCGACGATGCCCCCACCACCTGAGACGGACGGCCGGGTACGACGCTTCAGCCGCCCGGTGCGCTGGGTGCACCGCGCCACGGCCGCGCTGATGCTCCTGTGCGTGGCGACGGCGGCCTGCCTGTACGTACCGCAGCTCGCCGAACTCGTCGGGCGCCGCCGTCTCGTGGTCACCCTGCACGAGTGGTCCGGGCTGATCGTTCCCGTACCGCTGCTGGCGGGGCTGTTCGCGCGGTCGCTGCGGGCCGATCTGGGCCGGCTCAACCGCTTCGGGCCGCACGACCGGCAGTGGCTGCGGGCGGTGCGCCGGCGGGACCACCGGCCGGAGTCCCGCCCGGCCGGGAAGTTCAACGCCGGACAGAAGCTCTACGCGGCGTGGATCGCGGGAGCGGTGCTCGTGATGGCGGGTACCGGGTCGCTGATGTGGTTCACCGGTCTCGCCCCGCTGGTGTGGCGGACCGGGGCGACGTTCGTCCACGACTGGCTGGCGCTCGCCATCGGCATCGTGCTGGGCGGACACATCGCGAAGGCGCTCGCCGACCCGGAGGCACGCCGTGGCATGCGTACCGGGTCGGTCGAGCGCCGATGGGCGCGCCGCGAGCACCCGCTGTGGCGGGAGCCGGGTGGCGGTCCCTAGAGGATCAGTGACAGGAGCAGGATGAAGGCCAGCGAGACCACGGAGATGATCGTCTCCATCACCGACCAGGTCTTCACCGTCTGGCCGACGTCCATCCCGAAGTACTCCTTCACCAGCCAGAACCCCGCGTCGTTGACGTGGCTGAAGAAGAGCGAGCCCGCACCGACGGCGAGGACCAGCAGGGCGGCGTGCGAGGTCGACATGTCGGCGGCCAGCGGGGCCACCAGTCCGGCCGCCGAGATGGTGGCCACCGTCGCCGAGCCGGTCGCGAGCCGGATGCCCACGGCGATCAGCCAGCCGAGCAGCAGCGCCGGGATCGACCAGTCCTCGGAGAACTCCAGGATCATCTGACCCACACCGGCGTCGATCAGCGTCTGCTTGAAGCCGCCGCCGGCGCCGACGATGAGCAGCACTCCGGCGATCGGGGCGAGGGACTTCTCCACGGTGGTGGAGAGCCGGGCCTTGGTGAACCCGGCCGCGCGGCCCAGCGTGAACATGCCCACGATGACCGCCGCGAGCAGGGCGATCAGCGGTGAGCCGACCACGTCGGTGACCCGCTGGAGCCCGTGCTCCGGGTCGTCCACCACGATGTCGACGAGGGCCTTGGCCAGCATCAGGACGACGGGCAGCAGGATCGTCGCCAGGGTGGCGCCGAAGCTCGGCCGGCGGTCCAGGTCCTCGGACGGGCGCTGCGGGATCATCTTCTCCGGCGCCTTGATGTCCACCCAGCGGGCGGCGTAGCGGGAGAAGACCGGACCGGCGATGATCACGGTCGGGATCGCGACCAGGACACCGAGGGCCAGGGTGACGCCCAGGTTGGCGTCGAGGGCGGCGATCGCCACCAGCGGGCCGGGGTGCGGGGGAATGAGCCCGTGCATCACGGAGAGGCCCGCCAGGGCCGGGATGCCGATCCGCATCAGGGAGTAGTTGCCGCGCTTGGCGACCAGGAGCACCACCGGGATCATCAGCACGATCCCGACCTCGAAGAACAGCGGCAGACCGATGATCGAGGCGATCAGGACCATCGCCCACGGCATGGCCCGGTTGCTCGTCCTCGCCAGGATCGTGTCGACGATCTGGTCCGCGCCGCCGGAGTCGGCGAGCAGCTTGCCCAGGATCGCGCCGAGCGCGATGAGGACGCCGACACCCGCGACGGTGGAGCCGAGGCCCGCGGTGAAGCTCGCTATCGTCTTCGCCGGCGCGGCACCGGCGAACGAACCGAGCGCCAGCGAGCCGATGGTGAGCGCGAGGAACGCGTGCATCTTGAACTTGGTGATGAGCAGAACGATGACGGCGATGCCCGCCAGGACGGCGATGCCCAACTGCGCGTTGCCGGCCGAAGTGATCGGTTCGACGGCGTCCGCTGCCAGCATCTCGACGCTGAGACTGGTCACGGTGATGATCCTCAGTTCTCGAGCCGGCGCAACGCGGCGACGGCTCGCTGGGTGATTTCCTCGGGGGTGCCGGACACATCCACGGCGACGCCGGCCTCGTCGTCCTCCAGGGGCTGGAGGGTGGCGAACTGCGAGTCGAGGAGTGCGGTCGGCATGAAGTGGCCCTTGCGGCCGGCCATCCGCTCCTCGATGAGCGACCGGTCGCCGCTCAGATGAAGGAAGACGGCACCGGGGGCCTCGCCGCGCAGGCGGTCGCGGTAGGCGCGCTTCAGCGCGGAACTGCTGACCACGCCGCCGAGCCCCGCCCGGCCGTGCGCCCACTGCCCGATCGCGTCGAGCCAGGGCCACCGGTCCGCATCGTCCAGCGGGGTACCGGCCGACATCTTGGCGATGTTCGCCGCGGGATGGAAGTCGTCGCCCTCGGCGTACGGAACGCCCAGTTCGGCGGCGAGCAGGGGACCGATCGTGGTCTTGCCGGTCCCTGCGACGCCCATCACCACGATGACGTGGGGGGTGCTCATTACGGTGCCTCGCTGTCTTCTTCGATGTCGTCGTCGACATCGGTCCGTCGCGCTACTGAAACCTATACGTACGACTTATTCAAGATGGTGTGACATAAACGTCGTACTTTTCATTCCCGGCGAGGCCTCCCGGAACGGCCCCCGTACGCTTGGCCCATGACCACACCTGCCCAGGGGCTGCATACGCATGTGCTGGACGCCCTGGGGCTGGAGATCGCCGCGGGGGAGCATCCGCCCGGCCAGGTCCTGCGCACGGACGAGCTGGCCCAGCGCTTCGACGTCTCCCGCACGGTCGTACGGGAGGTGATCCGGGTCCTGGAGTCCATGCACCTGGTCGAGTCCCGCCGCCGCGTCGGCGTGACCGTACGGCCGACCGAGACCTGGAACGTCTACGACCCGCAGGTCATCCGGTGGCGGCTGGCCGGCGCCGACCGCCCGCGCCAGCTGCGCTCGCTGACCGTCCTGCGCTCCGCGATCGAACCCGTCGCCGCCTCGCTCGCCGCCCGCCACGCCACCCCCGGACAGTGCGCCGAGCTCACCGAACGGGCCCTCGGCATGGTCGCCACCTCCCGGGGCCAGCAGCTGGAGGGGTACCTCGAACACGACATCGCGTTCCACCGGATCGTCCTCAACGCCTCCGGCAACGAGATGTTCGCGCGCCTGGGCGACGTGGTGGCCGAGGTCCTGGCGGGGCGCACCCACCACCAGGTCATGTTCGAGGACCCCGATCCGGCGGCCGTCACCCTCCACGTCCGGCTCGCCGAAGCGGTCCGCGAGGGGGACGCCGCCGGGGCGGAGCGGCTGACGAAGGAGATCGCGGTGGGCGCCCTGCACGAACTGGACGTGCTCGCGCCCTGACCCGGCTCGACCACGGCCCGCCGCCTACCGCCTGACGTGCTGCAACCGGGCGGCGGCCGCGGCCAGCATCATCTCCAGCGCCGCCGGATACCCGCTGCGGCCCATCTCCGCGACCAGTACCGCCGCGGTCGCCGCGATGTTCGGGTGGGTGTCCGCCGGCTGCCGGGCGTAGATCTCCGGCCAGGCCTGCACCTCCTGCGCCCTGGCCTGTTCCGGAAGCGCCAGCGTCGACGCGTCCAGCGCCGCGAACGACAGCGTCTGATCGACGAAGACGTGGTAGATCCGCACCGCCTCCGCGTCCGGGAAGCCCGCGCCCCGCAGCACCCCGAGGATCGCCTCCACCGACCGGATCTCGTGCGTGCGGCCGGTCACCCGTGCGCACGTCAGCAACGCGGCCTGCGGGTGGGCCAGATAGTCCGCGTGCATCCGCAGCCCCAGCGACCGCAGATCGGCCCGCCAGTCACCCGTCGGCCGCCAGCTGCGCAGTGTCCGCCCGATCAACTCGTCGGCCACCGCCAGCAACAGCGCGTCCGTGTCCCGGAAATAGCGGTAGAGCGCACTCGGATCGCAGCCCAGCGCGGCGCCGAGCCGGCGCACGGTGAGCGCCGCCGCCCCGTGCTCGCCGATCAGCCGCAGCGCCGTCTCCACGATCAGCTGCTCGGACAGCACGACGCCCTGCTTGGTGGGACGCCTGCGCCGCCGCGCGCCCTCCGGCACCACCCGCTCGCCCGCGTCCGGCCCCCGGCCCGGACCGGCCGGGCGTCCGGGGGCGCCGTCGCGGGACCGGGCACGCGCCTGTGCCTCGTCCTCGTCACTCACCGGGGATCCGCCATGACTCAGTCCTCCGCCCCGCAGCCGCACGCACCCCGCCCCGCTCCTTCCGCCGCCCCCGATCGCCGGCCGATCTTACGACAACACCGTTGACGTGCGGAACCCCCGAGGAGTTCGATGTGCCGCCATCGGGGCCGAACACGCGCCCCTCGGTGAAGGAGCGACCGTGACGTCCTACCGCGAGGAACCAGCCGGACCGGCACAGCCACCCGCAGCCCTGCGCAAGAGCCTCGGCGTGCTCGACGGGTTCGCCATCGCGGCCTCGTCGACCGCGGCCACCACGAGCATCGGTATCGGACTCGGCGTCACCGCCACCGCCGTCGGGCTGCACCTCCCGATCATCATGCTGCTCGCCTTCCTGCCGATCCTGGGCATCGCGAGCGCCTACTCCCGGCTCAACCGGGTCGAGCCGAACATGGGCAGCGGCTATGTCTGGGCCGGCCGCTCGCTCAGCCCCTGGCTCGGCTTCCTCGTCGGCTGGATCGGCATCGTCTCCACCATCGTGTTCCTCGCGTACACCACGACGGTCACCGGTTCGGCCCTGCTCCAGCTCGCCGTCGAGGCCGGACTGCGCGAGCCGGCCGGGCTCCGCCTCGACCCGGACTCCACCGCCCAGTCGACCGCGCTCGGCATCGTCGTCCTCGTCGCCGTCACCTTCACCGCGGTCACCGGACTCCGGTCGGCCGCCACGTTCCAGAAGTACCTCCTGGTCTTCGAGTACGCCGTCCTGCTCGGCTTCTGCGGATACGGCCTGTTCGCCGGCTCGCAGCCCTTCAGCCTCGACTGGCTCAACCCGTTCACCATTCCCTCCTTCGAGCAGCTCGCCCAGGGACTGCTGCTGTCCGTCTTCTGCTTCTGGGGATTCGAGTCCACCTTCAGCGTCACCGAGGAGATCCGGGACCCGCAGGACGCCTCCAAGGCCGGGCTCATCACGCTCTTCACGATGCTCGGCCTGTTCCTGCTCGGCTCCTTCGCCTTCCAGCGCGTCCTGTCGCTCGACGAGCTGACCGCCCACGGCGCCCAGGGCCTCACCTACTTCGGCAACCAGCTGGCCGACCAGCCGCTCGCAGCCCTCCCGTTGACCGCCCTCACCCTCTCCGCCGTCGCCTCCCTGCAGTCCGGGGTGATCCCGACGGTGCGCGGCATGTTCGCCATGGGGCGCGACCGCACACTCGGCCCCCTGTGGACCAAGGTCAGCCCGCGGTACGGAACACCCGCCGCCGGGACCGTCGCGGTCGGCTGCATCGCCGCAGCCATCGCCGTGCTCTCGCTCGCCATCCCGAAGGTCGGCGACCTCATCCTGGCGTCCGTGAACGCGATCGGCGTCGTCGTCTCGATCTACTACGCCCTCACCGCGCTGGCCGCCGCCTCGCGCTTCCGCGGCTCGTTCCGGCAGAGCCGGTCCCTGGCGGTGCGGGCGGTGGTGCTCCCCGTGACCAGCGCCCTCGTCCTGCTCGCGCTCGGCGGATACCTCTGCTGGACCTTCGCCACCTCCGCCGACCACTTCGAGGTCAGCCCCGACAACGGCTGGTTCATGCTCCTGTGCCCCGCCGTCATCCTCGTGACCGGCTTCGCCGCCGCGGCCTGGGCCAAGTGGGCCAGGAAGTCCCCGTACTTCGTCACCGGCCGGTCCGTCGCCCCCGAACCGGACCCGGTCCGGCCCCCGGCCCCGGAGGCCGCCCGGGAGACGGCGGCCGGACCCGCCTGAGCCACCCCACCGCCCGCTTCCGCCCCGCCCCGCACAACGAACGGAACAGCTCATGCCCCGCACCACCCCCGCCGATCTCGTCTTCACCGGCGGCCCCGTCCACACCACCGACGCCGCCCGCACCCGCGCCACCACCGTCGCCGTCACCGCCGGCCGGATCACCGCGGTCGGTCACGACGAGGTACGCGAACTCATCGGCCCGCGCACCGAGGTGGTCGACCTCGCCGGACGCCTCCTGCTCCCCGGCTTCCAGGACGCCCACGTCCACCCGGTCACCGCCGGGCAGGAACTCGCGCAGTGCGACCTCACCGGCGCCGGCGACGCCACCGCCACCATCGCCGCCGTACGGGCCTACGCCGACGCGAACCCGGAACGCGCCTGGATCACCGGCGGCGGCTGGTCGATGGACGCGTTCGAGGGCGGCGCCCCCACCCGCCAGCAGCTCGACACCGCCGTGCCCGACCGTCCCGCCTGCCTGGTCAACCGCGACCACCACGGCGCCTGGGCCAACAGCAGGGCCCTCGACCTCGCCGGAATCACCGCCCGCACCCCCGACCCGGCCGACGGCCGCATCGAACGCGACGAGCGCGGCGAACCCACCGGACTCCTCCAGGAGGGCGCCATGGACCTGGTCGCCCGTCACGCGCCCCGGTCCACCGCCGCCGACCGGCTCGCCGGCCTCCTGCGGGCCCAGCGCCTGCTCCACGCGTACGGCATCACCGCCTGGCAGGACGCCATCGTCGGCACCTACGGCTCGATGGACGACGTGGCCGACGCCTACCTCACCGCGGACCGGGACGGCTCGCTCACCGCCCGCGTCACCGGAGCCCTGTGGTGGGACCGCGAGCACGGAAGCGAACAGATCCCCGGACTCGTCGCCAGGCGCGAGGCGCTGACCGGCCGGAACTTCCGCGCCGGATCGGTGAAGATCATGCAGGACGGGGTCGCCGAGACCGGCACCGCCGCCCTGCTCTCCCCGTACCTCGACGCCTGCGGCTGCGCCACCGCCAACAGCGGCACCAGCTTCGTCGACCCCCTCGACCTGCGCCGGTACGTCACCGAGCTGGACGCCCTCGGCTTCCAGACCCACTTCCACGCGCTGGGCGACCGGGCGGTGCGCGAGGCCCTGGACGCCGTCGAGGCCGCCCGTGCCGCCAACGGCCGCACCGACACCCGCCCCCACCTCGCCCACCTCCAGATCGTCCACCCCGACGACATCCCCCGCTTCCGCGCGCTCGGCGCCACCGCCAACATCCAGCCGCTCTGGGCCGCCCACGAACCCCAGATGGACGAGCTGACCATCCCCTTCCTCGGCCGCGAACGGGCCGCGCTCCAGTACCCGTTCGCCGCACTGCTGCGCTCCGGTGCCACCGTGGCCGCGGGCTCGGACTGGCCCGTCAGCAGCGCCGATCCGCTGCACGGCATCCACACGGCCGTCAACCGCGTCGTGCCCGGCGGCGACAACGGCAGGGCCTTCCTCCCGGAGCAGCGCATCTCGCTGACCGACGCGCTGGCCGCGTACACGGCGGGCTCGGCGTACGTGAACCACCTGGACGACACCGGCAGCATCCGGGCCGGTGCCCTGGCCGACCTGGTGGTCCTTGACCGCGACCCCTATGCCGCGCCGCCCGAGGAGATCGCCGGGGCGCGGGTCCTGGCGACGTACGTGGGCGGCCGCCGCGTGTACGGGGACTGATGCCCGGTATGCCCTTCGCGCGCGGCCCGAGGGGCATACCGCACCGGCCGGGGCCCCTGCGCGGCCCCGGCCCTCGCCACCGCGACCCGCCTGCTCCGCGTGTGAGGATTGAGCGCGGTCAACGCGATCAAGGGGTGCGGGGATGGGGCGTCAAAGGCAGGGCCGGGAAGCGTCGGAGGAACTCGACGCGGATGATCTCGGCAGGACCGCACTGGACGTGGCCCGCGCTCGCGACCGGCAGTCCGCCGTCTCGACGTGGCACACCGTGGCGGTCGGCATGCTGGAGCCGGCCTTCGGGATACGGGCGTCCTTCGCCGAACTCGCCGCGCGCGCCCTCGCGTTCGCCGACCCGGACGAGTCGGGCCCGTTCCTTGTCCGGCAACTGCTGGAGCGGCGCGTGGATCCGCTCTCCCGCAACGAGGCCGCCGCCGCCCTGGCGGCACCCGATCCCCGTCTTCGGAAGTTCGCCGCCGAGGTCCTGTGGGGCTTCGGCGCCGACGTGATCAGGGACCTGCATGACAAGGAGGCTCAGCAGTGGGCGGCCGGCCTGCTCCGGGCCCACGCAGACCGGGAACGGGACCCGGACGTGCTGAGCGAGGTGGTGCGGGGTGTCGGGTGGCACGCGGAGGTGGACAGCTGGGACCGCGAAAGCCGGCTCGACGCCGAGGAGAGGGCTCGGCTCCAGCGGTTCGCGGCCCATTCCGATCCGCGCGTCCGGGACATCGCCGAACTGGCACTGAGCGCTGGGCCGACGACCCCCGAACCCGACGGCCCTGATCCGGCCGGTCTGCTCCGGGCCGCACGGACCGTGGTGGATGCCGGCCTGGGCGGCCGGGCGCTGCCCTCGCGGCGCGCTCCCGCGGCCTCCTCGCACCGCGTACGGTTGTTCGTGATCGATCTCGGGAAAAGTCGTGAATCGATCTCAGGGAAAGCCGCACAAGGGAGACCACGGGAATGGCGCAGCACGTACAAGGGGTCATCGCACCGGGAAAGAACGAGCCGGTACGGGTCGAGACGATCGTGATTCCGGACCCCGGCCCCGGTGAGGCCGTGGTGAAGATCCAGGCGTGCGGCGTCTGCCACACCGATCTGCACTACAAGCAGGGCGGCATCAACGACGAGTTCCCCTTCCTCCTCGGCCACGAGGCCGCGGGCGTCGTGGAGTCCGTGGGCGACGGCGTCACCGACGTCGCCCCGGGCGACTTCGTCGTCCTCAACTGGCGTGCCGTGTGCGGGCAGTGCCGTGCCTGTCTGCGCGGACGCCCGTGGTACTGCTTCGACACGCACAACGCGAAGCAGAAGATGACCCTGCTGGACGGCACCGAGCTGTCCCCGGCTCTCGGTATCGGCGCCTTCGCCGAGAAGACGCTCGTCGCCGCCGGCCAGTGCACCAAGGTCGACCCCGAGGTCTCCCCGGCCGTCGCCGGGCTCCTCGGCTGCGGCGTGATGGCGGGCATCGGCGCCGCCATCAACACCGGCCAGGTCGGCCGCGGCGACTCGGTCGCCGTCATCGGCTGCGGCGGGGTCGGCGACGCGGCGATCGCCGGCGCGCGGCTGGCCGGCGCGGCGAAGATCATCGCCGTGGACATCGACGACCGCAAGCTGGAGACGGCGAAGAAGATGGGTGCCACGCACACCGTCAACTCCCGCGCCGACGACCCGGTCGAGGCCATCCGCGCGCTCACCGGCGGCAACGGCGCCGACGTCGTCATCGAGGCGGTCGGCCGCCCGGAGACGTACAAGCAGGCCTTCTACGCCCGCGACCTCGCCGGCACCGTCGTCCTGGTCGGCGTGCCCACGCCGGAGATGCAGCTCGAACTCCCGCTCCTGGACGTGTTCGGCCGCGGCGGCTCGCTCAAGTCGTCCTGGTACGGCGACTGCCTGCCCTCGCGCGACTTCCCGATGCTCGTCGACCTGCACCAGCAGGGCCGGATCGACCTCGGCGCGTTCGTCACCGAGACCATCGGCCTCGGCGACATCGAGCAGGCCTTCGCCCGGATGCACGACGGCGACGTCCTGCGCTCGGTGGTGGTCTTCTGATGACCGCCCGCATCGACCACCTCGTCACCTCCGGCACCTTCGCCCTCGACGGCGGGGAATGGGACGTCGACAACAACGTCTGGATCGTCGGCGACGACACCGAGGCGGTCGTCATCGACGCCGCCCACGCCGCCGCCGCCATCGAGGCCGCACTCGGCGGACGTACGCTGCGCGCCATCATCTGCACCCACGCGCACAACGATCACATCGACGCGGCCCCGGCACTCGCCGCCGCCACCGGCGCACCGGTCCTGCTCCACCCCGACGACCTGCCGCTGTGGAAGCAGACCCACCCGGACCGGGCCCCGGACGGCGAACTGGCCGACGGCCAGGAGATCGAGGTCGCGGGTACGACCCTGACCGTCATGCACACCCCGGGTCACGCTCCGGGCGCCGTCTGCCTGTACGCCCCCGAGCTGTCCACCGTCTTCACCGGCGACACGCTCTTCCAGGGCGGACCCGGTGCCACCGGACGTTCCTTCTCGCACTTCCCGACGATCGTCGCCTCGATCCGGGACCGGCTGCTCGCCCTGGACCCGGCGACCGCCGTCCGCACCGGACACGGGGACTCCACGACCATCGGCGCGGAGGCCCCGCACCTGGACGAGTGGATCGCCCGCGGCCACTGAGGCCCGGCACCCGGCTCATCCCTCCGGCCACGCGGAGAGCCGCAACCCGCTCTCGAAGCGATGCGGCTCTCCCGTGACCGGATCGGTGAACTCCAGTACTCCTGCCAGGAGCTGGAGCGGGTGCGAGAAGTCGTCGGGAGCGCCCTCCGCCTCGACCACCGGGTAGACGGGGTCGTGGACGAGCGGCAGCCCGAGGCTGTTCATATGGACCCGCAGCTGATGTGTGCGTCCGGTCGCGGGCAGCAGCCGGTAACGGCCGAGTCCGTCCCGGTGTTCCAGCAGTTCGATCCGGCTCTCACTGTTCGGCTCGCCGGCCTCCTCGCGGGCGGCGATCACCCCGCGCTCCTTCACGATGCGGCTGCGCACGGTGCGGGGGAGGGACAGCCCGGGGTCGTACGCCGCCACCGCCTCGTACTCCTTGCGTACGCGGCGGTCCCGGAACAGCGTCTGGTACGCGCCCCGTTCCTCCGGCCGTACGACGAGGAGGACGAGCCCCGCGGTCAGCCGGTCCAGCCGGTGCGCGGGCTGGAGCAGCGGCAGGGCCAGCTCGCGGCGGAGCCGGGCCACCGCGGTCTCCGTGATGTGCCGGCCGCGCGGAGTCGTCGCCAGGAAGTGCGGCTTGTCCGCGATGACCAGGTGTTCGTCCCGGTACACCACGCCGACAGGGAAGGGCACGGGCTCCTCCGGCGCGAAGTCCCGGTGGAACCAGAGGTACCGGCCCGCCGTGTACGGCTCGTGCCCGGTCACCGCGCCCCGTACGGAGACGAACCGGCCCCCGGCCAGCATGGCGTCGACCCGCTCCGCGCCGATCGCGTCGGCGAACCGCGCCAGCAGATGATCCCGGACCGTCGGCCACCGGCCGTCCGGATCCTCCGGGAGCCGCACCCGTACCGGATCGACCCCGTCGCGCTGGGGCAGCGGCGACTGCGGAGGCTTCGCGCGCCCTCTCACCGGGGCCCGCCGGACGCCTTGGTGCTGGTTCTCATGATGCGGGCATCCTTCCACAGCGGCGAGGGCCTCACTGCTGAGGGCGAGGATGGGAGAACGCAGGCAACTTCCCTAAACTGAAAGGATTCAAAGCGGGGTGCGCGGGGGTAGAAAGCGCTTGCGATGCGGCACGGCTGCCGCTACCGCACCCGCACCCGCATCCTCGAAGGAGCCCCGCCATGCCCGCTGTGCGCAGAACCGCGCCCGCCCTGCTGACCGCCGTCGCCGCCGTGGCCGCCCTCGCCACACCCGCCGTCGCCCAGCCGGCGGCGTCCGCCCCCGCCGGCTGTACCGGATCCGCCCCGGTGATCTGCCACTTCGACGTGGCCCCCGGCACCTACCGCGTCACCGCGCGCATCGGCGGGGCCGCCGAGGGCCGTACGACGGTCACCGCCGAGACGCGGCGCACCGTACTCGGTGAGACGCCGACCGCGGCCGGACGTCAGGTGGTCCGGACGTTCACGGTCAACGTGCGTGAGCCCGAGGGCGAACCCACCGGGGCCAGCGGCAGCCCCGGCCTCGACCTCGCCTTCGGCGGCCCGGCCCCGCTCCTGGCGGGCCTGCACGTGGCTCCGGCGCCGCGGACCCCGCAGCTCTTCCTGATCGGTGACTCGACCGTCTGCGACCAGCTCGGCAGCCCCTACACCGGCTGGGGCCAGGAGCTCCCGCAGTACCTCCGGGCCGGCGTGTCCGTCGCCAACTACGCCGACTCCGGCGAGAGCTCGCAGACGTATCTCGACCAGCCCCAGCTCTTCCCGACGGTCCGCCCGCTGATCGGCCGGGGCGACACCGTGCTCATCCAGCTCGCCCACAACGACAAGCAGACGACCGAGGCGGACTACCGCGCCAACCTCACCACGATGATCGGGGCGATCCGCGCCGCAGGCGGCCGGCCCGTGCTGGTCACCCCGATCGTCCGCCGCTGGTTCAACACCGACGGCACGCTGGACAACGGCACCGCGCTCCTGGTCAACGGCCTCGGGGTCGACCTGCCCGCGCAGATCCGCCTGCTGGCCGCCGAGCACGACGTCCCGCTCGTCGACCTGACCGCGCTCACCAGGCAACGGGTCGAGGAACTCGGCCCCGACGCCTCCAAGGCGCTGTACCTCACCGACGAGAAGCGCGACAACACACATACCTCGGAGCGCGGCGCCACGGAGTACGCGGCCATGGTCCGCGACGCGCTGCGCGACCAGCGGCTGCTGCCGGGCCGGCTGTTCCGCTGACCCGGACCCCTGCCCTGCCCCGGAGCCGGGGCAGGGCAGGGAGCGGGCTCAGGCCAAAGGCGCGAACACGAACGAGAACTCCGCCGGCTCCGCGTCGAGCCGGTGCTCCGGCAGCACGCCCGGTCCGCACGACTGCGAGCCGATGCCCTGCACGGCGTGGTCCAGGTTGACCCAGACGCGGTCCCCGCCCACCAGGTCCGGCGCATGCGCGGCCGCGTCCAGCTGCTCGCTCGTCCAGCGCCGCGCGGTGAACCAGAACGGCGTGCCGCCCTCCGCCCGCAGCCCCGCACCGCCGGTGTCCGTGAGCTCCGCCCAGCGGACGTCGGCCCGGGCACCGTTCTCCTGGGGCCGGACGTACGGGGTCTGGAGCGCGTCCACCGTGCTCTCCCACATCCCGAGCATCGCGGCAGCCCGTGTGTCCGGGTACGCCTCACCCGGACCGCCGCCGGACCAGCGCGCGCCGCCGTACGCCGCGGGCAGCGCGAACCGGATGCCGAGCCGGGGCAGCGGCACCCGCCAGTCGCCCTCCGGCGCCACGGACACCGTCAGCCCGAGCCGGCCCCCGGCGGCCGTCCACCGGTAGGTGGTCCGCAGCCCCAGGTCCCAGCCCGCCGGGGCCACCCGGGTCCGCACCGTCAGCGCGTCCCCGTCCGTCTCCACCGCGTCGACGCGGTGCCGCATCCGGTGCAGCCCCAGCTCCCGCCAGCGCAGCCCGTACCGCTCGTCCGGCTGCCAGGCCGCCCCGTTGTCGTTGTCGGTGGGTGCCCGCCACACGTCCAGTCGCAGTCCCTCCACCGCCACGTCCCCGATGCGCACCGGTACCCCGGTTGCCGCGTCGAACACGCCGGGCCCGAGGGTGATCACGCCACCGGAGCGCACCGGGCGTTCGCCGGCCGCCGGAGCCGGGACGGCCCGCGCACCCGTCTCCACCTGGCCCCACGCCACCACGTGCCCGCGCTCGCCCCACGCGGTGTCCGCGGCGAGCACCGCCCGCACGGTCCACAGGCCGTCGCCCGCCGAAACGGTGTCCGGCGCCACCTCCGCCGAGGCGCCCGGTGCCAGTTCCGGCACCGCCAGGGTGCCCGAGGCCACGACCGTGCCGTCCACCTCGTGCGCCCAGAGGAAGTCGAGGTGCTCCAGTCCCGTGAAGTCGTAGCCGTTGGTGACCGTGAACGTACCGGGTGCGGAGCCCGGGCCGATCCGCACCGGCTCGATGACCTTCTTGTACTCGACGAGTCCGGGTGAGGGCGTGCGGTCGGGGAAGAGGAGGCCGTCGCAGACGAAGTTGCCGTCGTGCAGCTCCTCGCCGAAGTCCCCGCCGTAGGCGAAGCCGTGCTCGGGGTGGGCGAAGCCGTGGTCGATCCACTCCCAGACGAAACCGCCCTGGCAGCGCTCGTACCGCTCGAAGAGCCGCTGGTACTCGCTCAGGCCGCCCGGACCATTGCCCATGGCGTGCCCGTACTCGCACATGATGAAGGGCATCGCCCGCCGCCGGGCGTCGAGTTCCGCGTCGCCCCAGGGCTCCTCCGCCCGCTTGCCGATGAGTTCGACCTCGGCGTGCGTCGGATACATCCGCGCATACAGATCGACGTCCTTGCAGGAGAGGTCGCCCTCGTAGTGCACCAGCCGCTCCGGGTCCCGCCCCCTGATCCACTCGGCCATGGCCGTCAGGCCGCTGCCCGAACCGCACTCGTTGCCCAGTGACCAGATGATGACGCAGGCGTGGTTCTTGTCGCGCTCGACCATGCGGGCCGCCCGGTCGAGCAGCGCGGGGGTCCACCGCGCGTCGTCGACCGGATTGCCCCGCCACTCCAGGTCGACAAAGCCATGTGTCTCCAGATCGCACTCGTCGATCACCCAGAGGCCCAACTCGTCGCAGAGATCCAGGAACGCGGGATGCGGCGGATAGTGGCTGGTCCGCACGGCGTTGATGTTGTGCTGCTTCATCAGCACCAGGTCGTGCCGCATCGTCCGCGCGTCGACGGCCCGGCCCGTCTCCGGGTGGAACTCGTGCCGGTTCACCCCGCGGAACAGCAGCCGCCTGCCGTTGGCCTTGATGACGCCGTCCTCGACGGCGACCGTACGGAAACCGATCCGCAGGGGCGTCCGCTCACCGGCCGTGACCAGCTCCGCGTCGTACAGCCGGGGCGTCTCGGCGGTCCACGGCTCGACCGGCAGCGTCACGGACCCGCCCGTGGCGATGTCGACACCCAGTTCGGGCACCAGGACCCGGCCCTCGGCCCCCTCGCACTCCACCCGCAGCGTCCCGGAGCCCTCCCGGTGGTCGTAGCCCGCGTGCACGAAGAAGTCCCGGGGCGCGCCGTCCGGGCGGTGCAGCAGAGTCACCTCACGGAAGATGCCCGGCAGCCACCACTGGTCCTGGTCCTCCAGGTAGCTGCCCGACGACCAGGCGTGCACCCGTACCGCGAGGACGTTCTCGCCGGGGTCCAGCAGATCGCCGACGGCGAACTCGTGCGGCAGCCGGGACCCCTTGAAGTCGCCCAGTTCCCGACCGTTGAGCCACACCCGGGCGCAGGACTCCACCCCATCGAACCGGAGCACGAACGCGCCGTCCCGCGGCCGGTCCGCGGGCAGCGTGAACGTCCGCAGATGGTCGCCCGTCGGGTTCTCGGACGGCACCCGGGGCGGATCGACGGGGAAGGGGTAGACGACGTTCGTGTACGCGGGAGCGCCGCCGGCGCCCTGGAGCACCCAGTGACCGGGCACCGCGACCGTTCCCCACGCCGAGGCGTCGAACCCCGGCCGGGCGAAGGACTCGTCCTCGGCGGCGGCCGTGGGCGAGAGCCGGAACGCCCACTCGCCGTTCAGGGACATCCGCCAGGCATCGGACGTCGCGTACCAGGACCGCGGCGCGAGCCCGCCGGAACCCGGGCGCGGGTCCTCGTACCAGGGCAGCGTGTCGGTTTCGGTGCGGCTCATGCTTCTCCTCGCTCGGGAACACCCTTCTCCGGAGTGACGGTAACTACGAATGAACCGTTTCAACAAGGGGTGGTGTCGCGGAGGATGGAGCCGCCCGCGCCGCCCGCGCCGCCGGTGATCCGGTCCGGGGAACCGGCCCCGCCGGTGCGAGTCGGCGTTCACCACGGACCCGCTCCCGGCCGCCGGAAGCGGGTCCGGGACGACAGGGCGGGGTGTTGGTTTCCGGGCGGGGAAAACGCGAAGTGCCGACCAGGATCTCTCCTGATCGGCACTTCGTTCTGTGTCCGAGGGGGGACTTGAACCCCCACGCCCGATAAAGGGCACTAGCACCTCAAGCTAGCGCGTCTGCCATTCCGCCACCCGGACTAGGTGTCTGTCTCGCGGGCCCGGCCCGTTCCGACGAGGAAAACAATAGCAAACACTGGAGGGTGCTCCGTCACGCCCCCGGCGGTGTGACGGGCGTGTGACGTGGGGTGGGCGGCCTTGGGCGGGAGGACCGGGCGCGGGAGGATGAGGGGGAGCACCACAGCGACAGCGGAGGGAACCAGCGTGAGTGAGACCAAAGCGGCCAGGACCGGCTCGGGTGAGAGCGCCGAGAACGAGGTCGTCGACCTCTGTCGTGACCTGATCCGGATCGACACCAGCAACTACGGGGATCACTCGGGACCGGGCGAGCGGCTGGCCGCCGAGTACGTCGCGGAGAAGCTCGCCGAGGTCGGGCTCGAGCCGCAGATCTTCGAGTCCCACAAGGGCCGCGCCTCCACGGTGGCGCGGATCGAGGGTGAGGACCCGTCCAAGCCGGCGCTGCTGATCCACGGCCACACCGACGTCGTCCCGGCCAACGCGCACGACTGGACGCACCACCCCTTCTCGGGAGAGATCGCGGACGGCTGCGTGTGGGGCCGGGGCGCGGTCGACATGAAGGACATGGACGCGATGACCCTGGCGGTCGTGCGCGACCGGATGCGCAGCGGCCGCAAGCCCCCGCGCGACATCGTGCTCGCCTTCCTCGCGGACGAGGAGGCGGGCGGTACGTACGGGGCCCGGTATCTCGTCGACAAGCACCCGGACCTGTTCGAGGGCGTCACCGAGGCCATCGGGGAGGTCGGCGGCTTCTCCTTCACGGTCAACGAGAACCTGCGGCTCTACCTCGTCGAGACCGCGCAGAAGGGCATGCACTGGATGCGGCTGACCGTGGACGGCACGGCCGGCCACGGTTCGATGACCAATGACGACAACGCGATCACCGAGCTGTGCGAGGCGGTCGGGCGGCTGGGGCGGCACAAGTGGCCGGTCCGGGTGACCAAGACCGTGCGCTCCTTCCTGGACGAGCTGTCCGACGCGCTCGGCACCCCGCTCGACCCCGAGGACATGGACGCCACGCTCGCCAAGCTGGGCGGCATCGCCAAGATGGTCGGCGCGACGCTGCGCAACTCGGCGGCGCCCACCATGCTCGGCGCGGGCTACAAGGTGAACGTGATCCCGGGACAGGCGACCGCTCACGTCGACGGCCGCTTCCTGCCGGGGTACGAGCAGGAGTTCCTGGCCGACCTGGACCGGATCCTCGGCCCGCGCGTCAAGCGCGAGGACGTGCACGGGGACAAGGCGCTGGAGACCGACTTCGACGGCTCGCTCGTGGACGCGATGCAGATCGCGCTCAAGGCCGAGGACCCGATCGCCCGCGCGGTCCCGTACATGCTCTCCGGCGGCACCGACGCCAAGTCCTTCGACGACCTGGGCATCCGGTGCTTCGGATTCGCTCCGCTGAAGCTCCCGCCCGAGCTCGACTTCGCCGGCATGTTCCACGGTGTGGACGAGCGCGTGCCGGTCGAGGGCCTGAAGTTCGGCGCACGGGTACTCGACCGTTTCATCGACAACAGCTGAAAAGTCGATACCCGGCGCCATAATCGCCAGCTTGTGCGTATCTAACCGGAACGAGTGAAAGGGGCGGATCGCTCGTAGCCCGATTACTTCTTCCTCGTTACAGGTGGTGCGGTCCGCGGCTGGGACCGCACTTGCCAACTAGGAGGAATAATGATCAAGAAGATCGTCGCCGCTGCGGCTGTCACCGGTGGTCTGGTTCTCGCGGGTGCCGGCATGGCCGTCGCCGACTCGGGCGCCCAGGGTGCCGCCATCGGCAGCCCCGGCGTGCTCTCGGGCAACGTCGTCCAGGTTCCCGTCCACGTTCCCGTGAACGTGTGCGGCAACACGATCTCCGTGATCGGGCTGCTGAACCCGGCCTTCGGCAACACCTGCGTCAACGCCTGACGTTGTGCGTCAACCCGTAAGGGTTTGAGCCCGCTCGGCCCCGGAGCGCACGCCATGTGCTCCGGGGCCGTCGGGTCCTTTGCCTCCGCACGGTCAAGTCCGGGGGTATTCCGGAAGGTAGAAGGCAGGAAACAACCTATGCGACAGGTCACGCGTAAAGGCCTGATCACCATGGCGGCTGCGGGCGGCGTGCTCGCGCTCAGTGGCGGTTACGCACACGCCGACGCGGGAGCGGCCGGCGGTGCATCGAATTCCCCGGGGGTGCTTTCAGGGAATTCGGTACAGATCCCGGTCGAGGTGCCGGTCAACGTCTGCGGCAACTCCGTGAGCGTCGTGGGTCTGCTCAACCCGGCGGCGGGCAATGCCTGTGCGAACGGTTCGGACGGTGCGGCCGCCGGCCGTCACGGCTCGACCGCGGGGGCCTCGGGCAGCCACGCCTCGGACAACGGCCGGGCGTCCGGCGACCGTGGTGAGGGGGTGCGGGCGGGTACCGGGAAGCACCGGGCCGCCGGCAGTGAGAACGGGGGCGGGGCCACCGCCGAGGGGACCGCGCAGGGCTCGCCCGGTCTGCTCTCGGGGAACCAGATCCAGGTGCCCATCGACATCCCCGTGAACGCCTGCGGGAACAGCGTCACCATCGGTGGCCTGCTGAACCCCGCCCTGGGCAACACGTGCGAGAACGACAGCACGCCGCCGCCGGTCGTCCCGGAGACGCCCGTCACCCATGTGACACCGCCGACGCCCGGACCGCGCACCATCCCGAACGCGCCCGAACCGCAGACCCTGCCGGCGAGCACGCCGCAGCTCGCGCACACCGGCGGGGGCGGGCTCGACCTGCTCGTCCCGGCGAGCGCGGGGCTGCTGCTGGCCGGTGCGGGCACGGTGCTGTACCGCCGCGCCAAGGCCGCTGCCTGACGGCAGCGGTCGGCACGGCGAAGGGAAGGGGCCCCGCGGCGACGCGGGGCCCCTTCCGTCTCACCAAGTGGCCCGGATCTGGCGGATGATCCGCCGCCGCAGCCGCACCCGGCGACTGCCGTCCAGGCGCAGCGTCAGCCGGTCCAACTCCCAGTGCCCGTACTCGGCATGGTCGGTCAACAGGCGGGCCGTCTCCGTCCGGGACATCCCGCGCGGCACGTACACATCGACAAATTCGTATTCCGGCATCGCATCTATTGTGCGGGCAGAGCCCGTGTACGGATAGCGTCTGCCCTATGTCTGATGCTGCGCAGCCCACCGCTGCCGAGGTACGCGCCGCCGCCGATGCGGTCAAAGCCGCGATCGACCACCACCTCGCGGCGGTCGAACGCCGGTCCGGGGACGACGACCCCGCTGTCTACGACGCGTTCAACGCACTGGCCGCTGCGGCCGAGGTCTACGACGAACTCCTCTACGACCGCCATGACGAGGTCACCCCGTTCGAGATTCCGGGGGTGGAGGACTCCCTGCCGCCGTACAGCGGTCCCGAGGAACCGAACGCCGTCAGCGTGCTGATCCGCCGCGACTACGCGGTGGTGGAGCCGCAGCGGCTGCTCGCGCAGGCGCAGCGTCTCGCCGACGTGGACCCCGAGGACCGCGGCAGCGACAGCGCGGCCGTGGTCGGCAGCAGTGTCCACGCGGCACTGGGGGTGCTCTTCGGGGAGTACGAGGCGGACGAGATCGCCTCCCGGCACACGGAGTTCGGTCTGGAGGAGGGCGACTCCACGCTCTGGGTCGCCGCCGCCGACGAGCTGCCGGAGCCGGGCGAGTGGCTCGGCGCTCCGTTCGACGACGCGGACCCGGAGCTGGTGGTCTGCCGCTTCGACGTCAGCGCGGTCTTCGACGAGGACGATCTGGACGAGGAGCTGGACGGCCTGACGCGGGACAGGACCTGATCCCTTCCCCTCGCACCTGACGGATGACGGCCGAGGGGCCGGGCCGGCGCGGCACCCGCCCGGGCGGCCCCCCGGGCGGCGTGCCGCACCCGGCTTCCCGCACCCGGCGTGCGGCACCCGGGCCCCGGCGGCCGCCACCCCCCCTGTCCCCCC
>NZ_JBIVTU010000009.1:163127-205920 GCF_044756845.1 Streptomyces sp. NPDC091416
CCGGGGTGGTGCCGGGCGTGCCGCGGCCCGCCCGCGACGCCGGCCCCCCCCCCCGGCCGGTCGCCGGCGGGGGGGCCGGGCCCGGCGGCCCCCGCCCGGCCCCGGCCCCTCGGCCGTCTTCCGTCACCGGTCTTCCGTCACCGGTCTTCCGTCACCGGTCAGCCGTCGGACGCCTCCAGCAGTGTCCGCAGCCGGGTGGTGCGGTCCTGGGCGGGGGACTGGGCCACGGCACGGGGCAGGGCCTGGTCCACACCGTGCACCACGGACAGATGCCGTTCTCCCCGGCCGAACGCGGTGTAGACCCAGGGCCGGCTCAGCCCCTGGGCCGCGTCACCCGGCAGCACGACGACGACCGCGGGCCACCGCATCCCCGCCGCCTGGTGGGCGCTGAGCGCCCAGGCATGGCGGACGGAGGCGGCGACCCGCTCCTGCGGTACGACGACGGGGCTTCCCGCACAGTCCAGGTGCAGGCCCTCGGCGTCGGCCGAGACGACCACACCGGGCACGGTCCTGCCCGGCGCGGGGACGTGGGCCACCCGGTCCCCGGGGTCGAATCCGCCGAAGCGGCCCGGGCCCGGGTTCAGCCGCTGCTTGAGCGCCTCGTTCAACGCCCGGGTGCCCGCCGACCCGCCATGGCCGACGGTGATGACCTGGGTGTCCGAGGACGGGACGCCGATGGCGCGCGGCACGGAGTCGGCGACCAGCTGCACGGTGCGGTGCACGGCCTCGCCCGCGTCCCGCACGGGCACGATCACGACCTCCTTGCCCGGCGCCTCCACCTGGTTCAGCTCCCCGATGCCGATGCCGGAGACCAGCTCGCCGATCGGCCCCGGATCCGGGGTGCGGGAGACGACCTGGGGGCAGGCACGGGCCGCCAGCACATCGGCGAACACCCGCCCCGCACCGGCCGAGCCCAGCACGCCGGGGTCGCCGCTCACCACCAGACGGGTGCCGTCGGCGAGGGACTCCACCAGCATCGCGCCGGTCTCCACGTCCAGCTGCGGGGCGTCGAGCACGACGAGCAGGTCGAGGGCGAGCGCCCCCTCCTCGTCCCGCCCGGGGCCCTCCGTGCCGGACAGCAGCCCCGCGAGCGTGACGGCGGCCGAGGCGTCACCCACCGCCCCGGCCAGCCGCTGCCGGCCGTCCACGCTGTGCGTGGCGCCCAGGGCCCGCAGACCGAGGCCTGCGGCGGCGGCGATCAGCGCGGCCGGCTCGGCCCTGGCCGCCTCGCCGCCCGTGTGCGCGACGAGACCGTGGGACGCGGCCGTGCGGATCAGCTCGGCCGCCGAGGGCGAGGGGGCCGCGGTGGCTGCGTCCGACCAGTCGGCGTCCTTCTCGCAGGCGTTGACCAGCCGGGCGAGGCCGTCGGCGAGGCTCTCCTCCGCCAGCGCGTACCGGTCGAGGCCGAGGAGGACCTGGACCGGTTCCCGCTCCGCCGGCTCCTCGCCCTCGTCGCCGGCGCCCGCCTCCGTGGTCTCCTCGCCGCTCTCCTCGTCCTCCGGGCCGTCCTGGAAGACCAGGACGACGCCCTCGGCGATGGCGTGCTGCACCGCCGCGTCGGGGTCGGACACCGCCCGTCCGGCGAGCGCGGCACGGACCTGCTCGGCGTCCAGGGCGGTGTGTCCCTGCAGCGCCGCCCGTTCCAGCAGCCAGCCGACCAGGGCCGCGGTGCGCCGCTCGTCGTCGGGTCCGCATCCCGTGTCCAGCAGGGCCCGGGCGAAGGTGTCCGCCTGTTCCGGGCCGACACCCGGCAGGGACAGCAGCTGCCACGGGTCCTCCCGCAGCGCCTCGTCGGCCTGCGCGCCCAGGACGGCGGCGGCGGGGGCAGCCAGGGCCGCCGGGGCCCCGCCCTCGGCCAGCACGGCCGCCACGGCGGCGACGGTCTCCGGCGACGCGCCGCGGGACGCGTGCACGGGCTCGGGGGCCTGCGGGCGCACCGGCGCCGGTGCGGGGACGCTCCGGCGGGCCGGGGGCGGGGCGGGGGAGTCGAAGAACGCGGTGCCGGGCTTCTCGCCGCTCTCCACGGCGCGCACGGCAGCCAGCAGATCGGCCGCCGGGCCGCTCAGCTTCGTACCGGCGTCGATGGGCCCTTCCTTCTCGGCCTTGCGCTTCTCGATCCGCTCGCGCAGTGCGCGCTGGGCGGCCAGCTCCGCCTCGGCCTCGGTGGGTGCCGCGGCAGCGCCGGTGTCGCCTCCGGCGGCCGCGTCCGCGGCGCCGTCCTCCTGGGGCGCGGACCCGTCCGTCTCCTCCCCGGGGCCGTCGGCCGTCGCCTCGTCGGCGCCGTCGTGGGCGGCCTCCGCCTGCTCGGCGGGCGCGGTGGCGGGCTCGTCCGCGACGACGCCGTCGTCGGTGGCCGAGGGGCCGGGGGATTCCCCCCGGGGAAGCGCAGTCACAGCGTGCTCCAGTCCTGGTCGGGATAGCGGTGCACGGGCGCCGACACATCGTCGAGCGCCTGGCAGATCTCGTCAGGAAGACTAAGCGCCTCCACTGACAAAGCCTCCGTGAGCTGCCGCGCGTTGCGCGCGCCGATGATCGGGGCCACCACTCCCGGCCGGTCCCGGACCCACGCCAGGGCCACCTGGAGCGCCGTGGTGGCCAGCCCGTCGGCCGCCGTCGCCACCGCGTGCACGATGCGGCTCGCCGGGTCGTCCAGATACGGCTCGACGAACGGGGCCAGCAGCTCGGAGGCGCCGCGCGAGTCCGCCGGGGTCCCCGTGCGGTACTTGCCGGTGAGCACGCCACGGCCCAGCGGGGACGACGGCAGCAGCCCCACGCCGAGGTCGAGCGCGGCGGGCAGTACCTCGCGCTCCACGCCCCGTTGGAGCAGCGAGTACTCCATCTGCGTACTGGCCAGCCGGGTCCGCACCCCGGGCGAGGCGAGCTGCCAGGTCGCGGCCTTCGCGAGCTGCCAGCCGCAGAAGTTGGACACCCCCGCATACCGGGCGCGCCCGCTCGACACCGCGATGTCCAGCGCCTGGAGCGTCTCGTCCAGCGGCGTCATGGGGTCGAAGGCGTGGACCTGCCACAGATCCACGTAGTCCGTACCGAGCCGGGCCAGCGAGGCGTCCAGAGCGGCCAGCAGATGCCCGCGCGAGCCGTTGAACCTGCGGTACGGATCGGCCACGCTCCCGGCCTTGGTCGCGATGACCAGGTCGTGCCGCGGCACGAGGCCGGCGACGAGCTGCCCGAGCAGGTACTCGGCCTCCCCGCCGCCGTACACGTCGGCCGTGTCGACCAGGGTGCCGCCCACCTCCCAGAACGCCTTCAACTGCTCGGCGGCGTCGTGCTCGTCGGTGTCCCGGCCCCAGGTGAGGGTGCCGAGCCCGATCCGGGACACGCGAAGGCCGGTGCGGCCGAGATGCCTCTGCTCCATGGGCGCTGAGGTTACTGGCCGGAGCCGCGCACGTGGCAGGCCTGTGGACAACCGGGGCCCGGGTGGCCCCTGCCGTATCGCCCTCCCGCGCGCTAGAGTCCGGAACACAGGACGTTACTGATCAGTAAGGAGAGCGGCTATGCGGCTCGGCATCAATCTCGGTTACTGGGGCGCGGGAATGGACGGCGACAACCTCGCCGTCGCGCAGGAGGCCGACCGGCTCGGCTACGACGTCTGCTGGGCGGCCGAGGCGTACGGCTCCGACGCCCCGACGGTGCTGACCTGGGTCGCCGCGCAGACCGAGTCCATCGACGTCGGCTCCGCGATCATGCAGATCCCGGCGCGTCAGCCCGCCATGACGGCGATGACCGCGGCCACCCTCGACTCGCTCTCCGGCGGCCGGTTCCGGCTCGGTCTCGGCGTGTCCGGGCCGCAGGTCTCGGAGGGCTGGTACGGCGTCAAGTTCGACAAGCCGCTCGCCCGCACCCGGGAGTACGTCGAGATCGTCCGCAAGGCGATGACCCGCGAGCGTCTGTCGTACGAGGGACAGCACTGGACCCTCCCGCTGCCGGACGGGCCGGGCAAGCCGATCAAGCTGACCGTCCACCCGCAGCGCGAGCACATCCCGCTGTACATCGCGGCGATCGGTCCGAAGAACCTGGAGCAGACCGGTGAGATCGCCGACGGAGCGCTGCTGATCTTCCCGTCCGCGGACCACCTGGAGGACACCGCGGTGAAGCACCTGCGGGCGGGCCGGGAGAAGGCCGGCAGGACCATGGACGGGTTCGACGTCTGCCCGACGCTCCCGCTCGCCATCGGCGACGACGTCAACGGCCTCGCCGACATGTTCCGCCCGTACACCGCGCTGTACGTGGGCGGCATGGGCAGCCGCAAGCAGAACTTCTACAACCAGCTCGCCCAGCGCATGGGGTACGAGAAGGAAGCCGCCGAGATCCAGGACAAGTACCTCTCCGGCGACAAGGCCGGCGCCGCCGCCGCAGTGCCGCACCAGCTGATCGACCAGACCACGCTGCTGGGGTCGGTGGAGCGGATCGCCGACCGGATGCAGGCCTACGCGGCAGCCGGTGTCACGACCCTCACCCTGGCTCCCGCGGGCTTCACGCTCGACGAGCGGATCGCCGCCCTGCGGGCCGGTACGGACGCGCTGGAGCGGTCCGGACTGGCGTAGGTCCCTCTGTCCGGCCTCAGGCACTCTCGTCGGGGCCGGGCCGGGTCCGCGGGGCCCGGCACCTGACCCGGCCCGATTGATCCGGTCCCGTCCCGGCGGAGGGTCCCGGGCGCCGGGGCGTCCGCGGGCAGCGCTACGGCCGTGGTGGGGGCTCGGGGATCCTCCCCGCCACGGCCGTCACCGGGAACAACGCGGCAGGCCGGCCGGGGTTACGGGCTGTGCGGAAACGGTTCGCCAGCTGCGGCGCCGGTACCCCGTTCGGCCCAGCGCGGGAGCGTTCGTGTTGCCCGCCGGGACCGGGCGCATTTGACTGGCGCTCGGCAGAGGCCGGCACGGAGGTGGCAGTGATGCTCTCGGCAAAGAACCTGTTCCAGGAGATGCTCGACGACGACGACGCGTTCCGGCTGTTCTGCTCGATCGCTGCCAGCGGGGAATCCCAGGGCGGCTGGGAGAACGGTCGCATCGCGGCGCTCGTGCCCGCGAGCCAGCGCGCGCTCGCCCCGAAGATCGCCCGGCACGGCGCCGACGAGGACAAGCACGGACGGATCTTCAACGCCCTGCTGCGGAAGCGCGGTCTGACGGCGGTCCCGGTCCCGCACGAGACCGACTACACGATGCTCCTGGAGAAGCACGGCATCGGACTCGCCCACGAGCAGCTGGGGCGCGAGGAGCCGCTCACCGAGCGCGACATCATCACCTACCTCGCCCACAGCCGGGTCACCGAACAGCGCGCCTCCGAGCAGATGCGGCTGCTGCGCAAGCACTTCGCCGACCACCCCGACCTGGGCCGCGCGGTCAGGATGATCTCCAACGACGAGGACAACCACCTCGCCTACTGCCACGAGGAACTCCTGCGCTTCGCCGCGGCCGGGCACGGCCGGACCATCCAGCACATCCTGCGCGAGTGCGCCCTCGCCGAGATCGCCGTCTACCGCGACGTCAGCCTGGCCGTGATGGACCACATGGGCCGTGTCCTCGGATGGTCCCGGGCGAAGGCCGCGGTCCTGGCGGCGGGGATCCACGCCGTCCACGCGTACGAGCGGGTCCTCGGCTGGCGGCGCATGGTCAGCCTGACGCCTCCCGAGCGGCGCGACGCCCTGGGCGGGCCCGCCGTCCCGGCACCCGAGTTCGCCTGAGCGGGCAGGCCCGGCCGAAGGCCGTCAGAGCCAGCCGCGGCGCTTGAACTGGCGGTACAGGCCGACGACCGCGCCCGCCATCAGCAGGATGATCACCGGGTACGCCCAGACCCACCCCAGCTCGGGCATGTGCTCGAAGTTCATGCCGTAGATCCCCGCGACCATGGTCGGCACGGCCGCCATCGCCGCCCAGGCCGAGATCTTGCGCATGTCGTCGTTCTGCCGCACGCCCATCTGCGCGAGATGCGCCGACAGGATGTCCGAGAGCAGCCGGTCCAGCCCCTCCACCTGCTCGTTGGCGCGCGTCAGATGGTCCTGGACGTCCCGGAAGAACGGTTGCGAGTGCTCGTGGACGTACGGCACCCCGGCGCTCGCCAGCCGGGCCATCGGCGCGGCCAGCGGGACCGTCGCCCGGCGGAACTCCAGAACCTGGCGCTTGAAGGTGTAGATGCGGGCCGCGGTGTTCTTGGAATCGCCCGTTCCGCTCGGGGCGAAGACCTGCGTCTCCAGCTCCTCCAGGTCGACCTGGAGCTCACCGGCGACATCGATGTAGTGGTCCACGACCGCGTCGCTGATCGCGTACAGGACAGCCGTCGGCCCGTGCTTGAGCACATCGGCCTCGGCCTCCAGGCGGCGGCGGACCGCGGCCAGGGGCGCTCCCTCGCCGTGCCGGACCGTCACCACGAACGAATCGCCTATGAACACCATCAGTTCGTCCGCGCTGACCGTGTCGCTGTCGTGCTCGTACACGATCGGTTTGATCACCGCGAACAGCGAGTCGTCGTACACCTCCAGCTTCGGCCGCTGGTGCGCGGACAGCGCGTCCTCGACCGCCAGCGGATGCAGCCCGAACTCGCTGCTCACCAGGTCGAACTCCTTCTCCGTCGGCTCGTGCAGGCCGATCCACAGGAACGCGTCGCCGCTGGCCCGCGCCTCGTCGAGGGCGTCGGAGAAGTCGGCGGGGCCTTCGGTGCGGCGTCCGTCCCGGTAAATGGCGCAGTCCACGATCACGCGCGCATTCTTCCCTGCTCCGGCCCCCGGCGCACCTTTGCGTACGCTGGCCGGTATGCCGACCCTGATCCTCGTACGCCACGGACGCTCCACCGCCAACACGTCCGGGGTGCTCGCCGGCCGGACCCCCGGTGTCGCGCTCGACGAGCGCGGCACCGAGCAGGCCGCCGCACTCCCCGGACGGCTGGCCGCCCTGCCCCTCGCCGCCGTTGTCAGCAGCCCCCTCCAGCGCTGCCGTGAGACCGTCGGGCCGCTGCTCGCCGCCCGGCCGGAACTGACGCTCCACACCGAGGAGCGGATCAGCGAGTGCGACTACGGGGACTGGTCGGGGCGCAAGCTCGCCGAGCTCGGCGACGAGCCGCTGATGAAGGTCGTGCAGCAGCACCCGTCCGCCGCGGCCTTCCCCGGCGGCGAGTCGATGCGGGCGATGCAGGCACGTGCCGTCGACGCGGTACGGGACTGGAACGCGAGGATCGAGAAGGACCACGGCGAGAGCGCCGTCTACGTCATGTGCTCCCACGGCGACATCATCAAATCCCTCGTCGCCGACGCCCTCGGCATGCATCTGGACCTCTTCCAGCGCGTCCACGCCGACCCGTGCTCCGTCACCGCGATCCGCTACACCAGGCTGCGCCCGTTCCTGCTGCGGCTCGGTGACACCGGCGATCTCGCCTCCCTGGCGCCCCGCGAACCGGCTCCCGACGCGAGCGCCGCGACGGGCGGCGGCGAGGAGGACGCGGCGGTCGGGGGCGGCGCTGGGGCGCCGTGATCGCTCCGCGCAGTAGGGTGGACGCGCCGTAGACGCCTTTCCGGGGGACTTTCCCGGCCCGGCCCGGCCGATCCTCATATGCCGTCGATTTCAAGGGAGACAGGACGTGTCCCGTCAGGTGTTCCTCTACGACCCCCCGGACCGTTTCGTGGCCGGCACGGTCGGGCTGCCTGGACGTCGTACGTTCTTCCTGCAGGCATCCTCAGGCGGACGTGTCACCAGCGTTGCCCTGGAGAAGACCCAAGTCGCCGCGCTCGCCGAGCGGGTCGACGAACTGCTCGACGAAGTGGTGCGGCGCACCGGCGGGAACTCGCCGGTGCCGGCCGTGGCCCCGATGGACGTCACCGACACCGCCCCGCTCGACGTCCCCGTCGAGGAGGAGTTCCGGGTGGGCACCATGGCGCTCGCCTGGGACGGCGAGGAACAGCGCATGATCGTCGAGGCGCAGGCCCTCGTCGAACTTGACGCGGACTCCGTCGAGGACCTCGCGGAGGCCGAGGAGCGGCTGCTCCAGGACGAGGAGAACGGCCCGCCGATGCTCCGGGTCCGGCTCAGCGGCGCCCAGGCCAGGGCCTTCGCCAAACGCGCCCTGGACGTCGTGAACGCCGGCCGCCCGCCGTGCCCGCTGTGCAGCCTGCCCCTCGATCCGGAAGGACACGTATGCCCGCGCCAGAACGGATACCGTCGCGGCGCCTGAGCGACGACGGGCTGATCACCCTGCTCGGCAAGGGGCAGCTCACGGTCCTCGGACAGGTCCGCGGGGCCTCCAACGCGGTGCTGTACTGCTCGGTCGCGTACGAGGGCGAACAGGCGCACTGCGTCTACAAGCCGGTCGCGGGCGAGCAGCCCCTGTGGGACTTCCCCGACGGCACCCTCGCCCAGCGCGAGGTGGCCGCCTACGAGGTGTCCGAGGTGACGGGGTGGGGCCTGGTGCCCCCGACCGTGCTGCGGGACGGGCCGTACGGACAGGGCATGTGCCAGCTCTGGATCGAGGCGGCACCCCAGGACGAGGACGCCCCCGGCCTCCTCGCGCTCGTCGAGGACGAGGAGCCGGGCGAGGGCTGGAAGCCCGTGGTCCTCGCCGAGGTGGGGGAGGGACGGACGGCGCTGCTGGTGCACGCGGACGATCCCCGGCTGCGCCGGCTGGCGGTGCTCGACGCCGTGATCAACAACGGCGACCGCAAGGGCGGCCATCTGCTGCCCGCTCCGGACGGCCGGCTGTACGGCATCGACCACGGTGTGACCTTCAACGCGGACGACAAACTGCGCACCCTGCTGTGGGGCTGGGCGGGCGAACCGCTGCCCGCGGAGGCCGTCGAGGTCCTGGACCGGCTGGCCGCGGAACTGGAGCCCGGCGCCGCGCTGCTCACCCGGCTGGGGGAACTGATCACCGCCACGGAGATCGAGGCCCTGAGGGCCCGGGTGGCGGCGCTGCGGGGCACGGGACTGCACCGCGAGCCGAGCGGCGAGTGGCCCGCCATCCCGTGGCCACCGGTGTGATCAAGCCGCTGTGACCCCGGCGGAGCCCCGGGAACCACCGGGGCATGCACCTTCCGGACCGGCGCGCAAGAGTGCCTCTTCGGTCAGGATCCCCCCTCCGGTTCGTATCCGGAAGCCGCGTCCGGTTACGCTCGTGGCATGCATGCCTGGCCCGCTTCTGAGGTCCCCGCCCTGCCTGGCAAGGGCCGCGACCTTCGGATCCACGACACCGCGACCGGCGGACGGATCACCCTTGACCCCGGTCCCGTCGCCCGCATCTACGTCTGCGGCATCACGCCGTACGACGCGACCCACATGGGTCATGCGGCGACCTACAACGCGTTCGACCTCGTTCAGCGCGTGTGGCTCGACACCAAGCGGCAGGTTCACTATGTCCAGAACGTGACCGATGTGGACGACCCGTTGCTGGAGCGGGCCGTGCGCGACGGGCAGGACTGGACCGAGCTCGCCGAGCGCGAGACGGCCCTGTTCCGTGAGGACATGACTGCCCTGCGCATGCTCCCGCCGCAGCACTACATCGGAGCCGTGGAGGCGATACCCGGCATCGTGCCGCTCGTCGAACGGCTCCGGGACGCGGGCGCCGCCTACGAACTCGACGGCGATGTGTACTTCTCCGTCGACACCGACCCGCACTTCGGTGAGGTCTCGGGCCTCGACGCCGAGGCGATGCGGCTGCTCTCCGCCGAACGCGGAGGCGACCCGGACCGCCCGGGCAAGAAGAACCCGCTCGACCCGATGCTCTGGATGGCCGCCCGCGAGGGCGAGCCGAGCTGGGACGGTGCCTCGCTCGGCGCCGGCCGGCCCGGCTGGCACATCGAGTGCGTCGCCATCGCCCTGGACCATCTCGGCATGGGCTTCGACATCCAGGGAGGCGGCTCCGACCTCGCCTTCCCGCACCACGAGATGGGCGCCTCGCACGCCCAGGTGCTGACCGGCGAGCACCCGTTCGCCCAGGCGTACGTGCACGCCGGCATGGTCGCCCTGGACGGCGAGAAGATGTCCAAGTCCCGGGGCAACCTCGTCTTCGTATCGGTGCTGCGCCGCGACGGCGTGGACCCGGCGGCGATCCGCCTCGCGCTGCTCTCGCACCACTACCGCTCCGACTGGGAGTGGACCGACCAGGTGCTCGCCGACGCGGTGGAGCGGCTCGCGCGCTGGCGCGCCGCCGTCTCGCGACCCGACGGGCTGTCCGCCGACGCGCTGGTCGAGGAGGTCCGCGCGGCCCTCGCCGACGACCTGGACGCCCCGGCGGCCCTGGCCGCCGTGGACCGCTGGGCCGAGCGGCAGACCGCCGGGGGCGGGACGGACGAGGGGGCGCCGGGACTCGTCTCGCGCACCGTCGACGCCCTGCTCGGTGTCGCGCTGTAACTGCCCGCCGTACGACGTCCGTTCACCGGCCCCGAACTTCTTGATGAAGTTCGGGGCCGGTTCCGTTTTGTCCATGGTCAAATGCTCGGTGCTGCGCTAAAAGCGCTCTATGCAATCATCAATGCGCATCAGAGGGGCAGTAGTTGCAGCGCTGCTGGGTCTGCTCGCCGCGGTCTCGGGGCCGGGCAGCGCACAGGCGGCGGACCCGGCCGATTCCGCCGGCACGACGGTCGGCGACCTCACCGGCTTCACCGCCGACGGGCCGGTGTACCGGCTGAGTGCGGGGGCCGCGAAGGCCCGCGTCAGCTTCGTGTCCGAGGAGACCTTCCGGATCGAACTGGCACCGGACGGCACGTTCGAGGACCCGGCGGGCGATGCCATCGTCCTGCCGCAGGGCAGCCCGCCCCGTACCCGGTGGAAGGAGCGGAGCGACCGCTACGACCTCTCCACGGGCGATGTCACCCTGCGTGTCTACAAGTCGCCTCTGCGGTTCGCCCTGTACCGCGCCGACGGCAGCCGGGTCTGGTCCGAGGCGAAGGGGCTGAGCTGGGACGGCGAGAAGACCACCCAGACCCTGGCCCGCGGCGCGGACGAGCAGTTCTACGGCGCCGGGATGCAGAACGGCCGGGGCAACACCTCGCACCGGGACAAGACCGTCGAGGTCGGCGTCGACTACGACTGGGACGACGGCGGGCACCCCAACTCCGTGCCGTTCTACCTCTCGTCGGCCGGCTACGGCGTCTTCCGCAACACCTTCTCGCCGGGCACCTACGCCTTCACCGACCCGGTGACCACCACCGAGCAGGAACGGCGCTTCGACGCCTACTACTTCGCGGGTGACAGTGCCAAGGACGTCATCGGCCAGTACACGAAGCTGACCGGCAAGCCCTTCCTGCCTCCGGTGTACGGGCTGGAGATCGGCGACGCCGACTGCTACCTGCACAACGCCAACCGCGGTGAGCGCCACACCCTGGACGCCCTGAAGGTCGCCGACGGCTACGTCGAGAACGACATGCCGAACGGCTGGATGCTCGTCAACGACGGATACGGCTGCGGCCACGAGGACCTCGCCGAGACCGCCAAGGGCCTCCAGGACCGCGACATGCAGCTCGGTCTGTGGACCCAGGACGGCATCGAGAAGATCGCCGAGCAGGTCAAGGCCGGCCAGCGCGTCGCCAAGCTCGACGTCGCCTGGATCGGCGAGGGCTACAAGTTCGCCCTCGACGGCTGCAAGGACGCCTACAAGGGCATCGAGGACAACAGCGACGCCCGCGGCTTCACATACGCCCCCGAGAGCTGGTCGGGCGCTCAGCGCTGCGGTGTCCAGTGGTCCGGCGACCAGTACGGCACCTGGGACTACATCCGCTGGCAGATCCCGACCTACGCGGGCGCCACGATGTCCGGCCTCGCCTACACCACGGGCGACGTCGACGGCATCTTCGGCGGCAGCGCCAAGACGTACACCCGTGACCTCCAGTGGAAGATGTTCCTGGGCACCACGATGACCATGGACGGCTGGGCGGCCAGTGACAAGCAGCCCTTCCGCTACGGAGAGCCGTACACCTCCATCAACCGCGACTACCTCAAGCTCAAGGAGTCGCTGCTGCCCTACCAGTACTCCTACGCCCACGAGGCGACGAAGACCGGTGTCGGCATGGTCCGCCCGCTGGTGCTCGAGTACCCGGACGACCCGAAGGCCGCGACGGACGCCGCGAAGTACGAGTTCATGTCCGGCGAGGACTTCCTCGTCGCCCCCGTCTACCAGGACAGCACCGAGCGCGACGGCATCTACCTGCCGAAGGGCACCTGGACCGACTACTGGAGCGGCCGGACGTACGAGGGGCCGGTCACGGTCGACGACTACGACGCCCCGCTCGACACGCTGCCGCTGTTCGTCAGGGGCGGTGCCACCGTGCCGATGTGGCCGGGCATCCGCTCGTACAAGGACCGCACCGCCACCTCCCCGCTCGCCTGGGACGTCTACCCGCAGGGCCGCTCCTCCTTCACGCTGTACGAGGACGACGGCGTGACCCGGCAGCACCGCGACGGCGCGTACGCCACCCAGACGGCCGAGGTCTCGGCACCGGTCAGGGGTGCGGGCGATGTGACCGTCTCCATCGGTGGGAGCAGGGGGACGTTCGAGGGCAAGCAGAGCAGCCGCCCGTACGAGTTCAGCGTGCACACCGGCTCCGCGCCGAGCGCGGTGAAGCTCGCGGGCAAGCTGCCCCGGCTGGACTCGGCCGCCGCGTACGCGGCGGCGAAGCAGGGCTGGTGGTACGACCGCGACGACCGCGGCGGCGTGGTGAAGATCAAGACCGCCCCGCTGTCCACGGGAAGGAAGTTCTCCGTGAAGCTGGAGAACACCAGCGCGGTCGGCGGGCGCGACGCCGCCGCGAACGCCGTCCTCTCCGCACCGCAGGGGCAGGAGACCGGCGCCGGCGCCGCGAGCACCGTGGCCGTCGACGTCACCGCGGGCACGGCCGACGTGACGGACGCCGTGGTCTCGCTCGACGTCCCCGAGGGCTGGCGGGCCACGCCGGCCGCGGCCGTGGACCGGATCCCGGCGGGCACCACCCGGCGCGTCGAGGTCCAGGTGACCCCGGCGAAGGACGCCGGGGCGGGGGAGGCCCGGATCACCGCGCTCACGCGCTACCGGTCGGCGGGCGAGTCCCGCACGGCCGTCCGGCGCTTCGCCACCGCCGTGATGCCGGCGCCGCCCACCGGTGAGGTGTGGGCGAGCGACCTGGCGTGGCTGACCTCGGCCAACGGGTACGGACCGGCGGAGCGCGACCGCAGCAACGGCGAGTCGGGCGCGGCGGACGGACACCCGCTGACCCTGGCCGGGAAGGTGTACGAGAAGGGGATCGGCACCCACGCCGACTCCGACATCGAGGTCTATCTCGGCGGACAGTGCTCGAAGTTCACCGCCGAAGCGGGGATCGACGACGAGATCAACGGCTACGGCGAGGTGGCGTTCTCCGTCGAGGCGGACGGCAAGGTGCTGTGGACCTCGCCGAAGGTGACGGGGGCCTCGGCCACGGTGCCGGTCGATGTGCCGCTCGACGGCGCACGGCACGTACGCCTGAAGGTCACGGACACCAACGGGTCCAAGACCGGCGACCACGGGGACTGGGGCGCGGCGCGCTTCGTCTGTTCCTGAATGCCGGCAGCGACGCCGGGGAGCCGGGCGGGTGCGCACCCGCCCGGCTCCACGCTGCCCGGATCAGTCCTCCGAGGAGTCGTCCGGGGAGTCCTCCGACGAATCCTCCGGCGGTCCGCTGCCCGCGGGACCGCCGGCCTGCGGGGAGCCCTTCCCGGGACCGGTCCCGGGCCTCGGCGGTTTCGGCGGCCTGGTCCGGCCGCTCGACGGGTCCCGCAGATACGAGCCGTCACCGCTCTCCGTGGCGTGCCCGCCCGGCGCCTGACCGGGGCCGGGATCCCGGCGCCGCAGATAGCGCTCGAACTCCCGGGCGATGGCCTCGCCGCTCGCCTCGGGCAGCTCCGCGGTGTCCCGGGCCTCCTCCAGCGTCTGCACGTACTCGGCCACCTCGCTGTCCTCGGAGGCCAGTTGGTCGACCCCGAGCTGCCAGGCGCGTGCGTCCTCGGGCAGTTCACCCAGGGGGATGCGCAGCCCGATGAGGTCCTCCAGGCGGTTCAGCAGCGCCAGGGTGGCCTTCGGGTTGGGCGGCTGCGAGACGTAGTGCGGCACCGCCGCCCACAGACTCACCGCCGGCACGCCCGCGTGTGTGCACGCCTCCTGGAGGATGCCGACGATGCCGGTCGGCCCCTCGTACTTGGTCTCCTCCAGGTCCATGGTCCGCGCCAGATCCGGGTCGGACGTGACTCCGCTGACCGGCACCGGCCGGGTGTGCGGGGTGTCGCCGAGCAGCGCACCGAGCACCACCACCATCTCGACGCCCAGTTCATGGGCGAATCCCAGGATCTCGTTGCAGAACGAGCGCCAGCGCATCGACGGCTCGATGCCCCGGACCAGGACGAGATCGCGGGGCTTGTCGCCGCCGATACGGACCACGGAGAGCCTGGTGGTCGGCCAGGTGATCTTGCGTACCCCGCCGTCCAGGAAGACGGTGGGGCGGTTGACCTGGAAGTCGTAGTAGTCCTCGGCGTCCAGCGCCGCGAACACCTCGCCCTTCCACTCCCGGTCCAGGTGCGCGACCGCCGTGGAGGCGGCATCACCCGCGTCGTTCCAGCCCTCGAACGCGGCCACCATGACCGGGTCGATCAGCTCGGGAACCCCCTCGAGCTCGATCACCCAGGCCTCCTTCCGAAGTTCCCTTGCGTACGGAACAACCTTACGGCTTCCGGCCACTCCCGCCGCAGCCCTTGGGCACGGTGGAGTGAACCCGGACCACGAGGAGGCGTCACGGGCTCAAGTGGGGCAGCGGTCCTGCCAGACATCCGAGCTGTGCGGGGCCAGTTTCCGCTCAACTCTGGACGTTGGGCCCTTCAGGGCGCTATACATCGGATGACCACAGCAGAGGTCCGATGTTATTTCCCCTGGGGGCGCACATGAGTCAGACCGTCACGGACTTCGAGGTCCACGACATCCGTTTTCCGACCTCGGAACAACTGGACGGCTCGGACGCCATGAACCCGGACCCCGACTACTCGGCCGCCTATGTCGTGCTGCGTACCGAGGGAACGGACGGCGACGGCGGCATCGAGGGGCATGGCTTCTGTTTCACCATCGGGCGCGGCAACGAGGTGATGGCGGCCGCCATCGAGGCGCTGCGGCCGTATCTGACCGGGCGGCCGGTGCCCCGCACCGCGGCCGACCTCGGCGAGCTGTACCGGGACCTCACGCACGATTCCCAACTGCGCTGGCTGGGTCCCGAGAAGGGCGTGATGCACATGGCGGCCGGCGCGGTCCTCAACGCCGCCTGGGACCTGGCGGCCAAGCGCGCGGGCAGACCCGTCTGGCAGTTCCTGGCCGGGATGACGCCCGAGGAGCTCGTCTCCCTCGTCGACTTCCGGTACCTCACCGACGCCCTCACCCCCGAGGAGGCGCTCGCGATCCTGCGCGCCGCCGAGCCGGGCCGGGCCGAGCGCGCGGAGCGGCTGCGCGCCGAGGGATACCCGGCCTACACCACCTCGCCCGGCTGGCTCGGCTACTCCGACGACAAGCTGGTGCGGCTGGCCAAGGAGGCCGTGGCCGACGGCTTCACCCAGATCAAGCTGAAGGTCGGCGGTGACATCGGCGACGACGTCCGCAGGCTCGCGCTCGCCCGGGACGCCGTCGGTACCGGCGTGCGCATCGCCGTCGACGCCAACCAGCGCTGGGACGTCGCCGACGCGGTGGAGTGGATGACCGCGCTCGCGCCGTACGACCCGCACTGGATCGAGGAGCCGACCAGCCCCGACGACATCCTCGGCCACGCCGCCGTGCGCGCCGGCCAGCCGGTGAAGGTCGCCACCGGCGAACACGTCGCCAACCGCGTCGTGTTCAAGCAGCTGCTCCAGGCCGGTGCCGTCGACTTCGTCCAGATCGACGCCGCACGCGTCGCCGGGATCAACGAGAACCTGGCGATCCTGCTGCTCGCCGCCAAGTTCGGCGTGCCCGTCTGCCCGCACGCGGGCGGCGTCGGACTGTGCGAGCTGGTCCAGCACCTCTCGATGTTCGACTACGTGGCGGTCTCCGGCACGTGGGAGGACCGGGTGATCGAGTACGTCGACCATCTCCACGAACACTTCGTCGATCCCACCGTGATCGAGTCCGGGCGCTACGCCGCGCCGTCGGCACCGGGCTTCTCCGCCCGCATGCATCCCGAGTCGATCGCCGCACACCGCTATCCGGAGGGCCCCGTATGGCAGGCCCGCCGCACCAACGAGGAGGACAGCCGATGACCGGCACACGCGACTTCGAGGGGATGAACGCTCTGGTGACGGGCGGCGCCTCAGGCATCGGGGCCGCCGTCGCGACCATGCTGCTGGAGCGCGGGGCGCGCGTCGCGGTACTCGACCGGGAGACCGCGGGAGCCCCCGAAGGCACCCTCGCCCTCAAGGCCGACGTCACCGACGACGCCGCCGTCCGCGAGGCCGTCGACCGGGCCGCCGCCGAACTCGGCTCCCTGCACACGCTCGTGTCCAACGCGGGCATCGGCTCCATCGGCAGCGTCGAGGACAACGACGACGACGAGTGGGCCCGGGTCCTGGACATCAACGTCCTCGGCATGGTCCGTACCGCCCGGCACGCGCTGCCGCACCTGCGCTCGGCCGCGGCCGAGCGCCCCGGCGCCGTGTCGATCACCCAGACCTGCTCGATCGCCGCGACCGCGGGGCTGCCCCAGCGTGCCCTGTACAGCGCGAGCAAGGGTGCCGTCCTGTCCCTGACGCTGGCCATGGCCGCCGACCACGTCCGGGAGGGCGTCCGCGTCAACTGCGTCAACCCGGGTACCGCGGACACCCCGTGGATCGGCCGGCTCCTCGGCCAGGCGGACGACCCGGCCGTCGAACGCGCGGCCCTCGACGCCCGGCAGCCACTGGGCCGGCTGGTCTCCGCCGACGAGGTGGCCGCCGCGATCCTCTACCTCGCGAGCCCCGCCGCGGCCTCCGTGACGGGCACGGCCCTGGCCGTCGACGGCGGAATGCAGGGCCTGCGGCTGCGCCCCGCCGGCAGCTGACCGTCGCACGCGGGCCCGGCCGGGACGGCCGGGCCCGCACCTCTCACCGCATCCGCACCATCTGTACCCCGCACCCCCGCAACGTCATCAGATCCTTCGAGCCGGTACTCCACAAAGGAACGGGACACCCATGAGAGTGCGTACGACGAGTGCGGCGGCCTGCGCCGTACTGCTGGCCGTCACTGCCCTGGCGGGCTGCAACCGCGAATCATCGGACGGGGGCGCGGGCAGTGAGAAGGTCGGCATCGACCTGCCGCGCAGCGACAGCGACTTCTGGAACGCCTACCAGAACTACGTCGAGAAGGGGCTGAAGGAGGACGGCGTCAAGGCACTGCCGCTGACCAACTCCCAGAACGACATCGGCAAGCTCGTCGCCAACGTCCAGACCTTCACCGACCAGGGCGCCAAGGCCGTGGTGATGGCCCCTCAGGACACCGGTGCGATAGCCGAGTCGCTCAACACGCTGAACGACAGGAAGATCCCCGTCGTCAGCGTCGACACCCGCCCGGACAAGGGCGACGTCTACATGGTGGTGCGGGCCGACAACAAGGCGTACGGGACGAACGCCTGCAAGTACCTCGGCGAGCAGCTGAAGGGCAAGGGCAAGGTCGTCGAGTTCCAGGGAGACCTGTCCTCGATCAACGGCCGCGACCGGTCCGAGGCCTTCAAGGCCTGCATGGACAAGGACTTCCCGGGCATCAAGGTGTTCGAGCTGGCCACCGACTGGAAGGGCGACGTCGCGTCCGCCAAGCTCCAGTCCACCCTCACCGCGCACCCCGACATCAACGGCATCTACATGCAGGCCGGCGGCGTCTTCCTCCAGCCGACCCTCGCCCTGCTGGAGCAGAAGAAGCTGCTGAAGCCGGCCGGTACCCCGGGCCACATCACGATCATCTCCAACGACGGCATCCCGGAGGAGTTCGACGCCATCAAGGCCGGGAAGATCGACGCGACGATCTCCCAGCCCGCGGACCTGTACGCGAAGTACGCCCTGTACTACGCCAAGGCCGCCCTGGCCGGGAAGACCTTCAAGGAAGGCCCCACCGACCACGACTCCAACATCATCAGGATCCCGAACGGCTTCGAGGACCAGCTCCCCGCGCCCCTGGTGACCAAGGACAACGTGGATGACCCGCAGCTGTGGGCCAACCAGCTGGAAAAGAAGAGCTAGCCATGGACCAGGCACCACCTGCCGTACAGGCGGAAGGCGTCGTCAAACGCTTCGGGCCGACCGTGGCGCTCGACGGGGTGAAGCTCACGGTTCGGCCCGGTGAGTCGCACGCACTCGTCGGACGCAACGGCGCGGGCAAGTCGACGCTGGTCAGCGTACTGACCGGCCTCCACAAGGCGGACGCGGGCACGGTCACCTTCGGCGGTGAGCCCGCGCCCGCATTCGGGGACACCACGGCCTGGCAGTCGAAGGTCGCCTGCGTCTACCAGAAGTCCATGGTCGTTCCCGACCTGACCGTCGCCGAGAACCTCTTCCTCAACCGGTTCGACGAGACGTCCCGCTGGATCGGCTGGGGCAAGCTGCGCAGACGCGCCGAGCAGCTCCTCGCCGAATTCGGCGTCCAGGTCGACCCCGACACCCGCGCCCGCGATCTCGACGTCGAGCAGCGGCAGTTCGTCGAGATCGCCCGTGCGCTGTCGTTCGGCGCCCGGCTGATCATCCTCGACGAGCCGACCGCCCAGCTCGACGCCCGCGGCATCGGCCGGCTCTTCGACAAGCTCCGGGAACTGCAGGACCAGGGCGTGGCGTTCCTCTTCATCTCCCACCATCTTCAGGAGGTGTACGAACTCTGCACGGCGGTCACCGTCTACCGCGATGCCCGCCATGTGCTGACCGCGCCGGTCGCCGACATCACCAAGAACGATCTGGTGGCGGCGATGACGGGGGAGAAGTCCGGCGACACGGCCGCCTGGCACGCGGCCGGCACGGCCACGCCGCCCGACCCGTCGGCCGAACCCGTCCTGAGTGTTCAGGGGCTCGCCCTGGACGGCTGGTTCGAGCCGGTCGACCTCCAGGTGCGCCCCGGCGAGGTGCTCGGCCTGGCCGGCTCCGCGGCCAGCGGCAACACCGCGCTGGGCGAGGTGCTGGCGGGCATGCGCAAGGCGGACGGCGGCACCGTCCGGGTGCACGGCGCGGCCGTGCGTTCCGGAAGCGTGCCGCACGCGCTGAACGCCGGGATCGGCTACATCCCCGAGGACCGGCACGACCAGGGACTCGTCCTCGGGCGCAGCGTCGCCGAGAACGCCACCCTCACGGTCACCGACCAGCTCGGCCCGTGGGGGACCGTGCTGCCCTCCCGTACCAGGGAGTTCGCCCGGACCATGATCAACTCGCTGGACATCAAGACCCAGGGCCCCGAACAGGCCGTCTCCGGACTCTCCGGCGGCAACCAGCAGAAGGTCGTGGTCGCCCGCGCGCTGGCCCGGAGGCCCAGCGTGCTGGTGGCGGTCCGGCCCACCGCGGGCGTGGACATCAAGTCCAAGGACTCGCTGCTCGGGGTCGTCCGGAGCGTCGCCGACGAGGGCAACGCCGCAGTCGTCGTCTCGGACGAACTGGACGATCTGAGGGTCTGCGACCGGGTCCTCGCCCTGTTCCACGGCCGGATCGTCGCAACATTCGCAAGCGGGTGGGCCGACGGGGAACTCGTCGCCGCCATGGAAGGTGTGGGGGAAAGGCAATGACCGGCACGGTACGGCCCCCGGCGGCCGAAGACATCGAGAGCGCGCTGAAGGCCCCGCTCGCGGGTGACAGCCCGCTGAACCGGCTGAAGCTGATCCGGTGGAGCGACTTCTCGCTGGTACCGGTGATCCTGGTACTGATGCTGATCGGCTTCATCGTCTCGCCGGCGTTCCTCACCTCCTCCAACCTGATCGGGGTCGTCCAGCAGTCCTCCGAGCTGAGCCTGCTGGTTCTCGGCCAGGCGCTCATCCTGATCTGCGGGCGGATGGACCTGTCGCTGGAGTCGACGATCGGCATCGCGCCCGTCGTCGCGATGTGGCTGGTCCTGCCCTCCGCGGACGGCCGTTTCGCCGGCCTCGGTCTGCTTCCCACCTGGTCGGCGATCCCGCTCTGTCTGCTCGTGGGTCTCGCCATCGGGGCCGTCAACGGCTTTCTGATGCTGAAGATCCGGGTCAACGGCTTCATCGCCACACTCGGCATGCTGACGATGCTGCGCGGCCTCCACGTCGGAATCACCGAGGGCAAGTCGATCACCGACGTCCCGGAGTCCTTCCGCTACCTCGGCAAGACCTCGTGGTTCGGCGTGCCGGCGGCGGTCTGGATCTGCCTGGTCCTGTTCGCGATCGGCGGTACGGTCCTGGCCTGGCTGCGGCACGGACGTTCGCTGTACGCCATCGGAGGCAACCCGGAAGCGGCACGTGCGGCGGGTATCCGGGTCGACCGGGTCACCTGGATCGTGCTGGCCGTCGCCGGTCTGCTCGCGGCGTTCGCCGGTGTGCTCTATACCGGCCACTACGGAGCGGTCTCCGCGACCCAGGGCAACGGCTGGATCTTCCAGGTGTTCGCCGCGGCCGTGATCGGCGGCATCAGCCTCAAGGGCGGCCGCGGCACGCTGTTCGGCGCGCTGACCGGCGTACTGACGTTGCAGCTGGTCGTCAATGTGATGACGCTCGGCGGCGTCCCGGCGCTGTGGAACCAGTTCCTCAACGGCGCCATCATCATCGTCGCCCTCGTCATCTCCCGCTACGCGAGCGGCGAGAAGCAGGACTGAAGGCCGGGCCGTGTCCAGCCCCGCGGGCTCTTGAGGCGCGGGGCCCGGGGCGGAGCGGAGTCCCGGTTACGGGAAGGGGCGGGCAGGGGAAACCCCCACCCGCCCCTTCCCGCGCCCGCGCCGTGGACGGCAACCGGTCCGCCGGCCGCTGCGCGTGGCCGGACACGCCTGATCCGATGGGCTGACACGGCCTGATCCGATGGGCTGACAGGACAGGCCTGATGCGCAGGCCGGACACAGCCTGATGCGCAGGGCTGACACGGCCTGATCCGCAGGGCCTGACGCGACCTAAAGCGTCGAGCGCAGCCACTGCTCCACGCTCGCCACATGCGCCGTCGCCCACGCCCGCGCAGCCTCCGCGTCACGGTCCCGCAGCGCCGAGAGGATCGCCCGGTGCTCGTGGAGCGTGCGGCTCACCGCGTCCTCCTGGGTCAGACCGCGCCACACCCGCGCCCGGGTCGTCGGACCCGAGAGCCCGTCGAGCAGCGAGCAGAGCACCGAGTTGCCGGACGACTGCACGATGCCGCGGTGGAACTCCAGATCGCTGGCCACCAGCTCCTCGACGGAGGGGCGCTCGCCCAGCGCGTCCAGCTGGGCGCTCAGCACGTCCAGCTGCTCCTCGCTGATGTGGGTCGCCGCCATCGCGGTCGCGGCCGGCTCCAGGATGCGGCGGACCGCCAGGAACTCCAGCACCGTGTCGTCCCGGTGGAAGTCCACCACGAAGCTCAGCGCCTCCAGCAGCAGCTGGGGGTCGAGGCTGGTGACATACGTGCCGTCGCCCTGGCGCACGTCGAGAATGCGGATGAGCGACAGGGCGCGCACCGCCTCCCGCAGCGAGTTGCGGGACAGACCCAGCTCCGCGGCGAGCTCGCTCTCCTTGGGGAGACGATCGCCGGGCCGTAGCGCACCCGAGACGATCATTCCCTTGATCTTCTCGATGGCCTCGTCAGTGACAGCCATGGGCGACCTCCAGACATCCGATGTATCGCACCATTATGCGTCCCCGTGGACGGCCGATGCGCCCATCGGAGGAATCGGCGCACGCGAACGGGGGCGGCGCCCTCCCGGACGCCGCCCCCGTTCACCCGTGTCAGCTGCTCCGCTCGCCCAGCACCGACTCGACGCCGGCCCGGATCTCGTCCGTGGCCAGCCCCCGGATCGTCAGCGTCGTCCGGCGCCGCAGCACGTCGTCCGCGGTCTCGGCCCACTCGTGGTCACGCGCGTAGGCGACCTGTGCCCAGATCTCCGGTGCGTCGGGGTGGATGCGCTTCGCGAGCTCCGGGTTCTCGTTGGCCAGCCGGGTGATGTCGAAGGACAGCGAACCGTAGTGCGTGGCCAGGTGCCGTGCCGTGTCGGCGGACATCCGCGGCCCCGGCGTACCGCCGTCGACCAGCAGCCGGTGCGCCACCGCGTTCGGGTTGGCGATGCCGGGCAGCGGGAGCTTCCTCGGCAGCCGCGAGACCGGCTCCATGTCCTCGCCGAGCGGGTGCCCGGGGAGCGCGGCCAGCTTGTTCATCACGGTGCGGCCGATGTGGCGGAACGTCGTCCACTTGCCGCCCGCGACCGACAGCATCCCGCCGCGGCCCTCGGTGACCACGGTCTCGCGCTTGGCCTTGGACGTGTCACCGGGGCCGCCCGGCAGCACCCGCAGCCCCGCGAAGGAGTACGTGATCAGATCGCGCGACAGCTGCTGGTCCCGGATCGAGAACGCGGCCTCGTCCAGGATCTGCGCGGTGTCCTTCTCGGTGACCGAGACGTCCGCCGGGTCGCCCTCGTACTCCTCGTCCGTCGTGCCGAGCAGCAGCATGTCCTCCCACGGCAGGGCGAACGTGATGCGGTACTTGTCGATCGGCGTGGCCAGCGCGGCCTTCCAGGGGCGGGTGCGCTTGAGGACCAGGTGCGCGCCCTTGGACAGACGTATCGACGGGGCCGCGTCCGGGTTCTCCATCCTCCGCAGGTGGTCGACCCACGGACCGGTGGCGTTCAGCACCAGCCGGGCGTTGACACCGAACTCCGTGCCGTCGTGACGGTCCTCCAGCTCGGCGCCCGTCACCCGGCCCCTGGTGAACCGCAGTCCGGTCACCGCCGCGTGGTTGAGGACGGTCGCCCCCGCCTCGACGGCCGCGCGGACCGTCATCAGCGCCATGCGGGCGTCGTTCATCTGGTCGTCGCCGTACACCGCGACGGCCTTCAGGTTGTCCGTACGCAGCTCCGGCACATCGCGCTGCGCCTTCGCCGGGCTGATCACATGGCCGACGCCGTCACCGAAGGCGGACAGCGCCGAGTACGCGAACACGCCCGCGCCGAGCTTCGCCGCGCCGTGCGGCCCGCCCTTGTAGACGGGGAGGTAGAAGGTGAGCGGGTTGGCCAGGTGCGGGGCCACCTGGCGCGATACCGCACGGCGCTCGAAGTGGTTCTCCGCGACCAGCTTCACCGCGCCGGTCTGCAGGTAGCGCAGACCGCCGTGGAGCAGCTTGGAGGAGGCGGAGGAGGTGGCGCCGGCGAAGTCGCCGGCGTCCACCAGGGCCACCCGCAGCCCGGACTGCGCGGCGTGCCAGGCGGTGGAGATGCCCAGAATGCCGCCACCGATCACCAGGAGGTCGTACGTCGCCTTGGAGAGCTGCTCCCGTGTCGCGGCGCGGCTCGGAAGAGAGCCGGAGGCCGGGTGCGTCCCGAGGGCGGGGACGCTCTGCAGGGTGGTCATGTTGTCTACTCCTCGTCTTCGAGCCAGCCCATGGTCCGCTGTACGGCCTTGAGCCAGCTCTTGTACTCGCGGTCGCGGGTGTCCGCGTCCATGCGGGGGGTCCACTCGGCGGCCCGGCGCCAGTTGGCGCGCAGCGCGTCGGTGTCCGGCCAGAAGCCGACGGCCAGGCCGGCGGCGTAGGCGGCGCCGAGGCAGGTGGTCTCGGCGACCATGGGCCGCACCACGGGCGCGTCCAGGAAGTCGGCGAGCGTCTGCATCAGCAGGTTGTTGGAGGTCATTCCGCCGTCGACCTTGAGCGCGGTCAGCTCGACGCCGGAGTCCTTGGTCATCGCGTCGCTGATCTCGCGGGTCTGCCAGGCCGTCGCCTCCAGCACGGCACGGGCGATGTGCGCCTTGGTGACGTAGCGGGTGAGCCCGGCGATGACACCGCGGGCGTCGGGACGCCAGTACGGGGCGAACAGCCCGGAGAACGCCGGGACGAAGTAAGCGCCGCCGTTGTCCTCGACCGACGAGGCCAGGGTCTCGATCTCGGCCGCGGACTGGATCAGGCCCATCTGGTCGCGCATCCACTGCACCAGCGAACCGGTGACGGCGATCGAACCCTCCAGGGCGTAGACCGGCTTCTCGTCGCCGATCCGGTAGCCGACCGTGGTCAGCAGCCCGTTGTAGGAGTTCACGGGCGTCTCGCCGGTGTTCATCAGCATGAAGGTGCCGGTGCCGTACGTGGACTTGGCCTCGCCCTCGGCGAAGCACGTCTGCCCGAACAGCGCGGCCTGCTGGTCACCCAGTGCGGAGGCGACCGGCACACCGTCGAGCACGCCGCCCCTGGCGTGGCCGTACACCTCGGCCGAGGACCGGATCTCGGGCAGCAGGGCCGCCGGGATGTCCATGGAGGCGAGGATCTTGTCGTCCCACTCCATGCGGTGCAGATTCATCAGCAGCGTGCGCGAGGCGTTGGTGACGTCGGTGACGTGGACGCCGCCCTCGGTGCCGCCGGTCAGGTTCCAGATGACCCAGGAGTCCATGGTGCCGAAGAGGATGTCGCCGCGCTCGGCGCGCTCGCGCAGCCCCTCGACGTTGTCGAGCAGCCAGCGCGCCTTGGGGCCGGCGAAGTACGAGGCGAGCGGCAGGCCCGTCTCGCGGCGGAAGCGGTCCTGGCCCACGTTGCGGCCGAGCTCCTTGCAGAGCGCGTCGGTGCGGGTGTCCTGCCAGACGAGGGCGTTGTGGACGGGCTCGCCGGTGTGCTTGTCCCAGAGCAGCGTGGTCTCGCGCTGGTTGGTGATGCCGATCGCCTTCACGTCGGCGGCGGTGATGCCGGCCTTGACGATGGCACCGGCGACGACCTCCTGGACGTTCTCCCAGATCTCGGTCGCGTTGTGCTCGACCCAGCCCGGCTTCGGGAAGATCTGCTCGTGCTCCTTCTGGTCGACGGAGACGATCCGGCCGTCCTTGTCGAAGACGATGCAGCGGCTGGAGGTGGTGCCCTGGTCGATGGCCGCGATGAACGGCCCGGTGCCGTGGGTGCCGGTGGTGTGTGCGTCGGTCACGGTGTGCTCCCGGAAGTCTGTGTGGTCGTGGGGGTGACGGCTGTGAACCCTGCGGTTCACGCGAAGGCGAGGTTGTAGAGCCCGCCCGCGAGTGCGCCGCCGACGAGCGGTCCGACGACGGGGATCCAGGCGTAGCCCCAGTCGGATCCGCCCTTGTTCGGCAGCGGAAGCAGCGCGTGCACGATACGCGGACCGAGGTCGCGAACCGGGTTGATCGCGTAGCCCGTCGGGCCGCCGAGCGAGAGACCGATGGAGACGACCACCAGAGCGGTGATCAGGGCGCCGAGCGTGCCGAGGCCGTTGCCGTCGTTGTTGAGGCCCTGGGTCAGGATCGCCAGGACCAGCACGACCGTGGCGATGATCTCGGTGACGACGTTCTGCACGGCGTGGCGGATCTCGGGTCCCGTGGAGAAGACGCCGAGCACGGGTCCGGCCTTGGGGGCGGCCGCCTTGTCGACCATGCCTTCCTCACCCGAGTGGGCGCTCAGGACCTCCGGATCGGTGAGATGGGCGCGGAACTGCCCGTAGTAGGTCAGCCAGACCAGCACCGCGCCGATGATCGCGCCGAGAAGTTCGGAGGCGAGGTAGAGCGGTACGTCGCTCCACTTGGTGCCGCCCTCGATCGCCAGGCCGATGGTGACCGCCGGGTTGAGGTGCGCGCCGGATACGCCGCCGGCCAGATACGCGCCGGTCAGCACCGCGAAGCCCCACCCGAAGGTGATGGCGAGCCAGCCGGCGTTCTGCGCCTTCGAGCGCTTGAGCGTGACGGCGGCACAGACACCGCCGCCGAGCAGGATGAGCACGGCGGTACCGATGGTCTCGCCGATGAAGATGTCGGAGCTGGACACCCGCGACTCCTTTGTCCTTCGTCCAGGGAAGCCGAACCCCGGGTCCCTCCGGTGGTCCGCGCCCTCATGTGAGGGCGTTGCCGGCCTTGGCTCTGCCACACCCTAACGCGTATTTCCGTTAGACGTTCGACAATGCCGACCGGTGAACGGCAGTGTTTCTCCCAGGTGAATGAGGCGTCAAGGGTTGTGTGTCCTATAACTCGATCGTTACCGGTGATCCCGGTGGCCCCGCACGGGGCTCAGAAGCGCCTGGCGCCCAGATCCCGGGAGACCGCGCGGGCGCAGTCCCGTACCGCCGCCACCAGCTCCGGCCGCAGCTCGCCGTTCGCGCACACCCGCTCCACCGCGCCGGTCACGGCCACGGCGCCCACCGGCATCCGGCGCCGGTCGTGGATGGGGGCCGCCACCGCGGCCACGCCCTCCCAGGTCTCCTCCACGTCGGCTGCCCAGCCCCGGGCGCGGATCAGGTCGAGCATCGACTCGAACTCCTCCGGGTCGGTGACCGTGCGCGGGGTGAAGGGCTGCCTCTCGGCCTCCATGGCCTCCGTGTGGGCCACCGGGTCGTAGGCCGACAGGACCTTGCCCAGGGCGGTGGAGTGCAGCGGCTGCATGGCGCCGACCTCCAGCACCTGACGGCTGTCGTCGGGGCGGAAAACGTGGTGGACGATCAGGACGCCCTGCTGGTGCAGCACGCCCAGGTGGGCGCTCTCCCCGCTGGAGCGGGCCAGGTCGTCCGTCCAGACCAGGGCGCGGGCCCGCAGCTCGTGGACGTCCAGATAGCTGTTGCCCAGGCGCAGCAGCTCCGCGCCCAGCTGATAGCGCCCGGACGCCGCGTCCTGCTCCACGAAACCCTCGTGCTGGAGCGTGCGCAGGATGCCGTGCGCGGTGCCCTTGGCCAGGCCCAGGGAGGAGGCGATGTCGGACAGTCCCAGCCGCCGCTCGCCGCCCGCCAGCAGACGCAGCATCGCGGCTGCCCGCTCCAGCGACTGGATGTTCTTGGCCATCGCGCCGTACTCCTCCACCTCGTTCGACAATGCTGAACACTATCGGTCGATGCCGACCCCTGCTCCGTTGCAGGGGAATTCTGCGACACTCCGAAAGCCCGGACAGCGCTCTGAACAGCATGCAGTCCGATTCGTGGGACAGAGTGACGGTCCGGGACGCCGCCCGGCTACCCTGGCCGGGTGCGCCTTCCGCCGAAGCCGCAAAGCCGACAGCCGTCGCATCCCAGGGAGTACATCCATGGCCTCGTCGCCGACCCCTTCCGCCGACAGCCGGAACCGATCCGCAGCCCTCCGTGAGGCGCTCGCCACCCGAGTCGTGGTGGCCGACGGTGCCATGGGCACCATGCTCCAGGCCCAGGACCCGACGCTCGAGGACTTCGAGAACCTCGAAGGCTGCAACGAGATCCTGAACCTCACGCGCCCCGACATCGTGCGCTCGGTGCACGAGGAGTACTTCGCCGTCGGCGTGGACTGCGTGGAGACGAACACCTTCGGCGCGAACCACTCGGCGGCCAACGAGTACGAGATCGCCGACCGGATCGTCGAGCTGTCCGAGGCGGGCGCGCGCATCGCCCGCGAGGTCGCCGACGAGTTCGCCGCGAAGGACGGCCGCCAGCGCTGGGTCCTCGGCTCGGTGGGTCCCGGGACCAAGCTGCCCTCGCTCGGCCACATCGCGTACGACGTGCTGCGCGACGGCTACCAGCAGAACGCCGAGGGCCTGCTCGCCGGCGGTGCGGACGCCCTGATCGTGGAGACCACGCAGGACCTGCTGCAGACCAAGTCCAGCCTCATCGGCGCGCGCCGCGCGATGGAGGCCCTGGGCGTCGACGTGCCGCTGATCTGCTCGCTCGCCTTCGAGACGACCGGAGTCATGCTGCTCGGCTCGGAGATCGGCGCCGCGCTGACCGCCCTGGAGCCGCTGGGTATCGACCTGATCGGGCTGAACTGCTCGACGGGTCCGGCCGAGATGAGCGAGCACCTGCGCTATCTGGCCCAGCACTCGCGTACGCCGCTGATGTGCATGCCGAACGCGGGCCTGCCCGTGCTGACCAAGGACGGCGCCCACTTCCCGCTCGGCCCCGAGGGGCTCGCGGACGCGCAGGAAGCCTTCGTGACCGACTACGGCCTGTCCCTGATCGGCGGCTGCTGCGGTACGACGCCCGAGCACCTGCGCCAGGTCGTGGAGCGGGCCCGCGCCCTCACACCCGCGGTCCGCGACCCGCGCCCCGAGCCCGGCGCCGCCTCGCTCTACCAGACCGTGCCGTTCCGCCAGGACACCTCGTACCTCGCGATCGGTGAGCGTACGAACGCCAACGGGTCGAAGAAGTTCCGCGAGGCCATGCTGGAGGCCCGTTGGGACGACTGCGTGGAGATGGCCCGCGACCAGATCCGCGAGGGCGCGCACATGCTCGACCTCTGCGTCGACTACGTCGGCCGCGACGGTGTCGCCGACATGCAGGAGCTGGCCGGACGGTTCGCCACCGCCTCCACCCTGCCGATCGTGCTGGACTCCACCGAGCTGCCCGTGCTGCGGGCCGGCCTGGAGAAGCTCGGCGGGCGTGCCGTCCTGAACTCGGTGAACTACGAGGACGGCGACGGCCCGGAGTCGCGCTTCGTGAAGGTGACGCAGCTGGCCGCCGAGCACGGTGCCGCGCTGATCGCCCTGACGATCGACGAGGAGGGCCAGGCCCGCACCGCCGAGCACAAGGTCGCCATCGCGGAGCGGCTGATCGAGGACCTCACCGGCAACTGGGGCATCCGGGAGTCGGACATCCTCATCGACTGCCTCACCTTCACCATCTGTACCGGGCAGGAGGAGTCCCGCAAGGACGGAATCGCCACCATCGAGGCCATTCGCGAGCTGAAGAAGCGCCACCCCGACGTCCAGACCACGCTCGGCCTCTCCAACATCTCCTTCGGCCTCAACCCGGCTGCCCGCGTGGTGCTGAACTCCGTCTTCCTCGACGAGTGCGTGAAGGCGGGTCTCGACTCCGCGATCGTGCACGCCTCGAAGATCCTGCCGATCGCGCGCCTGGACGAGGAGCAGGTCAAGGTCGCCCACGACCTGGTCTACGACCGCCGCGCCGAGGGCTACGACCCGCTCCAGAAGCTCATGGAGCTCTTCGAGGGCGTCAACATGAAGTCGATGAAGGAGGGCAAGGCCGAGGAACTCCTCGCGCTGCCGCTCGACGAGCGCCTTCAGCGCCGGATCATCGACGGCGAGAAGAAGGGCCTGGAGGCCGACCTCGACGAGGCCCTGCAGACCCGTCCCGCACTCGACATCGTCAACGACACCCTGCTGGAGGGCATGAAGGTCGTCGGCGAGCTCTTCGGCTCCGGCCAGATGCAGCTGCCGTTCGTGCTCCAGTCCGCCGAGGTCATGAAGGCCGCGGTGGCCCATCTGGAACCCCACATGGAGAAGTCCGACGCGGAGGGCAAGGGCACCATCGTGCTGGCGACCGTCCGCGGAGACGTCCACGACATCGGCAAGAACCTCGTCGACATCATCCTGTCCAACAACGGCTACAACGTCGTGAACATCGGCATCAAGCAGCCCGTCTCCGCGATCCTGGAGGCCGCCGACGAACACAAGGCCGACGTCATCGGCATGTCGGGCCTCCTGGTGAAGTCCACCGTGATCATGAAGGAGAACCTCCAGGAGCTCAACCAGCGCAAGCTGGCCGCCGAGTACCCGGTCATCCTGGGCGGCGCGGCCCTGACCCGCGCCTACGTCGAACAGGACCTCCACGAGATCTACGAGGGCGAGGTCCGCTACGCCCGCGACGCCTTCGAGGGCCTGCGCCTCATGGACGCGCTCATCGGCGTCAAGCGCGGCGTCCCCGGTGCCACCCTTCCCGAGCTGAAGCAGCGCCGGGTGCCCAAGCGCGACACGGCCGTGCTGGAGGTCGAGGAGCCGGAGGAGGGCGTGCGCTCCGACGTCGCCGTCGACAACCCCGTCCCCACCCCGCCGTTCTGGGGCAGCCGCGTCGTCAAGGGCATCCAGCTCAAGGAGTACGCCTCCTGGCTCGACGAGGGCGCCCTCTTCAAGGGCCAGTGGGGCCTCAAGCAGGCCAGGGCCGGTGACGGACCGACGTACGAGGAACTGGTCGAGACCGAGGGCCGCCCGCACCTGCGCGGCTGGCTCGACAAGCTCCACACCGAGAACCTCCTCGAAGCTGCCGTCGTCTACGGCTACTACCCCTGCGTCTCCAAGGGCGACGACCTGATCCTGCTCCACGAGGACGGCTCCGAGCGCACCCGCTTCACCTTCCCGCGCCAGCGCCGCGGCCGCCGCCTGTGCCTCGCCGACTTCTTCCGCCCCGAGGAGTCCGGCGAGACGGACGTCATCGGCCTCCAGGTCGTCACCGTCGGCTCGAAGATCGGCGGCGAGACCGCCAAGCTCTTCGAAGCCAACTCCTACCGCGACTACCTGGAGCTGCACGGCCTGTCCGTCCAGCTCGCCGAAGCGCTCGCCGAGTACTGGCACGCCCGGGTCCGCTCCGAGCTCGGCTTCGCCGGCGACGACCCGGCCGACGTCGAGGACATGTTCGCGCTCAAGTACCGCGGCGCGCGCTTCTCCCTCGGCTACGGTGCGTGCCCGGACCTGGAGGACCGGGCGAAGATCGCCGACCTGCTCCAGCCCGAGCGGATCGGCGTCCACCTGTCGGAGGAGTTCCAGCTCCACCCCGAGCAGTCCACCGACGCGATCGTCATCCACCACCCCGAAGCCAAGTACTTCAACGCGCGGTAAGACTCCGTTCGACGCGCGGTAGCAGCACGAGTCGTACACTGGTCGGTCCAGTGCAGGCCGGTCGCCCTCCTCCGGGAATGGCGGCCGGCCTTCTCGTCCCTCATGGAAGGTGTGCCGGATGACCAGTACGATCCCCGCGTCCCCGACCCGTACGGCCGAGGGCGGTGCCCTGCAGGCCGTGTTCCTCGACATGGACGGCACCCTGGTCGACACCGAGGGCTTCTGGTGGGACGCCGAGGTGTCGGTCTTCGCCGATCTGGGGCACCGGCTGGACGAGGCGTGGAAGGACGTCGTCGTCGGCGGGCCGATGACCCGTAGCGCCGGCTACCTCATGGACGTCACCGGGGCCGACGTCACCCTCGACGAACTGACCGTGCTGCTCAACGACCGCTTCGAGAAGCGCATCGCCGACGGCGTGCCGCTGATGCCGGGCGCGGCACGGCTGCTCGCCGAACTCGCGAGACACGAGGTTCCCACCGCCCTCGTCTCCGCCTCGCACCGCCGGATCATCGACCGGGTCCTGGACTCGGTGGGCCGTCACCACTTCGCGCTCACCGTCGCGGGCGACGAGGTCACCCGCACGAAGCCCCATCCGGAGCCCTACCTGACCGCGGCGCGCGGCTTCGGGGTCGACCCCCGGCTCTGCGCCGTCATCGAGGACACCGCGACCGGCGTGGCCGCCGCGGAGGCCGCGGGGTGCCGGGTGGTCGCCGTGCCGTCCGTCTCGCCGATCGCACCGGCCGCCGGCCGGGTCGTCGTCGGGTCGCTCGAGGAAGTCGACCTCGCGTTTCTCCGGGACCTGGTCACCGGAACGCGATGACGCGCACACCGAGAGTATTTCTGTGAATGAATGGAAAAACTCTCGCGAAAATGCGTGCGTTTCATGTCGCGCCATGGCGATGAAAAGGCGAGGACATGTCAAAGTGAAAGCGTGCCCGCCAGGTGACGTTCGTCACTCGCCAGGTGGGGGGAGGGGTGGCTGGAATCGGCCGGGCCGCCCGCCGGGCGTTGCCCAAGTGTCCCGATTGATGAATCCGTGTACGAATCATTCCGGGAGATTCCGGGAGCGGGAAATTTACTCGCCTTTGACTTCCCTGTCTCCCCGATTACCCGCGGCACGGAACTGGGCCGGGCCCACCGACGGCGGCTACTACTGTCGTTTTCTCCATGACCGCATGAGGGAGAACGTCCACGATGAACCGCAAGACTCTGGTGCTGCCGGCCGTCGTCGGCCTGCTCGCGCCCGTACTCGCCGCCTGCGGCGCGTCGGACGGCGGGAGCGGTGGCAACGGCGCCATCGTTGTCGGCACTACGGACCAGTTCGTCGCCTCCCAGGAAGCCCCGGCACCCCTGGACCCGGCCATCGGCTACGAGGCAGGCGTCTGGAACGTGCTGCGGCAGACGGTCCAGACCCTCATGCATGTCCCCCGGGGCGGCGGCCTGCCGGTGCCCGAGGCGGCCGAGAGCTGCACGTTCACGGACACGGCGAACGAGAGCTACCGCTGCAAGCTGCGCGAGGGACTCGAATTCGCCGACGGCTCCGCGGTCACCGCCGAGGACGTCAAGTACTCAGTCGACCGCGTCATCCGGATCAAGTCCACCAACGGACCGATGGCCCTGCTCAACAACATCGACACCGTCGAGACCAAGGGCGATCGCGAAGTCGTATTCCATCTCCGGACCCCCGACGCGACGTTCCCCTACAAGCTCTCCACGCCGCCCGCCGGAATTGTCCAGAAAGCCAAATACCCGGCGACGTCCGCGCGCAGCGGTTTCCAGGTGGACGGCTCCGGCCCGTACACCATGAAGCCCGAAGTGAAGAACGATCAGGTCGTGAAAGTCGTCTTCACCAAGAACCCTCGTTACAAGGGCGACCTGAAGGTGATGAACGACAAGGTCGAACTCGATCTCTTCCCCGACGCCACCGCGATGGGCAAGGCGCTCGACGAGAAGAAGATCGACATGATGACCCGCACGATGTCGCCCGAGCAGGCCCAGGGCATGCTGGAGAAGCCCAAGGAAGACATCAAGCTCACCGAGATGCCCGGCCTCGCGATCAGCTACCTCGGCTTCGACACCGAGGACCCCGCCGTGAAGAACAAGGCGGTCCGCCAGGCCATGGCCCAGGTCATCGACCGCGGTCAGATCGCGAGCGAGGTCTACGGGACGACGGCCGAGCCGCTGTACTCACTGATCCCGTCCAGCATCACCGGGCACACCAACTCGTTCTTCAACAAGTACGGCGAGCCCAGCACCACCAAGGCCGCCGCCATCCTGAAGGACGCCGGGATCCGCACACCGGTGAAGTTCACCCTCCACTACACGACCGACCACTACGGCGAGGCCACCGCCGCCGAGTTCCGGACACTGAAGAAGCAGTTCAACGACACCGGGCTGTTCGACATCTCCGTCGAAGGCACCCCCTGGGCGAAGTACCGCCCGGCCGAGGTGCGCGGCGACTACGCCGCGTACGGCATGGGCTGGTTCCCCGACTTCCCGGACCCGGACAACTACACGGCGCCGTTCCTCGACAAGGACAACTTCCTCAACTCGCCCTACCGGTCGGCCGTGGCCCAGGAGACTCTCATCCCGCAGTCCCGCCGCGAGGACGACCGCAGCGCCGCCACCCGCACCTTCCAGCAGCTCCAGGACATCGTCGCCGAGGACGTGCCCGTCCTCCCGGTCTGGCAGGGCAAGCAGTACGTCGCCTCCCGCGAGGGCCTCACCGGTGTCGAGTGGGCGGTCAACTCCTCCGCCGACCTCCAGCTGTGGGAGCTCGGCCGCGGCTGACGCCCGATGCCGCCCCGGCGCCGGTCCCCCCGAAGGGTCACTGGGCGCCGGGGCGCACCAGCCCGCTCTCGTACGCGTACACCGCGGCCTGCACCCGGTCGCGCAGCCCCAGCTTCGTCAGCACGTGCCCCACATGCGTCTTGACCGTGGTCTCGCTGACGAACAGATCCGCGGCGATCTCCGCGTTCGACAGACCGCGTGCCACCAGCTTCAGGACCTCCACCTCACGGTCCGTGAGCGTGTGCAGGGTGTCCGGGACCGGCTCCTCGCCGGACGGCAGATGGTCCGCGTACTTGTCGAGCAGCCGGCGCGTGATGCTCGGCGCGAGCATCGCCTCGCCACCGGCGACCACCCGGATCGCCTGCACCAGCTCATTGGCCGGGGCGTCCTTCAGCAGGAAGCCGCTGGCGCCGGCGCGCAGCGCCTCCACCACGTACTCATCGAGATCGAACGTCGTCAGCACCAGCACCTTCGCCGGGCCGTCCCGGCCGGGGCCGGTGATCTGGCGCGTCGCCTCGACGCCGTCCATCCGCGGCATCCGGATGTCCATCAGCACCACATCGGGCTGCAGCGCCCGCACCTGGTCGAGCGCCTGGAGGCCGTCACCGGCCTCACCCACCACCGCGAGGTCGCCCTCCGCCTCCAGAATCATCCGGAAGCCGGTGCGCAGCAGCGGTTGGTCGTCGACCAGTAGGACGCGGATTGCCACGGGATCTCCTCAATGTCCTTCAAGGGCACCGGGCCGGCCGGTGTCAGCCCGGGCCGGGTCCATTCTGCCCTGGACATCCTGCGTCGATTCCGCCGGGCGCACCGACAGCGGATACACCGGGGGAGTCCCACCGAATTCGGGACAGAGCGCCTGATGGTCGCACCAGCCGCACAGCTTCGTCGGCCGCGGCCGCCACTCACCCGTCTCCGTCGCCAGCGAGATCGCGTCCCACAGCGCCAGCAGCTTGCGCTCCACCCGCTCCAGGTCCGCCACCACCGGGTCGTACGTCATCACGTCGCCGCTGCCCAGATAGACCAGCTGGAGGCGGCGCGGCACCACACCCTTGAGCCGCCAGATCACCAGCGCGTAGAACTTCATCTGGAAGAGCGCGCCCTCCGCGTACTCCGGACGGGGCGCCTTGCCCGTCTTGTAGTCCACGATCCGGACCTCGCCCGTCGGCGCCACGTCGATCCGGTCGATCACCCCGCGCAGCCGCAGACCCGACTCCAGCTCCGTCTCGACGAACATCTCCCGCTCGGCCGGCTCCAGACGCGTCGGATCCTCCAGCGAGAACCAGCGCTCCACCAGCCGCTCCGCCTCCGACAGCCACCGCGCGAGCCGCTCGCCCTCCGGATCCTCCGCGAACAGCTCCGACAGCTCCGGCTTCGACTCCAGCAGCCGGTCCCACTGGGCCGGGATCAGCGACGTGGCCCGGCCCGGCGTGCGCTCCGCCGCGGGGTTGTCGAAGAGCCGTTCCAGGACCGCATGCACCAACGTGCCCCGGGTAGCAGCCTCACTGGGCTTCTGCGGCAGCTTGTCGATGACCCGGAAGCGGTACAGCAGGGGGCACTGCATGAAATCGCTCGCCCGCGACGGCGAAAGGGACGAGGGTGGCTGAGGCGGCCGGGGCGCAGAGGTCATGACGAAGACCCTACGACCCGCCACTGACACCGATCGGCATACCATCGACCACAGACCCTCGAACACTGCATGATCGTGCCGAAACGGCACCGACCGAAGGGACCTCGTGGACGAGAGCGGCGACAGCGGGCGGCCGCAGCCCGGCCCAGGGGGTAAGGGCCCCGGCGACGGCCCCGACAAGGGCGCACCGGGACGCAGGGAAGAGCCGGGCGGCGGCATCCTCATGGGCCGTCCCTTCGGAGTGCCCGTCTACGTGGCGCCCAGCTGGTTCGTCGTGGCAGCCCTGATCACCTGGGTCTTCGGCGGCCAGCTCGACCGCGTCCTTCCCGACCTCGGCGCGGCGCGCTACTTGGTCGCCCTCTTCTTCGCGATCGCCTTCTACGCCTCCGTGCTCGTCCACGAGCTCGCCCACACGGTCGCCGCCCTGCGCTACAAGCTCCCGGTCCGCCGCATCCAGCTCCAGTTCTTCGGCGGCGTCTCCGAGATCGAGAAGGAGACCGAGACCCCCGGCCGCGAATTCGTCCTCGCCTTCGTCGGGCCGCTGCTCTCCCTGGTCCTGGCGGGCGTCTTCTACGTCCCGATGAAGTTCGTCGAAGCCGGCACCGTGCCCGGCGTGCTGCTCGGCGGACTGATGATCTCCAACCTCATCGTCGCCGCGTTCAACCTCCTGCCGGGCCTCCCGCTCGACGGCGGCCGGATGCTCCGCGCCGTCGTGTGGAAGATCACCGGCCGCCCGATGAGCGGCACCGTCGCCGCTGCGTGGGTCGGCCGCGCCCTCGCCGTCATCACCCTCATCGGGCTGCCGCTCCTCACGCACACCGAGATCCTCGGGAGCGGCGACCGCGAGATCAGCGGCATGGACACCGTCACCGACGCCCTGCTCGCCGCGATCCTCGCCGCCATCATCTGGACCGGCGCGGGCAACAGCCTGCGCATGGCCCGGCTCCGCGAACACCTCCCCGACCTGCGCGCCCGCACCCTCACCCGGCGCGCCGTCCCGGTCGAGGCCGCCACCCCCCTCTCCGAGGCCCTGCGCCGGGCCAACGAGGCAGGAGCCCGCGCCCTCGTCGTCGTCGACGCGACCGGCGAACCCCAGGCCGTCGTCCGGGAGGCCGCCATCGTCGCCGTCCCCGAGCACCGCCGCCCCTGGGTCGCCGTCAGCGGGCTCGCCCAGGACCTCACCGACGGCATGAAGGTCTCCGCCGAACTGGCCGGAGAGGCCCTCCTGGACCGTCTCAAGGCCAGCCCCGCCACCGAGTACCTCGTCGTCGAGGACACCGGCGAGATCTACGGAGTGCTCTCCACCGCCGACGTCGAGCGTGCGTTCGTCGCCGCCATGGCCCGCCCCGCCGCCTGACGGCCCCGCCCTCGCCCGGGCGGGCGGTCGGAGCCCCCGGAAACACCGGTACGCTGGTCACATGTCTGAACCGACCGGTGCCGCCCGCCGACGTGGGCCCTTCAAGGTCGGGGACCAGGTCCAGCTCACGGATCCCAAGGGACGCCACTACACCTTCACGCTCGAAGCCGGAAAGAACTTCCACACCCACAAGGGTTCTTTCTCGCACGACGAGCTGATCGGTGCTCCCGAGGGCAGTGTTGTCCGTACCACGGGAAACGTCGTCTACCTGGCGCTGCGCCCCCTGCTCCCCGACTACGTCCTGTCCATGCCCCGCGGCGCCGCCGTGGTCTACCCCAAGGACGCGGGGCAGATCCTGGCCTTCGGCGACATCTTCCCCGGCGCCCGCGTCGTGGAAGCCGGCGTCGGATCCGGCGCACTGTCGACCTTCCTGCTCCGTGCCATCGGCGAGCAGGGCATGCTGCACTCCTACGAGCGCCGCGAGGACTTCGCCGAGATCGCCCAGCAGAACGTCGAGCGCTACTTCGGCAGCCCGCACCCCGCCTGGCAGCTCACCGTCGGCGACCTCCAGGACAACCTGACGGAAACCGACGTGGACCGCGTCGTCCTGGACATGCTCGCGCCCTGGGAGTGCCTGGACGTCGTCTCCAAGGCGCTCGTCCCCGGCGGCATCCTCTGCGCGTACGTGGCGACCACCACCCAGCTCTCGCGGACGGTCGAGTCCATCCGCGAGATCGGCTGCTTCGCCGAACCGCAGCCCTGGGAGTCGATGATCCGCAACTGGCACGTCGAGGGTCTCGCCGTGCGCCCGGACCACCGCATGATCGGCCACACCGGATTCCTCGTCACCGCCCGCCGGCTGGCCGACGGAGTCCAGCCCCCGCCGCGCCGCCGCCGTCCCTCCAAGGGCGCCTACGGCGAGGACTACACGGGCCCGGGCAGCCAGAGCGGCTCCGCCGCCCGCGACTGAGACCACCCGTGGACCGGACCGCCCGCCGGTCCGGTCCACGAGCGGCGCCTTCGCCGCGCATCCCGACGTACCGGCGCCGCCGCCGGGTTCCCGGACCGACCCGGGAACCCGGCGGCGGCGCCTTCTCGTTGCCCGGGAGTGCGCGGTGAACGCGCAGCGGGATCCGTGGCGACCCCACCGTTCCACTGCCGTGTGAGGTGTGGCACGATGCTGGCCACCCCCACCCCGCCGCCGACGTCCCGCCGACGGCACTGCCTTCCGGGCATTCCGCACCACAGGAACCACAGGAGACATCCCGCGTGCAGACCTCCGCGCTCCCGGACCTCGCGCACACCGACACCACGCCGATGCACTGGCTCGCCACGGCAGCAGCCATGGCCGCCGTCGTCGCGGCAGCCGGTCTGCTCCAGCCCGACGCGCGCGCCTCGGCCTCCACCACGCCTCACCGCACCGTGGCGCAGCACGGCGCGGCCCCTGCCGTCGCGCCAGACCCGGCCCGTGCGGACTTCCCCCTCGAATGCGGCGGAGCAGGCCACACCGTGGCCAAGAAGGCCCCCGGCGACCTCGACGGCGACGGCCGTCCGGAAACCGTCGCGGTGGTCCACTGCGCGGCCGGATCAGGCACCCCGCCCAGCGGCGTCTACGTCCTCACACAGGGAAACGGGGCCGCACCGCGGATCGTGGCGACCCTGGTGGACCCCGTCCAGAAGATGAGCGTCGGCGACTTCGCGGTGCGTGACGGCGTCATCTCCGCCACGCTCCTCGGCTACTCCTCGCCCTCGGTGCCCTCCTGCTGCCCGGACGAGCTGGAGACGGTCACCTGGCAGTGGCGCAACGGCGCCTTCGTGCGCAGCAGCCGGCCGCAGGAGCCGGCGGGCGCCGGCGTCTGACCGCCGGCCGTCCCGCCCCGGCCGTTCTCAGGCCGCCTCGGGACCGAAGACCTCGACCCCGTCCGAGACGCGGCGTACATGAATGCAGTCGCCCGGGCACTCCTTGGCCGAGTCGACCACGTCCTGGAGGATCGGCAACGGGACCCGCGTGGTCGCGCCCTTGTCCTGGAGGAGCTCGTCCTGATCGCTCTTCACATAGGCGAGCCCGTCGATGTCCAGCTCGAACACCTCCGGCGCGTACTGCACGCAGATGCCGTCCCCCGTGCAGAGGTCCTGGTCGATCCAGACCTCCAGATCCTGAGTCCCGCTACCGGTGGGAGCGTCCTGCTGCACGGTCATTTCTCCTGCCGTTCCTGCGTATCCGAACCAAAAAAAGCCAGCCCTGACGGGTGTTGAACACTTCGACGATACAACCGGCCGCTTTCGGAGGTTGAAGGGTGGGTATTCACCTGACACGAGGGAGAGAGCGCAAGGGTGAAGATCGGACACGCCCCACAGTCTTTGTGATCTAGGGGTTTCAATCTTCACCCACCCAGGTAGGGTCAGGAAGCGTCCAGCTCCCCTTGGAGGAGGTGAGGACCGTGGCAGCCCACGACGACGACATCAACCGCGGCATCCGGCCCGGGCGGGGGTCCGATGACCCAGCCGGCCAGGTCGCCTATCTCGAGCAGGAAATCGCCGTCCTGCGACGTAAGCTCGCCGACTCTCCGCGTCATACGAGGATTCTCGAAGAGCGGATTGTTGAGTTGCAGACCAACCTCGCAGGCGTGTCCGCGCAGAACGAGCGGCTCGCCGGCACACTCCGCGAGGCCCGCGACCAGATCGTGGCCCTCAAGGAGGAGGTCGACCGGCTCGCACAGCCGCCGGCCGGCTTCGGTGTGTTCCTGCAGGCGAACGAGGACGGCACCTGCGACATCTTCACCGGGGGCCGCAAGCTCCGGGTGAACATCAGTCCCAGCGTTGAGCTCGAAGACCTCCGGCGCGGCCAGGAAGTCATGCTCAACGAAGCGCTCAACGTGGTCGACGCCATGGAATTCGAGCGGGCCGGGGACATCGTCACCCTCAAGGAGATCCTTGAGGACGGCGAACGAGCCCTGGTGGTCGGGCACACCGACGAGGAACGGGTGGTGCGGCTCGCCGAGCCATTGCTGGACATCACCATCCGTCCCGGCGACGCCCTGCTGCTCGAACCCAGGTCCGGCTACGTCTACGAAGTCGTTCCCAAGAGCGAGGTCGAAGAGCTCGTCCTCGAAGAAGTCCCGGACATCGACTACAACAAGATCGGTGGCCTGGGCGACCAGATCGAGCTGATCCGCGACGCGGTCGAGCTCCCCTACCTCCACCCCGACCTCTTCAAGGAACACGAGCTCCGGCCGCCGAAGGGCATCCTGCTCTACGGTCCGCCCGGCTGCGGCAAGACGCTCATCGCCAAGGCCGTGGCCAACTCCCTTGCCAAGAAGGTCGCCGAAGTCACCGGCCAGCCGGCCGGGAAGAGCTACTTCCTCAACATCAAGGGTCCGGAGCTCCTCAACAAGTACGTCGGTGAGACCGAGCGCCACATCCGCCTGGTCTTCCAGCGTGCCCGCGAGAAGGCGAGTGAGGGTACCCCCGTCATCGTCTTCTTCGACGAGATGGAGTCCCTCTTCCGCACCCGCGGATCCGGTGTCAGCTCGGACGTGGAGAACACCATCGTCCCCCAGCTGCTCGCCGAGATCGACGGTGTGGAGGGCCTGGAGAACGTCATCGTCATCGGCGCCTCCAACCGCGAGGACATGATCGACCCCGCGATCCTGCGCCCCGGCCGCCTCGATGTGAAGATCAAGATCGAGCGTCCCGACGCCGAGGCCGCGAAGGACATCTTCGCGAAGTACCTCACGCCCTCGCTGCCCCTGCACGCGGACGATCTGGCCGAGCACACCGGCTCCAAGGAGGCCGCGGCCCACGCGATGATCCAGTCGGTCGTCGAGCGGATGTACACCGAGTCCGAGGAGAACCGCTTCCTCGAAGTCACGTACGCCAACGGCGACAAGGAAGTCCTGTACTTCAAGGACTTCAACTCCGGCGCGATGATCCAGAACATCGTCGACCGGGCCAAGAAGATGGCCATCAAGGCCTTCCTCGAGCAGGGCCAGAAGGGCCTGCGCGTCTCCCATCTCCTCCAGGCCTGTGTGGACGAGTTCAAGGAGAACGAGGACCTGCCGAACACCACCAACCCGGACGACTGGGCCAGGATCTCCGGCAAGAAGGGTGAGCGGATCGTCTTCATCCGCACACTCGTCACCGGAAAGCAGGGCGCCGACACCGGTCGCTCCATCGACACGGTGGCGAATACCGGGCAGTACCTCTAGAACGCAGACCGGCTGCGGATGCCCGGCCGGGCATCCGCAGCCGGTTGCTTTCCGGACAGCTCTCACGACACCGCAGTAATGACGTAATTGATCTCCCCACCGGCACAGAGGCGCTCTAGGCTCTGGCGTACCGCCCGGTCGCGCAGTGCGGGAACGGGCAAACCGCGCACGCACCGGAAAAGCAGCGGTACTTGAGCGTCGCCCCGGAAGGGAGCGCCGCCGGGCAAGGAGGGCCGCATGACCGTACGGCGAGTAATGGGCATCGAGACCGAGTACGGGATCTCCGTGCCAGGTCACCCCAACGCCAATGCCATGCTCACCTCGTCCCAGATCGTCAACGCCTACGCGGCGGCGATGCACCGGGCGCGCCGCGCCCGCTGGGACTTCGAGGAGGAGAACCCGCTGCGCGACGCGCGAGGCTTCGACCTCGCCCGCGAGACCGCCGACTCCAGCCAGCTCACCGATGAGGACATCGGCCTGGCCAATGTCATCCTCACCAACGGCGCGCGGCTCTACGTCGACCACGCGCACCCCGAGTACAGCTCGCCGGAGATCACCAGTCCCAGGGACGCGGTCCTCTGGGACAAGGCCGGCGAACGGATCATGGCCGAGGCCGCCGAGCGCGCGGGCCAGCTGCCCGGCGCCCAGCCGATCCATCTGTACAAGAACAACACCGACAACAAGGGCGCCTCGTACGGCACGCACGAGAACTACCTGATGAAGCGCGAGACCCCGTTCTCCGACATCGTGCGCCATCTGACGCCGTTCTTCGTCTCGCGCCAGGTCGTCACCGGTGCGGGACGGGTCGGAATCGGCCAGGACGGCCACGAGCACGGGTTCCAGATCAGCCAGCGCGCCGACTACTTCGAGGTCGAGGTCGGCCTGGAGACCACCCTCAAGCGCCCCATCATCAACACGCGCGACGAGCCCCACTCCGACGCCGAGAAGTACCGCCGGCTCCATGTGATCATCGGGGACGCGAACCTCTCGGAGATCTCCACCTACCTCAAGCTGGGCACCACCTCGCTGGTCCTCTCCATGATCGAGGACGGCTTCATCAATGTCGACCTGGCCGTCGACCAGCCCGTGCGCACCCTCCACCAGGTCTCCCACGACCCGGACCTCCAGCAGCTGATCACTCTGCGCAGCGGCCGGACACTCACCGCTGTCCAGCTCCAGATGGAGTACTTCGAGCTGGGCCGCAAGTACGTCGAGGAGCGGTACGGGGCGGATGCCGACGAGCAGACCAAGGACATCCTGATCCGCTGGGAGGACACGCTCAACCGGCTGGAGAACGATCCGATGAGCCTGTCCCGCGAGCTGGACTGGATCGCCAAGCGGGAGCTCATGGAGGGCTACCGCCGCCGCGACAGCCTGGACTGGGACGCGCCCCGCCTGCACCTGGTGGACCTGCAGTACGCCGACGTACGGCCCGAGAAGGGCCTCTACAACCGCCTGGTGGCCCGGGGCAGGATGAAGCGCCTGCTGGACGAGAACGAGGTCGAGAAGGCCCGTACAGCGCCTCCGGAGGACACCAGGGCGTATTTCCGCGGTCGCTGCCTGGAGCAGTACGCGGACGACGTGGCAGCGGCCTCCTGGGACTCGGTCATCTTCGACCTGCCGGGCCATGACTCGCTGCAGCGGGTCCCCACGATGGAGCCGCTGCGGGGCACCCGCGACCACGTCAAGGCACTCCTGGACCGCTGCCGTACGGCGGAAGAGCTGGTCCGGGTGCTGCAGGGCGGCTGAAAGGGCCGCCGGTGGGGAATCATTCCGATGACCTCCGGACGTTGAGACAAGTACCGGGCCAATGTCGGACCTCGTAGGTAGGGTCTGATCAAGTGCTTCGAACCGAGCGGGGTGAGCTATATGGCGACCAAGGACACCGGCGGCGGACAGCAGAAGGCGACGCGCTCCACCGAGGAGGCCGAGGAGCAGGCCCAGGAGGCGCAGGGCTCCGAGGACCTCAAGGAGCGACAGGAGAAGCTCAGCGACGACGTGGACGACGTCCTCGACGAGATCGATGACGTCCTCGAGGCCAATGCCGAGGATTTCGTTCGGTCGTTCGTCCAAAAGGGCGGGGAGTAACCGGCCCGGCGCCCTCACCGGCGACCGGCGTGGGGGGCGGGGCCCCGCCCCCGCCCCCCCCCCCCCCGGCTCCCCGCCCGACGCGGGCCGCCGCGCCCGGGGCGCGCACCCGGCCCCCGCGGCCTGGGTCGCCCCCCCG